>JAVJOW010000013.1:0-100957 GCA_040216555.1 Arenibacter sp.
ACTACTGACTACTGACTACTGACTACTGACTACTGACTACTGACTACTGACTACTGACTACTGACGACTGACTACTGACTACTGACTACTGACGACTGACTACTCACTACTGACTAAAACCTACCCTTTCCTATATTTATCGTGCAGCCCCAAACCTTTTTCAAAGAGGGGAATACATTTTTCCAGTCGGGCCTGCTTGGTCTTTTCCTGTTTGGCTTGAGAAATATACTCGCAATATTCCCTTTGTTTATATGGGGTTAGACTTCCATAATTTGCTTTTAATGCCTGATTCTTGTTAAGTGCTATTTTTAACAAGGGAGGCATTGAAATTGGTTTGTTTTTTTCAGGAGCAAGGACAAGTCCCTTTTTTTGGTTGCTGATAGCCTCATTAAAATAGGCTAAAACCGTAGCCTCATCAATATCCTCCACGGACATAAATTTCCAATGCCTCATGGCCTTTGTCTTACCCTCTTGCGCATTTTCCAGAACTTTGTCGGGGTCTTTTAAAAATACCCCATTGTAGAACCAGATGCCGAAATGATGTTTAAAGGCCAAAATACCTAGAACATTCTTATTGTCTATGGTGTATACAGGGATCCCCCATTTGTACGTTTCAATAAGTTCAGTTTTAAGTGCCAATTCCCGTAAAAGGCCAATACCTTCCCTAAAGGGCTGTTCTTTTGCGAAATAGGCTTCTATCTTTTCTTGAGTCTTCATTTTTCCTGCCAAATGAAATGTATATTGTTACGCCCGGATGGGCCATACAACTACTAATACTTTCTTTCAGCTGTAAGTTCGCAAATTTTCACGATAACATCAACCGCTTTCTGCATGCTTTCTACAGGGACATACTCGTATTTTCCATGAAAATTATGTCCGCCTGCAAAAATATTGGGGCATGGTAACCCCATATAACTCAATTGTGAGCCATCGGTACCGCCACGTATGGGTTTTATAATTGGGGTTATCCCCAAGCTTTCCATAGCCTCTTTGGCAATTTCAACTATATGCATTACCGGTTCAATTTTTTCCCGCATATTAAAATATTGATCTTTAATATCAAGGGATACAAAATCGCCATATTCCGCTTTCAAATTTTCCGTGATATATTTTAAAAGTTCCTTGCGTTGTTCGAATTTTTTTAGGTCGTGATCCCGAATGATCAATTCAATTTCAGCCAACTCAATTTCTCCTTTAATGTGGTGGACGTGAAAGAAACCTTCGCGGTCAGTAGTTTTTTGAGGCACTTCATGTCCAGGTAATTGGGAAATAAAATCGTTCGCGATCAAAATTGCATTTACCATTTTTCCTTTGGCATATCCAGGATGTACACTTTTTCCTTTAATGGTTATTTTGGCACCTGCCGCATTAAAGTTTTCATATTCCAATTCGCCAATTTGGCTGCCGTCCATAGTATAGGCCCAATGGGCACCAAACGCTGCAACATCAAAATGGTGAGCTCCGCGGCCAATTTCTTCATCAGGGGTAAAACCCACCCTAATCTTACCGTGTTTAATTTCCGGATGTTGTATTAAATACTCCATGGCTGTAATGATCTCCGTTATTCCAGCCTTATCATCGGCACCTAACAAAGTGGTGCCATCTGTAGTGATAAGGGTATTACCTTTGTACTGCAGCAGGTCATCAAAATAACTTGGAGAGAGGATAATATTTTCCTCTTTGTTCAGAACAATATCCCCGCCATCATAATTTTTTATTATTTGAGGCTTTACACCATTGGCCGTGAAATCTGGAGAAGTATCAAAATGCGAAATAAATCCAATTGTAGGCACTTCTTTTTGCAAATTACCGGGTAAAGTCGCCATAATGTAAGCTTTGTCATCTATAACTACATCCTGCATACCTATTTGCTTGAGTTCCTCCACTAATTTATGGGCAAGAGTCCATTGCTTTTTAGTGCTGGGAGTAGTGTCGGAGTTAGGGTCGCTTTGGGTGTCTACGGTAATATAGCTTATAAACCGGTCTATAATGTGTTGCATAAAACTAAATTTTAATCAAAAATACAGTTTATTATTTTTTATTTGGACCTGTTGTTGTAACTGTATTGGGGAGTCATGTTGTGCAGCCCGTGAACCCTAGGTTCAGCATAAATTTTATTGTACTATAATTTGATTTATGTGGAAAGATAACTTTCGGTGAAGCGCAGGTGGTTATTAATACTTTATATTTGTATTTTAAACCAGCACAAAAACCTATGTGTAAAAAAGTTTTTTCCACCTTGATACTTATTGTCGGATATGTGATATCCATACAGGCTCAACAAGAATGTAGTTTGGGCATTGGTGCGACGGAATCGGATACTATTATACAGATATTTCAGCTCAAAGAAGAACAGATAACCAACTTGGAGGAGTTTAAGGCAGCGCTGGAGATTGAAACCCGCTTATTGGATGAAGAGCGCAAAAATCTATTTGAAAATCACCCGCAAAGTACCCCTGAGGATTTAACGGCATTGGGGGCGAAGTATAAGGTTCTGGAGGAGCGGATGAAACAGGTTTTTAAAAAATACGACCTTAAACTTTTAGCACTTTTTAATGAAAAGCAATACCAACGGTATGTTACACTTTGTCAGGAAGTATCCAGGCAACCCCTAGTGGTGGCACCCGAATGAGTTGTGGTAAATGTTAATAAAAAGCGTACGCTTAGGATTGTTTAGCACGGGTAGTTTGTATTTTTGCGGAAAATAATTTAAATGTATAAGCAGCTTATCCGCCCCATCCTTTTTCAATTTGATCCAGAAGGAGTTCACCATTTTACTTTTAGAGCTATTCGTTTATTATCCAGTATAGGATTTGCTGGGATATTTAGGACCATATATTCGGTCAACGACCCTCTTCTGGAACGTGAATTGTTCGGGTTGAAATTTAAAAATCCGGTGGGCTTGGCAGCAGGATTCGACAAGGATGCCAAGTTGTACAATGAACTATCCGATTTTGGATTTGGATTTATTGAAATAGGAACCTTGACTCCCAAACCTCAGGACGGAAATCCCAAAAAACGCTTGTTTCGCTTAAAAAAAGATCAGGCCATCGTCAATAGAATGGGGTTTAATAACAAGGGGGTGTTCGATGCTGTTGAAAATCTAAAAAAAAGTCATAGGGTATTGATCGGGGGTAATATAGGGAAGAACAAGGTGACGCCCAACGAACTGGCAGCAAAAGATTATTTAATATGTTTTGACGCCCTTTTCGATCATGTGGATTATTTTGTAGTGAACGTTAGCTCACCAAATACCCCTGGCCTCAGGGAACTTCAGGATAGGAAACCTTTGACGGCATTGCTGAAGGAATTGAAAAAGGAAAATACCAAATTGGCAAAAGTAAAAGATAGGAAAGAAAAACCTATTCTTTTGAAAATAGCACCCGATTTAACGGATGACCAGTTACTGGATATTATAGGTATTGTCAAGGATACGGACATAGATGGGGTAATTGCTACCAATACAACTATTGCCCGCGATAATTTGAAATCCGATATTTTGTTAAAAGAAGAAGCTGGTGGTTTAAGCGGTAAACCACTTACCAAAAGGAGTACGGAAGTAATCCGGTTCTTGTCCCAAAAAAGCAATAAGGCATTTCCTATTATTGGGGTCGGTGGAATTCATTCTGCTGAAGATGCGCTTGAAAAATTGGACGCGGGGGCTGATTTGGTCCAATTGTACACTGGGTTTATTTATGAAGGTCCGTCACTTATAAAGAGAATCAATAAGGCTATTGTTAATAGGATTAACGGCTGAAAGCTATAGATAGCATACTTTATATTTTAAGGAGTAAAAAAAGCAGGCTTTCCCAACATTGGGTAAAGCCTGCTTTTTTTTTTAGGCAAGGTTGATATTTTTTCCCCTAAATGGTTTTTTATTATTTAGTCCAATAATCCACAACCGTAACATCTTCCAAATGGGGAGTCAACACCGCTCCAAAAGCCTTATGGTCAGGATGTGGAAGATATATGGCACGGTCCTCTTCACTGTGGAAGGTAAGGAAAAAACAATGTGTAAACCCTTTGTCCAATCCTTCAGGACTATTGTTAGTTCCCCATTCGTAGCCCACTATCTGCGGTATTTTGGAAGGTAATGCGCTAAAAGCGGCCTCTACTTTTGCGATGTCCTCTTTGGAGGTATTGGCTTTAAACTTAAAAAGTACTACATGGCGCAATAAGCTGTCCTGTTTTATAGAATTTTCCATTGTTAAATCCTTGTTCAAATTATTTTTGTTAGGGATGTTGTAACTCATCAATAGTATGGCAGCCAATAGGGCTACCGTGTAAAAAACTGGTTTCATATTTAAATTTTTGTGGAAGATATAAAAAAGTTGGATAAGGGTCGTTCATTGGCATGATATTTATCAAGCTTTATTCGTCAAACCATATTTAAAAGCCGTAGTTCATTGCAATGCTGTAGTCCAACGAATCACTCCTCTGGGGTCGGAGCCTTAAACAGGACCAGGGCCTGTCCTTTGCTTTAATACCATTTATATATAAAAAAGCGACAAATAATCGCTAATTTCCGACCTTTGTTCATTATGCAAATTACCAGGATTTGAATTACGATATATTATTGACATTCGTATTGGCCACGGCCGCATTGGCCATTTCTCCAGGACCGGACAATATTTTTGTGCTGATCCAAAGTATTACCAATGGAAAGAAATATGGCATAGCAACCGTTGCGGGATTAATGACCGGTTGTTTGGTTCATGCAACCTTGCTGGCTTTTGGAGTTTCCGCCATAATTAAACAGAACCCAAATTTATTTTTTGTCATAAAGTTGTTTGGTGCCATTTATCTTGTCTATTTGGCCTATAAGGTTTTTAAGAGTAGTGATCATCTGGAATTATCCAATGGCGGTGTAAGTAAGAAATCATTGGGAGCCCTATATAAACAAGGATTTATAATGAACGTTCTTAATCCTAAGGTTACTATTTTTTTCTTGGCCTTCTTTCCAGGTTTTTTGTTCAGTAATTATATAAGCATTGTTGTTCAATTCTATGTGCTTGCCGGGATATTTATATTGGTCTCTTTTACCATTTTTAGTGCTATAGCCATCCTTTCAGGTACCATTTCGAAATATATAAGGGAGCACAGCCAATTGGGTAAAGTCCTAAAGTGGCTTCAGATTCTTGTTTTTGTAGCTATTGCTGTTTATCTATTGATATCTGATAAATAATATTAATTTTGATAAAGCTTAAGCAGGGCAATGTCCAATACCATTAAAATAATAGAATGTCCAAGAGATGCCATGCAAGGCATCAAAACTTTCATTCCAACAGAAAAAAAGGTAAAATACATTCAATCCCTTTTGAATTGTGGTTTCGATACTATAGATTTTGGGAGTTTTGTTTCTCCTAAGGCAATTCCACAAATGGTGGATACCGCCGAGGTTCTTTCCCAATTGGACCTGTCCAAGACTACAAGTAAGTTATTGGCTATTGTCGCCAACGTGAGAGGGGCAATGGATGCCTCCGAACATAATTCCATTGATTATTTGGGATATCCTTTTTCGATATCGGAGAATTTTCAAATGAGGAATACCCACAAAACAATTGCTGAATCTGTAGCTACATTGGAAGAGATTTTAAGGATTGCCGGAGACTCGGGCAAGGAAGTGGTTACCTATATTTCTATGGGCTTCGGTAACCCTTATGGAGATCCATGGAACGTTGAAATAGTGGGTGAATGGACCGCAAAGTTGGCGGGAATGGGAGTAAAAATATTATCGCTTTCCGATACGGTGGGTTCTTCCACGCCTGAAGTAATCGACTATTTATTTTCCAACCTGATTCCGAAATTTCCTGAAATCGAATTTGGAGCGCATCTACATACTACTCCGTCCAAATGGCACGAAAAGGTTGATGCTGCTTACAAGGCCGGCTGTCGTAGGTTTGATGGGGCAGTGCAAGGTTTTGGTGGATGTCCTATGGCAAAGGATGAACTCACTGGCAATATGCCCACCGAAAAGATGCTATCTTATTTTACCGCAGTTAAGGCCGACACCAATGTTAATTGGATGGCTTTTGAGGCGGCATTCAACAAGGCTACCGATTTATTTTCTTCCTATCACTAAAACATTGGCGAGTGTTTAGCTATGTCTGCATGGCATAATTGTTAAATTTCTATATTTATTTAGATTTAGTTTAAATAAAGTTTGTCAATTTGGATACCGCTATTATATTTGCACCCGAAAATTATATTTATCAAATCTAAATAAGAACAATTAACCAATGAAAAGAATTTCGTTACTATTCGTTTTACTCTTAACAGCTGGAGTATTCGCACAGACCGCCAATGATTCCATTACTTTGGATCCACAAAAACAATTGAATGCGGCCCAGCGTTTGCTTTCCGGGAATTATGGATCGGCTGTAACCATAGGTGCTTATGGGGAAATGCTTTACAATCAGCCTGAAGGTGACAATGGAGAATTGGATGTTCAAAGGTTGGTTATGCTTTTGGGATATAGATTCAATGATAGGGCACAATTCATTACTGAAATTGAATGGGAACATGTGGAGGAAGTATATATT
The DNA here is from genome assembly GCA_040216555.1 of Arenibacter sp. Classification (GTDB taxonomy): domain Bacteria; phylum Bacteroidota; class Bacteroidia; order Flavobacteriales; family Flavobacteriaceae; genus Arenibacter. The sequence continues at coordinate 6,543 of JAVJOW010000013.1, forward strand.
GAACAGGCCTTTGTAAATTATAATCTTGGAAATAGCGTTAATCTGAGGGGTGGTTTAATGTTGGTGCCCATGGGTATTATTAACGAATTCCATGAACCCACAACTTTTAACGGAACAGAACGTCCAGCTATGGACAATGTTATAGTACCTACCACATGGAGGGAACTTGGAGTTGGTGTCTTCGGGAGGGTAAATGACCTATCCTTAGGCTACCAAGCGTATATATTCAACGGATTCAAATCTACACTAGCTGATGGCGAAGGAGGGGTCAAAGGAGTATTGCAAGGTTCCAGCGGATTAAGGGGAGGAAGACAAAAAGGAATCCAATCTACCATTGATAGTCCAACCCTTTCTGCCAAATTGGATTATTACGGAATCCCTGGTCTGCGTTTGGGACTTTCTGGATATTTTGGGAAAACACAGGCTACAGATGATGTAGAAGAGCTTACGGGAGCAAACATTGGAATTTCAATGGTCGGCTTGGATGCGAGATACGCTTATGGGAATTTTACGGCAAGAGGGCAATTTATTTATGCCTCCCTTTCCGATACCGAGGATTACAACACTTTAACTGGTAGCAATTTAGGTAGCGCGCTACAAGGATGGTACGTGGAAGGTGCCTATAATTTACTGCCGGCCGGTAATGAACAAAAATTATTTGCCTTTGCGAGATACGAAAGATATGATACCCATGCGGATACGGCGGGTGCTCTTGTAAGGAACAATGCCTACAACAAAACGGATGTAACAACAGGTCTGACCTATCATCTAGCTCCAGGCGTAGTATTAAAAGGGGATTATCAATTTAGATCTGACAAAGTGGACAATAGTGATCTAAAAAATGTATTGAATTTTGGGATAGGGGTTTGGTTCTAATCCAGAAAATGAAAATATTTAATTCATTGCCCTAAATATGTCAATTATTATTAAAAATGATTCTAAATTAGTATATTTGGGGCATGAATTTTAGAAAACGTATAACGGTTGTTTTGGCTATATTTTCCTTAGTCTTTTTTGGGTTTGGAATCCCGAAAAATGTTCAAAAGAAAATGGACAAGGAAGTGGAAAAATTATTTGATACCACGAATTATTCCTTCGTGCCAGTTACTGTTTCAAACACAGTAAACGAACAACTTCCTACCAAGATTACTGCTGATAATTTCTTCCATATAAAACAGGGTAACACCCTGTTGGGTTACGCTTTTGTAGATCAGGCACCCAGTAAGACGGCACAATTTGATTATTTGGTCATCTTTAATCCCAATTTGAAAATCATCCACTCAAAGGTATTGATATATCGTGAGGAGTACGGTGGAGAAATTGGAAGTAAAAGGTGGTTGGAACAGTTTACCGGAAAAACAGGAAAAGATAGGGTTAGCCATGAAACCAATATAGACGGTATTTCTGGCGCTACGATCTCTGTGCGATCCATGACTACCTCCATGGATAACCTATTGCAAACGGTTGGAATTCTTCAAGAAAAAAAGATGCTTTAATGGGTTATGATGGTCTATTACTGACATTGCCCAAGGGAATAAAATGGTTTGTTGCCACCTTTGTTCTTGTATTGAGTATTGGTTTTTATACAGGCCTTTTATTTGTTTCTGAAACCAGTACTTCCTCACCAAACGGAATTGTGGAAAATTATTTGGGAAATGAGGAGGATGAAGAGGCCGAGGTAATGAAATTCAAAAAAGGAGAACGGGAAATGCTTACCATTATACATACCCACATTCTCTCTATGTCTCTCATTTTTTTTCTACTGGGTGGTTTAGTATGGCTAGCCAAACTTCCTCACAAGCTTAAAATGTTTCTAACTATTGAACCTTTTTTATCCGTGATTTTAACCTTTGGCGGTATTTATTTTATGTGGTCGGGGCTATTGTGGATGAAATATGTGGTTATCTTTTCCGGAATTTTAATGACCTTGACCTTTAGTGTTGCCGCTGTGTTGGTGCTATATCAATTGTCTAAAAAAACGGTAACAGTCAATTAACACATTAACTGTTCATCAGTTCCTTTAAATGTAGTATATTTGCACGCAATTAATCTTTAATTGCTATGCAAGCTCACCTAAATAAAATTGTTGGAGAAGGTCTTACGTACGATGACGTACTTTTGGTTCCAGCTTTTTCAGAAGTACTTCCTAGGGAAGTCAATATTCAAACAAAATTTACGAGAAACATTACGATCAATGTTCCCATCGTTTCGGCGGCTATGGATACCGTTACGGAATCCCGCATGGCAATTGCCATTGCGCAGGAAGGTGGTATTGGTGTATTACATAAGAACATGACCATAGAGCAGCAAGCGCTGAAAGTTCGTAAGGTAAAACGAGCGGAAAGTGGTATGATCATAGATCCTGTTACCTTGCCCTTAAATTCGACGGTAAGGGATGCAAAAGCTAACATGAAGGAATTCAGCATCGGTGGGATACCGATTGTAGATGATAAGGGTAAATTGATAGGAATCGTAACCAATAGGGATCTTCGTTTTGAAAAAAATAATGATCGTCCTATTTCAGAGGTCATGACTTTTAAAAATCTTGTTACTGTAGCGGAGGGGACTTCTTTAGAGCAGGCTGAGGATATTTTGCAGGAAAAGAAAATTGAAAAATTACCGGTTGTAGACAAGGATTACAAGCTTGTTGGGTTGATTACCTTTAGGGATATTACAAAACTTACCCAAAAGCCTATAGCGAATAAAGATCAGTATGGAAGATTGCGGGTTGCTGCAGCCTTAGGGGTCACCAGTGATGCTGTGGATAGGGCAGAGGCTTTGGTCAACGCGGGGGTAGATGCTGTTGTGATCGATACTGCACATGGGCATACCAAAGGTGTAGTGACTGTTTTGAAGGAAGTAAAAAAGAGATTTCCAGATTTGGAAGTTATAGTAGGTAATATAGCTACTGCAGAAGCTGCCAAGTATTTGGTAGAGGCGGGAGCGGATGCCGTGAAAGTCGGAATAGGTCCTGGTTCAATCTGTACCACCCGTGTGGTCGCAGGGGTTGGTTTTCCTCAATTTTCAGCGGTTTTGGAAGTAGCTGCAGCCATTAAGGGCAGTGGGGTTCCGGTTATCGCCGATGGTGGCATCCGCTATACAGGAGATATTCCCAAGGCCATTGCAGCTGGGGCCGATACGGTAATGTTGGGCTCCTTATTGGCAGGAACAAAAGAATCACCTGGCGAGACTATTATCTACGAAGGACGTAAATTTAAATCCTATAGAGGCATGGGTTCTGTAGAGGCCATGAAACAAGGTAGTAAGGATAGGTATTTCCAAGATGTAGAAGATGATATCAAAAAATTGGTACCGGAAGGAATTGTAGGTCGTGTACCTTATAAAGGAGATCTTTATGAAAGTATACATCAGTTTATTGGAGGTCTTCGTGCAGGGATGGGATATTGCGGGGCCAAAGATATCGAAACGTTAAAAGAGACTGGACGATTTGTTAAGATTACGGCAAGTGGAATTAACGAAAGTCATCCACATGACGTAACCATTACCAAGGAATCACCTAACTATAGCAGGTAATTTGGACTTGTGGTAGTTACATATAGATAAAAAAAAGAGCCGAATTTCCGGCTCTTTTTTTTATCTATCTTTAATAGAATGTGTATTAAACTATTTGCTTTCGCTATCGTAGGTATTCCAGTCTTTTTCCTTGTGAATATTGTCACCAAAATATTTGGCTATTTTCAGGAAAGGTTCTGGCTTTTGATACCCAGGAACTGGGGAAAGCATATTCATCTTTTCATCCAAGAATATTGTAGTAGGATAACTCATTTTACCCTGCATCAAAGCTGCTGCAAATTCGTGATAACCATTTCTGCCCGAGGGAACAAATTTAAAGGTTTTGCCTTTGAAAACAATAGGTTCCTTGCCTTCTCCATCCAACTTCACCATATAATAGTTTTTGGACATATATTCGGCAACTTCAGCATTCTGAAAGGTATCCTTATCCATTTTTTTACACCAGCCACACCAATCGGTGTAGACGTCAATAAAAATTTTCTTCGGATTTTTCTCCGTTTCAGCCAATTTGGCCGCTTCATCCCAACTAAGCCATCTTACTTCCTGTGCCATACTACCAAAGGGTAAAATGGCCACACAAAAAAGAATAGCTATTTTCAAAAATGATTTGGAAACTAAATTCACGACCATATTTTACTGGATTAGTCCGACAACAACATCAAAATTAACGAAAATTAAGCAATTTTATTTTGCTATTGCCTTTTCTTTAACAGTCGAGAATAAGTCTTGGACATCGATCTGGTTCTTGATAAGGTCGTCAAAAGTTTCCCTTTCCCTTATCAAAATTGCTTTCCCCTTATGCCATAAAACTTCAGGAGGTCTAAATCTAGAGTTGTAGTTACTGGCCATAGTGAAACAGTAGGCACCTGCATTCTTAAAACATAGGATGTCCCCTTCGGAAATCTCATTGATACGCTTATTGCTGGCAAAAGTATCGGTCTCACAAATATAACCCACTACGGAATAATAGCGTTCACGTCCTTCAGGATTGGAGATATTTTCAATGCTGTGGATGGCGCCATAAAACATTGGGCGAATAAGATGGTTGAATCCGGAGTCTACACTGGCAAAAACGGTTGAAGTAGTTTGTTTTACTACATTTACTTTGGCCAAGAAGAAACCGGCCTGACTAACCAAAAACTTACCGGGCTCAAAGGCCAAGGTCAGTTCCCTGCCATAATCTTTGCAAAAAGCATTAAAACGTTTGCTTAATTTCTTCCCCAATTCTTCAACGTTGGTTTCGATATCCCCTTCTTTATAAGGTACTTTAAATCCACTTCCAAAGTCTATAAACTCAAGATCTTGGAAATTCTTGGCCGTTTCAAAAAGAATTTCTGAAGCGTAAAGGAATACGTCTATATCCAAAATGTCACTTCCAGTATGCATGTGTATCCCATTTACCTTCATGTTCGTAAGATTAACTATACGCAACAAATGAGGTATTTGGTGTATGCTGATACCAAATTTGGAATCAATATGGCCTACGGAGATTTTAGAATTTCCTCCGGCCATTACGTGCGGATTTATTCTAATGCAAACAGGAATATCAGGATGCTTGCTGCCAAACTGTTCCAAAATGGACAAGTTGTCAATGTTGATACGAACGCCCAATTTAGCTGCTTCTTCAATTTCCTCCAAGGATACGCCATTTGGAGTGAATATAATAGAATTAGGCTCAAAACCTGCCATGAGTCCCAATTGAACTTCTTGTATGGAAACGGTATCGAGTCCACTTCCCAAACTGTTCATCAATTTTAAAATGGCAATATTTGAAAGTGCCTTTGTGGCATAATTTAATTGTAATTTTTTTACTTCTTTAAATGCATTGGTCAATCTATGAAACTGGGAAATTATTTTCTCAGAATCGTATACATAGACTGGGTCACCATAAGTTTGTGCTATCTTTAATAAGTCAGTGTTTCGCATTGTTCAATATTTTGTGCAAATTTAGACTACTTATTGTTTTTGAGCAAAAATATGTAGCAATAGTTGAAAAATGTAACATATTGTTATTAATGTAACAGATGTTGGATTGTCAAGGTTTGATTTTTGATGAATCCGTTGTAATTTTAAACAAAAAAATTATGTTGCTACCTATGTTTCCTTTACCGTCCGTTTTTTTTCCTGGTGAAATTGTGGCCCTTCATATTTTTGAAGAACGTTACAAGCAATTGATAAGGGATGTCAGGGAAGCGGCCATGAATTTTGGGGTTCCTGCCTATATTGATGGGGAAATTGCATATGGTGCTGAACTGGAATTAAAGGAAATCATAAAAACCTATGACAGTGGGGAAATGGATATTGTTTGTGTTGGCAGGCGCACCTTTAAAATAAATACTTTCCAAAAAGTTATGGACGGTAAATTGTACGCTGCGGGCATGGTGGAATTTTTACCTTATTATGATGACAGCGTTATCACCTTAAACGAAAATGTGCTTAGCCTTGTCATTGAACTATATGGTCTAATGGATGTATCAAATTTGGGTCTTACATTGGAGAATTTTGACATTTATCAACTGATACATAAGATAGGGCTTTCCCGGGCGCAAGAATACAAACTCTTGAAAATGACCTATAAGAGCGAGCGCTTAATGTTTATCAAAGCTCATTTAACAAATACGATTCAGGTTTTAAAGCAGGTAAATCAATCTAAGGAAATGATAGGGATGAACGGACATTTCAAAAATTTCGATCCTATAGATTTTAAGGATTTCAAAATTTAAAATGAAAGTACTGGACAGGCTTTCTGAAAAGTGGAATATTCTTCCTTTGGAAGCTCATTGTATCTTTGACGGCTGCAGATTGTTTTTAGAAAAAACTTTGATGTAGCATTGGATTGGTTTTTTTCTATTGGCGGTACAATTTCATTATACTTAGTGCTAATTCATTATACTTAGTGCTAAATATTTTTCTGTTTTATTTAATTAGGGTAAATCCGCTGTGTTTCCTATTTTTGCAACTGAACAATTAGAACCTTCAATTTATGAACCTTCACGAATATCAAGGAAAAGAGATTTTAGCGAGCTTTGGAGTACGCATTCAACGCGGTTTAGTGGCTTATAATGCCAAGGAAGCGGTAGATGCTGCCAAACAATTGACCCAGGAAACCGGAACCGGTTGGCATGTAATTAAAGCCCAGGTTCACGCAGGTGGACGAGGAAAAGGTGGAGGAGTCAAATTGGCGAAGAACTTGCGTGAGGTGGAGGATATAGCAGGATCTATTATTGGTATGAATTTAGTTACTCCACAAACTTCCGCTGAAGGTAAAAAAGTACATAAAGTTTTGGTTGCCGAGGATGTTTATTATCCAGGGGACAGTGAAACCAGTGAATTTTATATGTCCGTTTTATTGAACAGGGCAGCTGGGAGAAATATGATTATGTATTCTACCGAAGGTGGAATGGATATAGAAGAGGTCGCAGAGAAAACGCCTCACCTAATCTTTACCGAGGAAATTAACCCTGCTACTGGCTTATTGCCTTTTCAAGCAAGGAAAATAGCCTTTAACTTGGGCTTGTCCGGAACTGCTTTTAAGGAAATGACCAAGTTTGTTACTAGTTTATACAAGGCTTATGTGGAGAGCGATGCAAGTTTATTCGAAATAAACCCGGTTCTGAAGACTTCCGACGATAAGATTATGGCGGTGGATGCCAAGGTGTCTATTGATGACAATGCACTATATAGAAGAAAGCAATATGCTGAAATGCGAGATTTGCTAGAGGAGAATCCAATTGAGGTAGAAGCAAGGGCCGTAGGTCTTAACTACGTTGATCTGGATGGAAATGTTGGTTGTATGGTGAACGGTGCGGGACTGGCTATGGCAACAATGGATCTTATTAAAATGGCAGGTGGTGAGCCAGCCAACTTCTTGGATGTAGGTGGAACCGCTGATGCCAAAAGGGTAGAAGAAGCTTTCAGAATTATATTGAAGGATCCTGCTGTTAAATGTATCCTGATAAATATTTTTGGTGGTATTGTTCGTTGCGATCGTGTGGCGCAAGGGGTAGTGGATGCCTATAAAAATATGGGAGATGCCATAAAGGTGCCTATTATTGTAAGATTACAAGGTACCAATGCTGAATTGGCCAAGGAAATTATCGATAATTCAGGTCTGGCCGTGCATTCCGCAGTTCAGTTTCAAGAAGCTGCTGATAAGGTGAAGGAAGTATTGGCGTAATACCAATAAATTTAAAGTAGAAAAGGCAGTGCTGTTACGGTACTGCCTTTTTTGTTGTTGAAGTATTTTATGTTGACTACAGTTAATGCCCAGCAAATCAAGGTTGTGTGATAACCTTGAAAAGTTCTGAAAAATCAGGACTTTTTTTTGTTTTTGTATTTTACAGGGCTAATGTCGTGGTCCATTTTCTTTTTTTGTTGCTCCTTGAATCCCGGTCTTTGATGTGCTTTGAAAATGGGTTCCTTTTTTGGTTTGGGCAAAGTTAATTTTGGGTCTTTTGGATTCTCTCTTGTCCCGCGATAATGTATTACCAGACCATTTAAAAAATTGCGTAAAATTTGGTCGCCACATTCTACATAGTTGGGGTGATCTTCTTTTCTAAAAAAAGCACCCAACTCACTTTTGGTAATTTTAAAATCGACTAATTTTAAAATTTCTACAATTTCATCATCCCGTAATTTTAAGGCAACCCTTAATTTTTTAAGTACATCATTATTGGTCATATAGTAAAATTTTTGACAAGATATTACAAAAAATAGGATGTCGTGCTAGTTTGGGATTACTTTCCTGCATCCTAAGACAGGATATCAATGCTATTTAGCGTAACTTAGTGTTAAACTGTAATTTATGAGTACGTATTTGGAGAAGTTGGGCATTCTTTCCCAAATGATTTCTTTTGCAAAGGCAGACAAGGAAATCAAGGATTCGGAGTATGATTTTTTGCTGGGTGTAGCGCAACAATTGGAGGTCGATAAGGAAACGTTCGATTCTCTTTTTCTTAAAAAAGTTGAGAAGGTATTGCTTAAATCCGAGGCGGAACGCATCCTTCAATTTCATCGCCTGGTACTGCTTATGAATGTGGATCAGGAACAGCATCTAGTCGAAATTGAACAGCTACATAATATAGGACTTGGATTTGGACTTCCCCAGGCCGCCATAGAGCAAGTTCTTACCGTTATGCACAAGTATCCTAACAAGGTAGTCCCTCCTGCCGTGCTTATAAATATATTTAAAGCCTATAATAATTGACACAAAGTGACATTATGGCTTGTTATTAATTTCAATAAGCGACATAATGGCATTAAAAATATGTTCGGTATAACATTTGCCTTTTAGCTCATGAGAATTTAAAGTATAACTTAAAATATAAAAGTCATGAGTCTAGTAAAAAGAAATAATGTTATGTTTCCGTCATTAATGAATGAAATTTTAAGACCAGATTGGTTTGGTGGAGTAGACAACTTCAAGCAAAGTGTACCGGCAGCCAATGTTAAGGAAACTGAAAGTGAATATGTATTGGAGTTGGCAATACCTGGTAGGAAAAAAGAAGATTTCAATGTCGAAATCGACAATGACATCCTAACAATTTCTTCCGAAGTGAAAAACGAGGAAAACAAAGAGGATGATGGATATACCAGAAGGGAATTTACTTTTTCTTCCTTTAAAAGAGTGTTTAGTCTGCCAGAAACAATTTCCTTGGACAAAATTAACGCTACCTACGAAGATGGAATCCTAAAGTTTGTTCTTCCTAAAAAAGAAGAGGCGCTGCCTAAGCCTAAAAGATTAATTGAAATAGCATAAGTTTAAATGTAGTTTTGTATCCCTTTGGATACATTATAGATTGGTTGGTTGATTGGAAAAGCGCTTCGAGTAATCGAAGCGCTTTTTGTTTTACTACATCCCTATGAGAATATTTCTCAATATATCGTGCAGGAATGGTGTTTTATTCCTGTTCCTGAAGCGATTTAATTTCGTCCCTTAATTTAGCGGCCTGCATAAAATCCAAATCCTTTGCCGCTTTTTGCATCGCCTTTCGTTTGTCCCGTATCATTTTTTCCCTTTGTTCATTGGTTAGGTATAATAGGTCAGGCTCCGCTGCCTTCATTTCTTCTTTCTCAAAATGATAGGTGGAAACGGAATTTTTGGCTAAAACACTGTCCAAACTTTTGTTCAGCGCGGTGGGGGTAATATTATTTTCAAGATTATAAGTGCTCTGTTTTTCGCGTCTGTAGTTGGTCTCATCTATTGTTTTTTGCATGCTGTTGGTTATCTTGTCGGCATACATTATGGCTTTTCCATTTAGATTCCTCGCAGCACGGCCTACAGTCTGGGTTAGTGATCTTGCACTTCTTAGAAAGCCCTCCTTGTCGGCATCCAAAATGGCCACCAGGGAGACCTCTGGTAGATCCAGACCTTCCCGCAATAAATTCACCCCTATAAGTACGTCAAAAACACCTTTGCGCAGATCCTGCATAATCTCAACCCGTTCCAAGGTATCCACATCACTATGAATATAACGACAGCGAACATTTATTCTGGTTAAATACTTGGCCAATTCTTCAGCCATTCGTTTGGTTAAGGTGGTGACCAAGGTACGTTCATCCTTTTCTACCCTCAAATGGATTTCCTCGATGAGATCATCAATTTGATTCAAGCTTGGTCGGACTTCAATTATGGGATCCAGGAGTCCCGTTGGCCTGATAACCTGTTCTACATAAACTCCCTGGCTCAATTCCAATTCGTAATCTGCAGGAGTAGCGCTTACATAGATAACTTGATTTTGTAGCGCTTCAAATTCCTCAAATTTTAGTGGCCTGTTGTCCATGGCCGCAGGCAATCGAAAGCCGTATTCTACCAAATTTTCCTTTCTCGACCTATCACCGCCATACATGGCATGTACCTGTGGAATGGTAACGTGGCTTTCATCAACAACCATCAAATAATCTTTTGGGAAATAGTCCAATAAACAGAATGGGCGGGTTCCCGGTTCCCTACCGTCCAAATACCTGGAATAATTTTCGATTCCTGAGCAATATCCCAGTTCACGTATCATTTCCAAATCAAAATTCGTACGTTCTTCCAAGCGTTTTGCCTCTAGGTGTTTTCCTATTTCCTTAAAATAGGCCACCTGTAGCACCATGTCCTTCTGAATTAGGTGAATGGCATTCTGTAATACGTCTGGGGAGGTCACGAACATATTCGCCGGGTAAATATTGAGCTGTTGGTATTTTTCCAATATTTTGTTCTTGTAGGGGTCAAAGGCTTCTATTTCCTCAATTTCGTCTCCAAAAAAATGAATTCTGAAGGCATGGTCGGCATAACTTGGAAAAACGTCCACTACATCGCCCTTTACCCTAAAATTTCCGTTTCTAAAATCGGCAGTCGTTCTCGAGTACAAACTCTGAACCAATTGATGCAGGAATTTGGTCCTCGGAATAACTTGGTCCTTTTCTATCCCTATAACATTTTTCTGAAATTCTACGGGATTTCCTATACCGTACAAACAGGAAACCGAGGCCACGACCAAAATGTCCCTTCTGCCTGATAATAGGGATGAAGTGGCACTCAGGCGTAGTTTTTCAATATCCTCATTAATGGAAAGGTCCTTTTCTATATAGGTGCCACTTGAGGGTATATATGCTTCGGGTTGATAGTAGTCGTAGTAGGACACAAAATATTCAACGGCGTTCTCAGGAAAAAACTGCTTAAATTCCGAGTATAATTGAGCTGCCAGTGTCTTATTATGGGCCAATACCAGAGTGGGTCGCTGAACCTGCTCTATGACATTGGCAACGGTAAACGTTTTTCCTGACCCTGTTACTCCCAAAAGAGTTTGATAACGCTCATCTGCCTCAAGGCCCTCTTTTAATTGTTTAATAGCCTGAGGCTGATCACCCGTAGGTTTAAATTCGGAAACAACTTTAAATTTCATGTGCAATGCATTCAGGAACTTCTATAATTTTAGTCTAATCTTTTTCCTTTTGGGCTTTCGACAAAAAAAATCATATTCGTTTTATGACCTAAAATTAATAAATAGCGGGCAATACTGTGGTGCTTCGGCAACTATTTGTAACCATTGTCGTATTCTATAAGTTATTTTACTGTATAAGGGGCAAAGGGGAGTTAAGCTTTTGGATATTAGCTTTACAAATCCCGTTTTTTGAGCAAGGCGTAAGAAAGATATATGAAAATTGCCGTCCAACATCCAACAATCAAAATCTCATAAAAATGAACGGCGTAGTCCTTATTGAATTGTTCCCCCACTTGTTCAACCATACTTTGTACTGCTTTAAACCTGGAAGCTGGTTCTTTGATCAGGTTGCTCATAGACTCCAAGGGGAGGAATTTCATAACGTAGGCCGAAGCCTCCTTGCCGGCAAGCCACCATACCAAAAATCGGATAGCTAAATTTTCAATGGCAAACCAAATAATTAAAAAGCCCAGGGCAAAGGCAGAACGTTTTACCAATATACCAAGGAAAAGACAGAAGGAGAAGAAGCCCAACAGCTTTATAAAATAAGCCAATAAGTATTCCAAATCGGAAAATATGATGGATATCTCCGTGAAATCGGAATAAAAAAGCCCTAAAACCAATGAAACTGTAAAGACAAAAAGGGTAGAAATAACCGAAAAAGCAAAAACGGTCAAGAATTTAGAGGCGATAAATTCCTTCTTGCTCAAGCCATCTATTAAATTTTGTTTCAGGGTCTTATTGCTGTATTCGTTTGCCATCATGGATACAATGACTATAGCAAAAAATAGCTTCAAACCACTCGCAATCCAAGTATTCAAGTGCCATATGTAAGGAAAATTGAAAATCCCCTGTTCGGCCACATGAAACTGAATGGGCCCAATGTCAAATTTTATTGCGGCCAACAATGCCAAGCAGAGGATAAGGACGAAATAGGAAATGATTAGGACCTTACTCGCATTATTGTTCCATAGTTTTATAAATTCTATCTGTAGTAAACGTAACATATTATATGCGTTTAGGGGTATTAATGTGGTTAATCCTTATTATTGGTCAAACTAAGGAATTGTTCCTCAAGACTTTCTTTGCGCTTTACCAAATGGGATAGCACTATGCCATTATTAAATAAGTCCTCATTTAGGGTGGTCGCCTTCATTTCTTCCTTCAAAATGGCGGTAATCAAACCATTTTCCTGCTTAATAGGGCCGAAGCTAACGTGTTTGCTTAAGTATGTAACCAAGGCAGTCTCATCGTTCGCCCTGAGCTCAAAAAAACCATAACTGGTCAACATTTCATCAACCGGTCCCGAATAGAGCTTTTCGCCTTTTCTTAGAATAATCACATGACTACAGACTTTTTCTACCTCGTCCAATAAATGTGAGGCCAGCAGAATAGTAGTGCCCTGTGAGGCAATTTTTTTTATGATCTCCCTAATCTGATGTATACCCTGTGGATCTAACCCATTGGTAGGTTCGTCCAAGATTAATATTTCTGGATCATTGAGAAGTGCAGAGGCAATGGCCAATCGCTGTTTCATGCCCAAAGAGTAGGTACTGAACTTGCTGTTTTTTCGTTCCAGCAATCCGACCATTTCCAGTTTTTCTTCAATTTTATCTTGGGGTACTTCCTTGATTTTACAGACCAATTTCAGATTTTGTATGGCGGTCATATAGGGATAGAAATTGGGACGTTCAATAATGGCGCCCACTTTCTTAAGGGCGGCGTGGGTGGTAATGGTTCCCCCGAACCATGAAAAATCACCAGCCGTTCTATTCACTACATTCAATACAATTCCCAAAGTGGTCGATTTTCCACTACCATTGGGCCCTAAGATGCCATAAACATTGCCTTTTTCAATACTAAAGGAAAGGTCTTTTACCGCGGTTAGATATCCAAATTTCTTGGTAAGGTGGTTTACGGTCAGGATAGTTTCCAAAATGGGATAGATTTTTAGATTGTTTGTACTTACTTGACGAAGAAATCGTTATTTTGTTACAAATTAAAGTTTTTTCCATGTCTGAAAGATTAATGTCCAAGAAAAAGCCTGCATTTCCAGTCAATAATAAATTGGATGCCTATTTGGAGCACTATAGCAGAAAAATTGAAATTCCAATTTTTTATGAGGATCTGTTGCGCTTTTCAGGGTCTATTGTGGTCTATGACTCCAATGAGGAGGACACTCTTTGGGTACGTGTGTATTACAGTGAGTTCGATAGGACGGAAATCGATATCAGTTTAAAGAAAGTATATTCCATTCTGCATTCCGATGGTAGCGATAGCATTTTTCCATTTTTAAATGTAGATGCGGTGGACTATTGTACTTTTGGAAACTCCAAGCCCTTTAGGATCAAGGTAAGGAATATATTGAATGACAATTTTACTTATTTCTATGTAAAAAGGACCGATGCCTCCAGAATCTACGGGCTGGAACTGGAGCATATGTTGTCGCCCTACAACCTTAACTTCCTGGTCTATGGGGATACTTTGATTGAGGAACATATTGCCGGTATTCCGGGAGATGTGTTTATCAAGGATTTTTTGCCGAAATGTACGGAATCGGAAAAATCACAATTGGCCAAAGAATTTGTCAAGTTTAATGAACGCTGTATGATCCGCCTTTTGGGGGATATGCGATCCTATAACTACGTTATTGTTCCTACCCACGATTTTGATCACGTGGTATATAAAATAAGGGCAATAGATTTTGACCAGCAGTGTTATGAAGGAAAATTAAAAGTGTATAGGCCCCAGTTTTTTAAGGAAAATTATAAAATGGTCATGTTGGTCAAGGAGAAGTTGCAGCGTAATTCTGTTGATCAATACAAAATAGAGGAACGCTCTATCGTGGCCAAAAGAATTTTGAGTTCAGGAAACCGTATTAAGCGGCTCATTTCTATTGTTAAGACCGATGATATATCGAACGATGATAATATTGCGGCCCTTTCACAGCATATTTATGATCTTACAGGAGATGTCGACTTTAAAAAATGTAATACAATGGGAGAAGTGCTTGCACTTGCGCTGGACTTTGTGAAAAGAAATTATGAGGATGTTAGTATGAAACAGATTATAGAGAACAGGATCAATCTGTAAGATATACATATTCTATTACCTAGAGTAATCCCCTACATCAATACGAAAATAAGAAAGGCCGAAGTATATAACTTCGGCCTTCCTCATTTTATATTTATGGACACCCTTTCAATTCATGGAACAGATTGCGAGTGGTTTTTCTAGCTTTTCTGTTCCTTGTTAAAGTAGACCAGGTAGTAGTACATTTGGCGTTCTTCATCCCAGCCTTTTTCTACAAATTTTTGAGCCGATTCCGGATTGATAAAATCAAGTTTTATCTGAATATTGGTATCAAGGTTGATGACGTTCTTGATTTTTTTTCTAGCGTCCGAAACCGCTTTATTGGCGATGTCAAAAGTAGAGACATCTTCGATACTGTACTTAGGCCCTTTTTCTACTTTGTAGTGCTTAAATTCTGGTATCAATTCCGGGTTCTCCATAACTTCGTTCAAGAAATTGGTTTCTTCAAAAGAATCATTTTTCGCAAAATGATTTACCGCCCTGTTCATAAACAACACCTCTTGTTGTTTGTCCTCAGCAGGCAAAACTACATCCTTGGCAAAGTTCTGGCAGAATTTCAGGTAGTTTTTTGTCTTAAAATTATCATCGGACAAGGCTTCCACCCCTAGAAAGTTTTCCAACCAGTATTTGGTATCGTAACGATTGCTGTCAACTGAAAGTACTTTATAACCTTCTTCCTTATCGGTATTGAAAATAAGGCAGCCCTTATCCAACTTATTGATGTTGATGCCCTGCTGCACCAAAATGTCCAAGCTATTTCCATTTTCCTGAAATTGCAGAAAATCGTGTTTAAGCTCACTTTTGAATATGCCCACGGCATTCACCTTTACGTTATCCAACATTAGATCGGTAAGATAGGCTACGTAAACTTCACCGCTTTTGATGTGCGGATGGTTCGATTGGTCGAATAATTGGGTCGCTATTTTTTTTGAATTGGCATGTAGGCTACTAGGTTCATCAAAAATATCGGAAACAATTTTGTAGACCTCATTGAATTCAACATCGGATTCATGATTAAAGTAATAGTAATTCTCCTCCTTTTCCCTAAAAGGTTTAAAAAAATATTCCTTTAAGAGTCCAGTAGTTTCATCGTTAAGTGAAAATGGTTCTTCCGAGAGAAAGATACCTTCGCTTTTATTTTTGTTTCCCACGCGGTGTATGGAAATAGTTTCAATTTGGGTAGGGTATAAATTGATCATGGATAATGAAAAATATTTAAGGGTTATTTTGTTCTTAAAGCCTATTTTAGGCTTTACAAGGATCACTTTTTGTAAATAGCCAATCCTAATGAGCTACTACTTTAATCTGCAGCTACAGGAATTGTCAGTTCCAGTTTTCATCAAAATCCAAATCTTCGTAATTGTCAAGGGTATTGTCAAAATCGAATTCGTTTTCATCCGCTTCAAACTTTTTTTCAGGTGGGGAGTCCGGCAATTCACCAAAACTGAAAAGTGTGTTGGGATAGGTCTTTATTTCTTCTTTTTCCACGATATCGGCCAATTCAACGAAGAAGGTCCACATACTTAAAAAGTCATATACATAAATTAGTTTGGGAGAATGTTCCGTAAGAATGTCCTGTAACAGAATCTCATTCATTAAACGAACATCCGAGCCATTTTCGCTCATGTCAAATAGGGCAATTTCCTCGTCCTGCCTCCACTCCTCGTCACAGGTATAAAAAGAGGCCATTTCATTTCCCAAAAAGCCAAAAGCCTGGGTGATGGCATTGTGAAGGTCTTCCATAGAATTGCTATTCTCTATTTCTATATCCCTAAAAATATCTTCCTCGGCATCTAGAATAATCCTAATTTTGTATATCATCGGGTCCTTTTTTTGTGGTGGCAAAGTTACAAAGTTTTCATGGTTTTAAAAGCATTTAGAGCTTCCAAAACCAAATAGAATTGAAAACCGAATAAAACGGATGCCAACACAAGATGTAATGGCTGGGAAGCAAAAGGAAAATCCAGATAGTACATGGCCATCCCGGAAATAACCTCAAGAAGTAAAAGCGCCAATACCCAATTTATTTTAGAATAACCAAGGTTTAATTTATAGATTCTTATGGCTAGGGCCAAGTTCAAAAGGACCACTATTATAGAAAATGAACGGTGGATGTAAAATGATAGCGTTGCACTATTCAGCCATAAGTTAGGGGCATCTTCACCATAAAGGTCGGTTTGAAAATCCACAAACTGTCTTACTTGGGTGCCCAATACTACTTGTACCAAGGTGGCCAATAGAACAAAGATCATTAGGTTTCTCGTTACTTTATCTGGTTTTAAAGACTTGATCTTATTGCTCGTGGCTTGTATCAGGTAAAGGATCAGAGCTGCTATGAACAGGGCCATGACCATATGGATGGTTATTTTGGCCGGAGCCAAAACGGAATACACTACAGTGGCTCCAAGCCATGCTTGGAAGCCCATGGCGAATACTACCACCCAAGAAAGTATAGTAATGGATTTCTGTTTTTTCCAGTAAGTAAAAGAGGCTATGGCCATTATTAAGGTTCCCAGCCCGGCCAGGGCGCCGAATAGCCTATTAATGAACTCGGTCCATGTATGGAAAGGATTAAAAATAGCGTAGTCATGCTTTGTGTAAGGTGTCCAATTATTGGCATTATAGGAAGAGGAGGTACTAAAATTTTCCTTGGCCACCCATAGGGCTTCGTCTACAATTATAACCTGACCTTTTTTGAATTCCTTTTCCGGCTGCCATTGCAATTCCGTGATATCCGTAGGGGGAATATAATAACCGAAACATTTGGGCCAATCCGGGCATCCCATGCCACTACCTGTCATTCTTACCACTGCACCGGCCACAATTACCAAGTAGACCAAAACTAGACTGATCTTGGCGATTTTTGTAAATTTTTTCTGCATTTGGATGTTTGAAAGAGTACTGCAAAATTACCACTCTTTTCTTTAAAAAATAGCCAAGGATAAGGGGAATTTATTTTTAAGACCGGTATTTCAAAAACCGTGGGGCATTAAATTGATATGCTCGAGCCAACCCCTGCTTTTTGTCGGGGTCCTTGATCAAAAGCCTAGACCCTAGTTTAGGTAATCCAGGAATTTTTCTAGAGTTAAATGCGGTTTACCTTAAGAGATAAGACTCCTATTTGTTATACCAACAGAAACGGAAGGCTTATTTCGATTTGAGCCCTAGTTCCTTTCCTTTATGTAACATTAGGGTGTAGGCGGCATTGTATTCATTGGGAATATCACCTTCCAAAATAGCCTCCTTAATGGCTTCTTTGATCATGCCTATTTCCTTGGACGGTTTTAGGTTGAAAGTTTCCATAATTTCTTCCCCACTGATTGGCGGTTGAAAATTTCTTATGTGGTCCCTTTCCTCGACCTCTTCAATTTTTTGACGGACAATTTTAAAATTGTTCCTATACCTTTTTTGTTTTTTAGGATTCTTGGTTGTTATATCCGCCTCACATAGGGTCATTAAATCTTCTACATGCTCTCCGGCGTCAAAAATGAGTCTTCGAACGGCCGAGTCGGTTACAAAATCTTCAGAAAGGACAATGGGTCTGGAACTCATAAGTACCATTTTCTGGACGAATTTCATTTTTTCGTTCAAGGGCAACCTAAGTCGCTTAAAAAGTTTGTAGACCATTTTGGATCCCACAAATTCATGGGCATGGAACGTCCACCCGATTTTTTTATCGAATTTTTTGGTAGGGGCCTTGCCAATATCATGCAATAAGGCGGCCCAGCGCAGCCAAACATTATCCGTATTTTCGGAAATGTTATCAACTACTTCCAGGGTATGCCAAAAATTGTCCTTGTGCCTTTGTCCTTCTATTTCCTCTATACCTTCCAGAGCAACCAGCTCCGGCATTATAAAAGGCAAAAGTCCTGTTTCGTGCAGTAAGGAGAATCCTATCGAGGGTTTGCTACTGGCCAAAATTTTATGTAATTCATCAACGATGCGTTCATTCGAAATAATTTTAATTCTTTCCTTATTGTCCACTATCGCCTGCAACGATTCAGGATGAATAATAAAGTTTAGCTGCGTAGCAAATCTTATGGCGCGCATCATTCGCAAAGGATCATCGGAATAGGTGATCGATGGGTCCAGAGGAGTTCTGATCAATTGTCTTTTTAAATCCCCAATGCCATCAAAGGGGTCTAAAAGCTGTCCGTAGTCCATGGGATTAAGTGAAATGGCCAAGGCATTAATAGTGAAATCCCTCCTTTTTTGGTCATCTTCCAAACTCCCATTTTCAACAACAGGTTTTCTACTGTCCCTGTGGTAACTTTCTTTTCTTGCCCCCACAAATTCAATTTCAATGTCCTGAAATTTGATCATTGCGGTTCCAAAATTTTTAAAGATACTAACCTCCGAACTCCCCGGTAATTTCTTGGCGACCAACTTGGCCAATTCTATTCCACTGCCAATAGCAACAATGTCGATATCCTTATGGGTTCCCTTTTGTAGCAAATAGTCCCTCACAAAGCCTCCGATTACGTAAGAATCCAATGAAAGTTCCTTGGCGGCTTCGGAAATGGTAGAAAATATTGGGTTGTTTATGGCCTCTTCGTGGTTTCTGTTCGTCATTCTTACTCTCGGATCACTTTTACGGTACCATCATTACCGAGCATAATAATGGAAGATGGAGTACTGTTAATTTTATCGCGGTCCAAATTTACTATATAGTCCACACCTTTTAAAATCTCACTGGATATTTCTTTGAAAGAATTGGGAGTTGGTTTCCCGGCTATATTTGCAGAGGTAGATACGATTGGTTTTTTAAATTTCTTTATAAGATATTGGCAGAATTGATCAGTTGCTACCCTAATGGCCAAGGTGTTGTCATCGGCAATTAAATTTGCGGCCACCCCTTTAGGGGATTCATAGACAATGGTAGTTGGTTTGGTAGCAAGATCTATGATATCATAGGCCAGTTCCGGAACTTTTTCAACATGCTGTTCCAGCATAAAATCATTGGCCACCAAACAGATCATTGTCTTGGAATTGGATCTTTGTTTTAGGTTGTAAATTTTTTCTACAGCTGCCGCATTTGTGGCATCACAGCCAATACCCCAAACGGTGTCCGTAGGGTACAATATTAGACCTCCTTTAGTGAGTATATCATAGCATTGGCTTACCTCGGAAAGCAAATCTTTCATAATAGTTTATTCTCTTAAATTTTTTAATCTTTTTAATTCCTTGTATCGGGAATACACTCCCAATGCGTTGAGATAGCAAATGATTATCCCCTTTTTTCCGTCCAGAATACCAAATCTTAATATATAATGATTGAAAAATTTGTAAAACGGGCGGAATACAAAGTGGTAAAAGTTAGGCGTATAATCCTTTTTGTGTTCTTCTATCGCCTTCATTTGTCCATACTTTATCATTTTGCCCTTGTAGTCTTCATAATTCTTATAGGAATAATGAATTAGTTTGTTTTTGAGTACATCGGACTCTCCGTTCACCACCAATGTTTCATGTACGATTCTATCCTGGGTAAAATGCACTTTACTTTTTTTGAACAGTCTATAATTTTTATCGCTCTGCCAACCACTGAAGCGCAAAACTTTATTTTTGAACATAAAGGTTCTGTAAAAATAATAGGCATCAGCCGTTGTTTTGGAGGAATTAACAGTTTCCAAGATTTCATTTCTTAGTCGATCCGGAACTCGTTCGTCCGCATCCAAGAAAAGTACCCAATCATTGGTTGCCTGTTCCAAAGCAAAGGATTTTTGATCCGTATAGTTCAAAAATGGTCGCTGGATCAATTTTACATTAGGATGTTCCTTGATTTTTTCGATAGTGCCATCCGTACTGAAGGAATCCACAACGATGATCTCGTCCGCAAACTTTACATTTTCCAAAACAGCATTGATATGGATATCCTCATTATAGGTAATGAGAATGGCAGAAATTTTATTTATTTTTTCACCAACAAAGGGTTTTTTTGTCGGTTTCCCAAACATGGAATTGATTTTTAGCCTTCTCGGAAGGGACAGCTTCCTTTCTTCAGGTACTCCATGTATTTCAATGTATTCTTTAACGGCATTGACCATGCGAAGTGCCGATTTTCCATCCTGATACGGGTGAAATTGCATGTTAATATATGCTCTTTCCGCAGCGTGGGGGTCGAAGTGAAAATTGTCCAAAACTTTCTCGGTAAGACCAGTGTAAGATTTTGAGTTGTCCCACAACACCTTGTCGGCAATATTCCTGAAGGATATTACCGGCTTGTTCAAGAGAATGAATTCGTAAATTACGGATGAGGTATCACTGACCAATATATCTGCTTGGATAAGCGATTTAATAATGTTCTTGTCCTCTTTGAAGAGCACATTTTGTATTTCATTGGACAGTCTTTTGTATGCCTTTATCCATTTGGGGTCCATAAGGTCATGGAACTTTATTAGGATTACGTATCCTGTGGTCTCGGCAAGGATTTTTATTTCCTGAAGAAGATAGGGGGCGGAAGTAAGGCTAGGGGAGAAGGTAGGGGCATAAAGCACAATTTTGTCTGTATTGTATTGCTGCAATATGGCCTTTTTTTCAAAGTCATACCTGTTTTTTTCCGTGCTGTAAACATCCAATTTTGGCCATCCTGTTTCGATGACGTCAAAATTTTTATGTCTCTTTTTTAACTCTTTAAATTTATCCGTGAAGTACGGGCCTTGGGTAAGATAAAGATCAAAGTAGTGCCGTATCCTGAAATGTCCTTTTTTTTCACCGGCAAGGCCATGAAAAATTTGGACTTTTAGTCCGCGGATATAATAAGGTACTTCATTTCCAGGCACGAAAATGGCATCACTTTTATAGAGTTGTAAATCTAAAGTGCTAACTGTATAATCTTCATTTTTATATGGAAAATTATCCAAGAGTTTCCCCGAAATATACCAAAGAAAGTCGTGTCCTTGTTCCAGAAGTACATCGCGGATGGGGGCAAGGATGCCAAAGGCATATGCATTTTGGCAAAATAAAATTACTTTCATTTTCGAAATAGGGTATTGGCATTTTCCAAATCTTCCTTAAAATCGACTTCCATACAATTGTAATCAGAAATGTCCACAGCACAAATTTTAAGTCCGTCCTTTTCTATGGCCATCTCTAGACCCCTTTCAAAATAATCATTGTCCTCACATTCTTCAAGTCTGGTGATAAAACTTTTTATGTCCTTTTCAGCAATAAAATTAATACCTACTGCTTCGCCAAGCCCATTTTTCACTGTCTTGGACAATTTGTCAATAAAATTGCCCTTTAATGTGTACTTAACCTCTTCATCTGCCACTTTACTCGTGTTTACTGCTACAAACGATTGATTTTTATTAATATAGGGTATCAAGACGGATAAGAGCCTTACGTCAAAAACAACATCGCCATTGAGCCAAAGTACGGATTTGTCCCTGTTTTTTCTTAGAGCCTTTAAAAGGCTTTTGGAAGTATTGGTCTGATCAAAAAATGGATTGTATATATAGGTGAGTTCCGGAAAGCGTTCCATTATTAGATCTTTTTTAAAACCAACGACTACGTTAATGTCATCTAAATCGAAGGTTTCATCCAGATTGTCGACCTGCATCTCCATGATACATTTTCCATTTTTTAAGGGTGTTAAAGGTTTGGGAAATGGATTCCCAAGTCTTGATCCAATACCTGCTGCTAAAATGACAATTTTCATGAATTCTAATAATTTATTTATGACCTGTCCAGAGCTGGACAGGTCCTATATTCTTTTAACCTTAACCTCATGCATAGATTAGGGAGGGCTCAAAGATATGTAAATAATGGTTTATAATTTTTTAGATTAAGAACTGGAAGCCTTTATAAACTTTAATTGAGGTTGCTTATTCTTATGGAATTAAGGGGATTTAGGTACTATCAGGATCTAAACAGCCCAAACATGGAAAAAGTTGTTAACGCATTTATTGCGGAACATTTAGAATAACGGTTGTTGGCTGTAATCCAACTAAAGATAGAGTGGATGTATATAAAACAGAATTATGATTTCACCAAAGAATAGCTCAATTTTTCCTTTTTGCCCAGCCGCTTTAATTCCATATACCGTTCAAAATCACCAAGGGCATTTAAATAGCATATGGTAATCCCCTTTTTGCCATCAAGTATTCCCAATCTAATAATGTAGTGGTTAAAAAATTTCCAAAATGGCTTAAAAATTAAAAGGAGGTAATTGAACTTTTTTTCTTTTTGATAGGCTTCCTTGGCTTTTAATCGCCCGTATTTCAGCATTTTGAATTTATAATCCTCATAGTTCTTGTAACAAAAATGCATTAATTTTTGCTTCAATATCCCAGATGTACCCTTTACAATAAGCGTTTCATGAACTATTTTTTCCTTGCAAAATTGAGCCCTACTTTTTCTGAAAAGCCGGTAGTTCTTATCAGTTTGCCATCCACTAAAGCGAAGGCGACTGTTTTTGAACATAAATTTTCGGTAGAACCAATAGGCACAATGTTCGGAATCTTTTTTGGCCTTGGCTTTTATTTCATTCCTTAACTTGTCCGTTACCACTTCATCCGCATCCAAGAAGAGGACCCAATCATGTGATGCCTGCTTTAGGGCAAAGGATTTTTGGGCCGTATAATTTTCAAACTCGTGTTGGATAACCCTAACCTTGGGGTGATTGTTTAGATACTCGTAGGTGCCATCTGTACTATACGAATCCACCACTATAATTTCATCTGCAAACTGAATGGAATCTATACACTTTTCAATATATCCCATTTCATTATAAGTGATTATTAAGGCCGATATTTTTTCACTTTGATCTATCATGCAATCGAAATTTTTATCACTTATTAGATAGTTTTAATAGAAATAGTTGCGTTGAAATCACTATAATTTATAACGACATTACCTAATAGATAACAATTAAAAATCCAAAATAGTATATCAAATAACAAGTAGTTTTTCCAAGAATGTGCCGAAAAAGGTCAATTAAGATAGGATATTTCCGGGGTTTATAGGGCTTTTCTACAAGGGATTGGGCAAATGTATGGCTATACGGTCTAGTGGGGTTAATAATTTATATAGGTCATTTTTAGGATTACTTCATGAATAAGTGGGTTGACCAAGAATATAATTAAAAATCAGTCTATAATAAATTATGTCGGTTACCGTTTACTACCTTTACCCATTATATACTAACAATAGGATTATTGACAAATGACTGAGGCTTACCTGCACATCCTGATTTCCAAATATCCAAATTGGAACTTTGCCACTGATCCTGACGATCAGGTTAAGTTGTATATAAGTTGTAAATGTGAATTTGATGACGCTTTGTCTGAGATGTTGGAGATCGCAAAAAATATCGGCATTTTTTTTGACAATAAAAATTATGTCATTAAATTGAAAAAAGGGAATACACTTGC
The DNA here is from genome assembly GCA_040216555.1 of Arenibacter sp. Taxonomy (GTDB): domain Bacteria; phylum Bacteroidota; class Bacteroidia; order Flavobacteriales; family Flavobacteriaceae; genus Arenibacter. Next base: position 30,469 of record JAVJOW010000013.1, read on the forward strand.
CATAAAAGTAAATCATAGCAAAAAGGACAAAAAGTATATTAAAATGTATACTTCGGGTTGTTTTGATATTTTCCATTTTGGGCATCTAAATATCCTTCAAAGGTCTAAACAGATGTGCGACCATTTAATTGTTGGCGTTTCCACAGATGAACTTATTATGAAGGAAAAAGGGAGACTGCCAATTATCCCCTTTGAAGAAAGGATAAAACTGGTCAAGGCAATATGTTATGTGGATGAGGTTATTCCCCAGACAGATAAAAATAAGCAACGTATAGTGGACGAGTATAATATAGATGCTATTTCCGTTGGGGACGATTGGAAAGGCAGATTTCCAAAAACTACATGTCCGGTGGAATATGTGGCCTATACAGAAAATGTAAGTAGCACCATCCTAAAAGAAACATTGCAATTGCAACCTCAAGCTACCTAGGCTATTGCATTATCGTCTTTGGAAGTATCCCAATTTTTAACTTGTTTTTGCCAATCTCCATATCTATAAGTTAGATATTCATCTATCAGCGACGGGATTTTATAGTCGAAATCTTTAAAGGTAATATGTTTAAAGGTACGGTAGAACTTGCTTGGGACAAATTTTGTTTTGTCGTCAATTTCCCAATAACTGTTCTCCCCATGCTGATATTTAATAAAAACATCCAGGCAAACTGCCCCCTTGAGCAATCCAAAAAATCGCTTTTCCCTTAATTTAATCATCCGGATATTGTCTTTTGTAAAAAACTCGGAAGTCTCAACAAAGTGCCTTGTTCTTACCCTATAACCCGCTTTTTTTAATTCCGAGCAAAAATGGTCCAACTTATCCAATTGGTCGTGATTAATGGACATGTCCACGTCGTTATCCCATGGCAACAGCCTGTTTTCCCTTTTAATACCCAATAAGGTGCCTCCTTCTATCCAATAATCAATATGACATTGGTTAAAAATTGTAGCCACATTTTTGAGCATTCTTTCGGCTATAACTATATTTTTTCCTTCAAGGGTGATGTTATATGCCATGATGTACTAGGGTTTAATCTAAATTATTTTGAAGGAAAATACGGAGTCCGTCCAGATTTTCCTCCTTGTTGTAAGGAAAGGTATTTATGCCAACGGCGGTGGCAGAATTTATGGCCTCTGCATTGTGTTCAAAATATACGACCTCAGTAGGTTTTAAACTAAAATGGCTTAACATTTTTAGGAAATATGCCTTATCGGTCTTTTTGGGATTATGTTCCAAACTAAAGACCTCATAAGGCATATTTACAATTCCATAAGTATTACATTCCTGTTTGTTGGCATTTGTAAGGATGATTTTGGGATTGTGATAGGAGTCCAATAATTTTTTCAGATCGTAATCCATTCCCTTTTCAGTAACAAAGGTATTCCAAGCATCTACAAGAATTGTTTTCATTTTTCAGCTTTTAAACGGCAACGTCGTATTCCCTTAGGGCATCATTCAGGGAAGTTTTTTTGTTGGTACTCTCTTTTCTGGTACCAATGATCAAGGCACAGGGCACCTGATAATCGCCTGCTGGAAATTTTTTGGTATAACTCCCCGGAATAACAACAGATCGGGCCGGTACCAAACCTTTTCGCTCTACAGGTTTGTCGCCAGTAACATCTATAATTTTAGTTGAGCCGGTAAGTACCACGTTAGCACCCAATACAGCCTCTTTTTCTACGCGTACGCCTTCCACAACAATACATCTGGAACCAATAAAGGCATTGTCCTCAATAATTACCGGAGAGGCCTGTAAGGGCTCCAGGACCCCGCCAATTCCTACACCTCCACTAAGGTGGACATTTTTACCAATTTGGGCACAACTACCAACGGTGGCCCAAGTGTCCACCATAGTGCCTTCATCTACATAGGCTCCGATATTTACATAACTTGGCATTAAAATAGTACCTGAGGAAATATAGGCTCCATGTCTGGCAACCGCATTGGGAACAACGCGTATTCCTTTTTCGGCATAACCTCTTTTAAGGGGCATTTTATCGTGATATTCAAAGATACCTGCTTCCAAGGTCTCCATTTTTTGTATCGGAAAATATAGTACCACGGCCTTTTTTACCCATTCATTGATCTGCCATCCATCTGTGGTAGGTTCAGCACAGCGCAATTTACCGTTATCCAAAAGATCTATGACTTCCCTTATGGCGGTCTGAGTTGGAATTTCTTTAAGCAGGTCTCGATTATCCCAGGCAGTTTCTATTGTTTTTCTTAGTTCTTTCATCTTTAATAATTCAAATTTCAGCAAATATACGGGCTAGAAGGTAATTAACCTTTTGTTTTTGCACTTATAACAATTTATCCCTTATTTTTGCAAAAAAATTGTGTGGGAAGGATTGTAGCATTGGATTATGGAAGGGTGCGGACGGGAATTGCCGTTACAGATGAGTTGCAAATAATAGCTTCTGGCCTTACTACCGTTGATACCAAGGAACTTTTGAATTTTCTTAGGAAGTATGTTCAAGAGGAGAAGGTAGAAAAATTTGTGGTCGGGGAACCCAAGCAAATGAACAATCTGCCATCCGAATCCGAAGAATTGATCAAACCTTTTTTAAGAACTTTGGAAGGTGTTTTTCCAAAGATTCCAGTAGAGCGACAAGACGAGCGCTTCACCTCTAAAATGGCATTTCAGACCATGATAGATAGTGGCCTTAATAAAAAACAAAGAAGGGATAAGGCCTTAGTCGATGAAATTAGCGCCACTATAATCCTTCAGGCGTATTTAAATAGAAAATAGTAGTATGATATTACCTATAGTTGCTTATGGAGACCCGGTACTTAGGAAAGTAGCGGATGATATAGACAAGGATTTTCCAAGATTTGAAGAATTGGTGGCCAATATGTGGGACACTATGTACAATGCCAATGGTGTTGGTTTGGCCGCACCCCAAATAGGACTTCCAATAAGGTTGTTCCTAGTGGATACCGCGCCATTTGGGGATGACGAAGAGCTTACCGAAGAAGAACAAAACGCATTAAAAGGGTTTAGGAAGGTATTTATTAATGCACATGTGGAGGAGGAAACTGGAACAGAATGGGCTTTTAACGAAGGCTGTCTTAGTATTCCAGATGTTCGGGAAGACGTTTCAAGAAAAGATACCATCACCATATCCTATATGGATGAGAATTTTAAATCCTATAAGGAAACCTACGATGGACTTTTGGCCAGGGTAATTCAACATGAATATGACCATATTGAAGGCATTTTGTTTACTGATAAATTATCCTCCTTAAAAAAACGACTTTTAAAGGGGAGGTTGGCCAATATTTCTAAGGGGAAGATAAAGGTGGAATATAGAATGCGTTTTCCGAACATCAAAAAAGCACGTTAAAACTATTTCTATTATAAACAAAAAGTGGCATATTTGCCGCTGAAACTAAAATATCAGATGGGTTTAAAAAAAATATTATCGATTGCAGGTAAGCCTGGACTTTTTAAATTATTGACACAAACGCGTACAGGTTTTGTAGCTGAATCTTTGTTGGATGGTAAAAAAGTTACCGTAAGTTTTAAGAACAATGTAAGTGTCTTGTCTGAGATTGCGATCTATACTTTGGAGGAGGAAGTGCCGTTAAAGGTGGTGTTTGAAAAGATTAAGGAAAAGGAAGAAGGTGGAAAAACCGCGGTGAGCCATAAGGAGGATAAAATAAAATTGGAGGAATATTTGTTTGAAGTACTACCCAATTATGACGAAGATAGGGTATATGCCAGTGATATAAAAAAGATCATTCAATGGTATAATTTATTACATGAACACGGTATTACAGAGTTTGAGGACGAAGAGGAAAAAGAAGAAGCTTCCAAAGAGACAGAATAAATTTTTTATATAATCAAAATAAAAACCTTCGTTTACGAAGGTTTTTTTTATCCCATATTGTATGTTTCTTTTCCTATAAATGGGCGGAGCATTCACCTCTATGAAAAAATTATACTCCATTTAGCTTCGGGCTTTTGTTATTGGTCTAAATTGTTGGGCAGCTGCCTACTAATTATGGAAATTAAAATTTTAATTCCTTAATCAGTTTGATCATGGCTAAATTTAATAAGAAAAGTGCTGCTATTCTCGTAATGCTCCTTGTCCTTCCCTTTGTCTTTATCGGGCAACAGCGTACAGGAAATATAGTGGAATATTTCGGGAAGGAAAAAGTGGAGGGTATTCACGAAGGAAAAGTGATCCATGTTTTTAATAAGGCCTTGGCTTTAGCAATTCCAAGTTTCGGTTTTGAATCCTCATCATTTCCCGTAGATCCTGTTTTTAATAAGTTCCTAATGGAACCCGGTACCCAGGTCAGGGAAGGTGAAGTTTTTGATATAGATTCATTTGGAAAGGAATTAAAATGGAAAGCCATAACGGTAGATAGTACCAATAGCTTTTCTGGCCGGGACCTTAGGTCGGGCTATGTATATCTCAATTACAATTCAGGATCGGAAAAAACGGTTTTGTTCGAAGCTTCAGGACATTCTTTGGCTTCCATTAACGGTTATCCTTATGAAGGTGACCATTATGATTTTGGTTGGAACCTTATCCCTATGAAGTTAAAAAAAGGGAATAATATTTTTGTTTTGAAGGTTGGCCGTTTTCCTAGGATTCGAGCACGGATATTGGAACCCAAGGCCGAGGTACAATTTACTACCCGAGATGTAATGGTTCCCGATCTTTTACTGGAAGAGGACATGGATTATAAGGCAGCTATAAGGGTTATAAACGCTTCGGATAAGTGGATTAGGAAGTATGCTATTGTGGCCAAGGTAAACGGACAGGAACTTACCACAAAAATAAACGATATTCCACCTTTTACGGTCTATAAAATCCCTTTTTCCATTCCCCCATCCACCTTGGATACCTCTCTTGCAAAGGTGAATGTAGATTTAAGTTTGATACAAAGTAACGGACAGCAGGTTTCTTCCGAAACTTTGGCTTTAAATGTAAAATCGAAAAATAAACATCACAAGAGAACCTTTATAAGCGATATAGATAAAAGTGTACAATATTACAGCGTGGCACCGGATAAAAATGGCCATACCGATGGCGCGGCACTTTTCCTTTCGGTACACGGCGCTTCGGTAGAGGCCGTAAATCAGGCAAACGCCTATAAGCAAAAAGATTGGGGGAATCTTATTGCTCCAACGAATAGGAGACCGTACGGTTTTGCCTGGGAAGATTGGGGAAGATTGGATGCCTTGGAAGTGCTGGCGGACAGCAAGAGAATTTTTAAACCGGACAATAGTAAAATTTATCTGACAGGGCATTCCATGGGAGGGCATGGAACATGGTATTTGGGGGCAACATACCCAGACCATTTTGCTGCGATTGCACCATGTGCCGGGTACCCGGATTTGTTGTTGTACCGTGGAAGTAGATCAGAAAGACTTTTAGAAATGACCGAGGAGCAGAGAACACGATATGGCATTAGCCCTAAAATGTTCGAACGCCTTACCCAGGAATATGTCCCCACAGCAGTTGAAGACATTATAGAAAGAGCAGGAACTCCGAGCAGAACCCTAAAATTAATTCGAAATTATCTACATCACGGGGTATATGTGTTGCATGGCGAGAAGGATAATGTAGTTCCTACTAATTTAGCCCGTGATATGAGAGAGCGATTAGGGAAATTTCATCCGGATTTCACCTATTATGAGTATCCCGGAGGTACACATTGGTATGGGGACCATAGTGTGGATTGGGAACCGATTTTTAACTTGTTTAAGCAACGCACTATTCCCGAGATAAAGGATATAAAAAAATTGGAGTTTAGTACGGGTTCTCCTGGGGTTTCTGCATCCTCGCATTTTATTACCATCCATCAACAACAAATACCTTTTGAGGTTAGTTCATTTGATTTTTCATGGGATAGCATTATTAAAATAGAGACCAAAAATGTGTCCTTATTGGAGGTGAATTTTTCACAATTGCCCGGTGATATCAATAGCATTGAGCTTAACGGAAAGGAGATTGGACTTCCATCAAAGGAAAATACCTTTTTTAAGGAAAATGGTGGGGAATGGAAAATTGTGGCCAAACCGTCCATACAAGAAAAAGGACCTCATAGGAATGGAGGGTTCAAGGATGCCTTTAGAAATGATGTGGTATTTGTATACGCCACAAAAGGGTCCAAAGCAGAGAATGATTGGTATTATAATAAGGCAAGGTTTGATGCCGATACCTTCTGGTACAAGGCCAATGGAAACATAGAATTGGTTGCGGATACCAACTTTTCCCTCAAAGATTATCCCAACCAAAATGTGGTTGTTTACGGTAATAAATCCAACAATGCCGCATGGGACAAATTATTAAAAAATGGTCCTGTCCAAGTATCTAACAATACATTAAATTTTGGAAATAGAAGTCTGTCAGGAAGCAATTGGGGGCTATATTTTATAGTTCCTAGGTCGGACAGTGATTTCGCCAGCGTAGGCGTTGTAACTGCCACAGGAGTGGAGGGAATGAAAGCGGCCTATGCCAATCATTATTTGGTAAATGGAACCACATTTCCAGATTTAATGCTCTTTGATGATACTGTTTTGGAGCAAGGAACTTCTTCAGTAAAATGTGCTGGATTCTTTGGAAATGATTGGACTATTGAAAATGGCGATTTTGAATGGAAATAGGGTAGTATCGTCCAAATAATGAATATTACAATTCGTTTTTGAATGGAATTGGTTTAAAATTTGGACGATCCTCTACTTCTTATTTTGACGCGTTAAGGATAAAACTGGAAACATCTTTCTTGAATTTTTCCATGGAGGGTTGGTGGATGTACATCATATGCCCGGCCTCATAATATTCCATAGTGATATTATCCCTGATCTCCTTTTTAAGGCCCAAATGATTGATGCTGTGTTCTACTCCATAAAAAACAGTGGCAAGGTCATAAAGACCATTCAAGATCAATACCTTCATGTTTGGATCTCTGGATAATGCCGTGGCCATGTCAATACCGGTGTTGATGGCCGCAGTGGCTCCCCATCGTTCATTGCCGTTGTGGGACCAATCCCATTTAAAGCCGTTCCTTCTGCCTGCAGTGATGGTGTATAATAAGTTTTTGTTTACTTTTAGGTCGCCGTAAAAATAATCCAAAAACCCGCTAATATAGGCAGGGGAAATGGCCAGGCTCTGCGGATCATGACTTCCTTCTTGGGCAAGGAGATCTTCATTGATTCCGGTAAAGCGAGAATCCAGTCGGCCAACTATTTCACCTTCGTCCCTCAAGAATTCCGCAAAAAATTCACTTGCTGTTACCCTTAGATCGGCCTTTAGCCAATACTCGGTATCTGTGCCAGTGTAATAGGCCAGTTTTGATGCAATATTACTTTTTTCATTTTCAGAAAGTCGATCTCCTTTAAAGAGGGCAGGAGTGTATTCGTTTTCGGTAAAGGATCTAACCGTCTCTAGAAATTCATACACATTTTCCGGTTTATCCGCTATTTTATTGTGATACCAGGCTGTTGCAGCATAGGTTGGAAAATGTACGATATATGGCAGGTCATCATTAGGAGGGAACAATAAGGTACGAAAGTCAAAAACCGCGGATACCATTATAACACCGTTCATGGCCACTCCTTGGTTTAACAAGGTGTTCATTAAACCTGCGTTTCTAAAGGTCCCATAGCTTTCTCCCAATAGAAATTTGGGACTGTTCATTCGATCGTTATGGATCAGAAACTGTGTGATGAACAAGGAAAGGCTGCGGATATCTTGGTCCACGCCCCAAAAGTCCTTAAACTTGGCCTTTCCAATGGGGATGCTTAGGCCTGTACCTACTGGATCTATCATTACCACATCGGCTATATCCAGAATAGAGTAGTTATTGTTGACAATTTTGTAGGGTGCAGCGGGTGTTGATTTCGGGTCGTCCACTACAATTCTTTTTGGTCCCAAAATCCCCATATGCAACCAAAAAGAGGATGATCCAGGTCCTCCGTTAAAGGCAAAAACAATTGGTCGTCTTTGTGTTAACAATCCTCTTTTGGAATCCCTGGTGTAATAGGTAAAGCCCATTAATGCAATTGGCTTGTTGAATTCATCCTTCACCTCAAAAGTTCCAGCTTTTGCTGTTAAATAAATGGTGTTTCCATTAATGGTAACACTTTGCATGGTGGTAGCTACCTCTGCTTTGGGTATAGAGTCGTTTGCCTTATTGGGATAGCACAATTGTCCCAATAGCAGGGTAATAGTTAGAATAAGGGCCTTCATTTGTTCAGTATTTAAATTGGGTTAAATAGCCAAACAGGTGAAGTTTTGATAATTAGGGACTTACAATATATTAAATATATAGATTATAGCCGATAGTAATCAATTATGAATAATTAGTCCTTATCAATAGTTTTGTAGGTATACTTGCTTTTTTTCCACTCTATGAGTTCGGAAGGGTAGTATTTTACATTCATTTTATCCAAATATGGTGCCTGATTGCCCAATCTTACCTTGTAATTATCCCAACTTCTATTTTCTTCAGTGCTCCAGCTAAGCTCGGAATAACCGATCATCCTTGGAAAAACCAAATATTCCACTTCATCCATATTACTAACGGTCTCGGACCACAAAGGGGCTTCGATTCCCAAAATATTCTCCTTATTTATTCCCTGCACATATCTTTCGGGTGTCCAAACATAGCCTGTATCAACAGGGATATAACCTGCCCAATGAAGGCCGTATTTGGAAAGGGTATCATATTGCATATCCAAATAGGCCTTTTTTCCCGGAGACAAAATAACTTTAAGGCCTTTTTCCACAGCCAATTTAGCATTTTCTTCGTTGGCCCAGAATTGGGCAATAGCGCTAGTATCTACATCAGCATGTACAATCTCATCCCATCCTATCATTTTTTTTCCGTATTTCTTTACAATTTTGTCCACTTTGGAAACAAAATGAATAAAATCCTTCTTCTTGGTAACATGACTTTCATCGCCTCCAGCATGAAAATATGGACCGGGAGTAATAGACGATATTTCTCTCACCACATCATCTATAAAGGCATAAACGGTATCCTTATTGGCGTCAAAGGTGCTGAACCCTACTTCGGTTCCAGTATAGATTTTAGGTGTTTTGCCATTCCCATTTAGGATAGGATATGCTACGGAGGCGGCATTGGTATGCCCGGGCATATCCACTTCTGGAACTATGGTAATAAAATGTTTGGAGGCATAGGCTACAATTTCCTTATATTCTTCTTGGGTGTAAAAACCTCCTGGGCCACCTCCAACTTCAGAACTTCCACCAATTTCAGTAAGCTTTGGCCAAGATTTAATTTCTATGCGCCAGCCCTGATCATCGGTAAGGTGCAAATGCAAGGTGTTAAGCTTATAATAGGCCAATATGTCGATATACTTTTTTACATCCTCCACGCTAAAGAAATGTCGGGCTACATCCAACATGGATCCCCTATATTCAAAATTGGGATTGTCTATGATCTTACCAGTGGGTATCAGCCACATTTTATTTTCGGTCAAGGTGTCATTACTGGTTTCCGGTATAATTTGCCTTATGGTCTGTATACCCCTAAAGGCACCCTCGGCCGTTTTTGCATTAAGGATAATAGAATCTTGCGTTATATACAGGTCATAACCTTCCTTAGATGAAAATTCAGTGCTATCGGACTGATTAATAAAAATAATTCGCTGCGAGGTTGCATTGGTTGTAGAATTTACCGCCAAGTCCAAATCGGTCTGCCATTTTATCTTTTCTGATAGGAACTCGCCAACCTCTGGAAAACCTGCAGCATTTTGAGAAGTATAAATAATGGTGTTTTTATCCAACCCAAAGGCACTATTGGTAGGGATTATCTTTAGTGGTTTGGGAATTAAATTTTCCGTCGATAGATCTGTCATTGGAAAGTTGATTACCTTCTTTTTTTCCTGTTGGCAGGCAACAAATGCAGTAAAAACTATCAGTACTACTAGCGATTTAAATAGGATTGATTTTTTCATTTATTTAGATTGTATTAGTTTTATTAGGCCATTCCTTTTCTTGGGATCAGTTCATATAGGGTTTGATGACTGAAAACCAAAGGTCGTACCCTTTATTGTTCATATGCAGTCCGTCTCCTATAAAGATATCCTGTTTCACTTCTTTTCCATCCATCATCACATCCCATACATTGGCGAACTTCAAGGCACTGTCTTCTTCACATAACTTTTCGAACGCCCTGTTCAATCTAATGTATTTTCTTTTTAGGTTCCATCTAGCTATACTTGGTTTAGCGGCTATGATCACCACCTGTGTGGCATTATTTCGTTCCCTAATCTTTTGAATTATTCCACGGGTGGTATCTATAATATCTTTGGTCTTTTTCTTAGAGGCAATATCATTATCTCCCTCGTAGATAAATACCTTTTTGGGATTATATTGTAATATGAGTTCGTTGTAATAACGAAAGAGATCGGAAGATTGGGAACCACCAAAACCTGAGTTGATAATTTGGTGATCAGGGAACATGGATTCCAGATTTTTCCACATTCTTATGCTGGAACTACCTGTAAATACTATGGTTTCTTTAGAGGAGTCCCACAGAGATTCATATTTTTTCTGTATGGCCTTTACTTCATTTTGAAAGGCAGGGGCTTTTTGGCCATAACCAAGAAAAGCCAAAGAAAGGAATATAAAAGTGAGCTTTTTCAAATTCAAAAAAATTAAAGGTTCAAATTATAATATTTATGGTTCATAACCAATAATTTTCGACCGGGGACATTGGTTGTTCGCTAATGGTAAAATCTGGCATTAGTTGGCCTTCGATTAAGGTTGATGTTGAGGAATTACAAATTTCTCTGCCAATGACCATTCATAAAACCGTGATATCCAATTGTCCGAGGGCAAGTTCTGGGTTTTCATTCCAAAACCATGACCACCCTTAGAATACATGTGCAGTGCAGCACTCTTCCCCGACTTTGACCACGCCGAGTATAAATCTACACTCTCATGGGCTAGGTCATATTGGTCGTCCGAAGCGCAGATGATGAACATAGGCGGTGCATCTAAGGGAACAGTGTAGGTGCCTAAAACGGTCATCCAGGGATAGACCGGAACTATAAAATCTGGCCTATTTGTGCTGGTGTAATTAAAAGTAACGCCCATGGTAACCGAACCTCCTGCAGAAAAGCCCATAAATCCAATTTTATTTGGATCAATCCCCAGTTCTTTCGCATTGCTCCTAACATATTCCATAGCACTTAATCCATCGGATATGGATAGGGGCAAAACTGCGGTTAATTTTTTTTCCCTATCGGAAGAATCATCCTGCCCACTATTTGGTCCAGAAGGCACCAATCTGTATTTAAGGACAAAGGCTGTTATTCCTTTGGAATTTAACCACTTTGCTACATCTATACCTTCACTGTTGATGCTGAGAGCGCGAAGCCCTCCTCCTGGAGCTATAATTACGGAAGTACCATTGTTAAGGGCAGCTGTTGGCCTAAATACTTGAATAGAAGGAATGGAAACATTGGTAATCAATTGGGTTTTCCATTCCTCGGAATAAGTCGATATTTCATTTCCTTGCCATATCAATTCGGAAGTTTTTCCATGAGGTAGGGTAACAATTTCTTGGGATAACATTATTTGCGACAGTTGTAGGGCAAAAAGAAAGAGTATAAAGTTTTTCATTGCTGTATTGATTAGTATTCTTTGATGAGCGATTGGTAAACTAGCTGTCTCATTTTCTCCCCATAATAATTGTTGTAAGGTTGCAGTTGACTCATTAGGATTACTATGAGTTCTTCTTTGGGGTCTATGAAGAAATAGGTGCAATAGGCGCCGCTCCAATAATATTGACCTACTGAGCCCAAAGCTTTGCTGTCGGCTACATTAGTGGTAACACCAAAACCCAGACCGAAACCTTGTCCCGCAGCCTCGTATAGATCGCCTACTTGGTTCATGGTCATGATATCTACAGTTTTGGGACTTAGTAGATGTTTACCTTTATATTGCCCTTTGTTTAGAAGCATTTGGCAAAATTTCATATAGTCGGAGGCACTTGAAAAAAGGCCATGGGTGCCACCATAAATGGTATTGCCCTCTGTGGGTAATTGGGTTTTGGAATTTATCAGATTCCCTTGTTTGTCCAAACTGTGGACTGGCATCCACCTACCCCTATTTTCTTTGGATATATTATATCCAGTATCTTTCATTTCCAAGGGATCAAATATCCTTACTTTCAAAAATTCGGCAGTGGTCATTCCTGAAAAATGTTCAATGAGCAAGGCCAGGACATCGGGGGATGCACTGTAGTACCATTGTTTTCCTGGGTGTCCTATCAAGGGCATTTTCAACATAGCGTTTACTCTACTTTCTATATCCTTATGTGGTTCTGAGTAAAGTGCTTTAGCAATCTCGTTGTCCAATTTTGTACCTCCCAGACCATGTGAAAATCCCGCTGTGTGGGTCAATAGGTGCGTAATGGTAATTTCATTATTGGCCGGTTCGCTTTCTCCATTTGCCCCTTGATCCAAATCCTTGGCCACGCGTAGATTCTTGAATTGCGGTAAATATTTGGAGACCGGATCGGTAAGGGAGAAATATCCTTCCTCATATAGCATCATAAACGCTGTGGTTACAATGGGCTTAGTCATGGACATGATATGGAACAACTGATCTTGTCGAATAGGGGTCTTATCTTCCAAACTACTATATCCGTAAGCAGCTTCGTGAACAATTTCTCCCCTTCTCATAATATAGGAAACGGCACCAGGAATTCTTCTTTCGTTTATTTCTTTTTTAAGAAAATCGTCATATCGGTTTATCCTGTCATTATCTATTCCCGATATGATTAGACTTGGAAGGGCATTGGAATGAGTTTGCCCATTGGCTGGCATAACCAGCATTAATAGAAGGAACGATAGTGTTATTAGTGACTTTTTATTTTTCATGATTTTCATGGATTAATTTTTTAAAGATAAGATTAAAAAATTGTTCCATTAACTCCTTAATTGTTATTATATTAGGGTATTAGGCCAAACCAATACCAACAAACCAAAAAACCATGTCCATCCAGAAATTTATTTTTGTTCTTTTCGTCGTTTTGTGCTTTTTTACAATTGGATATTCCCAAACTCCTGTTTTCGATAATGATACCCAAACACGACCAACCGCTGTTGCAGTTCCCATTGAAACCGATCCTATGATCGACGGGAACATTCTTAAGGATGAGGTTTGGCAAAAGATAAAGCCTTTTGGGGGCTTATTACAAAGTCAACCCAATTACGGGCAAATGGCAAGTGAACGTACGGAAATAAGGATTGCCTACACGGAACACACTTTTTATTTGGCAGTAGTCTGTTATGATTCGGATCCTAATGGGCTCGTAGTCTCGGATGCCAGAAGGGATGCTTTGTTGGACAATACCGATGCCTTTCTTTTTATAGTGGATACATATAAGGATAATCAGAACGGTTTTATTTTTGGAACCAATTCCCTTGGGGTGGAATATGATGCCCAGGTAGATAATGAAGGCCAGGGCAACCAGAATACGAATAGGCAACAAGGTGGTACCATAGGTGGCTTTAATTTAAACTGGGATGGTTCGTGGAAGGTCAGGACTTCAGTGCACGACGAAGGTTGGAGCGCGGAATTTGCCATTCCCTTGCGTACCATAAGATTTCAGCCTGGTAAGGATTGGGGCATTAATTTTCGCAGAAATATAAGGAAGACCAATGAAATTGTTTATTGGTCGCCAATGCCAATAGGGTTTAACTTAAATAGACTTTCCTTGGCCGGCACGCTCACTGGTCTAAATCTTAAAACTCCAAGAAATTTAAAGGTTATTCCCTATGTGTTGGGGCAGTTGGCGAAAGATTTTGAAGCCAATGACCCTAAGGCCAAATTTACACCCGAGGTGGGTGGGGATATAAAATTTAGTATTACCCCTAGTCTTACCTTGGACCTTACCTATAACACCGATTTTGCCCAAGTGGAGGTAGATGAGCAGCAGGTTAACCTAGATCGTTTTAATTTATTTTTTCCTGAGAAGCGACCGTTTTTTTTAGAGAATGCAGGCTTGTTCAGCGTGGGGAGTCCCGGGGAGGTAGACCTGTTTTTTAGTAGACGTATCGGGATTGGGGATGATGGAAACATAGTTCCCATAATTGGAGGGGCCAGATTATCTGGAAAATTGGACCGAACCAATGTTGGACTTTTAACCATGTTTACCGATGAGGTTGAGGATGCGGGAATTCAGAAGAATAATTTTACGGTAGCGCGCGTTAACCATGAATTCAAAGGGCGTTCCGCCTTGGGCGCAGCCTTTATTAATCGTTCAGGCATAGGTGTCGATGATGACTTTAACAGTACCATAGCCCTCGATGGAAAATTGGGTTTGGGACGTAAGGCTAGAATGACCGGATTTTATGCCCGTACCAATGGCCCAATGGATACTATAAATGAACATTCTTTCCGGCTTAAAACCGACTATATTTGGAACAGTTGGGAAATAGGAGGGGGGTATACGGAAGTTGGGGAAGGCTTTAATCCAGAAGTTGGATTTTTACAGCGATCTGCCTTCAGAAAGCCGGAAGCACGGGTTTTATATCACTTCAGACCAAAAAATGAAAACTCGGTCATCTTGGAATTAAGGCCTCACATATCCTACAACAGTTTTTGGAATTTTGAGGGTTTTCAGGAAACTAGCTATACGCATATTGACAACCACTGGGAATTTAAAAGCGGGATGGAAATCCATACCGGTCTAAATCTTACCACAGAGGGAGTTTTGGATCCTTTTGAAATTTCAGATGGGGTAACCGTACTGCCCGGAACCTATAGACATTCGGAATCCCAATTGGTTTTCTTTACCAATAAGAGTAATCCAGTCTCTGTAAATATTCGTTCAGTGATCGGTGGTTCTTTTGGGGGTAAAAGATACCAACAAAGTGCCACCTTGAGTGTGCGATTGGGCGATAAGTTCAATTCTGATTTTATTTATCTCTACAACAATTATCAATTGCCTGTCGGCGATTTTACGGCTAATATTTTCCGCAGTCAAATGACTTATTCCTTTAGACCCAACTTATACGTACAGAGTTTGGTGCAGAACAATTCGGCCAACGAGCTTTGGGCGGTAAATTTACGATTGGGCTGGTTGCAACGTGCCAATACAGGGCTATTTGTGGTCTATAATTACAATGTACGGGAGGGCGATCCCTTAAACAATAGCATTATTATTAAATATAGCCGTATGTTCGATTTGGTAAACTAGAGCGGTTTAAAATCCTAACTTTTCATATCATTACTTCACTAATCTGAACAACAGGTTCAATGTTTGTGAAATTGGGAAGATCGCCCATAATTTTTTCCGCATTCGGGCCGAAAGAATTCTGAAAAGAATCCATAGATGCAAAATATAAATTACCCATAGCGGCATAAGTTGCAGGTGATCCAGGAATGGCTCCTCCAATTCCTTTTTCTACAGTTGCAGCCTTTACAGAATCTCCCAATAATTCTCCAACCAAGCTTACATGATGGTTGCAATAATAATCCATATCAAAATTTTTGCCTTCTCCGTTGGGATACAAAACGCTCACTTTAATCATTCCTTTTTTCATAATAGTTTATCTTAATTAATTTTTTATTGCGAATCTCATGACATCTTTTACTTTATAGGTGATGACTAAAAGTGCCTAATGAGTAGAGCTTATAACCTTGCTCTAAACACTTAAATTAAATATTGTTCTATCTAATTCCTTTCACATTCATCTCCAAGGTATACAAAGAATTCGAGGCCGTAATAAATAAGGTTTGTTGGTTTTTCCCTCCAAACGTGACATTGGCCGTCCATTTCTGATCTATAGGTATATGTAGTATTTGTTCCCCTTTGGGGTTAAAAACGGTAACCCCGTTCCCGGTGAGGTAAACGTTCTCTTGGTTGTCCATGGTCATTCCGTCCGATCCCATATTGGCAAACAAGGTCTTATTGCCTAGACTGGCATCAGGATTTATGGTATAGAAATAGGTTTTTTTATCGCCAATGTCCGCAATGTATAAGAGTTTACCATCTTTACTACCAACAATGCCATTGGGCCTAACGAAGTCGTCAGCTACGATAATTAGGTTTTTTTGATCTGGTGCCAAATAGTAAACCCTTTCTTTCTCTATCTCTTTGCTAGAGCGAGTCCAATAGGGACGGTTATAAAAAGGGTCCGTCAAATAAATACCTCCCTTGGGGTCTATCCATAAATCGTTAGGGCCGTTTAATTTCTTCCCTTCAAAATCATCGATTAAGACAGTAACATTTTTGTCGGAATCAATGCGCCAAAGTTGATTTTTATCATCTGCACAGGCTAAAAGATTTCCTTGGTGGTCAAAATAGAGTCCGTTGGACCTTCCTGATGGTTCCATATATACAGATACGGCTTTATCCTTTGCAGACCACTTAATGATGCGGTCATTGGGTTGGTCCGTAAAAAACACATCCCCGTTGGGAGACACAGCGGGTCCTTCGGTAAAGGAATAATCAGATGATACCAATTGTACTTTAGCATCCTTGGCAATGAGGGAGGTTTGCAAGGATTTGCAAGACAGAGAGAACAAAATCGGTATAGTTAAAAATGCATTTAATATTTTTCTCATTTAATAATTTTAGTGCTTATAATTAATGAGCAATAATTGAGTGTATGTAATAGGGCTTATAATTTATCAATCAATGTTGGTGTTCTTTTTCATAGTGGGCCTTTAGTACATCTTCCCCGTAATCATTGGTAAGGTCCCTTACTACAGTGTGCACATGGTTGGCATCGTTCTGGGTGTTATCATATTCTATGAGTAGACTAGGGCCCTGAATCCGGAAGTAATGCCCTTTACCGGGCTCAAGGCTTCCAGCCCAAGCAAATTTTAAGTTGTCTATTCCTGCCTTGTTTATTTTGTCCCTAAATCCAGCGGCAAATCCATGTTCGTAATTATTGATGTACAGGTTCAAAAGTTCCATAAATACCTTCTTTTGGTTTTGGGACAGGTCCGTATAGGGGATTCCTAAGGACTCTAATTGCGCTACCTTTCTTTTGGTTGTAGTAACAATATCTTTTGGGGCAACATCTGTAAATACTACTGTTTTTAGTTGTTCCTGGGTCATGGAGTGCAGAAGCGAAAAACCCAATTGCGCTTCTTTTTTCAAAACTTCCTTACCTTTGTATTCCGTAGTTCGCACAATGCCAGGGTTGGTCCCGAAAAAAGTAGGGGTGGAAGAGCTTATAATCCCATCGGTGGAAGTGAAATTTAAAGAAAGATGGTGTCCTTCAAATCGCCATCCCCAGGGGTGGTCCTTGGTTGGATTACCGAAAATACAAAAGTGATAATTTAGCGGATCCCTCCTAGGCCTACCGTCAGGCATTTTATCGTTATCATCATTTTCAATAATTCTTAGTACTTTTTCCAGTTCCATAATTTCTTGGGACTTGCGAAAACCTTCCTTACTCAAGGAAGCCCTTAATAGGTCGAGAGCTGCCTTTTTTTGTAGCTCGTTAAAGTCATGGAAAGTGGCCCCTTCCCTTGGAATGGGTACGTAATTCATATTAAAGCGTTCGGTATCCTCTAAAGTAAATAGGGTTTTGGCTTTTATCTCGTCGGACAAACTATTTAAAAATGTATTGGCCTTTTCCAGTACGTGCTGAGCTGGTAGAAGACCAACAAACATAAAGAGCAGGGACGATGAGATTATTTTTTTCAAGGTCATTTTAATTTTTAAGCACATTTTTCGATTTTTTTATTATTTCTGTTTCAACTCTATTAATTTTATTTTAAGCGATAGCTAACGAATGCCAAACGACTACTATCGGGTGACCAAGAGGGTACATTTATTGACCCTTGTCCACCAAATAATTTGGCAATTACCTTTGTTTCGTTGGTTTCAAGATTCAGTAATCGGAGCATGACGTCTTTGTTGGTGGGGTGCAAATTTGCAGGAACCTCGGGACCAAAGGAGATATAGGCCAACCATTTACCGTCCGGGGAGGGGTGGGCAAACCAGTCGTTGTAATGATCAGTGGTAATTTGTTCCTGTTGGCTTCCATCGGGCTTCATACGCCAAATCTGCATTGTCCCGCTACGGTCAGAATTGAAGTAAATGTATTTCCCGTCAGGAGAGTAATCGGGTCCGTCATCCAGGCCAGCTGCAGTGGTCAATCTGGTTTCCTCCCCTCCAGCAACAGGAATGGTATAAACGTCATAATTGCCATTTCGTTCTGCGCAATAGGCCAAAGTTTTGCCATCTGGAGACCATCCGTGCCAATAGGAGGGACCATTGGCAGTTATTTTTTTTGGTATCCCGCCTTCTATGGGTAACGTATAGATCAAAGACTTTCCTGTTTCGGTCTGGTCACTTATGACCAACATCTTACCGTCAGGTGAAATGCCGTGGTCATTGTTTATTTTTTTAGCAAAGTCTGTCGGAATTAAACTGGGTTCACCTCCTTCAACTGGTATTTGGTAAAGTAGTCCCGTACTGTTATAGATCAAGTTTCTTCCGTCGGTAGTCCAATTTGGCGCATCCAAACGTTTTTGGGATTGGAGGATTACTTTTCTGTCCAGAGTGGCTATTGGAATAATTTCCAGAGTACTTTCCAATGCTTTAATGGAATCAGGGATGGCTTGCAGTTTTTCTATGTGTACATTGGAGAATTTTGCGGTTTCCACGACCTCGTTGTTATGGGAGCAAACGCCAAGGCCAATATAAAAAGGAGCTTTAAACGGTACTTTTATGGCCCCTCCAGATGATTTTAATTCCCCATTGCCTGTGGATAAGGACATAAAGAGATAGTCGCCTACCTTATCTATACGTGCTCTTTTGGGAAATTTAACATTGGACTGAATTTCCCTTGTGATATCTCCATCCACTTCCCTATATTGTATGGCGGTCATGCCATCGCCATGAACCGCCACATCGGCATAGGCCGAACCGGGTTCTAGATTTTGGCGGATAATTAGACAGGCTTTTCGATGTGGATCAACACCTTTGCCCAACAACTCAATATCCGCTTCAATGGCAACATCTCCAGACATCTTTTTCCAAACATAATGCAGTTGGTCATTGTTGAACCACATATTGGTTCCACTTGCCGAAATAGTATAAGTGCTGTCCCAGGGGTCGAATTTTATAGAACCTTTATATTTTACCGTACCTATATCACCATGGCCTTGAAATACTCCCAAATCCATTTGGATACTCCATGCAAGGAGAACTAAACCAATCACGGCTATAGGAAAAACAATTGTTTTATTGGTCATAATAGTTTGGTAAGATATGCAAGGAACTAAAGTTAGCTAAAAAACTCTAAACATACGACAGTTGAAACCACACGGTCTTTGTATTTTTGTTGAAAAGTAAATTTTATGAATTCTAGGAAATCCCAATTACAAGCCTTTGATCGTCTTCTCACTATAATGGACGAATTGAGAGCGCAATGTCCATGGGACAAAAAGCAAACCATGCAAACACTACGACATTTGACCATAGAGGAAACCTATGAATTGGGAGACGCCATTCTGAACAATAATTTGGAGGAAATAAAAAAAGAATTGGGCGATGTTCTACTGCATATTGTCTTCTATGCAAAAATAGGGAGCGAAACCAAACATTTTGATATAGCGGACGTTGCCAATGATATCTGTGATAAGCTCATCAATAGGCACCCACATATTTATGGGGATGTAGTGGTGCGAAATGAAGAGGAGGTGAAGCAGAATTGGGAAAAAATTAAATTAAAGGAGGGTAAAAAAAGTGTTCTGGAAGGTGTTCCCAACGGATTACCTTCCCTTGTAAAGGCCAATCGTATACAGGATAAGGTGGCAGGGGTAGGGTTCGACTGGGAAAAACCCGAACAGGTATGGGAAAAAGTACAGGAAGAATTGGAAGAATTCCAAGAGGAGGTTAAGGAAGGAAATGCTGACGCTATGGAGTCCGAGTTTGGGGATGTTCTATTTTCTATGGTAAATTATGCCCGTTTTTTGAATATTAATCCGGAAAACGCACTGGAACGTACCAATAAGAAGTTTATCAAGCGATTTCAATATTTGGAAAACAAGGCCAAGGAACAGGGCAAAGCCTTAAAGGATATGACCCTAGCTGAAATGGATGTATTTTGGGAGGAGGCCAAGACCATTTAAATTTTTATACACTGTTTTATGTGCTGTTGGATTTTAAGAAGTGGTACCAGTAACCCGGTTTCATCCCGCTAAATTCAGAGGGGTGTTCCTATCAGAAAATTACAGTAAATGTGGTTCCTACCCCTACTTCACTGGAAGCTGAAATAGAACCTCCCATGGCCTCGATCTGTATTTTGGTCATGTAAAGTCCAATCCCCCTTGCTTCGGGATGACTGTGAAATACTTTGTTTAGGCCAAACAATTTATGACCGTACCTTTCCATATTTATACCCAATCCATTGTCACTTATGCTCAGTACTGTTTTACCATCCTCAATTTTAGATTCCAAATAAATTTCAGGGGCCCTATTCTCGGATTTGTATTTGATGGCATTGGAAATTAAATTAAGAAAAATACTATCAAGATAAATATCATTAAATACTACTTTAGCTGCCTTTGAGAAATCACTTTTAATGATGGCACCGGATTGGGATATCTGACTAGAGATGATCTCCTGGGTTTTGTTCAGTGTTTTTTCGAATGATAATTCCTGGGTGACCTTGGTACTATCGTCCGTAGTCTGGATTACTTCCACCATGGTATTTAAGGTATCGGAGAGGTGGTCTATTACAATTTCGAATTTTTCAAATAATTCACTACGTTCTTGCTCACTTTTGGCTTCTTTATAGAATCTGGATAGGGTTTGAAGGTTACCTACCGGCGACCTTAAATTGTGGGAAGTAATATGGGCAAAATCTGCCAATTGTCGGTTTTGGTTTTTAAGTTTTTTTGTAATTACTTCAAGGTTTTCTTTCGTTTCCATTAATTTTTGGCGGTTATAGACCCTTTCGGATATGTCTATGGCAACCCCCAAAAAGCCGTATATTTTTCCATTTTCGTCCTTAATTGCAGTGGTGATTAACTGCACCGGAAAATTTGAACCATCTTTCCGTACATAGGTCCATTCCTTGGATTCATAACTATCCCGCCTTGCGTGTTCCACAAAAACATCGAACCCACTGATGGTTTTGCCGAACAAACTGGATAATTCTTGGCCATGCTGTTCTACCTCCTCGCGTACATGAAGAATTTCCGGTGTTTTTTTACCGATCATTTCGTTGGCGGAATATTGCAGCATGGTCTCGGCCCCTTGATTAAAATGGGTAATTAGTCCCTTTAAATCAGTTCCGATTATTGAAATTGGACCTGCATTAAAAATGGCCCTTAATTCTTCATTGACTTTATTTAAGGCATTCTGGGAAACTTTAATATTGTTGATATCATGGAAAACTCCATAAAGTCTTGCGCATTGGCCATTTACCATTTCCGCCTGACCAATGGCACGTGCCCAACGGTTATTTCCTTTGGCCGTTATCAATTCTACTTCGATATCATATGGCGTCCCATTTTCAATGGCATCGGCTACTGATTTTTGAATCGAGTCCCTATTATTACCTTCTTTGAAAAAATTAATGGCAGTTTCAAGGTTTGGTTCATAATCATGTGGCACTTCGTGTATATCACAGGTTACCTTGCTCCAGATAATTTTGTTGTTAATAAGATCAACTTCCCAAGTGCCAATACGGGCTACTTGGTTGGTTTTGTCCAAGATTTCCTCTATGCGGAGTTTTTCATTTTCTTTTTCCTTAATACTGGTGATGTCCAAGGTATACATTAACACACCTCCTATTTTATCTGGTGAAATGTACCATGGCCTAATGTCCCATGAAAGCCACTGTACCCTACCATCGGACCATTTATAGGCTGTTTCATCCTCATGGTGAACGGAGCCAGAGAGGCAATCTTGATGAATTTTTTTCCAATGTTCATCTATTTCAGGAAATACCTCATAAAGGGATTTCCCGATAATATCTTGATCAGCAAGATTGTAGTCGCTTCGCCATTTATCCGATGCCGCAAGTAACTTCATCTCATTGTCGAACATGGCCATGGCGTTGGGTGCCTTATCAATAAAAATCTTATTGTATTCCTCCCTTATCTCTAGATCGGCCTGCAGGGCATTTACCTGCTCCATTTTTTCTTGTATCTCCTTATTGGAAGTTTCCAAAGCTATATTGGCAAGCTGATGGGATTTGGACTTTCTCTTTAAATTTTTTATGAGCGGTAATAGGAAAAAGGTAAAATGACCTATAATTACCAATGCTACAATTAGCGCAATAAAATAAGTAATTCTATAAAGTTCTTTGAGATTCTTCTCTGCAGTATTTTGATATTCCGATACAATGTGGTCCGAACTTGTCAAAACAGATGATTCCAACTCCCTTATGGTATTGGTACTGGTTTCCAGTATCTCCGTATTATAGGGGTTTTTCAGGATTTGAAGGGCAGCCTTAAGTAATTTCGCGGTCTTAGGCTGTGCGGTCGTGAACAAGGAATCAATTCTTTCCGTATCACTTCGCTGTTTGTTGGCCAAAATAAGGAAGTTCTGATTGTCCTGCCATTCCGTGGTTAACGCACTTAGAGTATCGAGATTATTTCGATTGATTTCATCGCTCTGGTCCAAGTCTAAAGTAAATACTTGTTTTGAAATACGCTGCCCAAGCATGCGTTGTTTTCCTGCGATATTGATTATGCTTACATCCGAAATAAGAATGTTGATCCTATTTTGGAAAAATAGGACCGCAGCAATTATTATTAGAACAATAGTGGCAATAAAAAGGAGATATCTTTTTTTAGAGGATACATCAAGTTCTTTCATTTGGGGAATTTTTTTTACATCTTCATATAGGTTGATAAGCGGAATGAGCGGAAAGGGTAGTAAAACTCTTTCAAAAGACGTATTAATAACCTAGCATTATGCCCTTTTAGCCCCTATATTGTCTGATGTTTTTTAAATATAGGGTATTTTTTTTTGTAACTTAAAATACTTTTTATGCACCATTAATTCGAAAAAAAATGGAGATAGGGAAATTAAAAATACAGTATCGCATAAATGGTGATAAATATCATTTTCTATAATTTATTTTTTGTAGCATGTAACCGAATTCCTAAAATCTAATCTCGTCGGTTTTAAAAATGACAGTATAAATTAGAAAATTCCTTTATTTAAAACCAAAGCTAACCCTTATATTTGCCCCTTCAAATTAAAGTGTGTTGTTGCATAAATATACAAAGGAGTTCCGTTATAATTTATCCCTTTCTTTTCCCGTAATTCTAGGAATGCTGGGGCATTCCTTCGTACAGTTTGCCGACAATATTATGGTGGGGCAATTGGGTACAGCAGAATTGGCTGCGGTCTCCTTGGGCAACAGTTTTGTGTTTATAGCCATGTCCTTGGGGATAGGATTTTCTACGGCGATTACACCTTTGGTAGCAGAGGCCGATGGTGCAGGTAATGTTGGTGCAGGAAAAAGCGCTCTTAAGCATGGTCTTTTATTGTGCACATTAATGGGAATTTCACTTTTTGGGATAATACTATTGGCCAAGCCGCTCATGTATCTTATGAAGCAACCTCCAGAGGTGGTGGAATTGGCTATGCCATATTTGGATTTAGTGGCCTTTTCTTTGGTTCCACTAATTATATTCCAAGCTTTTAAGCAGTTCTCTGAGGGGTTGTCCCAGACTAAATACCCTATGTATGCCACGGTAATTGCCAATTTTGTAAATATTCTTTTGAACTATCTGCTAATTTTCGGTTCCTGGGGCTTTCCTAAAATGGGAATCGTGGGGGCGGCCTGGGGTACGTTGATTGCCCGAATCATTATGGTCATTTTTCTTTGGGTGCTACTCAAGAACAAAAAGAAATTTCATGATTATGTTACAGGATTCAACTTTGCAGTAATAGAGAAAAAGGTCATGAAGAAAATCATTGACCTCGGATTTCCATCGGCCTTACAGATGTTTTTTGAGGTAGCTATTTTTACTGCGGCAGTTTGGTTAAGTGGTGTTCTGGGCAAGAATTCGCAAGCGGCCAACCAGATTGCGTTAAACCTGAGCAGTATGACCTTTATGGTAGGAATGGGGCTGGGTGTCGCTGCTATGATCCGTGTGGGAAATCAAAAGGGATTGATGGATTTTAAAGAATTAAGGCGTATTGCACAATCTATTTTTCTACTCACCTTCATATTGGAAGTTATTTTTGCGGCCTCTTTTGTTATTTTGAACAACTTTTTGCCAACAATTTATCTGGATCTTGGGGATGCTACCAATTTAGTAGATAACATGGAAGTGATCAAAATTGCGGCCGAACTAATTTTGGTTGCGGCCGTATTCCAAATTTCAGATGGTTTGCAGGTTGTGGTATTGGGAGCGCTAAGAGGGCTTCAGGATGTTAGGATACCAACTATGATTACCTTTATTGCCTATTGGATAATAGGCTTTCCCATTAGTTTTTACCTGGGCCTTTATACGCCCTTACAGAGTACAGGGATATGGATCGGCTTGTTATCCGGACTAACAGCATCTGCCATAATGTTGTATATTCGATTTAATTATTTGACCAAAAAACTAATTGCTCAAAAGGCTTTGCAAGAGATGGATTGATATTAACACAAGTCTTTATCTCTAGGATGGAATAGTTTTGGGGATATGGATAATTATATAAAAAGTTATTTTATGGAATTCCCGAAATTTTTATTAGGTGACAATACGGATTACCCAACGGCCATTTTCGTGGTACATACCGAATACCCGAGATTTATAATCAATCTTGAGAACGATGAGGTGGAATGGTTGGAGGATTTTACCCAGGAGGATGAAAAGGAGCTCGAGGCAGAAGCTGAAAGTTTAATAGAAGAAGCTACAGCTTTCTATGACCGGGAAATTTCCCGTTACGAAGAATAGCCTATGTTGGACCAGTTGGTACATTACGACAAGGAATTGTTCTTGTTCCTGAATAACTTGGGCAATGCCAAGTGGGACGGTTTTTGGCTTTTCATAACAAATAAATGGAGTTCCATTCCCCTTTATGCCTTGTTGGCATTTTTAACTTACAAGGCATTCGGTCTGAAACGGCTTTTAATGACCCTTGTGGCTATTGCTCTACTCATTTTGGTAACGGACCAATTGGCGAATTTTTTCAAGTATGGTGTGCAGCGGTTGAGGCCCTGTCATGACAATGAGATAAATGGGTTAATGCGTTTGGTGAAAAGTTCCTGCGGCGGAAAATTCGGTTATTTCTCCGCGCATGCCGCCAATTCCTTTGCCGTTGCCATTTTCTTTACTTCCTTTTTGCGGACAAAGTATAAATATATCGGACTGTTTCTAATAGTGTGGGCCTCGGTGGTTGCCTATAGTCGGATATATATAGGGGTCCATTTTCCGTTGGATGTACTCACAGGAACAATTATCGGTGCTTTTTTAGGAGGATTATTTCTACAGCTTTTTTTAAAGGCCGTTGCCAAATACAAATCTTGATCTCAGTACCCGTTACAGCTTCGTTTATTGCTTAAGCCCCATCTTATTTGGGTTGTTCCCCTTCAAAGATTTCTTTGTTCAAGGGACCTAGAAAAATCAAGAAAAAGATTGCTCCAAAAGCCAATTCGTAAACTTCCCATTTTCGGCTGGCCGGATTAAGGGCAACTAAAACTGTAGCCACTAAAAAGGCGATGGTATGATGCCATTTTACTATGGGTACCGCAAATTTGTTGGCCAAATTCTTAAACCAATTAAATTTTCTAAAGAGGATAGGGGTAACTAATAAGTATAGAAACATTATAAGGAACAATAACTGGCTAAAGATAATTTTGTTTATTTTCTTTTCACCTACCACCAGATTATGCAAGTTGGTTTCTCCCTGGGCGTTGTTTTCTATAAAAAATTCGCTGGATTCCACTCCGAAGATTCGCTGCCCCCATGAGATTTCTTCACCTGCGGCAAAAAGGAATAAGACCACAAAAAGGAAAGTACCCACTCTCCACAATATTTTTTTGGTGCTCCACAAGGTTAACAAGTGGTATAGGGAAAGTACAAAAATCCCAAACAGCATTATGGCCGTTCCCCATTCGACCGGTCCGTCTTCCTGGGCATAATTAACATCAAAATAAATGTCATCCCACAGGCCTAAAAAAAGACCAAACAGAACAATTGCCAATAAAATACTATATCCTATTTTTTCAATTTTGGAAAAGATATTCATCATCGTTTTTGAACTATATATAAATTACTTATCAAACGGTTTTTATGTCCTTTGGTTCCTGGGTCGGCATTATAGTTTAAATCGTAAACTGTATTTAACGTATAGCTATATTCGGGGTCAAAGATACGTTTAAATTCATTTTCATCTGTTGGAATTACCAGCACTCCAAATTTTTCCCCGTCGGGAATTGTAATTTCCTCTTCCCCTTTTAACACGGGAATCGCGGAGCCATAATCCCAAATCATTTCTGGGGCAATTTCACCAAAGCAATAGGTTTTTAATCCTTCTTCCTGCATGACTTGCCTTAATTGTGATATACTTTTGTACTCAGCATTTTTTTCTATGGCTCCAGAGAGCGGCATAGCCAATAATTTTATAGCCCCTACCAAGGCTATAGTTAGTAAAAAGCAGTCAAAAAGCTGTTGCTTTTTAAGTTGAATAAAAAGTAATGCACCAATAGCAAAGAGTGCAAGGGATGATAAAACATAGTAAACCCATAGGCCGCTCAAACCATCCTTAAGTATAAAATAGGCAATAAAGGGATAAGCTATACCAATGAGTCCTATTAAGGAAAAATGAAAATATACCGGTATTTTTTCCTTTGGGGTAAGGGAACCTTTAAAATTGTTAATTACATATTCCAAATAAAAGCCCGTGTTGAGAGCGAGGGGAATTAAAACGGGTACCAGATATCTCGCTTTTTTTTCAGGGATGATAGAAAGCAGAATTACCGAAAAAATAGTCCATAGAAAGGTAAGTCTATAAGCCTTTTTATCACTTACCTTATTTTTAAGATAGGGATACAATAGACTAATTAGTGCTGGAATGGTCCATATTCCGCTTTGTACAAAAAAGCTCCAGTAATAATAAAAGGGGCGTACGTTGTAGCTGGACCAATTGGCTGTTTCTTTTTTGGTTATTGCCAAAAAGGCATTGGGATCGGCAAGGCGAACATATAGGAACCACCATACGCCAATAATCATGGCCAAGAGTATCATAACAACCATGGCAATATATTTCCTGTCAACTCCAAAGCCCTTATATCTATATACAAAGCCATAGGCCAAGAGAAAAGGCAGGAGGAGTGCATATAGTGAAACCGGTCCCTTGCTCATAAAGGACAGGCCTATAAAGAGTCCGGCAAGAAGACTGTTCTTCCATTTGTCGTCTGGCAGATTAAAAAAGCTATATAAAAAATAGATGCCGGTCAACATAAATCCGTGGGTGTATATATCCCAAGGTGCTTCAACAGTAATTACAATGATATAGAATGAACTTAATAAAATAAGAGCATTTATGAGTGCTTGTAATTTATTGTCAAGTAGTTTTAAGGAGAACAGATACCCTATAAACCCCAAGAATATGCCCATCAACATAGTTGGTAGTCTAAGAGTGGCTACATTTTCCAAACCAAAAATAAATCCAAAGAGGGCGGTAATCCAACTTGGTAAGGGGGGTTTTTCATATCTTGGGAGGTCGTTCATTGTGGTCAGCAACCAATTGCCATCCGTAATCATTTCCCTGGCTGTGATGAAATTCCTGGCTTCCATGATAGTAACGGGAATAACATTCAGATGAAATAGAAAAATGGAGATTCCCGCTAGCAAGATCAGTGCAATAGGATTATTTTTCAACCACGTCATGCGCTTCATTTTTAAGGATAAACAGATTTCTTAAATAAACAATCATTCCCAGTGAATGGCCGGCAAATAGGACCGGGTCTTTCCTGAAAATGGCGTAGGTAAGAATTAAGGAGGCCCCGATTAAACTTAGTAACCAAAATCCGAACGGAAGACTGGACGTTTTCTTTTTCTCGGAATATATCCATTGGTATACGAACCGAAAGGTGAAGATAACCTGTGCTATACTGCCCAATAAAAGCAACCAAATAGGAATGTTTTCGTTGTTGAAGAATTGCCTTAGGTCATAGGCGTTGTTATTGTATCCATAAATTATGATGATCACAGGGAAAACCCAAAGAAAAATTCTAAAGGCCCTGGGTAATTTAGTCCATTCACCTTGTAACTGGATGTTGCGGATATAAATGAAATAGGTAATGGCCTGTCCCAACATTATGGCAAAATCGTCCCGTAACCACCCATACACAAATAATAGAAATGAAGCCAATAAACTTAGTTGCCAGAAAAGTCTGGGGGTAAGGACTTTTTTGTTCTTTTCCGATATCACCCATTGCACCACCATTCTACTGGAGAATAGAATTTGGGCAATAAAGCCAATTGCATAAACCATCCAATCTGCCATTTACCCTATTTTATCCACTTGGTAGTTAATATATTTTTTCTTCATCCATAAATAAGCAAAACAATCCATAAGTGGCCCCAATAACCTGTTCCAAAGCCCAAACTTTGCCGTTCCCGCCATACGTGGAAAATGACGAATTGGAATTTGCACAATACTTCCATTTTGCAGAAGGATCATGGCGGGTAAAAATCTATGCAGGCCTTTGAACATTGGTATTCTTTTGGCAAAATCTGTTTTTATAACCTTCAACGGACAACCAGTATCGTCCATTCCGTCATGAGTAAAAGCACGGCGTATACCGTTGGCGATAGTGGAAGAAGCATTCTTAACAAAGGAATCCTTTCTGTCTGCCCTTACTCCGGTTACCAGATCGTATTGATCTATATGTTCCAAGAGAAGGTTAAAATCTTCCGGGGAGGTCTGTAGGTCAGAATCTATATAACCTACCAAAGGGGTATCCGTATAGTCAAAGCCGGCTTTGATGGCCGCACTCAAGCCTTTGTTCTGAGCAAATTTTACAAAATTAAAAGCTTCGTTTCTCTGACATATAGCCTCTATCAATTGCTGGCTCTTATCTTTCGAACCGTCATTTACGAATAATACTTTGGCCTTTTTTGTGCAAATGGTCAAGTAGTTCTTAAGCTCCTTTTCAACACGTTCCAAATTATCTTCTTCATTGTAGACAGGTATAATTATGGTGAATTCGTAATTCATTATATGCTAGGATAAGTGCTTTTGTATCTAAAATTTAGGGCCAAAGATAATCAACTTTGTCAACCTATGTGGCATTGGGCCGCACATCTTATTGTGGAGGTATAATAGGAATGGGTTCATTATATCTATAAGGCTGGAATAGCCTATTCCTTTTGTTCCTACTCCACAAGAAACCTATCGTAAAAATCTTGGGTTTAAGTTTCCTTGGCCAGGCTCAATAGTTTTTCAGCGGCGTTAAATGGGGAAATTTTACCATCTACAACCAACTTTATCATTTGTTCCAGATGGCTTTTTATGTTTTTATTTTCATAAAACTGTTGCTTTAGCTGGTCTTCAATGGTCTGTAGTAGCCAGAATTTGTTTTGTGTTCTCCTTTTTGCGATTATTCCATCCAAGCCTGGATTATCATCTATGTAGGTTTTAATAACTTCCCATATTTCCGATATTCCCGTTTTTTGAATAGCAGAACAGCTAAGGATTTTAGGGATCCAGCCATTTTCTTTTGGGAAAAAGAGGTGTACTGCTTTAGTAAATTCAACCTTGGCTAAGTTGGCCCGTTCAATATTGTTGCCATCCGCTTTATTGATGACAATAGCATCCGCCATTTCCATGATGCCCCTTTTAATACCCTGAAGTTCATCGCCCGCCCCGGCCAATTTCAACAATAAAAAGAAATCTACCATCCCATGTACGGCAGTTTCACTTTGACCCACCCCGACTGTTTCCACTAAAATGGTATCGAAGCCAGCCGCTTCGCAGAGGATTATGGTTTCACGGGTTTTTCTGGCAACCCCTCCCAGTGATTGACCGGTAGGGGAGGGACGGATATAGGCATTCCTATCCTTCACCAATTCTTGCATACGCGTCTTGTCTCCCAGAATACTTCCCTTGCTAATGGTGCTGGAGGGATCTACCGCCAGAACGGCCACTTTTTTTCCCAAGGCAGTAAGGAAGGAGCCAAAAGTTTCAATAAAGGTACTTTTGCCTACCCCGGGAACTCCGGTTATTCCAATTCGTATGCTCTTGCCGCTATGCGGTAGGCACTGGTTTATAATGTCTTTGGATTTTTGAAAATGTTCAGTGTTGGTGCTTTCCACCAAGGTAATTGCCCTAGCCAAGGTGGCTATGTCGCCGCCTAAAATACCTTGTATCAGTTCTGTTGTGGATGGACTCTTTTTTCTAAAAGCTTTGGTTTTAGAATTAATGTTTCCGTCCGTGTTTTTATTGATGGCCAAATTTATTTATTAATAGGAAGGCTTACTTTAGTTTTGTCCCATGCCAGACTAAGGTAAAGCTGTTCGTTTTCTTCAAAGTCTATAGATAGACTTTCTATAGATTGCGATAATTGTTGAACAGGAACATTTATTTGTAAAACATCTGCGTCGATATTTCTGGTTGTTTTTTTTCCGCCACTTAAAATAGTAACTCCCCAATCCGGGATTTCGTTATTGAAAATAATAGTCCAGGTCTCTTTGCCAGGTATGGTCCATAAAGAATAGCTGCCGGCGGGCAGGCTTTTGCCCCCAATATTAATGTTGCCGCCTGTAGTAAAGGTGGTAGGCTCATTGGCGCCCGTTCTCCAAACCATATCATAGGGCACCAATTCTCCAAAAATAACACGGCCTTTTTTAAAGGGGCTACTGTAATTTACTGTTAGGTCCATTCCATTTTTGCCGTATGTGGCGGTTTTTTCTGGACTAATCTTTTTTGTCTGTTCTTTTAGATAGGATTTTCCAAACAAAAAGAAGGCCAGTACCAATACTACGATAACTACCAGTAACCATTTAAGAAATTTCATATCCCTGGATTTAGCTTAGATTAATTATTCTAATTTACGAAACTAAACCTAAACTCGCTTTCATTGTGATAGGTTTCTCCAGGTTGCAAAATGCTATTTGGAAAATGGGGCTGATTGGGAGCGTCAGGGAAATTTTGTGTTTCAAAACAGATGGCGGCAAAAGCAGCAGGAGTATAGACCACTACTCCAGGTTGATTGGTGAATACTTCCATGGATAAACCTGATTTATCGGAAGCCAATACGGTACCATTATTAAGACTAGAATCCATTACAAAGGGTGTATCCAAACGTACTTGGCCAATTTTTTTCATCTCCAAGAAATCATATTTGGAATTTTTTACGGAAACTATTTTTCCCGTGGGGAGTAGTTTGGCATCCGTTTCCAAATATTTCGGGCAAGATAACCTTAGGTTCCAATGGTCTATGGTTTCCGCACCATCCAGGTTGAAATAGGAGTGGTTGGTAAGGTTTACCGGTGTGGCCTTATCTGTGGTAGCCTCATGAATAATAAATAAGGACGGCCCTACCAGTTTATAGGTCACCGTAGATTTTAGGTTTCCTGGATAGCCCTCTTCCATATCCTGGCTTAGGTAGCTTAGTTGTACAAAGGGATTCTCCCCATCTTGTACCTGCTCTATGGTCCAAAACCGTTTTCCAAAGCCCTTTTGTCCGCCGTGAAGATGTACCCCGTCCTTGGAAAAAATAGGATAGTTGACGTTATTGATTTTAAAACCGCTATTGGAAATTCTACCGGCATAACGTCCTATACAAGCTCCTAGCGCCTTGTTGTCCGTTAAATATTTTTCAGCTTCTTCATAACCTACCACCGCGTCGGTGTCCACTCCGTCCTTATTCTTTAAGATCATCTTTTGGATGATGGCCCCATAGTCCAACACGGTCAGGGTAATGAAATTATTTTTTATAGTAACTTGATTCAAGATAGTAATATTTAAGATTTAAGATAAAAATACTATTTTTTGCAACATTACCATCATTCTATCGTCCTTTAGGTAATTGGGATTTATAGGGAATGCTTTAAATGTTATCAAACCCTCCCGTCAACAACAGAAACTGGCCAAAATGTTTCAGATTGATATTGTAGAACAATGTAAACGTAACGATCGCAAAGCGCAATTACAACTGTACAATCAGTATTGTCAGGGCATGTTCTGTGTTGCTATGAGATTCTTAAAAAATGAAGTTGATGCTGAAGATGTAGTACAGGAATCGTTTATCAAGGCATTTTTAAGAATAGGCCAATATAAGGGAGAGGTGACTTTTGGAGCTTGGTTAAAAAAGATAGTGGTAAACAAGAGTATCGATTTTTTAAAATCCAAGCAACTTAAGACTGTGGAATTAAATGAAGTGTATATGAATGTTGCCGAAGATGAAGATTGGTCCGTAGAGGACACGGTTACGATAAGGGAGGTTATGCATGCCATAACAGGATTGCCCGAAAAATATAGATATGTGTTGCAGTTGTTTTTGGTGGAGGGCTACGATCACAACGAAATATCCGAAATACTGGATATTAGTTATACCGCTTGCAGGACAAGATTGTTAAGGGGTAAAGGACAATTAAAGGAAATATTAAAATCAAGTAAGTATGTCGCAAGATCTTAGAGAAATGTTCAAGAATTCTGATACGGAAATAGTTCAGACGATGAAAGATGGACATGAACAGCGTTTTTTGAAAAGAATAGAAATGGAACTACCGGTTACCAAGGGACCATCTTTCCCATGGTTCAAAATTGCTGCTTCCCTAATAACTATGATTGGCTTGGGAACCTATATTTTCATGAATTGGAATAATCCAGAACTGGTGAATACAACCATAGTTGAAAAGAATAATCATGTCCCAGAGGAAAAGGGGATTTCCTTTGGTGATCTTTCCCCTGATTTAAAAAAGGTGGAAGATTATTATTTGATGAGTATAAATATGGAGTTGTCCCAATTGGAAATATCCGATAGGAACAAAACACTAATAGATAGCTTTATGGAACGCCTGGAGGAATTGAATGCGGAGTATAAAAAGTTGAATACGGAATTGAACGAAATTGGTCCCAATGACCAAACCATCACCGCCCTGATAAAGAACTTACAGCTGAGGTTACAGCTACTTCACAAACTAAGGGACAAGTTAAAGGAATTACAAACGAGGGGCAGGGAGGCGGTTAACAATAACTTGGTTACGAGTGTCTGGGAAGACAAAATTTTAAATTAATGATATAAATAGTAAAGATGAAAACAATATTGAACAAGATAGGCTTCATTACGGGTGTAATATTATTGACGAGCACTAGTGTTATATGGGGGCAGAAAAAGACCAAGACCATTCATGAGAACTTTAATGTATCCGGGGATGTGGTTTTGGAAGTAAACACCAGTTATGCCGATATAGAATTTGAAACTTGGAACAAGAATCAAGTCGATATTGTAGCAGTGGTGGAATTGGAGGACGTTTCAGAGGAGGAGGCTAACAACTACTTTAAAAAGGAACCTGTAAAAATTGTAGGAAACAGTAAGAATATAAGTATCAGCACGGTATTGGGTCACCAGGGGTATGCCACTTACAATACCAAGGATATCGATATCAATATCGATTTTTTGGAACAATTCAATGGGGTAGGGGAAGCCTATAACATAGCTCCTTTGGTTGAACTGCCAGAGCTTCCGGAAGTGATGGAATTGCCCCCACTTCCTCCAATGAATATACAGCCATTTGATTATGAAGCTTATAAAAAAGATGGGGAAGCATATTTAAAGGAATGGAAGAAAGAATTTGATAAAGGTTTTGGAAAGGATTATGAAATTAAAATGGAAGAATGGAGCAAACGAATGGACTTAAAACGGGCGGAGATCGATAAAAATAGAATTGAAATGGAGAAGAACAGGGAGCAGGTCCATCAAGACCGTTTGGAGAAGTTGCAGGAAATACAAAGTCAAAGAATGAAAGTCCATGAAAAAGCACAAGAGCAATTGGCCAAATCCATAACTTCTAGCAAACATGTACGGGAAATTGCAAAAGACAATAAAACCATTACCATAAAGATAGATACGGTAGGTGGGATGGACAAAGAATTTATCTTTTTGGAAGAGCGCCATCCAACGGCACCCAATGTTTTCTATTCAATAAAGAAAGGAAGGGATAAAAATTTAAAGGTCAAGAAGACCATTAAGGTTAAATTGCCAAAATCAACCAAGATTAAGATGAACGTAAGACATGGAGAAGTTATTTTGGCAGAAACCACTAAAAACTTGAGTGCCACTTTATCCTATTCCAGCTTGTTGGCAACCAACATAGATGGAGACAAGACCTATATAGATGCTTCCTATTCGCCAGTCAGTGTGCAAAAATGGAACTACGGTCAGCTTAAGGCCGATTATTCGGAGAAGGTAAATATTAAAGAGGTTGAAAACCTGACCTTAAATGCCACTTTTTCGGATGTTACTATTGAAAATCTATTGAAGAAAGCGTTTATTAAAAACAATTTTGGTCCTTTGGTCATCAATTCCATATCCAAGGATTTTACTGATTTGGATATCAATCTACAAAATGCCGAATTGAGGTGCGTATTGCCCAAAACAGCATTTAATATAGCGATAAATGGTACCAATTCAGAATTGGTCCATCCAAAGGAGCTGCACATGGTAAAAACAAAGAACGGCTATAATACTTTGAACAAGGGATATCATATAAACAAAACTAGTGGTAAATCTATCATTATTAATTCCAAGTTTACGGAAGTTGTTCTGCGGTAAAAACTCAATTAATAATAAAGGGATCAAATCAAAAAGCCGTTCTATGTTTACAAAAGTTTCCTCTGAATATGTTTTAATTGTATGTGTATTAATACTGTTTTTTTCCTGTACAAGAAATTCAACCCATGTATTGGAGTCTACCAGACATAAAATGGATGAAGCCAATTACCTAAGTTATGACCAATTGGCTTTTTATCCTAACCCAATAGGAAAAATAGATACATTGAGTTCTGATGTGGAGATTAGCAAAAGACGACTCCAGGACAAGGGGATTGATTTTGTAATTCGGTCGGGAAACATTACCGAAGTGATGGTAGACGGTAATTATAAGTCGATTTTCCACCAAGATAGTCTGATTAGGTTTTTTCCGAAAGCTAAGAAAGCTCAAGAAAAATTATATTTAGAGCAAAATAGAAATATTAAATACTCACCTCTATCACTTCTAGGGAACGAATCATGGAAGTTTAAAATGGCCACCGTAATTGATTATAGAAATTACATGGATTATTATCTGGTAGAGAATGATACCATAATTGATGGGAATTCCATTTATACAGAGCTTCACTTATTTATTGACCCCAATTTGGATTTACCTCAATTGCTTGAAAGAAGAAATTTTTTTAAAGGGCAATTTGCACAATCGGTTAAATATAAATATTCAAATTTTAAAATTAGTTCAACAAAAAGGCAGATTATGGAGCAACAACCTGTTGGATATCGTTCTATTTCTTTCGGAGAAAATAGGAATAAAATTCATTTAATAGCTGGACAGAAAGCTCCTGATTTTGAACTATTGGACATATATGACCGGAAATTCAGTTTGACAAGTTTTAAAAATAAGAAGATATTGTTAATTTTTTCAGTTATTAATTGTGGGTATTGCGAATCAACCATTG
Organism: Arenibacter sp.; assembly: GCA_040216555.1. GTDB lineage: Bacteria > Bacteroidota > Bacteroidia > Flavobacteriales > Flavobacteriaceae > Arenibacter. The sequence goes on from JAVJOW010000013.1 coordinate 66,068, forward strand.
AACAACTTAAATTAAGGAATTATGAATTGGCCGATAATACTATGGGGCTGTATATCAATACTTTGGATACTAATAATGATGTTATGGATTATGTCGAAGAAAAAATTATTCCATTTCCTGTATTTGTGAATGGGAATCAAATTGTTGATTTATTTGGAGTAACTGCTTTTCCAACTTTTTTTCTTATCAATGAAGTGGGTATTATTGAACAAGTAAAATTGGGTTATGACAAGGAATTTATAACAGGTTTATTGAAATAGAATTGCTATAATTGCTTTTTTAGGAAAGTAATACCACAATAATTATATGGTTCAATCGGTAAATATCGGGACTTACTCATAAAGTATATAAATTGAAAATAGTTGGGGCATATCCCAACTATTTTCAATTTAAGTCATGTCTGTAATTATAATTTTGGCTCCCAGCCATCTTGGTATTCCCTTTTCCAGTAGGACATTGCCTCATCGTCATTTTTAACCTTTCCTGTGGTTGTGTTGATGTGAATCGTCCTACCAACATCCTGCGCAATATTCCCTAAATGACAAAGCATGGTTGAAATACTGGCGTCATTGATATCCGAATTCAGGGAAGTATCCTGACGAATGGCACTGAAGAAATTATGGATGTGGTTTACATCCAGTCCACCCATACCCATGGTATTGGTGGTAGCGCTTTTAACCCCTTCTTCAACTTTCTTAATTAAACTGCCATCCAGGTTATAAAGGTTATAGTCGTTTCTGCTCAGGGTAATCATTCCCTTGCTTCCATAAATGGTAACTCCTCTGCCAGGCTGATCCGGTTTAATTAAACCGCGGCTATGTCCTGTCCAGGTAATGAATTTGTCATTATCATATTTGTAGGTTACCTGTTGGTTGTCCACGAACTCCCAATCATCCTTATAGGTGTATTTACCGCCAAATGAGGTTACACTTTCAGGAAGGTCTACCCCTAATGCCCAACGGCAAACATCAATTTCATGGGTACCATTGTTGTGGATTTCCCCTGTACCCCAGGTTCGGAACCAATGCCAGTTGTAAGGGTGAACATTGTCCCTATAAGATTCCCTAGGTGCCGGTCCCTGCCATAAATCCCAGTCCAATGTGTTTGGAATCGCTATCTTATTCCCAATTCCTATAGAACCCCTATTACTGGAATAATAGGCCTCACCCTTGTAGACTTCCCCAATAATTCCTTCACGGATCTCTTTAACGGCCAAGGCTGAACTTTGGGAGGATCGTTGCTGATTTCCCATTTGTACCTTTTTGCCATATTTTTTTTGGGCGGCAACCAAGAGCTCATTTTCGTGCGGATTGTGGCTACATGGCTTTTCTACATAGACGTGTTTCCCAGCTTGTAAGGCCATTATGGCCATAGGGGCATGCCAATGTTCCGGTGTAGCAATGAAAACGGCATCCACATTTTTATCTTCCAAAACTTTTCGAAAGTCTTTTTCTACTTTTGGGATATAACCAATATTTTTCTTGCACCAAACATTGTGTTCCTCCAAAATTGTATCGTCCACATCGCAACTATATAGTACTTTGGCATTGGGATCTTGGTTTATCGCAACAAAGTGGGCCTTGGCCCTACTTCTCACCCCAATGACCGCAACATTAATTTTGTCGTTGGCCCCTAAAATATTACCGTAGCCCATACTTGGCATCACCAATCCGCCCAGACTTAGGGCGGCACTGCCCGCTGCCGTTTTTTTAATAAAATCTCTTCTAGTTTTCATTTATTCGTTTTTGTTTATGCTCTTTATTTTAATGTTTCTGAAAGAAACCCTGTCCCCATGATCCTGAAGTAATATGTGTCCTTCATCTCCCTCACCAAAGTTGGGCCATTTTACGTATTTACTCTCGGATACCAATTTGCGATAGTCATCGCTTTTTCTCTCATATTCCAAAACTTTGGTCCCATTTAGCCAATGTTCAACGTGGTTGTTGATCGATTTGATATGGGCAGTATTCCATTCACCAATAGGATTAATAGGTTTGTTCGGAGCTGCCTGTATAAGATCGTATAACGAAGCTACCGTTCTACTGCCATCATGATTGCCCAATTTGGCATCTGGGTGGCGGGCATCGTCCAGGATTTGATATTCCAGACCTATGGAAGAACCTGATCCTTTGTTAAGATCGGTATTTACATAATACTTTATACCGCTGTTGGCACCCTCGGTAAGTTTAAAGTCAACCTTTAATTCAAAATCGCCATACAGGTCGGTAGTTACTATATCTCCACCAGCGGCAGATTCTTCCCCGCCTGAAGGCATAACGGTAATTGTGCCATCCTTGATTTCCCATCCGGTTTCCGGAAAATCATCCAAACGGGCACCTCTCCAACCTTTTGTAGTTTTTCCGTCCCATAATAATTTCCAGCCGTCCTTTTCTTCCCCTATGGTTAATTTGTTCTTGGTGTTTATGGGGGTCAAAGGAGATTTTCTGGAATAGGCTTCCAGGTTGTCCGTAAGTATTTTAACGTTTTTCCAAACAATTTGTGTTCCTTCAGTTTTGTCTTTTCCAATCCCATGCACCTGTAGGGCAATAAAGCCACTAGCAGTTTTGTCATCTATAAGATAGGCAGCAGGTACGTCATTGATCCAAGTCTTTATAGTGTCTCCAATGGCTTCGATCCTGTAGTGGTTCCAATCATTTTGTTTAAATGCCTGTTGTGCTTTAGGGTTATTGTCCAACGGATTTAACCAGCCTCTTCTCGCTTCGTCAAAGATACCGGCACTCCAAGCTCTTTCCGATGGGTCTATTTCAACCTGGTATCCGTGTACCCGGCCGTCCATGTATGTTGAAAAGCTGTTACTTCTGATCTGGATACCGGAATTCATGGAGGGATCTACTTTATAGTCCAATTCTAAAATGAAATCACCGTACATTTCGTTTGTAGTCATAAAGGAGTTGGGAGTGTTGTGTACTGTGGTTCCAACAATAGTACCATCAACGACTTCATATTTTGCTACTCCACCTTTTTGGTTCCAACCGTTCAAGGTCTTGCCATCAAAGAGATTTACCCATGGGGTGTTGTCCTTTTCTGTTCCTACACAACCTATTAAAGAAGCCAGCAGTGCAGTAGAGAATAAAATAGAGGGGAGTTTTATTCGTAATTTCATTTTTTTTAATCAAATTTTTTTAAATATGATCTTGAAAGGTATAAAAAAGTGATTAAATATTGCCTTAATACACTAAAATTGGTCTGAATGTTATATTGAAAATCCACATAAAAAAAATGGCCGACAGCATCAAGGGTGTCGGCCAAATTGTAAATTTTAAATATTCTTGCTGTTATGATAGGTAGTAACTTCTGAGAATGGACTCCATACTACATTATGGGTGTAAATTAATGGGCCTTCACTTTTAACAATTCAGGATATTTAGCTTGAAATCGTTTCAACCGCGGTACCGATACGTTTAAGATATAGGAGTTGTTCGGATTATTTTTTTCATAATCTTGGTGATAGTCTTCCGCATCGTAAAAAATTTCAAAGGGTTTTACTTCTGTAACAATAGGCGCTGAATAGACTTTTTCTTTTTGAAGTCGGGAAATGTAGTCGTTAATTATTTTCTTCTCGGAGTCGTTTTTATAAAAGGCAATGGATCGGTATTGGGCCCCTTTGTCCGGACCTTGACGATTTAAGGTAGTGGGATCATGGGAGCCAAAAAATACTTTTACCAAGGTTTCAAAAGAAACGACTTTTGGGTCGTAATACACTTCAACGGCTTCTGCATGGGTAGTGCGACCATAACCAACATCCTCATAGGTCGGGTTTTTTTCCTTGCCCCCAGAATAACCGGAGACTACTTCCTTTACTCCTTTTACACTTTCAAAAATAGCTTCCACGCACCAAAAACAACCGCTGGCAAAATAGGCAGTTTCATATTGCTGGAGTTCATTCGGAGTGAGATTGGCAATTATTTCTTGCTTTTGTTCCGATTTGGTCTTGGATTGACAGCTGATTGCGGAAAATCCCAAAATAGTAAATAGGGTAATCTGTAAAAGTTTCATAGATAAATTTCTTAATGTTTTATGTTCTATTTTCTTGGTAGCACCAACATAGTACGTGCCATAATTATACAGCTACAAAAATCCTGCCTTTATAAAGGTAAGACAGTTTTACCAAAAATACGATTGACAAATACTTTATCCTTTAGTGTTTGTATTTCGAAATCACTTACGGCTATCCTCCTAAAAAGTTTTAAAATAGCATTTTTATACGTAGCCCATATATTTCAAAAGTACAGGGTCATGAAATGTGATAGTCCAACAAACCCCGTTTTTTTTGGTGAGTTTTTGGTTTAATAACCTGACTTATCCTTAAGATGGTCCTTAAAGTCGGGCAAGGCTTGCCGTTGGGTTTAGTACCATTTGAAAAAGTGTACTGCCCAATTGGGGCAAAATTGATTAGTTCATCTGTCAATAATTTACTAGGATTATTACTACAAATATTGGATGAATTCTGTTTTTATTTTCAAATTTCCGTAAGAATCACCGATTAAATACCATTAATATCGATTAGCGATTACTGGGCAGGTTTTCACTCACCGAGTATTTCCTGCACTTTATCGGAAGATTTGTCAGATACCGAAAAATAAGGGGGTTTAAACGATTTGTGACCTATACAGGGGTGGGTGTGGCGTTAAATTTACATAACAAAACAACGCATTATGAAAACGCTTTTAACTTTAATTTTTGTTCTTTTTATCGGAGTAGCTGCACAAGCAAATACTGTTGAGCAGGAAGTGAAAGTTAAAACTGTTACCATGAGTATTGTTACTTCTACAGAAAATGAAGTTTCCGTAAAAAACGAAAACAAGTTAGCGCGTTTGTACATGTTCAAAAATTCTAGGGTAAAAAAAGAATTGTCTTTCTCTACTAAATTGAACAAAGCTAAATTGGCTTAATATTTCGGTGCAACGGAATCGGTAAGGAGAGGATATCTTCTCATACCAGAATTAAATCTATCCAGTCAAACTTTTGATTACAACTCTTTTTGTTTGCTTTTAAGTTATAGCTAGTTATGAGCGGCCATGGATGATGTAACTGAAACAGCTTCAAATTCTAAGAGCTTTTGGTATCGGTAATAAATAGAATCGTTTGGCGGAAGAGGGATCAGGAACAATTGTTGTGTTTCTACAAAAATTGGGATTAATATAATTTGTCATGTTTTTAAATCCTCAGTTTTGTTTATCGGGAGGAATTGAGTAATACTTATGTTTTAATTATTCTTTCATTTTCTTTGCTTGTCCAAAGAAAACGAAACAAAAGAAAAGACCCTTCTTCACTATGTGGTCCCTAAAATCTCGGGATTTTAAGGACCGATGCCATGGCCTAAATTATTTCCAAGGCTTCAATAATTCTTTACGGCCATGCCATCTCCACTACGGAAGAAGACCGACCAAACAATAGGCTTTGAAGGCAATGTTCAACGGAACCGAATCAGGCATTAAGATTTATCGGTACTATGTAGCTTGACGAGACAAAGAAACGGCCAATTTTCAATTTCGTCTTAAATCAAGTGGTTTCCACATTGGGCGGGGTTAGCCCTGTCTTACGCCAGGTAGGCGTCCATAGAGCATTTCACCCAAGTGAAAGCGGCCTGGACGGTGCGGCCGTGGAAAGTGCGTGGATTTAAAGAAATTTAAAATCAGCCAAGCCCTTGCTAAAGCTGGCTCCTACTAACCAAGATGCACGGCACCTTGGTTATTCGGCCATGGTCGTTTTTTATTCATCGGCTGGTCTATTGATTTTTAATGGTATTCATGAATGCTACGCATTTGGGCTATGCAAAAAATGAACAAACACCAACTCTAGGATAACTAAGTCTATATTTATCCAATTCACACACAATTTTTGGGATTGATCCGGGCGAGTCCACTTAAAGCTTTGTTTAAATTATAAGTTTTATACTACAAAATTTGAATGAATGTGGCTTTAAGCGGCTTTGATCGTGTAAGAATTACCGATTAAATACCATTAATATCGATTAGCGTTTTCTAGGCGGGTTTTCACTCACCGAGCATTTTCTGCACTTTATCGGAAGATTTGTCAGATACCGAAAAATAAGGGGGTTTAAACGATTTGTGACCTATACAAGGGTACATGTGGCGTTAAATTTACATAACAAATCAACGCATCATGAAAACGCTTTTAACTTTAATCTTTGTTCTTTTTATTGGAGTAGCTGTACAAGCAAACACTGTTGAGCAGGAAGTGAAAGTTGAGACTGTTACCATGAGTATTGTTACTTCTACTAAAAATGAAGTTTCTGATAAAAACGAAAACAAAGTAGCTCGTTTGTACAAGTTCAAAAATTCTAGGGTAAAAAAAGAATTGTCTTTCTCTACTAAATTGAACAAAGCTAAATTGGCTTAATCAAATCAATTTCTTTTAAACGGCACATCTATTCATAAAGGAATGCAATGTCCTTTAGAATTTTATATTTTTTTCCAAATTTTGTCTTTTAGGAAATAGATAAAGGTTAGGATCACCAAATAGATTCCAAACCCAATAACTTCATGGCGTTCGAGGTTGGATAGCAACCAAACAATAATAATTGCCGATAGTATCGGGACCAAGTACCCACCGGGTATCCTAAATTCATTTTTAGTTGGTTTCACCGTATTCCTTCTCTGCTTAATTACAGAAAGTGATACTCCCAAATAAACCAATAAAATGGCTGCACTGGAAATAATGGCCATTTGTTGAAACCCACCAAAGGAGGCAAGCAAAAATCCCGAGCTGGCATAGGTGATTATAGCAATGTAGGGAGTGGAAAATCTGTCGTGAACTTTAGAGAGTGTACTTAGGGGCAGTACCTTATCTTTTGAAGCTCTAAACAAGACTCTAGGAATACTCAAAATTTCACTGCTTAAATTTCCGAGCATGGAAACTGCTGCACCAATGGTTATAATAGTAAAGCCTATGGGGCCAAAAATCTCATTGGCGACATAGCTAAGGGGGTTTTCCTTAAAGGTGGCCAATGATGCCCCAAGTACCCCTAAGGAAACCGTTTGGATAAGGATATAGAGTATTAAAACGCCGACAACACTTATAAAAATGGCATTAGGAATATTTTTATTTGGATCTTTAACCTCCCCGCTAATAGATAGACCCGACTCTGCACCTTGAAAGGCAAAAAACAGAATAAGCGATATTTTACCAATATCTTCAATGCTAGCTACAGAATTAATAGCGAGAAAATCCAAGGACACCTCTCCCCATGAAAAAAAAACCAACAGTAATAGAGGGATTAGTTTAATTATGGTAATGGTCTTTACCACAAGCATTCCTTCTTTTATTCCCTTCACGTTGATAAAGCCCAACGTGCCGAAGAGAATAAAAAAAATAAATATTCTGAGGGTGTTCGATTTAAATACTGGAAACATACTTCCAATGATATCCACAAGGGCATTGGATACTGCTGCATCTGCCGATGTTGCGGAAAGAACGAATAAGATTACGGTAAGAAAGCCAAAATAAGGCCCGAACGAGGTTTCTATATAGGTATAGGCCCCACCAGAAGTAGTTACTTTACTGCCAATTTCGGCAAAACAGAGCATTACCAGCGCAATTAGCAGGCCGCAGAATAGATAAGCGAAAATACTGGAGGAACCTAATCCGGCCGCAACAATGGCAGGGAGGGCAAAGATACCGGCCCCTATCATAATATTTACCAGATTGGCGCTAAGGCCCATAACACCGACCTCCCTCTTTAAGTTTTCGTTGGTTTCTTTCATTGGCGGTTTGGTATCAAGGGCTATATATAAGGCTAAAAAAATGGGGGCTTGCTAATATAATGATTTTGGTGATAGTAAATTTTAGGGTTAAAAGGGTATCCCAATATAAGGATCCAAATTCAGCATTCCATCAATTCCCTAATTGATTGAAAGTTGCCTTATAATGGTGCTTACGACATAATTTTGTTCTATTTGCCGAATTGGACCTAGGTATCCTTTGGTTTTTCGGGTAGCCTCCTTTAAATCCTTAATGGATATGTAAGGTTTGTTGTCATCGTCTTATGTAGGAAAAATATACTAATTTTAACAAATGATATACATTTTGAGGCAAGCGCTTGAAATTTATGGTCATGCGCCACAATTTTGGCCTTTAATTATTAGGTGATGTAATCGTTGGACCTGGCATATTCATTTTATATGCCTGGTCCATAAAATATTAACTTTTGGAATTTTCCGAAAATCTTAGGTAGTTGAATATGTCTAAAAAGGATTCTGAAGTACGGGAACAGTATAATAAAATCTTTATTGAACAAGCACCCACTGCCATTGCAATGTTGGACAAGAACATGCGATATATAGCAGTGTCTCAACGTTGGATCACGGATTATAAAATGGAAGGCAAAGAAATAATTGGTAAGTCCCATTATGATCTATTCCCGGAAATAGGAGAAGATTGGAAAGCCAACCATCAAAAATGTCTTAACGGCGCCATTGATATTTGTGAGGAAGCACCATTTAAACGTGCGGACGGGTCAATACAATGGATCTATTGGGATGTACGTCCCTGGTATGTTTCCGAGGGGAAGATCGGAGGTTTGCTTATGCATACTGGAGACATAACCCCACTTAAGGAAAGGGAAAAGGAAAGGAACCGAATGTTGGAAATTTTGGATAGAACCAGTGAGATAGCGCGTTTGGGTATTTGGGAGGTAGACTTAAGAATAGATAAGATTTATTGGAGTCCGGTAGTTTGTGAAATACACGAGGTGGAGGAGAATTTTCAACCTAGCTTGGATTCATCTATAAACTTTTATAAGGAAGGCGAAAGTAGGGACTTGATGCGGAAGTCCGTAGAAAAGGTTATTTCGAGTGGTGAATCGTATGATATAGAGGTTGAACTAGTGACCGCCAAAGGAAATTCAATTTGGATAAGGACAGTTGGGAACGGGGAATTTGAGGATGGGAAATGTGTTCGGCTGTATGGCATATTTCAGGATATTAATCAGAGAAAACTTTCTGAAATGGCACTTAATAAGGCCAATGCCGAACTAAAGGCCATTTTCAATTCCAAATCGGTCGCCATTATCACGACTGATGATAAGGGGGTTATAAATCATTTCAACCATGGGGCAGAGTATTTACTAGGTTATTCAGCTAATGAAATTGTAGGTACAAAAATGCCTTTTGCGTTCGTGAAGATGGAGGAGGTTGAAAGGTTTAGGCAGGATTTATTCCGAAAATATGGCGAGGATTATTTTAAGGCGTTGGCGGAAAATAACGAATTTGATGTCAGGGAATGGACCTATATAAAGAAAGATGGTACCAAAATTACGGTTCAAGTTACTTTATCGCCTATAAAGAATGGGGAAGGGGAAATAATTGGATCATTAACGGTTGCCTCGGACATTACCGCCATAAAAAGCGTGGAGAACGAGCTATTGCGTAAAAATCAAGTTTTGAATTTTGCAGAACGTTTAACAATGATCGGGAACTGGCAATGGAATATTTTTACGAACAAGGTAATCTGGTCATCCAATTTATATAAGATTTTTCATGTTGATGAAAAGACTCCTATAACGTACGATACTTATTTTTCTTTCGTGCATCCAGAGGATAAGGAAATGGTGACCGAACATGTGCAGTATGCTATGGAGAAAAAGAAATTTCCAGACTTATTGCATCGGATCAAGCTGAAAGATGGTAGGGTGAAAAATATTCAACTTTTGGCCGAAATTATGACCAATGATGGAGGCGAGGTAATGGAGTTGGTTGGTACCTGCCAGGATGTAACGGAACATCGGATGGCGGAAATAAAATTTCGGGGACTGTTGGAATCGGCACCTGATGCCATGGTGATCGTCAATGAAGCAGGAAAAATTCACATGATCAATAAGCAGGCAGAGAAGTTATTCGGATATGGAGTGCATGAATTACAGGGTAAATCTGTTGAAATTCTTATTCCCGAAACTTTTGGAACCAAGCACCGGAAACATCGTTCCGATTTTTTTGTCAATCCCAAAACACGGCATATGGGAGAGGGTAAGGAATTGTTTGGAATTAATAAAAAAGGAAAATCAATCCCTATCCAAATAAGTTTAAGCCCCCTTAAAACGGAAGAAGGGGTATTGGTATCGGCTGCCATAAGGGATATAACCTCCCAAAAAATAGCGGAGAGGAAAATATTGAAAGCCAAGGAAGATTTGGAGCTTTTTGCCAAAAAATTGGTGGACCAAAATACGAAACTGGCGGATTTTACCCAGATAACCTCCCACAACTTAAGGGCACCGGTGAGCAATCTTAATTCTCTTTTAGGTTTTTATAAACTTGCCCAAAATGATGGAGAGCGTGTTGAGCTTTTTCAAAAATTGGAAACTGTTGTAAATCACCTCACGTTAACCTTAAACACCTTGGTAGAGGCTTTGAACATAAAAAAAGATCACAATGGGGATACCCTGGAGAAAATTGAATTTAACTCGGTGATGAAAAAAACCCAGGAAATGCTCTCTGGTGAAATAATGAGAAGTGGCGCCCTAATTGAAAGTGATTTTACAAAATTACCTTATATTGCCTATAATAAAATTTATTTGGAAAGTATCTTTCTTAATTTGGTCGGGAATGCCCTAAAATACCGGAGTGCGGATAGGGCACCAAAAATATTTGTGTCATCTGGGGTTGAAAATGGTAAAAAATTCCTCAGGGTATCGGACAATGGTCAAGGAATAAATTTGAAAAGGCACGGTCATAAATTGTTTGGTTTGAACAAGGTATTTCATAGGCATCCCGATGCCAGGGGAATTGGACTATTCTTGACCAAAATGCAAGTGGAGGCGCATGGCGGCTCCATATCTGCTGAAAGTGAAGTCAATGTGGGTACCACCTTTAATATTAATTTTAATTAGTTAGTAAATGAAGAGTTCTTTAAACGTATGTATTGTGGATGACGACGACATCTATCAGTTTACAATGGTCAAAACATTGAAATCCCTGAAATTGACCGATAGTATCATGGTTTTTTCCGACGGTGAGGAAGCCTTGGATTTTATGTTGGACAATCTCCACAACGATAAGGAGCTTCCAGATGTAATTTTTTTGGATATCGATATGCCCATCATGGACGGTTTTCAATTCATGGAGGAATATATAAAGATAAAGCCCGATTTAGGAAAGAAAATTACCATCTATATGGTCTCCTCATCAGTAGACCCTGTGGATATTGAGAGGGCCAAAAAAATAAGCGATATCACCGATTATATGGTGAAGCCTGTAACCCATGATCAGCTAAAGCATATTGTAGGAGATTTGGGACTTAATGAGTAATTCTAAGTAGTCCTGTGGCAGCGTTTAAAGGACAAAGGAATCAAATAAATATTGTAGTTCCTTTTCTGGCGCTATACAGAGACCGGAGTGGGTTTCGGAACTTTGTATAATAGTACTTCTAGAGGCTGTTAGCCACCTAAACCTGTCCGATAATTCCAATTCGCCAATGGTACCTCCCATTGGAGATCCGATACAGATGTCTTCCCAAGCTTTTAAGTAGTTATTCAAGGTATCGATGTCGACTTCACAGGAAAAGGTGGCCAACTTGTTTTTACAGATGTGAAATTTTACACCAAGAAATTTTTTGCGCTTAGAGAACAGTATAACCCCCACATTAAAAAATTCTTCCCGCTCCACTTTGGGCACAATTCTAATAATGGCATATTCATATTTAACCCTATCTTGCATCTTCAGCCTCTTTTACTAACAATTGAATCATAGAAAGTTTGGCATTTATATATTCAATATAGGCCGTTCTCATCTCTTTCGGGGTCAAGGAGTCCGATTCGTTCAGTAACCAGTCCTCGGGTATTGTTGCAATAATCTCGGCAATCCTGTTGCTGGCGATTTTATGTTTTATTTCCTGGGCGGCCTCAGATAATTTAGTGGCCCTTGATAGAAGTACGTGGTCTTTTATAAGGGGAAAGGTTCTGGTGAGATGATTTTTCCATGTATCCCAGTTATGATGAAAATAAAAACTTGCACCATGGTCAATGACCCATAATTCCTTATTCCAGTGCAATAGATTGGTGTTTTTGGCCGTTCGGTCTATATTGCTGATAAGGCTATCCAATAATACCACTTTTGAAGCAGACATTTCATCAATTTCGGATGCTAAGGGATCAAAGGTAATGGCGCTGGATAAAAAATGCAGCCCTAGATTTAGGCCAACGCTAAATTTTAGAAGGTCCTGGATTTCCTCATCCGGTTCTGTCTTGCTAAAGGAATCATCCAGGTTCATGAACACCATTTCAGGAACCTTTAGTCCTATGGCCCTGGCAAGTTCTCCGCCAATAAGCTCTGCGATCAAGGCTTTTTTACCCTGACCGGCACCCCTGAACTTTAAAACGTAAAGGAACCCATCATCGGCCTTTACAATTGCAGGGAGGGAGCCTCCTTCGCGCAAGGGCTTTATATATTGAACGACATCCACTGTCCTAATTTCAATTTTGCTCATATACAATAGTTACTCACTAAAGGAGATTTTTATGCTCCGATACTTACCTTGATTAATCGACTTAAAAATAATTACCGGAACCTGTAAATGATTCATTTTTACCCCATGAATTTCAATTATTCAGAACCTCCAGGGTAGTGGATTTAAATAAAAAGCATCTTGCTTGTTGCACATATCAATTTACTATAATTACATCAACCAGCATTTAATCATTTTAAGGAAATCCGCCCGCCCTGGAGGCAAAGTTTGTTCCCCGCATTAGTGATTGCATCGGCATCCTTTTTTATGCCATTGGGGGAAATAAATAGGTACCGGCAAAATGTTCGGAGGCATAAAAAAGATATAGCGGAAAGCACGGCCACTTTATGTTTTTCCATAAAGTGGCAATGCCCCCAATTAATTATAGTACGTTGTCCTTAATTTCTTCTACTACTTCAGGGTTTAGCAGTGTGCTGGTATCTCCCAAATTGTTCATGTCCCTGCAGGCAATCTTGCGCAGGATACGTCTCATGATTTTGCCGGAACGTGTCTTTGGCAGGCCAGAGGTAAACTGTATCTTATCCAGTTTGGCTATTGGGCCAATGTGCTCCGTAATGATCTGGTTAATTTCGATCCTTAAATTATCGTGGTTACGGGATTCCCCTGTTTCCTTAAGGATTACATAACCGTAGAGTGCATTGCCTTTAATGTCGTGTGGGAAGCCTACTATGGCCGATTCTGCCACTGCGGGGTGCTCGTTTATGGCATCCTCTATTGGGGCCGTACCCAAGTTGTGGCCAGATACTATGATTACGTCATCTACACGGCCGGTAATTCTGTAGTATCCTACCTCATCCCTTAGGGCCCCGTCCCCTGAAAAATATTTGTTGGGAAAGGCCGTAAAATAAGTGTCCTTATACCTTTCGTGATTGCCCCAAATGGTCCTTGCCATTCCTGGCCAAGGGAACTTTATACAGAGTCGGCCCTCTACTTGGTTGCCTTTAAGTTCCTGGCCCTGCTCGTCCATCAACGCTGGTTGTACCCCTATAAATGGCAGGGTAGCATAGGTAGGTTTGGTGGGGGTTACATATGGAATGGGCGTTATCATAATGCCTCCTGTTTCTGTTTGCCACCAAGTATCCACAATTGGACTGTTCTTTTTTCCAATAACATCATTGTACCAATGCCAAGCCTCTTCGTTAATGGGTTCCCCAACGGAGCCTAAAACCTTAAGCGAGGACAGGTCGTGGTTTTCTGCAAAGGCGATACTTTGCTTGGCAAGGGCACGGATAGCTGTAGGAGCCGTATAAAACTGATTTACTTTGTGCTTTTCCACGATTTCCCAGAACCTTCCGAAATCCGGATAGCTGGGTACTCCTTCGAACATCAGGGTGGTGGCACCATTGGCCAAGGGTCCGTAAACAATATAACTATGTCCGGTAACCCAACCTATATCCGCGGTACACCAATAAACATCGTGTTCCGTATATTGAAAAACATTCTTAAAAGTATAGGCGGTATACACCAAATAGCCGGCGGTAGTATGTACCATACCTTTGGGCTTCCCGGTAGATCCTGAGGTGTACAAAATGAACAAAGGATCTTCTGCGTTCATAATTTCCGGTACACAATCCAAATAGGCATTTTCCAACAAGGGTTGTAGCCACTTATCGCGTCCTTCCTTCATGTTTATTATGGCATTGGTGCGTTTTACTACCAAGACCGTTTCAATTCCTGGGCAATCTTCCAAACTTTCGTCTACAATTCCCTTAAGGTCAATAGATTTGGAACCCCTATAAGATCCATCTGATGTTATAAGCAATTTACAGTCACTGTCGTTGATACGGGTAGCCAGAGCGGTGGATGAAAAACCTGCAAAGACTACTGAATGTATTGCTCCTATCCTGGCACAGGCCAAGAGGGCAATGGACAATTCCGGTATCATGGGAAGGTAGATACAGACCCGATCTCCCTTTTTAACACCTTGATCCTTTAATACATTGGCCAGTTGGCAAACGCGCTCGTGAAGCTGGCGGTACGTAATATGCTGGGCTTCCTCTTCAGGGTTATTGGGCTCAAAAATAATGGCCGTTTTTTCTCCTCTGGCCAGTAGGTGCCTATCTATACAATTTTCGGTAATATTTAATTGTGCCCCTTCGAACCATTTTATTTCAGGTTTTTCAAAATCCCAACTTAAAACGTTGTCCCATTTTTTTCTCCATAAAAAATGCTCTTCGGCCACTTCTCCCCAGAAATTTTCTGGTTCGCGAACCGATTTTCGATAAACCTGATAGTACTCTTCTAAATGCTTAATGTGATAATTGCTCATCGTGTTTCTAAAATTTCTATAAATTTATATAAATCATCCATAAAAGGAAGGTTTCCTGATATGAATTTAATAATGAAATGCCAATTTTATTAGAATGTATTAAAACCTTAACAAGAAGATAAGAGGTTTGTTCCCTTCCATGTACAAAATGGGCAATTGCTGTTATTTGATTTGCATTTTATTTAAATCGCCAACATTTTAGCCCAACTTTTTAATTAGTGGTCTACCGCCTCTCCTGCACCACTGGGAATCCTAATGTTCTCCACTATTTCCTGGACGTACTCTGGGGGTTCAGGAGTAAATTTATTGATTACCAATGCAACAATAAAGTTGACGATCATGGCCACGGTTCCAAAACCTTCCGGAGATATTCCAAACCACCACTCCGACTTATCGGGAATTTCTCCCAACCAACCCAACTTGAATTTGGCCATGTAGAACATCATTAGACTGATCCCAACAACCATACCGCCAATGGCGCCTTCCTTGTTCATTTTTTTGTAAAAAATACCCAAGACAATGGCAGGGAAGAAAGATGCTGCCGCCAGTCCAAAGGCCAGCGCAACCACTGCCGCCACAAATCCCGGCGGGTGAATTCCAAAATATCCTGCAATTACCACGGCAACGGTTGCTGCACCCCTTGCGGCCCATAGCTCACCTTTTTCAGAGATATTGGGCTTGAAAACTTTCTTTATCAGGTCATGGGAAACGGAGGCGGAGATGACCAGTAACAATCCTGCTGCTGTACTGAGCGCAGCTGCCAAACCTCCAGCGGCCACTAGGGCAATTACCCAGGCAGGAAGGTTGGCAATTTCCGGATTGGCCAGCACCATAATATCGTTATCTACTGTTAATTCGTTCTTATTCTTGTCGGCTACATATTGTATAATTCCATCCTTATTTTTGTCGTCGAAGGTCAATAAGCCGGTTTCCTCCCAGTTTTTAAACCAAACGGGCATAAGGCTGTATTCCTCGTTGCTTACGGTATTGATCAAATTTATTTTCGCGAAAACGGAAACCGCGGGAGCGGTAGTATAAAGGATAGCGATAAGCAACAAGGCCAATCCAGCTGATTTCCTCGCATCCTTGACCCTCTTTACTGTAAAGAATCTTACAATAACGTGGGGTAATCCTGCCGTACCCACCATGAGGGCCAAGGTAATGGCAAAGACATCTATGACCGATTTGGTGCCATCCGTATATTCGGCAAAGCCCAACTCTGTGGAGAGTCCGTTCAACCGATCCATTAGAAACGTTCCCGAACCATCATTCAGGGTAGAGCCCATGCCCAGTTGGGGTATGGGGTTGCCTGTCATTTGAAAGGAGATAAAAATGGCAGGGACCATAAAGGCGAATATCAGCACACAGTATTGTGCCACTTGGGTATAGGTAATTCCTTTCATGCCACCTAAGACGGCATAAAAGAGCACTATTACCATTCCAATGATGACCCCTGTATTAATATCTACCTGTAAAAATCTGGAGAAGACCACTCCAACTCCTCGCATTTGTCCCGCTACATAGGTAAAGGAAACAATCAATGCACAGAACACGGCCACCATACGGGCGGTATTGGAATAATAGCGGTCCCCTATAAAATCGGGTACCGTAAATTTTCCGAATTTTCTTAAATAGGGGGCTAAAAGTAGTGCCAAAAGTACATAGCCACCCGTCCAGCCCATTAGGTAAACCGAACCGTCATAACCCGCAAAGGCAATAATTCCGGCCATGGAGATGAAGGAAGCTGCAGACATCCAGTCGGCTGCAGTGGCCATTCCGTTTGCCAAGGGGGAAACCCCGCCACCCGCAACATAAAATTCTTTTGTTGACCCTGCCCTGGACCAAATGGCTATTCCTATATACAGGGCAAAGGTGATTCCTACAAGAAGGTACGTCCAGACTTGAACACTCATATTTTAAATTTTTTGGTTGATATTTTGGATTGTTTTTTTGACCAATTGGGTGGTAAGCCCAAAGGTATTTCGGTATTTATAAGCCGTATAGGAAAATTCACAGCGGCTATTCGTTGTAACCATACTTTTTGTCCAACTTGTTCATAAGGCGCACATAAACAAATATTAATACCACAAAAACGTAGATAGATCCTTGTTGGGCAAACCAAAAGCCCAATTTAAACCCACCAATTTTTATGGTGTTCAGGGCATCCTTAAATAATATCCCGGCCCCAAAGGAAACGGCGAACCATATGGCTAAAAGAATAAATAAATAACGCACATTTTCCTTCCAATAGGCGGTTGCCTTTTTTTGTTTCTCGCTCATTATATCTTTGGTTTTGTAAAGAGGTAATATTTATTTAACCAAGATAAGGTTTTGATTTAATATACCAAACGATATGTTTTAAGCTGGTAAATAAATAACACCACCATAGGAGTCCCTTTTGGCCCCTGTCACGGAACTAAGGCAATTTATTTTCTGTTCCTCCCGTAAAACTCCCATAAGTGCAAATACCAGGGCCTCTTTAAATTCGATCAAGGCTTTTGTGGGAGAAACAACTTTAGTTTCCGCTCCAAGTTTTTCCTGTAAACAATCCATAAGGAAGGTGTTTAGGGCGCCACCCCCGGTAACAAACAGGCTCTTTTTTGTTTTAGTCTTTTGGGCCTTCACCTGTAGGGCTATTTGATCACATATATGGTGAATGGCAGTATGCAATAAATTTTCAATACTGTCTTTGGTCCCTTCAACAATGGGTACTACTTTCTCCACAAACCATTCGAACCCAATAGACTTTGGAAAGGGCAATCTATAGAATTCCAGGTCGTTGAGTTGGTCCAACATGCCCCGGTTTACCTTTCCTGTCCTTGCCAAAGCACCCTCTTTGTCATAATCGAGGTGGATTTTTTTGGTAATATGGTTGAGGATCATATTGGCCAGGCCTATGTCATAGGCCAATCTTTTGCCATTTAGTTCAAAGGAAATATTGCTAATTCCGCCCAGATTTAGGCAATAATCGTACTCACTAAAAAAGAGTTGATCCCCTATAGGTACCAAAGGCGCTCCCTGTCCGCCCAAGGACACGTCGTTGGTCCGGAAATCGCAAATTACTTTTGTGGCGCTCTCGTTGGCCAAATGTTGGCCAGAACCTATTTGGAAGGTGAGTCCGTTTTGGGGCCGGTGATGGGTGGTGTGGCCATGACTGGCAATAAAATCCACTTCCAATGCATGGGTTTTTATAAAATCCTTGGTTTGTAGCCCAAGCCAGCTGCCATAGGAATTGTGGAATTGTAACAATTGGTCTGCTGGCAGGAAAATGGAGTTTTTAAGTTTTGCCTGCATTTCTTCACTATAGGCAATACTGTGCGTTTGCTTAATTTCGAAATCCCAACCCGTGGAGGTTTGCCATATATGGCAGTAAGCCAGGTCCAATCCGTCCAAGGAGGTTCCTGACATTAGCCCGATGACTTTATACATTTTCATTTTTAATTATTGGTGTTATTATGGTTCACAGTGACAACTTGGATTTATTCTGATAATATAAAAATGACCGACAGGGGTTTATTATCATTATTGGTCACTTCCTGTAATTGGTGTAATTGAAGTCCGGCTTTCTTAATTACGGACAACCATGATTCGAAGGTACGGGCATACCAGGAATGGCCATCTGTGAAATTGCCTGGAAGGCCTTTCCAGGAATCGTTGATCCATTGGCTCTTGTACTCCAAATCATTTTGCAATAAGAAATAGGGGTGAAGGGTCTGTATAGCAATATACCCATTTTCAGATAACGATTTTTTTACTTTTTTAAGAAGTTGGCTTAGCCCTTCCCTCTGATAAAGGCAAAAGTTAAAAACAGCCGCATCATAGGGTGCTTCCGGGATGGGGTTTCCTAAAATGATGTCTTCGTAGGACATTTGATAATAAGTGCCTGGGCCTTTTTTTTCGGCGTTTTCCAATAATTCAGGAATGGCATCCAGGCCCACAACGGCTTTACCCATAGCGCCAAGGCCTCTAGCGAGCCAGCCCTCCCCGCAGCCCACATCCAAAATTTTGATGGCAGGAGAATTGCCGATTAGTTCCAATATGACTTTATTGTTGAATTTCCTGGATTCAATATCGGCATTGTCGATTACCTTGATCCACTCAAGGGCATTTTTATTCCAGGATTTGATAATGTTGTTCTCCATGTTTTTTTAAATTTCTCTTAGATTAATGGTAACTGGCAATATCCCTTTTGCTATAATTTCGCCTGAGAAATGGGCCAAGGCATTATCTTGAAACTCTTTAAAATTTTGATATCCCACAACCACTGCTTTTGCATCCTTATAATTAATTAGGTTTAGTACATATGGGTTTCCAAACACATATAGAACAACCTTCTTTGTTATTAGTAAATGCTGCAGCTGTTGTAGCTCCTCAGTTTTGATATCAAAATTATTTTGCGGCTTAACTTTTGGCGGATAAAGGGCTATTAAAATATTATCCTCATTTTTTGGTCCTTTAGCGGCAATCTTGGAGGCAGCTTCCGCAAAGGTTTTATTGGTGGCTTCCCCAAAGGAGAGGCACTTAAAGCCTTCTGTTTTAAAGTCGCTAAGAATATTATCGGTACCCGTCAACAAGGTAAGACTTTCCACTGCCAATTGTTTGATTAAATTGGAGGTTTCCCCTTGCTCCGTGTTTGATAAGGTATAGGAAGCAAAGGCTTGTTCCTTTAATTTCCACACCCGTTTAAAACGTTCTTCTATTTCACTAGGATCTGCATTATCCATTATTTGTAGAATTCCTTCTTTTGTGTTCTCTGCAAAACAAAGGATATCGTTGCCGGCATCAAAAGCCCGCCATTCCAGTTCCCCTTTTTCCGGAAACATTTTGCTTACGCTATGCATGTTCAAGGCATCGGATATAACTACACCTTCAAAATTTAGTTCCTTCCGAAGGAGACCTGTAATGATGGTGCTGGAAATCGTTGCCGGAGTACCCTCGCCATTGTCCAAAGCGGGAATGGATAAATGTCCCACCATAACGCTATCCACTCCATTTTTAATGGTTTCCCTAAAGGGATAAAGTTCGTTCGCCATAAGGGCCTCCTTGGATTTTGTAATAATCGGCAGACCAAGATGGGAATCGGTGGCCGTATCGCCATGGCCAGGAAAATGTTTGATGCAGCTTAAAACACCGACACTCTGGGTACCATTGATAAAGGATATGGCCTTTTGGGTGACATTCAATTTATCCTCCCCAAAGGATCTGTAGCCAATTACGGGATTGTTGGGGTTGTTGTTAATGTCCACAACCGGTGCCAAATTCCAATGAATTCCTGCTTTTCTGCAATCTATGGCTATTTGTTGCCCTACCTTGAAAATTAAATCCTCTTTGTTTTGTATGGCCCCTAGGGTGATCGCATACGGATATTGTGGCGTATTTTCAATACGCATGGCCAATCCCCATTCGGCATCAATACTTATGAGCAGTGGATATTTTGCCGCATTCTGGTATCGAAGGATAAGGTACTTAAGTGTGGTCAGGCTTTGTTCATTATAAACAATCTTCTTTTTTCCTTCAAAATTGGTCGCGGCGCTGGCCCTACTGTGAAAGAAACAAAGGCCACCAATGTGATGTGTAGCAATGAGTTTTTCCAATTCTTGGATTTCGTCCTCGGTATCGTTGATAAAGGCTGCGGGCATAAACAATTGACCCACTTTTTCCTTTAGGGCAAGCTGGGCAGTGGCGATATTATAGGGTGCAATTTTAAACATCTTCGGTATTGGTTTTTTTACCGTAATCGGCGGGATACTTAATATATTTTAAAAGGAAGAGGGCGGGTAGGGCCGCAATGACCACCCAAACGAAAAACCCTCCATATCCCAACCATTCCTGGATATAGCCACTTGCCATTCCCGGTAGCATCATACCCAAGGCCATAAATCCTGTTGCTATGGCATAGTGGGAGGTTTTTGAAATTCCCTCGGCAATATAGATCAGGAAGATGAGAAAGGCGGCAAATCCAAAGCCGTACCCAAATTGTTCCAAAACAACCGTTGCCACTACCGCAACTATGCTTGTGGTTTTTGTCAAGGCCAAAAAAGCGTACATGGCGTTGGGTACATTAAGGGCCAAGACCATGGGCAGCATCCATTTTTTTAATCCATCCTTGGAAATAAGGATGCCACCAAGTATTCCTCCCAAGGATAACATAATTACTCCCACCGTTCCGTAAATGGTTCCTACCGCCTCGGTGGAATATTCCAATCCGCCCGCTGAGGTTTTATCCAACAAAAAGGGTGCGGCCATTTTTACCAACTGGGATTCCCCGAGACGATAGCTTAAAATAAAGGCCAAGGCAATTCCAATATTGGGCTTCTTAAAAAAGGAAATAAATACATCCAAAAATCCCTCAGGTTTTATTTGGACAATGGCTTCGGATGTTTCATATTTTGGAGTGACAAAAAAGTTGGCAATGGTCAATGCCAACATTAAAATGGCAGCGGCGATCATGGTAACGGACCATGCCTTTGTGTTGTCTCCATAATAGTTTTCCAGAAATCCTGCTAGGATAACAATGAGTCCTTGACCGGTGATCATGGCCAGGCGATAGAAGGTACTTCGCATGCCAACAAAGAAGGCCTGTTTTTTTTCCGTTAGGCCCAACATGTAATATCCGTCCGATGCAATATCGTTGGTTGCGGAAGCAAAAGCGGCCATCCAAAAACAGGCTAATGTGGTGGTAAAAAATACGGAGGTCGGTACGGTTAAACCCACTCCCAAGATGGCGAGGGAAATAATCAGCTGCATGCTCAAAAACCATTTTCGTTTGGTGCCATTAAGATCCACAAACGGACTCCAAAGAGGTTTTAATACCCACGGAAGGTACAGCCAGCTGGTGTATAAACCGATATCTGAGTTACTGATACCCAGTTTTTTATACATTATTACCGAAACTGTAACTACAAGTACGTATGGAATGCCTTGTGTGAAGTATAAAACAGGAACCCATGCCCATGCCCACTTGTCTTTTTGAATCATTTTACCCGTTTTTTGTGTTCTAAAATTGATTTTTATTTTGTTCTTCATGAAGATATTGAATCTTCCTTGACTTTAATTTATTATGATGATTTTGGGTCTACTTTCCTGTCCAAAATTATTTATAAATGTTAAGGCCAAAAATTTTCTTCCTTTGATTTCTGAACGGTCAAAAGTAAAATTACCGGACTCCGATAACGGTATTTTTACCACTAATTTATCCATGTTTTCCAGGTTTAATTTTGATTCTTTTTTGGCTACATACACCAAAGCATATCTCAAATTTTGTTTTTGCATGGACGGTATGCTGAAATGTAAAAGGCCATCTTTTTCTTGAAATTGTGTTTCAATAATTTCATTTTGAAATACATTTTTTTGTTTTGGCGAGGGGGGTGGCAAAGCAATATTATGGTAGTATTTTTTCTTCAATATTTTGATCACATCTTCCTTACCGGACATTAGGGATTTGGCACTAAAAAATACATTGCCGATTACATTTTTATTTTCCCTAGCGAAGCTTAATTGGTTGGGAAGTTCTTTTTTCCTATCCCATGCTTTGTCACTATTGTTTCTTATTTTGTATGGTCCGTTGCCAATATATAGGTTGGTATTATCACTGTTCTTGGACCACCAGTCCACTATTTTTTTATGGGATGCCACGGGTAGATCCATGCTCCAATATACCTGGGGTACCAAATAGTCTATCCAACCCATTTTCATCCATAGCAACGGATCGGCGTAAAGATCCTCATAGGTGGTTTGCCCCGCTTTGGTGTCCGATCCCATAGGATCGGTGCTGCTGTTTTTCCATACTCCGAACGGACTTATACCGAATTGTACCCATGGTTTTTCGCTTTTTATGGTGTTGTGTACCTTCTTGACCAAACTATCAATATTGCTTCTTCTCCAATCTTCTAAGGATTGTTGTGGATGGGCGTATTTGGTATAGGTTTCCATATCCTCAAAAGTTTCATCGGTTATTTTATAGGGGTAAAAATAGTCGTCAAAGTGAACGGCATCTACATCGTAATTGGCAACTACTTCTCCCATTATATTTGTTAAATGCTGTTGTACTTCCGGTAATCCGGGATTGTAATAGTATTTTTTACCGTATTTCAACATCCAATCTGGATGTAGGTTGTAATCATGGTCCTTACTTAAGATTTCCAGTTTTTCGTCAAACGTGGCCCTGTAAGGATTAAGCCATGCGTGAAACTCCATTCCCCTGGTGTGTGCTTCCTGTATCATCCATGGTAATGGGTTGTAATAAGGTTCAGGGGCAACACCTTCATTGCTGGTCAAAAACCTTGACCAAGGTGCGTATTGGGATGGATAGAAGGCATCCCCAGCTGCCCTAATTTGAACAATTACGGCATTAAAATTTAAATCTTTATAAAAATCAAGGATTTTTAGATAGTCCTGTTTCTGTTTTTCAATATCATCGAGGCCGCTTTTTGGCCAATCTATATTGACTACGGTGGCTATCCATACGCCTCTGAATTCATGTTTCGGTGTAGGTATCGAAGGTTTGAATACCGAGCAGGAGGTAAGAGCAATAAGGAAGACTAAAATAATTATTTTTTGCATCAGGCTTTTACATGGTGAATTAAACAAATTTCAATCCGAAAATAGGGTATTTATAATATTTAAGGGTATATGGATAATAATTTATGCAAATATTTCGCTGGACTTCTATTGATGAATATAGACCTTGATTAATTTTAATGTCTATTTCTACTAAAAAGCTATTTTTGCACTTATATATCAAAAATTCAATTATGTCCGAATACCAAAAGATAACCGAACTGCCATCAAAATATAATGATCTGGAATTGATGGATACAGCAACAATCCTTACTAATATGAATAAGGAGGATCAGTTGATTGCTGATGCCGTTGCCTTGGTTATACCGGAAGTGACCAAATTGGTAGATGCCTTGAAAGAAAGATTCGATAAAGGGGGCAGACTTTTTTATATAGGTGCAGGAACCAGCGGCCGATTGGGTATTTTGGATGCCTCGGAAATCCCTCCCACTTTTGGGTTGTCCCACGATTACGTAATTGGATTGATCGCCGGTGGGGATGTGGCAATTAGAAAGGCCGTTGAAAATGCCGAGGATGATAACATTCAGGCTTGGAAGGATTTGGAGGCATTTAAAATAACAAAAAATGATACAGTGGTAGGGATAGCGGCATCGGGTACTACGCCATATGTGATTGGTGGGGTAAAGGAGGCGGCAGCCCATGGCTTGTTGACTGCATGTATTACCAACAATCCAGGTTCTCCCTTAACGCAAGCTGTAGCGATTCCGATCGCAGTAAATGTGGGACCGGAATTTCTTACGGGAAGTACACGTATGAAAAGTGGGACATCGCAAAAACTGGTACTCAATATGATTTCTACTGCCTTAATGATCAGGATCGGGCGGGTGAAAGGTAATAAAATGGTAAATATGCAGCTCACCAATGAAAAGTTGGTAGATCGCGGAACCCGGTATTTGGTAGAGGAATTAAAAATTGATTATACCGAGGCGGAAAAATTATTAAAGAAATACGGTTCTGTAAAGAATGCCATAGACGCCAGTAAAGGTTAGACTATTTATTGACATTCATAGAAACCTCTTCGGGGGTTACTATGCTGTCGCTTTTATTGCCCCAGGAGTTTAGGATATAGTTCATTACATCTGCAATTTCCTCATCTTCCAATCCCATTGGGGGCATAATATTGTTATAGGCCACCCCGTTGACCAATATATAGCCTTGTTGGCCGTATTTTACGCCCCTTATGCTTTCCTCTCTTTTGTTCAATAAAAAATCTGACTTGGCCAATGGAGGGAATGTTTTTTCAACACCCTCTCCATTCGCCATATGGCAGTTTATACAGAAGTCCGAATAAATATCCGCACCTCTACTGATGCTTTCTTCCAGTTCCTTGTCCTGGAACAAAAAAAAGGTCAATAATGAAATGCAGGAAATATAGCTTAAAAGCAGAAGCTTCATATATTAGTTTTTAAGATTATGATACGTTATTTAATTTAAGGACTATTATTTCTTTGGTACCAATTTATAGATTCCCTTGCCTTCCACGGCCACATATATAAAACCGTCAGGGGCTTGTCTTACATCGCGTACACGTCCCAAGTCGGGCATTAATTTTTCCCTATAAACAACCTTGTTGCCTTTTAGTTCCAGTCTTTCCAAATATTGAAATTTTAGGGAGCCTATTAATAAATTACCTTTCCAATCTGGGTATTTGTCGGAAGTTACAAAGGCCATTCCACTTGGCGCAATGGAAGGAACCCAGTAATGTATTGGTTGCTCCATGCCTTCCATTTCAGTTTTGTCCGTAATGGGGGTGCCGCTATAGTTGATGCCATAGGTAATTACCGGCCATCCATAATTCTTGCCCTTTTCAATAACATTGATTTCATCCCCACCCTGTGGTCCGTGTTCGTTGTCCCAGATTTCGCCGGTCATAGGGTTTTTTGCCAGACCTTGGGGATTTCTATGTCCATAGCTATATATGGCTGTTTTGGCCCCTGCTGTGTTTACAAAAGGGTTGTCTGAAGGAATACTCCCGTCAGCGTTTAAACGATATATTTTTCCGCCATCCCTGGTAATATCCTGGGGGTTAACGTCCCGGTCCCCTCGTTCTCCAATGGAAAAGAATAAATAACCCTTATCGTCAAAGACAATTCTCGATCCAAAATGCTGACCTTTAGTGGTGTTGGGAGTGGCCTTGTATAATAATTGGGTGTCGGTAAGACTGTTGTTGTTCAACTTTGCTCTGATAATAGAGGTATTTCCACCTTTATCATCTCCTTCTTCAGAGGCATAGGATATATAGATCCATCCATTATTGGTGTAATCGGGATGCAGGACAACATCCAAAAGACCGCCTTGGCCTCTGTTATATACTGCTGGAACATTGTCCACTATATTTTTTTTACCATCCTTGAAATGAATCAATTGACCTGCCTTTTCCGTGATAAGCATACTACCATCGGGAAGAAAGGTAAATCCCCATGGTATTTGTAGTTCATCGATTATTAGCTCTGCGGTGAATGGTGGATTATCTAGGTTATTAACCTCATTTTCAGATTGTTGCGCACATGATAAATTCAAAGACATTAAGGCAATGAATATAATTAAGATACTATTTTTCATAATTCAACGTTAAATAATTAATTAATGTAGCTTAGAACGCTAAAGATAAATATAAAATATAAGCAAAACTATTACACCAAGAATATACTTTGACCTCCCCAAGTCCGATTATATTTTGTAAAACCTACTTAACCTATGCTCCCGAAAAAACCACGGTATATTTATTATGCCCTACTTCTGCTAGCACTAAGCATTGTGTTTAGTGCCTCGAAGGCAAACTCTATAGTTTATGAGCTTATAGCGGATGTTTCATCTGCAGTCGAAAATATAAATGCAATAGAGATTGTTGTTGAACAACCCCAGGAGAATAACTTTCTGGAGAGTTCCAGAATTAATACCATCGAAGAGGTCGCCATTGATGTTACTTCCAGTCCAATGATGTTTGCTACAATCATCAACGGTGCCAATGAACAGGTGACCTGTACCAACGATGGTAGCACCTTGGCCAAATTTTTTCTTTGTGGAACTGGAGATGATAGAACGGTTTCAGTGAGTGGATCTGGCACCATTACATGGCAGAAACTTTCGTCGAGCTGCGTTTTCGTAGGAACGGACACCTGTCCCGTAAAGGACAATAGTTGTTATGGCCCGGCAGTAACAAGTGCAACTTACTTTCTTGATGCCAGTGATCCCTCCGTTGCGGGGGAATATCGCGTTAGGGTAGGGTCAGGGGCTTTTTATTATTTTAGGGTATCTTCCAATCCCTTGAATCCCCAACTTAGTACACAGGATATAATTTGTGGCAATCCAGGAAGGGTAGAGGTTACCAATGTACCTGCTGGTTACGAATACAGTCTTAATTCTGCTGCAGGCCCCTATCAGGACAATCCGTATTTCGATATATTTACACCTGGTAATTATCAGGTGTATACGCGTTTAAAGAACGCTTCCCCAAGTGCATGTGTTTTCCCATCCCAAACCGTAACCATAAACGAAGTGGATATGACTGTGGATGTTTCCATGGTAGATATCATCTGTAGTGGTGATAAGGGTAGCATAAGTATCAACATCTCGGGTGTACCCGGATTTTATAGCTATAGGTTAATAAGAAACGGTGCTACCATGAATACCTTTGGTCCCAATGGGTCCAACACCCATACCTTTAATAATCTTGGGGCCGGAACCTATTCGGTATCCGTTCAGGCGGGCAGCAGTTGTACCCAGACCATTAGTACCATTAATGGAAATCCGATTACCATAGGTGCGGGACTTGTACCTGTAGATGCTACTGCCTTTGCGACCGACAGTTTTGGCTGTGGTGCCACTTCAGTGGATATCACTATAGATGCAAGCGGGGGTACGGGACCATATCAATATAATGTTAATGGAGGTGCCTTCGGGGGAAGTTTCGCAACTTCCACCACACATACGGTTAGTAGTCCAGGTACCTATAATATAGTGGTAAGGGATGCCAATGGATGTACCAAAAATGCAGCGGTTGATGTTGAGAATATTCCACCCCCAGTATACAGTATCAGTTCTATAGACGCCAATTGCGGGGGTTCCAATAACGGAAGTATTTCCGTAAATGTTACCAATAGTAATGGTTATAACTTGGAATACAGTATTAATAATGGTGGTACGTTTCAGAACAGTAATGTTTTTTCCAATTTGGCGCCAGGGAATTACAATGTAGTAATAAGGTATCAGCAAGATACTTTTTCTTGTACCACTCCAGCAGTCAGTAGGACCATAGGTACCCCTTCAACTATTTTAGGAAATGCCAATGCTACCCAAACCCCAACTTGTTTAAATGAAAGTGGGGGCCAGATTACCTTTTCGGGAGTTAGTGGAGGTGTCGGTCCATATGAGTACAGCATTGGGTCTGGCTTCATTCTGAACAATACGGTCTTTAATGGAATTTCCGCAGGGACATACTCCCCGCAGATACGCGATGCCAATGGCTGTGTGACTACCTTACCTGCCATTGTTTTTAGTCCGTTGAACAAACCTACGGATATCGATTTTACGGTATCCAGTATAGATTGTGCCACAGGTACTGCGTCCGTTTCCTTAACGGTAACGGGAGGTGCGGCCATAAGTACTTATGAAATTATAGCCCCGACCAGTGTAAATAATGGTGGATCCAATACCTTCACCGGTCTGGGTCTTGGTAGTTATACCTTTAGGGTAACCGATTCTGCTGGTTGTAATTATACAGAAAGTTTTGCCATAACAGATATTAGCTCTATTGGGGTTACCAGTCAGTTGTTGACCAATGTAACCTGTTTTGGGGATAGCGATGGGGCAGGCCGTTTTATAGTGGACGGATTTAACGGTACTTATAGGTATCAAATAGACGCAAATCCTGTAGTAACCGGCCAGACGTCCAATATAGTTTCTGCAGGTGGACTAAGTGCTGGTTCTTATACCATAACGGTTACGGATGAAGATACCAATTGTGTTGAAACGGCGACCCTAACAATTGCAGAACCATCAACTCCCTTGGCCATATCTCCTATATGGACGGATATGAGTTGTCAGAATAACAATAGGGGAGCGGTTAATGGGAATGCTTCCGGTGGATGGGGCGGTTTTCAGTATACCCTTACAAGACCAAACGGTACTAGTGTTGGTCCAAGGAGCAATCCAAATTTTACAGGTTTAACCGATGATTCAGGAGCATACACTATAACTGTAGAAGATGGAGGTGGTTGCACTGCTTCCGCAAGTTATACTTTTACTTCGCTAACGGCACCTACTTTGGTTTTGGATACTGCCGCTTCCGATTTTTGTTTTGATAGTTCCAATGCCACAACCATGGTGGTCAACGCCAGTGGTGGAGATGGGAACTACGAGTACCGAATAGATAACGGGCCTTGGGTAGCGGGTGGTGCCAGTGCTAGTTTTGGTGGTCTTACCCCTGGCAACCATACCGTTCAGGTTAGGGATGGAAATAACTGTATGGATGATGTGGTAAGGAATATTAGGCCACAGACTACCTCTACTGTAAGTATACAAAAGGAACTTACCTGTAGTTTGGTACCTGGTGCAGGTGATGCGGATATTCGGGTCAATATTGGCAATGGAAATCCACCTTATGCCAATTATGCCGTGAATATTAATGGAGGGGGGTATGGACTTACTACACCTATTGCAGGAAGTAGTTTTGTATATACAACCCCAAGTCCTGGTACTTACCAGTTCCAAATTACGGACGGCAATGGTTGTGTGGTGGAAACCAATGTGGTTACCATAAGCCCTACGGATATAATAGCAGCTTCTGCCGATGTTACGGACCCCCGTTGTGACGATCCCAATACCGGGGTAGTGCGCTTGATACCGGATACCACGGTAGGGGTGGCTCCATACGCCTATAGTATAGATGGTATTACATACACCAATCAGGCCGTATACGGGAACCTTTCCCCTGGAAATTACACCTATTATGTTAGGGATAGCAGAGGGTGTTTTATAGATGTCGATTTTACGGTAGGACCTCCAGATCCGGGAGTGGATGCCACGGTGGTGCCAAATGATGCTACCTGTGCCGCGGGCGTGGTTACGGGAAGCATTGATGTTACTGGTAATGTCAATGGGGTAGCTCCTTATACCTATACTTTGTTGGATGTCAACGGAAACGTTGTCGGTCCGGTTGTAAATACGGCAAGTGACACTCATAGTTTTACCAATTTACCAGAAGGGGAATATACCGTAATTACAAGGGATGCATCCGGTTGTGAAGATAGGGATGCGGTTACCTTGGGCCATACAGGGCTAACAATTACTCCGGTTCCGCCCCCATTACCGGTAAGCTGTGACCCTGCTGCTGATGGATTTACCTATACTGTAAATGTTGCAGGCGGTTCCGGATCTTATGAAATTAGATTGGTAGGTGAAGCCAGTTTTTATGCATTGGTACCAGGACCCAATTCCCATACCTTTAGTTATGCTGCAAACGGTATTATTTACGGAGTGGCCTATACGGTTGAGGTTTTGGATGTAATAACAGGCTGTATCTATCAGCAGGAAATTCCACCTGTAAGTGGTCCATTGCCTACTTTTATCGCAACAGCTTCTGCCACTTCATCCTCCTGTGACGTTTCTGGAAACGGAATATTCTATTATGAGGTTGAAGAATATACCGGCACACAATTGGAAATTACAGTGATCAATGTCACAACTGGAGCTATTGTGGCACCTGCAACAATCATTGCAGTGCCTGCTTACGTTGCTGGTACTCCTTATACTGGACAGATAACAAACTTACCTCCCGGTAACTACCGAGTTTTGGTAGAAGATGTGCCTTCCGGTTGTACTACCAGTGCACAGGCAATTATTGCCCAAGATATACCCACAATTAGCGTTGATAGTAATACCAATGCCAATTGTAATGATCCAAACGGATATTTGGTGATACGGGGAGTTGGGGGAACTGGGCCCTACCAATATTCTGTAGTTCCTACCACAACACCAGTGGGAGCTTATTCTGGAACTACTGACTTTGAGTTGCTTCCAGGGGATTATGATGTTTATGTACAGGATGCCAGTGGTTGTAGTTCTTTCACAACGGTGACCATTACACAGGATCCGGGAGTTGCAGTACCTGCCATTGATGTTACCAATCAATGTTTTGTGGTGACCTCCTATAATGTAGCCGTTACCTCACCATTAAATGGTGGTCCTGCACCAGAAACTACTTTTCAGTATGACATTGGTGGTGGATTTCAGGACAGCCCAAATTTTGTTGTTCCGAATCCAGGTACTTATACTATGACGGTTAGGGATGGTAACGGATGTACTGCTACCAATACTTTTGAGGTGTTCGATTTCTTTTCAATAACCGCCAGTGCAACTTCGGAGCCTTCCTGTAACAATGCGGATGGTATCATTGAGGTAATAACCTCCGGAGGTAGTGGAGATTTTGATTATGAATTGGATGATGGTGCCGGTTTCGTGGTAAATCAATCTGACGATCCAGTATTTACTGCTTTACCTCCTGGGAATTATACCATAACCGTAACGGATAGGAGTTCCAATACCCCGACACTTTGTACAGATACCGCGGTAGTAGAAATTATTACGGTGGATCAACCAATAATAGATTCTGTGCTAACCGAAGATATTTCGTGTTTCGGAAGTGCTGATGGTAGTATTTCGGTGAATTTGTTAGCGGCATCAGCCACGGACGGACCTTTTGTTTATAATTTGTACGATAGTGGTAACAACTTGATCGTGAGTCAGGCCGATGCTATTTTCGATAATTTAAATCCTGACAACTATCAAGTTGAGGTGGTGTCCAGCAGAGGGTGTACATCAGCTCGAGTGCCTGCGAATATTATAGAACCTACAGCATTGATGGGGGCGGCAACAGCTCCTCCCTTTACCTGTAATCCGTCCAGCAATACCTTTAATACCACAACAATAACCGCATATGCGGATACCAATGGGGATGGTACCGGTGCACTTACAGGTACAGGACCATATACTTACAGTATAAATGATGGTAGCCCTGTATTCGATGGGACCAATTTCCAGAGTAGTAATACTTTTGAGATTATTGATGATGGTGGACCTCAAACCATTATTGTTACTATAAGGGATAATAATGGTTGTGAAATTACCGATACGGTCAATTTAGCTCCTCCTTCCGGACTAACTTTTAGTTTTAACGAGCTAACCCCTATTACCTGTGATGCTTCGGGATCTGGTGTAATGGCCAGTACAGTTGAGATTATTATAGACCAGGGCCCAGGAAACTACGGAATTGAAATATTGCCTTTGGGTTCACAGCCAGAGCGACTTACCAGCGGTGCTGATAGGCTAATTTGGGATTTGGATACACCTGGGGATTATATTTTTGCGGTGAGGGATATAGCCAATGGTGGCTGTTTGTTTGTTACTCCAACATACAATGTGCCGGATTATAACCTTATAGAGGCTATTATTAATGAGGTGAAACCGGTAACCTGTTTTAACGGATCTGATGGGGAAATTAGTATTCAACTTAATAATTATACAGGTGTGTATAATTATGAGGTATTTTCCCGTGATGCTGCAGGTGTGGAGACCAGCACAGGAGTTACCGGAAGTTTTGATACGGCCAATCCAATTAACAGCCCTGAAATAATTACAGGGGTGCCTGCAGGAAACTTATTGGTACGTGTAGAGGCAGTTGATAGTCCATTTTGTGATACCGTTAGTAATACAACAACGGTACACGGACCGGATAGACCTCTGGATCCTACACCAGCTCAAACCGCAGATGTAACCTGTTTTATCCCAGGTAGGGGTGAAATAACGGTTTCAGGTGATGGTGGCTGGGGAGGTTACGAGTATCAATTGGAAATGGAAACTGCTCCAGGGATATACCTTATGATTGCTTCCTTTTCTAACAATAATGTATTCAGCGATTTAATAAGCGGAACTTATCGTGTAGGTATCCGGGATTCTGGTGGGTGTGTGGTTATGGAAGATTTCATTATTAGTCCGCCTGTACCGATTGCTGCCGATATTAGAATTGTACAGCCTTTGCTCTGCCCTGGATCAAATGATGGAATAATTGAGGCTTATAATATAAGTGGTGGAGAGGATATCAATGGTGATGGCGAGGAGTATCTGTTCCAGTTGAACAGGTTGGATACCTCTGGGAATATATTAAACACCAGTGGTCTGCAGGAATCTGCTGTCTTCCCTAACCTGCCAACAGGAAATTACACCATAGTAGTCTATGACGGCTGGGGATGTAGTTTTACGACACTACCAGTTTTTATCCAAGATCCGCTGCCGGTAGATGCCGACCTAGTAGAGACTTTGGCACCTGGTTGTGGGGATGAGGGCCGTATGGAACTGACTATAGCCAATCCCATTGCTGGAATGGAGTATTTCTACCGCAGATCGGGCACTACTGATCCTTTTGTTTCTTTCGGAGGAATAGGTGTAATTACCGTTGAGATTATTATACCCGATGTAAATCTTAATCCAGGGCCATACCAATTTGATGTGCAAAATGGCAATGGTTGTCCAGAGCAGAAATCGAATGAAATTAATCTTGATCCTGCTTTACCTTTGGTTATAGCCCTTGATTTGGTGGATGCCAATATCAAATGTGCCGGACAACCAACTGGTATAGTGCGGTCTGAGGCCTTTGGAGGGGTAGGAAATTATATTTATACCCTGGTAAATAATATTTTGGATAGTGGAACACCTGGTGTTCCAAGACTCCCAATTGCGACTGATATTGTGAGGGGACCACAAAGTTCGGGTATCTTTAGGGATTTGCCACCGGGATCTTACTTTGTCTATGCAACTAGTCTGGGATGTACGGCCATTTCAGGGGAAATTTTGATAACTCCCAAGGACCCATTGATCTTGGATCGTTTGGAAATGGTGCCTGTTAGTTGTTATGGGGATGTAGATGGTCAGGTCATTATAGAAGCCAGCGGTGGTACTGGAAAAATACGTTTTTCCATATCCGATACCTTAAGTGAATTCTTTGAAGGGGAAGACCCCTCAAATCCAAATTCTTTCACTTTTACGGACTTACCACCTGGTACCTATGAGATCATAGTACAGGACGAGCTGGGATGTAATATTTTGCAGGAAGTGACCATTACGGAGCCCGAAGAATTGATAGTGGCCAATGTGGACACCACGCCGGAAACCTGTATTATGGCTTCTGATGGCTCGGCACAACTGACCATGATGGGCGGAACACCCTTTGTGGACACCTTAAGCGGAGCAGTGTATTACGAGACTAGAATTATTGGACCAAACTCAATTGGGGACGAAGTATTTGAAAGAAACGATGCCTTGTTTTTCGACAACCTAATGGGCGGAGAAACCTATGTAGTGTTCATTCGCGATTCTATGGGTTGCGAGACTAACGCGGTTATCCCGATCATGATCGGTGTTGATCTAAGTGCCGAGCCCATAGTTGAATATGGATGTGAGGGAATTTTTCCAAACAGTACCGTTACCATTCGCATGACGGATTCAAGCTTAATGTCGAGACTTCTATTTTCCCTGGATGTGGATGATATGAGCTTGGCCAATACCCAGACTACATTTGGGGATTTGGCGGCAGGCGATCATACTGTTTATATTTATCATGAAAATGGATGTGCCACCTCGGTGGACTTCACCGTGGATGCCTATGAACCGTTGACCTTGACTGCTATAAAAACTGGTCCAAATGAGGTTACCGCAACGGCTACGGGAGGCTTTGGCGATTACGAATATTACTTTCAAGGAGATTCTTATGGTGCAGTGAATGTGTTTTTATCCAATCAAGATACCAATGTTGAGGTCAGAGTAGTGGATCGTATGGGTTGCGAGGTTACAATTTCTATACCGTTCAAATTTACGGGGATGTTGGAAATACCCAATTTCTTTACTCCGAATGGGGATAACATGAATGATGAATGGTTTCCGGGAAATAGGGATTACTTCCCTAATATAGAAGTTAAGATCTACGATCGATATGGTAGGGTAGTGGCCATTTTGGACCAAGTATCCGGTTGGGACGGTAATTACGATGGTAAGCCCGTACCTTCAGGGGATTATTGGTATGAAGTGAATGCCAACGACGAGGATAAACAGCAGTTTATGGGGCATTTTACCCTGTATAGATAACGGAATTATTACCTGTATTTTTCCATGAAAAGGGCACTAAAAATATAAGTGTCCTTTTTTATGCGCCATAACTTTTTATTTCGAAGGATTATACTATATTTGCAGTCCGAAAAAACAATAGTATTTTTCATTAAAGTTGATTATTCGGGATGTACCACGCCTTTAGCGTGGCAGGTGTCGCCCAGTTTTGTAACGCAAGGCGTTATTATCGCGCCGCGTTTGCGACTCGGAGATCGTCACGCTTGAGGCGTGACCACCCCAACAATAGGATTGGATGTTCGTTTATATTATATATAGCGAGGAACGTTCAAGATATTATGTAGGTCAGACTACGGATATCACAAATAGATTGAAAAGACATAACCTTGGAATTGTGCCCTCTACCAAGAGCGGGGTTCCTTGGA
>JAVJOW010000014.1:0-330941 GCA_040216555.1 Arenibacter sp.
GGCTCCAGATTCTAGTTTCTCAATTGTCACTACTCAATACTGGTACACCGAATGAGGTCTCGATTCCGCCTGTCTGCCGATAGGCAGGCCTGTCTGCCGATAGGCAGGCTCGACCGGACAATAGTGGCTAATGGCTTTTGGTTAAAGAATACTGACTACTGTTTACTGTCAACTGACCACTGAAAACTGTTCACTGTAAGAAGCAGATTGCCACTCAGGATACCCCTTCCGTCTTCTCCTGCTTCGAAGCCACCTTATCCTCCTGCGGAAAACGCGGGACAGGCTTTATTAGGGGAAGGAGCCAAGACTTTTGATTTAAAGATTTTGTATGCACAAATTATTCCCCCTCCTTGGGAGGGGGCTAGCCTGCCTGCCGCCAGGCAGGCCTGCCTTGCCGGTAGGCAGGGGGGAGGACTTTAGGTACGATAACGACGAAGCAATCTCTGCAAGGGAAGGAACAGATTGCCATCCAGGCTACCCCTTCCGTCTTCTCCTGCGTCGAAGCCACCTTCCCTAGGGAAGGAGCAGCTAGTTAAATAACTTTCAGCATAAATCTTTAGTCTAGTCTCTAGGTTCCAGATTCTAGCTTATAACTACACAATTCCAACTTTGAACATTTCAACTTTTAACATTATAACACCTTTCTACTGTTCGCTCCCATATCCATACCCATAGCCATAGTTATAGCCTTTGGCCTTGCCATTGCCCACACCGTTTACCACATAGGCCATGTTTTTAAGCTTTTTGGTCTTGTGCAGGTTTTTGGAGAACTCCAAGAGGCGCTTGTCCGTTAGGCCGGAGCGGGTAACAAAAACCGTGGCATCGGCCCATTTGGAGATCAGGAGGGTATCCGTGACCAACATGGTAGGCGCGGTATCCACCACAATATAATCGAATTCCTTTTTGGCAGCGGTGATGAATTTTTCATAGGCGGAACTGGAAAACAGTTGGGGGGTATTGGGATGTACGGAACCCCCAAAGCAGATGTGCAGCGTAGGGTTGTCCGCACCTCCGGCTACCACGCAATCTTTCCAATTCATCCCGGGATCGTTCAGGTAGTCCGACAGGCCTTTGTGGTTGACACTGATATTGTAAAAATTATGCAATTGTGGATTGCGCAGATCGGCCCCTATGAGCAGGACCTTTTTGCTAAGGCTGGCATAGGCCAGGGACAGGTTGTGGGCTAACAGGGTCTTTCCTTCACCCTTAATGGAGGAGGTCACCATGACCACCTGCCCCACACCTTTGTCTTTTTCTTCCAAAAGGTAATTTACGTTGGTACTCAAAATACGGAACGACTCTGCCATAATGGAACGGTCGTTCAATTCCAATTTCTTTTTTACGTCCTTAAAGTATGGAATTTCGCCTACTACGGGGATATCCGTGGTAAGCTTTTCAATATCGGCACGTTCGTGTATTTTGGTATCCAGGGTAAAGCGGATGTAAAGCACCGCAAAGGGCAGGAACAACCCCGCCAGGAGTGACAGCGCATAGACCATGGTCTTCTTGGGCGATACCGGAATGTCATTGGTTAGTCCGTAGTCCACTACCTTCACCGTAGGGGCCGTTACCGCATAGCTAATAGCAGCTTCCTCCCTTTTTTGTAATAGCAATAAAAATAGGTTTTCCTTAATGCTCTGTTGGCGTTCTATGGAGCGCAGCATTTTTTCCTTTTCAGGCAATCTGGAAAACACGGAACCGGCCCGGCTTTCTTCCAGTTTCAACTGTCGGAGGGTATTTTTTAATTGGGTACCGTAGATGTTGACAGATTTTATGATGTTGACCTTGGCACGTTCCAATTGGGCGTTCAGATTCTGTAGGGTAGGGTGGTTGGCCCCTACGGTGGGCAAAAGTTTTTCCCTTTCCAGGGACATTTCGTTATAGCCTACCACCAAATTATTGAGGCTGATGTTCTCTATCCCGATATTGGCGGGCAAGAGGCCGTAATCACTTTGGTTGATGACGGTTTCCTTAAGGATTTCTGAAATGGAAATCTGGTTCTCCAGTTGTATAACCTGTTCTTCGGTTTCGGACTTTCTTTGGAGACTCATCCCGGCATCCGCTTCAATATAGGAGAGGCTGTTGGAGCGCTTAAAACTTTCCTTGCCGCCTTCTATGGAATCCAGTTCCTGACCGAGGTAGAGGAAGCGTTCGTCTATAAAATTCAGGGTACGTTGGGAGATCAATTGGCGGTCCAGCACCCCGTCCTGATTAAACTTTTCGATCAGGGTATTCAAAATGGCCTCGTTCCTGTCCATACTTTCTCCCTTTAGGGAAAGGGAGAGGATTTCGCTGTTTTTGTTGGTAGCCTGTACCTGCAGATCTTTGGCCAACTGCAGCACCGTACTTTTTAGCGGGCTTAGCACCACCTTATAGGTAATGCCCTTATAAAAACTGGGATCGGTACCGCCTACCATATGGATGCTGAAGGGAAGACTATCTATTACTTGTTCCGGGGAATTTAGTTCTGGTGTAAAAGTCTTGTCATTGGCGTCGGTAATGCTAATGCCGGTTTCGTCCAATTTAATGATATAGGGTTTTGGGGTCTGAAGACTATCCGCTACTATCCTCTTGCTGATCTGGAAGGGTGGCGCCCATATCTGGGTAGTTTTTACATTGCCCACCACATAGTGGGCAACATCCAAATTTAATTCGTTGACTACCTGGCTAAGGATACGATAGGATTTTAGGATTTCGATCTCATTTTCCAGGTTGATCTTGGAACCACCCCCAAGGAGAGAAAGCGCAGAAGAAGCAATATCCACTTCCTGGGATTCGTCTATGATCTTAATTTTGGCCGTGGAATTATAGGTGATGGGAGCGTAACGCATATAGGCTACTCCAAGGCCAATGCATATTATGATGGCCAAGAGAAACCAGGGCCAATACTGTAGGTATTTCTTAATGTTCTCCATTAATGTAATGGATTCGTCCTCTTCAACCAGCTCTATATTTTTAGGCAATTCTTTCATCATTTATATTCATATTTAAAAACTCCATACCGGGGTTAATAGGAATTTGCAAATATCCTTAATTATTTCTGCTATTATACTAATTTACTCTTTTATGATCGCTTTTGTTTTTTTGGTTATTCGAGTATTTACATAATACTTTTTAAACCCGTTTAGCGACCATAAATTTAATAGGTAAAATGATCGTATCAAACTAAGTTTTTCTACATCCCTATACACTTTCCAAACATAGGGGATAAGTTTTAATTTACTTCTGGAAACCGAATTTTTTCTCATCCTATAAATTGCCATTGGCTCGGGGATACCATAAGCAAAATCAATTTTTTTAAGTATGGAAAGCCATAGGCCCCAATCTTGTCTTTTCTTTAATTCCGGCATATAATGCTTGCCTATTCGTCTCATATCTATAAAAGCGGTAAGACAAGAAATGGGACATGATTTTAGAACAACGTCATAAGTGACCTTTTCAGGTACAATAAAATCACTAATCAAAGGATTTAGGTCTTCATCCTTTCTTTCATAGGAAGCAAAAACGAACTCATAATTGTTGTTCAAACAAGTGTTCATAGAGGTTTCCAAGAAATTGGGGAGCCATAGATCATCGCTGTCTAAAAAGGTAATGAATTGGCCTTGGGCTGCTTTAATACCTTTATTCCTTGTTATTCCTGGACCCGATTTTTCCAAATTCCTTATTAGTTTAAATCTGACATCGTTTTGCATAAATTTTTCAACAATGGCCACCGATGCGTCCTCGGAACAATCGTCGATCAAAATCATTTCCCAATTGGTATAGGTTTGTTTTAAGACCGTATCCAATGTTGCTTCAATAAATTGGGCCGAATTATGTACAGGGGTTATTATGCTTATTAAATGTGGTTCCATTATCCTATGGTGGTTATAAAATCGTTTAGTTTTTCTTCCATGTTGTGCAGGTTCTGGCCATAAAAAATATTAAAATCGATATCGTTCTTAAAGTACTTTTTCAACTCCTTTTCCAATATACATTGGGAATCTTTCTCAGTCTGTTCTATATAAAGATCAATAATGCCTTGGATGTGCTGTCTTGCTTGATAATTTAGTACAATACCATGTTCAACGGACAGGTTTTTAATAACATTGTAAATCATCCTTCCTGGAAATTCCTCTGTTTTTCCGATTATTTTTACGCCTACCCGACCTTTAATACTTAAGATAACAGGATGGGTCCTACCACAATTACATTTAAAATCGGTATCCGCCAATTCTATCATATCGCCCAGTCTGTATCTAATAATAGGAAATGACTTGGACAACAAATTGGTTACCAAAATCTCTCCATCCTCTTCTTCTACAATAACATTTTCCATTGCAATATGCATATTTCCTTCCGGACATTCAAAGGCAATAAGTCCCGATTCTGCGGAGCCATATTCGCTTAAAATTTTTAATCCGAAAGCTTTTTGGACCTCTTCCTGATAGGAGTCGAATACCATTTCGGAGGTGCCTTTTATCATTTTAAGGTCATGATCAATCTTTAATCCCGATCTGTTCACCAGCTTGGCCACTTCATAGATCATGGAGGAATATCCGTGCAGGTATTTAGCTCCCTTTAGATTCTTGGCGAAATTTTTAATTTCCTCGGGACAATAGGAAAATATTCTAAATCTGTTCTGTAGCCGATCTAAACATTTAATTTTTAGTGTCTGTTTTGGTTCTATGTTATAGCCCCATAAATACCCATTTTTATCAGCTGGGTTTACACCATACCAGCTATATCCCCTAAACATGGCCGCGCGGTTCTGTGAATCCCATTCCTCATTTTTAAGGAACGCCAAGGATTCACCGGTAGTTCCAGAAGTTAAAGCCCTAAAATTCTTCCTAAAGGGGTAACTGGAATGTATTAGTTTGTTATACCTTATCAGGGTCATCTTGGAAATACTGGGCAACTGCTTCAACTGTTCCAAATCTTTAAATTCTGAGGGCTTAAAGTTATAGTCATCAAAGGTAGTTTGGTAAAAGGCAGAATGAGTGTATGCAAACTCCAAAAATCCCTTACATTTATGTAGCTGGTATTCCAACAATTCCTCCTTGGACCATGTATCCGACTCTAATAAAAAAGCAAGATGTTTGGATAGGGATGGATTTCTTTTCCAAATTCCAAGCGCGTATAGTAGTTTATATACCATTATTAACTTTTACTTACTGTTTAATGGGAAATGTAATGGACTTTATTATCTCCCAAGCTTTATCGCTGCTAAATTCATGACTTTTGGCACGAGCACCTTGTTTAAGGGCATCTATTTGTTCTGGATTTTCAATAAGCGTTAAAACTTTTTTTATAAAAGCATCTATGTTATTAAATTCTACTATGGCCCCCGAAGTTTGGTCTACAAATTCAGTGGCATACATCCACTCACTGGCAATGACGGGTATTCCGGAGATATAGGCGTCCAGGATGGAACCAGGAAACCCTTCAGTATAGAACTGGGTAGGAAAAAGCATTACGTCATATTGGGAAAGTACCGAGTATATCTCATTAGGTTGCAGCACTCCGCGGTACGTAATGTACTTGTTGGCAGTGTTGAGTAGGTCATTAAATTCTTCTTTATATTCTTCTAATATGGGCCCATAAATGTCAATACTTGCATTTTCAAGATTTAATTCATTTAATCTCTGACTAAGTTTAAATAAGGTTTCCACCCCTTTAAGGGGATGTACCCTGGCCATAAACACTAATCTTATGGGGTTACCAGTGGCGCTTTGAATCGGTGAAAAGTTGGTGTCCCTAAAATTATTTAGGCGACTAACTTTATTAAAACCGTTATCCATTGTTAAACAATTACACAAGGCATCGGTCTCCGGATATATATGATGCACCTTCGATATCATAAAACGATAAATAGGTCTGCTTTGTAAAAATTCTCCTAGCCATCCACCTACAACTACGAAATGAATTTTTGAAGAAAATAGCTTGGATAAAATGAAAACAAAGGGAAAGATATAGGTTAAATTTTTGGTAGCCGGAAGATAGAATAATTCATGGGCCTTGATTACATGATACAAGCCTTGGAACATACCCAATTTATTTGCATTTAAAGAGTCTGTGTCAAAATAGGCCACCTCTGAAAAATATAGACTTTCCTTGCTTTTTAGTAATTGGTATATATTTCTTGTCTTAACGGTTTGTCCGCATAAATTGTTAGCGCTATAGTTAAAATTACCAAATACCAAAGCCTTTGGCTTTGCCATTTCTCTAGTTTTTTCAATCATAATAAAAAATCTATGAATTGATAAGGTGAACAGCCATTCTCATTTGCATATATGCCATACCCGAAAAGTATTAAGAAGAATACCATTACTGAATGGACAATTAACTTTTGTTTTTTAAAGATTAAATAATGGATTATAAACGCTAAACAAAATATATTAAAAAATAAAAAATAGTTGTTTAACCTAGCTATGACCAAAATATGTGAAAATGCATTATATAAAACTATCCCGATTAATCCGAGATTATAATAAGGCAGATAGTTCTTATTAAATTTTACTAACGTATTGTAGTAAGATAATATGAAGAAACCAATGGCAATTCTGACCAAATACCCTAAAGTTACCCCTCCAACTTCATCAGTATTCATAGATTCTGCAAAGCCACTGTAATCTACTTGGGAGCCAGATAAAATCTCAGAAATATATGAAATATCAATAAAACGCGATAGAGGTATAAAATGTAGAATTAAACCTATGACGAAAGCCATATACCAGAAATAATTTGGTAACTTAATTTGATCGATTACAAAATATAAGGGAAAAAATAAAAACAAACTTTTATGCATTAACCCTCCCAATAAAATAATGCCCAAAAAATGGAAGATTTTTCGTTCTTGTATGTACAATACAGCCACAGCTAGGGCGCTCATTGCGACCGCTTGCCTAACCCCGTTAAATGAAAAGAAATAAAACCCATAAGAAATAAAAAAGAAGACTCCTAAATACATGAGTTGTTTGTAGTTTTTAAAACTATAAAATAGTAGGAGATAAGTAATTAAAGCAGAAGTCATAAAATAGGACCATACCTCTAGATTTAATACATTAAGGAAATTAACCAAGGTAGTATATCCATATTCGAGTTCCATTCCTATAGATTCGTCCAAATAAGGTCGCTCATCATAATAAAAAGTGTACCCAGCATAGTCTTGCCCTACATTATACCTAAGACCAGCAATTAAGACCATAATTAATAAGGCCATAAAAATAAAGAATCTCTGACCCTTGTCATCTTTTTTTAAAGCTTGGTTGCTATAGCCTATTTTTATTAAGCCAACACTGATAAACAGGGTTGAAAAATAAATGATATATGTAAAAAAGTCTGCCATTATTATTACTTTTTCAAGGTTGGATCGATTATAGCTTTTTTTTCTAATATGCTTTTTTGCTCGTGGTTAAGAATATATTTTTTTAAGTTTTCAGAGATTTTTGCCCAATTGAAAGGTTCTAAGGTTTTCCGGATGGTATTAGAATCCCATTTAGTTAAGTTTCTAGTAACTTCGGCTAAAGCATCGCAAAAATCTTCTGGGCTATCTTTGCAAAGAACACCGTTGTAAGCATTGACTATTTTTTTGTTTTCTTGGGTTTCCGTGGCTATACAAACCATGCCAGCTTTAATATATTCAAAAGTCTTGGTAGGGGGTTGGCAATCGTAGTATTCCGTAATTGGAATATAAGAAACACCTACATTACAATTATCGAAAAAATACTTTGATTCTTCATGGGTTTTTCTACCATGAAAGATTACTTTTTTTTGTAACCCTGTATCTAATATGGCTTTTTTTACTATGTTTTGACATTCCTCGTTCCCATACCCAACAATGTCATAGCTTAAATTGACGTTAGGATTACTATTTCTATCCAAAAATACTTTTAGACCATATATGGTTTGGTGAATATTACGCCCGTCCAAGGTGCCAATATAAAAGAGATTAAGGTTGTTAAATAATTTGTTTGTAGTAGAAAGTATATCGGAACCCAAAGGAAGAATAAAAACCTTCTTCATATTCAATTTTAACTTTAGAGCCAGACTTTCTGAAATAACCGATATCTTTTTAAAGAAAAAAGACTCAAAACGTATCATATTATTCTTAATAATTCTATTATTTCTGGAAATGTTAACACTTCCAGTTCTAATGTCGAGAATTATATTTTTATTTGGTGAGAGCACTTTAAAAAGGGAGACTAATGGAAAATATACGGCAAAAATAAAATCAATTTTTTCAGATTTAATAATGCTTATGGAGGTCTTCATAAAATTTATGCCATTTGATACATAAGACCCATCCCAAGGCACATAAATAATTTCAATTCCTGTCTCCTTAATTTTTGGGTAGCCATAATCAAAACAAACATAAGTTATCTTAAATTCTTCCTTTAAATACTGGCAATGTTTATAAGCGTCTATAAGGTAGCCGAACTGAATTGTACTAATATAAAGTAAGGTGTTGTACATTTTAAAAAATATTTACTAAAAAGGTAAGATTCTAATTTAATTTTTAGTTTTATAATTATTTAACTTAATAAAGTAAAACCAAGGCATGGGTAAAAGTTTGTTACTTAACCACCAAACAGAAAAGAAGGTTATGATGGATATAACGGTATTGGCTTGTACTGCTCCCAAGGTACCATTATAAGAAATAAAAAAATAACTTAATGCTACATGTAGCAATCCAATTATTAAGGTTACATAGCTAAGATAAATTGTTTTTTGGGTAAATAGAACATAGTTAAGAATCAGTGAGTACATACCATAGAAAGCGAATCCAAAAGCAAACCAGGTAATGTATTCTTGTGATTCAATGAATTCCTTGCCCAAAAAAAATGAAACTATGTAAGGTGCAGCTAAACTTAATAATATGGCCAGAATTGATAAACCAAGA
Organism: Arenibacter sp.; assembly: GCA_040216555.1. GTDB lineage: Bacteria > Bacteroidota > Bacteroidia > Flavobacteriales > Flavobacteriaceae > Arenibacter. The sequence goes on from JAVJOW010000014.1 coordinate 8,882, forward strand.
AAATATAAATAGACATATTTTACTAGTATTGTTTTTTGGGCACTAGTAATCTCTTTTAACTTTTCAAATAAAAATGGAGTATAGGCCTTATTAAATGCTACTGTTAAAACCATTATAACAGAGGCTATTTGAAAGCCCACGGTATATAAGCCCGTAGCTGTAGTGGAGACTATCATGGTTAGAAAAACCCTATCAATACCAGTTCGTACCCAGGTGCTTAAGGCATGGGGTAATAATGGTACCCCAAATTTTAAAGCATCCTTAATATAAGTTTTGTTGAACTTCAATTTTAAAAAATCACGCCTCATCATGAATGCGAAACTTAAAAAACCGAACATAATAGCTGCTGCCGAAGCCGCAATAAGTCGGCCCTCCCATCCCATTCCAAACCCAACGATTAAAACTAGAGATAACGTTAAATTAAATATAGTCTGGGTAATTTGGTAAATACCTAAGGGTATAGGTTTATGCTCCGATTGCCAAAGAATAAGGTTTATAGTGGTAAAAAGTGTAAGACATGTAACAAAAACCCCTATAATTAACCATTCTGAAGGTAATTCTAAGACGTTGGAAATATAAGATTGAAATATTAAAATAGTCACTAACACCAAACTAGTGGTAATTGAAACCAGTAGTAATACATTGGCTATATAAACCCTTAGTTCTTCTTTGGTTATTTTAAAAAACTTAACACTAATGGCTCCGTGCATTTCCAATGAGATAAATACCCCTAATATTGAAGTAAACACAGTAAACATTGAGATAATTCCATAATCTGAAGGTGTCAAATAACGGGTTAATACAGGCAAAAGCACAAAAGGAACCAACTTATTTAAAATGTCTGATACCGTATAAATACTTGCGTTTTTAAAGAATCTACTTTGTATTAGTTTAATCATTAATTGATTACATTGATAATTTTATTTTGAAATAGTAATTGCTATAGCAGTTTCAGAATTTGTTAAGTGTAGTATTTCATGATTTGGTAATAATTCATAAAACTGATGACTTTCTGAAGTCTATTTTTCTTGTAGTGGGATCTATTAAAATTTACCCTAAAAAATTATTCAATCTGGTCCTCAACATAGCCAACCTTCTTTTCCGCTGCATTTTAGCCTCTTTACTTCTGGGTCTAAACAACAACCAAGGCGCAAAATAGAGCAGGGGTACTACCAATACCAATAGGTACAATTGTAGGTTTATATAGAGGTCCTTTATTAAAAAGGCCAGCGCTATCACCAAAATATTGATAATACCCAGCGTTAGGGTAGCTTTTTTATGGCTTAGGCCCAAGGCCAATAAACGATGGTGTATGTGGTTGCGGTCCGCACTAAAGGGACTGCGCTTTTGGGCTATACGAACGGCAAAGACCCTTACCGTATCCAAGATGGGAAAGGAAAGGATGGCCATGGCCATAATAGGGGCCACATGCATGGTGTATGGCGTTACCGTAGTGGCATTGAACTCCAAAAAGGAAATGGCCTGGTAGGCCAAAATAAAGCCAATGAACATGGAGCCGGAATCTCCCATAAAAATTTTGAGTCTAGTAGATAGGTTGAACCGTAAAAATCCCAAGAGGGCGCCGATCAGTGCAAAGGAAATGATCACCATTAAATAGCGCTCGTTCAGGAGGTAAAAACCGCCAAAGGTTGCCGTAACTATAACACCTATGGTGCCGGCCAAACCGTCTATACCATCGATCAGGTTAAAGGCATTGATCACGGCCAGATACACAAAGATGCTAAAGCCTACAGAGACCCAATAGGGCAATTCTTCCAAGCCCAGAAGGCCATAACAGCTGGCGATACGCGCATCCGTTAGAACGATCACCATCAAGGCCGCCAGGATCTGTATCAAAAATTTCTTCTTAGGGGCTAATCCCAGCAGGTCGTCTTTGATGCCCAGGAACATTAAGGTTATGCTGGCCGCTACAATGGACAAGAGTTTTATAAGGTCGGCCTGGGACAGGCCCAAAACCATGCCGAGGGTAATCAGGGTAAGGCTAAAGCTGATGAACATGCCCACTCCGCCCAAGGTAGGGGTCTTGGCCGTGTGCATACTGCGGTCTACAGGCTCGTCCATCAAATTTTTGGACTTTACCAAATAGATGATCACCGGGTACATTCTCAGGGAGAGCAATACGGGCGTCACTATGGCTACACTTACCAAGAGGTAGGTATTGGTGAATATATCATTTAAATATGCCATGGTCAGTGTTTAGGGCACATGAGTAATGTTCGTTTAACGCAAATTAATGCACTAATTTTGCTACACTTTATAGGGGGAGTTTAAAGGAACAAAAAGTAAAATTTGGGTCTAAAAATTATGTTTTAAGACAAAATTTTGAAGCGGCAAAACTATGAATTTTTAATTATTATTAATGGGTTTAATGGATTAAAATTTATTCTTATTCGCATAATATTTTGTACTCCTTATCTGTCAAAATAAACAATATAAATCCACATATACAAACCCGTGTTGTTAACAAATGGTTAGGCGTTTATGTTGGTTTTATGGGGTTTTACTAGCCTTAAAATCCCTAGGTGCTTGTTTATGACCGTTATACTGAATCTAGGAAGGGATTACCCTTCGGCTATAGGGCCTTTGTTTTGCGAACATACCTTACTATTAGTGTTAATAAAATTTTTAAAAGCGTTAAAAAAAACACTGTTGATCGTTTTTAATTTAGGGTTATTGCTCCAATTTTATGGAGTTTCCTTAGAAATATAAAGGCTTAGCTCGTGAAATTGGTGCGTTCCCCCGAACACGATTTCAACAAGCCAGCCCATATGCCATGTTCCTCTAAAATGATGACACCTAATTACTGGGTGCAAGCCCATTATATAATCCGCCTATTATTTTTTACCAAGTCAAAACTATACCCAAACCCAATAAAATCCTTGCGGAAAACCGCAAGGGGGGAGGGGTATTGTTTTTGGGTACAGTAATTGCCACTTATAGTTTTCCCTAAAGCAAGAACAATGCCCTTAATCCCTATGATTTAGTAGAGCACCTTAAGTATTTGTAAGTCAGTCGTTTGTGTTGGAGGTAAAATACCCTTAAAAAAGTAGGGTTGGGGAATAATTCCGCAGCTGGGGAGGAATTGCTCAATTTAGAAATGTAGTAATTGTTTCATGTAACAATGGGTTGATTTGATAATGAGATGATTGGGAGATTTGGGAATTTGGAAATGGTAAATAAGTTCTTGAACATCCCTGTTTACTGTTCACTGAAGACTGACCACTGTAATTCCTTCTTAAACCAATTTTATTCCGCTGCGCTTCATAAAATCACCTACCTGGCCGGTAGGCGGGCCTGCCTGACCGGCTGGCGGGCCTGCCTGACCGGCTGGCGGGCCCTCCTTGACGGTCGGGTAAACCTGTCTGCCGATAGGCAGGCTCGAAGTGACGGGCTGTCGGCTTTGAACCTTGAACATTATAACTTTGAACATTCTTCATTAGTCTAGTTTCTCAATTCTCACTACTCAATACTGACGTACCGAATGAGGTCTCGACTTCGCTCGACCGGACAATAGTAGCTAATGGTTTCAGGCTTAAGAACACTGAAAACTGCTTACTCCAAATCATAGAACTCCACCGCATTAAGCCCCATGATGGCAGCCTGCTCGTTTGTGCTGAGGCTGGAAATGAAATTGGTGGTCAGCTCCTTTACTTGGGTGTAGGTTCCGGCGACGAGGCAAACGGGCCAGTCAGATCCATACATGCAGCGTTCAGGGCCAAAGGCCTCTAGGGCCAAAAGCATATAGGGATGTATCTGTTCCGGGGTCCAGTTTTTAAAATCGGCCTCCGTGATCATTCCTGAGATTTTGCAGTACACATTTTCGTGTTTGGCAACCTCTTTCATCATGGCCGCCCAGCCGTCATAAAAGCCATCTTTGATATAGGGTTTGGCAATATGATCGATGACGAATTTTTGGTTGGGGAATTTTTTTACGAATTCCAGCGTAGCTCCCAACTGATGGGGGAAAATAAGGATGTCATAGACCGCCCCGTACTGTTCCAATTTGGATATTCCACGTAGGAAGTCGGGCCGTAACAAAAAATTATGGTCCGCCTCTTCCTGTACTATATGTCGGTACCCCTTTAAGTGCTTGTCCTTGGCGTATTTTTCCAGTTCTTGATCTACATCGGGACTTCTTAGATCTACCCAGCCCACGACGCCTTTTATAAAAGCATTGTTATGGGCCAGTTCCAATAAAAAATCGGTTTCCGCCAAGGTCTGGTCCGCTTGGACCGCCACGCAGCCATCCACGCCGTTTTTGGCATAGACCGGTTTAAGGTTCGAGGGCAGAAAATCCCTGCGGATAACGCTCATCTCCTCGCTGATCCATGCATGTTTTTTGGGGTTGTACTTCCAGAAATGTTGATGGGAATCTATGATCATGATATTAATATTTTTAGTTTGTTAATAGGTCCTTTTTTTACCTCTCCTTGGGAGAGCCTGCCCCGCGAATTCCGCGGGGGTCAGAACTGCTTTTTGGCAGTTCTGGGTGAGGTCCTTTTAAAGTGAAATCCCCCTTTTCCACGGGATAAAGTCGTTCTGTTCCAGTCGAACCGCCGCTGGGACCATGTTGCCACTGGCCACCTCTATGATATAGTCCAACAATTCCTCTCCCTTGGTCTGTATGGTATCTTCCCCGGTTATGATGGTGCCGGTGTTAAAATCAATGATGTCCTTCATGCGTTCGCTAAGGGCGTTGTTGCTCGACATTTTGATGACCGGGGCCACGGGATTACCGGTAGGGGTACCCAAGCCGGTGGTAAAAGCGATCACATTACATCCGGATCCTGCCAAACCAGTGGTGCTTTCCACATCGTTGCCGGGGGTACAAAGGAGGTTCAAGCCATTTTTGGTGACCCTTTCGGTATAGTCCAACACATCCTGGACCAAGGAAGTTCCGCCTTTTTTGGCTGCTCCGGCCGACTTCATAGCGTCCGTGATGAGTCCGTCCTTTATATTTCCTGGCGATGGATTGTTTTCAAATCCAGAGCCTACGGAGACCGCCTTGGCGGAATAGGCCCTCATTATACTGGCAAATTTTTCTGCATTTTCTGGGGTTTCACAACGGTTGATGAGCTCTTGTTCCACGCCATTGAGTTCCGGAAATTCGGAGAGTACCGTAGCCCCGCCCAAGGCTACAATAAGATCGGAAGCATAGCCTAGTGCCGGATTGGCCGAAATTCCTGAAAATCCGTCCGAACCTCCACATTCCAAGCCCAGCACCAACTTGCTTAGTGGTGCGGGTTGGCGTGTTATCTTATTGGCTTCAATAAGGCCCAAAAAGGTTCTCTTTACGGCTTCCTCTATAAAATGGCGTTCGCTCTTGCTATTTTGTTGCTCCAAAACATGTAGGGGTTTGGAGAAGTTGGGGTCCCGTTTGGCAATAGCAGCCTCCAAAATTTTTACCTGGGCGTTCTGGCAGCCCAAACTAAGAATGGTAGCCCCGGCAACATTGGGATTGGTGATATATCCTGCCAGAAGGTTACAAAGGGTATCCGAATCCCCGCGGTCACAGCCGCAGCCTCCGTCATGGGTCAGGAACTTAATACCGTCCACATTGGGGAAGGTCCGGTTCTGTTTAATGTCCTCGGCCGTTTTAATAATGGGCGAAGCCATCAGGTCCTCGGCACTGGCCCCTTTTTTATACTGGGATACCAAGACTTCGGTATCTATGATGTAGTCCTGGGCAGTCTCGTAGCCCAAGGCATTCAAGAGGGTAGTGCGGAGTACGTTTACATTTCTGTTTTCACAGAAAACCATAGGGATGACCAGCCAATGGTTGGCGGTTCCCACAGTCCCATCTGCACGGTGGTACCCATTGAAGGTGCTGTTCTTCCACTTGGAAATATCCGGCGCCACCCAGTGCGATTGTTGTTCCCCTACATTGTAATCGGAGGAGGCATGAACCACATTGTCTATGGTAATGCTTTCTCCTTGGGCAATGGGTTTGGTAGCTTTCCCGATCAGGGTACCGTACATGAGAATGGGGTCGCCCACCTTGAAATCATGGAGGGCGAATTTGTGCTTGGCGGTAACATTGTTTTTGAGCGGGAAGGATTTCCCCTCAAAATCTACCACATAATCTTTTTTCATATCCTGCAAAGCGGCAAGGATATTGTCATTGGGATGTATTTGTAAAAAGTTCTTGGACATAGTGGATTGCGCTTGATATTAAAATTCTACCGTGGCTTTTATTACTCCGGTAGCAGGTTTTAGCCAGCTATCGAAATTTTCTTTCATTTGTGTGAAATGCACGTTGTGGGTAATGAACGATTCTGTGGGAAACTGGTCCAGTATGGCAATGACCCGTTCAAAATCGGCCACTGTGGCATTTCTGCTGCACATAATGGTGGTTTCCTTGGCGTGGATGGCCGGGTGGGTGAAGGTAAGTTCCCCTTTGGAGAGTCCCACCAAAATATACCTACCGCCGTGCGACATATAGGAGGGTCCCTGTTCCAAGGCCCCCTTGTGACCAGAAGCGTCGAATACGGCAGTGGCCATATCGCCTTTGGTAATTTCAGAAATCTGTTTAACGGGGTCTTCGGTGACATTTACAATATGGTCCACCCCGATCTTTTCCTTGGCATACTGCAGTCGGTCCTGGTTCATGTCCAGGGCGATGACTTTGGCTCCTTCTATCTGGGCCAATTTCATAATCCCGATACCGATGGGGCCGCAGCCAACGACCACTATGGTTTCCCCAGGAACTAGCTGTGCCCTGCGGATGGAATGTGCCGCAATGGCCAAGGGTTCTACGATGGCCATCTGTTCGTTGGTCAGGTGTTTGGCAGGCAAAAGGATGTCTATAGGAACGGTGATCTGCTCCTGCATGCCGCCGTCCGTATGTATGCCCAGTACCTGGATCTGGGTACAGCAATTGGTCTTGCCGTTCCTACAGGCCACACAATGGCCACAGCTTAGGTAGGGCATGATCACTACATTGTCGCCCGCTTTGATGCCCTTATCGTTTTCGTCTATTTCCAGCACTTGGGTGGCCAGCTCATGGCCCAGGATCCTAGGGTAGGTAAAAAAGGCCTGGTTGCCGGTATAGGCGTGCAGGTCGGTACCGCAGATGCCCACCTTGTTCACTTTTAGCAGGGCTTCCCCTTTTTTTCTGATCGGGGCCTCCTTTTCCTTTAACTGAAAGTCCCCAGGTTCCTCACAAACAATGTATTTCATGCGTTTACTTCTTTTGTTTTTTATGGTTGATGTGATTGATCAGTATCATTTTATGGCTGTTGCATGAAAGTACAATAGCCAAAATGGCAATCTGGTTTAAGGGTGTAATTTAGCCAAAAAGATTTAGAAATTGTTGAAAGCTTAAAGGTCAATGTTGAATGTTCAATGTTAAAAGTTGGGAAGGGTTAAAAGTGTATTGGGAAGTGGAAAATTAGTATAGATTTGGGAGTAAAGAGAAAAGAGAAAAGAGAAAAGACAAGCTAGAGTCTGGAATCAAGAAACAGGACTAAAGACTTATGTTCAATGTTATAAAGTTCAAAGTTGAATGTTCCTTCGGAGATTGAGCCTGCCCGGCGTTAGACGGGCGGAGTCGAAATCGAAGTATAGGGAAGTTGGTATTGAGTATTGAGAAATGGGTATTGAGATTTTGGTATGGAGTATTGAGAAATTAGATACTAGAAACTAGAGACTGGACTAAAGTGTTCAGTTCAATGTTATAAAGTTTAAGGTTCAAAGTTCCTTCGGAGATTGAGCCTGCCCGGCGTCAGACGGGCGGAGTCGAAATCGAAGTATAGGGAAGTTGGTATTGAGTATTGAGAAATGGGTATTGAGATTTTAGTATTGAGAGTCTAGAATCTAGAAACTAGAGACTGGACTAAAGACTTATGTTCAATATTATAAAGTTCAAAGTTCAAAGCCGTCACTTCAAGTGATCCGACGAAGGAGGATTGTATCGAGAAGTAGACGACGTGCACTTGACCAGTTCTCGATACAAAATGGCTAATGCCCGTCACTTCGAACCCGCCAGCCGGTCGGGCAGGCCTGTCTACCGTCAGGTAGGCCTGCCTACCTGCAGGCAGGTAGTTTTGCATAACAAATTGGAGCAAAAATGATTTGAGAAGCCCTCGTACTGACGATAGCCTCTAGCCTCTTGATATGCGGGACTGACCAAAATCATTTCAGGAGTTCTGACTTCGCATTACCTTCGAAAAAATAGCGTTTTGGACAATTAGGAACGTTTTAAATAAAACTAAACATGGAGAAAATAAAAATACTTTTGATGGTCTTGGTTGTCCTGGGTTGGAGCTGCAAGGAAAATCCAAAACAGACGGAGCAAAAAATAGAAACCGTAAAACAGGAAACCAAAACCAAGACCTCCTTACCGGAAAGTATAAAGGAGATTGCGACCTTCGTATCACCTGCTTTTACGGATTCGACGGACATTCAGAACCTGATTATTTTTAAGGAGCTCGATTTAACAAGCAACACTATTACCAATATAGATTTGGATAGGGCAAGCGATCTTTACAAAAAGTTGGCAACGCGCGGGCAAGCCACTTCACTGCCCATATTTGAAGTTAAGGATACGGACCTGGTTGTTCTGCCCGTACAGGGTGTCGGTTTTGGCGGGGCTATCTGGGCAAAGGTGCTGTTGGATAAAAAGACGCTGGAAATAAAGAACATAGCCTTTGAGCATAAAGGGGAATCCGAAGGTTATGGTGCGGCAGTGAGCGAAAAAACATTCGAAGATCAGTTCTTGGGCACTAAAATTAATCTGAAGGAAGACACTTTTAGCTTGCGAAAAGCCATTGAAAAAGCCAATGATGACGGACATTTTATTGACGGGATATCCGGAGCAACCATGACAAGTCAAGGGGCTGTGGCCATGATGAACGCGGGTTTGCGAAAATATAAAAGCTATTTGGAGGCGGATTGAGTAGGCAGTGGGCAGTTTTCAGTAAACAGTGAACAGTGAACAGTGAACAGTGAACAGTCTTCAGTTGGCAGTAGTCAGTAAACAGTAAACAGTGAACAGTTGGCAGTTGGCAGTGGTTGAAACAATTTACAGTGAACAATGAGCAGTAAACAATGTTGATGTTCAATGTTCAATGTTCAAAGTTCAAGGTTTTTACGGAGATTGAGCCTGCCTGCCGCAGGCAGGGGGTATGTTTTTGCAGGAGGAAGGGGGAGCGCTTCTTTACCAAGATTTATGATTTTTCCCAAGACCTGGGCTTTCAATCCCTTCCGTCTCCCTCGCTTCCCTGCGATGGATCCACCTTCCCTTGACCAAGGGAAGGAGCTTTTGTTGTCGTTAATTACCGCAAAACCACATTAATTGCATTTAACAAATTCCCTTCCCTTGGGGGAGAGCCTGCCCGACTTTAGGCGGGGTTAGGGAGGGGTCTCATTAGCGGGAGGCTAGCCTGCCTGCCGCAGGCAGGGGGTGTGTTTTTGCAGGAGGAAGGGGGAGCGCTTCTTTACCAAGATTTATGATTTTTTCCAAGACCTGGGCTTTCAATCCCTTCCGTCTCCCTCGCTTCCCCGCGATGGATCCACCTTCCCTTGTCTAAGGGAAGGAGCCTTTTTACTACCCTTTATTAAATGGATAGTGGCATGATTTCAAATGGAAACAGCAAAATACAGCTCCTTCCCCTAAAGAGGCCTGTCCCGCTTTTTAGCGGGAGGATAAGGTAGCTTCGACGCAGGAGAAGACGGAAGGGTTAGCCTGCGCGACAATCTGCTTCTTACAGTGCACAGTAGTCAGTATACTAAGATTTAAAAAAAAGTAAACAATATAAACCGGCGGAGCCATAAACCCTGAACCGCAGGATAGTGGGCGAAAGCTCCGAGAGCAGGAGTCCCCTGAGGGACGACGCGGAGTTTCGCACACGGTTTTTCGACCTCGGTGTCGAAAAAATACCTCGGTTAAGGCGCCTTTTCTTTTGTTTCGTTTACTTTGGGCGAGCAAAGAAAATGAAAATGACCCATTACAACGATTTTGCCTATTGGCAGGCGGGCTAGTCCCGATAGCTATCGGGAGGGCACTAAAATGTCATCATACTATATCCAAGTTTCAGCAGAAATCTGGATAAAAATTGGTACCTTTCTTATAACATATTAAGCTACATATTTATGTCCTATAACATGGTTATTGCTGGTGCCGGGGGTATTGCCCAGGCCGTTGGATTAATAATGGCGGATTGGGGAACTGTTCCCCTAAAAATATTTATTGGCAATCGCACATTGGAAAAGGCCGAAAAGGTGGCCGATTGGATAGGGAAGGGCAGTACCGACCCGGGAGTGGCCAAGGGGTTTTGCCTTTCCGAAGCTGGCCTGACCAATGAAATGGAGGATATTTTTACACAGGGCGATGTCCTTTTGGATTGTCTGCCCGGCAGCTTGGCGCCCAAAATGGCGAGCTATGCCAAGGATTTTAAAATGCACTATGTCAACCTCACCGAATATGTGGCGGAGACCAATGAAATAATAGCATTGGCCAAAAATGCAGAAACCGGTTTTGTGCTCCAATCCGGTCTGGCACCAGGGTATATCAATCTGTTGGCGCACCATCTCTTTCAGGAATTTTGCAAAAAGCATAAGGTAGACAAGGTAGATAAGCTGCAGTTTAAGGTGGGGGCCTTAACGGACCATGCCGTGGCACCACATTACTACGGATTTACTTGGAGTCCGGTGGGGGTGGCCACAGAATATCTAAAAGATGCGGAAGCAGTCCGTGATTATAAAAAAGTACCCCTTAAATCCCTCTCGGAAAGGGCCACGATCATTATAAATGGTAGGACCTATGAGGAGGACCTTACTTCGGGTGGGGCCGCGGATCTTCCGGACGCCCTCGCGGGCAAGGTGCGCAATTTGGATTATAAGACCTTGAGATATCCCGGACACTACGCCTGGGTGCAACAACAGCTTGCAGGTTTAGAAAATACCGATACTTCCATTAAGACCCTTCAGGAGAAAATGGAAGGTGAAATTCCCCATATAGAGAACGACCAAATTGTGCTCTATGCCGCTGTAGAGGGTAAGGACAGTATGGGTATCCTGAGAAGGAGCGAGGTTTCCAAGCTGATATTCCCTCAAAAAGTGGGAATACATAGACTTAGGGCCATACAGATTACCACTGCAGCACCTATGGTTCAGGCTGCTTTTATGTTAATGGAGTCCGAACACAAAGGTGTTGTGCTGCAAAGTCAGATAGATCCAAAGCCTTTTTTGAACGGTAACTTTATAGCACCTATTTATGGTTATATCAATTAAGCTGAGATTGAGTTAGAATACTATTTTGGCCATTTGTCGCTTTTACTTTTATTAAATTAATATCAATTATTAAAAACGTAACTCGATGAAATAATTTTGGATTTGCTTTAAAGCAACAAAAGCGCTTTGCCTAGAGGTTTCCTTTTTACCTCTCCTTGGGAGAGCCTGCCCCGCGAATTCCGCGGGGGTCGGAGATGCCTTTTTAGGCATTTCCGGGTGAGGTGAAATATAAAATATTATAGCACCTATTTATGGGAACGTCAATTGAAATGAAATTGAACTTGTGTACCGTTTTGGCCATTTGTCACTTTTACTTCAATTAAATTATTTTAACATAATGTAAAATCATTGTAAAGACCGTTTTCTTTTGACCAAAAATGCGTAATATTATTTTTTAATTGATAAAATATCTATTTACAACTTAAATTCAACCTAATGAATCGGCTAATTATCCTCCTTTTAACCCTAGTTTTTCTTGCTTGTAATTCACGCCAAAACAGCATTTCCATTTTACAGGTACCCGGCAAGGATCAGTACAGTGTCATTGATGAAAATGGAATATCCATCTTGGCCAGTGGAAGGTATGTAACTCCGGTAGGGGATAAATTGCGGATTACCCATGATCCCTTTGGGATGGCCGTTTCTCCTGATGGTAGCAAGGCGGTTACCCTGCACAATGGGGTTTTTACGGTTATAGATGTTGCCTCCTTGGAGTCGGTCAGGATTCCCAGTTATGATGGCAGCATACCGTCACCTTTGGCCAAGGGTTCTTTTTTAGGGGTTGAATTTGCCCAAGATTCCAAAACGGTTTATTTAAGCGGGGGAGATACGGGAGCAGTGATCCAATACGATGTGGAGAACCTTTCAAGAATAGATTCAATCTCCTTGAACGGTATTGTTGACGGGAAGGATTATCAGGATAGTTTTACCTCCGATCTACGGATCAATGAGGCCGAGAACGAATTGTTGGTGCTGGATAGAGGAAATTTTAGACTGGTGCGTATCGATCTGGATACCAAAAAAATAAAGGGGAGCGTCAATGTAGGGAGGCAGCCTTTTGGCTTGGCCATCAGTCCCGATAAAAAGCAGGCTTTTGTGGCCAATGTTGGGGTGTATTCCTATCCGCTGATAGAGGGTGCCACTCCGGCCAATTACGATTCTTTAATGATTTCCCATCACCCATATGGGGACAACACCAAGGAATCCATAGAAGGTACCGTAGTGGAAGGACGAAAGGTTCCAGGATTGGGGAGTCCGTTACATCCGGATGCCATGAGTGTCTTTACTATTGATCTGGACAACAATAAGGTGATCAAAAAATTTAAAACGGGACATCAAATAGGACAGACCGTGGAAGATGCGGAAGTAGTAGGGGGAGCCAGTCCCAATTCCATTGCCGTAGGGAAACAATTCGCCTATATCACCAATGCTACCAACGACAACATTACCATCATTGACCATATAAGTCAGGAAATTGTAGGCCATATTCCCATTAAGGTGGATCCGCGAATAGACAAATACCGTGGTCTGCTGCCTTTTGGCATCACCATGGATAAGGAGGAGAAAACGTTATACGTGGCCTTGTTGGGGTTCAATGCGGTGGCCGTAATAGACATTCCCTCCCAAACCACCAAAGGGCTTATTCCCAGTGGCTGGGGACCCACCAGGGTGGAATTGTCCAAAGATGAAAAGAACATTTATATAATTACCTGTAGAGGTCTTGGGGCCGGACCCAATGGAGGGAAGGACTTTGTAGAACCACCACAGGGCGATTACATTGGGGATATTCAATTGGGGAGTTTTCAAAGGGTAGCTATGCCAACCGATGAAAAACTTGCGGAGTATACCAAAATGTCCATTGACAATACCTTCAGGGAAAGTAGCATAACCGATGATGGGACCAATCCTTTGCCTCCCTTGCCAAAGCTGCGTCAGAGTCCTATTAAGCATGTGGTGTATATTACCAAGGAGAACAGGACCTACGATGAGGTTTTTGGTCAGCTTAAAACAGGAAAGGGCGATAGTACTTTGGCACGCTATGGGGTTAACAATACTTATACCTTGCCCGATTCCGTACAAGCACAATTTCCAAACCTGCGTATTTCACCCAACCATCATAAGGCCGCAAAGCAATTTGCCTATTCGGACAATTACTATTGCGATAGTGATGCTTCGGTACACGGCCATCATTGGCTGGTAGGGGTTATTCCCAACGAATGGGTAGAGGCGAATGCCAGTGTGAGCAAGACTGCTAAAATATTTTCCGATGCCCCAGGGCGTCGTTTCCCAGGGACCATTGGAAGTGTAGATCCAGAAGATTATGCGGAGATCGGCGGACTATGGGAAGCCTTGGATAGGGAAAAGGTTTCTTTCTATAATTTTGGACAGGCCAACGAAACGGCACATGTACGCGAAGAATGGTACGATACCAATACCGGGGCTGCCCACGGGGTGATGGTGCCAATGCAAAAAGCCTTGTTTACTAGAACCAGTCACGATTATGCCGGATATAATATGAACATTCCCGATCAATACCGAATGGATCAGTTTGAAAGGGAGTTTACCGAGAAATGGATTGAAGGGGAGGAAGAAATGCCGCAATTGGTGACCATGATGTTGCCCAACGATCACGGGGCAAGAGTCCGTCCCGAAGATGGGTATCCTTATCCACAGTCTTTTATGGTAGATAATGACCTGGCCGTGGGCAGGGTATTGCATTTTCTGTCCAGAACCAAATATTGGAAGAATATGCTGGTCATCATCACGGAGGATGATCCCCAGGGCGGTGTAGATCACGTGGATGCCCATAGGTCCATTTTAATGATGGCGGGGCCTTATGTGAAAAAAGGTTATGTCTCCAACACCCATGCCAATTTTGGGGCTATTTTAAAGACCATGTACAACATTTTAGATGTGCCCTATGTAAACCAGTTTGATGTTACGGCGTCCTTGTTACAGGATTTTTTCACTTCGGAGCCCGACTTTACGCCCTATACCTTGGAACGACATGATGAACGTATGTACAATGCCGAACTCTCCATGAAGAAGTACAATAAAACCATAGACTGGCGCAAAATAGAACAGGGACCCCCAATGGACAATGAGGATGATGCCCGGGTAAACCATTATGAGAACAAAACGGATGATGAACAATGAACAATTGGCAATTATCAATAAACAGTGAACAGTGGGCAGTAAATAGTAATCAGTGAACAGTGAACAGTAAACGGTAATCAGTGATCAGTGATCAGTGATCAGTTCAAAGCAATAAATTGGTGAACTCTATTTAGGGATGTACAGGCAGTCACTTCGAGTTTACCCGGCCTTAAGGCGGGCCCGCCAGCCGGTCGGGCAGGCCTGCCTATCGGCAGACAGGCCTGCCTACCGTCAGGTAGGTAATCCGATGAAGAAGGATTGTATCGAGAAGTAGTCGGTGTGCAAAAACCGGTTCTCGATACAAAATGGCTATCGCCCGTCACTTCGAGTGATTTTATGGAGTGAAACGGAATAAAATTGTATCGAGAAGCACTCGAACTGACGATGGAACATATAATTAGATCCCGACCGTCACTATAAGCCAACCTACCGACAGCCAGGTGTTCCGACGAATAAGGATCATATCGAGAAGCCCTTGAACTGAAAATAGAACTGAGAAGCAAAGTAGAATGCCCGTCACTTCGAGTGATTTTATGGAGGGTAGCGTAATAAAATCGTATCGAGAAGTAGACACTGATAACCAAAAAGGTTCTCGATACAAAATGGCTATCGCCATTTCACTCGAACTGACGATAGAACATATAATTAGATCTCGACCGTCACTTCAAGCCAACCTACCGACAGCTAGATGATCCGACGAAGAAGGATCATATCGAGAAGCAGGCACGGGAATCCAAAACTGTTCTGGATATAAAAGCTATCGCTCGTCACTTCGAGTGGTTTTATGGAGCGTAGCGTAATAAAATTGTATCGAAAGTAGACACTGGTAACCAAAAAGGTTCTCGATACAAAATGACTATCGCTCGTCACTTCGAGTGATTTTATGGAGTGAAATGGAATAAAATTGTATCGAGAAGCACTCGAACTGACGACCTAAGATAAATCCAGCACTCCAACGTTCACTTCAAGCCTGCCTGACGGCTAGGCAGTCGTAACACGGCAATCCGTTTTTGGCGGTAAAATATTTATTCCCCCTTCTTGCTTGTGCAGCTTTTTTGCAGTAGGAGGAGGTTAGCCTGCCTTGCCGGTAGGCAGGCCTGTCTGCCGATAGGCAGGCCTGTCTGCCGATAGGCAGGCCTGCCCGACTTTAGGCGGGGCTAGGGAGGGGTCCAAGGGGAAGGAGTTTTTTTAATCCGTTCTTGGTTTAAAACTCAAAAATCACCATTACAAGCTCGCAGAAACCGATAACACTCCAGACCTCCCATATCCATTGACCCCGGACCCATGGTATCTATAATCTTCATTGAAGATATTCTGTAATCCAACAGCAATGGTCATGTTATGAATGGAATAACTGCCATGAATATTAAGTACATTCCAACCAGGGGTGCCCCCGAGAGGGATTCTATTATCATCTATATCCCCAGAAGCCAAACGATCCTGTTTGCCTGCCAAGAGCCAATCTGCATTAAGGTTCCAGTTCTTTATGGTGTAGGAGGTGGCCAATCGACCGAATAGGGGCGGAATCCGGCGTGCCGGTTCATCACTGGTTTTATTCTTGCCATAGGTATAGGCCATATTCCCTGAAAGGTTCCAATTGGGATTCAGGCTTAGATCCAAGCCCATTTCGGCCCCTTGGATAAAGCCGCGTTCCACATTTTTCTTTTGATATACGGGATAACCTTCAATGCTGTCACCAGCTATTCTGTTGCGCACAATTAAATCGTACAATTCATTGCGATATAAAAATACTTCGGCCTTCACGGCACGATTGCGAAATTTGTAGCCCAGTTGATATTGGAGCGAATGCTCCGGTTTTAGATCAAAATTGGGTGTTTCGTACCTAAAATCAACAATGCCCAGGGATCCAAGATCATTAATATTGGGAGCCCTAAAGCCTGTATTGAGGGAGGCAAAGATATTGGATGTTTCATTCAGTCTTCGCTGTACGGCCAGATTTCCAACCAAGGCCGAGGGTGTAAGTTTGGTAGCGCCCAAGACCGAATCGGTCACTTTGTTGACAAAGGTATTGAACCGCAAACCTGCCGTAATTTCCCATTGCGCCATACTCAGGGTATGCATGCTGAAAGCGGCAACACTGCTCATGGTGGCCCCATCGGGATATAATCCGCGATTGGCCGTTTCGTTACTGGTGGTCAGATCCTTATCGGTGCGACTACTTCTTACCTTGTCGTTATAGATTTCAACCCCACTATTTGCGGACCATATTTTTCCATGGCTGGAAAATGTTTCTGCCGAAAACCCAAAGGTCCTCACCTTATCATTTTCGGTACGAAGGGAAGTGGAGCCATTTTTTTGCAATATCCTACCTTCCTCATGATGCTGGAAGGAGGCGGTGACCACCGCCGTTTTAAAGATATTGTTTCTCAGGTCCTGGTGGAGTCTAACATAGGCTAGTTCCCTTTTTTGCGGGTCCATCTTATTTATAGCATAATCTTCCAAGGCTACCTTGTGGTACACGGGAACATCTTTTTGATGCACGCGTTGGTATACCGAAGTGAGCCGGGAACGGTCCGATAACCATATTTTTCCCTTGAGGTCAAAATCCAATTCGCGGTAGCCTGTTGGAATCTGTGTTCCGGTGGTATCGCCACCTACGAGGTCCCCAAAATTTCGCCAAGTGGCATTGGCCCTAAAGGCCGTTCGTTTATCACCGTATTTTAAGGCCGCATTGGCCGTCTGTTCCATGCCCTGTGTCACAAATCGGGTAAAAAGGTCCGTTCCCCAAACTGGTTTTTCGGTATTTTCCACTTCTTTGCTGAAGGCCTGGATGGTTCCCCCTACGGCATCGGAACCATATTGTACAGAACCACCTCCGCGTAAAACCTCCATTTTGCCCACGCTGAACACATCAATAGTATTAAAATATTGGTTGGGTCCAGATCTTACCGTAGCATTATTGAGGCGGATACCATCATATAGCAGTAAGGTCTGGTTCCCGGTTAAGCCCCTTAAAAATGGCGATCCGCCTCCATGGTTGGTTTTTTGAACAAACACTCCGGGAGCCAATAGCAGTGCTTCGGGAGCCGTGCGCAATTGAAATCCTTGGATGGAACTGTTGTTGACGACCTCAATGGCCTCCGGGGTCTTATATTGTAGAGATCCGTATCGGTTTGACGTAACCACTACCTCCTCCAAGGTATTCAAGGGCAAAGAGTCATTTGTGGATCGGGAGTTTTCCTGGCCAAAAAGGAATCCTGTGGTACAGTGGAAAATTATGGCAAAAAGTAATTTCGAAGGTCGGTTTAAAACTAAGGTCATTATATGGGTAATTGGGTAAAATGATTTTGGTTGCTCGGTTTTGAGTGGATTTAATCCCTAAAGGGACACTCAGGCCCTTTACATTTTAAGGTGGCAAAATTGGCTTATTTAACTTTATGGGGCATTAAATTAGTATGATCTAAAATTTATCTTTTGCAATAATAATAGTTCTTCCAAGAATATGAAAGACAATAATGGCATTGGCAACCATTGGGCATGTTAATTATTGGTTGTTGCCATACCAGGGTTGATAAATCATAAAAGGGTAATATTGGATTTATAATTGATAAATTTTATGTATTGTGATTCTTTATCTTTGGATTGACGCTGTAGCCCAAAAAAAACAACGATTTTTATGAACCTTTTACGAGTGTTTTGGATTGATTACGGCTTACGGAAAATCAAAAAATACAACTTTATAATTTAAAAATTTATTGACCATTTATGAAACCAATCGTACAAATTTCCCTAGACCTTACCAATATAGATGAAGCTTTAGAAACGGCCGCCATGGCATTGCGAGCAGGGGTGGACTGGCTGGAAGCGGGCACTCCCCTTATACTGGCAGAAGGCCTTCACGGGGTTCGAAAATTAAGGGAGGCGTTTCCCAAAATCCCTATAGTAGCAGATCTCAAGACGATGGATGGAGGGTATTTGGAGGCCGAAATGATGGCCAAGGCCGGTGCTACCCATGTGGTGGTAATGGCCAGGGCACATGCAGAAACTATTAAAGTGGTAGTACAGGCGGGCAAAGATTACGGGGTAAAGGTAATGGGCGATAATTTAGGTTGTCCGGATATGGTGGAAGGGGCCAAATGGTTGGAAGACCTTGGTTGTGACTATATAATCCATCATATAGGTTATGACGAACGCCGTGGGATTGCTGCCCAAGGCTTAAAAATGCCAAGCCCAATGGATCAATTGCGCGAAGTGGTCAATGCCGTTAAAGTTCCGGTACAGGCGGTGGGCGGACTTACCTTGGAGCAGGCCATACGCTGTCCGGAATATGGGGCGCCAATGGTAGTACTGGGAGCTCCCTTGACCATAGATGCAGATTCCTTTAAGACTGCCGATGGTGACTTGGAAAGTTCTTTGCGACTTATCTGTGAAAAGATCCATGCCTACGGGGAAGTAACACGCTAATCAACAATTACAAAATAAAAGAATTAAAAAAATGAGTTCAATAGGAGTAGTAAATTTCTCTTCCGAGCCTGGAAGTGTAGAAATTAGGGAAATAGAAAAGCCAAGTATTGGCGAAGATGATGTGTTGTTGGAAGTGGCCAACGTAGGGGTGTGCGGGAGTGATCTGCATCAATGGACTTCAGACCATAGTTGGCCTGTAAATTATCCCGTGGTGCTTGGGCACGAGTTTGGTGGCCATATTGCTGCATTGGGGAAAAGGGTAAGCGGATGGAAGGAAGGTGATAGGGTAGTAAGTGAGACCGCTGCAATAATAGATCAGAACAGTCCACTTTCTAGGCAAGGCCTTTACAACCTGGATCCCACTAGAAAGGGATTTGGATATGGGGTAAATGGTGCCATGACCCGATTTGTTAAAGTACCTGCCAGATGTTTGCACGCCGTACCGGAAAATTTACCTTTTGAGCAAGCCTGTTTAACCGAGCCCTGTTCGGTGGCTTATAGTGCAGTGGTAATGAACTCTAAAATTAAACCAGGGGACAGGGTTATTGTATTGGGACCTGGGACCATAGGTATACTTTGTGCTGCTATGGCGCGCTTATGTGGTGCAGAAGTAGCCATAGTTGGATTGGAAGCCGATAGGGAAAGATTGAATATTGCCAAGCAATATGGCTGTGAAGGAATAGTTGGCGATGCAAGTGCTTGGGCCAATAAACAAGATGGGTTGGGAGCGGATTGTATTATAGACGCAGCAGGGGCAAGTGCTACACTAAAAATTGCCTTACAATTGGTGCGTCCCAACGGACATATTACCAAGGTTGGGTGGGGCCCACAACCACTAAACTTCTCCTTGGATCCATTAGTGCAAAAGAATGTTACCCTACAAGGTAGCTTTAGCCATAACTGGCCCATATGGGAAAAAGTGCTTTCCCTTTTGGCTTCCGGAGCTTTAGATGTAAAGCCCATAATTGGTGGGGTTTGGGAATTGAAGGATTGGCATGAAGCTTTTGATCAAATGCATTCCGGAAAGGTGGTGAAAAGTGTTTTAAAACCAAGTTAAAACTTATGCGTTTAAAGGATAAAGTAGTTTTAATAACGGGAGGATATACCGGTATAGGCCAGGCCATAGCCAAGCGCTGCGTACAGGAAGGGGCCAAGGTATTGGTCAACGGATTGGAAGAGGAGCGTGGCTTGGCACTGGTAGAGGAATTGGGTGCTGATAATATAGGTCATCTTACTATGGATATCACCGAGGATAGTGCCCCGCAATTATTGGTAGACACGGCCGTATCCAAATTTGGGAAATTGAATGCCGTGGTGAACAATGCCGCTTATATTGCTTCCTCCAATATTACAAGCACCGAAGTACCTTTTATGAAACGGATGTTGGCAGTGAATTCCATTGCACCCCTGATGATCATACAGGCGGGCTTACCACATTTATCCGCTGTTCGCGGTTGTGTACTCAATATAGGTTCCATTAACGCCTGGGGCGGGGAACCGGATCTATTGGCCTATAGCATGTCCAAAGGAGCATTGATGACCATGACCAGGAATCTGGGCGACAGTTTGTTTCGGGAATATGGGGTACGCGTAAACCAGATCAACCCAGGTTGGGTACTTACGGAAAAGGAAATTTTGAACAAGAAGGAACAGGGAATGAAAGCGGATTGGTATAAAGACATACCGGACATTTTTGCTCCTGCCCAACGAATTTTCACCCCAGAAGAAATAGCGGCCGCCTGCCTCTATTGGCTTTCTGACGAATGCGGTCCTGTAAGCTCCCAAGTAATGGACCTGGAACAGTTCCCCGTAATAGGGCGAAATCTACCCAAAAACTGGGAAGGTTCCCATAAAAAGAAATAATTTAATAACTATAAAAGAATTAAGATTTGCCACAATTAGCAGTATTTCCCAAAGCATTTATGCATGAACTTTGTAAGGATGGAACCATGAAAGTTTCCGAATGGATCGACCTAGCGGTTGAACTAGAGGTAGACGGATTGGAATGGTACGCCGGATTTTTGGAGATGGCCGATAAAGCTAACTGGCCTATTTTCAGGGAGCAGGTGGAGCGTCATGGAAAAACAATACCCATGCTTTGCTGTTCCCCGGATTTTACACATCCTGATGCCGCTTTTCGGGAAAAGGAAATTAAAAAACAAATAGGGTGGATAGAAATGACCCATGCCCTGGGCGGTTCCTACTGTAGGGTATTGTCCGGGCAACGTCGTCCCGAATTGACTATGGAAGAAGGGATCGGCTTTGCTGCGGATTGCATTAAAGAGTGCCTTCCCCATGCGGAAAAGTTGGGGGTAACCCTAATATTGGAAAATCATTATAAGGATGATTTCTGGGAGTATCCCGAATTTGCCCAACAAATGGACATTTTCTGCAAGTTGGTAGATAGGATCCACCATCCCAATTTTGGGGTCAATTACGATCCTAGTAATACCTTTTTGGCAGGGGAGGATCCCTTGGAACTCCTATATCGGGTTTCCGATCGGGTGGTGACCATGCATGCCAGCGACCGTTATCTGAAAGAAGGTACTATCGAAGATCTGCGCAAGGAAGAGGGTGGTGCCATGGGCTATGCCAAAAGATTGAGCCATGGTGAGATAGGGAAGGGCCTAAACGATTATGATGCCATTTTCAAGGAATTGAAAAGAGTTGGTTTTGATGGCTGGATCAGTATTGAGGACGGTGTGGACGGAATGGATCAATTGGAGCGCAGTGTGGCCTTTTTAAGAAAGAAAGTAAAGGAGTATTGGCCGGAATTTAAATAGGAGATACCTATAGCCTTATACCTTAAAAGTCACCAATAGGTTTTGCAAAAATCAATTGGTGACTTTTTGGTTTGGGGGAATGGTTCTATATTAAACAGATTACCGCGCTGCCCCTGTCTATCGGCCGGGTAAACCTGTCTGCCGATAGGCAGGCTCGAAGTGACGACTTTAATTCTATCGTCAGTTCGAGTGAAATGCCGATAGGCATTTAGTATCGAGAACTGCTTTGGTGTTGTTCGTCTACTTCTCGATACAATTTTATTGCGCTGCGCTTCATAAAATCACCCGCCTTACGGCCGGGCAAGCTCGAAGTGACGACTTTCAACTTTTAAACATTAAACCTTAAATTGTTTGAACATCCCTGATTACTGTCAACTGAAAACTGCCCACTGTTTACTGTTCACTGAATACTGTTTACTGATCGCTAACAATTGTTCATTGCTAATTGTTCATTGTTTATTGTATCAGCGATAACCCCTCACATCTCCCATATCCAAAGTAATTGGGCCAATTCTGTGTTTACTGGGCAGAAATGCACCACTTTCCATAATCTGCCAATCGTCCCAACTGGCTTCAACACCACCAATAGGGATAATGCTCACCCACATCTTAAAGCTAATAGGGAAGCCGTTAGGTTGTAATTTCCACAAGTAGGAATCGCCCGGAGTGTCGCCACCGCTAGTGTAGGTGACCAATACTTCTTGGGTGCCGTCTTTTAAGGTAACTATACTTCTTTCCGTACCCGGATCAAAAATTTTGAAAGGAGCAACCAGCCAAAAAGAGTCATTGTTGAAATAAGAGGTGGCCTTTTTAATAAGTTTTTCCCTTTCTTCACCATCAAGAGGTACCTTATCTTTGGCAACGGAACTCGTTGAAGGTGCTTTTAAATCGAGATGCACTTGATAGTCGCTCCAAGCAACAAATACGGTGTCTATTTGCCTGTCCCAACGATAATGGTGTTTTCCATTCGCAAAAGACCATTCCAAAAAACGGGTTTCCTTATAGGCATCATAATGGAGGGCTGTCAACATTTTCATGGCCAGGGCATCCGCATTTTGGCTTTTGATACCAGAGGGCAGGGATTCGTTGTAAATGGCAAAAAGGATAGCGCCCAAGCCGAACAACAGTAGCAATGCTCCAAGTACTATTTTGACTATTTTTTTGATCAACTGTAATCGCTTTTTTGGGATTGGAAGTGCATCTACTGTTCCAAATATACAAATAGGGGGGTCATTATGTCCATTTGCGCCTAAAAACCTACAGCGGTATCGTCCCCACGCCTATCTGCACCGGCCTCCAACTTTCCGTTTGGCAATATCTTAATGGCATCTACCTTGCCTATAACGGGGGTGTTTTCTTCATTAATGATGTATCCCTTGCTTTTTAGATCGGTGAGCAAGCGCTGTTCAAATCCTTCCGGTTCAAAAATGATGGCATCGGGTAACCATTGATGGTGAAAACGGGGAGCGTTTACCGCATCCTGCATACTCATATTATACTCATAGGAATTTAGAATGGTCTGGGCCACAGCTGTTATTATTGTGGACCCCCCTGGAGTCCCTACCACCATCCATAACTTCCCATTTTTTTCCACAATGGTAGGCGTCATGCTACTTAACATGCGCTTTTCTGCGGTTATGCTATTGGCCTCGGCGCCAACAAGTCCGAACATATTGGGAACCCCTGGTTTGGCACTAAAATCGTCCATTTCATTATTGAGAAAGAAGCCAAGTACATCCGAGAAAAGTTTGGAACCATAACCTCCATTAATAGTTGTTGTGGCCGCAATGGCATTCCCAAATGAATCTACAATAGAGTAGTGGGTAGTTTGGTCGCTTTCAACTATTTGCACGTCCCCATGGGATACTTCCGAGGATTTGGTAGCTTTATCAAAAGAAAAATTTTGCATTCTTTCCTGTAGGTATTGGTCCGACAAAAGTTCCTTTAAAGGGATTTCCACAAAATCCGGGTCGCCCAGAAAGTAATTCCTGTCGGCATAGGCCCTACGGGCAGCCTCGGTAAACAGTTGAATGGATTTAACCGAGTTATGCCCATAGCTGGAGAGGTCATAGGGCTCCATCATCTTAAAAATTTGATTTATCGTAAATCCACCACTACTGGGAGGACTCATAGAAATAATTTTTAGATCTTTATAATTGAAGGTAATAGGAGATCTCCATTTGGCTTCATATTTTTCAAGATCTTCAATAGTAAGATAACCACCTTTGGCCTGGATAAAACTGGCTAATTTTTCTGCAACTTCCCCTTTGTAAAAACCATCTTTACCCTGATCAGAAATTTTTTGGAGGGTATTTGCCAAAGCGGGGTATTTTATGGAATCGCCCATTTTGTATACGGTGGCAAAAAAAGTCGTATCACTGTTTACTTCTATAAAAATATCGCGATAGTTCTCCAATCGTTTGGCTTGCTTTTCAGTTACGATAACCCCTTTTTTAGCCAGCTCAATAACTGGCGCCATGATATCTTTAAGGGGCAGTGATCCAAATTTTTCGTGGACAGCAATTACACCGGCCACTGTTCCAGGAACCCCTACGGCTGTGGCTCCCAAAGTGCTTTTGCCTGGGATTACATTTCCCAAAGAATCCAAATACATATCTGCATGCGCAGCCAAAGGAGCTTTTTCGCGGTAGTCCAAACCTCCTGTTTCCCCATTGGCTTTCCTGTAAACCATAAAACCTCCGCCCCCAATATTACCGGCATAGGGGTAGGCCACAGCCAGGGCTAGTTCCGTAGCGATCATAGCATCGAAGGCATTACCTCCCTTTTGGAGGATGTCCGATCCAATTTTGGAGGCCTCCACTCGGGCAGAGACAACCATTGCTTTTTCAGTAACTAAGCCTGTAGGTATGGGGTCGGGTATGTTCCTGCAATTGATAAATAGGAGTAGTCCAAGCAAGAAACCAGTGATACGGATCATAAAGTATAATTTTTTTAAAAAGATAGTCATATTCCAACTAAATATAAATTTTATGACACAATCGGATTAAAATTTAAGAATAACCCTTAATCTATTGGGCAATTTCAATAATAATTAAATTTATTCACCTAGGGGTTGCCAAAATAAAAACAGCTTAAAAGTGGTCGGGATACGCACCCGGGTTATTGAAGTAGTTGAAGCTTATTCAGGTAAGCATCTCAACCTAGCTTTCCAACATTTGTACGCATATCAGGATGTTATGCGACTTGGGTTTACTATGCAATTCTTGACATTTATCGTAAGGAGAGATATTTCTGTTTGGAAAATACGATCAGTTCTTCAAAAAAATAGGTGAATTCCTTCTCAAAATCGGTATAATGTTCCTCCAGGTCCAAAATGGCAAAATTCATTTTGGATTTATTTTGGGTCCGCCTATTCATGCCATTCAGAACCCTGGATATTCCTTCCATTTTAGCATAATTCAAAATCCAATTATCCGCAATCATATAGGGCATCATGCGCTTTACACCTATAGGGAGTATATCGTAATTGTTTTCCAAGAGGTCATAAAAATTGTCCACAAAGTGGGGCAATGGGGTATCGGCGTATTCCGACCAATTCTTGGCTAGAAAATGGTCATAAAAAATGTCCACGATTACACCGCTGTAATGACTGTAGTTTTCATGCAAGCGCTTGGTGCTCTGCCTTACAATTGGGTGCTTGTCCGTATAAGTGTCTATGGCACGGTGCAGCACAATACCCTTTTGAATTTTTTCTGGAAGGTGCTTGTATTTATTGCCCCGTATACTGTCTGCTATAAAATTCCCGATAGTGACCTGATCGTCTTCAAAAGAAAGATAAAGGTGTGCTAAAAAATTCATTGACCTCGGTTGAAGTTTATTAAGTTCGAATTTACAACTTAGCGGCATAGGATTTAAACCTAACCTTTTATATTTGTAAAAATTTATAAATAAAATATGACTTTAATAAAATCTATTTCGGGAATACGAGGTACCATTGGTGGCAGGCCAGGAGATAATTTAACGCCTATTGATGCGGTTAAATTCGCGGCGGCTTACGGTGTTTGGTTAAAAGAATACGCTAAAAAGGAAAAATTAACGGTAGTCATTGGGCGAGATGCCCGACTTTCCGGTGAAATGATCCAGAATTTAGTAGTATCTACCCTAGTAGGATTGGGAATAGATGTAATAGACTTGGACCTGTCTACAACACCTACAGTAGAAATAGCAGTTCCTTTGGAAAAGGCCGATGGGGGTATTATCCTTACGGCCAGTCATAATCCAAAACAATGGAACGCCCTAAAGCTTCTAAATGAGAAAGGGGAGTTTTTAGATGCTGCCCAAGGTGCCAAAATATTGGAAATAGCAGAAAAGGAAGCCTTTAATTTTTCGGAGGTAGATGATCTGGGAACTGTCAACAGGAACGACTCCTATATCGATATCCATATAGATGAGGTATTGGACCTTTCCTTGGTGGATGCCGATGTTATAAGGGCGGCCAAGTTTAAAGTAGTGGTTGATGGGGTAAATTCTACCGGAGGAATTGCGATCCCCAAACTTTTGAAGGAATTGGGGGTAGAAGTAGTGGAGCTTTACTGTGATCCAACAGGGCATTTTCCCCATAACCCTGAACCTTTAAAAGAACATTTGGGCGATATTTGCGAATTGGTAGTAAAGGAAAAGGCCGATTTTGGAATCGTTGTGGATCCGGATGTGGATCGCTTGGCGTTCATCACCAATGAAGGGGAAATGTTCGGGGAGGAATATACTTTGGTAGCCTGTGCAGATTATGTGCTGGGAAAGACCAAAGGGAATACCGTTTCCAATCTATCCTCTTCCAGAGCTTTAAGGGATATTTCTGAAAAACACGGTGGCACTTATGAGGCCGCAGCAGTTGGTGAGGTAAATGTGGTGACCAAAATGAAGGCCAATAAGGCCATTATAGGTGGAGAGGGTAATGGTGGTATTATTTATCCTGAAAGTCATTACGGTAGGGACTCCTTAGTGGGAACGGCCTTATTTTTAATGTTGATGGCGGAAAGGGGCGGTACCGTAAGCGAGCTGAGAGCCAGCTACCCTAGTTATTTTATGAGCAAAAAGAAGATTGAACTTACGCCGGGCTTGGATGTAGACGGCATTCTCATTGCTATGGCGGAGAAATATAAAAATGAGGAAATTTCTACTATTGACGGAGTAAAGATCGACTTTCCAGAAAACTGGGTACACCTGCGGAAATCCAATACGGAACCCATCATCCGAATTTATACGGAAGCCAAAAGTCAGGCCGAAGCGGATGGCTTGGCAGATAGAATTATTGGTGAGATAAAGGCAGTAGCAGGAATCTAATACAATAGTTTAATTAGGGGTCGGAAATCGCATATTTTCGACCCAAATTTTTAATTGGGCATATGAAAGATCACATTTTAAAATTACTTCTTATCGTTATTGTGGCGGCAACTTCGTTCGGTGGCCATGCACAGGCAGATACCTTAAGGGTGATGAGTTTTAATATCCTACATGGGGCCACTACCAAGAACGATTTTAATTTGGATACCATTGCAGGAGTGATTAATTATTACAAGCCCGATCTGGTAGCGTTACAGGAGGTCGATTTTAAAACGAATAGAGCCAAAAATTACGATTTGCCCACCGAATTGGGAATGCGTACGAAAATGGCCTCGTTGTTCGCCCGAGCTATGTATTATGACGGAGGGGAGTATGGAGAGGCGGTGTTATCAAAATTTACATTTATCGCAAGTGAGAATTTAGGACTGCCCCATTTGCCAAATTCGGAGCCCAGGGCCGCCTTAATCACCAGGGTAAAAACCAAAAATGGGAACACCATTCAGTTGGTGGGTACGCATTTGGATCACTTGAAGGATGAAACCGATAAAGTGATGCAGGCCAAGGCTATCGTTGCCCATTTGGGCGATACGGAATTCCCAACTTTGTTGGTGGGCGATCTTAACGCAGTTCCAAATAGCAACCCTATCACTATTATTTCCGAAAAATTTTCAAAACCCAAACACCCCAACGCTTGGACGGGCACTTTTCCAGCAACCGGTCCCAATATTTGCATTGACCACATTATGTACAATCAGCCCGAAAAATGGCAGGTGTTGGATTATGAGGTTGTATGTGAGAATTATGCCAGCGATCACTGTGTCGTAATAGCAACCCTAGTATTTACTCCTTAACCAGTTGTTCTTTTAAGTAGGCTCCACGTACCAATTTTGAGGTCTGGTGTTCACCAGTATGGCTCCAACCCGGAGGCATAATAATATAAAGAAATTTATTCTTTAAGCCTGGCGCTTTGGCTACATCTTTGAAGAGAGCAATAAATTCCCCAAAATAAACGTCCAAGAAGTTGCCGCTATCCATTTTGCGGGTAATACCGTATTCTATTTGGATATCATGTTGTTCCTCCTGATAGGTCCCAAAAACCTTGTCCCAGATATTCAACAGATTACAGAAATTGGTATCCATATACAATGGGTTCCTGGCATGATGCACCCTGTGATGGGAGGGTGTTAATATAATTTTGTTTAAAAATCCCATTCTGCCATCTTTCATTAAATTTTCACCAATATGGATAAAAGCTCCATAGGTGCCATCTATAAACATGATCAAAAAGAGCATAATTGGTTCAACTCCCAAAAGGATGCATACCGTTGTCCTAATGGCATCGGCATAAGGGGCTTCCAGAAAAAAATGGGCATGGGATACGGAAAGGTTCATTTGTTCCGGGGCGTGGTGGGTAGAATGCAGGCACCAAAAAAGCCGCACTTTATGCCCCCAATAGTGGTATAGGAAATGCCCAAATTCCCAAACAATATAGCCGTAAATAAACCAGTACCAGGTCATTTTTGTCTGGAATAGGGCATGGGGTTGTAACCACCCTATTATAAGGGTCACCATGGCTATGGCAATAAATCGCCCAATAAACCTATTGAACACATAGATGAGAAAGTTAACCTTATACACCTTGGTATTAGGCTTTTTGTATACCAGACCAAGGATGAATTCCAATAGCAATAGCAAAGGAATTATAGGGTAAATGAGGGATACAACACCATCGTAAGTTGAGAAAACGCTATAATCCCCAGCCTGTAATAACTCCAGTGCCTGACGTATGCCCAAAAATCCAACGATCTCATCGTATAGGGTACCTAAAATGTCCATAGTAAATTTGATTTTAAATCTAAAAGGTAATAATATAATTATAAAATGACAATTTTTGCGGCTAATTTAGACCAACTTCACTTCCGGGCATCCTTAAGGTGATTTAATGGGCGGTAAATACATAGAAAAAATAGTTTACGAGGAGGGGGACGTATCCGTTTTTTCGTTCGTTATTTACCTATAATTATGAAATCGCAGCGTCTGTTGGCCAGATGGTCTTCATTGCTGCAGGGAACACCGTTGGCGCAATTATTGATCAAACGCGACTCGCCATAGCCGATGGCGCTCTCTATCCTTGAGGCATCAATGCCCATATAAACAAGATAATCCTGGGTAGATTTGGCTCTATTATTGGAAAGTTCCATATTGAATGCATCAGAGGCCCTGGAATCGGTATGGGCTTCAATCTTTATTTTGACATTGGGAAAGTCGTTCATAAAGCTCACGATCTTGTCCAGTTCGGCGGCCGCTTTATAAGTGATGTTAAATCGGTTTAAATTAAAGAATATAGGATTAACCTTAATCTTTTCTACACCACCTTCGTTGACTATAAAACTTGAAAAGGGAGTTAATACGGTGTTATTGATATCTTTAAAAAGGCTTGGCGAATCGGCATTGTTCACCATCTTGATTTCCTGTTTGTATTCCAGTTTAAAAAAGGCGAAAATGTGATTCCTATTAGGATCTAAAGCTACTTCAAAATTACCTTTTTCATCAGTAACGGCTTCTGTGACCAACTGTTTGTTCTCATCGTATACTTTTATAGTGCCCTGTGCAATTGGAGCCTTGGTCATATCGTCTAGAACATTGCCTTTGTAAACCAACATTTCGACCGATTTATTAAAGGAATAAATGTCGTCATCTCCTTTGCCATCTACCCTGTTGGAAGAAAAATAACCCGTATTTTTAGAATGGTTTATGATAAATGCAAAATCATCCATATTGCTATTAATAGGCATTCCCATGTTTTTTGCCATTCCAAACCCATCTTCGGATTCAATTTCAGCTTTGAAAATGTCGAGTCCACCTAGTCCAAAGTGACTGTCAGAAGCAAAATACAGGTATTGGCCAGCTATAAATGGAAACATTTCTCTTCCAGGAGTGTTCACACTGGGGCCAAGATTGGTGGCCGGACCTAATTTTCCATCCTCTTTGATATCTACGTAATAAATATCGGTCTCCCCAAAACCTCCGTACATATTTGCAACAAAGAATAGTCGTTTCCCATCCTCTGTTAAAAATGGATGCCCGAAAGAGTATTTGGGATTGTTGAATTTTAAGGAAACTGCATTCACAATGGAATCTCCTTCCACATCTCCCCGTAAGATCTGCATATTGGAAAATCCTTTTGGATTTACCTGCAGCTCGTTGCCTTTTAAATAATTTTGGGTAAAATAAACGGTTTTGTAATCCGAAGAGTAGGTAAGCGTTCCTTCATGATATGAAGACTGAATATTGGAATGTAATTTTCGCACGTCTTTTAGTTCACCTGTGGCGGTATCCCTCGTGGCCGTTAAAATGGACAAATAGGGCTGATTGTTCCATGAATATTCCATATCCTCCGAAAATTCCGGTGCCCGACTGGAGGAAAATACAATGTCATTTTTGTAATACATTGGGGCAAAGTCCGATTGGGGCGAATTTATTTCCAAATTCTTAATTTCGTAAGTGGGAGTCTGCCCCAACAGGCTGTCCAAATATTTTTCCTGCTCCAAAATGGAGGCAAGCTTTAATTCATCGTAATTATAGTATTCCTTTATTAGGTTGTTGGCAGTACTATATTCCTCGCAGGCCTTAAGGCTTTGTACATATCGTATAAAAGTTACCTCATCCACATTCTTTTCTTTAAGGGCATAAAGTTTTTCGTACCAAATCTTGGCATTGGTATAATCGTTTATATTGAAATAGCTTTCGGCCAGGCGCTCTACAAATAGTGGCTTGGGGCGTTTCTTATTAGATTCGAGCTGTTGGTAAACGTTTATGGCTTCTGTGAAATTCAAATTTTGAAAATACTCGTTCGCCTCCGCTCTGGTGTTTTGTGCCAGAAGGATATTTGTTAGGAAAAGTGCGAATATGGATAGGATTATCTTCATGGGTTTTAGCTTAGAAAAATCGGGGTGAACGTGCATTGGGCCCCCATCTTGGCATTAAATATTTAAGTATAATTTCGTGCGACCCCTGATTGTAATCGCCAAGATCTGAAATGCTGTAATCATAGGAATAGCCCAGAAAAAAGTTTTTGGATATCTGAAAACCTGCCAAGGCGCTAAAACTGTCCTTTAATCTGTGGGAGGCTCCCAATGTAAATTTTTGCAAGAAAAGTACATTCAGGGAGGCATCTATTGTTGCGGGTGCATGATCTATAGTCTTGACTAAAATAGAGGGTTTCAATTTTAAGGTAGATGAAATATCTATAACGTAGCCCCCTATAAAATAAATATGGTTGTCCCTGTGGATCAAGTTTTTGTCGCTAACTACATTCGATTGATTAATAAGCACGTTGGGCATTGAAAATCCAACATACCAGTTGTCATTAAATACATATATTCCAGCTCCTACTGCTGGAAGGGCATTGTAATAATTGTCATAACTAAATAGTACATCATCTTGATCGTAATAGTTGCCTTTGGAATAATCTACTTCAAAAAAATCGATACCTGCATTGATTCCTAACGACATTTTTACTTTTTTGCCTATGTTTAGATAGTAAGAGAAAACCGCATTGGAACTAAACTCGGTTGATGGTCCAATGTTGTCCTTGAAGATATTAACACCTAATCCTATTTTGTTATTAATGATTCCAGAAACGGTAAGTGCCTTTGTTTCAGGGGCACCGTCGATACCGATCCATTGGGCCCTGTAGCTTAAAGTAGCATCCATACGATTATTCTCGTTAACATATGCGGGATTTATGGTAGAGGTATTGTACATATACTGGGTATATTGCGGCAGTTGCTGCGCCAACAGTATACCTTTACTATACAGGAGTAACATTATAATAAGCGTAAGGAATTTTTTCTGGGGGATCTTCATCTATTGATTTAAAGTGTAAGGCTCATTAGTCTTTTCTTAAAAATAACCAACCGGTTTTACCTTCGCTCAAAGCGTCGGTTTTAAGTATATAGAAATAGGTTCCTGTAGGCAATGGCTCCCCTTTGCGCACAACACCGTTTACATTGGCCAATCCTCTCCAATCATTTTGGTAGGCCTTTTGCTGATAAACCAAGGCACCATATCTATTAAATATTTGGAGTTCCGATTCTGGGAAAGTTTCTATACAGTCTATTCTGAAATAGTCGTTATCCCCATCGTCATTAGGTGTAAATTCATTGTATATGGTAATACAGGATGGTTCTAAAGTAATTTCAGCACTATTGTTCTGCATATTTTTATCTGCAGGTAAGGATGTTTCAATGAATGAATTACTGCTGTAATTACCATTGGGCGTTGCCTCAATTTCAAGGTTCAAAACCGCAGTTGACTTGGCTTTTAATGATGAAAGCCTCCAAACCTGGTTCGTAGGATCAAAGTTGCCTTGGGAGGTTTTCGCATTAACATAACTAAAACCCCGATCCAATTGCTCTTTGATCACTATATCACTGAAGTTGGATATGCCATCGTTTTCAACCGTAATGGTCAAAATTACTTTTTCCCCTATCATCGGGTGTCTGTTGCTGACCGATTTGTTAATTTTCAAATCCAATGGCTCATTGATCTGAACGCTAACCATTAATCTATTGATACTTTCACAGTTGGAGGAAACTTGGGCCGCAAAATATTGCTTTCCATTTTGTAAAGGGGTATCAAAATCCAGTACTTTACCTTCAGTAGGAGCGTTGTACCAAACAACATTGGTTTGCTCCACTTCCAAATCCCCGACACTCGGATTTTGACCAGCCGAAAAAACTTGGACAACATTTGACGCAATAGGGGTGGAAGGTGCAAGCAGGACAATAGAAATAGCCAAACGTTGTACACTTTCTTGGCCCTCCAATAATTGTGCGGCGTAATAAGTTGAATGATCCATTAAAAGACGGTCAGGGGCCAATGGATGGCCGTTTGAGGCCCTGTCGTACCATATAATATTGGATTCATTTATTTGAATAGCACTTAAGGTGGGACGGTCGATCGCACAAAATTCCTGATGGTTATTTTTAGTGGTAGGGGGAGATATCTCCCCTATATGATCCCCACCCCTAGGATGGTCATAAAAATGAATGCTTTTGGTCTTAATGAGCTCCGGATTTATTTTTGGAATCGAGTAAGATTGCTCTTGCCCAGCTAGAAAGACTGCAAGGCAAAAAAATAAATCCAAAGTAAACCGGCCAATAGTTGTTTTGGTATAAAATCTCATTTACGGCTAATAAATTTGGTTTTATAACGCAGAAAAAAATAAATTATTTAATTTATTGAGTATTATCGTTTCCAACAAAACCCTCAGGGAAAGGATTTTAGAAGAAAATGAAAGGGAATAATGTTAGGATAAAACAAGTTTATTGGAATTCCAAGGGTACTTTATTTCTGTGTTTCCAACGCTTATGGGTCCACAGGTAATGCTCTGGTTTCTCTTTAATTTGTTGTTCTGTAAGTCTTAGGAATTGGTCTGTAATTTCATGGTTTTTGGTCTGCTTACCGGCGGTGGTAATGGGGATGAATTCTGCTTGGTAATACCCTCTTTTTACTTTGGAAACCTTAAGGAAGACCACTGCTAGATCCAATTTTCTGGCCATGCTCTCGGGGCCATTAAATATAGGCACCTTTACGCCCATAAATTCACTCCAATATTGAGCTCTTTTTACTTGGGGGGATTGATCGCTGACCATGCCGTAGGCAGAAATTACCCCATTTTGGACATTCCTATATACCGTTTTTACGGTTTCCTGCTGGGTTATGAGGGTGGTGTTCCATTTGGCCCTTATTTTCTTTATTAAATCATCAAAATAGGAATTTCCAATTTTTTGATAAACGGCATATCCTTTGGCATTTACATAATTGTTAATGCTCACGTTCCATTCCCAATTGGCATAATGGGAACATACAATAAGAACGCTTCTATCTTTAACGATGTCCTGAAGTACTTCAATATTGATGATCTTATAACGTTCCTTTAGCTCCTCTTTTGATAGGTTCAAAGTCTTCACCATTTCCAGGAACATGTCGCACATATGATGATAGAATGCCTTTTTAATCTTTTTTATTTCTTTTTTTGACTTATCAGGAAAGGCACGTGCAAGGTTTTCGGTTACCACCCTTTTGCGGTAGCCAACAACATAGAAAAGGACAAAAAATACAAAGTCCGAAAAAAAGTAGAAAAGTCTAAAGGGTAATATGGAAATAAGCCATAGTAGGGGGTAAACTAGAATATAGACTAGAAACTGCATGCAGATATAATTAAGGCAAATATAGCTATATTTGAACCCAAAAATAATAGTTTTCTTCATGAATAACATTCATCTTGCTACCATTGCCATTATGGCTGCCAATGTCATTGCCTCTCTAAAGGGTTTTAATAACAATTCCTTCTTTGAACGTTACAAGTTTGGTGTTGGAGCTATTCAAGCCGGACAAAAGGATAGGATGGTTACTTCGGGTTTTTTACATGTAGACCTTTCCCATCTGTTTTTTAATATGTTTACCCTTTACTTTTTTGCAGACGTGGTCATTGATTGGTTTGGCCCCAGTAAATTCCTTATTCTTTATTTTATTAGTCTAGTTGCCGGGAGTTTATTGGCATTGTACTTTCATAAGAACGAACCTTATTATAGTGCCGTTGGTGCCAGTGGGGCAGTAACCGGTATATTGTACTCTGCCATCCTTCTAGAGCCCGGAATGCGATTGGGAATTATGTTTATCCCTATTCCTTTACCGGCTTACGTTTTAGGAATCCTCTATTTATTTTATTCTATCTATGGGATGAAAACGCGGTTAGGAAACATTGGGCATACTGCCCACTTTGGGGGTGCTATTGGCGGCTATGTGGTTACCTTGTTTTTTAAGCCCGATCTTCTAGTTACAGATACTTTAATGGTGCTTTTATTGGCTTTGCCTATCGTGCTTCTTTTTATTCTAGGGAAAATGGGCAAGATTTAAAGAACGCACAAAGGTACAGCATATGTTTACCGCCACCACTTGGGGTTTTGGATTTAGGAATTTTCCGCACACCAAAATCAAAATCAATAACAATGACATTTCAATAGCTCACATAAAAAAGGCCCGTAATTTATTACCGGCCTTTTTAATTAAATCTGGAACTATCTTATTGCAAAAGTTCTGAGATTTTCGACTCCAATTCAGGGCCTCTTAGGTTTTTAGCTACAATTACCCCGTTTTCATCTAGGATAAAGGTAGCAGGAATGGCTTCTACATTGTAAAGTTTGGCCACAGCATCATTGAAGTAATCCAAACTGGAAATATGGTTCCAACTAAGTTTGTCATCTGCAATCGCCTTTTTCCAATCTTCTTCCTTTCTATCCAAAGAAACACCAATTATATTAAGTCCTTTGGAGTGGTACTTGTTGTAGATATTGACCACATTGGGATTTTCGACCCTACATGGTTTACACCAAGCTGCCCAAAAATCGATAATGGTCACTTTTCCCATTGCCTCTTTTAGGGATAATTCCTTACCGTCTGGGGTAGGCCCTGAAAAGTCGGGGGCAGTAGCGCCTATCTCCGTACTCTTGCCTTTTTCTTCCCTAGCTTTGGCAGCCTCCAAACTTTTAAGGATGTTTTTGGCAGGCAGGGTTTCCTTTATTTCAGGGGTTAAGGCATCATACATTTTCTGTGCCTCATCGCTCTCGATCATTCTTGTACCAAGACCTTTTTCTATCAATAAAGCGGAAATAAGGCCATTTGGATTGTTTTTGATGAAATTCAACTCAAAATTCTTATATTCTTCTTGAAGTTCGGCAAACTCGTCACGTAAGGAGTTAGCGGTAGCTTCGTTTCCGCTAATATTTGCGTTTTGCATGTCTTTTTGAATTGACATTGCCTGATCGGACAATGCCCTTGATTCACTTAGATAGTTAAAGAAAATATTATTCTGTACAGTTCCTTTGACCTTGGCAAAATTTAAACTATCCTTTTGTGCACTAAATTCTATTTCGCCTTTTTCGGCAACAACCGGGGTATATCCCTGTATTTTATCAACAAAAATATATATTAAATCAGGCGAATCAGCAGGACCACTAATGGTAAACTTACCATTCTCAACTGTGGTGGTGTCAATATCATAAGGTTGATTGTTTTCATTAATCTTTCTAAGAAATATTTGGGTACCGTTTTCCACATCACCGGTTAAAGTTCCGTTCAATACAAAACCTTCGGGTTTACTGTTGCACGCTAAAACTCCTACAATCACCGTAAGGGATAAAAATATTTTTTTCATTGTTGTTTTCTTTTAATTGCCGCAAATGTACTTATATATGAGTAATAAAAAAAGCCATAAATGCTACAAGAACATTCATGGCCAATAAAATAGTAATTAGTTTTTTGTATCAAAACTGATAGCGAATACCCAAGGCTATATCAAAATCAAAATTATCAGAGAAGTCTTTGTAGCCCACGATGCCAATTTCAGGTCTAAAATCCAATGAAATTAGCAAAGGAATGTCAAAGTTATATTCAATACCAATATCCCCGGCAGCTAGAACGAACAATCCACCATCGGGTGTATAGTATCCTCCATTGCCATTTGGCCTGGAGGCAAAATCCACACTTCCTAAACCGCCACCTGCGCCATAATACCAATTGAAATTTCCATCCAATGGCCTAACCCATTGGTAAAGGGCAGTTAATTTAAAGGCATCAAAATAACGACTATCGCGCCATCCAAGGTTGGCTTCCAATCTGTTGTCGCGGTCCAAAGATTTTTGATAGGATATTTCTGCACCAAAACCATCACTGTCTCCTAAGCGCAGACCAATGGCGTGATCGGATATTTCCTGGGCACTCATAGAGAACCAGGAACAGAACATAAATAGGGTAAATAATTTTAAAATTTTCATAAGTGTTCTAAAGTTAATTAATGTAAAAATTAAAAATTCATTATTAATCTGAAACAATAAAACTTAATTTAGTGCCCAAAATTGTTTTGAGTTGGATAAAAATATGCTAAATAAATTAAAGGGTGATTTAGAGGGCGATTTGTTTGTTGACAAATTAATGACCACCCTATATGCCACCGATGCTTCCGTATATAGAAAAATGCCAATGGCAGTGGCCTACCCGAAGACTGAAGAGGATATTAGAAAACTGATTCTTTTTGCAGGAGAACACAAAATTGGTTTAATACCTAGAACTGCAGGAACCTCCCTTGCCGGACAATGTGTTGGGGACGGTATAGTAGTGGATGTCTCCAAAAATTTCACCAAGATTCTTTCTGTTGATGTAGATAAAAAACAAGTTACCCTGCAGCCAGGGGTAATCCGCGACGAGTTAAATCTTTATTTGGAGCCCTACGGCCTATTTTTTGGACCAAACACCTCT
The DNA here is from genome assembly GCA_040216555.1 of Arenibacter sp. Lineage (GTDB taxonomy): Bacteria > Bacteroidota > Bacteroidia > Flavobacteriales > Flavobacteriaceae > Arenibacter. The sequence continues at coordinate 46,126 of JAVJOW010000014.1, forward strand.
ACTTCCAACCGCTGTATGATCGGTGGAATGGTAGGCAACAATTCCTCAGGGACTACCTCCATCCAATACGGTGTTACCCGCGATCAGGTGGTATCCTTACAAACTTATTTATCTGACGGTAGCAAGGTAGAGTTCAAGGACCTGTCCTTGAACGAATTTCTCGGAAAAATGTCATTGGATAATTTTGAAGGAACAATTTACAACAACATCCATAAAGAATTAAGCAACAAGGAAATACAGGCAGAAATTTTAAGGGAATTTCCAAAACCCCAGATTCATAGGCGCAATACCGGATATGCTGTGGACGAGTTGCTCAAGAACAATATTTTTGGGGATAGTGCCCAAGGCATAAACTTATGTAAATTATTGAGCGGGAGTGAAGGCACTTTGGCATTTACAACAGAAATTGTGCTTCAATTGGCAGAGTTGCCGCCGAAACTTTCTGCCATGGTGGTTACCCATTACAAAACACTGGAGGACTGTTTAATGGATGTAGTTCCTGTAATGGGGCACAATTTACATCTATGTGAAATGATGGACAAGGTAATTTTGGATTGTACCAAAAATAACCGTACCCAATTGGAGAACAGATTTTTTGTGGAAGGGGATCCCGCGGCTTTGCTAATGTTAGAAGTTAAGGCGGATACCGAGGAGGACTTGAACAAACAACTTCAGCAATTATTGGACACGGTTAAAAAGTCGGGATTGAGCTATGCCAACCCTATATTGAAGTTCGGTGATGTGAATAAGGCGATCGAACTGAGAAAGGCCGGATTGGGTCTTCTCGGAAATATTGTGGGAGACCGTAAGGCGGTTGCCTGTATAGAGGATACTGCAGTGGCCTTGGAAGACCTCAAGGATTTTATAGGGGAATTCACCCAAATTATGAAGGATTATAAGCAAGATGCGGTCTACTATGCCCATGCCGGGGCAGGGGAGCTGCATTTAAGGCCGATCTTAAACTTAAAGAAATCTGCAGATGTGGCCTTGTTCAGGTCCATTACCACAGAGGTGGCCAAGCTTACCAAAAAATACCACGGATCCTTTAGCGGGGAACATGGCGATGGAATTGTGAGGGCCGAGTTTATTCCGCTTATGATAGGTGAGAAGAATTACGAGCTCCTGAAACGTGTAAAGACCTATTTTGATCCACATAACATCTTCAACCCCGGAAAAATTGTGGATGCCTATCCCATGGATGAATCCCTAAGGTATGAAATTGACCGTCAGGAACCGGAAATAGAAACCTTGATGGATTTCTCCGACAGCGAAGGCATTCTAAAAGCAGCCGAAAAATGTAATGGTAGCGGGGATTGCAGAAAGACCCATTTGGTATCTGGAGCCATGTGCCCCAGTTACCATGCCACCAAAAATGAAAAGGATACCACACGTGGCCGCGCCAATACCCTGCGCGAATTTTTAACTTCTTCGGAAAAGCCGAATAAGTTTAACAATAAGGAGCTAAAAGAAGTTTTTGATCTATGCTTAAGCTGTAAGGCCTGCTCCAGTGAATGCCCCAGCAACGTTGATGTTGCTACACTGAAAGCAGAATTTTTATATCAATATCAGGAAGAGAACGGATATCCCTTAAGGGCGAAGCTTTTTGCCTATAATACCCAATTGAATAAATTGGGAAGTAGTATGGCAGGTATTACCAATGCCATGTACGATTCCAAACTCTTTGGCGGATTGCTTAAGAAGTCGGTCGGAGTAGCAGCGCAACGTAGCCTGCCGAAAGTTTATAAGTTCGATTTTGATAAAGAGCTTCAAAAAGCTAAGGGTCAGGTAAATACTACCAAGTCCAAGGTTGTGCTGTACATAGATGAATTTACCAACTACTTGGATGTGGATCTGGGTAGGGATGCTATTGAAGTGCTAACGCGATTGGGGTATGAGGTGGAGCTTTTTTATGCAGAGAGTGGAAGGACGTATATTTCCAAAGGTTTTTTAAAACAGGCCAAAAAATTAGCCATTAAGAATGTGGAAAAACTTTCGCAACTAACGGATAAAGGACTTCCTATAATTGGATTGGAACCTTCGGCCATACTCACCTTTAGGGATGAATATAAACGATTTGGTTTTGACAAAAAGGAGATGGGTGCCGTCGCTGCCAATTCTTTTTTAATAGAAGAATTTTTGGCCAAAGAAATTCAGTCGGGCGTTTTAACATCAGATCTATTTACCCAGGAAGCCAAGACCGTAAAGATCCACACCCATTGCCACCAAAAGTCAATTTCCAACCAAAAGGTAACCTTTGACATATTGAATCTTCCAAAAAATTATACTGTTTCTATTATAAGTTCCGGATGTTGTGGTATGGCAGGCTCCTTTGGGTATGAAAAGGAGCATTATGAGGTGAGTATGCAGGTGGGGGAGCTAAAGTTGTTCCCGGCCGTTAGGAAGTCCGCAGAGGATGTAATCATTGCTGCCAATGGAACAAGTTGTAGGCATCAGATTTACGATGGTACCCAAAGAAAGGCCCTGCATCCTATAACGGTATTGAAGCAGGCGCTTATTGTCTAATTGGATTCTATTTGGATGGCGGTAAACAGAGCCTTATCAATAAAAAAATAAAGAATTTTAGCCCTGTTCAATACTTGTAGTAGTTGTTGGCCAGGGTTTGTTTTCCATTGTTTTGCAACAGTGGTAATCGGTTTTTAGGATCTAAGCCAAATCAGGGGTTAAAATTAGATCTTTGCTTTTTTTGACAATTTTTTCAGAGGCTCTTCTGCGATGGTTGTGGCTGCCAGTAATTCATGAATGTCCATGCCCTTAAGTTCTTCATCCGCGAAGAAAGGGGAAAGTTTATCCGCGCTGTATCTATATATCTTCCAGCGTTTAAAGGCATATTCAAGAGCAGTGAGATTTTCTACCCAATCTCCGGAATTTAAATAGGTGCATTTACCTCGTTCACTTTCGTAAATCTCTTTTTTGGGCTGATGGATATGGCCGCAGATAACATAATCATAATTCTCGTCAATGGCCAATTCCTTTGCCGTATGTTCAAAATTTTGAACAAATCTAACGGCACCTTTTACGCTGTTCTTAATTCTTTTTGACAAGGAATATTTTTCTCGCCCCAGTTTGCCCAAGGTCCAATTAATGGTTCTGTTAATGAGAATTAATAGACTGTAACCATGCCTGCCCAGTTTGGCCACCCATTTTGCATTTTGAATGGATATATCAAAAACATCACCATGAAAGAACCAGGCCCTTTTACCATTTAATTCTAGGGTCAATTGATCTACAAAATGAATATTTCCCAAAGCAGTATCGCAGAACCTACGAAGCCTTTCGTCGTGGTTCCCTACAATATAATATACTTCGGTACCATAAGTGGCCATTCCCATAATTTTTCTCAGCACTTTTAGGTGTGTAGCAGGGAAGTATTTTTTGCTAAATTGCCAGATATCCACTATATCACCGTTTAAAATGAGTGTTTTAGGGTTTATACTGTTCAAATAGGCCAGTAGTTCATCCGCATGACATCCGATTGTCCCTAAATGTACATCGGAAATAACTACCAATTCTATTTGTCGTTTTTTCACGGAGGTGGAATTTTCCCAAATTAAAGCTTTGGATTTAAATTCAAGGTGAAGGTAAAAACAAATTAGAATAAGGAAATAGTTAAGTTTACATTAAGTTGGTCCAATTCTGTTTTAATTTGCAATAAGCAAGGTTTCTATTTTCGTATTTCTGTTTTAAGATTTACCTTTGTAATCTTTGAGTTGAAAAGACCTTTTAAACCATTTCATAACCACAAATTTTAACCACAAACATGGCAGGAAATACTTTTGGAACCCTTTTTAAACTATCTACGTTTGGAGAATCTCACGGTGTGGCCATCGGTGGCGTACTGGATGGCTGCCCGGCAGGAATTGAATTGAACCTGGAGGCCATTCAGGAAGATCTGGACAGGCGTAAACCTGGTCAGTCGGCCATCGTGACCCAGCGTAAGGAGCCTGATACCGTGGAGTTTTACTCTGGAATTTTTGAAGGGAAGACCACAGGGACACCTATAGGGTTTGCCATACACAATACGAATCAAAAATCACATGATTATTCACATATTAAGGACTCTTATAGACCTTCGCATGCCGATTATGTGTACGACCAAAAATATGGTTTCAGGGATTATCGCGGAGGAGGAAGAAGTTCGGCCAGGGAAACCGCCAGTAGGGTAGTTGCTGGAGCCATTGCCAAACAATTTTTGGGCGATATGAAAATAAATGCCTACGTTTCCCAAGTGGGCGAACTTTCTTTAAACAAAAGTTACCAGGAACTCGATTTTTCACTTATAGAATCCAATCCTGTACGATGTCCGGATACCGCTACTGCGGCTAAAATGGAAGAATATATTAAAAAAATAAAAAAGGAAGGTGATACCGTTGGAGGGGTAATTACCTGTGTTATCCAAAATATTCCTGTAGGCTTGGGAGAACCGGTTTTTGATAAACTGCATGCAGAACTGGGGAAGGCCATGCTGTCCATTAACGCCGTTAAAGGTTTTGAGTACGGTAGCGGATTTGAAGGGGTAAAGATGAAGGGGAGTGCACATAACGATCAGTTCAATACCGATGGTAGCACCAAGACCAATCATAGTGGGGGTATTCAGGGCGGTATAAGCAACGGCATGGATATTTACTTCAATATCGCATTTAAGCCGGTTGCTACTGTTATCCAGGCCTATGATACCATAGATAGGGAAGGGAATAAAGTAAGCACCCAAGGCAAGGGTAGGCATGACCCATGTGTAGTGCCCAGGGCGGTTCCCATTGTGGAAGCAATGGCGGCCTTGGTTATGGCAGATTATACTTTGCTGAATAGGACTATCAAATTATAGCCTTATATTTTTTGGTGCTTTGCACCACAAAATGCTATCTTTCCAATCTAAATCATTGTTTTTATGAGGAAGTTGGAATTGCACTGGCAAATTATTTTAGGGATGGTGGGCGGAGTTCTTTTCGCTCTGGCCATGGTTCAGTTTGATTGGGGCCCCAAAATTGTCTCCGATTGGATTAAACCCTTTGGGAATATTTTTATTAATTCTCTAAAGCTCATAGCGGTTCCATTGATATTGGCTTCCCTGATCAAGGGGGTTTCAGATTTAAAGGATATCTCCAAACTTTCAAAAATGGGGGGGAGGACTATCGGAATTTACATTATAACTACTGTTATTGCCGTTTCCATCGGACTCACCATAGTGAATATTATAAAACCCGGATCCTCCATTTCAGAAGAGACGAGGAACGAATTGGTGGAAAATTACCAAGGTGATGCCGATTCTCAGATAGCGAAGGCCAATAAACAAAAAGAATCCGGGCCTCTCCAGGCCTTGGAAGATTTGGTGCCAAGCAATATTTTTGCGGCAGCCGGTGACAATGGCAACATGTTGCAGGTCATCTTTTTTGCTATTTTCTTTGGCGTGGGACTCATTTTGATACCGGCAGAGCAGGCCGATCCGGTAAAGAAGTTTTTTGATGGCTTCAATGAGGTAATTCTTAAGTTGATAGATTTGATTATGTTGGCCGCTCCTTATGGTGTTTTTGCCTTATTGGCCGCTTTGGTAGTGGAATCTCCCAGTTTGGATCTATTCAAGGCTTTGGGATGGTATTCGGTAAGTGTACTATTAGGGTTGATCCTGATGATAGGCGTATACATTTCACTGGTATGGATATTTACCAAACGCAAACCATCATTTTTTATAAATGGAATTTCCCCTGCACAATTACTGGCTTTTTCTACCAGTTCCAGTGCTGCAACACTACCTGTGACCATGGAAAGGGTAGAGGAGCATTTAGGGGTAGAGGAAGAGGTTGCCAGTTTTGTATTGCCCATTGGGGCCACTATAAATATGGACGGTACCAGTCTTTATCAAGCTGTTGCAGCGGTATTCATTGCACAGGCTTTTGGAATGGATCTTAGTTTTGGAGCCCAATTGGGAATCATTGTAACGGCCACCTTGGCTTCTATAGGGAGTGCCGCTGTACCGGGAGCAGGGATGGTGATGCTGGTCATTGTTTTGGCTCAGGCAGGAATTCCTGAGGCTGGATTGGCATTGATCTTTGCAGTAGATAGGCCTTTGGATATGTGTAGAACGGTAGTTAATGTTACCGGGGATGCCGCAGTATCCATGATGGTGGCAAAGTCTGTAGATAAATTAGGGGAACCCAAAGTAAAGGAATGGAGTGATCATTATAAGCCATCAAAATAACAATCAGCTTCATTATTGCTGAATTCAGCGCCTATTAATACTACAAAAATTATTTTTGTCGTTTTGTAAATTCAATGGATTGTTCCCATAATTTAGCGCAATCTTAATTGAAATTATGAAAAAACTTGCCTTGCACTGGCGAATCCTAATAGGTATGCTTTTGGGATTGCTTTTTGGGGTGTTAATGTTATATATATCTGGGGGTAAGCTATTTATTGAAAATTGGATCAATCCATTTGGCATTATCTTTATCAACCTCTTGAAGCTTATCGCCATTCCCTTAATTTTGGCTTCGATAATAAAGGGGATTTCAGATTTAAAGGATATTGCCCAATTTAAAACAATAGGTGTCCGTTCCGTTACCTTATTTATCACCACTACCATAGTGGCAATTATTATAGGCTTGGTGCTGGTAAATATTTTTTCCCCTGGAAAAGGAATCTCTGAGGAAACCGTTGCAAGGATTACCAATGAATATGCAGGTCGGGAAGGTGTACAAGCTAAACTTGCTGAAGCTTCCTTGCAGAAGGAATCAGCGCCTTTACAATTTTTATTGGATATGGTGCCGGACAATGCTTTTAGTGCAATGAGCGATAATAAATTAATGCTCCAAGTAATATTTTTTTCTGTATTTCTAGGGGTGTCCATGTTGCTAATAGGGGAAGTCAAGGCAAAACCTTTAAAAATCCTTTTCGATTCCCTAAACGATGCCGTATTGAAAATGGTCGATTTAATTATGTTAACAGCGCCCCTGGCCGTTTTCGCCCTTTTGGCCAATGTAGTGGTCAGCTCAGGAGATCCAGATTTACTATTGGCATTGGTTAAATATGCGGGAGTTGTTATTTTAGGGCTTTTTCTGATGATTGTTTTTTACTGTACCGTATTGATGTTTGTAACCGGCAAAAACCCCATTTGGTTTTTAAAGGCCATCAGTCCTGCACAACTTTTGGCATTTTCTACTAGTTCAAGCGCGGCAACTCTTCCTTTAACCATGGAGAGGGTAGAGAATCAGTTGGGAGTGGACACGGAGGTTGCCAGTTTTGTGCTTCCTGTTGGGGCTACCATAAATATGGACGGAACCAGTCTTTATCAAGGTGTGGCAGCAGTTTTCATTTCTCAGGCCTTGGGACATCATTTGGAGATTTCGGACCAATTAATGATAATATTGACCGCGCTTTTGGCCTCTATAGGTTCAGCTGCAGTACCGGGAGCTGGAATGGTAATGTTGGTAATAGTTTTGGAGTCCATAGGATTTCCAAGTGATAAGTTGGCGGTAGGCTTAGCGTTGATCTTTGCGGTAGACAGACCTTTGGATATGGCCAGAACAGTAATAAATGTAACGGGCGACGCCATGGTATCCGTGGTTGTTGCAAAATCGGTGGGAAAGTTACACAGTATCCCTAAATAATAAGAGCCTTAAAGAGGTGCAATAAATAGTAGTTGTGATGTTAAAGCAAGAAATGAGCCGGGAAATTATTAATCAGTTTCCCAATGTATTTGCAATAGATGCCAACTTGGACAGGTTGGTAAAAAAAATTGAATTACTTACCTATTTAAATCCTTTAAATATTGAAAAGGAAAAGCATCGTTTTTTTTCATCCAAATTCGTTGATGAACCCATATTTAAGTATAAAAAACTACAATTCGACCCCTATAAATTAAACCGTTTGTTCTTCTCCCAACGCTTGGAGCGCATAAAGGATGAACAGATAAGGAAATTTTATCAAGAAGTGGTGTATTACTATGCCAATATGATACAGTGTATCGAGACTATTGGCCATAACAAAAAGTTCTATTATAATTCTCTTAGGGTTTACGGCACTCCTACGGAGAAAGATGTTCAAAATGCCAGGTTTATTTTGCATTTCGCTGATGAACCGGATACAGAGGACATGGAAAAAATATATACCCCAGAAGACGCCAAGGTGTATTTTGAAGAGTTTGTACAGCAATATAATTTCCCTCTAAACATTTCCTTTTCCAATAGTATTGCCGCTGATGCCATGGTGAGCAATAATACCCAATCTCTCTTGATTAAGAAAAATACCACTTTTAGCAGAAACCAACTGCTTACCTTGGCCAATCATGAGATTGGAGTTCATTTGGTAACTACCTACAATGGCATGTTGCAACCTTTAAAAGTCTTTTCCAATGGTTTTCCAAAAAACGTGGAAACCCAAGAGGGCTTGGCGGTATTTAGTGAATATATGAGCGGGGCCCTAAGCTTGAAAAGATTAAAGGAGTTGGCCTATAGGGTCTTGGCCTCCGACAGTCTGATAAAAGGATATAGCTTCTCGGACACCTTCGATATGCTGCACGGGCAGTACAAACTGGACCGGAACAAAGCCTTTACCATAACTATGCGGGTCCACAGGGGAGGCGGATTTACCAAGGACCGCCTGTATCTGAGCGGATTAAAAAAGATTTATAAAAGACATAAAAATGGCTTATCCATGGATACTTTGTTAACAGGTAAGGTTACCATGGAATCTGAGGCTACTATAAACCGATTTAAGGACTTGGGCTTGGCCAATGATTTAACACATACCAATGTGGCCTTTGAGCGCAATTGTAATAAGAACAGTACCTTGGATTTTATATTGGACAATTTGAAATAGTGATAGGGAAGTTGTATTTCCTTTGGTTTAGTATGTGCAGGCCAGCAGTAGTATGTAGGTAGACCGGTCCAAGAAGTTTGTGAATTAAAGTTAAATTATTTTAAATACCCCTTGGAATAATAACTTAGATTTTGATATCTTTGTACCACCATTAAAAAAACATAGCAATCATGTTCGATTTTGACCAATATTTAGGGTTTTTAGCATTTTTGACCATCTTGACCATTGGGTTTTGGTTGATGATTTTTTTGTTGACTTTTGTTATTCCCTACTGGATAGGAGGTTCTATCTTGGAAATATTGAAAGAAAAGCGCGAAGCTAAAAAAGCAAAACGTAACCAATAGGGATACGACGACTATATAGTATATATAAAAAGGGAGCCAATGGGCTCCCTTTTTATATTTAATGGGTTAAAACTTCTATCGGATCAATCCAAAAAGTTGTGTGTGAATTAGAAAAAAATATAATTTACTATCTCAAGTTTGTGTTCAGTTCATTTTTTGCATCGCCCAAAAAACGAACCAAAAAGCGCTAGGCTGATTTTAAATTTCTTTAAATCTACGCAATTTCCACAGCCGCGCCGTCCAGGTCGCTTTCACTGAGGTGAAATGCTCTTTGGACAGCTACCTGAACCCAATGTGGAAACCACTTGATTTAAGACGAAATTGAAAATAGGCAGGTCTTTTCGTTCCGTCAACCTTCATGTGGGGATAAGTCATTTTCCGTTATTAAATACCTTTGGGCATTGTCCTCAAGGTCTATGGATTGGTCGTTCTTCTTCCGTCGTGGAGATGGCATGGCCGTTAAGAATTATTGAAGCCTTGGAAATAATTTAGGCCATGGCATCGGTCTTTAAAATCCTAAGATTTTAGGGGCCACCTAGTGAAGAAGGGTCTTTTCTTTTGTTTCGTTTTCTTTGGACAAGCAAAGAAAATGAAAGAATAATTTAATCGTTGGTTTTTCTAGATATCTCCTATTAATTAAAACTATTGTTCAAAAAACATGAGTGATCAAATTAATCCTAATTTTTACATAAACACAACAATTGTTCCTGATCCCTTCTATCCTTCAAAGTCCATATCTTCCCCACCGCCACTTCTACCACCTCTATTCCCGTTCTTTTGGTTCTGGGGTTGGTTGAAGCGGTATTGGAACGACAGGGTAATCTGCCTTTGCCGCCATTGAAATTCGCTATAGGTAGCTACATTTTCAGTTCTGGTATCGCTAATACGTTTTCTGGTGTTAAATATATCGCTTACATTTAATGTTAGGGAGCCTTTATCCTTTAGAATATCCTTGCTAAGGGCAAGATCGGAGCTCAACATTCCCTTATTGCGGTTTTGTGCATCTTCGGAAGGCCCCATATAAAAGAAGTTGGTCTGAAAATCGATTTTTCCTGGTAAAGGTAATTTGGCACTAAAGCGTGTAAACCATGAAAAGTTATTGGCATCAAAATTTTGAACAATCTCTACATTTTGACTGTTGGTATAGATAAAGTCTCCCTGTAAATCCCTTTGGAAGGCATTTAGGTTCCAGGTTAATCTCCAGTTTCTTTTAGGGGTATAGGTAGTGGTAAATTCCATACCATAGCGCTCTTCGGTGGCTAAATTTATAGGGCTTCGTACCTGTACGGGGACAATAATGGGATTTTGTGGGTCGTCCGGATTTTCAATGGTTACAAAGTCGCCCGTCTCCCTGGAAACGAATTGAAAGACTCCGGTAGATCTGTTGAAGTATCCAGAGGTAGTAAAAGTAAACTTATCCCATCTTTTTAAATATCCCAAATCGTATGCATCTGTAAAAGTAGGGTCTAAATCCGGGTTCCCTTGAAAAAGATTAGTGTTACTTGATCGGGAAGGAAATGGGTTGATAAATCTTGACCAAGGTCTTCTAAGTCTTTTGCTATAACTTAAGGTAACTTGTTCCTTCTCGGAGAATTCATATCCCAAAAATATGGAAGGGAACCAATTTACATAGTCCTTATTGGTAAGGTCGTTGGAGTTGACCAATTCAATGCCAATATCGGAAGCCTCCATTCTCAATCCACCAAGAATACTGAATTTGTTAAATTTAGATCCCAATTGGGTATAGGCCGCATTTACGTATTCCTTATAGTTTAATTCATTACTGAAGTTGGGGTTGCTGTTGAAATTGCCATCTTGTTGCTGAACACCAAAGTCAAAATCTGTATTGTTATTGTTGAAGGTACCGCGATAGCCAAGTTCAAATTGGGACTTGTTGTCCTTTCCAAAGGGAAGTACATAATCCATTTGCACCAATTGCGTTATCTGTGTTTGGTTATCTATGGTCCTTTCGGTATCCAACGCAATATTATCCCCCAAGATTACCTCTTCTATTATAGAATTTTCATCATCCACTCCTTTGGAGTATTGATAATCGAAGGTAAGGGTGTGTCCTTCTTTTTCAAATTTTTTCTGGTAATTTAAAGAGTATTGATGCTCCTCTTCAAACTCGTCCTCAAGGGTAAATCGGTTTCTTTGTATGGTTGGGTTTCTATTGGCATCAAAATTGGAAAAATCCACATTAACCGAGTTGTCCCCATTGGATTTACTAAAAACAAAAGAATTGGTAATGCTGCTGCTTTCATCCAAAAACAGTTCAAAGCCAACATTGGTATTAAAGCTTTTATCTTTTCTTTGGTAATCCCTTATTTCATTCTGAAAGCTCAAGGTATTGCCGTTACTGTCAAAGTTCTCCTGGTTGAACAGGGCATTCCCGGGCCCGCTGCGATAACGGTAAGTGGTATTGGTGAAGATATTGAAATTATCCCTTCTTAAGTTGAGACTCAGGGAACCTCCATAAGTTTCCGGATGCCCGGTATAAACATTGACCGATCCATTTATCCCGGCCGTCTTGCTCTGCTTTAATATGATATTCAAAATACCTGCCGTACCTTCGGCATCATACCTGGCAGATGGGTTGGTGATCACCTCAACTTTCTCTATGGCATCTGCGGGCAACTGTTGCAGGGCCTCGGGACTCAGACCGGACAAGGCCGATGGTTTTCCGTTGATAAGGATTCTAACACTTTCGTTTCCCCTAAGACTAATATTACCTTCTACATCCACGGAAACTGAAGGTACGTTGCTCAGTACATCGGTTACCGAACCACCTTTGACGGTTAGATCCGAACCAACGTTGTATACTTTTTTATCCAGGCGCAATTCTACCGTGGTACGCTCGCCGACCACTTCTACCTCTGCCAACTGGGCAACATCCAAGGAAAGCCGAATTACACCAAGGTTGGTGGAAGATCTTAGACTTTGATTGTTTAATTTATAGGATTTATAGGAGATATATTCTACACTAACGTTATAGTTTCCAGGAGCTGTCTCCACTTCGAATTGCCCGTTGGCATCCGTAATACCGCCAGTAACTTTTTCAGGATTTGCAACACTTTGTAACACCAAAGTGGCATATTCCAAGGGTTGATCTGTTTCTTGGTCCAAAACGGTCCCAGTTATTTTTATTGGTTCTTGCGGGCCTTGGGCTCCTTGGGTGTAACCTACTAAAGAGATTAGAAATAGTGTAACTGGGAGTAGTTTGTTCATGTGCTACGTTTTGGATTTATTTTTTTTCTTCTTCTTTTTTTCTTTAACCTTTTTAAAACCGTTTTTCTGCAGTTCTACGAAGGCCTCATATTTATCAGCAGGTAATCCTGCCATAAGTTCTTCGTCTTGCTTTAGGGTAATTTTCTCATAACTTTCCCTCATTTTGTCCGGCGGTAAATCCAGTATCTGCAATTCAATTCTTTCTTGGAGATACTTTTTTAAGGTGGTACTCAAAACAGCTTCCTCGAACGGATTTAAACCTAATTTTTCGGTAATTCCGGGCATTTCCTGATCCACAATCTGTTCTGCTGTTAATTTTTCCGGTTCCTTGGGGGTTTCCTGTGCTTGTGGAATACTATTTCTCTGTCTTCCATACCCTCCATATCCTCCGTATCCATATCCATAACCATTTCCGTATCCATATTGGGCACTTAAAAAGGGAAAGGATAATAAGATAAATAAAACACTAAAAAATAATCTTTTGTCAGTTTTCATAATGTCTGTGGTTAATGGGATTCCAAAATTAATAGATGGTTTAACCCTTAAGGGTTAAATGTTTGTTAAAATGAATAATTCAAGAACTATGCCGTTCTGTGGCGCTTAGTAGTCTGTTCTGCTGCTAAGGAAATAATGTAAGAATAAATACTCCTTTTACCAAGCATTTTAACACGGTTACTAATTTAAGAGCACCTTTATTTTTTCGGGAGGTCGTCCCACCACCCCTTTGTTGTCCTTGATGACGATGGGACGTTCTATGAGTTTGGGAAACGCTATCATGGCTGCAATTACTTCATCGTCGGTCAGAGATTTTCCCTTGAATTTTTCTTTCCAAATGGCTTCGTTGGTTCTCACCAACTCCATAGGGGTTATGCCTAAAATTTTTACTATGGCTTCCAGTTCTTTTTTGGTAGGCACGTTTTCAAGATATTTAACAATCTCAAAATCGTTTCCCGAATTTTCCAATATAGCCAATCCTTCCCTTGACTTGCCACATCTGGGGTTGTGATATATTTTAATCATATTTGCTAGGTTTTAAGTAAGAGGGCCAAAAGTTTCCGGTCTCCTATAGATAATGATAATAATCTTAAGATCAGGTATCTGAATCTTTCCCTCTTGTCCATTAAAAATTTAAAAGGTGATAATAGGTAGTCAAGGTTCAGCTTTCTTCCTTTTGCCCCATCATCATAAGATAGGCCTTTAAGAACTGATCTATGTTACCGTCCATTACGGCCTCTACATTGCCCGTCTCCTCACCGGTACGCACGTCTTTTACTAATTTGTATGGGTGCATTACGTAATTCCTGATTTGTGAGCCCCATTCAATTTTCATTTTGGAAGACTCAATTTCCTGTCTGGCTTCCATTTTCTTCCGCAATTCTATTTCGTACAATTGGGATTTGAGCATTTTTAAGGCGGTGGCCCTATTGTCGTGCTGAGATCTTGAATCTGAACATGAAATCTGAATTCCAGAAGGTTTGTGGGTCAGCTGTACCTTGGTTTCCACTTTGTTCACATTCTGTCCCCCAGCTCCACTGGATCGGGCAGTAGTAATCTCCACATCGGCCGGATTAATATCAATTTCGATACTGTCGTCTACCAAAGGATACACATACACCGAAGCAAAGGAAGTATGGCGCTTGGCATTACTGTCGAAAGGGGAAATACGTACCAGCCTATGTACTCCGTTCTCGCCCTTAAGCCACCCAAAGCTATAATCGCCCTCTATTTCCAAGGTTACGGTTTTTATTCCTGCAACATCCCCATCCTGATAATTTAGCTCTTTTACCTTATAGCCATTTTTTTCGCTCCACATCATGTACATTCTCATGAGCATGGAGGCCCAATCACAGCTTTCGGTGCCTCCGGCACCTGCAGTTATTTGAAGTATGGCCGTAAGTTCATCCCCTTCCGCCGAAAGCATGTTCTTAAATTCCAATTTTTCCAAGGCTTCAATGGTCTTGTCATAATGACTTTCAACATCGGCCTCGGACATTTCGCCTTCTTTCTGAAATTCTAAAAAAATCTCAAGATCCGCTACCAAACTTTGGGCATTTTTAAAGGCATCTACCCATTGTTTTTTGGACTGAATCAACTTCATCTGCTCCTGTGCCTCCTGGGGGTGGTTCCAAAAATCCGGGGCCAAGGTCTTTTCTTCCTCGTTTTCTATTTCTACAAGCTTGGCATCTATGTCAAAGATACCTCCTTAACGCACCAAGGCGATCAATGAGACTCTTATAATGGTCCGTAGTTATCATATTCTAATTATTTTCAGCCAAAAATAGGATTCTTTTTTTTGATTATGGACCAAATGGGAAATGTTATTTATTGTTGGGTCTGTACATCCACGGAATGGGAGGTTTTATTAGCTCCATGGGAGTGTACTACCCCTTTTAGAGGGGAGCAATCATTAAAGTCCTTACCATGGGCTACTTTAATGTGGTTGTCATCGACCAATAAATTGTTGGTAGGGTCAAAGCCCACCCAGCCAACTTGGGGAACATAGGCCTCTACCCAGGCATGCATCTGAGAGTCTCCAAAATAACCATTTCCTTGGTGCAAATAGCCGGATACATAACGGGCCGGGATTTTATTGGCCCTGGCCATGGCACAGAATAAATGTGCAAAATCCTGACAAACACCTTCCGGATTTTCAAGTATTTCCTCCAGGAGTGTATATACATGGGTCACTCCAGTATTAAATTTTATATACTGATAGACCCAGTGATTTAATTTTTGAAGATTATCAAATATACTTAGGGCAGGGTCAAAAACCAATAGATTTATTGAACCTTGCGGTAAAGTTGTAAATTTAGTCTGACCTAAAAAGGGTTCAAAATCTACCTTGAAGTCCAAACTTTCCAAAAGCTCGTAGTTGCTCGCGATATTAAAGATCGGAACTTGTCCAAAAGGATTAAGGCTTATTTTCTTAAGTTTAAAAGTGGCCCTAAAATTTAAGTTTTGGAATTTCTCTTGGGTATTTATCCTTATGGTCCGAAAACCATAACCATTTTCCGAAAACTCATTTTTGGCACCCAATGAATTCTTAATATCAACACTCATCAATTCCTGTGTTTCATTATTTTCGGGTACAATTAGAAATTGCCATGAGGCATTGTCTACTGGATTCTCGTACTCATTTTCGGCATTATAGGTAATTGAATATTCAATTGACATTTATAGTAGTTCTTAAAGCAAATGTAGGTCAATGGTTTAACATCAATAGTTAAAAAACTCATTTTCCATTTTAAGGCTTATCTGCACCAGATTATTAAGGATTTTTTCAATGAAGCTTTGAATGTCCTCTTCAATTTCCTCGGCATATTTAAATTCATACTCCCCTTTAACTTTGCTTATTAAGAAGGCGGTGGAATTTTTGTTCGGAGTCTTGGATTCATCCAATACCCTAATGTGCTTATGGACCTGGTTGATACTGTTGATGACCGATCTTGGACAATCCGGATTTAATATCAAAAATTCCAAGGTAGAGATACTGGTAGGGGTCTTTTTGTAATACCTGCGCATCATATCATAAGATTCCACACATTTGAGCAAAGTGATCCATTCAAAACTATGCCCTATTTCGTCCCCATAATTGCCCTTGGCCTTTACGGCATCATTATATTTGGCGTTGATGATTCGGATTACCTGCGTGGCCCTTTCTAGATTTATGCCAAGCATGATAATGGCATATACCTCATCGTGCAATAGGGTACCCCGTATTTTACCTCTTAAAATGGCGGTCATTTCAGTGACATTTACGGTAAAATCATATAGACCCTTTTTGGTGAAATCCTCTACAGAATAATTGACTACAAAATGATAGAATTTGTTGATGGATTCGTACAATTCCGTAGAAATAAGGTCCCTGGCACTGTTGGCGTTCTCCCGGGCACTTTTTACATTGTTGATAACAGAATAGGGTATTACCGGGTTTAGGCCAATATTGTATAGAATGTCTTCTTCTTTAAGAATAATGGAATCGTCCGCTATAGGTTCTCCTACTAGGAACATCATGGAACGCAGTACAAATTGTCTGGATTGGGAGAGCTCGTTAGGAGCGTCCAAAGACGAAAAATAATTTACGTTTAGGTATCTGGCAACATGTTCGGCACGTTCAATATAACGGCCCATCCAAAAAAGGTTATTGGCAACTCTTGCTAACATAAGATTGTTTTATTTTTTTAATACCCAGGTGTCTTTGGAACCCCCGCCCTGTGAGGAATTTACAATTAGGTTTCCTCTTTTTAACGCTACCCTTGAGAGTCCTCCCTTAAGGACAAATTCCTTTTCATGCCCTAAAAGTGTAAAGGTTCTTAGGTCCACATGTCGTTGTTCAAAGGATTCAGTGTCGTCAATATAGGTGGGATGCACGGATAAGGACATAATGGGCTGTGCAATATATTTTCTTGGATTTTCCTTAATCTCCTCCTGGACGACCTTTATTTCATCCTTAGTGAGTCGGTTGCCAATGGAAATGCCATAACCACCTGCTTCGTCCACAGGTTTTATCACTAGTTCATGTATATGTTCCAATACATATTTCAGCTCGTCCGGCCTGCTACAGTGATAGGTATGGACATTGTTTAGAATTGGGGTCTCGTCCAAATAATATTTAATGATCTGGGGCATGTAGGTGTAAATGGCCTTATCATCAGCAACACCTGTTCCAGGCGCATTGGCCAAGCAAACGTTACCCTTTCTATAGGCAGCAAAAAGACCAGGTACTCCAAGTGCCGACTCGGGTTTGAACACTAAAGGGTCCATGTACAAGTCATCTACACGGCGGTAAATTACATCAACTTTTATAGGGCCACGAATAGTCTTCATGTAAACAAAATCGTTCTCAACGAACAGATCCCTGCCTTCTACCAATTCTACACCCATAGCCTTAGCTAGATAGGAATGTTCATAAAAGGCAGAATTGTACATCCCGGGGGTAAGTACAACGCAATTTGGAACATCCACTCCTTTTGGTTTTACACTTTCCAGAATCTCCAATAGGTTTTCCGCGTAATTGGTTACCGAATGGGTTTTGTAGTGGTTGAAAACACCGAAAAGAGCTCTTTTTAAGGCGGTGCGGTTGCAAATAACGTAGCTCACACCGGAGGGACATCTAATATTGTCTTCAAGCACATAATAGTTTCCGTCGGAGTGTTTAATGATATCTGTACCCGATATGTGATTGTAAATGCCACCTGGTGGATCCACACCTATCATTTGATGTAAATAGTTCGCAGAGGATGTTATAAGGTCTAATGGAACGATCCCATCCTTGATTATTTTTTTATCGTGATAAATGTCCCATAAAAACAGGTTCGAGGCCTTACTGCGCTGAATAGCTCCTTTTTCAATGATTTCCCATTCATCTTCGTCTATGATTCTAGGAAAAAGATCAAAAGGAAATATCTTTTCTTGGGTCACTTTATTGTCATAGACCTGAAAAGTTATCCCTTGGTTAAAAAAAGAGGCTTTGGCCTTATTGTTCAACTGCACATAATCCTGTATGGAATGATTCCCGTACAATTCCAATAATTTTTGATAAACATTTTTGGCAACTCCATTGGAATCAAAGACTTCATCAAAAAGTTGGGCATTTTTGTTGTACGAAGAAAATATAGTTTTGTTTACTTCCGAGTTCATACGCCTATTTTCTTTGAAGATAACTCATTTATAGAACTTTCGGGAATTATAACTATAATTTGCCCCTAGAATTATCTATTGTTGAAAAATTAATGGAAAATATTATTGAAAATTATTTATCCGGAGTGAAAAATTTCCTTCTTGGGAATGTTATGGTTGTTTTGCATAAATTTGGCAACTCGGTTTATTAAAACCGTCTGTTTTTTAATATAATTATTATTCCATATGCAGATAAATCTAATTAGCGATACCGTCACAAAACCTACTCCTGGAATGTTGAATGCGATGATGCAGGCTGAAGTGGGCGATGATGTTTTTAAAAATGATCCAACTGTCAACAAGTTGGAAGAAATGATGGCGAAGTTGTTCGGGATGGAAGCTGCCTTGTTTTTTCCAAGTGGTACCATGGCCAATCAGACGGCTATTAAATTGCACACCCAGCCAGGGGAGCAATTAATATGTGATAAGTATGCCCATGTTTATAATTATGAAGGGGGAGGGGTGAGTTTTAACAGTGGTGTCTCCTGTAGATTGGTAGACGGCCATAGAGGAATGATGACTGCAGGTCAAGTAAAGGAAGTAATAAACCCACCAGACTTTTATCATAGCCCATTAACCTCTTTGGTATGTATAGAAAATACTACCAATAAGGGCGGAGGGGCCTGTTGGGACCTGGAGGAATTGAAGGCAATAAGAAAGGTTTGTGACGAGCATCATTTAAAATATCATTTGGATGGAGCCCGACTTTGGAATGCCCTTGTTGCCAAAAATGAATCGGCCTTGGATTACGGAACATTGTTCCATACCATAAGTGTTTGTTTAAGCAAGGGGTTGGGGTGTCCCATAGGTTCCGTTTTGTTGGGCAACAAAGAACAAATTGATAAAGCGCTAAGGGTGAGGAAGGTGCTTGGTGGGGGGATGCGACAGGTGGGTTACCTTGCGGCAGCGGGAATTTACGCCTTGGAAAACAACAGGGAAAGATTGGCGGAAGACCATAGGAGAGCCAAGGAAATAAGCGTATTGCTAAACAGCTTGCCCTACATTAAAAAAGTAGAACCTACGGAAACCAATATTGTAATATTTGAAATAGATGAAAAGCAAATGTCCACTGATGATTTTTTGGACAAACTGAACAAAAGGAATATTCAAATCATAGGGATGGGCCAAAATAAACTGCGTATCGTTACCCATTTAGATTATACCGAGGCAATGCACGAAGCTTTTTTGGAAATTCTTTCAAAATTATAGGCCAATGGCATCGGGTAATAAAGAAATGCTGGTTTTAAGATTCTTTATGCCGTTTTCCATTCCTGCTTCGGAGTTATAGAGCATGGAGTTACCTAAAACTTTTCCTTCACTGTTCTTAAGAATAAAAAGAAATTTGCCATTATAGTCGGTCTTGCGTTCAAAAACCGAAGATTGCCCAATTAGCACCTTAAGATTGGCAATGGTCTTGTCTATCTCCTCCCTATTGCCGAAGGGGACACTGTTCAGAAGTGTCTGTCCACTTTCCGACTGCAGACTAAAGGTATATGTGGTATCCGATTCCTTTTTTATTTTTAGCATAGCCTACGGCAACTTTTTTTAAAGTTACACAAAAAAATGTGAATCTTTAAGATTAACAATCTTAACTAGATAAATTTCCATTTACTCAAAAATGGCCCTGTATTATGGTTAAAGACCTTTAGTGCAGGCCTCTCTATATACGAGTTTGTACATAGCTGGGCTAGGAGTGGAATGGTATAGAAAGCTTATATTTTAGGTAGCCATTATAAGATGATTAACAACGGGAAAGCTTGCCATTTAAAAAGGCGTCCAAATAGCCTTATATTTTAGCTCTTGGGCGCCCCTTCATGTAGGTTTTAAAAATTATTTTCCATCTTCAGGTAGCCCGTAGGTGTCTACCACATAATCTAAGTCCTTATCCCCTCTACCACTTAAATTGACCAAAATGGAGGAACGTGGATCTTGTTGTGCCAATTTTATGGCATATGCCACTGCATGGGCACTTTCCAAAGCAGGGATAATACCTTCCAAGCGACTTAATTCATAAAAAGCATCCACTGTTTCCTGATCCGAAACTACGTCATAGATTACTTTTTTAAGATCCTTTAGCATACTGTGTTCCGGACCAACTCCTGGATAATCCAAACCACTGGCAACGGAATGCACTGCGCCCGGTTCTCCTTTATCGTCCTTCAACATATAACATTTAAATCCATGGATGATTCCTGGGCTGCCCAAGGTCATTGTAGCGGCATGTTCGCCATAATCCATAGAGCGGCCACCGGGTTCTACTCCGTATAAGGTACATTCCGGTTCCGTTAAAAAGGAGGAGAATATTCCCATGGCATTACTTCCCCCACCCACACAGGCTACTACCTTGTCCGGCAATTCTCCCGTCATTTCAAAAAACTGCTCCTTAGCCTCTATACCGACCACACGTTGGAAATCCCGTACCATCATGGGAAAGGGGTGTGGGCCGACCACAGAGCCTATACAATAAATAGTGGTTACAGGATCCTTTAAATATGCCTCAAAAGCAGAATCCACAGCTTCTTTCAAAGTTTTCAAGCCATGGGAAACAGGTACTACCTTTGCACCAAGGATTTTCATCCGCACCACATTGGGATGTTCTTTGGCAATATCCACTTCTCCCATATGAATCTCACATTCCAATCCAAAATAGGCGGCTGCAGTTGCCAAGGCAACTCCGTGTTGTCCTGCCCCTGTTTCAGCAATTAGTTTCTTTTTGCCCAAATGTTTTGCCAAAAGCGCCTCTCCCATACAATGGTTAAGTTTATGTGCCCCGGTATGGTTCAGATCCTCACGTTTAAGGTATATTCTTCCTCCATATTTTTCGGAGAGCCTGTTGCAATAATAAACGGGCGTTGGCCTGCCTTGATAGTGTTTGCGAATACTTCGCAGTTCCGAAATAAAATTATGCGATTTGCTAATGGAATAATAAGCGTCCGTGATTTTTTTCATTTCCTCTTCCAGAAAGGGCGGGATAAAGGATCCGCCATATTCTTTAAAAAAACCATTTTTGTCCGGATAGGTCTTAAAATAATTGTCCGTTAACATATAGGAGAATTTTGTATTTGTTCATAAAAGTTTTACGGCTAAAATAAATGCCTTACAATTATAATGAATTTTAGGCCAATACACCCTTATATGACATTGGGAATATGGATTTTCCTGGGATCAATCCCAAAAGTTGTGTGAGAATTAGAAAAAGTTATAATTTACTATCTCAAGTTTGTGTTCTGTTCATTTTTTGCATCGCCCAAAAAACGAACCAAAAAACGCTAGGCTGATTTTAAATTTCTTTAAATCTACGCACTTTCCACGGCCGTACCGCCCAGGCCGCTTTCACTTAGGTGAAATGCTCTTTGCACGGCTTCCATAAACCAATGTGGAAATCACTTGATTTAAAACGAAATTGAAAATAGGCCGGTCCTTTGTTCCGTCGACCGTCATGTGAGGATAAATCATTTTCTGTTATTAAATACCTTTGAGCATTGTCCTCAAAGTCTATGGTTTGTTCGTTCTTCTTCCGTCGTGGAGATGGCATGGCCGTAAAGAATTATTGAAGCCTTGGAAATAATTTAGGCCATGGCATCGGTCCTTAAAATCCTAAGATTTTAGGGGCCACCTAGTGAAGAAGGGTCTTTTCTCCTGCCCGACGGCAAGGCGGGTTTGTTTCGTTTTATTCATTGCCTGTCTATTTTTAAAATAAGGTATTCATGAACCTCCTGCGTCGGTTTCATTGGACAAGCAAAGAAATCGAAGATTCACGAAATCCGATAAAAAAACAATAACAACCAATTGAGTAAAATGAAAGAATAATTTAGTCGTTGGTTTTACTAGATTGCTCCTGTTAATTAAAACGATTGTTCAAAAAACATGAGTGATCAAATTAATCCTAATTTTTACATAAACACAACAATTGTCCCTAATCCTTTTCCTGGCAATAGTATGTTGTTGGGCATCGGACAATTAGAAACAATGCCCTATTCAAATTCTGAGTTGGGTTATTGTAAAAAGGAAACTTCTGGGGATTGGAATTACATTTTACTGTTCCTCCTAAGAAAATCCAAATACTTTTCCACATCCATTTTGGAGCCATAACCGGACATTGAGGCCACTTCTTTTTCTTCGGTGTTGACCAAGCTTATCAAAGGAAAAACGCCCTTTTTGTTCCATTGCGATAATAAAGCCTTGTTCTGTTGCATTTCCTCGGCACTGAGAAGTTCTTTCTTTCTGGGGAGATCCACATACAGGAGCACATAGTCCTTGGCCACTTCCTTAAATTGACTTGTGTCGAAAAGGTCTTTTTTTAAAGCCTTACAGGGCGAGCACCAATCACTGCCCGTAAAATACAGAAGTATAGTGGAGTTGTTTTTTTTTGCTACTTCTTTGGCATTGGCATAATCGGTCAGCCAATTCGTTTCATTGATATTGCCACTATTATTCTGTGCATTTGCAAGGAAGGGAAACAGAAGTAGCAAGAAAAAAATCTTCATTATTACAAGTTTTTATTTAAAAGGCTCTGTTAAACTTACTGAAATTTATTTTAAAAACGAATCCATTCCAGGAATGTTGGGCATTCCTTCCTTGGCAACTGCGGCCAATTCGTTCTCATTTATGGTTGTGGCCTTTTCTATAGCCCTGTTTAGGGTTAGGATCAAATAATCTTCCAGCTGATCCTTATCTTTCAAAAGACTATCATCTATAGTAATGGATTTAATGGTTCTATTGGCCGTTATACTCACCTTGAGCAATTGATCCGGAGATTGCTCATCAAGTAGTACAGTATTCATTCTTTCTTTGGTAGCTTTTACTTTTTCTTGGGTTTCCTTCAATTTACCCAACATGCCCATCATATCTCCAAACATAAATTATAGATTTATAAAATTCTTTTGTCAAAATTAATAAAATGAACGGGATTTATTGAAATTTAAGATGACAGTTATTCGATTGGATACCTTGACGGGCAGATATTATAATAAAAGATAAACCACATATTTAAACAGGTCGATTGCATTTAAATATTATTTTTGCGGTTTCTTATAAAATATACCACACTCATGCAGCGGGAATTAAAAGCACCAAGTGCAAAAAAGATTGAGAAGCAATTAATAAAGCACAAGGATATACGGATAGATGATTACTATTGGTTGAACGAAAGGGAAAATCCGGAAGTCATTGCTTTTTTGGAACAGGAAAACGCATACTATGAGTCAATGACGGCCCATACCCAAGAGCTTAAGGATAGCTTGTTCCTGGAGATGAAGTCCAGGATAAAGGAAGATGATTCTTCAGTGCCCTACAAGTTCAATGGCTACTGGTATGCTACCAGATATGAGGTGGGAAAAGAGTATCCCATTTTCACCAGAAGGTTTGAAAAAGAGGATGCTGAAGAGGAAATAATGTTCAACTGCAACCTTATGGCGAAGGGTTTGGATTATTTTAACCTAGGAGGCCTGTCCATTAGCCCCAATAACGAACTGGCCGCCTTTGGAGTGGATACCGTTTCACGCAGGCAGTACACCCTACAAATAAAAAATTTGCATACCCAGGAGATTTATGCGGATAAAATAGAGAACACCACTGGCAGCGCGGTATGGGCCAATGACAATAAGACACTGTTCTACACCAAGAAGGATCCTGTTACCCTAAGGTCCAATAATATTTATAGGCATATATTGGGAACATCACCCGAGGAAGATGAACTGGTTTTTCACGAGGACGACGAAACCTTTACCACCTTTGTTTACAAAACCAAATCCAAAGAATTTATAGTTATTGGTTCTTCCAGTACCTTGACCACTGAATTTCAAATTTTAAGGGCGGATGACCCTAATGGAAAGTTTCATGTATTTTCCAAAAGAGTTAGGGGCATGGAGTATTCCTTAACCCATTACGAAGACAATTTTTACATCCTTACCAATATGGAAGGGGCAACCAATTTTAAATTGATGACGACCCCTGAAGATCAGACCGAATCCGAACATTGGGTAGACTTTATTCCGCACAGGGAAGAAGTATTGCTAGAAGATATTGAAATGTTCAATGAGTATTATGTTTTGTCCGAACGGGAGAATGGTTTGAATAAATTGAAGATTGTGCGATGGGATACCGGGGAAAGCTATTATTTGCCCTTTGACAATGAGACTTATACCGCCTATGTGGGTACCAATCCTGATTTTGACACCGAAATTCTAAGATATGGATATAACTCTATGACAACACCCAGTTCCATCATAGATTTCAACATGAGGACCAGGGAAAAGAAAATAAAAAAGGAACAAGAGGTACTGGGTGGAAAATTCGATAAGGGAAACTATATTTCAGAACGAATTTGGGCCCCGGCCAGAGATGGTAAAAAAGTTCCGATCTCCTTGGTCTATCACAAAAATACCAAGTTGGACGGTTCCAGTCCGTTATTGCAATACGCATACGGGTCCTACGGCCATACTATAGATCCCTATTTTTCCACAGTACGGTTAAGTCTGTTGGACCGAGGTTTTATTTATGCCATAGCCCATGTGCGCGGCGGGGAATATCTGGGCCGTAAATGGTACGAGGAAGGTAGGTTGCTGAATAAGATCAATACGTTTACCGATTTTATTGATTGTTCCAAATTTCTGATTGAAAAAAAAATTACCAGTCCGGAACATCTCTATGCATCTGGTGGTTCGGCAGGGGGACTTTTAATGGGAGCTATAGTAAATATGTGCCCGGAAATATATCATGGGGTAATTGCAGCAGTTCCCTTTGTAGATGTGCTTACCACCATGTTGGATGATACTATTCCTTTGACCACTGGGGAATATGATGAATGGGGCAATCCAAACGAAAAGGAATACTATGACTATATGAAATCATATTCGCCATATGACAATGTATCGCGACAAGTACAGCCAAATATGCTGGTTGTTACAGGATTTCACGATTCCCAAGTGCAATATTTTGAGCCTGCCAAATGGGTTGCCAAACTTAGAGAGTACAAAATGGACAATAATTTATTGTTGTTCAATATTAATATGGATGCAGGTCATGGTGGTGCTTCTGGCCGATTTGAATCCTTAAAAGAGGTGGCAAAAGAATATGCATTTTTGTTAGATTTAGAGCATAAAATTCGATAATCAAAAAAAAAGACTAATTTTGTCCTATCAATATTGACATAAATTAAAAGATGTCGATAAGTTCTAAACCTAGAAACTGTTTATGGAACATAAGATAAACGCTTATAACAACCTCCTAGAACTTGTAGGAAACACCCCATTAATCAAACTAAATAAAATAGCTGCCAACTTAGAAGGTAATTTTTACGCTAAGGTGGAAGGTTTTAATCCAGGACATTCTTCCAAAGATCGCATTGCCCTTTATATTATTGAAGAGGCGGAGCGCAGGGGAATTTTGAAGAAGGGGAGTACCATTATAGAAACCACTTCGGGAAATACTGGTTTTAGCATTGCCATGATCAGTATCATAAAAGGTTATGAATGTATCTTGGCGGTAAGTTCAAAATCTTCCAAGGATAAAATAGATATGCTTAGGTCTATGGGGGCAAAAGTATATGTATGCCCTGCACACGTAAGCGCAGATGACCCAAGATCATATTACGAAGTGGCCAAGAGACTTCATGAGGAAACTGAAGGGTCTATTTATATCAATCAGTATTTTAATGATTTAAATGCCGAGGCCCATTACAAAAGTACGGGACCGGAAATTTGGAATCAGACCAACGGTCATATTACGCATTTAGTGGCCTGTAGTGGTACGGGAGGTACCATTTCCGGTACTGCTAAGTACTTGAAGGAACAAAATCCGAATATCCGTGTGATAGGTGTGGATGCATATGGTTCCGTTCTTAAGAAATACCACGAGACAGGTGAATTTGATACTAAGGAAATTTATCCGTACCGTATTGAAGGTTTGGGTAAAAATTTAATACCTACTGCTACCAATTTCAAGGTAATAGATGAATTTATTAAGGTTACCGATGAAGAAAGTGCCCATACGGCCAGGGAGATATCCAGAACGGAAGGACTCTTTGTTGGATATACTAGTGGAGCAGTAATGCAAGCCGTAAGGCAACTGGAAAAAATGGGGGAGTTTAATGAAAATAGCAATGTAGTCGTTATTTTCCCAGATCATGGTTCCAGGTATATGAGTAAGATATACAGTGACCAGTGGATGGCCGACCAAGGCTTCTTTGATAGTAAAAACGTGGAAGAACCACAAAAAATAGAATTTGTAAAGTAAAGGCCATGCAAAATTTATGATGTAAAAAGCAACGGTTCATAAGTCGTTGCTTTTTATGTATTAAATAAGTTGCATATGCATATTAAAAATATATACTTTTGCAGTAATAATCAACGTAGGCTAGATGAGAGATTTATTTGACAGAATTATCGAGAATAAAGGCCCTTTAGGGAAATGGGCTTCCCAAGCTGAGGGATATTTTGTATTTCCAAAATTAGAAGGTCCTATATCCAATAGGATGAAGTTTCAAGGAAAAGAAGTAATTACTTGGAGTATTAATGATTACTTGGGTTTGGCTAATTTGCCGGAAGTGAAAAAGGTAGACGGCGAGGCAGCATTGGAGTACGGTGCCGCTTTTCCTATGGGTGCTAGAATGATGAGTGGGCATACCGATTTCCACGAACAATTAGAGCAGGAATTGGCTGCTTTTGTTAAAAAAGAATCTGCCTACTTATTGAACTTTGGGTACCAAGGAATGGTTTCTGCCATTGATGCATTGGTTTCCAAGGACGATATTATTGTTTACGATGTTGATGCACATGCCTGTATTATAGATGGTGTACGTTTGCATATGGGTAAGCGTTTTACCTTTAAGCACAATGACATAGAAAGTCTTGAGAAAAACTTGGATCGGGCAGTTAAAATGGCCGAACAGACCGGAGGAGGTATATTGGTAATATCCGAAGGGGTGTTTGGTATGCGCGGGGAACAGGGCAGGCTTAAGGAGATTGTTGCGCTTAAGAAAAAATATAATTTTAGATTGTTCGTAGATGATGCACATGGTTTTGGAACCCTGGGTGAAACCGGGGCCGGAGCAGGTGAGGAGCAGGGAATTCAGGATGATATAGATGTTTATTTTGCAACTTTCGCCAAATCTATGGCAGGAATCGGAGCCTTTTTGGCTGCAGATAAAGAGATTATAGAATATCTTAAATATAACTTGCGATCACAAATGTTTGCTAAATCATTGCCGATGATTTATGTAAAAGGAGCGCTGAAAAGGTTGGATATGCTTCGTACCCAACCAGAACTGAAGGCCAAACTTTGGGAGAATGTAAATGCATTGCAGAACGGATTAAAAGAAAGAGGTTTTGATATTGGTACTACCACTAGCTGTGTTACACCGGTCTATCTTAACGGTAGCATTCCCGAAGCCATGGCATTGGTCAAGGATCTAAGGGAGAATTTTGGTATTTTCTGTTCTATTGTGGTGTATCCCGTAATTCCCAAAGGTTTGATTCTTTTAAGAATGATTCCGACGGCCACACATACCTTACAGGATGTATCGGAAACTTTGGAGGCCTTCTCCGTAATACGCGAGCGTTTACAGAATGGTACTTACAAAAGATTGTCTGCAGCAGTAGCTGCGGCTATGGGAGAATAAATCTATTTCAATTTATATCGAAAAAGCCAACTTAAATAAGTTGGTTTTTTTGATTTTGGATGGGTTTGAAACTTTGTCTCTCGGGACCACTTAGAGTTCTTTTTTGTAAGTCCTTCTTCTCTTATATATTTTTGGGTCGAAATGTTTCCATAACTGGCGAATGGCCACATTTTCCTCTAATTCTGGAGTCCTAACACATTTTTCTATCCCCTTGGCCTTAAAGGTCTTGTAATATTCATTGAACATAACGGCAGTTACTCCTTTGTTCTGGTATTCAGGAAGTACCCCGATCAAATAAAAGATAACCTCTTTGCTGTTCTTTTTCGCGTTGAGCAAATGAAATATGCCAAATGGAAATAATTTTCCCTTCGCTTTTTGCAAGGCTTTGGAAAATGAAGGCATTACTATTCCGAACGCTATCAATTTATCATCCTTGTCCAATATGAATTTAATATACTCGGGATTTATAAAACTGATATATTTTTTCTTGAAGTATTCCTTTTGAATATCGGTGATGCGGACAAAGGAAGAAAGAGAGGAATAGGTCTCGTTAAAAAGATCGAACATCTGATCTACCCAAGGCATTACCTCCTTGGTTGTACTAAAGTTCAATTCCTTTACACCATATCGTTTCCTGACCAGTTCGTTTGCCTTTTCAAAAAATTTGGGCTCTGCATTGCTAAATGGGAATTTATTTTCCATGTATTCCTTTTCCTTTACAAACCCAAAGCGTTCAAAATGGTTTACATAGTAAGGATGGTTGTACCAGGTAATCATGGTGCCTATCTCATCAAAACCTTCGGTCAGTACACCTACTTTGTCCAGATTGGAAAAACCTACAGGCCCTTCCATATAGGACAACTTGTGTTCTTTTCCTATTTCGGCCACCTTATTGAACAGCGCCTCTGTAACTTCATAGTCATCCACAAAATCGAACCAACCAAAACGCATCTTTTTTACCTGCTGTTGGTTCACTTCCAATCTATTGATAATGGCTACGACCCTGCCTACAATTTTATCGTTCCTATAAGCTAGATAAAACCAGGCATCGGCATCCTTAAAAACAGGATTTTTGCTTTTGTCAAAAGACTCCAGCTCATCATTAATAATAGGAGGTACCCAATATGGGGAATCCTTGTAAAGTGTAAATGGAAATTTGACGAAATCTTTAAGTTCCGATTTTGTTTTTGCTTCTTTCAGAGTAACCATACCATGTTTCTTGTATGGTTCAATATTAGCAATATTAATCTATAGGAAAAAGGACAAAAGTTATTTTGTTAGAAATCAATTTCAGAATCGTCCCTATTCTTTTCCTTTTTCTTTAGCTTACGTAGTTGTTTTTTAGTAGGTCCCAAATCGACATCTTCTGCTCCGGAACCTTTATTTTTCCCCTTTTTCTTTTTCTTCATGGCGTTCTTGTTGATGGGGCCGCCATTTTCTCCCGCCTTTTGATCTTCGATGGACTTCACCTTGTCCTTGTGCATGTCTACCCTATAGGAGAATCCCATTGCGGCAAAAATCCTACTTGGTGTATTTTTGAAACTGGCGCCCAAATTCATGTCCACCTGCATGTTTTCACCCAACAAATGGGCCACACCACCCCTTAAAAGTACGTCCGAATAACGATCACTTTTTATGCCTTGGTTTTCCACGAAGACACTCCATTTGGGGTCTCTAAAGGCATGGGACAAGGATACCGTGTAGTTCCATTCCGGGAAATCCGTTCCCAATCTGTCATAAGCAATATTGGAAATAAGTACAAATCTTGGAGTAAGCCTGCTTTGGGTAGCCACCATTACCCGAGGGGATACCGTAGGGTCGCCTCGGTAAAACGGATTGTCGCCCAATACAAAATTGGCACCAGCGTAGACCGATACGGCCGGGATTAGATTTTTTAGTTTAAAACCATAATTGGCCTTCCAACTGTATAGATTGGGCTTATTATTTTCGGGATTCTTAAAAGGATCGTAAACTAAAAATTTTAAACCTATTCTGTTTCTGGAAAAATCGGTGTTCTTAATTTCTACCCCTGTGTTGGTATATGTCTTATTCTGATTGTCGAAAGTGCCTTCATAATTCAATTCCAAGGTTTCAAAAAGGAGGCCATAACGCAATGAGAGATCGGCTCCAAAAATATTGGATTCAGTAGCTAGCCTGGAGTGATCCTGTTGTTCATATGCAACGCCGAATTCGGCCTGTAAAACGTTTGTACCAATAGCATACGCACTTACGGATAGTCCAGGTCTATTGGAGTTGATGACATCGGTGTATTGTGAAAAAGCGACCAATGGAATGGTGAAAATTCCAAATATTAGTATTTTCATAAGGCGTTTCTTGGAAACAATATACTCCATAGGTACTATTTTATTATTATTTTAAGACTTTTGCACTATTAATACAACGTTAGAATTGTACTTTTGATATAAAATTTGTCAACTAATTATGGGTTTTTTAAAAACGATACTAATTGTACTCTTAGTATACTATTTGATTAAAATTCTGGCGAAATGGTTTGCTCCTAAATTGTTTAGGTACGCGGCAAAGAAGACCGAGGAACATTTTAAGGAACAGTTTGAAGGTTTTGCAGGTCAGCAACCTCAGGAAGAAGAGCAAATAGGCGACGTTATAATTGATAGGAAAACGACCAAGAAAAAGAACAGCTCAAAAAATGTTGGAGAATACATAGATTTTGAGGAAATTGAATAACCATTTACCATAACCAAACATGAGAAACGGTCTAAGAGCCTTTTTTATCCATTTTTTTGTAACTGTATTTTTCGTAATTGTAGCGCTGGCCTATTTCCATCCCGTACTTCAGGGGAAGGTAATCGAGCAATCGGATATTGTCCAATTTACGGGGATGGCCAAGGAGCAAAACGATTTCCGGAAGAAGACAGGGGAGGAACCGTATTGGACCAATGGCGCTTTCGGCGGAATGCCTACTTATCAATTAGGGGCCTATTATCCACATGATTATGTAAAAAAGTTGGATCGGGTTATCCGGTTTTTACCTAGGCCCGCAGATTATCTTTTTATATATCTTATCGGGTTTTATATTTTGTTATCCTGCCTAAAGGTGGATTATAAGTTGGCGGTATTGGGTGCACTGGCCTTTGGTTTCTCTACCTATATGATTATTATATTGGGAGTAGGGCACAATGCAAAGGCACATGCCATTGGCTATATGCCCATGCTCTTGGGGGGAATTATTTTAGTTTTTAGGAAGAGATACCTCTGGGGATTCCTCCTAACGGCTATTGCCATGGCCTTGGAAGTGGGTGCCAATCATTACCAGATGACCTATTATTTTATGTTATTGGTACTCATTCTCGGGGTTGTTTATCTGGTGGATGCCATTAAGAATAAGCAATTAAAACATTTTGGTATTTCTGTCGGAATCCTAATATTGGCGGTGTTGCTGGGAATAGCAGCAAATGCCACTAGTTTAATGGCTACTAAGGAATATGCGGATTGGAGTACAAGAGGAAAATCAGACCTTACCATAACGGCCAACGGAGAGCCCAAAGAAAGTGGTTCCGGTCTGGATCGAGAATATATTACACAATACAGTTACGGGATTGTAGAATCCATGAATTTATTTGTTCCAAGACTGTTCGGGGGTTCCGGTGGCGAGGATCTTGGGGCCGATTCCAAAACCTACACCTTTTTGACCGAGAATGGAATATCCCGGACCAAGGCATTGGATTTCACCAGTTCTTTGCCTCTATACTGGGGAGACCAGCCTATAGTGGCCGCTCCAGCCTATATTGGGGCCGTGGTTTTTTTTCTCTTTGTTCTAGGGCTATTTTTGGTAAAAGGAAAAGTGAAATGGTGGCTTCTAGGAGGAACTATAATGGCGCTAATTCTTTCATGGGGTAAAAATTTCGGCCTACTTACGGATGTTATGATCGATTATTTTCCCTTGTACAATAAATTTAGGGCGGTATCATCCATTCAGGTCATTCTGGAACTCTGTGCTCCTGTTTTGGCTATCCTAGCTTTAGTACAACTTTTTGATTCCAAAGTGGATACTTCCAAGAAACTAAAGGACTTAAAATTAACGATCTTCATTACTTTGGGAATTGGCGTGCTTCTTTTTCTAGTTAAAGGAATGTTCAGCTTTACTGGACAGAGCGATGAAACCTATCGTCAGTATTATGGCGATGACATTGTTTCCTTGATTGTTGCGGATCGCAAGGCGGTTTACAACGCAGATATTTTTAGGTCACTAATCTATGTTATCTTGGCCGGCTTGGTTATATGGTTTTATTTGAAGAATAAATTGAAGCAAAATTTGGTGATTGTTCTATTGGGGGTACTGGTAGTGTTCGATTTGGTAGGCGTTGCAAAGCGCTATGTAAATGAGGATGATTTTGTTGCCCAACGCAGAATGCTGGAACCTTTTCAGGAAACTGATATGGACAGACAGATAGCGCAGGACACTACTGTTTTTAGGGTATACGATCCATCAGAGATAGGAGGGGGAGGCCGTACAGCTTATTTTCATCAGTCCATATGGGGGTATCACGCCGCTAAACCGGCGGGGATCCAGGAATTGTTCGATTTTCACATATCCAAGAATAATGTCAGGGTTTTGAGCATGCTCAATGTTAAATATGTGGTACAACAAGATGAAGAGGGCAGGAACTATCCAGCATTAAATCCTGATGCCAATGGGAATGCTTGGTTTATTGATGAATTGGTGCCAGTATATAATGCCAATGACGAAATAATGGCATTGAATACCTTGGATGTAAAGCATAAGGCAGTTTTTAACAAGTCGAAGTTTGAAAATATAAAAGAGCTTAATTTCAAGACAGATTCTACAGCTTCAATAAAATTGGTTGAATACAAACCCAACCATTTAACCTATAGTTCCAATAGTGTCAACCCTGGAATTGCCGTATTTTCCGAAATGTACTATCCACATGGTTGGAATGCCTATATAGATGGAAATTTAAAGGAACATTTTGAAGTGAATTACGTTTTGAGGGCCTTAAAAATACCGGCGGGAAAACATAAAATTGAGTTTAAGTTTGAGCCCAGCCTTATTAAGGTTGGAGGCAATATAACTATGGCAAGCTCCATAATCTTGGTCCTGGTATTCTTTTTTGGAATTGGCCATGCTTTTTGGGCCTCTAGGAAAAAACCAACGGCTTAATGCAGAAGGTACTCATCATCACGTATTATTGGCCTCCGGCAGGTGGACCTGGAGTACAGCGATGGTTGAAATTTGTAAAATACCTTAGGGATTTTGATATAGAACCCATTGTTTATATTCCGGAAAACCCCAATTATCCCATAGTAGACGAATCTTTAACACAGGAAATACCGGCAGGAATAAAAGTATATAAAAAGCCCATATATGAACCCTATGGTTTTGCACGAATATTTTCCAAAAAAAAGACCAAAAAGATTAGCGCTGGTATAATCAATTCCAAAAATCAATCTGTTGTAGAAAAAGTGATGTTGTGGATAAGGGGAAATTTGTTTATTCCCGATGCCAGAAAATTTTGGATAAAACCTTCGGTTGATTTTTTACAGGATGTTATTGCAAAAGAAAAAATCGGGACTGTTATAACTACCGGACCCCCACATAGTCTGCATCTTATTGGGCTTGAACTAAAAAAGCGTACCCAAATTAGGTGGGTAACGGACTTTAGGGATCCATGGACCTCGATTGGCTATCATAAAAAATTGAAACTGACCAAGGCTTCCCAGGAAAAGCACAAACAGCTGGAGCACCTAGTACTGAATGAAGCCGATAAAATTATTGTGACCAGTAATACCACAAGACAGGAGTTTTCCCATATAACCCCAAAACCTATTACTGTTATTACCAATGGGTATGATACCAGCCCGGGCAGTTCGGCGGCTTTGGATGTTGATTTTACCATTTCCCATATCGGATCCCTGCTTACGGGGAGAAACCCCTTGAATCTTTGGAAAGCGCTATCAGAATTAATTCAGGAATACCCCGATTTTAAAAAATGTTTCAAATTGCAATTGGCAGGAGTTATTAGTTCGGATGTTTTGGAAAGTATCTATTTTTATGGTCTCCAATCCTATACCAAATTACTGGGTTATATTTCGCACGATGAGGCACTCCAATATCAAAGAAAGTCGCAAGTACTGCTATTGGTAGAGATAGATTCTGAAGAGACTCAGGGTATTATTCCGGGAAAGGTATTTGAGTATATGGCTTCAAAAAGGCCTATCTTGGGCGTAGGTCCAGCCAATTGGGAGGTAGGCGATCTTGTTGCCGAATCCAATACAGGTAAGACCTATACCTATCCACAGTTAGGTGAATTAAAAAGTACATTGTTGCAATGGTTTCAGGAATATAAAAAAGAGCAATTGACTTTGCCTTTGGCAGAGGTTGAACAATACCACAGAAGGGAATTAACGGCAAAGTTGTCCAAGTATTTAGCATGGGAATAGTCTTAAAACAATCATTGAACAATACTTTGATTACCTATGGTGGCTTTGCTATAGGGGCATTGAACCTGCTTTTTCTATATACACGTTTTTTATCGGACGAATATTTTGGCTTGGTCAATGTAATACTGTCCGCATCTTCCGTCTTGATGCCGATATTGGCATTTGGGATTCCAAATACTCTGGTCAAATATTATTCAGGATACCAGAAACTTCATGGGAAAGATGGTTTTATGACCCTAATGGTTTTCTTGCCGCTAATACTTATTGTACCTATTGGGGCCATTTCCTACCTGGCCAATGAGACCATTGGTGATTTTTTGTCCAAGGAGAACCCCATAGTGAAAGGGTATGTATGGCATATTTTTATTATTGGTGTGGCAATGGCCTATTTTGAGGTGTTTTACGCTTGGGCGAAGGTTCAGATGAAGTCGGTTTTTGGGAATTTCATGAAGGAGGTATTCAGCAGAATAGTGATAACAATATTACTTATGTTGGTTTATTGGGACCTGATATCTGTATCGACGTTTCTCAATGCCATGGTGGGGATGTATATCCTTAGAACCCTTATAATGCAGGCCTACGCCTTACGATCACTTCGTTTAAAGTTGGATTTTAATTTTCCGGCGAACACTCGCGAAATTATTAATTATAGCACCTTGATTATATTGGGTGGATCTGCCGCGATAGTTTTGTTGGAGGTAGACAAGGTAATGATCAATCAATTTATAGAAATTAAAAATGTGGCCTATTACAGTGTTGCCGGATATATAGCAACGGTCATTGCCGTTCCGTCCAGGTCCATGCATAATATTACGTATCCCTTAACTGCGGAAATACTTCATAAAAAGGATATCAAGGCTCTTAAAACATTATATCAAAAGAGCTCGCTTACCTTATTTATAGTTTCTGGGCTTATATTTATTTTGATTGTTTTAAATCTAAATGACCTGTACAATTTGTTGCCCGAATCTTACCGTGGCGGCTATGTAATTGTTTATATCATTGGATTTGCCAGGGTATATGATGCCCTATTGGGCAATAACAATGCTATAATGTACAATTCGGAATTTTATAGGGCGTTGCTCCTTATGGGGGTTGCCTTGGCCATTTTAACCATTTTGTTGAACCTATGGCTTATTCCAAAATACGGCTTGGACGGTGCGGCCATAGCTAGTTTTATGGCTTTTTTTATTTACAATACCATAAAATTGGGTTTTGTTAAATTAAAATTTGGTATTCAACCAATTACAAAGGAGACTTTTAAAGTTGTTTTTCTTCTCGTTATACTATCTGCCATTTTTTACTTTGTATCGTTTCCTTTCCATCCATTGGTGAACATAGCCCTAAGGGGTATGTTGATTCTGATTTGTTATATTTTTGTTTTATATCGCTTCAGAATTTCCGAAGACGTATTTGGTGCCATTTCATTTTATTTGGGAAAGTTGGGGATGAAAAAATAGGACAAGGTGGATTATCTCTAGGACAGGCCTTACATTCATTAAGCGAAAAGCATTTTTAATATTTCGAAGAACGGGTTGGAGCACACCAATCTCACTAAGAAAGTAAAACCCCGCAGGAACGAATTCGCTGCGGGGCTAAACAACTAACCAACCTAAAAACTATTTTTAATTACTTCTGGAACTTCTTCCTCTTGTGGAAGCCGTTGAAACTTTTCTTGCACTACTGGAAGATGCCTTTGCCACCGACCTTTTTGCAGTACTTTTTGACTGTACAGTTGGTCGTTTTACAGTAGTATTCCTTACAGATGAACCGCTATTATTTCTACTCGAAGAACTTCTATTTATCGAAGTATTTCTTGGGCTTCTGTTAACTTCCTTTTTTACCGTTGTCCTTGTATTTCCAGAAGGTCTGGACACCACTGCTTTGCTCCTTGTTACAGAACTTCCACTGCCATTACTACTCCTCGTAGAGGTTGTTCTACTTACGGTTCTTTGGACATTCCCCTTATCATTTTGGCGAATCGAAGAACTTCTGGAAACCGATTTGTCATTTCTAGCACTTGGCGAATTGCTCCTTACCGTGGTGCTTCTCTTAACGGTGCTATTTCCATTATTGCTGCTACGTTGGGTTGTGGTTCTGGAAACATTATTATCTCTACCGTTAACATTGTTGCTTCTAGATGTTGTACTTCTGGAAACAGTATTGTTCTTTCTGTAACCATCGTTGTTGCTTCTGGATGTAGTGCTTCTGGAAACACTTTTGTTGTTTCTTACCCCATCACTTCTACTGGCAACAGAACGGTTGTTGGATCTTAGGTTGTTGTTACTTCTATACCCATTATCCCTAACGGCAACTCTTTTGTCGTTCCTATAAATGGTACTTCTTTTATTCTGATGTCCTTTATCGTATTTGTAATGGTGCCCTATTTTAGCATATGCTTTTCTGTGGTTGTTATAATATGGCCTATAATAGGTATATCTTACTGGTTCGTAATATCTTCTATAAGGGCTGCCAAATACTAAGCCAAAGCCTATGGCAGGTCTTACGAAATAACTGTGGAAAGGGCTGTAGATATAATGCCTGTTGTAAACATTAATGTATCCCCTGTGATGGCTGTAAAATCCACGGTTGTTATAATACACATAGAGACCACCGACTCGTGAAACCCTACCGCTATTATAGTTGATATCTACATCCCCAATTTGGGATACCCTACCGTAGTAGTCATAGTAGATAGGAACATTCTCAACTTGTATAACAGCACCGTAATCGTCATACTGAACATAAGGGTTGTAATCGTAACCTGAATTAAAAGTAATATTGGTATGTCCAAAATTTACATTGGCATTAACACCATCTCTATTATCAATATAGAAGTCGAACTCTCCATCAGGATAAACTGAAAATGTGATACCATTTTCAACAAAAATAAATGAGTTATTATTTCTATAAGTATTGCTTGTGGCAACCTTATCTTCTACTGAAGCTGCCTTGGAACCTGAAGTTCCCAATATAAGCGCTGTAAAAAGGAGTATTAAATTTCTCATGATATAAGGTTTTAATTTTGAATGCAACTATTTACATTCAATTTGTATATACCAAACAGCATGCCAAAAAATAAAGTATTAATTTAATATATTGTATTTCAGTAACTTATAATTTATTTATTCTATTAGTTTGTAAAAGAATCGGTTAAAGGAAAAAGAAATTAGGAGATAAGAGTCATTAGCTAAAAGCCTGAAATCAGTAGTCAGTAGTCAGTAATCAGTAAACAGTAAACAGTAATCAGTAAACAGTGGGCAGTGGCCGGTTGGCAGATTTTTGGGAGATGGAGACATCAGTACTGAGACGAGTAGTCAGTATTCAGTAAGCATGGGCGGTAGGGTAGATTTTTAGGAGATATAAACATCAAACTTCAAAACAGTAACCAGTATACAGTGGGCAGTAAAAAGTATTAAAGGTTTAATGTTCAAGGTGGATAAGTGGTTCATTTATGGGCTATATAAATCAAACTAGTAGCCAAGGACTACATCTAGCTGGACAGTTTTTCTTTTAAATACTTTGCCGTATAGGAAGCTTTGTTTTTTACAACATTTTCCGGGGTTCCCTGCACCAATAGTTGTCCTCCCTTATTTCCTCCGTCCGGGCCTAAGTCGATGATGTAATCGGCGCATTTTACCAAGTCTATATTGTGCTCTATGACAATTATGGAATGTCCTTTGTCAATTAATGCGTCAAACGATTTAAGCAATTTTTTAATATCGTGGAAATGGAGACCGGTAGTAGGTTCATCAAAAATAAACAGCGCTTTGTCCTTGGTGTTCCCCTTTACTAAAAATGATGCCAGCTTAATGCGCTGCGCTTCCCCTCCGGAAAGGGTAGAGGAAGATTGTCCCAAGGTTACATATCCTAGCCCAACATCTTGAAGTGGCTTCAATTTGGTCACGATTTTGGATTGATTGTTTCTGTTAAAGAAATCTACGGCATCATCAATGGTCATATTAAGGACATTATCTATATTGGCATCTTCGAATTTTACTTCCAATACTTCCTTTTTAAACCTTTTTCCGTTGCAGGTTTCACATTCTAAGTGCACATCCGCCATGAATTGCATTTCTACCGTAATCTCTCCTTCCCCTTTGCATTTTTCGCATCTGCCACCGTCAACATTAAAAGAGAAATGTTTGGCCTGATACCCTCTTAATTTGCTTAATTTCTGGTGGGCAAAAAGATTTCGGATATCGTCATAAGCCTTAATGTAGGTAACGGGGTTAGATCTTGAGGAACGACCAATGGGGTTTTGATCAACGTACTCCACGTGTTTTAGGGATTGAAATTTACCCTCCATGGAACTGTACTGCCCAGCTTTCTCTCCGTATCCACCGAGTTCCTTTAGAATTATAGGGTACAATAGTTTTTTTACCAAAGTACTTTTTCCACTGCCCGATACACCGGTAATGACGGTCAAGACGTTCAAAGGAAAAGTAACATCAATATTTTTAAGGTTATTTTCCCGGGCTCCTTTTATTTCTATATAATTTTTAAAAGGCCTTCTTGTTTTTGGTACGGCGATTTCCATAGTACCATTTAGGTACGCCGCTGTAAGGGAATTGGATTTAAGGATTTCATCCAAGGTGCCATGGGCAACCACTTCCCCGCCATGCGTGCCGGCTTCCGGGCCAATATCGATCACCTCGTCCGCTGCTTTCATAATGTCCTCATCGTGTTCCACCACAATTACGGTATTGCCTAAATCGCGTAACGATTTTAGAACGGTAATCAGGTTCTCGGTATCTTTTGGGTGAAGGCCAATACTGGGTTCGTCCAAGATATACATGGAGCCTACCAAACTACTTCCCAATGAGGTGGCCAAATTTATTCGTTGACTTTCCCCACCCGACAAGGAATTGGATTTTCTGTTCAATGTTAAATAACTTAGTCCTACATTATGAAGAAACCCCAATCTGCTTTCTATTTCCCTAAGTAATCTGTTGGCAATTTTCTCGTCGTTGCAACTAAGTTTTATATCCTTAAAGAAGCCGATAAGATCTTCTATAGGCAATTCCACTAGGTCGGAAATAGATTTCCCTGAAACCTTTACATAGTCGGTTTCCTTCCGTAAACGCTTTCCCTTACAGGTGCTGCATTTGGTTTTGCCGCGATAACGGGATAGCATTACCCTATTCTGAATTTTATAGCTTTTTTCTTCCAGGCCTTCAAAGAATTTATGGATACCGGTAAAATAGCTGTTCCCTTCCCACACAAGTTGCTTTTGCTCATCGGATAGCTGATACCAGGGTTTATGGATTGGAAAATCGAATTTATAGGCCACATTCACCAATTCATCCCTGTACCAGCCCATACTTTCCCCTCGCCATGGAAAAATTGCGTTTTCGTATACCGAGAGCGAGGTGTTGGGAATAACCAAGTCTTCATCTATGCCTATGACATCCCCATAGCCCTCACATTTGGGACAGGCCCCGTAAGGGTTGTTGAAACTGAACAAATGAACATTGGGTTCTAGGAACTGAAGACCGTCCAATTCAAATTTATTACTAAAATGGGTATTTTGGCCAGTTGTTAGATCCTGGACAATACATTCTCCCTTGCCTTCAAAAAAGGCAGTATCAATGGCATTGCCCAATCTATTGAAGAAGTCCTCGTCGTTTTTATATATAATTCGATCTACCACCAGTTCAAATTCCCGACCTATATCCTTTAGGTCCTCATCTATCCTAGTAACTTCTCCATTGTATAATATTCTTGCAAATCCCTGCTTGGAAAATAATTGAAGTGATTTATAGGGGTCTCTTTCGGCACTAATTTTAATAGGGGCAAGCAAAAGTAATTTTGTGCCTTCTTCAAAGATTTTAATATGTTCCACTACGTCCGAGACAGTATGCTTTTTAACCTCACTGCCCGATATTGGGGAAAAGGTTCTGCCAATACGCGCGAACATTAATTTTAAATAGTCATAGATTTCAGTGGTGGTTCCCACGGTAGATCGGGGATTTGTAGAATTCACCTTTTGTTCAATGGCGATGGCGGGAGCTATACCTTTAATATAATCCACTTTGGGCTTGTCCAATTTTCCTAAAAACTGTCTAGCATAGGAGGAAAGACTTTCAACATATCTTCTTTGTCCTTCGGCATAAAGGGTATCGAAGGCCAAACTGGATTTACCCGATCCGGACAAGCCTGTAATGACCACTAATTTATTGCGTGGTATTACAACGTCTATATTCTTTAAATTATGGAGCTTTGCCCCTTTAATTATAATATTATGCTTGGGATTAACGTCTGTTATAGTGGTCATGCTCGTATTTAAGTTTGCAAAGATACGATATGTGAGTTTTATTCGCTAGTAGCCTTTGTTCAACAACTAAATTATATTCATTGAAGGAAAGTAGTTTGATTCGATTTAATTTTTTTTATATTTGATGCATAATAAACCCTAAATAGCCTATACGTAACAAAATTACTTTTTTAAAATTTTGCTCAAAATGCACTTGTAACACAAAACAGGTATAGCATTTTAGCCTCAAAAAAGTAATTTGTATGGAACTATTAATAGAAGATTCAGTATTAGTAAAAGACTACATGAACGGGGACGAAAGAGCCCTTGAAAAACTAATTGACCGCCACAACCAGCGACTGAGCAGCTTTATTTATTCCAAAGTTCAAGATCGGGAAATTACAGAAGATATTTTTCAAGATACCTTTATAAAGGTTATAAGAACCCTAAAGAAGGGCAATTATAATGAAGAAGGAAAATTTCTACCTTGGGTAATGCGTATATCCCATAACCTGATCATAGATTATTTTAGAAAGAATAAGCGAATGCCCAGATTTGAAGGCAATAACGATTTCAATATATTCTCCATAATTAGCGATGATCAGTTAAATGCTGAAAGGCGACTTATTAAAGATCAGATAGATCAGGATCTTACCCAACTTATCAAAGAATTGCCAAAGGATCAGATGGAAGTTTTGGAAATGCGCCTATACAAGGACATGAGCTTTAAGGAAATATCTGAAAATACAGGGGTCAGTATTAATACTGCCTTGGGCAGAATGCGCTATGCACTTATCAATCTTCGGAAGATTGTAGAAAAGAACAACATTATTTTAACGAATTAATAGGTCTTACAACCCCTTTTAGTTAATTTCTTCATAACAGTTGCGTTATTTGACAATAACAATATATTATTATGGGGAAATTCAACGTTACTACTAATAACAAATGTAAACTAATGTCTACACGGAGGTCCAAGATAGATTTTTTGTTGAATTACTCTAAATCACTTTACATCATTAAAAGCAATAAGTGTAATGATGAAATGGATGAGCATTGCTTAAACTAGGAACTTACAACGGTTTTGCAATAGCTCGTTCGTATCTATAATGACTTATTGGGTTACATAAGTACATGGGCAATAGCCTACAAGTGAAACTCCCATTATTTTAATTTGCGTTGTAGTACACTTCCCATTAAGTAAATAACCTTGACTACCTTTAACAGGCCCATTACAATAAACTGTACAGGATATTTCTATATTCCTTAATATATAGGTAATGCTATCTTACCAGCAGCTGATAATAATAAATAGTCTTGCCATTAATTCAATTAGGCCGTTTCAACTTCATTTTTGGCCAATTATTATGCGTAAAATAAGAAAATTGGCATTTGACATCAATTAACGGGGGTTTTACAACATAGTTTTTTGCACACCTTACCATTTATATACTTTTATCCTGTTACTAATTAATAATGAAGATTTAACGTCTTCAAAAAAGAAGAAGTAATAAAAAAAAGTCCGAACCGAAAGGGGAGGCCCCCTAGTTTAACCAAAAACAATATTTTGTATGGAACTGCAAATAGATGACTCAGTATTAGTAAAGGATTACATTAACGGTAATGAAAAAGCTTTAGAGGTTTTGATCAACAGGCACAACCAACGTATTAGTAGCTTTATTTATTCTAAAGTATTGGACCGGGATGTTTCAGAGGACATTTTTCAGGACACCTTTATTAAAGTGATTAAAACCTTGAAAAAAGGAAATTATAGCGAGGAAGGCAAATTTTTGCCTTGGGTTATGAGAATAGCCCATAACTTGGTAATTGATCACTTTAGAAGAAACAAAAGGATGCCAATGTTTGAGGGGAATGATGATTTTAATATCTTTTCCGTAATTGGTGATGATAAACTTAATGTAGAAAAACAACTTATAAAGGATCAAATAGATTCTGATCTTACCTTATTGATCGAAGAATTACCGGACGATCAAAAAGAAGTTCTTTTAATGCGTATTTACAGGGACATGAGCTTTAAGGAAATCTCTGAAAACACTGGGGTTAGTATTAATACGGCCTTGGGAAGAATGAGATACGCACTTATAAACCTTAGAAAAATAATTGAAAAACATAATATCGTTTTAACGAATTAATAGGTCATAGGACGAACCGGACAATATTTCCATTTTAGTAGCGTTATCTTAACATAACAATACTATAATCCTATGGAAAAAATTTACTCTGAGAATCAACACAAGTGTAAACTTGCCAAAGCGAGTCCTGAAACTATTAAGTTTTTGATTGGCTATTCCAAATCTTTGCAAATAGTTGAATATAGTAATATTCAATTCGAAAATAATTTAAACTAGACTAAAAAATCCTAACTCCTAGTTGGGATTTTTTGTTTTATAGTAGGCGTCCAAAACTTTTTTTCTTCCTATTGTTTTGGTTATAATGTCTTTTTGCAAATTCCACCCTCTTGCAGGGGAATATTCCCTTCCGTACCAGATTATTTGTAAATGAAGATCGTTCCATAATTCTTTTGGAAATAATCTTTTCGCGTCTCTTTCAGTTTGTACTACATTTTTACCATTGGAAAACCCCCATCGGTACATAAGCCTATGTATATGGGTATCCACGGGAAAAGCCGGTATACCAAAGGCTTGGGAAACCACCACACTGGCTGTTTTATGACCTACGGCCGGAAATTGTTCCAAAAGTTCCATTTCTCGAGGAACTTGTCCGTCATATTTTTCAATTAAGATTTTGGAAAGCCCATAAATGCCTTTGGCTTTCATTGGGGATAGTCCAACGGGTTTTATAATTTCCCTTATTTCATCTGCCGTCATTTTTACCATGTCATAAGGATTGTCTGCCTTGGCAAATAGTATTGGGGTAATCTGATTGACCCTGACATCCGTACTTTGTGCGGACAATAATACGGCAATAAGTAGCGTATATGGGTCTTTGTGGTCTAACGGAACGGGAATGGTGGGATATATTGTCTGTAAAGTTTCAATGGCAAAGTTTACTTTTTCCGCTTTCGTCATTTATTGCGTAATTTTATAAAAATATAAATAGGGCAACGCCCATTCGTTTGGGTGTATTTTTTAATATAAATTTACTTAAAATTTAACTATGAAGACTTTAAAAGTAGGGGATAAGGTTCCCCCCTTTTTGGCAAAGGATGAAAATGGCACTATTGTTAAGCTTTCCGACTATAAGGGTAAAAAATTAATTGTCTTTTTTTATCCCAAGGCAAGTACTCCAGGATGTACCGCTGAAGCCTGTAATTTGAGGGATAATTATACCGAGCTAAAAGCAAAAGGTTTTGAGCTCCTAGGGGTAAGTGCAGACTCAGAGAAACGTCAACTGAATTTTAAAAATAAATATCAATTTCCTTTTCCGTTGTTAGCGGATGAAGACCATACTATCATTAATATTTTTGGGGTTTGGGGCCCAAAACAGTTTATGGGAAAAAAATATG
Source organism: Arenibacter sp. (assembly GCA_040216555.1). Taxonomy (GTDB): domain Bacteria; phylum Bacteroidota; class Bacteroidia; order Flavobacteriales; family Flavobacteriaceae; genus Arenibacter. Next base: position 90,012 of record JAVJOW010000014.1, read on the forward strand.
ATGGTATTCATAGAATAACTTTTGTAATTGACGGGGACGGAGTTGTGGAAAAGGTAATTGATAAGGTCAAGACCAAGGATCACGCTGCACAACTTCTATAAACGGTAGTATATGAATAAGTGGCTGTCCTAAATCCAAATATTATGACAGCCACCTATTAAAGATTTTTAAGTGTTACACTTTTTCCTGTTCTTCCTCTAAGGGTTTACGGATAAAAAGTTTTTTCTTTTTTATTATTTCGGCAATACCCTCAGGAAGTACGGATTCCCAACCTTCTTCACCATTAATTATTTTTTTGAGTACATCCCTGGAGAAAACATGTAATATTTCCGGGTCGTAATCTATAATGTCCATCACCTTTCCATTGTATTTGAAGAATTTGTACAATTCTTTCATTCTAGGGTGGACTTTTATGGTGTTACTTGTCATAATTTGCCCAGTTTCCTCATTGCGCATTGGGTAGAGGTAAACTTTAAGATCTTTAAAGAATAATTTACCAAATGCCTCTAGGATACCTCCACTAAGATGACGGTAGTATTTTTCATCAAAAATATCGACCAAATTGTTCACCCCCATGGTAAGGCCAATCTTGGATTTGGTGTAATTGCTAAAATATTCAACGAGTTTAAAGTACTCCTGAAATTTCGAAATCATTACCGTATGTCCCAAAGAACATAATAGTTCTGCCCGATCCATAAAATCCTGTTCATCTATTTCCCCGGAAGCCCGAAGATTGGAAAGGGTAATTTCAAAAATTACAACGGTATTTTCCTCCTCAACACTAGGTTCCCTGATGAATATTTCATAAGATTTTTTAAACATATCCATATTAACCTTGGTCACTGGTCTAAAGCTACCACGTAAGGCCAAAATATTTTTCTTGTAAAGAATAGTTGCCGGCAAAAGATTATTCCCATCGGGCCCGAACATTACGGCATCGGTCATATCATTCTTAACAAGCTGTAAACTCATCAACCTATTGTCTACTTCCGCAAAATTTGGTCCTGAAAAATTAACCATATCAAGTTCAACCGTATCCTTGTCGATATGGTCATACAGGTATTTTAGTAATTTTCTAGGCTTGTCGTATTTGTAAAATGCACCATAAATAAGATTGACACCAACAATACCCAAGGTTTCCTGTTGCAACCTCGCTTCATTTTGTTTAAAGCGAATATGAAGGATAATTTCGTTTAATTCTTTTTGTTTGGGATCCAATTGGTATCGGATTCCGATCCATCCATGGCCTTTATATCTCTTGGAGAAATCAATGGTAGCAACGGTATTGGCGTAGGAAAAGAACAATCTGTCCGGGTGTAGTTCGCGACTTATCCTGTTGTCCATGTTTTCCATTTCATGGGCCAACATCTTTTTTAATCTGGACTGGGTTACATATCTTCCGTCTTCCTCTATTCCGTAGATGGCATCACTAAAATCTTTGTCATATGCACTCATTGCCTTGGCAATGGTTCCAGAAGCACCGCCAGACTTAAAGAAATGCCCAGAAGTCTCCTGCCCGGCACCTATTTCGGAAAAGGTTCCATAAATGTCAGGATTTAGGTTTATCCTTAAGGTTTTCGCCTTTATTGACGGTACGTTTGTAAAAGCGATTTCTTTCTTAAAAATAGTGGACATAGTGTCTTTTTTACTTGTAGCAAAGTTAAAAAGTTTGAGCTATCTATTAAATAAATTAGTTATAAATTTGGATTAAATAGATTTAAGATTGAAAATAACTTTTCTAGGTACTGGAACATCACAGGGAATCCCCGTAATTGGGAGCAAACACCCTGTTTGTTTAAGCAATAATTCCAAGGATAAAAGGCTGCGGGTTTCGGCAATGGTTTCTTGGGATTCCTATAATTATATAATAGATTGCGGCCCCGATTTTAGACAGCAAATGCTTACCAATAATGTAGTAAAGATCGATGGCATTTTATTTACCCATGAACATTCTGATCATACCGCAGGAATAGATGATATAAGACCATTTTTTTTCAGGCAGGGGGATATTCCCATTTATGCCCATGAGCGGGTTGTTACTTCGATCAAAGCACGGTTCGATTATATATTCGCAGATGAAAATAGATATCCCGGTGCCCCAGCGGTAGAGATCAATACGATAAAAAATAATAAGCCGTTCAGGATAGGAAACTTAATGGCCATACCTGTGGAGGCGCAACACAATAGATTACAGGTTTTTGGGTTTAGAATACAGGACTTTGTTTATCTAACCGATGTAAAAAGCATGGAAAAAGTAGAAATGGAAAAAATAAAGGGGGTAAATACCTTGGTAGTCAATGCCTTGCGAATAGAGCCCCACCATTCCCATTTTAATTTGGAGGAAGCTTTGGAATTTATTGATATCGTAAAGCCTAAAACGGCTTATTTGACTCATATAAGCCACTTATTGGGTTTTCATGATGAAGTGGAGAAACTGCTTCCGGATCATGTGCATTTGGCTTATGACAATCTGGTTATAGAGGTTTAAACAACCCTACAGAATATGGCGCAGGAAAATATTTCAACATAAAAATTATTATTAAACCAATAAAATAGAAAATAAGGGAATGAAACATAAGATTTACTTGTATTTGTTCATATTCGTTACGCTAATAGCACTTTACCAATTTGTAAGTACCAATAATATGGTGAAGGCAAAAAACACAAAAATCGAGGCCCAGGAGGAGCAGCTTTCCCAATTGGAGGATTCCATACAGAAACTACATATCAAGGTTTTGGACAACCAATATTTTTCTTTGGAAAATAACGATGATGCCTTGGCCTATTACGACCATCTAAATTTGAAGGATCCTAGTCTCTATATATCGGATAAATTATTGGAAACCAATGAGAGTAAGGGGGATAACCCCCTAATCCCTTATGAGGGTATGGAAAACGATTTTAAAATAAACAAGATCAAAATTTTAAACCATAAGTGGATTTTGGCCGATTTCTCGGATGGGAAATATTGGGGAGAAGTATTGATCAAGTATGAACTTAAGGATGATCTGGGTGTGGATTTTTCTTTGATGGACCACTTATTGTACACTCGTAGCAATTAAATTTTATCCTGTAGCCACGTCTTGAAGGAATAGAAATTTTGGGGGGCCACACCATGTCCGACCGGGAATTCCTCATATACATGGTCTATCTTTAGATCCTTTAAAATGCCGGGCGCTTGTTGGGCCCAGGCGACTGGAATTACTTGATCTACACTTCCGTGGGAGACATAAATCTTTAGATTTTTGAAGTTGTTTTCCTTATAGTCCTTCAAAATGAGGTTTTCATTGATATAACCACTAAGAGCTATTACATTTTTGACCAGATCAGGGTAGGACAAGGCTACTGCATAACTCAGGATGGTGCCTTGGCTGAATCCTAAGAGGGTTACATTTTTTTCGTCCAGCCCATAGGTTTTGCAAGCTTCCTCTACAAATATTTTAATCTTATCCCTGGAAAGAACCGCTTCTTCCTCATTGTTCCATTTGCCTTTTTCAGCTTCAAAGTTAATAGCATACCAAGCATTGCCATAGGGTTGCATAGGGTAGGGGGCCCTAACGGATATGATACAAAGTTCTTTGGGGAGTTCCGAAGCAAAGGAAAACAGATCTTCCTCATTGCTGCCATAGCCGTGGAACATGAACAGCACTGGAGGCTTACCCTCGGTAATATTTGATGGTCTAATAAGATGTTCCAATGATAGGGGAGCTGTAGTCATTCTAAGATATAAAAGTGAACCATTTTTGAAAATAGGGACCAAGTACGGGCACCTCTTGTTTTTTGTTGTTCAAGGCTCCGAGAAAGCCGTAGAACCAAAGTACAATATAAAAAACATAAAGGCCATACCAGGCATATTCATTGTACCAATTGCTTAAAAAAATAGCAAAGCCAAGGAATACGAGATGTAATCCAAAAGCCTGTCGGGTATGAAACCGGGCAAACTCGTTCTTGGGATCCGAATTCATCGATATGGCAATCAACGCCCCAACCATAGTAAGGTAAGCTACAATTGCCGTAGTCTTTCCTTCCTTAATAATATTATCCATAGAGGCAAAGTTAGTCAAGTTTAAAATTTGAACAAAAAAAGAGGCCCTTATTAGACCTCCCTACATTTATTGATCCAGATTATTATTCCCCAATGGTTCCAATAATCGGTAATTTTTCCATTTTGCCGTTGTAGGCATTTATGGCCCCCATTATAGCCAAAACCCATGGGGCCCACTGCAATATTCTAAGGAAACCCATACCCATTGTAACAGCAATAAGTCCAAGGACAATGGAAAGCGCAATGGCCAAGATCCAAACCCTTAATGATTGTCCAATATGGAATTTGACAAATTCATTTTTTTTATCACTGTTTACTATAAAGGCAATGAGCAGACCAATAACAGTAATATAACTGATTAATGCCATAGTTTTTCCCTCACTTATAGTTTTCTGGTCCATCGTTAAGTTTTTAGTTCCTATAAATTTAGTTAATTATTTGATTGTTGGATACAATTCCGTAAACCTTTCCTTTAAGTTTACTTCCCAAAAAGCAGCTATTCTTTGAATTGGATAAAATGTCCTCTTCTTCAAAGGTATATTCCTGATCGGGGTCGAATAAGGTAAGTGCTGCATTTTCACCCACTTTCAGCACAGGTGTTTCAATGCCATATCTTTCGCGACCTTTGGTCAAGAGGGATATGGTGGTATCAAGATCAAAAATCTGATTTAACATTCCAAATGCGCTTTCCAGACCTATAGTACCGTCCGAGGCATTATCGAATTCCACTCTTTTGTGTTCAATATCCATAGGCCTATGGTCTGAGGTAACAAAATCTATGGTTCCATCCTTTAATCCCTGGATCAAGGCCTTACTGTCCGATTGGATCCTAAGTGGAGGCATCAATTTAAAGAGGGAGTCGAACTCTGTCAAAGTATCATCGGTGAAGCATAGGTTGTGTACTGCCACACTGCAGCTAACATCCAATCCCTTTTTTTTGGCCTCCCCAATTAGTTTTACGGAATTGGCCGTTGAAATAGTGGGGATGTGCAGTTTTCCACCCGTATATTCCAATATGAAGAGATCCCTAACTATATTTAGCTCCTCGGCCAATTTAGGAATTCCTTTTAGGCCTAGTTTTGTAGATACTTCACCTTCATTCACAATTCCTTTTCCTGCAATCTGTAAATCCATTGGAAAAGAATGCACAAGTCCACTGAAATTATGGGCATATTGGAGGGCAATTTTGAGAAGGTTCGAGTTTCTTAAAGGTAATTTGTAATCATAAAACCCCACTGCACCAGCGGTTTTCATATCATATAGTTCGGCCAAACTTTCTCCTTCAGACTTAACGGTCAAAGTTCCCAAGGCATGAAGGGTAGTAGCCGCATTTTTGGAGGCATTCTTTAAAAAGACAATGTCGGAGCTGCTATCTGGGAGGGGATTGGTATTGGGGTTTAGTACTATATCGGTAAAACCACTTCTTGCTGCTGTGTACAATCCATTTTCAATGGTTTCCCTTTCCTCATAGCCCGGTTCGCCAAAACTTACGCTGGAATCAAACCATCCTAGGGATACATGTAGGTTCTTATATTGGATGACCTTTGTTTTTCCTTGAACATCCAAATTGGCAGCAATATCTTCGATTACCCCGTTTTTTATAAAAATATCGCGTTTTTTTAAATGAAGTTCCCTGTTGGAAGGAGAAACAATCTTGGCCGATTTTAAAAGTATGTTCATTTCAGAAATTTTTGGATAAGAACTTCAATAAATATAAATGCTAGTGCTAAAATAACAAACCATTTCCAAAGCTCGTTGATGCTATTGTCTTTTTCTATATTTTGGAACAATGCTGCAACATTGTCGGTTTTATTACCAGCATTGAGCTCATCGAGATTCATATATTGTAGCTGGCTTTCTGTCCTTGGAAAGTTGAAACTAATGTACTTAACTACCTTTCCTTCGTCCGTTATATCGTATATCCCGGAAACGTCAGGATAATCATCAAAAGTTAATGTGGTTTTGTTGGTAAAGGATTGTTGAAAGGGAATAAATTCGAAGTCTTTTTGGGCCACTTTCAAAATCCGATCTTTTGTAAGATTAACTGGAATATCAACGGTGGTTTTGCCACCTATCATCTCATATATTTTGGGAATCTTAAGACTTGCCATACCCATGTTGTACAAGGTTGGGACAATTAAGGGTGAATTTAAAATATTTGAATTTTCCTTGGATATGGATGCTGTAAATAAATAAGTGCCGTCTTCCCCTACCAAAAACGGATCACCACTTTGGTACGAAAGTATTTTTGGCATGGCCGATTTAATGCTATAGAATGAATTTACGGAGGGATATTGGAAATTGGTTACTTCTTTTTCGAACACATTTTTATACAAGGGATGGGCAAAGGCAATCTGACTAATTTTTCTTTCTTCCATAACTAAAGAAATTAGCATAGTATTGGAAAGCCCCATTAAAAAGGAATTGTAATTTTCCAAATTGGCCTGGCCACTTGGAACAATTACTAAACTACCTCCGTTATTTTTAAAGGCTTGTAGAGCGTTTTGCAAGGCAATGGGGATAGCGTTGAGTTCATTTAGTATAATCAAATTTTGCGACTCCAACAGGCTGTAATTCAATGATTTTAAGTGGAGATTGGAATACTGAAATACCTCCTCATCAAAAATACGCTTCAAGTAATCACTATCGGCATCCCCTATGGATAGCACCTTAATTTTATCTTGCTTGGCTAAATTGAAGTAAAGTTGATTGTCATAATTAAGTCCTGCATCCGTGATCACAATTTCGCCATTGATAAGTTCGTTTGCCGGAATGGTAAAAATCACCTTCCCCTTTTTATTCTTATTGAAGGTAACCGATGTTTTTGCAATCAATTTTTCTCCATTGTAAAGAGAAACCGGAGTGTTGTCCAATTCAGTGTTGGTAGAGAGTATGCTTTTTAAATCTAAATTCTCTGAGGAAATAGTATTGATAAATACAGTATCGATTGAAATATTAACAAGGTTTTCCGGTATCAATTTTACCAAATGCCTGTTTATATCGGGGAGCGAGTCTGTAATAGGTGAATTAATACTCTTTTGAAAATCGGAAATCAAGACAAGATCTTTACGCGTGCCTTCAGCTTCCGAGAATAGGGTTTTGGCCTTTAGATTAATTTCTTTTAGCTGTAATTGGTTCTTGGAATAGGGGAGGGCAAGCAAATCGTTTTTAATATCTCCAATACGGACTTCACGAAATATTTTATCGTTGGTAAAAAGAGTGAAAATATTTTCTTCAGGAACAGATTTTAGAATTCCTTGTACCATATTTTCCAATAAGGTAGCTGTTCCCATTTTGGCCTGCATACTTAGGGAATTATCAAGGTAAATAACTATTTCGTTACTTTTTAGTGCTGATTTTCCAGGAATAAAGGGCTGGGCAAAAGCAACAATAAGTGCAGTTAGCAGCAAAAGGCGAGTAAATAACAGTAGCCATTTTTTCAGGGAGTTGCTCTTTCTGGATTCCGCCACTACCTTTTTTAAGATTTTTACATTGGTAAATGGGGTTTTCTTAAATCTACGGAGTTGGAAAAGATGAATGAAAATAGGAATAAGGAGAAGTAAAAGGGCCCAAAGGAGTTCCGGATGTTTAAACAGCATTCCTAAATTTAATTTTTCAAATATAAGAAAAGAATTTCGAGGCAGTCTTAAATTTATTATCCATCTGCTCACTAATTAAGTTACCGGGAATAGCGGGAGTATTCTTTAAAGATGCGGTTCAATGTCAGGTTCAACAAAAAAAGAACATGTCTTGAACAGTTTTTTTTCCCTGTGCCAACAAATAATTTTTTATAAATTCCTGAGCTTCTTTGTTGGCAACAGTGATTATGATTTGGGCATTTTGGAGTTTGTTTATTTCTAGATAGTGATCCATCTTTTTATCATAAATATCCAATCCAATTTTATTGGAGTTATTGCAAACCCATGTAAAGGATATGTCCTTTTTTAGAAGTTTTTTGGCTAAAGTTTTTCCTTTGCTACCCGCACCCCAGAGTACCAAGGGGCTTTGCTGGTCACGGTCAAGTTTTAGAAAATAATGGAGTTTAATGTCCAAAAAATAATTTTGGGCATAGTGTTCACTGGTTCTGGAAGTTCTATGGCCATAATCGCGCCAATAGTGAAGAAGTTCATTGGTGGGAATACATTTTAGGCCCTGCTCATAAAAACGGAAGGCAAGGTCGTAATCTTCAGGATATCGATTGGAAGAAAATGACCCTGCCTTTTCCAGATCTTTCCTATCTACCATCCAACATGGGGAGGGTATTACACATTCCTTATATATTTCTGAATAATTTAATCCCTTTTCCGTTAAGCGGTTCAACCATTTTTCATAACTCTTGTAACCATCTCCAACCCCCTCTTTTGAAAAGTATTTCACCTTTCCTAGGGCTACGTATCCCTGTCCATAATTTTTAAGGGAATTAACCATGGTTTCCAATTTATTTGGGGACATAACATCATCGGAATCCATTCTGGTTATATAGGTACTCTGGGAATGGGAATATGCTGTTCTAAGGGCCTCAATAATTCCCTTGCCTTCATTTTTCAATACCTTGATCCTGATATCCTTTTGTGCATAAGAATTCATGATATCCAAACTATTGTCGGTAGAATGGTCATTTACAGCCAGAATTTCCCAGTCTTCATATGTTTGGTCGATGATAGATTTTATGCAGTCCGGTAGAAATTCCTGGGTATTTTTAAAAGGAATAAGAATGCTGATACTACTTTTATTCATTTGTCAAAAGTAGAAATATATTTCGCTATATGGTCAATATGGGCTTAGCAAATGAATGTATAGTGTCCAACTCCGGCAGTTTTATAAAGCTGATCGATATAAAGTCTAATGGGTGTTTTCACCAATCAGTTCCAGATCCTTTATTGCGGCCATCATTGCCCTAAAACAGACCTCTTGGGAAACGGGATTGATTTCTTTTGCTTTTTGTGTATGATAGCTTTTTATAAATTCACTGGCCGAAGACCAAACCGTATGCATCATGCCCAAAAAGTGTTCCTTCATTTCCGGAGTTGCGTTTTCTTTAAATTTATACATCATTTTAACCTGTTCTCTGGCAACCTCAGGCTTCTTCCAGGGACAGGCAATAACGTCCAACCCCTTAAGTGCAAATAGGGCAGGGGTAGGTAATGCCCTTTCATAATGCCAGTCGCAAATAACTACAGATTTGTCAATTAGGTCTATGGCCCTGGCAGTGTTGTTCATACTGGCCTCCCACATCCCAATTCCTGAAGAGGAAGCATCTATTAAACGATCTCCCCAAATCCATAGCCGTTTGTTGTTAATCTCTAAATGCCGGCTTATCTTATTAACTTCATTGGCAAAAAGTGCTGCTGGGTCTTTTCCTTGGCAGCGTGGGCATTTTTCATCTGCAATGTAAAATACCTCGTCCATTCCGGCGTGAAAGGCTTTTGCCTCAAAAACAGCAATAATCTCATCTACCAGATCAAACACCACATTGTGCACTTCCGGATGTAACGGACAATAACTTTTACAGTAGAGGCCATCTGCATTTGGCCATTCATATTTTACCGGTATTATAACATGGGGCGTTTCATCAAATTGGGGATATACCTCCAGAAGTTTATTGGTTTTTTCCGCCCAACTCTGGTGTCCCAATAAATTTACCTGAGGGATTAGGTTTATATTGTGTTTTTTGGCTACGGCCACCAATTCCTTTATTTGCTCCTTGGACAAAGGGTTGCTGCCTCTCAGTTCTGGTCTAGATTCATAGGCATAATTAAAATCTACCCGTAGTACCAAGGTGTTGATGCCATTAGGACCCAATTCTTCATCAACGAATTTTACAAATTCGGCAACACCGTCGGCATTGGGTGCGGCTATGCAAAGTCCTTTTACTTCAAAAATATCTTGTGCGTTGCCAAAATAAAAGCCTAGAGTCAGGAATATTAAGAGTAATTTGCCCATTGTTCATTAGAATTTAAATTTAAAATACCTCGTAAGAATATTTTTCAAAAGGGAGTAAAATACTATGCTATTGCAATGCCTTCTTTATTGCGGCTTCCACTAATGGTTCCATTACAGCATAACCCGCCGCGGTAGGATGAACCTCATCGTCTGCATATTTTTTGGGAAGTCCGTTTCTATCATCGGCCATTGCGGTATAATAGTCTAGATAAATATGACCATTCGCTTCCGTATATTCTTTTAACATTTTGTTTAATGCAGGAATTTTTTCATTGGGATTCAATCCAGGTTTCCATGGGTAATCGAAGGCAGGAAGCACGGAGGAGATAATAACTTTAATTCCGTTTGCCTTTGCAAGTTCGGCCATGGACTTTATATTGTCCAAGATCATTTTGGGGGTAGAAGGCCCTGTATTTCCTGCAATATCATTGGTTCCAGCCAGAATAACCACTACTTTGGGTTTTAAGTCGATTACATCCTGTCTAAAACGCAATAACATTTGGGGGGTAGTCTGCCCGCTAATACCTCTGTTGATGTAAGATTTCCTCTCAAAGAACTCCGGCCTTTTGTTCAGCCAACCTATGGTAATGGAATTGCCCATAAATACCACACGATTTTCGTTGGCAGCTGGTATTCCCACCTTTTTGTTATCCTCTGAAAAGTGCCCCAGATTCGGCCAATCCTGTCCATAACTCTTGTTAGTGGTGAAAATGGTTAACGCAAATAATGCAATCGATAATTTTAATGCTTTCATATTGGTAAAATTGATTGGAAGATAAGTTAATATTTAAATTAGGGTTGGATTGTCATGTTTTTTTTTATTTGCTAGCTGTCGCGCTTTTCTCAAATTTATTTTTTGTTGGATATCTTTTGGATAGTCGGAATGGTCTTCCGCTTCAAAAATCCTAATGTTCTGGGAATCATTTGGTTTTATTAAATCATCCTGTCTGCAATTGAGTATTGCGGCTGCCGTTTGGACCCCGGAATAACTAGAACCGGCCACTCCATGGGATTGGATACTTGCCCCGCACATATAAAGATTCTCTATTTCGCTCTTCGCCCTGAACGCAAAGGGACCTATCTGTCCAAAACTCTTTTCTGTGCCATATACGCTGCCATTGGTAGCATTCAAGTAGTACTTGTTGGTGATGGGGGTTCCCAATTCTCTGTGAACAATATGGTCACTAATACCTGGTAGCACACGTTCCAGGGTATTTATCATTTTACAGGTCAATATTTCCTTGAATTCCAAATACTCCTTTGATCGTTGTTTATTCTCTTTGTTAAATTTGGCGAATGAATCAGGATTGATATAAGTAATGACTTCAAGGGAGTGGTGTTTTCCATCGAAACTTGTGGGGTCTTTTAGCGTGGTACAGCTAATGAACAATCCAGGGAACACTTCGCCATTGGTAATATCAATCGCGGTCATCTCTTCGTAAATGTCATCCATATCCCTGTTATCCATCATCCATATATTGCCCGAGTCCATTCCTAATTTTCGAACGTCGGTGGCAACGGTTAGAAAAAGCATTAGGGAGCTACAGGAATACTTTGTTTTTTTAAGTTTTTTAAGAAGTTTTGCGCTTAGGTTTTGTTCTTTTATCAGTTTCAAATAGGTAATCCCTGGATCAGCATTGGAAATGATTCTGGAAGCAAATATTTTCTCCCCATTTCTCAATTCCACCCCAATGGCTTTTTTCGTTTTATCCCCTTCCAAGAGAATTCTTTTTACGGCTGTACCAGTGCGTATAGTACCACCATTCTTTTGTAACGCCTTGGTCATGGCTTTTACAATAGCAGCACCGCCACCCATAGGGTAGTAGCCCCCGCTAAAATAATGGTCCATGACAGCGCAGTGCAAAGGGAAACTCGCCTTCGAAGGAGCCAGTCCGTGATCACCCCATTGAATATTGAGTACTTTTTGAAGTAGGGGGTCTTTTATATGCCAGTTGATAACACGCTTCAAACTGAACAGGGCAAACTTGCCCATATGCTTTGTTCTAAAAGGGATGGTGATATGGTCCCAAAAACCGTTTATTTTGGGAATCAGTTGTATTTGTCGGGAAACATTCCTGACCAGCTTTAAATAGTGGTCTATTCGTTTTTTTTCCTTAGGGAACCTATGCCCAAGGGAAGTTTTTAGATCATTAAAATTGCCCGGTAGGTCAATTCTTTCTCTTCCAATAAAACAGTGTTCATATCCCTTGGGATTCATTCTAAAAAAAACCAGATCATTTGCTATCCCCAATCCCTCATATAGGGTTCTTGTAGATTCTCCTTCTCCGAGCAGTCCAATATAATGTACTCCTGGAGAAAAACGGTGGCCGTTTAAATAGAAGCTATGGCACCAACCCCCAGGAACATCGTGTTGTTCCAATACCATTACCCGCTGACCTGCTTTGGCTAGACAAATGGCTGCAGATAATCCACCTGCACCAGAACCGATAACAATCGTATCTATATTGTTGTATATTTTATTTTTGATGCCCATTGTATAGGTATTGCATATGCCAAGCTATTTGTATTGTCCACTATTATTTTATTTCCTCGATTTCTTTTTGGAAAAATTGTTGGTCCTTTAATCTTAATTCCAAATCGTTTATAACCTTGTTCTTGTTGGGCCTAAGCTTAAAAAGATAAAGAATTAAAAGTAAGGAAATAACCAGATAAAAAATATGGTTATTCAATCTATAAGCAATAGTACTCAATATTGCTGCACCCTCTATAAATGCATATCTTACCACACATGCCTGTAGATATAGCACCAATTTACTTTTTAAAGAGTTGAGTTTTGTTAAGTCCTTTAATTGCTTACCGAAAACATAGTTGCTTATAAAATAGCTCAACACCGCAATGGTTGGGACAAGATATACAAAAACATTATTGTCTTCGGTAAAATCTATCAAAAAACCTTCTCCCGTTGCATAGATGAAAATGGTAAACAACAACACTCCAATAAGCAGTGCAGCATGTATGAATTTAAGGGTATTAAGGTATGTTTTGGGAGTTGGGGCTTTGGTTTTGGAATTGATCATATGGCATTCTAAAGTACAGTGGTGCTTGGCAATGCCATAACTAATGAAAATTGTATTAACAACACATTTGTTTTTAAAGGTATAAGCCTTTGCGTTTAAATGCAAGGAAGTTAAGTCAAAAATAATAGGATTTCCAAAAGACCCAATATATTTTGTAAAGTAGAAACTAATGAATATGCCCTTTATAAACAATTTCCGTGGAAATTTAAATGGTAATTATTTTTCTCTATTTTTATGTTAAGGAAATTAAAGAGGAAAAGGTTAATTTCAGTATCTAAATCAATTAAACATGGCCAATAGCGATTTTCAAATACTTCTTGCAGATGATGATGAAGACGATTGCATGTTTTTTAAGGAAGCTTTGAACGAGCTTTCTTTGTGTGCAACATTGAAGACGGTTAACAACGGGGTAGAGCTTATGGATTTTCTTGAAAATAATTTATCCAACCTGCCACAAGTGCTCTTTTTAGATCTGAATATGCCACGAAAATCTGGAACGGAGTGTTTATCGGAAATAAAGCAATGTGAAAAATTTAGGCATATACCGGTAATAATATATTCTACTTCTTCCAATATTGATGTCATGGACCAATTATACTGCCAAGGCGCACAATACTATATTCGCAAACCTGGGGATTTTTCTAATCTTAAATCAGTAATAAGTAGGACCATCGATCTGATCAAACAAAAAAAAGTATTACAATCCTCTAGAGAAGAATTTGTGATACAACCTTAAAGTGGATGAAACTGAATTCAAGCCATAAAGCAAATAATCTCTCGTTCCTTGAGAATAGTGGCCAAATGGGCGAGCTTATTAGGGAGATGGACTGGGACAATACAACTCTGGGACAAATCAGTGATTGGCCCGTAAGTTTGCGTACTACCCTGGCCATAATTTTGCACTCATCTTATCCTATGTTTCTTTTTTGGGGTGATGAGCTTATCTGCTTTTATAATGATGCTTACAGGCCAAGTCTAGGGATAGAAGGAAAACATCCGGCTATCGGAAAAAGTGGTAAAGAAGTTTGGCCGGAAATATGGGATTTCATAGGCCCCTTGATCAATGAAGTAGTTACTACCGCTAAACCAGTTTCATATAATGACCAATTGGTTCCATTTTATCGAAATGGGAGCATGGAGGATATATATTGGACATTCTGCTATAGTGCCGCTTTTGATGATTATGGAAAGGTAAATGGCGTAGTTGTTACTTGCACAGAAACTACCGAAACCGTAATTACGAAAAAAGAATTGCAAGAAAGTGAACGTAGGCTTCGCACAATGATTGCTCAAGCACCTGTATCGATAGCTATATTTCAGGGCAAGCATCATGTAACCGAATTGGTAAATTCTCTTGCACTGGAAATGTGGGGCAGAATGGAGGATGAAGTATTGGGACAGCCACTTCTTGAAGCAATGCCAGAACTTGAGGCGCAAGGAATTAAAGAGTTGCTGGACGAGGTTTATAGTACTACCAAAACTTTTTCTACTTCAGAATTTCCCGTGCAGATCATGAGGAAAGGAAAATTGAATATGGCCTATCTCAACTTCAGCTTCGAACCACTTTTAGACAATAATGGGAAAATTGAAGGTATAATGGCTTTGGGTATTGAAGTTACAAATCAAGTAAATAGCCGCAAGAAAATAGAAGAAAGTGAAAAAAAATTCAGACTACTGGCCGACTCACTTCCCCAGTTCGTATGGACCTCAGATCCACAAGGCAATTTGAATTATTTTAATCAATCGGTTTTTGAATTTTCTGGATTGTCACAGGATCAATTAAAGAATAAAGGATGGTTACATATGGTGCATCCAGAAGACAGGAAAAGAAATTTTAAAACTTGGGAGAATTCGATCACCACCGGAAAGGATTTTATACTGGAGCATCGCTTTAGAAGGCATGATGGTGAATATCGATGGCAGTTGAGCCGGGCAAAGCCGCAACGTAATGATGACGGAATAATACAAATGTGGGTAGGAAGTAGCACTGATATACAGGAACAGAAAATTTTCCTTGATGAATTGGAAAAACAAGTTAGGCAACGTACTGCCGAGCTGGTGGAATTGAACGAGTCGCTTAAAAAAAGTGAACAGCGCTACCATCTCATGGTGGAGGAAGTGCAGGACTACGCCATACTTTACTTGAACCCGGATGGAATTGTGGAGAACTGGAATGCGGGAGCAGAAAAAATTAAGGGCTATAAAGCCGAAGAGATAATTGGTAGAAATTTTTCCAATTTTTATACCGAGGAGGATAGAAATAGCGGACTTCCCAAAAGGTTATTAGGTTTGGCTGCCAAAAAGGGCAAAGCAGTACAGGAAGGATGGCGTGTAAGGAAAGATAATACTTTGTTTTGGGCAAGCGTGGTAATCACTGCAATACATAATGAAAAAAAGGAGGTAATAGGATATTCAAAGGTAACCCATGACCTTACGGTAAAGAAAGAATCAGATGATGCACTTAAGGAAAAGAGGACTGAGCTGGAACAAAAGAACATTGAACTGCAGAAAATGAACAAGGAGCTCCAATCCTTTGCGTACATATCAAGCCATGATCTACAAGAACCATTAAGAAAAATTCAAACTTTTGCTTCCAGAATAATCGAAAAAGATCAAGATACCCTTTCCGAAAATGGAAAATATTTATTTAAAAGGATGCAATTGTCCGCAGAGCGGATGCAGTCTCTCATAGAGGATTTGTTGGCCTATTCCCGGACACACAATTTGGAAGGGGATTTTGAGAAAACCAATCTTAATCTTATCATAGAGCAAGTGAAGCAGGACCTTAGTGAAGAACTTTTACAGAAAAATGCTGTTATCGAATCCCATAAAAATTGCATGGTCAATATAATTCCATTTCAATTTAAGCAACTCTTTTACAACCTGTTAAGTAATTCCTTAAAGTTTTCTAACCCGGAAAAACCGGTGCGCATAACTATAAAAAACGAGTATGTTTATGGTAATTCATTGGAAGGTGAAAATTTTGTTGACGACACAAAATATTGCCATATCACTTACTCGGACAACGGTATAGGCTTTGAACAAAAATACAGTGAAAAGATCTTTGAACTATTCCAGCGCCTATATGGGAGGTCAGAATATCCTGGAACAGGAATTGGACTCGCAATTATAAAACGTATTGTGGAAAATCACCACGGCATTATTACGGCACAGAGCGAACTGGGCAAGGGTGCCACTTTTAATATATTTCTCCCGGTGGAGGACTAAAAGACTCTAATTGCAACTTGTAAACACTGCAGTTAAAAGGTAAAACTTTGATAAATATATCCGGATTATTGATCGGAATTATTTTTCAATCCATTACTTTTTAAGCAAATGCGATGAGTTCATACAGTAAAAATATGTGTAGAGTTGTTACGGGTCTAGACTACAACCAAAAAATTTAAATCGTCATTGGTTTTTAAGGTTGCATTTTGAAAAGACTTCAAGGATTTATATAATACGGTTTTCAATTGATTGAACGAGTTGGGTTTCTTTATGTATAGATTTGCCCCGCCCTCTTGCAGTTGGTCTACTTCATTTTCATTATAGGATGTGGAATAAATGATTATTTGGATTTCTGAAAATTCGGAGATGTTACGGATATCCGTTAGGCATTCAAATCCGTCCATAAGGGGCATTCGAAGATCTAAAAAAATGGTGTCAGGCTTGGGGTTACCAGAATATAATTCCGCCATTAGGTCAACCCCATTTTCAAATTGATTTACCGAGGTTTCAATTGGTAATTCGGACAAAGCGTCCATAAAAAGTTCTCGATCATCTTGATCATCGTCTGCTATAAAAATGTTAATAGGATTCATAACTGTATATTTTTATTGATTATCTACCGGACAAGGAATACTATATTTAAATTGATTTATGCACTTAAATCCTGATTATCATAATAAAGGTATGTCACCATTCCAAATTGGATTACTAATTTTTAGTATCCTCAATTTTTGAAGGGTTCTAAAATTTCTTGCAAACTGTTTAATCTACACATAATCATAAATTTAGGGGAAGTTTTCAATAAATGATGCGTCAAATGAATAGAATATTAACTCGAAAAATCTTTTGGTCAATCAGCACAAGTACAAAGTATTTGGAAAATAGGCCTATGCATGGCTGGTATCATTCGCTCTTATAGATTCTGTATTCACTTTTGTATTTCAGAATGGATCAAGCTTTCTAAATAATACTTAAGGCATTTGCTATTTCTCTGGTAGGAGCCAGTCTATTAATAGTCATAAAATAAAGAACCGCTCTTTTTAGAGCGGTTCTTCGGTTGCGCTTCATTACGAAGCATCAGCTTGAGTTAGTCAATCTTTACTAAAAACAATACTTGTTCTCAGCCTTAAGTTTTTCGGCAATTGTATTCCGCAGTTCAACGATGTTGGGTTGGTTTATATATTTTGTAAACCGTTTTAGGCCCATAAGCATCATGCGTTGCTCATCGCCCTCAGCCATTGATACTATAGCTTCCTTGCCATTTTTTATAACTGTGTCCACTGCATTGTACAGGTACAATTTGGACATGGCTATTTGTTCTTTTTGGGCCGCTTCCCCAAATCGTTTTGCATTTTTTTCAGTTCGTAGGATGGCAGATTCTGCCAAATAGATCTCTATCAAAATATTGGATGCAGCCAATAGTAACATTTGATGTTCATCTAGGGCAGGTCCATATTTTTGGACCGCAGATCCGGCCACCATTAAGAAAACTTTCTTAAGCTTTGCAATCATTTCTTTTTCTTCGGACAACAATTCGGAATAGTCCGGGGCGTCAAAAGAAGGAATGCCCATTAGTTCATTCCCTACGGCCGTAGCCGGACCCAAAAGATCTACATGCCCTTTCATGGCTTTCTTAACCAAGAGGCCAACGGATAACATTCTGTTAATCTCATTGGTACCTTCGTATATTCTGGCTATTCGGGCATCTCTCCACGCTGCTTCCATTGGGGTTTCCTCGGAAAAGCCCATACCGCCAAAAATTTGTATACCCTCGTCAGAGCAGTTCTGTACGTCTTCGGATACGGCAACTTTTAAGATAGAACATTCAATAGCATATTCCTCCACACCTTTAAGTTCTGCTTCCTGATGGCTATTACCGGCCGCCAGGCGCATGGCAATACGATCTTCAATATTTTTAGCAGCCCTATATGAGGCAGCTTCACCGGCATACAAACTGGTCGCCATTTCTGCCAACTTCGATTTTATTGCCCCGAAATCTACTATCGCTGTTTTAAACTGCTTACGTTCCGTGGCATACTTTAAGGCATTGGTAGTAATCCGCCTTTGGGAATCCAAACAGGCGGCCGCTAATTTTATACGTCCAATATTTAAAGCGTTCATGGCAATTTTAAAACCATTTCCCCTTTCGGAAAGCATGTTTTCAACTGGTACTACCGTATCGTTAAAGAAAACCTGTCTGGTAGAGGAGGCACGAATTCCCAATTTATGTTCTTCCTCCCCTAAAGTGATACCATTACTAGGATCATTTTCAACTATAAACCCGGTGATATTTTTGTCATTTTCAATTCGGGCAAAAACAATAAATAATTTGCAGAAACCGGCATTGGAAATCCACATTTTCTGACCATTGATCTTGTAGTTCTTGCCATCAGCGGAAAGGGTAGCAGTTGTTTTGCCCGAATTGGCATCACTACCAGCCCCTGGTTCTGTTAAACAGTAAGCGCCGAACCATTCACCAGTGGCCAATTTTGGGACATATTTTTGCTTTTGGGCCTCTGTACCGTATAATGTAATGGGCATGGTACCAATACCGGTATGCGCGCCAAAGGCTGTACTAAAGGAACCACTTCCACTAGAAATATATTCGCAAACGATCATGGTGGAAATAAAGCCCATTCCCAATCCCCCATAGGCTTCAGGAACGGCAACACCCAAAAAGCCCATTTCTCCGGCCTTGGTCATTACTTCCTGTGTTAAGGCATAATCCTTGGCTTCGAAACGATCCCTATTGGCCACAATCTCCCGATCGTTGAACTCAATTACGGAGTCGCGCATCATTTTTTGCTCTTCTGAAAAATCCTCAGGCGTAAAAATATCCTCACAATTGGTTTCCTTAACTAGGAATTGTCCACCCCTTAATATTTCTTTAGTTGTTGTTTCTGTACTCATTGTTCGTGTTGTTAAGTTTTATAATATGTATTGAAGGGTATATTGAAATAGCGATCGCTTCAATATATATGTATTGTAATCTTAATTTAAAAATTCAAAAATCCCCGCTGCTCCCTGCCCAGTACCCACGCACATGGTTACCATGCCGTATTTACCTTTCATATCCCTCTTTCTCATCTCATCAAAAAGCTGAACGGACAACTTGGCTCCGGTACAACCCAATGGGTGGCCAAGAGCAATTGCGCCCCCATTTACATTGACTATATCATTATTTAAGCCAAGTTCGCGGATTACTGCCAATGACTGTGAAGCGAAGGCTTCGTTTAATTCGATCAATTCGATATCGTTCTGTTTGAGACCGGCTTGTTTTAGCGCCTTTGGAATAGCTTTTACAGGCCCTATTCCCATGATTCTGGGTTCAACTCCGGCAGCAGCATAATTGACCAATCTTGCAATAGGTTCCAATCCTAACTCTTTTACCATATCCTCACTCATGACCAGTACAAAAGCAGCTCCGTCGCTCATCTGTGAGGAATTACCGGCAGTAACACTTCCCCCGGCCGCGAAAACCGGTCTCAGTCCTGCCAAGGCTTCCTTGCTGGTACCTTTTCGGGGTCCTTCATCTTTGGTCACTGTGTATTTTTTAGTAGCCTTCTTTCCATTATCATCAACGTATATTTGTTCTACTTCAATAGGAACGATCTGACTTTGAAAACGATCCTCTGCCTGTGCCCTAAGCGCTTTCATATGCGAGTTAAAGGCAAACTCGTCTTGGTCCTCACGGGATACTTTGAATTGTTTGGCTACCGCTTCAGCAGTATTTCCCATACCCCAGTAATAATCTTCGTGACCGGCCTTTGCCAAATCGTAATTGAGTTCCGTTTTATATCCCGTCATCGGTACGGCACTCATGCTTTCTGCACCGCCTGCAATAATACAGTCGGCCATACCTGCTTGAATTTTTGCGGTGGCTATACCAATAGTCTCTATTCCGGAGGAACAAAATCTATTTACGGTAACCCCAGGTACATCAACAATATTAAGTCCCATTAAGGAAATTAATCGGGCCATGTTAAGGCCTTGTGAACCTTCTGGCATGGCGTTTCCAACAATGACGTCATCAATGCGTTTTTTGTCCAATTGTGGCAACTCATTCATCATATACGCTATGGTTTCGGCAGCTAGCTCATCCGTTCTTTTAAAACGGAAAACACCTTTTGGAGCTTTTCCTACTGCAGTCCTATATGCTTTTACTATAAAT
This sequence comes from Arenibacter sp., assembly GCA_040216555.1. Taxonomy (GTDB): domain Bacteria; phylum Bacteroidota; class Bacteroidia; order Flavobacteriales; family Flavobacteriaceae; genus Arenibacter. Next base: position 110,437 of record JAVJOW010000014.1, read on the forward strand.
GCTTGTTTCATTTTATTTTAGTATTGAGATATTAGTATAGAGTATTGAGAATCATAATTTTCGTTGAAATGAATAGTTCATTTTTTGGATTTCAATACGTGTTTCAATTACTGGTTGTACTTTTTTTTGTAACTAAATTTAAGTCGATCAATAAAATTAATTCTGTGTGCAGTTCATATGCAGAACCATTTGCTATGCTCAAAAAATGCTTAAATTCTTTGTTTGAATTTCTTCCAGCTCCTTCAGCAATATTTTAAGGAATCGAGATTGAACTTCTTTTAATTTGAGAGATAAGTCCGAATTTTTCATCTGTCGGCAATTCTGAGACAAGTTGATAGACAGATTTCGTTAATTCCATAGACTTCTTCCATATTATTAAATCCTCAACCTTATGCATTGGTCTCTAATTACTAGATACTCAAATCTCAATACTAGCGGCGTTAATTTCTTAACGGCTTCCCTGTCTTCAACATATGTTGTATGCGCTCCAAGGTTTTTCTTTCTGTGCATAACGATAAGAACGCTTCCCGTTCCAGATCCAAAAGATATTGCTCTGTGACGAAAGTTGGTTCCGACAAGTCACCACCGGCCATTACATAGGCTAATTTGTTGGCAATCTTATGGTCATGTTCACTTATATAATTACTGTCCTCCATGGCATCCGTTCCTACCAAAAACATACCTAGGGCCTGTTTTCCAAGAACTTTTACGTCTTTTCTCTTTGGAGGTTGGGTATAGCCCTGTTCTGCCATAAGTTTGGCGTAAGCTTTGGCTGTTGCAATTTGTCGGTCCTTATTTACGACCACTATATCTTTCCCTTTTTCAAGAACTCCCATATCATAGGCCTCATAAGCGGATGTTGAAACTTTTGCCATTCCAATGGTGAGGAAATATTCTTGAAGTACATTGAGCTCAACATCATTTTTCCTAAAGGTATCCGATGCCCTTAATGCCATTTCCTTGGAACCACCACCTCCTGGTATGACCCCAACTCCGAATTCTACCAGCCCCATGTAGGTTTCGGCTGCGGCAACAACCTTATCGGCATGTAAAGACAACTCACAACCACCACCCAAAGTCATTCCGTGTGGGGCAGAAACAGTAGGAATGGATGAATAACGCATGCGCATCATCGTATCCTGGAACATCTTTATGGCCATATTAAGCTCATCGTATTCCTGTTCTACGGCCATCATAAATATCATTCCAATATTGGCACCAACAGAAAAGTTGGGTGCTTGGTTGCCCACCACCAGACCTTGAAAGTCTTTTTCGGCCAAATCGATGGCCTTGTTGAGTCCTGCTAAAACATCGCCCCCAATGGTGTTCATTTTGGATTGAAATTCCACATTTAATATACCATCGCCCAAATCCTCAATGACAACACCGGAGTTTTTCCATACCTCGTTGGATTTTCTAATATTGTCCAAAATGATAAAGGAATCCTGACCAGGTATTTTCTCCATCGCCTTTTTAGGGATGTCGTAATAATAGGTTGCCCCGTCTTTAATGGTGTAGAACGATTTATTTCCTGAGGATATCATTTCGGTAACCCAGGCTGCCGGCTGAAAACCTTCGGCCTTCATCATTTCAATCCCTTTTTCAACTCCTATGGCATCCCAAATTTGAAAAGGGCCATGTCCCCAGGCAAAACCTGCTTTCATGGCATCGTCTATTTTATATAATTCTCCCGTTATTTCAGGGATCCTATTGGAAGCATATTCAAATAAGGAGGAAAAACTTTTTTTGTAAAAGGCGCCTGCCTTGTCCTTTCCGGTAACCAAGACTTTGAATCTGTCAATTACATTTTCTATGGATTTGGTGAGTTCAAGAGTGGCGAAACTGGCCTTTTTACTGGGCCTGTATTCCATGGTGTTCAGGTCCAGGGCCAATATTTCCCGACCTTCCTTTTTATAAAAGCCTTGCCCTGTTTTACTTCCGAACCATTTATTTTCCATCATTTTTCCGATAAAATCAGGCAGTGTAAATTGCTCCCTTCTTTCATCATCCTTACAGTTTTCTGCAATACCATTGGCTACATGCACCAGAGTGTCCAAGCCAACAACGTCTACGGTGCGGAAGGTGGCCGATTTTGGCCTGCCAATTACCGGACCTGAAAGTTTATCTATTTCCTCAACGGTAAGGTCCATTTCCTTTACGGCATGGAACAAACTCATAATGCTAAAGGTTCCTATTCTATTACCAATAAACGCTGGAGTGTCTTTGGCTATCACCGAGGTCTTGCCTAAAAACTGTTCCCCATAACCATTTAAAAAATCCAATACTTCTTGAGAAGTTTTGGGTCCAGGAATTATTTCAAAAAGTTTTAAGTATCGGGCCGGATTAAAAAAGTGTGTTCCACAGAAATGTTTTTGGAAATCTTCACTTCTTCCCTCACTCATAAATTTTATGGGTATGCCCGAAGTGTTGGAAGTAATTAAAGTGCCCGGCTTTCTGTGCTTGTCCAGTTTTTCAAAAACTATTTTTTTGATATCCAGACGTTCTACTACCACTTCAATGATCCAATCTACCTGTGCAACTTTGGAAATGTCGTCCTCAAGATTCCCGGTCGTGATTCTTTGGGCAAAATTTTGATGATAAATAGGGGAGGGTTTGGATTTTAATGCAGCGGCCAAGGAATCGTTTACCAATCTATTTCTAACTACCTTATCCTCTAGGGTAAGGCCTTTTGCTTTTTCTTTATCATTTAGTTCCCGCGGTATAATATCCAAAAGCAATACTTCCACTCCTATATTGGCAAAATGGCAGGCTATGCCACTTCCCATGATACCTGAACCAATAACTGCTACTTTTTTAATGTGTTTGTTCATCAATAAAAAGGTGTTAACTAGTTTTTTAACTTTATTAATAAATTTTTTTTTCCGCAATTAATTTGTTAATAATCCCCGTTACCTCAAAAAAAGTTTCCAATTTTTCTGTGGGTACATGTGTCCTCACCACATCGTTGAAACGAAGTACAACATCTTTTGAATCCTTCCTTTTTTCTAAGCCAAAAGCTGTGAGGTGAATCAGAACACCCCTACCATCATTGGGGTTGGGCCTACGTTCAATAAGCCCTTTTTCCTCCATACTTTTCAATATCCGCGATAGACTAGTGGCCTCCATTCCCATTTTTGGGCCAAGGGCGGTCGAAGGGGTGCCGGTTTTGGGGTCTATACTCAATAATGTGAAGCCTACGGCCATGGTACTATTGAATTTCCTCGCCTCCTCGTTATACATCTTTGTTACCGCTTGCCAAGTTGCTCGGAGCGCGTAATCTATTGTTATGTCTTGCATGCTGTTTTGTTGGTTCTTCCAAAGATATAAAAATATATTATGCATGCATAATATATTTAAAAAAAAAATAGAGGTTCTATAAAATAAAACAGCTTCCCGTTAAAGAAGCTGTTCTTAATTTAGTATAGGACAATCCACTAATGCTCGTAAATGTCATTATAAAGATCCATATATTTTTCCTTTACAATTTTACGTTTTAGTTTCATGGTGGGCGTTAAGTGCCCTTGGTCTATGCTCCAAACATCTGGTGTAAGTCTAAATTGTTTTACTTTTTCCCATTTGGCAAAACTTTCATTGGCAGCATCCACTTCTTCTTGGAACCTTGCAATTACTTTTTCATTTTGGACCATTTTTTTATTGTCGCCAACCTCTATATTATGCATTTTGGCCCAATTGTGTAAAAATTCGAAATCTGGTTGTATCAAAGCCGCAGGCATTTTTTCCCCTTCACCAACAACCATTATTTGTTCTATAAATCTGGATTGCTTAAACCTGTTCTCCAATAGTTGGGGCGCAACATATTTGCCTCCGGATGTTTTGAACATTTCTTTCTTTCTGTCTGTAATCTTTAGAAATCCATCGGCATCAATTTCACCTATATCCCCAGTATGAAAATATCCATCCTTTAAGACCTCGGCTGTTTTTTCAGCATCCTTATAATAACCTATCATTACTTGTGGCCCTTTAACGCATATTTCTCCGTCTTCTGCTATTTTTACTTCAGTGTGTTCCAAAAGTTTTCCTACCGTACCAATTCTAAATCCTCCGTCCCTCATATCGTTAACCGAAACTACGGGCGAAGTTTCCGTAAGCCCATAACCTTCCATGACCCCAAAGCCTGCAGCATTGAAAATACGGGCCAATCTTGGCTGTAATGCGGCACTACCTGAGGCTATTAAGGAAAGATTCCCTCCTAAGCCGTCTTTCCACTTACTGAAAATTAATTTTCTGGCCATTGCCAATTGTTGTTCGTACCACCATCCGTTTTGTCCGTAAGGTTCATATTTCAGTCCCACTTCTACAGCCCAGAAAAACAATTTCCTTTTTATACCCGTAAGCTCGGTTCCTTTGGCAATAATCTTGTCGTACACTTTTTCCAATAATCTGGGTACGGCGGTCATTACATTTGGAGCACATTCTTTTAGATTGTCACTTATTTTATCCATAGATTCTGCAAAATAGATAGTGACTCCAGCGTATTGATAGAGATACATCATCATTCTTTCATAGATATGGCATACGGGCAAAAAGCTCAAACATGTAGTATTGCCATAATCTATAGGCAAGCGTTTAGAACTTTCTATGGCATTGGACACCACATTATTGTGGGTAAGCATCACGCCTTTTGGTCTGCCAGTGGTCCCGGACGTATAAATCAAGGTAGCCAAATCGTGTGGCTTAACTGTCTCCTTCAGTTTTTCAACCTCCTTTTGGTTGGAGGTATCCGCACCCAATTCCAAAATTTCGCTCCAATTTTTACAGTTTTCCAGTACATCAAAAGAGTATACATCCTTTAAATGTGGTGTATTCGCTTTTACGGCATTGACCTTGTCAAAAACTTCTGTACAGGACACAAAAACATATTTGGCCTCTGAATGGTTTAGGACATATTCGTAGTCTTCTTCGGATATAGTAGGATAAATGGGTACATTTTGGGCGCCTAACTGAAGTATACCAATGTCCATTATATTCCATTCCGTTCTGTTGGACATGGAAATAAGGGCAATTTTATCATTTGGTTTTACGCCTAGTCGCAACAAAGCCCTGCTTATAGCATTTGCCTTATCAATATATTCTTGGGTAGATGTTGCAACCCATTCTCCATTGTACTTTGTGACCAGTGATTTTTTTAAATTGAATTTCTCTAATTGATAGTAAGGAAAATCAAAAAGGCGGGTGATTTCTTGCATATTTAATTTGCTGTTCTTAATCGCAAATTAAGAAAAGGGAACGGTATTTTAAAATCACATTCGTATAAAAAATGTAAAAAAATTATGGAGTCTTCATTTTATCTCCTATAATTTGTTTCACTTTGGCTTTGTTTATATGGACTGGAGAGCTGTATAGGGTTTTTTTCAAATTAGCGATTTGATCTTGAAGCCTCTTGGTTTATACCTTATTTTTGCCCATTTTTGAATAAGATCCCATGAATTTCGGTAAAGATTTACCCTTTTTATAGGTTTTTCCAGTAGAATTAATTCTGAGGCAGAATAATGTTGTTTGTATTAATTCCTAAGTTACTTAGCTAAGATTTATGGCTTGGAAACAACAAAATGATTAAGTTCAAATTTTAATGACATATTCCAAAATAAACGGTTCAACCTCTGTAATAGCACCTGAAGCGTTTATGTGTGACTTATATTTAATCATTATTAACAATTAAACTAAACCAATGAAAAAGCTTTTTGTAACGGCAGTAGTTATTTTTACCATGATTTCCTGCACCGAAAAATCCAAAATTCCTGTTTATGCATGGACTGGTGGTCCTGGGGAGGCTACAGATCAAGAATTGATAGCAACTTTTAAAAATTATAAGGAGAAGGGGATTGATGGACTAATGTATAATGGTGGACATAATCCGGAAACCTATAAGCGGGTAGGTAAATTGGTAAAGGAGGCGGGAATGGAATTCCATACTTGGGTACCCACAATGGTGCAGGGAGATAATCCTAAATTACCTAAGGATCTTTATGCAATCAACCGAAATGGGGAATCAGCTTTTGATAAACCGGCATATGTTCCCTATTATAAATTTCTTTGCCCCAATAAGGAGGGCTCATTTACCTTTTTGTCTGAACTATACGGGAATATTGCAGCCGTGGAAGAAGTGGACGGGATACATTTGGATTATATCCGTTTCCCCGATGTAATATTGGCCGAAGGACTTTGGGACAAATATGGACTGGTGATGAATGAGGAATATCCAGTTGCCGATTATTGCTATTGTGATAAATGTGTAGCTGATTTTAAAGAACAATCCGGAATAGACATAAAGGAGGTCGAAGATCCGTCCAAAGTTCAGGAATGGAAGCAGTTTAGATATGATTTAATCACCAGCATTGTAAATCGTTTGGCCAAGGTAGTACATGACAAAGGCAAAAAGATAAATGCAGCTGTTTTTCCTGGGCCTAGCAACGCAATGAAAATGGTTAGACAGGAATGGAACAAATGGGACTTGGATGCCTTTTATCCTATGAATTACAACGACTTTTATCTAAAGAGTCCTGAGTGGGTTGGGGAAATAACCAAGGAGGAAGTGGAATCCGTAAAGGGAGAAAAGCCCATTTACAGTGGACTTTTCATATGTCCAAACCCGGAGAACAAAACAAAGGAAAATGATCCTGAAAATCACGGATTATTGCCTTCAGAAATAGAATCGGCCATCAGAGCTTCCATGGAGAACGGAGCTGCTGGAATATGCCTTTTTACCCCCGAAAGAATGAAGCCAGAGCATTGGGAAGCTTTTGATAAGGCAATCCATGCAGATTATACCAAGAAGTAAACGGTAACTATTACTTCCCTAAGGGGATAAGTTGTTTTCCATAAAAATCCCTTGAAACGGAGTTGATATTAAATGCTTATATGGCATAAAAGTCCAACTCTAATTCAAGGGATTTTAGTTTTTGGAATTATAAATGTAGTTTAAATCCTTCGTGGGTAGCTTTGAATCCGATGCCTTCATAAAACCGAATAGCATTGGGCCGTAGTTTGTTGGAGGTCAACTGTATCAAGTGAGCTCCTTTTTCCTTTGCCCTTTCAATAATCCATTGAAACATTTGTTTGCCTATTCCCTGGCCTGTTTGATCTTCCCTTACATGTACATTTTCCACAAGACAACGCAAGCCGCCTACATAAGTTAGGTATTGGAGAAAACTCAATTGAAAAGAGCCTACCACTTCGCGCTCAGAATTCTCTATAACCATTAGTTCCTGATTCCTGTCCCTATCAATTCTTTCAAAAGCATTATAATACTCTTTGGGAAGCGGATCCTCATATCTCTCCCTTAATTGGCCCAAGGTATCATTGGCTATCATTTCTATTATCGCCGGAAGGTCTTCCTTGGTAGCTTGTCTAAAGGTCATCATTAATCCTTATGGGTCTCCAGCCATTTTCTGGCGTTGACAAATGCCTCCAACCATGGTGAAACCTCATCCTTTCTGCCCGCAGGGTAATGTGCCCAATTCCACTGGAAAATGGAACGCTCTATGTGTGGCATGGTCACCAGATGTCGCCCTGAGGCATCACATAGCATGGCTGTATTGAAATCACTGCCATTAGGGTTCGCCGGATAAGCTTCGTAACCATAATTGGCCACAATATTGTAATTATCTTTGGACAAGGGCAATTTAAATTTTCCTTCCCCATGGGAAATCCAAACCCCCAAATTGGCTCCTTCCAAACTTGAGAGCATAATGGAATTGTTCTTTTGAACAACCACGGAAGTAAATCCGCTTTCGTGTTTATGGGAATCATTAAAGGTCATTTTTCCGTGTTCGGCGTGCTCAGGATTAATCAATTCCAATTCCATGAATAGCTGACAACCGTTGCAAATACCTATGGAAAGGGTATCGGGTCTGGCAAAGAAATTCCTTAATGCCGTATTGGCTTTTTCGTTGTATTTAAAGGCTCCTGCCCAACCTTTGGCACTTCCCAATACATCGGAGTTAGAGAATCCACCCACGGCACCTATAAATTGAATATCTTCCAAAGTCTCCCTTCCGGATATTAGGTCGGTCATATGAACATCCTTAACATCAAAACCGGCCAGGTACATGGCATTGGCCATTTCGCGTTCCGAGTTACTGCCTTTTTCACGCAGTATGGCCGCCTTTGGTCGCGCATTGGCCTTCGCAGGCAACTTTCCATCAAAATGAGCCGGGAAAGTATAGTTTAATGGCTGATTTTTGTAATTGTTATAACGTTCTTTGGCCAAGTTGTTGGCCGTTTGCCTTCGGTCCAATAGATAGGATGTTTTAAACCAGGTGTCACGTAGGGAATTGATGTTCAATCCCATTTCCATTCCCTGATTCTTTATGGTCAGGGTAGGTATTGCGCTTACCGATCCAATTTTGAAATGCTCAATTCCTGCATTGGTCAATACTTTTTCTACCGTGTTGTCCTTAGCTTGAAAAACGATTCCCGCATTTTCTGAAAATAATAGTTTGATGGTATCGGCCTCACCTATGCCTGTCAAGTCCAATGTAGCACCCAAATCAAGGTCGGCAAAGCAAAGTTCCAAAAGCGTCGTAATCAATCCGCCCGATGCCACGTCGTGACCGGCAAGGATTTTTCCTTCCAAAATCAATCCTTGAAAAGTATTGAAGACGGTCTTAAAATTTTTGGCATTATTTATAGTGGGGGCTGCATCACCAATGGTATTCAAAATTTGTCCAAAGGAAGATCCTCCCAATTTATAGGAATCTTGAGATAAATTGATGTAGTATATGTCCCCGCCATTTTTTTGTAATACGGGCTCTACCACCTTGGTAATATCGGTACAGTTTCCTGCAGCGGAAATGATAACGGTTCCCGGAGCTATAACTTCCGCGTCCTTGTAGCGTTGTTTCATGGACAGGGAGTCCTTTCCTGTTGGGACATTTATTCCCAGCTCGATGGCAAAATCTGAAATGGCTTGCACCGCTTCATATAGTCTTGCGTCCTCTCCAGGATTTTTACAGGGCCACATCCAGTTGGCGGAAAGTGAAACCGAGTCCAAACCATTTTTTAAAGGTGCCCAAACAATATTGCTCAAGGCTTCCGCGATACTATTTTTACTTCCAGCAGCGGGGTCGATCAATCCTGAAATAGGGGAGTGGCCAATGGAGGTGGCAATTCCTTCCTTCCCTTTATAATCCAACGCCATAACGCCACAATTGTTCAAGGGTAACTGTAGAGGACCTGCACATTGCTGTTTGGCCACCTTGCCGCCCACGCAACGGTCTACCTTGTTTGTAAGCCAATCTTTGGAGGCTACTGCTTCCAATTGCAGTACCTGGTCCAAATAATCATGGAAGTATTCCAAGGAATAGGTTGGGGCCTTATATTTTCTAGTTATGGAGGAATCGTTCATTACAGTTTTAGGAGAACTCCCGAACATATCGGATAGTTCCAAGTCCATTGGACTTTCTCCCGTTGTGGCAGATTTGAAGGTAAACCGTTTGTCTCCAGTAACATCACCAACCTCATACATTGGAGATCGTTCCCTATCTGCAATTCGGTGCAGCATATCAACGTCTTTTTTTCCGATGACCAATCCCATACGTTCTTGAGATTCGTTCCCAATGGTTTCTTTTGCCGATAGCGTAGGGTCTCCAATAGGTAATTTATCCATATCTATTTTACCGCCCGTATCCTCGACCAATTCGGACAGACAATTTAAATGTCCACCTGCACCGTGATCGTGAATGGAAACGATAGGGTTAAGGTCACTCTCTACCATTCCTCTTATGGCGTTTGCAGCCCTTTTTTGCATTTCAGGGTTGGAACGCTGAATTGCGTTCAATTCTATAGTTGCCCCAAATTCTCCGGTATCGGCACTGGATACTGCCGCACCACCCATGCCAATACGGTAGTTGTCGCCTCCAAGGATTACGATTTTATCGCCCGTTTTGGGAATATCTTTTATTGCCTGTTCAGCCTTTCCATAGCCTATACCCCCGGCCTGCATAATTACCTTGTCGTACCCTAATTTTCTACCCTGTCCGGTTCCCGGTTTTTCATTGACTTCATCATGTTCAAAGGTAAGTACAGATCCTGCTATAAGAGGTTGTCCAAATTTGTTTCCAAAATCGGAAGCACCGTTGGACGCCTTTATCAATATATCCATTGGGGTTTGGTACAACCAATTCCTTTCTGGCATTCCCTTTTCCCAAGGCCTGTTTTCTTCTAAGCGGGAATAGGCCGTCATATACACGGCAGTTCCTGCCAAGGGCAAGGAACCTTTTCCTCCTGCCAAACGGTCCCTAATTTCTCCGCCCGCCCCTGTGGCTGCACCATTAAAAGGCTCTACGGTGGTTGGGAAGTTATGGGTTTCAGCCTTTAAGGAAATAACCGATTCAAAAGGTTTTTCTTGGTAGAAATCTGGTTTATCAGCACTTTTAGGCGCAAACTGCACCACTTTGGGCCCTTTTAGAAAGGCCACATTATCCTTATATGCCGATACTATATCCCCTGGATGTTCTTGGGATGTTTTTTTAATAAGCTTAAAAAGTGATGACGGTTTTTCTACTCCGTCGATGACAAAAGTCCCATTAAAAATTTTATGCCTACAATGTTCAGAGTTCACTTGACTAAAGCCAAACACTTCAGAATCTGTCAGTTTACGATTAATTTTATCGGAAACTTGTTGTAGATAGGCTACCTCTTCACCACTCAGGGCCAATCCCTCTTGTTCATTATATTGGGCAATATCTACTATTTCCAAAATAGGTGCGGGCCTTACATCAACCTTAAAAATATCTTGCGAAAGTCCACTGTATTTTTGGGAAAGCATGGGGTCATACCCTTTTTCATCTTGGTCCACTACAGTAAACTCCTCAATTCTGATAATACCTGAAATTCCCATATTTTGGGTTATCTCTGTAGCATTTGTGCTCCATGGGGTAATCATGGCTGCCCTGGGACCAACAAAAAAGGCGTCCAATGACGCCGCGTTTAACTTGGGTTGGTTGCCGAACAACCACGTAAGTTTTACGCTATCTTCTTGGGTCAGGTCGTTTTTGGTTTGTACCGCAAATATCTTAGTGCTATAGTCTCCGAAGAAATGAATCATCTAATATGTAAATTGTAAGGTTGAGAAAGGTGCAAATTTACGGTTTTAATGTGTAATTTTTCATTAGAATAGTTAACAGTTTTGGACAACAATTGTTAATTTCTGTATGAGGTCTATTTTAGAACATAGCCTGCTTAATTATTTATTTTGGTTCTATATGAATCAATACATGCCCAATGTTGGGTATATCCCTGCGGAGCCTGTCCTTGAGTCTATGGGACAGGTCATGTCCTTCTTTTACACTAATACTGCCGTTTACTTGGGCATGAAGTTCGATATGATATTTTGTGCCGGCCTTCCTGACAAAACACTTTTCAGTTCCCAATATACCATCAACAGTTGAGGAAACTTCTCGAATTTCATCAATAAGTTCATCGTATAAATGCTCATCCATAATCTCTCCAAGGGCAGGTCTAAAGATCAGATATCCATTATAAAAAATAAAAAACGAGGCCGCCAAGGCAGCCCAATCATCGGCCGTTTCATAACCTTTGCCAAAGATCAAGGCAATGGATATGCCTATGAAGGCCATAATGGAGGTGATGGCATCGCTTCTATGATGCCATGCATCTGCTTTTAAGGAAGAACTGTTGGTTTGGATACTCTTTTGTAAGACTACCCTATATGAAATCTCTTTCCACAAAATAATGACCCCCAGAACCAGTAGTGTCCAGGATTTTGGCGTTTTGTGTGGGGTTAAAATGTTCATAATACTTTCATAGGCTATAATTGTGGCCGAGGTAATTAAAAACCCTACTACCAAAAAAGTAATAAGGGGTTCAATCTTACCATGTCCGTAGGGGTGATTTTCGTCTGCCGGTCTTTTGGCATATTTAAGTCCAAACAGAACTAGGAGGGAGGAAAAAATATCGGTTGTGGATTCTATGGCATCGGCTATTAAAGCGTATGAATTACCAAAAAAACCAGCCAAGCCTTTAATTACGGCCAAAGCAATATTCCCAGCTATGCTGAAATAAGTGGTCTTTATTGCCGATTGCTCGTTGTTCATTCTTTTCCTAAACTTGATAAAAAATTAAAGATAAGGAACTTATGATTGCTTTTTGGCGTGGGAGAGCAGAATAGTAGATTCAAGTTTTTTTACCGACCATACGGCCCAAATAACTTCATTTTTTTACTAGGGGCCTCAATTAGAAGAGTAAATTGTATCTTAGGAATATAATACCAATAAATTCTAAATATAAATACCATGGCTAAGGAATATATAGATATCGCAACATTAAAATATTTGTTATACCATGTACATGGGGTGGAGAATTTGCTAACGGCAGAACGGTTTCAAGATTATGACAAGGAATCCTTGGATCTATTTTTAAATGCCATCAAGGAATTTTCCGACCGTGAATTATTTCCCTATTTCAAAGAGATGGATGAAACGCCTGCAATGTATAAAGATGGAACCATAATGGTGCATAAGCAGGTTGATGTAATGATGAAGAAAGGTGGGGAAATGGGAATTATTTCCGGACCATTTGATTATGCGGATGGAGGGTTGCAGTTACCTTTTATGATCCATACTGCTTCAGCCTATATTCAGGAGGCGGCAAACAATCAGTTACCAGGATATGCAGGACTGACCCAAGGCGCTGCGGAGTTGATAGTTCATTTCGCCAACGACAACCTGAAGAAAACCTATGTTCACAAAATGTTGTCTGGAAATTGGGGAGGTACCATGTGTCTTACGGAACCCCAGGCAGGTAGTTCTTTATCGGATATCACTACCAAGGCAACCCCTGCTCAGGATGGTTATTATAAGATATCCGGACAAAAAATATTCATTTCAGGGGGAGATCATCAATATGCAGAAAATGTAGTCCACCTATTGTTGGCTAGAATAGAAGGCGCTCCGTCTGGAACAAAGGGTATATCCTTATTTGTAGTACCAAAGCTAAGGTTAGGTGAGGATGGAAGTCTAGAAAATAACGATGTGATAACCGTGGCCGATTTCCAGAAAATGGGTCAAAGAGGTTATGCCACGACCCATCTAGGATTTGGTGACAAGGACGATTGCCATGGCTGGCTGGTTGGGGAGGCGCATAAGGGACTAAAATATATGTTCTTAATGATGAACAGTGCCAGGATAAGTGTAGGCCGTGGGGGTGCAGCTATAAGTATGGCAGCTTACCAAGCTTCTTTGGAATATGCCAAGGAACGACCCCAGGGACGAAAACTTTCCAGCGATGGAAAAAAAGATCCCGATGAAAAACCGTGTCTAATAATTGAGCATCCAGACGTAAGACGCATGCTGTTATTGCAAAAGGCTATTGCCGAAGGTTCTTTGAGTTTAGTGCTATTGGCCGCCAAGTATTACGATATTATACAATCTACCAAGGACCCCGAAACCAAGGCAAAGTACGGTCTATTATTGGAAATGATAATTCCTATTGTAAAGACCTATCCCACTGAGGCAGGAACTTTATCTGTAAGCAATGGAGTGCAGGTGTTGGGCGGATATGGATTCTGTTCCGATTTTATACTACAGCAATACTATCGTGACATTAGGATATTTAGCATATACGAGGGTACTACAGGTATACAATCCCAAGATTTATTAGGTCGTAAGGTTCCGATGGAAAATGGAGAAGCCCTGGAATTGTTGTTAACGGAAATATTGCATACCCTGGAGGAGGCAATGAAGTTTGAAGAATTGCGTTCATCGGCCAAAAGTTTGGGGGACAAAATTAAATTAACTAGAGAGGTATTGGATTTTCTAATGCCTTTTGCCAAAAAAGGAAATTACGAACGTTATTTATCCGATGCCAATTTGTTTATGGAATATTTAAGTCACGTCGTCATAGCATGGTTATGGCTCGATATTGCTGTAAATGCACAGCGTAACTTGCAGGAGGAGGACCAAGCTTATTCCAAAGCCTTTTACGACAGCAAAATCCATACTATGAAATTCTATTTCAAGTACGAATTACCAAAGACTGGCAGTTTGGCAGAATCGTTGATGCATCCAGATGTACTTACCACAAATTCCAAGAAGGAAGTTTTTTGAAAATCATTTTTTCTAAACTAGGTAGGGTAATTTTCCTTTTGGTTGTTTTGTATAAAAACAATGCTATTAAAAAAATCACTGTTTAAACAAAACAATTATGAAGAGATTACAATTTTTAAGTATAGCGATCCTACTTTTTTCTTTTGCGGGATCAATAGCCCAAGAAGTAGAATCCACCGAACAGGAAAAACTTACTTATTATGAACAAAGAGCCAAGGAGGATGCAAAATTTGAGCAATCACAGGAATTGGCAGAAGAAGAGGAGGAAGAATTCTGGGAATCCCAAAAGGATTATGAGCGACAATTGAAAAAAAGGGATAAAAAGGCGTACAAGGCGTATATGAAAGGTAAGAGAGATGCCTATGCGGAACATCGCAGTCATTGTGATGCACATTGTCACCACAGCGACCATTACCATACCCATGCCAGTTTCTATTATTACCATAACGAACCATATCGTAATAGAAGCTATTCCAGTGGAACAACTATCCGCACGGGAGTTGGGATCAGTGCACCTAGCGTTAGAATAGGATTTTAGGCACCAGAAACTAAAAAGAGGCCGTCCATGAATATGGACAGCCTCTTTTTTTGTTCTTTTTTTAGTATCTACGTAGATTTCTTTTCCAAAAGGGCCATATAGAATCCGTCAAATCCAGTTTTGCATGCATATATATTGCTATCCTTGATAAGGCTAAAGTCTTTACCAGCCTCTGAGCCAAGGAATTTTTTTACTTGCTGAATATTTTCTTGTGGCAATATGGAACAGGTGGCATAGACCAATTTCCCTCCTGGCTTAACTATTCTACTGTAATCCTGAAGGATTTGTTGTTGTGTTACCATAATTTTCTCCAAGAAATCGGGTTGTAGTTTCCACTTGGCGTCGGGGTTTCTTTTTAAGACCCCTAATCCTGTACAGGGGGCATCTATAAGTACCCTATCTGCTGTATCGTATAGTTTTTTAATTACCTTGGTAGAATCTATGGCTCTGGTCTCCACATTATGCGCTCCATCGCGCTTTGCCCTTCTTTTTAATTCTTTTAGTTTGTTGCCATAAATATCAAGAGCGATCAGCTGACCCTTATTTTCCATCAGTGCCGCTAAATGAAGCGTTTTGCCACCTGCACCTGCGCAGGTATCAACAACACGTTGACCAGGTTTAACATCCAAAAATGGAGCTACAAGTTGGGAAGAGGCATCCTGTACTTCGAACCATCCATTTTTAAAAGCTTCCGTAACAAACACATTGGAACGTTCCTTTAACCTTAAGGCATCTGGATACCCTTTTATGGATTCAGTTTCAACCCCCGCTTCATGGAGAACACTGCATAAATTATCCTTGGTTGTTTTTAAGGTGTTTACCCTTAAAATTACTTCTGCCTGCTCATTTAGGGCGTGAATTTCTTTGGTCCACAGGGCCTCTCCCAAGGATTTTGCACATAGCTCGTCCATCCAATCCGGTATAGATTCCCTATATTTCCTTATCTTGGAGAGTTCGTCAAATTTTCCTTTGATCCTTCTTTCCGGGGTAGGTTCAATTTGCTTCCAGTCCGGTAGTTTTATGCCTTTAAGAACGGCCCAAACGGCGAACATTCTAAATAGATTGGGCCTGCTATATGGAGGTTTTACCTCAGCAATCTCTGCGTATAATCGCCTCCATCGCACCATTTCATAGGTGGTCTCAGCAATAAAACCTCTGTCCCGGGCACCCCAGCGTTTGTCATATTTCAATACTTTTTCCACTACCTTATCTGCATATTCACCTTCATTAAATATATAATTTAACGCATCAACAACCGCAAACACTAGATTTCTATGTAATCGCATTTTTAAAAATTAAGATTGCAAAGGTATTGTATTAGAACCTATTCCTCTTATTTTTGGGGAAAATTATAAACATGCGCAATTATTTGGTGATTCTCATTCTATTTATTTTGGGCTCCTGTTCCGAAATGGAGAAAAAGAGCACGTTTAAGGCTGTAAAAATAGAGACCATTTATACCGATTCATTGAGCTTTAGGGCCATCGAAATTATGGACGGCGGCAATATGGCATTTGCTGCCAACAAGGGAGCTTTTGGTTTGGTAGACCTTAGGTCCAACAAAGTGAGGGTAAATACCCAAAAATATGACAGTATTCTTCCTGAATTTAGGGCTGTAGCCCAAAATTCTACCGATTTTTTTATGCTTTCCATCGGTAATCCGGCCCTGCTGTACAAAACAGGTGACCAGGGTAATATGGAATTGGTATATAAGGAAGAGGATGAGATGGTATTCTATGATGCCATGACCTTTTGGAACGATCTGGAGGGCATCGCAGTTGGGGACAGTATGAATGGCTGTCTGTCCATAATAATTACAAGGGATGGCGGTAATACTTGGAAAAAAACACCATGTTCTTCATTACCCAAGTCGGAATCCGCGGAGGGGGCATTTGCAGCCAGTAATACCAATATAAAGGTGTTGGGTACTATGGCGTGGATAGGAACGACACATGGAAATGTTTATTACACCAGCGATAAGGGGTATAACTGGGAAGTTGTAAAAACTCCTATAACTAGTGAAAAAACTACGCAAGGTATCTTTTCCGTTGATTTTTATGATGAAAATCTAGGGGTTGTCTTTGGAGGGGATTATACGGACCCCGAAATAAATGATGGCAACAAGGCTATAACCACCGACGGTGGTAAAACATGGAAATTGATTGCCAATGGCCAACTACCCAATTATAGAAGCTGCGTACAATTTGTACCAAATTCCAATGGAAAGTCCCTAGTTGCTCTAGGTTTTGAAGGTATTGCCTATTCTTATGACACCGGTGAAACTTGGAAACAACTTTCTGATGAATCCTTTTATACCCTTAGATTTATGAACGACACTCTAGCATATGCCGCAGGGAAGGACAGGATTGCGAAACTTATTTTTCGCTAGATGTCCAAAGCCATAAAATGCCAATACTTTAATTAAGACCCATTGACTGTGAACCTTGATGAAAATTACCGGCCACCCTTTTTTTGTCGATATTGTTTAATTAGTTGACGTTTAAAATCCTCTTCCGAACGCATCAACAAAATAGTCTTCTTGGCCGAAATTGTCTTGGATATTTTTTCGATATAGGATTTTTCCATTTTATATTTTTCTTCCTCCAATTTTTGCATACGGGCAAGAAGTTCGCTTGCCTGGGCGTCCGATAGGCCATCCAGATTTTTTATCTCGGAACCTATTTCAAAGCGCTCCTCCTTGAACAAACCTTCCTTTTCGGATTGATGCTCGTTATAAATAGGCCAAAAACTTTGGGCTTCTTTTGGAGTAAGGTTCAATCTTTCTGTAATGAAAGCTACTTTTAGGGATTTTATTTTATCCCAATCCTGCCTTTCCTGTGCGCTTAAGGATAAGGTAGCTACAAGGAATAGGATAGGGGCAAGTATTGTTATTTTTCTAATCATCATTGTGCATATTTAATTCTTCAAAATCTTCAATATGGGAATCCAGATAATCTATGATATTGTCGTTATCCAGTCTACTTTCCAGAATATCGTTTAGGTCCAAATCATCGATTGGAAGTATTTCGGCCAAATCATAGGAAGAAAGTTCCAAATCGTTAAATTCAAAATAATGTTCTATATCCGAATTGGCCAAATCCGAATAGGATGGCGTTTTATCGGTATTAAATTGAACTATAATGAACAACAGGACAACCGCAGCTACGGAAGCTGCAGTATAATAGTGTTTTTTATACGATTTTAATGGGATTACCTTAGCCTCCACTGGAATATTTTCCAGTTGCCCCAAAATCTTAGTGTTTAAAGTTTCAAAATAACCTTCCGGAACTTTGAATCCTTCATTTAAAGGCATAGAAGTATCTTCCATTGCTATCTTTTTCATGATATCGCTGGAAAGGGTATCGAAATACCCATCCGGAACCTTAAAGTTGTTATTTTTATTTAGTTTATCCATTTCAATAGTTTGACCTTGAACAATATAAAAGGTTTAATTTTCTTTCAAAAAAGCTTCGATCTTTTTTGATGCCAAATGATAGGAGGCCTTCAATCCGCCTACGGAGGTCTCTAAAATTTCTGAAATTTCTTCATACTTCATCTCCTGAAAATATTTCATATTAAATATTAATTTTTGCTTTTCAGGAAGCGTTGCAATGGCCTTTTGTAATTTTAGTTGAATTTCGTCCCCTTCAAAATAGACATCGGCCCTCAAATCTTCTACAGCCTTGGTCATCAACTTCTCGTTATTGATCTTAAGTTTTTGTGATTTGGATTTTAAAAATGACAAGGCCTCGTTGGTGGCTATTCTGTACATCCAGGAGTATAATTGACTATCGCCCTTAAAGCCGTCGATATTTCTAAAAACTTTTATAAAGGTATTTTGTAACACATCATCGGTGTCATCATGGTTTAATACAATTCTTCTTATGTGCCAATACAGACGTTCCTTGTAGGTGTTTACCAGTATCTCAAAAGCCTTGGCCTGATGGTCCTTTTGCTTTAATTGTATTACTAAAGTTTCTTCCGCAATCAACATTTTGGACTTAAGTTCCATTATAGGACTATAAAAATTGAAAAAGGTTTATTTATAGCTATATTATTTTTTGTAGCTAACTGCAAAGGTAAGTAAGTTTAGCTAGTACAATATTTTTTTAGGTTATAGCCTTTTAAAGAAAATTATTTTTATTTTTTAACTATTTTTGATGTTATTCCTTGCAGAAAGGTATCAATTCTTTGTTTAACAATTATAAAATGAAATCATAAGTGACCTTTAGTGTGCATGATAGTTGGCATAAGCTTTTGCTAGCCGAGTTTAATAAACCTTATTTTAAAGCGCTTAGGGTATTTGTTCAGCAGGAATATGCCAAGCATACTTGCTACCCTAAGGAGAGCAATATTTTTGCCGCTTTTAACCATTGTCACTTGGAGGAAACCAAAGTAGTTATTATAGGTCAAGATCCATATCATGGATCCAACCAGGCCAATGGTCTTTGTTTTTCCGTAAACGAGGGCGTGGTGCACCCACCCTCCTTGGTCAATATATTTAGGGAAATTGAATCGGATTTGGGTAAAGCCTATCATGAAAATGGAAATTTGGAACAATGGGCAGACCAAGGCGTTCTTTTATTGAACGCCACCTTAACGGTACGGGCACATGAAGCCGGTAGTCACCAAAATAGGGGGTGGGAGCTTTTTACGGATACCGTTATCCAAAAATTATCCGAAGAAAAGGAGAAATTGATATTTTTATTATGGGGAGGTTTTGCAAAGAAGAAGGCAAAATTGATCAACACCGAGAAGCATTATATTTTGACTTCCGGACATCCTTCTCCCTTAAGTGCCAATAGAGGGTATTGGTTTGGGAACAAGCATTTTAGTACAACGAACAAAATATTATTGGAAAATGGAAGACAAGCAATTAATTGGTAATCCGTATTTTGATGGATTAATATTGATACAATACTGTCCTGTGGCTATAAAGTATAGAAACGGTTCCATTTTATGGTATAATTGAAGTCTATGAAATAACATTTATATTACATTTTTGACCAAAAACCGAAAATGTAGTATTAACTAAATCTATATTTGTACTTTTTTTGAATTTGTATTGTAAAACTTATACTAGCATTTGTGATATTAAATATTAATAGGTTAATGAATTCTACGAGATTAAAATGGGTATTGCTGGTTGATGACGATGGAACAACCAATATGCTTAATAAACTATTTTTAAAAAAACTTATTCCTGACTTGGATATTGATACTGTTACTGATGGTCATAGGGCGTTAGATTTTATAGAGGCCAATATTAATGATATAGACCAGGGAAGTTTTCTTTTAATTTTGGATATTGAAATGCCAATAATGAATGGATGGCAGTTTTTGGAGGCTTTTGACATACTTTTTAGAAAAGAGGAAAAAGAAAAAATTGTAATAGCCGTATTAACCGCCAATAGCAGTGAAGAAGTAACCTACAAGGCCCTATCCAACACCCGTGTTAAGGAGTGTCTTCAGAAACCTTTGTCGGATATCAATTTTAGAAGTATAATACAAACCTATTTCTACGAGTAGAGCGATCAACAATAAAAAACAAGTAAAACCTGTCTGTCCTTTTTTAAGCTCCCTCATATAATATCTCCATGCTTGGAGTGGTCTTTTCGATAAGCTTTAAGTCTTTTAAGGTATTTTGGACCAGTTCCAAATTCTTTTTACTGATATTGTTTTGTCCCCATTCCGTTAAGGACAACCAATGTTGAATATCCTCTAACTGCTGATTGTATGTATTGGACAAGGTTCGGTCTATGCTAGGAATCTGCTTAAAATCGGAGGTATAAATATTGATGATTTCCAGTATATGCCTCAAGGTTCCGGGATTTTTAGTTATAAACGCATCCGTTGCGGCAATTACAAAACAAGGCCATGGTGTAGGACAATCTGTAATTCTTCTGAATACTCCCTGATCAACCAAGGGTTTTGTAGTAAAATGCTCCCACATAAAATAGTCGGCCTTGCCGTCTGTTAAACTGTTCACCGCCCCATTTAAATTGTCGACTACCTCAAATTTTAATTTTTGGGTATCCCAATCTTGGCTTTGGGCGTTTACATATGCCATTAAATGGCTACCACTCCCATATCTGCTTATGGCTGCTGTTTTGCTTTTTAAATCGGCCAAGGTCTTATAATTACTTTTGGCAGCTACGTGGATACCCCACAAGAGGGGAGTAGCTATATATTCCTGAACAATTTTCGAAGGATTTCCTTCGCTGATACTTTTTACAATCCCTTCGGTCAGTATAATGGCCAAATCTGTTTCGTTGTCCTTTAACAACTGTGCCATTTTACCCGTTCCTTCCGGGATATCTTTCCATTTTAGATTTATTCCACGGGCTCCAAAAGCGCCTTCTTCTATAGCTAATTGCCAGGGAAAATTAAAGTGTTCCGGAACACCTATGATATTTACATTTTTCAAATCATTTATTTTTATCTGGTTTATCAACTAATTGTAGGCGGGCCATAAATATGTTATTAACTTTTGTTGTATATAATACATCTCAAAACAATTATATTCAATTAATTGTCTTTTCAGCTATTAAAATTTAAGGCTATCTTGTTCAGGGTATATTTAATTAATTCGTCTATCGCTAAATCCGGTCTTGCCGAAAACTGGCCATTGGGCCTGTTTGCCAGAATACAGTTTAAGGAAACGGCCCTATGTCCCAATAACTTTGCCAAGCCATAAATGCCGGAGGTTTCCATTTCCAAATTTGTAATGCGTTTATTATGGTAATTAAAACTGGCTAGTTTGGTATTCATACTTTCATCTTCCAATTTTAAACGCAAACTTCTACCCTGGGGGCCATAGAACCCAACATTGGTGGCGGTAAACCCTAGTTGCATTTTGTCCGAGATAAACAGGTCTCCCAAGGCTTTGTCATATGCCACCACATAGGGGTTGGACTTATCCTTAAGCCAATGGGTATGTTTTAAAAATGCTTGCTGAATTTTTGGATGTTGGATATGGGCACTGTCGTAAAAATGCAAAAGACTATCCAGGCCTATGGCGTATTCGCTCATCAAAAAAGAATCTACGGGAATATTGGGCTGAATGGCTCCTGATGTGCCTATCCGAATAATATCCAATCGGATTTTATCTTTTTTTATAGTTCTGGTTTCAAAATCAATATTTACTAAGGCATCAAGCTCGTTTAGGACGATATCAATATTGTCTGTGCCAATACCAGTTGAAATTACCGATATACGTTTATTGTTCAGCCATCCGGTATGGGTCAGGAATTCCCGTTTCCCTTTTTTTAATTCGATCTTGTCAAAATACTGCGAAACATGTTTCACCCTATCGGGGTCTCCAACGGTAATTACGGTATCTGCTAGGTCTTGGGGTAATAAATTAAGATGGTATACGCTATGGTCAGCGTTAAGGATCAGCTCTGAAGAACCAATTTTCATTTTACAATTTTAGTATGCGGTTCGTTTCAGAGTTATAAAGGAAATTATATTTTAAAGCGCCGCCCAAATAGGCATCATTTTCTTGGATACAGGAATAGTAACTGGTTTTTCCTTCCAGAATTTCCATACCTTTTTTAGAAAGTTTAACAGGGCTGAAATTGGTAAAAAGTGGCTTCAATTTGGTTATGACGCGCTCGTATTGGGTATCACCAAAACCATAACGCCCCTGATTTCTTAAAACCGTATTCAGTAATTCCATCTTGGTCTTTGGTTTGGCGGTGCGTGCCAAACGCAATATATTATTCTCCACTTCATTAAGGCCATTTCTAATGGTTGGGAAACGCATCAAGTGAGCTTCAATAGCACCGGAAAGGTGGGAGAATTGGAAACTGTCAAAATCTTTAAGATTCTCTAATCTGATGGGGTTATCGCTACAGTACAACTGCCAAACATAATCGGCATATTCCATATCGTCCTGCGTTAAAAGAGTGCGATTAGTGAATAATTTGCGAAGTTGTTCATCTGTTAATTCTCCTAGCCCCAATATATTTAAGGAATTTTCTACTTCTTCACTGGATACTAAAGAAATTTCGGCATAAGGCCTATGGGTCTTTAACCAACTGATCACCGCTAACATATTCACTTGATCAAAAAGATCGAAATCGAACCAAAGAACAATACGGTCTTCCTGTTTATGATTACAAAGGGTGCGGTATTCTTTTAAAGTTTTATCAATAAACCAAGATTTGGAAACCTTGTAGTTTTTATTTAAAAATTCGAACCGGGTTTTCCAAAATGATTCGCTACCAACATTGGTTTCCGTTTTACCTTCACATAACATTTCGCGCCAGGTAATAATATCCCCTTCCAAATTCAGGGTGCTTAATTTATTGGTGAGTATATCACCGTTTGTTATGTGTAATTGGGAACTCATTGTAATGGTGGTTTAGGTTGTGGCTAATAAATGTAGTGTTTTATCTTAATATCAAAAAATAATTAACAAAAATCTAACCTCCAACGCGTTTTACTTTAAATCCTTTTTCCTGTAATATTTTCATTATTTCATCTCTATAATCTCCTTGAATAATTATAGAATCGTCCTTAAAACTTCCGCCTACGCTAAGCTTGGTCTTAAGTTCCTTGGCCAATTTTTTAAAATCTTCGTCTGCTCCGGTATATCCCTCCAATATGGTTATCGGTTTCCCCTTTCTTTTTTCATACTTGCAAATAATAGGTTCTTCCTGCCACCAAATTTCATTTTCAACATCCTTTTTCCGCTCATCCTCCGTTGGCTCATGATCCGGAAATAGATTCTTCAATTGATCCTTTAAGTCCATTTTAAATTTTAAAAATTATGCTAAAATAGTATTTCAGCGCCAAAATCAAAACCCATCCTTCACAAATTGGGATTTTTGTTGGAATGGGTCTCATTT
Source organism: Arenibacter sp. (assembly GCA_040216555.1). GTDB lineage: Bacteria > Bacteroidota > Bacteroidia > Flavobacteriales > Flavobacteriaceae > Arenibacter. The sequence continues at coordinate 133,917 of JAVJOW010000014.1, forward strand.
ATTTGGTTGCCGAAATTATTCCATAGGAAAGTCTTCATCGTCCATTACTTCCTCCATTTGTGTTATATGCCTTTCCGTATGGCCAGACATAAACAAAAGTATTTGATAAGCATCAATGGTTCCAAAAGGAAGTTGTTGGTAGCGGTTTCGAAGATCATCCTGGGTACTTTTAACATAGTCTATATGTTCCTTCCTTTTGGATTTAAATTCCTCCACGGTTTCTTCAAAACTGCCATATTTACCAGAGGGTTCAAAAGGCTCACTTGTTTTAACTTTATTGCTACGGTCCTCTATCATAGCAATTAATTGTTCGTCGGATACCTTCACCTCCTGACGTTTGGAAGGATCCGCTTCAGTGGCCAGTGTGCCTTGAAGCATTCCAAAGATCATGTTTTCCGAAATTGCAATGTGCTCGGCACATTCCGCAATGGACCAGGAATCATCGTTTACTTTGTAATTAAGTTGTTCCTCGCTCAATCCCTGTATGGCGTTTAAAAAATGATCATGCGATTGTGTCATTTCTTTAACTGCAAATTCCCTTTCGGCATCGGTTAGGGTAGAACCAATCACCCCAAATGCCAGAATTGCCAAAACTACAATTGGCAAAATTAATTTTTTCATAGTGTCCAAGATTAAATTGTTAATACTAAAGGTTGTTCACTGCCCTAGGCAATAATTAACTTGGATAAAATCCAATCTACTTCGTAATTAAGCCTAAGTCTATCAGTCTTTCGTGCAAAAACTCACCAGCTGTAATATCCTCAAATTGTTTTGGGTGGTCCTTATCCACACAATTCTCCAAACAATTTAAAGGCATTTCGCTTATGGGATGCATAAAAAACGGTACGGAATACCTCGAAGTACCCCATAGTTCCTTGGGAGGATTAACCACCTGGTGTATGGTGGATTTTAATTTATTATTGGTTAAACGGGAAAGCATATCCCCTACGTTGATCATCAATTGATCCGGCTTGGCAATTGCATCTACCCATTCCCCGTCGTGGTTTTTTACCTGAAGTCCCTTACCGTGGGCCCCCATTAAAAGGGTAATTAAATTGATATCCCCATGGGCCGCGGCCCTAACGGCATTTTTAGGTTCTTGTTCAATTGGGGGGTAATGTATTGGTCGTAAAATGGAATTTCCATTTTTAATATATTCGTCAAAATAGGTTTCTTCAAGATCCAAATGCAGGGCAAGTGCTCGTAAAACATATTTTGCCGTTTTTTCCAACATTTTATAGGTTTCCCTTCCAGTCGCATTAAAATTTCCCAACTCCTGAACCTCTAAATTGGCAGGATATTCCTTTTCCAATTTTGGATTATTTTCCACAAACTGTCCAAAATGCCAAAATTCCTTTAAATCACCTTCCTTTTTTCCCTTGGCATGTTCTTTTCCAAAAGATGTATATCCTCTCTGTCCGCCAATCCCAGGAATTTCATATTTGTCCTTGACTTCCTGTGGTAGGTTGAAAAAATTCTTGATTTCGGAATAGAGATCGTCAACCAACTTATCGGACAAAAAATGACCACTCAAAGCTACGAAGCCAATATTCTCGAAGGCACTTCCTATCTCTTTAATGAATTTTTCTTTTCTATTTTTATCGTCGGATATAAAATCTTCAAGATTTACACTTGGTATTGAACTCATCATCATTATTTTTAATAAAATCAAAGTTAATAAATATGGCTAATCTTCTTTAAATATTATTCGACTTTGTTTTTCCGTTTTGTTACATTTATAAATTATTTAAGCCAAAAAGATTAAAAACATAACATGCAATATAAAGGAGATAGTGTTGATAAGGCCATGCAATTGAAACTGTATCAACGCATGCTAAAACCGCGTTTAATAGAGGAGAAAATGTTGATTCTTCTACGTCAGGGAAAAATAACCAAATGGTTTAGCGGTATAGGACAGGAGGCAATAGCTGTAGGGGTTACCAGTGCCTTAAGGCCTGATGAATACATCTTGCCCATGCACCGTAATCTGGGGGTTTTCACCACAAGAAATATACCCTTGCACCGACTTTTCTCCCAATGGCAGGGTAAGAGCAATGGCTTTACCAATGGTAGGGACAGAAGTTTTCACTTTGGCACCCAGGAATATAAAATTGTGGGAATGATATCCCATTTGGGTCCCCAATTGGGGGTAGCCGACGGGATAGCACTTGCAGACCTTCTGAAACAGAATAATAAGGTAACTGCTGTATTTACTGGGGAGGGGGGTACAAGCGAGGGCGATTTTCATGAGGCCTTAAATCTTGCGGCGGTATGGAATTTACCTGTTCTGTTTTGTATAGAGAATAACGGTTATGGTTTGTCTACCCCAACAAACGAGCAATACAAATGTGAAAATTTGGCTGATAAGGGAATAGGCTACGGAATGGAAGCGCATATTGTGGAGGGTAACAATATTTTGGAAGTGTACGCCCAGGTCGATTTTATATGTCAGAGTATGCGGAAAAATCCTAGGCCTGTATTATTGGAATTTAGAACCTTTAGAATGCGTGGCCATGAGGAGGCCAGTGGCACCAAATATGTCCCACAGCAATTATTGGACGCCTGGGAGGAAAAAGACCCCATTGCGAATTTTGAAAATTTTCTTTTGAAGGAAAAGATTCTTTCGGCTCATTTGATAGAAACTTTTAAAAATGAAATATTTGCGGAAATAGACTACGATCTAAAAAAAGCCTTTGCTGAAAATGAGATAGTAGTTGATGAAACAAAGGAATTAAGGGACGTTTATAAAGATTTTGATTATCAGGAAATTAACCATAATTCCATAACCAAAAATATAAGGTTGATAGATGCGGTTTCCCAAGGATTAAAACAATCTATGGAAAGGCACGAAAACTTGGTCGTTATGGGGCAGGATATCGCAGATTATGGGGGAGTTTTTAAGATTACCGAAGGTTTTGTGGAAGCCTTTGGTAAGGACAGGGTAAGAAATACCCCTATATGCGAATCGGCAGTGGTTTCTGCTGCAATGGGTCTTTCCATAAATGGTGTAAAATCGGTAGTGGAAATGCAGTTTGCCGACTTCGTAAGTTCCGGATTTAACCCTGTTGTAAACTATTTGGCCAAGGTACATTACCGTTGGGGAGAGCATGCAGATGTTGTAATAAGGATGCCCTGTGGGGCAGGGATGGGGGCAGGACCTTTTCATTCCCAGACCAACGAGGCCTGGTTTACAAAGACTCCGGGATTAAAGGTGGTCTATCCGGCCTTTCCATATGATGCAAAGGGACTTTTGGCCACTTCCATAAATGATCCAAATCCGGTATTGTTTTTTGAACATAAAGGGCTTTATAGGAATATTTACCAGGACGTGCCCGTGGATTATTATACTTTGCCATTCGGCAAGGCTTCCTTATTGAGGGAGGGCACGGATATTACCGTAGTTTCCTATGGTTTGGGTGTACATTGGGCTTTGGAGGCACTAAATGATAATCCGGATATAAATGCCGATCTGATTGATCTGAGGACCTTGCAGCCCATGGATATGGATGCAATTTATGCCTCCGTAAAAAAAACAGGCAAACTTATTATCTTACAGGAGGATAGTTTGTTTGGGGGAGTGGCCAGTGACATTTGCGCTTTGGTGGTGGAAAAGTGTTTTGAATACTTGGATGCACCCGTAAAACGGGTTGCCAGTTTGGAGACGCCTATTCCTTTTGCGAAAAATTTGGAAAACAATTATTTGCCTAAAGAAAGATTTTCGCAAGAGCTTTTAAATTTGTTATCCTATTAGATATCTCCCGAAAATTAAAATGGAACAATATGCAGATGATTACAGCAGAAGAAAAACTCAAGGAGCGTATAAAAGAGCTTACTTGTTTATATGAAGTAACCTCTATTGTCGTGAATTGCGACTATGAACAGGTTGAAGATGCCTTAAAGGGAATTCTACATTGTTTGCAGAAAGCTTGGCTTTTTAGTGACGCTGCCCAAGTGAAACTCATTTCGGAGCAATACAATATAGTTACGCCAGATTTTCCGGATGATCCTGTGTCGTTGGAGTCCAGTGTAAAGGTTTTTAATAAGAAGGTAGGTGAAATACACGTAGCCTATCCCAGGCCAGAATTTAACAAAGATGCTTTTTTGCAGGAAGAAGAAAAATTGCTTCGAAATGTGTGTTTGGAGGTCGGTAATCTTTTGGAAAGAAAACAGATCAAGGACAATGAGGTAATTATAAAACGTAAAATGGAAAGGGCAGATCGCCTAGGTATTTTAGGTGAAATTACTGCTGGGATCGCCCATGAACTAAATACCCCTTTAGCCAATATACTTGGATTTGCCGAACTATTGAAAACTAGGATAACTCAAGACACCCAAGCCTCCAAGGATGTTGATAAAATTATAAATAGTGCCATATTTTCCAGGGAAGTGGTTAAAAAGCTCATGTTCTTTGCCTGTGAAATGCCCCAGCAGATGTCCTTGGTCAATATAGGCCCTATAATAACGAACGCTGTTAATTTAATGGAGCCCAGCTTTAAGAAAAAGAAAATTGTTCACCAACTCAATTTGAGTGCACAACCCATTTTTCTAAGGGTCGATACGATTCAGTTAACACAGGTTATTTTTAATTTGGTGCTCAATGCCATATACTTTTCCCCGGTTAAAGGCAAGATTAAAATAGATGTAAAGGAAACTGACAAAAACATTGAAATATGCATCACGGATGAAGGGCCAGGTATAGATCCCAAAATTAGTGATAGGATCTTTGAGCCGTTTTACAGTACTAAGCCTGTTGGTGAGGGTTCCGGATTAGGATTAAGTGTGGTTCACGGTATAGTAAAAAGTCATAAAGGAACAATAAAGTATAGATCCAACAAACCTAAAGGGGCTATATTTACCGTTAATTTTCCGAAAATTTAAGATTATGGGTTTTAATAAAGAGAATGTATTGATCGTAGATGATGATGTAAATATATTGGAACTAATCCATAGACATCTTCAATCCTTCAATTACCACACCTATAAAGCTGTTTCCGTTAAAGAGGCCTTGGTGATCCTAAAAGATTCCAAAATAGACCTTTTGATTACGGACCTTAAAATGCCGGATGTAGATGGACTGCAGTTGGTTAAATACGTTTCTGAACATTATCCCAAGTTGCCAAAATTAGTGGTTACCGGCTATCCTTCGGTAGATGACGCCATGAGCGTTATAAAATCCGGGGCCTTGGATTATTTGGTCAAGCCTTTTACCAAAGAGGAATTAAAGCAGGCGGTATTAAAATCGTTCAAGGGTAATTTCCCTGGCAAGGTAAGCACCAGCGGTCAATCAAGTACTAAAAATAATAATGTAGATGCTTATGGGGAGCTCATTGGTAGATCCGAGGCCATAAAAAAAGTGACCGATATTATAGATAGGGTGAAAGACAACAAGGCAACAGTCCTGATCAATGGGGAAAGTGGCACCGGAAAGGAATTGGTGGCCCGTTCTGTTCATTATATGGGAAAATTCTCTAGGGCGCCTTTTGTTGCAGTAAACTGTGGAGCTATTCCGGAAAGTCTTTTGGAGGCTGAGCTTTTTGGTTATGCCAAGGGTGCCTTTACAGGAGCCAATGAAAACCGCAACGGTTTTTTTCAGGCTGCGGACAAGGGTACCCTATTTTTGGATGAAATAGGCAACGCATCCCTGTCCGTGCAATCCAAATTGTTAAGAGCGTTGCAGGAAAAGGAAGTGGTGAAGGTGGGGTCCCAAAAAATAGAAAAAATAGACATACGCATCATTGCGGCCACCAATAGTAATTTATATTCCCAAGTTCAAAAAAAAATGTTCAGGGAAGACCTTTATTATAGGTTAACCGTTGTGGAAATCAATGTTCCTCCTCTCCGGGAACGAAAAGAAGACATACCCTTGTTGGTGGACAAATTTCTTTTAAAATATGGGGTGGAGTATAAGGATAGGTTGGTAACCATTGCACCCGAGGCCTTGGAGCTTTTGGAACGATACCCGTGGCCGGGAAATATTAGGGAATTGGAAAATGTAATTCAAAGAGCGGTAATAATGTGCGATAAGAGAATCGAAATCGACAACTTACCGGATAATTTGAAATATAAGATAGATTTTCCCGAAGACAACCTATTGCCTTTAAGGGAAGTTGAAAAAAAATACATCTTAAAAGTTTTGGAGGCTACCGATAATAATAAATCCAAAGCGGCAGAAATTCTTCAGATCGATCGCAAAACATTGCGTCAAAAAATTCAGTAAATCCCTTTTTTTAGTTGAGTAATAATTACCCATCTGAGGAAAATATCCCATCTTCATATTCAAGAAAACAATTTTCAATTCGAATTAATATACTGATTCACAGTTATTTGAATATATAATAATGTACTCTCTGGTTTTATGGCACTCTAGTTGCCCTTGGTGTGTTACTAAAATACACGGTTATGGGAAACAACACTAGTTTATGTCCAAGTTGTAGGTATTTCAAAACATGTGTACTTACAAAAAATAAGAAACATATTTGGAACTGCAATGAATTTGAATCAGCGGATTCAAGGGCAGTTCCTGGCGGAAATAATTTGGTTTTTAAAAGTGAAGTGAGATTATTCTAAAAAGATATTTATGATTACAAAGACAAAAACAGAATCGAAACAGGGCATGTTGGAGAACGTGATGCGTCAATTCAATCATGCTGCCGATATTATTAACCTAAATAGTAATATTAGAAAAATACTTAGTATCACCAATAATGAATTACTCATACATTTCCCTGTTAAAATGGATAATGGGGATGTTGAAGTTTTTACTGGATATCGGGTACAGCACAATAACGCTTTAGGACCTTATAAGGGTGGACTTCGTTATCACCCGACCGTTGATATTGATGCGGCAAAAGCCCTTGCCATGTGGATGACCTGGAAAACTTCCTTGGCAGGTCTGCCCTATGGTGGAGCTAAGGGAGGGATTCAAATTGACCCCTCTAAATATTCCACTGCCGAATTGGAAAGGATTACCAGAAGGTTTACATATGCATTGGGCGACAACATTGGCCCCGAGCACGATATACCTGCACCGGATGTAAATACAAATTCGCAAACTATGGCTTGGATAGTGGATACGTATATGTCTACAAAATCGCCGGCCGAAAGGTCTAAAAATCAGCATGTGGTAACCGGGAAACCCTTGGGCTCCGGAGGTTCTGAAGGCAGGGATAGGGCTACAGGCTATGGTGTTTTTCTGAACATAAAATATTGGGCCGAAAAGAAAAAAGTCGATTTAAAGAACAAGAGGTTTATTGTTCAGGGTTTTGGGAATGTGGGTTACTGGACCGCCTATTTTTTGGAAAAAGAAGGAGCTAAATTGGTTGGAGTGCAGGATGCCTATGGTAGTATTACGAACTGTGATGGCATTGAAGTATCCAAGTTGTACAAGTATCTGCAGGACAACAAGGGCAGTATTGTAGGTTATTCCTTGGCACAAGTGGTAGACAAGGACCATTTTTTTGAGTTGGATTGCGATATATGTATTCCTGCTGCCTTGGGTAATCAAATCACAGCAGAGAACGCAGCTAAGATCAAGGCATTTTTAATAGCGGAAGGGGCAAACGGACCTACCGATGTGGAAGGCGAGGAGATATTATTGAAAAATGGAGTGGGAATTATTCCGGACATCCTCTGTAATTCCGGAGGTGTAATTGGTAGCTATTTTGAGTGGTTACAGAATAGAAACGGGGAGTTATGGCAATTGGAGGAAGTATTGGCCAAGCTGGAAAAGAAAATGAAGGAAGTCTTTGAAAAGGTTTATGAAACGGCAGAAAATAGGGACGGGGATATGAGAACTGCAGCTTATATAATAGCTATTGAAAGAATAGAAAAGGCTTATGTTCAAAGAGGGATATTTCCATAAATAAAAATAAAAACACAGAATTATGAAGTACGGAAATTTAGTGTTGGAGGAGAAGGAGTTCGTCCTATTAAAGCGTCTGGTAAATGTATCAGGGTTTTACACTGATAATACTTATAAGAGTTCCATTGAAAAGTTGACCGAAGAGTTGAAGTCTGCAGTGGTTTATAACGAGGAGGAAATGCCCAAAGACGTTATTAGGTTCAATTCTTTTGTTACCATACAAGCCGTTAATGGATGGTCCAAACAATTCCAATTGGTGATTCCATCACAGGGTGATTTCAAGAATAGTAAAATCTCAATTCTAACGCCAATGGGTGCAGCGGTTATTGGTTATGCCAAGGGGGACGATATTGTTTGGGAGTTCAGGAATGGGGAACAAACTCTTAAGGTTGCAGATGTAAAGCAAGAACGTAACACTATTAATTCTGATATTTTATTGTAGTTATGGAAGTGTTTTATGAGCATGATTCGGACGATAGGTTAATTGCCAAAAAAGATGCCCTGGAGCTGAGCAATTGGATTGGTCATCTGGTAAACAATGGCAAAGAGCTGGAAATCTTGATCAACATTGCCAAGAAATTATCGCATGAAGATAATATGATCGGCAAACTGAAAGAATTGAACTTGGAAAACAAATTGCACCTAGGTGTTTTTTTTAGATATAAGAGTTCCATGGTCAATTTACATGAATGCGAAGACATGGAATGTGATATATACTATGTAAACAAACATGAAGAGTATCGTACTCTATATGCGGGTATTTTGCAGGAGTCGTACAAATTAAAGGAAGAACTATATACCCAGATTTTGGGGAAATTATGAAGTTGTTTTGTTAGCAGTCTGTTTGTTGGTTTTAATATTAGAGTTTTGGCTGTTAATGCACAAGGGAAAGCAATGCTTTCCCTTGTTTTTTTTAGAATATTTCAGAAATAGTTTGGCTGGAACACTTTGATTACCACCGAGATCCAATTGGGGTAAAGTCAATTATTTTTTTATACGAGCAAAGCAATTATTGCCATTAGCTATAGCTTTGAAAAAAAATAAGTTGTTCGGAGTATTCTGTGCCTGAAGCTATTAGTTTAAATCTTCACAATTAATACCGGATCATCATACTTTTTCTCCAGTTTCAACGTATATATGTTCAAATTATAAATATGAAAATTATGCATTTAAGAAAGCTTGTATTTTTAGTGTTGTTTACAGCTGGTCTTGTTACCTCCTGTTCCGTATCCAAGACGGCAAGACAGGATAGAAGTGTTTTGAGCGGTAACTGGGTATTAAACAATGTTTCCTACCAAGGAGGACAGGGAAAATTTAAATCGGTACTTTTTAATGATTCCGATGCCAAGTGTTTTGAAGGCAGCACTTGGTTTTTTAGAAACAATAATAGTACTGGCAGTTATACGTTGGGTAATGATAGCAATTGCGATGGTGCGGAGCGCTTTATCCGTTGGTCTGTTGTGGATAGACCAGGAATGGCCAGTCAGTTGCAATTTAAGTTTATAGACGAGAAGTATAAGGATATTTCCGGAGGTTTGGGCTATAGATTGGACATTGAACAACTGACCGAACAACAGTTGAGAATGACCTCAAAAGTAACGGTGGAGGGACAACCGATGACCGTGGTTTATGAATTTACAAAAAACGACCTACCCTAATTATTATAAGCAGGAAGATATATTCATGCCGGTATTCGGGTAAGCCGGAATTGGCATAATTTCTGTTCTATTGGATGTATGCGTCCTTAAAACTTTTGGATTAATATTAAACAAGAAATCAAATGAAAAAAATAATAGTAAGTGGTTTATCCATAATGATGATTCTAGCTACGTTCAGTAGCTGTCAAGCAGTTAAGAACACCAGTCATAAGCAAAGGGGAGCAGCAACTGGTGCTGCCGGTGGAGCGGTAATTGGAGGTGTTCTTGGCAACAATGTTGGAAAAGGCGGTAATACAGCCTTGGGGGCTATTATTGGTGCAGTGGTAGGTGGTGTTGCCGGTGGTTATATCGGAGATAGAATGGACCGCCAGGCAGAGCGAATAGAAGAAGAGATTCCAGGTGCCGAGGTCACTAGGGTAGGTGAAGGAATTAATGTAACCTTTAATGAGGAGGCCGGTGTTTATTTTGATACCAATAAATCCGATGTAAAGGGTACTTCGGCAACAACATTAGATAGGTTGGTAGGAATTTTAAAGGAATATCCCGACACCAATATATTGGTGGAAGGCCATACCGATAGTGCCGGACCCGATGATTATAATCTAAATCTATCCAAGCAACGGGCACAGTCTGTAACCAATTACCTAATTACCAATGGTATTTCTGGTAGTAGGTTAACTACTACTTGGTATGGTGAGACGCAACCCAAGGCCGATAACAGTACAGCTGCCGGTAAAGCTAAAAACCGTAGGGTAGAATTGGTTATTGTGGCCAATGAGGCTTTACAGCAGGAAGCCCTCCAAAAGGCAAAACAATAAATAAAAATTCCTTATATAAACCCGACGTATATCGTCGGGTTTTTTTGTTTATTTTCAGTATCTTTTGTTGATGGATAATTTTGATGTCATTATTGTGGGGGGAGGCCTTGCCGGTCTAACTGCCGCCATTCACTTGCGAAGGGAAAACTACAATGTGGCCGTTTTTGAAAGTAAACCATACCCCCATCATAAAGTTTGTGGAGAGTATGTTTCCAACGAAGTGATTCCTTATTTGGAATTTTTGGGGGTTTCTTTGCCTCAAACTTTTCAAATTAATGAAATGCTCCTGAGTCTAGAAAAAGGGAAAGCCTTGAAGGCTAAATTGCCTATGGGAGGGTTTGGTCTTAGTAGATATACTTTTGACCATCTTTTGTATCGAAGGGCTATGGACCTGGGAGCCATTGTCTTTACTAAAAGTGTAACCTCCATTAACTATGAAAATGACAATTTTAGGGTCGGTATAGAATCGGGAAAGGAATACAGCAGTAAATTTGTCATTGGGGCTTATGGAAAAAGGGGGGTGTTGGACAAAGATCTAAAGCGCCACTTCATTCAGAAAAAATCTCCATGGTTGGCTGTGAAGGCCCATTATAAACTAGACTCCTTCCCTGATAATTTAGTGGCTATCCATAATTTCAGGGGTGGTTATGGCGGACTTTCCAAAACGGAGAGTGGGGCAGTAAATTTTTGTTATCTGGTTTCTTATGATAGCTTTAAAAAAGAGAAGGATATTGATGGCTTTAATCAAAACATTATTGCTAGGAATCCATATCTGGGTAAATTTCTAAATGATGCCGAGATGTTATTTGAGCAGCCACTGACTATAGGACAGATTTCATTTCATAAAAAAAAACCAGTGGAGAATCATATTATTATGTGCGGGGATACAGCGGGCCTTATACACCCTTTGTGCGGAAATGGTATGGCTATGGCAATTCATAGCGCTAAAATTGCCTCGGAATCTATCCATGCTCATTTTAAGACCGAATTTCAGAATCGGTCCCAGTTGGAAAGGGATTATGAAATTCTATGGCAGCATATGTTCGCCCAGAGGCTGTGGATGGGCAGACAGCTGCAAGCAGTATTGCTGAACCCAAGGCTATCCAATTTAGCCATGGGGATATTAGCTAATTCTCCCTATATTGTAAATAAGCTGATCAAGGATACCCATGGACAAATAATCCAGTGCTAATGAATTTTAAAAGACGTAGTAGCAAAAAGGAGCTCATGGATGACCCTGACTTGGATACACTTTTGTTGCAGAAGGTTTATGCGGACATAAATAGGGTGAATACCGTTTTGCAAGGTTTTTCACTTTCAATACGGGCTATTGAAAAAATAATTCAAGAAAATCCCCAAAATTCCTATACGATTATGGATATGGGATGTGGAGATGGGGCCATGTTGGGTAAAGTCGCTGCGTTTTACAAGAATAAACCTTTAAAACTGGATTTAATTGGGATAGATTTAAATGCCAAATCTATTGCAATGGCTAAAGAAAAATTTAAGGAACATTCCAATATTAGATTCTTGGAACAGGATATTCTGGTACCTGAAGCCATGGAGCTTCAATGCGATATTCTACTTTGTACCCTAACAATGCATCATTTTGATTCCTATGACATACCTATTTTTTTGGATCGATTTGTAAAACTCAGTAGATTGGGCATTGTTATAAATGATTTGCACAGAAGTATAGTGCCCTATTATCTATTTCAACTCTTTAGCCTTATTTTTATAAAAACAAAAATTGCGAAACATGATGGTTTGGTTTCCATAAAAAGTGCATTTACCAAGTTGGATTTGGTAGCTTTATCCATTAATCTGCCCCATGTGGAACACGATATTTGTTGGAGGTGGGCATTTAGATACTTATGGATAATTAGAATAAAGGGAAAACAGTTGCCATATGGAAGGGACTAGAATAGTTGCAGTAACCAAAGCATTGCCACAATACAGTAGAAATACCAAGGATATTTTACCTTTTGTGGAGAAATGGCTGTACGGTCAGGATGAGCGGTTACAGCGCAAGGTGCTCAAGATTTTTGAAGGGGCCGCTGTAGACAAACGCTATAGTATAATGAGTCCCGAAGAGGTTTTTGAAGCAACTTCTTTTGAAGATAAAAATAATGTCTATATCCGTGAAGTCAAGAAGTTGGGAAGAACTGTCCTACAGAGGGCCCTTGATAAAAGTGGGTGGTCGGCAGACAGTCTGGATTACATAATTACCGTTAGTTGTACTGGAATCATGATTCCATCATTGGATGCTTATCTGATTAATGATCTGAACCTCAGGAAAGATATTGTGCGATTGCCTGTTACGGAGATGGGCTGCGCAGCAGGTGTTTCCGGTTTAATATATGCCAGTAATTTTTTAAGAACCAATCCAGGAAAGAGGGCAGCCATTGTGGCCGTTGAAAGTCCAACTGCAACTTTCCAGCTCTATGATTATTCCATGGCAAATATGGTAAGTGCCGCTATTTTTGGTGATGGTGCCGCCTGTGTGCTGGTATCTTCGGAGAAAGAGGCCAAGGGGCCAAGAATCGTTGGGGAGGAAATGTATCACTTTCCAGATGCTACCCAAATGATGGGTTTCGATTTAACCAATTCGGGTTTACAAATGATTTTGGATCCTTTGGTACCACAGACGATTTTTGAACATTTCCCAGAAATAATCCATCCATTTTTAAAGCGGTATGGCAGTAATATTGAAAAAGTGGACCATTTAATTTTTCATCCAGGAGGAAAGAAAATTGTAGAGACGGTGGAGGGTTTGTTTGGTGTATTGGGCAAAAATTTGGAGGATACTCGCGAAACGTTGCGTCTATATGGCAATATGAGCAGCGCCACGGTGTTGTATGTTTTGGAGCGATTTATGGAAAAGGATATTCCTGAAGGGGATCAGGGTTTATTGTTGAGTTTTGGGCCCGGATTCTCTGCTCAACGGGTTTTACTGGAATGGTAATAGAATCAAGAATTCAAAAGTCCAGGAAAATGTTTCAACTTACACTATTAAAGTATTAATTTAATTAAAGAATTGTTAAATGCTTACTTTAAACTATATAATTAAAAAATTACCTTATACCAATCCTTTCTTATTCGTTGATAAGATTAATATGGTGAGTGTCGATGCCATTGAAGGTTGCTACAGTTTTAAAAAGGATGAATTCTTTTATAAAGGGCATTTTAAAGAGCAACCCGTTACACCTGGGGTGATCCTGACAGAGTGTTGTGCCCAGATCGGATTGGTGTGTTTGGGGATCCACTTGCTCAATTCGGAAGAGTTGAATACAGGGGATTTCCAAGTTGCCCTAAGCAGCAGCGAGATGCGATTTTTGTTGCCTGTTTTTCCTCTGGAGACGGTAACAGTAAGATCGATCAAACTTTTCTTTCGCTTCAATAAGTTGAAATGTGAGGTTAAAATGTACAACCAGCAAGCTCAGTTGGTTTGCAAGGGGGTTTTGTCCGGGATGATAAAGCGCAGTAATATATGAACAAGCGTGTAGTGGTAACCGGACTTGGTATATGTGCCCCAAATGGGGTAGGCCTTGCTGATTTTTATGATTCAATGCTCAATGGTAAAAGTGGAATTGCTTTTCATCAGGAATTGGCCGACTTGGGGTTTGGATGTCAAATCGCAGGAAAACCGGAAATATCGGAAAGTTTAAAGGAATCTTATTTTACGGCATTACAGCTAAGGGGCTTAAACTCGAGCGGTATAGTTTATGGTGTCATGGCCGGAACGGATGCATGGATGAATGCCGGTCTGGCAAAGGCAGATAAGGATCAACCTGATTGGGACAGCGGAATAATTTTTGGGACTGGAATTTTGGGAATAGATAAACTGAGGGAATCCATTTATTTAATTGATGATAATAATGCTCGCCGTTTGGGGAGCAATTCTGTAATGCAGACCATGGCCAGCGGCATAAGTGCTTATCTCGGCGGCATTTTGGGATGTGGAAATCAGGTCACTACCAATTCGTCGGCCTGTGCAACGGGCACTGAAGGGGTAATTATGGGGATGGAGCGTATAAGGGCAGGAAAGGCGGAAAGGATGTTGGTAGGGAGTTGTAACGATAGCGGCCCTTATATTTGGGGCGGTTTTGATGCTATGCGCATACTACCCTCCAATTACAACCATAATCCCCAAGAGGCCAGCAGGCCAATGAGTGCCAGTGCCTCTGGGTTTGTTCCGGGAAGTGGGGCAGGAGCCATGGTGCTGGAGTCATTGGACAGCGCATTGAAGAGAGGGGCCAGGATATATGCGGAGGTCTTGGGAGGTGCTATCAATAGTGGAGGGCAGCGTGGTGTAGGCAGTATGACAGCTCCAAATAGTCAGGCAGTACAGAGGTGTATACTGGAGGCATTGAAGGATGCTGGGGTAGAAAAATCTGAAGTGGATGTTATTAATGGACATTTAACTGCCACCTCGAAGGATGCCGAAGAAATTAGAAATTGGAGCGAGGCCTTGGGGCGCACGGCCAAGGATTTTCCTTTTATAAACGCCACCAAGGGGTTGGTAGGCCATTGTTTGGCCGCTGCGGGCAGTGTGGAATGCGTGGCTGCCTTACTGCAATACAGAGAGGGATTGATTTTTGGGAATCAAAACTGCCAAGACCTTCATCCTGAGATTCTAGAATTGGTTGATGCTTCAAGAATACCCATGAAAACAACTTCCCATAAACCTAAAATCGTGGCAAAAGCAAGTTTTGGATTTGGAGATGTAAATGCCTGTGTTATCTTTAATGACTATAAAGAAATGTAAAAATGGGGAATGATCAACATTTTGTGCAGCTGAAGGATATTATTAAGACGTATCTTCCTGAAGATGTTCCTGTAGGCGCTATTGGGGAAGACAGTAATTTTGTAAAGGAACTCAATATCAATTCGGCCAATTTGGTTGATATTGTCCTGGATGTAGAGGATGCATTTGGGATACGTCTGGAAAATGAGGATATGGACAAAATGCAAACTGTAAGGGATGCCCTAAGTATTATTGCTCAAAAATTACGGGACAAAAAATAACTAGCTTTTTTTTCTGTCTTTTTCTTCAGAGATGAGCAGTGAGGAAATTATTCCCCCCGCCAAGGATACGGATATCACCGTAAGAGAAACCCACTCAGGGATTTCGATATGATGGGAGAACAACATTTTTAAACCTACAAAAGCTAGAATCACTACTAGGCTATAGTTGATATACCTAAATTTCTCCAGCATTCTGGAAATTAGGAAATACATTGATCTCAATCCCAATATGGCCAAAATGTTGGAACTAAAAACAATAAAGGGATCGGCCGTAATGGCCAAGATAGCAGGGATGCTGTCCAATGCGAAAAGAATGTCCGTGAGTTCAATGACTACCAAAGCAACAAAAAGTGGTGTAGCTGCATTGACACCCATACGTTTCACGAAAAAATCGTGGCCATTAATAGTTGAGGTTATCGGATAAAACTTTTTCAATCTTTTGAAAACGAAAGAATTTTTTGGGTCAAATTGATTATCGTCCGATCTTAGCATTTTAAATGCAGTGTATAGTAAGAATACCCCAAAGACATAGATGATCCAATCAAATTTATTAATTAGGGCGACCCCAAAAATGATCATTAAGGCCCTGAAAACGATAGCTCCCAATATGCCCCAGAACAATACCCTGTGTTGGTAAATGGCAGGAATCTTAAAAGCGCTGAATATTACGGCAATTACAAAGACATTGTCCACACTTAGCGACAGTTCAATAAGATAACCGGTTATATATTTTAGAACAGCGTCGTTTGGGGTTAACCCAGTAGGATTGTCAATGATATTATGGGAGAACAACCAATATATAACCATACTAAAGCTAAGGGCCACGGTAACCCATATGGCGGTCCATATTCCTGCTTCCTTGGTTTTTATTACATGTTCATGTTTATGAAAAACACCTAAATCCAACGCCAAAAAAATTATTATCAGACCAATAAACGAGCCCCAGACTAACATATACTATCGTATTTAATGGCACAAATGTAAGTATCATTTTTAAATCCCAAGTGGGTACAGCTAACATTCTTTTTTCTGAAAAATGGAAGCGGGTTTTACCGACTTTAATGGGGGTTTAAAAAAGAGAATTTATATAAAAATCGATAGAATGACCTTAAAATAGGATATACGGTAAGTATAAACCGTATTATAGTGACAAAGGGGTGGACGAAATGTTATAACTTTAAGCAGACACTTTTTATGAAACATGGTTAAAGATATTTACAGCGCTGTAATAGTGCTTGTTATGGGTTTATTTTTGGCGGACGGCAATGCCCAATCCAAAGAAAGTGACACTTTGGGAAAAAAGCTGAAAGTGGAAAAATGGACGGTACTGGAGGAATATGAACCAGACATGATATTATCGGCCGAGGACCGGATGGACTTGAAGAAGAAACGGATTGTTGAGGCCAAAAGAAGAAAGGGCATTTTGGATACTATGGATATTTCAGATCGCAAAAGAAAAAAACTAATGAGGGATTTGTATAAAAACCCGTTTTCGGATCGATTAATGAAAACTTTGGCGGATACTAAATTTGAAGATAAAGATAATTGAGCAATGTTAAGGGATGCCTATATTTCTAATATTGGTCAATAAAAATGCCCCAGAAGATTTCAACTCCTGGGGCATTTTTTGTATTCCTATTGTTGGAAATTGGCTAATGGGTTTTCATTTTGCCTTTTCTTTTTTCCAATTGTCGTTCAAGTTCTTCAACAGAAGCAGCAATGGACACTTCAAATTTAGCGTTGTTGGACTCTGCAAACAATCTAGGTCCAGGCGCACTAAGCCTTATATTGCATATTAAACCGGTATTGGGCGTGGAGGTGTTCTCCTTTTTAAAAAAAACATCGGCACGCACTATAAAATCATATTTGTCTTCTAGTTTTTCCAACTTCTTGGTAGCCAATTCTTCTAAACGGGCACTGGCTTTTACATCATCATATTCAAAATTGATATTCATATTTAATAGTTTTTAAGTTAACAGACTTAAGTAAAATCTGATATTAATTCTGGAAATTAAGTTAGTCTTTATTTTTAATAAACCCAAGGGAAATTAATGGTAAATTCCTACAACCCTCCTTGCCGTTCCGGGGAACGCTGTGAGGGCCAAATGGTTTGTTCCCCAGTTTTCGGATTAACTGGCAATATTCTTTTTTCCCTAGAGGCCATTTCTGGATCTTCACTAGCCATATAGGTCAATATTGCGGTTAGAATTACATTGTACTTTAAATCGTCAAAAACAATCTTATCATAGGTATCCCTATTGGTGTGCCAAGTGTAATTCCAATAGGACCAGTTTAAGGAGCTTAGCCCAAAAGCTGGGGCTCCCGCTGCTATGAAGGAGGCGTTGTCCGACCCTCCACCAGCAGGCATTCCTGGAAATGTTGTTTCTATATGCTGGGTTATTTCTTCAGGTACAACGGATAGCCATCTGGGAATGTAATCATAGGAATTGGCAAACCCACCTCCGGAGATTTTAACAACTCTCCCTGTACCATTGTCCTGATTAAAAACAGCTTGTACTCTGCCCACTATTTCCGGGTGGTCTTCCACATAAGCCCTGGAGCCGTTCAATCCCTGCTCTTCGCTTCCCCAATGGCCAACCAAGATGGTTCTTTTCGGATTGGGATATAATTTTTTAAGAATGCGCATGGTTTCCATCATTACCAAGGTTCCTGTTCCGTTGTCCGTGGCTCCCGTTCCACCATCCCAGGAATCAAAATGTGCTGATAGAATAACATATTCATCGGGCTTTTCCGAACCTGTTATCTCTGCTATGGTGTTAAATGTTGGTACGGCTCCAAGCTCCTTGGACGCTGCCAAAATTTTAATTTTGGGGCGATTGCCGTGCTCTACCAATCTGTAAAGCATAGTGTAGTCCTCCAATTCCAAATCGATAAAGGGAATTTTGTCCGTATTGGCACCAAAAATTTTATTGGCACCAAAGCCCTTGGACCAATAGGAACTTACTATTCCCGCGGCACCGGCTTTTTCTAGGGCCAAGGGCAGGGACCGCCTGTTATACCCTATGCGTTGCAAATTTTTTGACCATTCATCTTCCTGAAGCTCCCTATTTTTTTTCATTTTATCGTAGGACTCCGGCGTTGCAAACTCTTCCCAGTTATAATCTGGTCTGCCGGTAGCTTCTTTCATGGAGATCATTACCAGCTTACCTTTAACGCTTGGCAACCATTTGTTAAATTCAGCCGAATCGGCAACGGTGGGCAATACCAATAATTCTGCGGTAATACCTTTACGCCCAGTGCTCGGGCTCCAAGCCAATTGGGTTCCCTTTAAGGTTTGTATTCTTGGTGAGACCATGTCTATATGTGTTATTCCCCGTTCCCAGCCTTTCCATTGGCCCCATTGTTCGTTTTTGGCGGCAATTCCCCAATTCCTGTATTGGGCGAGTGCCCAATCATGGGCCTGTTGCATCTGTGGTGTGCCGACCAGTCTAGGGCCAATGACATCCAGTAATTCATGCCCCAAGGTTTCCAGTTGTGAATTTCCATGGACCTCGGATACTATTTGGGATACAATTTTATCTGTAGTCTGGGCAAACCCTGTCAGAGTAAAGTAAAAGAGGGATAAAGGAAGTATAAGGTGGGCTTTTTTCATTTTTTGGATTTTAAATTATTTGGCGGCATCAAAATAATAATAATCGAATAGTTAAACTCTGGAATTAAGTTTTAATTAAGAATCTGCTTAGGTCTTTGATGCCTATCAACATTTGTGAAAAAGGTAATAATCAGGATTATAAACTATACCTTTGTCCAAAAATATTGGGGATGAACACTTTTTCAGATTTTAATATATCTAATCAATTACATTATGCCATAGAAGATTTGGGCTTTTCAGTTCCCACTCCCATTCAGCAAGAAGCCTTTTCCGTAATCATGTCAGGTAAAGATATAGTAGGGATTGCACAAACAGGTACGGGAAAAACTTTTGCTTATATGTTGCCTTTATTGCAGGAGTTGAAATTTTCGAAACAAATCAATCCCAGAATATTGATATTGGTGCCAACGAGGGAACTGGTGCTGCAGGTGGTTGCCAATATTGAAGCTTATTCCAAATATATGACCGTTAGGGTTTGCGGTATTTACGGTGGGGCAAATATAAATACCCAGCGGCAGGCAGTGGCCCAAGGTTGTGATATCTTGGTGGCTACCCCTGGCAGACTGTATGATCTTACATTGGATAGGACCGTTAAGCTCAGGGATATCAAGAAATTGGTGATCGATGAAGTAGATGTTATGTTGGATCTTGGTTTTCGTTTTCAGATTACCAATATTTTTGAATTAATGCCACAGAGAAGACAGAATATCATGTTTTCGGCTACCATGACAGAGGAGGTTTCCATACTGATAGATGACTTTTTTATTGCGCCGGCAAAAATATCCATTGCCGTTAGTGGAACCCCACTGGAAAATATTGAGCAAGTTGCCTATGCCGTTCAAAACTATTACACTAAAGTAAACCTTTTGACCTTTCTTTTGAAAGATAAAACCATTTATAAAAAGGTTTTGATTTTTGTTTCCAATAAGAGAAGCGCCGATAGGTTGTTTGAGGCCCTCAAAGGGGATTTTGGCGATGAGGCGGCTATAATCCATTCCAATAAAACACAGAATTATAGAATTAGGTCCATCAAGCAATTCGATGAAGGGAAAAATAGGATTCTGGTTTCTACAGATGTAATGTCCAGGGGTTTGGACTTGGAACAAATTACCCATGTCATCAATTTTGATACCCCTACATATCCTGAGAACTATATGCACCGTATAGGTAGGACGGGTAGAGCGGAGAAAAAAGGAAACTCCTTGCTGTTGTATACCGAGATAGAGGAGGAGTTTAAAAACGCGATAGAGAAATTAATGGATTATCAAATTCCGTTGTTGGACTTTCCAAAGGCGGTAAAAATATCGGAGGAATTGGCACCGGAGGAGCGACCCAAAAATTTGGAACACAACAATCCCGTGAGTGCCGCCGAACTTGAGGCCCGTGGAGACGCCTTTCATGAAAAAGCGGAAAAAAATAAAAAGGTAAACCAAGGAGGATCCTATAAAAGGGTAATTGCCAAGAAATATAAAAAACCGATTACAAGGGGAGATAAGAAATTAGCTCAAAAAAATAAAAAAAGAAAATAGCAATTTACTGTATTTTAAGTATATAATTAATTTTATTTAATATATTACTTTAAATGAATAATGATAAGAATCCTTTACATGGTATTACCTTGGCCGACATTTTGGACTCCTTGGTGGCCCAATATGGTTGGGAGGAGATGGGTGCTAGAATTAATATTCGATGCTTCAATCACGATCCTTCCATTAAATCTAGTTTAAAGTTTTTAAGGCGGACTCCATGGGCACGGGAAAAGGTGGAACAAATGTACATAAGGTCGCAAAAGAAATAGCTGCTAAGGCATGAAAGCCATGTGCTTAACAGGAGAATAAAAATTAAATACCAACTCCTAATATTTTTCTTTTAATATAAATTTTGGGCCTGCTTCATTGAAAATTAACAATATAGTTTGATATTTAAAGCTATATTTAAATATTTGGCAGGATAATAATCAATGTTTTAGCAATAAAATAATAACGAAAGTATTAAATGAAATCATTTACCGTTGCAGAAATAAGTGAACTCTTGAATGGAGAGCTTATAGGGGAATATAACAAGCCAATCATTGGTGCCGAGCAAATAGACAGGGCCAAAGACCAGCAGATTACATTTATCTCCAGTAATAAATATGCCCGAAAGTGGGAGTCTTGCGGTGCTAGTGCCGCTATAGTTTCCAATGCAGTAAAAATACTGCCAGGTGCGGATAGGGCTTTTATCAAGGTGGCAAATGCAGACTTGGCCATGGCCAAATTGCTGGAGGCTTTTCAGCCGGAACCACCTGAATTATTGCAAGAAATACATCCTAGGGCAGTAGTGCACGAAACTGTAGTTTTGGGTAAAGGTTGTAAAATTGGAGCAGGAAGTTATGTGGGTAAAAATGTAGTTTTGGGAGATGGGGTAATACTTTATCCCAACGTTACAATTTTTGATGAGAGTACTATTGGCCATCATACTGTAGTTTGGTCCGGTACCGTTATTAGGGAGCGCAGCATTATAGGGAATAATTGTATTTTTCATACCAATGTGAGCATTGGTGCGGACGGGTTTGGCTATCGGCCAAGTGAGGACGGTAGGGGTTTAGTGAAAATACCCCAAATAGGGAATGTGGTAATCGGCAATTATGTGGAAATAGGGGCCAATTCCTGTGTTGATCGTGGAAAATTTAGCTCCACAATCGTAGGCGATGGGTGTAAGATCGACAACTTGGTCCAAATAGCCCATAATTGTGTATTGGGAAGGTCTTGTATTATGGCAGGACATAGTGGTTTGGCAGGTTCTGTTACCCTGGGCGATGGTGTGATAATAGGAGGGAGTGCTTCCATTAAAGATCATACCACCATTAACTCAGGTGCCGTTGTAGGGGCTGGTTCTGGTGTAATGAGTGATGTTCTTCCTGGAAAAACTGTCCTGGGCTATCCAGCTACGGATTCAAGGGAAATGCTCAAACAATGGGTGGCGCTTAGAAACCTGGCCAAGAACTAGCAATTCTAGGGTCATTGAGTTGTAATGTGGCCGGTTATTATATTTAATTTATTATAAAATGTATTCCAATTGTGTCCCTAATTGGCCCTGACAATGATATTTAAAAAAAATAATCCTTAAATTTTCTGAAAATATTCGTTAAACACCCAACAAAGGGCTTAGTTTTGCAATCCAAAAAAGAGATTATGTCGGAGACTTTGATTGCCAATGCTATTGTAGAAAGAAAAACGGATAAGGAGCTTTACAGCTATCAAAAAGGAGCTATCGACCAGATTTTTGATAAATTTGAAACTGCTCCGGATGATTATCATCTTTTGTATCAATTGCCTACTGGTGGTGGTAAAACCGTTATTTTTTCGGAAATCGTCAGGCAATATCTAAAGCACCACAATAAGAAGGTGCTGATTATGACCCACCGTATTGAGCTTTGTAAGCAAACTTCTACTATGCTGACCAGTTTTGGGGTCACCAATAAAGTGGTAGATAGCAAGGCCAATCTAGATGATCAGGAAGAATACAGTTGCTTTGTGGCCATGGTGGAGACATTGAACAACAGGCTTCAGGACGATAAATTGGATATTTCCGACGTTGGATTGGTAATTATTGATGAGGCGCATTATAATTCCTTTACAAAATTGTTCAAGTTTTTTGAGAATTCATTTGTTTTGGGAGTTACCGCAACCCCCTTGAGTTCCAACAAGGACTTGCCAATGAAAGATAATTATGATGAATTAATTGTTGGGGAAACAATAGAATCCCTTATTGAGAATGAGTTTTTGGCCCAGGCGGACTTCTATTCGTACAATATGGGGCTAACTTCTTTGGAGGTAGGTTCCAATGGGGATTATACGGTAAAATCTTCAGAGGATCTTTATAATAATAGTCAGATGCTAAGTAAGCTTTTGGAGGCTTATGAAAAACACTCCAAAGGTAAGAAGACCTTGATTTTCAATAATGGTATTAATACATCCCTGCATGTCTACGAGACTTTCAGGGCTGCTGGCTATCCAATAGCGCATTTGGACAATACCGCTACCAAAAAGCAGCGTAAGACCATTCTAAAGTGGTTTAATATAACCCCTAATGCTGTTTTAACCTCGGTAAGTATTTTGACCACCGGGTTCGACGAACCTACCATAGATACCATTATATTGAACCGTGCCACTAAATCCTTGACCCTGTATTACCAGATGATAGGTCGTGGTTCCAGGATTTTAAATAATAAATCTACCTTTTCGGTAATTGACTTGGGAAACAATTTCCATCGCTTTGGTCCTTGGGGGGCCGATTTGGACTGGCAGGCCATTTTTAAATCACCAAATTTTTATGCGGATAGGCTTTTAAGTGATGAAGAGCTGGAAAGCAATTTTAAATGGGAAATGCCCGAAGAATTGCGTGCGGAATTTGCCAAATCCGAGGAAGTCTATTTTGATATCAAGGAAACTTATGTGGATTCCATTAAAAATGGGGAAACATCAAAGGTGGTGTTGGAAAGATCGATAGCCCAACATGCCAGAATATGTGTGGAAAACAGTGAGGATGTATATGATGCCCTTGCGCTCTCCAAAATGTTGGGTCCGGATATCGATGATAGAATCCAACGTTATGCCAAGTGTATTAGTAAAAGCACCTATAACTTTCTGAAGTGGTTAACGGATGATTATCATAAAAAACTAAGTACACATTTGCGTCAAAATTTTGATACTATTTACGAAGATATTCACGGTAGGCCACCGGAGGAATAACAGTTTTCTGTAGTGTATATGATTATGGAAAACACCATCGCATGTGCTCTGTAAACCTTCTTATTGTTGTTTTTATAAATAAAGTAAAGAGCTTTAAAGTATTGATCTATAAGGTTTTTAAATATTCTATTAAGGCGATTCTTTCTGAGTTCGTCAACTGGTCGCCAAAGGTGTGACCTGAATTTCCATATCCTTTCAAAGTGGTGTCGTAAGTGTTTTTGTCAACCTTGGTCTGTTCGGTATCGTAGATCCAACCCACTTTCGATTGATCGTAATCGGCATTGTCAAAAGACCTGCTCCATCGGGTAGGTCTGCTCTTGCTGTTCAAAACGTCTTCCAAGGTAGGTACGGATCCATTGTGGAAGTAGGGGGCCGTGGCCCATATGCCATCCAAGGGTGGGGCAATATAGCCGCCATCAGCTTTTATCTGTAAATTATTCCCATATGTACCGAACCACCCTGAATTGAACCATTCCATAAAATAATCGTTCATGGGAGAAGATTTTGTGTAATGGTCGGATAATTCCGGGTCGGTCCCAACGGACTTTAAGGACACTAGTAAATTTGGGTAGGTGGGGTTGTCGCCATAGGTACCGTGACAGGTTGCGCAGGTAATTTCAAATAATTGTTTGCCTTGTTGTGCTAAATCTGAATCTACGGCAAATGGATACTCTGGAGCTTCCAAACTCTGAATATAGGCCAGAACATCTACCATTTTGGTGTCTATTTCAGCGGCCTTTGTTGCGTCACCTAGGGTGAGCAGGCTGGAGCCAATAAAAGACTTGCAAAAATCAAGTCGACCAATGGCGTGGTAAAACATGGCATTCTTTTTCCTTAGCAGCCACCATGCAGGCACATCGGACGGGATTACCTCCTCTGGTATGTCTACCAATGGACTGTCTTGCCATACCAAAGTACTTTTATCCCGATGTGCTATTAACACTTGGGTAATTTTATCCGCGGGATTAGAACCTCTTGTTTCTGTCATTGTCATGGGGCCAATGGCAACTATGCTCTTTCTAAATTGGTCGTATGCTTGCCATTCGGCGCTGTCTTCCCCACCATACAAGGCTCTGATACCAGAATTCAATAGAGCAATATTGCTTGCCCGGTTAACAGTAAAATCGGCGTCATGGCTCCCCAAGCCAATAATAAATTCATTGTTTATTGTGGAGGCGTGGCATGCCATGCAATTGGGAGCAACCACTCTTGTTCCATTGGAAGCCGTTATAGCGGTATAATCGTAAGACAGATTTGCGTTGTCCCCTGTTCTGTTGAGACGGTTGTCAGGGTTTTCACTGGTCCCCAGCAAAAATGCATCATAGGGAACTCCAGAACTCATATAATTGCCTGAAATTAAATATTCGTACCCGGCCGAGGCATCGCCCGATCGTTGGGGGTTGTCAGGGAGTGGACTGCTTTCTATCAAAGGTTCTTCCGGCTCAGTTTCTTCTTCGGGTTGATCGGTGGGATTTTCATTGACCAAAATGTCTATAAGATCCTCCTTGCTTTCCTTGGAACATGAAAAGACAAGGGGAAATAGAATGATTGCTGCGAACAGGAGTTTAATTTTTTTCAAAACTTAGGTTTTATGGAAAAAAAAGTACCATTAATTTAGGTATAATATAGCATATTTTGCCCTGTGCGCGTACTAAATTCGATAAACCACCGACCACCTCGCCAAAAGGCAGAAGGAAATGGATGGGTTAGTGGGGTTTGGAGTTATGCCATTGGAACTTCCATTAACAGGACCTTGCTCGGTGTTGCTGCGGTAAGCGTAATATCGTCGGTATCCCATATTCCCAATCCGTCACGCCTTTTTAGAGCCTGCTCTCCAATAGTAATTTCACCTTCCAGTACAAATACATATAGACCATTACTAGGTTTATTTAAAGTATAAGTTGAAGTATTTTCTGTGTCAAAATCACCTAAAGAAAACCAAGCATCCTGATGTATCCAAACCCCTTGCTCCGCTTTTTCGGGAGAAAGGATTTGGTAAAAGGAATTTTTAACGGCCAGATCAAGGGTAGAAATTTGATCATATCTCGGAGTTACATTTTGTGTTTTTGGAAACACCCAAATTTGCAAAAATTTCACCTCTTCGTTTTTATTCTTATTATACTCACTGTGAAAAACACCGGTTCCTGCACTCATCACCTGAACATCACCTTCTTTGATCACAGTGGTATTGCCCAAACTGTCCTTGTGTTCCAAATCTCCTTTCAAGGGAATGGAAATGATTTCCATGTTCTTGTGGGGATGTTTTCCGAAGCCCTGCCCGCCAGAGACGGTATCGTCGTTCAGTACCCTAAGAACCCCAAAGTTCATACGCTCTGGGTTGTGATAATTGGCAAAACTAAAGCTGTGGTATGAATTTAGCCAGCCGTGATCGGCATGTCCTCTGCTCTCTGCTGTATGTAGTATAGTTTTCATGATATCTTTTTTGTTTGCCCAAAATTAGGATTCATATGTCATTTGCACATTGATCTATGTTAAGTAATTCTGAGTCTTTATGTTATTTGGCATTAAATGCTTTATAAAGACTGATACCAATAAGTTTTTAATTAAGTTTTTCAAACTGGTCCCTTAATTTGATAACCGGCCTGCCGTGTGAACAAAAAAATAAAGTAACTTAGTGAAGCCATATTTATAACAACTAAAAAACAAGACCATGATTACGTTAATTATTTTTTTGGGAATCCTAGCTTTGATCGCATTTTTCTTAGTAACTGTTTTTAATCGCTTTGCCACACTTAGAAATCTTGTCAAGGATGCTTGGAGCAATATAGATGTGGCTCTAAAAAGAAGGTACGATCTTATACCAAATTTAGTGGAGACCGTAAAAGGATATGCCAAACATGAAAAATCTACCTTAGAGGCTGTAATAAATGCCCGTAATGCTGCTATGGCGGTCCCATCTGGAGATATCAATGCCCAGATAAAGGCAGAAAACCAGCTCCAGCAAAGTTTGAGAAGTATTTTTGCCTTGGGGGAAGCTTATCCAGATCTTAAGGCCAACGCCAATTATTTGGATCTGCAACAGAAGTTAAATGACATTGAAGAAAATCTGGAGCGTGCCAGAAGGTACTACAATGGTTCTGTGAGAGAAAACAACACTTATGGGGAAAGCGTGCCAGGGGTGCTTGTGGCTAGTTTGTTTAAATATCAACATTTTGATTATTTTGAAGCAGAGGAAGCTAGTAGAGCGAATGTAAAAGTAGATTTCTCTTAATGAAAATTAGCTATTACTTACTTCTAATTCTTTTGGCCATAAATACGGGATTGGCCCAGGATTTTACGGTTCAAAATTACACTGTCAACATTACGGTTCATCAAGAAGGTTATTTTGATGTAGTGGAAAACTATGATCTTAACTTTGAAATCCCCAAACACGGTATTTATAGGACCATTCAAACAAAATATGACCTTATTGATTCCAAGGGAAACGAATCTACCCGAAAGATCAGGATTAGTAAGATAAAGGTTCCAGATTACAAATTTGAAGCTCCGTTCGATTTTGTACAAAAGATGCAGGAAAACATGGAGATCAAAATTGGGGATAAGGATATTACCCTAGTGGGTCCCCAGCATTACGAAATAAAATATCGGGTGCATAATGCCTTTCTTTTTGAGGAATCGCAGATTCGGTTTTATTGGAATATTAAACCGGAGGATTGGCTGGCCGATTTTAATCGGGTCAGTTTCACCATTACGCTTCCGGACAAGGTATATCCCAGTATGGAAAATAGCTTTGTGTACGCTGGGGATAGGGGTACTTCAACTACGACTGCGGACATGCAATTATATTATACGGATAATGAATTCTCGGGAACAAGCAAGGCGGGTTTTGTATCCCATCCCGGACAAAGTGTTACCGTATTGATCAATCTTCCATTAGGATCGGTCAAGGAAGAGAAACCTTTCTGGCCTTTTTGGGATAGCTATGGTTGGGTATTCCTGATTGGGGTAATGCTTTTTGCATTTTTCAGGGTATGGTGGAAATTTGGCAAGGACAAACGTGTCATTGCTGCCACCAGTTATTATCCACCTGACCAATTAGATCCGGCGATGGTAGGTTTTTTAATAAACGATAAGGATGACAATTCCGACTTAATAGCATTAATACCATATTGGGGCTCAAAAGGATTGATAAGACTGGAAGAAATTCCGAAAAAAGGCATTTTTGGATCAAAGGACACTAAAATTATACGGCTGCAGTCTTTGCCATTGGATTCACCCTCCTATGAATTGGAAATATTCAAGGGGCTGTTTGGTGACAATAACAACGTAGTTGGTACCGAAGTGCTGGTGAGTAGTTTAAAGGATACTTTTTATACTAAGATGATCAAGGCACGCAGCCAGTTGAAGGAAAGTGCACAACCCTATTATGAAGCAGAGTCAAAAAAAATGCAGGGTATTATGTATGTGGCCTTAATTGTTTTGGCGATCGGACTCACTATGGTGGGGTTGTTTTTCTGGGGCCCTGTGGCAGCAGTAGCAATAGTCGGTTTTTGTGTGATACTAATTTTTGTCAATCGATTTATGGTTAAAAAGAATGAAAAGGGAAATGAGCTGCTGTCGGAATTAAAGGGATTTAAAAGATTTATTAGGGTAGCGGAGGAAAACAGACTAAAAATGCTTTTGAAGGATGACCCGCATTATTTTGAAAATACCCTAGGTTATGCTTTGGCCTTTGGTATGTTTGATCAATGGGCCAAAAAATTTCGGGATCTTAAAATACCTCCCCCGGATTGGTATACATCCACTTCCAGTAGCAGCCTTACAATGAATCAGTTTTCCAAGTCTTTTTCCAATGCCATGGCAAGCACTAAATCCAATATGGTGAGTTCCCCTTCCAGTAGTGGAAGTTCTGGTGGAGGTTCATCTGGCGGTGGCTTTGGCGGCGGCGGCGGTGGTAGTTGGTAAACAGGGGGTTATCCTAGAATTACGACGGAATTTATAGGGGAAGTCATTGTCGTTGCCTATATTTTTATAGTTGTAGGCAATTTTAGAAACGACCATATTAACTGAGAGAAAAATGAAATTTGATAAACATTTTCCGACAGAACAGCTAAAACCCTATATCAAATATTTTGTAGTGTCTGAGAATGAATTGGAAAACGAGTATAAAGTTTTCCCGTCATCAGGACTTGTTATAGGTTTTCAATACAAAGGTCAACTAGCTACCGTACAAGACAACAATGAAAGCAAACTAACAACAGCAGGAATAACAGGAATTTCTGACGGCTACAAAGTATTTATAAATTCGGCAGACATCGGAACTATATTAGTTTACTTTAATGAAATTGGATTTACTCATTTTGCTTCACATCCTGCCAATGAACTCTTTAATTTGAGCCTTTCCCTTGACGATATTTTTGATAAAAATAGTATAACGGAAGTGGAAGAAAGATTAACATTAGCCGACGCAGACAAACTTCGGATAAAAATCGTTGAGCAGTTTTTAGTATCTCAACTCAAAGACATTCAAACCGACAAATTGATTGTGGAAGCAGTTAAACTCATCTATCAGACAAATGGAGCCCTACGAATAAAAGAGCTAAACGAAAAGCTATTTATCAGTCAAAGTCCATTTGAAAAGCGGTTTAGAAAAGTGGTCGGAACAACCCCTAAAAAATTTGCTTCAATTGTTCGTTTCAATACAGTTCTTGCCAATTTGAGCGAAACCAAAACACTGACTGAAATCTGTTACGAAAACAATTTCTTCGACCAAGCTCATTTTATCAAGGACTTCAAGCGGTTTACTGGTGACACTCCCGAAAATTTCAAACGCTTCTTGTAGAAAAACGATTTTTTACAATTACAGGGCTTTTCATCATCGCATCTTTGCATGGTAAGCTTAAAAGTCAAATGGTAATCCCGGTAGTTATCGGGACTAAAATCGACAACCGTACCATCAAGTTAGAACATTTTGGTTGTGTGCTATTCAACAAATCGTTTAACAATTAAAAAACAGGAAAATATGTTTACAGTAGAACAAATAAAAACAGCCCACAGTAAAGTGAAATCCGGTGCTGACTTCCCATCTTACATTAAAGAAATTAAGGCATTCGGTGTTACGCACTATGAAGCTTATGTGACCGATGGGCATATTGACTATCACGGTGAAAATTATTACTCAGCAAAAGTGCCAGCAAAGTATGAGCCGTTAGCAATTGCAGAAACTCCAAAAGGTGAAGAATTTAAAGCCGAGTTAATTGCTCATCAAAAAGGTAAAACAGACTTTCTAACTTTTATTAAAATGTGCGCGACTTTTGGTATTGAAAAGTGGGTAATCTGTATGGATGAAATGACATGTACCTATTTCGACATGGGAGGAAATAAAGTATTAGTTGAAGAAATACCGCAATAAAAAACTGCCTACAGTATTGTGTCAAAGCAGGAGCTGTTCAGGTGCAAACTCGAACTACTATTGCTTTTAATTAAGTATCTTGATATCCCGAAGTAAGTGCTGATTAATCCGCTATTGCTCCTATACTTGACAGCTAACCAAAAAGGGCCTTCAATTATAAGCTGTTAAATTGAAAATCAGTCATAAGATTAGTGGATTATTAAAATAACATGGCTTCCTAGATGGATATAATTAATAAAAGTTATACTTACTTTTGTGGTTCATTGGAAAAGTTATTTTTATGTCCAAATCCCAGAATGCACTGATAATAGTACTCGCTTTTTTTGCCATATATGTGATTTGGGGATCTACTTATCTTATGAACAAGATTGCTGTTCATGAACTACCTCCCTTTATGTTGGCTTCTGTACGCTTTACAATCGCTGGAATTTTAATATTTCTGCTTTGTAAAATCATGGGCATTCCGCTGACCATCACAAAAAAACAACTTTTAAATTCTATTATCGCGGGATTTCTATTCCTTGCTTTTGGAAACGGATTTGTAGTATGGGCACTTAAGTATGTAGACAGTGGTTTTGCAGCTTTGGAAATAGCGGCACAACCTTTGGTAATTCTATTGTTAATGCGGGTTCTTGAAGGGAAAAGGATTCAGACCATGTCTGTTGTAGGGGTTATAATTGGCATATTGGGCATCTATTTATTGGTAAGTCAAAATCAAGTAATAAGTCAGGAGAACTCGGTCTTGGGGATGGTCATGATATTTTTCTGTATGGTTAGTTGGGCATATGGCAGTTTGTTTGTTGCCAAGGCGGACCTGCCCAAAAATTATTTTGTCAACACTGGATTTCAAATGTTTACCGCTGGAATCATACTAATGGTCGGAAGTTTGCTTATCGGAGAAACATGGACCTTTCCTACCACTTGGAGCAGTCAGGTACAATATGCTATGCTGTTCCTAATTGTTCTGGGCAGTATTGTTGCTTTTACCGCATTTAATTATTTATTAAAAGTGGTTTCTCCGGAAAAGGTAGCTACTTCTACCTATGTAAACCCTATAATAGCGCTTTTACTGGGCTGGTTTTTCTTGGATGAACAGATAACCACTCAGTCCACAATTGCGGCTATAGTGCTTTTAACCGGGGTCTATTTCATCAATACCAGAAAAAAATTGGTGTTGTTTTCCAGGTTTTCAAGCCGTTATTCGCCAAAAGGGGATTAAGCTGGGTATTGGTTCAGTCCATTTCTAAGGCAGGGGGGAAAGCTGGTATGCACAGATATAGAAAAAAGCAGGTGACTACCGCATCAACTGCTTTTGAATATAGAACCTGATTGCCATTGAATAATGGGAATTAATTTAAATAGATTCTGCGCTCGGCCCAACGGTTTTTCTTTATACTTTTAAAATTTACCATTAGAATACTTTCTCCGGTCAACTGAAAATTTGTTGATTCTGATTGTGATTTATGAATGAATGATTTCATGTTTACTGTTTTAAGATTTTTATTATCTGAAACGCCTCTTGGTGTTCCAAATGTTGCTTTTAGAGTTTTCAATTGTTTGCTTTACGAAATGTTTATTAACTGTTTCCATGATGTTGATTTTTAATTGATGTTTAAATTGTGTTTTTATTATTTTTGATTGATGGTGGACTGCTAATTGTATCTCCTTTTGCTATTCCAAATTCTACTTTTTGAAGATTCCAAGGTTTGCTTT
This sequence comes from Arenibacter sp., assembly GCA_040216555.1. Taxonomy (GTDB): domain Bacteria; phylum Bacteroidota; class Bacteroidia; order Flavobacteriales; family Flavobacteriaceae; genus Arenibacter. The sequence continues at coordinate 165,714 of JAVJOW010000014.1, forward strand.
ACCAGATGTTTGTTTAAAGTTTCCATGATATTTAGTTTTATAGTGATTAATTGATTTACTACTAGAAGACGACAGTTGGATACAATTGTTACAGTACTATGTATAAAATAGTACCGTTTTAAGCAATATTTAACATTGTTGCCTTGAATTTTGAAAAAATTTAGAGTGTATTTGATTGATAATTAGGTGATTATCGTAATTAGAATTTTATTGACTTTTTTAAAAAAACCTTAGATTGTGTGAAATGAATGTGCAGTTGAAGGAATTGTGTGAATTTTAATGGATTATTATTACCTATTTAATATCTTAGAGGTTGGTGTGCTTAATTATATTTCGCACATATACTAAGTAGGATTTCCAAATTCCCTAACGAAAAGTGATTATGTTGGTCAAGTAAGGGCAGCACGAATTAATGTGGGTAAATAATAAATTGTAATAACTAAAAATTAATAGGTATGAAATTCACTAGAAATGCAAGTGCAAACTGGAAAGGTAGCGGAAAGGATGGTAAGGGTACCTTGAGTACGGAAAGTACTATCTTGAAGGACACCCAATATTCCTTTAAGTCAAGGTTCGAAGATGGTAAGGGTACCAACCCTGAGGAATTGGTAGGAGCGGCCCACGCCGGATGTTTTACCATGCAGCTCAGTTTTTTATTGGGAGAGGCCGGTTTTACACCGACCAATTTAGATACAGCTGCCAAGGTAAACTTTGAGGATGGGAGTATAACGCAGATCACTTTAAGTCTTAGCGGTACGGTACCGGGAATCAAGTTGGAACAGTTTAAGGAAATAGCCCAAAAAGCGAAAGAAATTTGTCCCATTTCCAAATTATTAAAAACAAATATAGTGTTGGAGGTAAGTTTAAAGGCCTAGGAACCAAAGCTGTTACATCCATATGGGTATCACTAAAAAAAGCCACTTTTAAAGTGGCTTTTCTCGTTTTTATGAATGTTATTTTAAATCTTATTTAAGTGTAAAGCTCAGTCTGGCAAAAAGAAATCTACCTCCTATACCAAATTGTTGGGCTCTACGGGACCAATCGAAGCGTCCGTCACTACGGTTGCCAAATTCATCCTTGGCTCTGTCCGGATAGATATCGAACAAATTATTGGCCCCGAGGGTCAAAGTTAGGGCATCCGTTGCTTTATACCCTACCGATAGGTCCGTAACCAATTTTGAACCGAAGACCTGTTGATTGGCCAACGTTGTTGTTGCTTCGGTTACCTCACCAAAGTATACATTTCTTAAGAAAATGATAAATTTATCAGAGGTAAGGCTGTTGGAAAGGTTTATCTTGGTTCTAGGTACCGCTTCTTCCAAATAGACCCTACTATCTTCAGGGAAGTAAGTATCGATCAATCCGGCATTCCTTAAAACATCAGAGGCATTGATGTCTCCTACTTTTTTCGTTTTGGACAGAGTACCGGCAAGATCCGATTTTAATCTCCAATTGGCCCCTAATTCGGTTTTATGGGTAATAACGATGTCCAATCCCTTTGATTCGGTATCTATGGCATTGGCGAAAAAGGATGCTGCCGTGGCATTGGCTTGTCGTAATAGGTTGTCTAATTCGGTACCTGTTCCTGGGCCAGAAAACTGACCTGTATATACTACACGATCATTGATTTTTACAAAATAACCATCTACAGTTACTGTAATATTGGCATCCGGTATTTTAGCGGTAAGCCCCAAACTAACACTTTGGGAAGTTTCTTCCTTTAATTGTGGTATACCCAGGAGTTTTGCAGCTCTACTATCATTGGCAAAAGTCCCTACCTCTTGTGGATTGCCCTCGTTATCAAAAATAGTAGAGGTGGAATTAAAGTTGATTTGGTGCAGGGATGGCGCCCTAAATCCGGTGTTCAATGCTGCCCGGATATTTAGATTATCCGTAGCCTTTAATCTTCCTGCCAATTTAAAATTGATGGTTCCACCAAAGTCGCTGTAGTTTTCGTATCGGGTAGCGAAACTGGCTAAAAAGGCTTCTGAAAAATCGGCCTCCACATCAAAATATCCGGCAACACTGCTACGTCCACGGGAGAGTTCGTTTGAGGGAGCAAATCCTGGAAAAACTTGTGAGCCGCCTGGTCTGGAATTCCCGAAGAAATCCTGCGAAGGTTGCTGGGAAGCTAAAGTAATACGTTGACCGTTTGCGGTATATTGTGCATAGGAAGGTTCTTCTCCAGCCACAATGTCATAATTCTCTACCCTATATTCGGCACCAAAAGCAATGTTTAACCCGGACATCACATCCTCAAAGAATTGGGTGATGTCCAAATTGGAGGTGTTCTGCAGAAATGAAAAACCGCCAGCATCGAAAAATGTCGGGGAAGAATTTTGCATGGAGGCATTAAAGGTGTTTCCTATGGTATACAAGAAGGAGTTTTTTCCGTAAGTATTACTTAGGTCAACACTCCAATCTCCCACCATACCTTTTATACCAATAGATAATGATTGATCCTTGATATTGGAATTGATCTCTGGTAAAAAGCCATCAATATAAGCAGGAGTGTAGGTCCTACTTTGGTTGGGCAGTCTATAAAATCCGGCGGAGTTACCAGTTCTAGAACTGATTCCTGCAAAAGAGTAAAGCGTTGTGCCTATATCATCTAAAGGCAAGGAGAAATTGGCAAATAAGCGGCCGCCACGCAACGCAGATTGACCTACCCTCATATTATAATCACTTCTTTGTTGCCCCCTGGCCGCCAATTCTGCGGTGGTTGCATCAGCACCAAGAACTGTTCTTAAATCTTCCTTGGTGGTTGCCCCATTTCGGTTAATTCCTGCTTGGTCCGTATACTGGATTACATCGGCCACATCGTCATCCAATAGGTTGGCAATGTCGTAGCCATCAGAACTGGCTACTCTTTCTACGGTATTGTACAAATTAAATATTGTACCTTCCCACTCTTTCATACGGCTATAATCTTCCCGAACGTCAAAATCTCCAGAAAGGTTAATAAACCCGCCATTATCACCCAATGGAATACCATAACTGGCAGATATGTTAGTGGTTGCTCCGTCCACACCTCCAGTTTGGTCATTGGCATTTTTGGTAAAATTTGCCCCGGTGGTGACGGTGGTGGTGAGTTCATTTACATTTTTGTTCAATATGATATTAATAACCCCTGCTATGGCGTCTGAACCATATTGAGCGGCCGCACCGTCCCGTAACACTTCTATACGCTGTATGGCAGCGGCAGGGATGGCATTTAAATCGGTTCCAACACTTCCTCTACCAAATGTCCCGTTTACATTGATCAAAGAAGAGGTATGCCTTCTTTTGCCATTGATCAACACCAAAACCTGATCTGGTCCCAAGCCTCTAAGGGAGGCCGGATCTATATGATCTGTACCGTCCGAAATGGTCTGGGTATTGGAGGTAAAGGATGGTGCCACATAATTTAATATCTGGTTTAGATTTACCTGGGGAGCCACATTGTTAAGTTCCTTCATGTCTATGACATCTACGGGAACGGTACTTTCGGTGGCCGTTCTATTGGGATTACGGGAACCTACAATAATTACTTCCGACAGGGCTACACCAGAAGTAAGACGTATATCCATCACGGTATTGTTGACCGTGAGCTGTAGGGTCTCAAATCCAATATAGGAAACCACTAAAATGTCTCCCATGGAAGCCTCAATGGTAAAGTTGCCATCGAAATCCGTGGTCGTACCAGTGGTGGTTCCTTTAATTACTATGGATGCACCGGGTAATGGTGTTCCCTCTTCATCCAAAACGGATCCCGATACTTGGGCGTTGGTAAAACCAACCATCCCAAAAATCAAGATCAAAGCAATAAAGTAATACTTTTTCATATGTGAGTTTTTTGAGTTAATATGCTCAGAAGTTACGCATTTTTAAGGTGAATTGTAAGAAAAAATCCCAAAAAATAAGGCAATTGCTTAAATATGAGCACTGTTATGATAAAGTCTGTTAGCAGGGGACATGGTCCTTGCTTATAGAATGGAAGTACCAGTATAGCTATAATAAGGGTATTCTATAAGGAATAAATAAAGATGAATTATTTCGGAAGTTGAAATTTCAGTTTTTTTTCCCAAAATCCTGAAAATCATGCCCAATTTTCTTTAAGGCGAACAAAAAATTGGGGGACTAAATTAAAATATTTGAAATACTAGCCTTATATTTGTGGAAGTTTAAAGAGTTGCGCATTGACCTGTAATCACCATTGCTGCTACTAAAGTCTTGGGTAGATAAAATAAGATTCATTTTTCTTTTTCAAACACTCGTTTAGTATTTCAACCGCTGCTCAGACGAGATTTACAATTTATAACCTTAAAAAAAACAATGGCAAAATCGCAACAAACGTATAGTAAAAGTGAAAAAGAGAAGAAGCGTCTAAAAAAGCGCGAAGAGAAACAAAAGAAAAAGGAGGCCCGTAAATTGGAGTCGAAGGAAAACGGACCAGGTATCCAGTTTGCCTATGTTGATCACGACGGGAATTTAACGGATACTCCGCCAGATCCATCTAAAAAAATTAAAATAGATGCTTCTACCATAGAAATAGGGGTGCCGAAAAGGGATGATAGCGATGTTGAGGAATTCGATCCTGTTAGAAATGGAAAAGTTTCATTCTTTGATACATCCAAAGGATTTGGATTTATAATCGATACTGAAAATCAAGAAAAGTATTTTACCCATGTTAGTGGGCTCATAGATGAGATTGCTGAAAATGACAAGGTTTCCTTTGAACTGGAAAAGGGGATGAAAGGTATGAATGCAGTTCGGGTAAAGAAAATCTAATATTCAAGTCAATTTCTATAATGGACTTGGTTTATTGTAGAATTTAAGGGATAGTACATATTAATCCAAACGATTACTGGATTTATGTACTATTTTTTTTTGACCCAATTTGTACAAGTTTGTTCTGTTCAAATATGTTTTTTAAAACCAAAAAAAAGAATAACTTTTAGCCTTGTTTAAAAGAGTAACTAATCAAATTTTCAAAAACCATGGTAAAATTATTCAAAGGTCACATTCTATTGTTAGGATGTCTATTCTTGTTATCCTATTCCCAAGCTCAAAATTTAGCAACGGCCCTGCCCGAGGAGGTGGGGATGTCTTCAGAGCGTTTGGAACGGCTATCGACTGTACTTGAGCAGTATGTTAAAGACGGTAAAATGTCCGGTAATGTTGCCCTCGTTGCCAGAAAGGGCAAAGTGATTTATCATAAGGCGTTTGGGGAAAGCGATATGGAGGCAGGGAAAAAGATGACCAATGACGCCATATTTAGGATTGCATCACAAACTAAGGCCATTGTAAGCGTTGCGGCCATGATCTTGCAGGAAGAAGGAAAACTATTGATTTCAGACCCAATAGGAAAATATTTACCGGAATGGAATGAAACAACAGTAGCCAATGTGCGTGAAGATGGCGGCTACGATGTGGTTAGGGCAAATCGTTCCATAACCATTAGGGATTTATTGACCCATACCGCTGGTATTGGGTACGGCAATGGTCCTGCAAAAAAAGAATGGGAAGAAGCAGGAATACAGAACTGGTATTTTGCCGACCGTAACGAGCCCATTGAAGTGACCATTGCCCGAATGGCCAAATTACCTATGGATGCACAGCCTGGTGAACGGTTTGTGTATGGCTACAATACAGATATTTTGGGTGTAATTGTTCAGAAAGCCTCAGGTAAAACTTTGGATGAATTTATTAAAGAAAGAATTCTGGAACCTATAGGAATGACAGACACTTACTTTTATTTGCCAAAAAACAAAGCGGACAGGTTGGCAACGTCCTATATGGCTTATGAAGGAAAGCCGTTGGAAAGGTCTCCGGATCCCGGTTTGGGCATAGGCCAGGGCCATTACGTTAAAGGGCCCCGAAAAAGCTTTTCGGGCGGGGCCGGCCTTGTTTCAACTGCTATGGACTATGCCGAATTTTTACAAATGATGTTGAACGGAGGTGAATTTAACGGAAATAGGATATTGTCCCCGAAAACCGTTGAGTTAATGATTGCCGATCACGTTGACGTGCGGGGCATACCTTATGGCAGTAGAAATGGTTCGGGCTTTGGTCTCGGCTTCTCCATAACAAAAAACGTAGGAGAAAGGGGAGAGCCTGGTTCTGTAGGTTCTTTTGAATGGGGCGGGGCATACGGGTCCACTTATTGGGTAGACCCGTTGGAAGAGCTTGTAGTGGTTTATTTTAAGCAACTCATACCCACCAACGGAATAGACGATCACGCTAAGCTTAGAAGTTTGGTATACCAGGCTATTTTGGAGTAAAGCACCCACTTCATTTGGTTGAAAACAAATGATTTTTAAGAAAAAGTGTTAAGATATTGTAAATTTTAGCGGTTTTAGGTCAATCTATTCTTTTAGAAAATCTATATCCCATAGGTTTGCACCTTATTAGTCAGATTAAAAATTAGAGATACTGAATTTTATGAGTAGAGTTAAGGAAAATGACAAGGTAAAAGTACATTACACTGGAAAATTAAAAACCGGACAAATTTTCGACAGTTCTTTGGAAAGAGAACCTATCGAAGTTACTTTGGGTCAAGGACAACTTATTCCTGGTTTTGAGAAGGAATTGGTGAATATGGTAGTCAATGAAAAGAAGACTATAAACATTCCTAAAGAGGAAGCCTACGGAGATATCATGGAAGAATTGTTTCATGAAATTAAGAGGTCGGAGCTTCCGGAGGATATTAAACCGGAGATTGGAATGACATTAATTGCTCAGAATCCGGACGGAACCGAGAACCAATTGCGAATTACCGATGTTAAGGAAGAAAGCATTGTTATAGATGCCAATCACGTCTTGGCAGGACAAGACCTTACTTTTGATTTGGAATTGGTAGAAATTCTATAAGGTTAATAGTAGGGCATTGCTCCTCTTTTTATGAGCTTATATGCTGTAGGTACAATTAGACCGTCTATTGTGGACGGTCTTTTGCTTTTTATATTAATGGAGTTTCCGGTCCTAAGGGATAATAATGTGATGGCATACACTTCATTCTTGCCTTTCGAGAAGGAAATATTTTTAATTCCCATTTAAAATAGAAAGGACGAGGGCTTTACTAAGGGGGTTATTGGATGCTTTGGCCTTAACCTCGTCAAATGTAAATCTAAAATCGCAACCCTTAAGATGGTTGCTGCAACCATAGGCTGTTTTGCCTTTTACGATCTTTCCATCTTTGCATTTGGGACAGTTTGGAATATTGGTTTCTGGTTGTTTCTTTGGTTCTAGAATCAATTTATATTGCTCATCGAATCGTATTAGGCCTTCAACATCCTCAGCACCATCGTAGCTAAACCCCTTTAAATTTAAAGTACAACCTTTTTGAATTAATCTTGTAAATTGATTTTCAGATATTTTTTTATGGTGAAAGACAAAGGGGAGTAAAAAATCGCAACCATTTTTATAGGCACTACATCCATAAGCCGACTTCCCCTTTATTAGCGTCCCATTTTTACATTTTGGGCAGGTTTCCCCGGTTATTCCTCCAGTATTGCTTTTAGTTTTTTGGGTTTCTTGGGTGTGGGAGATATTGGCACGCTTGGTCTCACTTCTTACTTCATATACCAATTCGTCTACCATTCTCTTCATGTTGGCAATAAACATGCCGGCACTGAACAAGCCTTTTTCTATGTCCTTTAATTGCTTTTCCCATAAGCCGGTCAATTCCGCAGATTTAAGCAATTCATTTTGTATTGTATTAATCAGTTGAATGCCTGTTGGGGTTGGCAATACCTGTTTCTTTTTTCTTTCAATATACTTTCGCTTAAATAAGGTCTCTATAATATTGGCACGTGTAGAAGGTCTACCAATTCCGTTCTCCTTCATGAGCTCCCGCATTTCGTCGTCATCAACTTGTTTTCCGGCCGTCTCCATGGCTCTTAGCAAGGTAGCTTCCGTAAATTGCTTTGGTGGCTTGGTCTGCTTTTCCAAAAAGGAAGGCTCGTGAGGACCTTTTTCACCTTTCACAAAATTAGGTAATATTCCAGTTTCCTTTTTTTCTTTGGTACTGGCTGTCTCAAAAACAATTCGCCACCCTTTTTTAAGTATTTCCTTACCCGTTGTTTTAAAAGAGATGTTGGCCGCCTTGCCTATTACCGTTGTGTTTGAGACATCACAGTCATCGTAAAAAACAGCTATAAATCGTTTAACGATACTATCGTAGACCTGCTGCTGGGCGGCGCCTAACATTATTTCAACGCCAGTGGGAATGATCGCATGGTGATCCGTTACTTTTTTGTCATTGAAAACCTTTGTGGATTTCCTAATTTTTTTTAACAGTAGGGTAGAGGTCAACTGTTCGTATTGGGTTAGATTGCGAAGTATTCCTGCTACTTTAGGGTAAACGTCATTAGGTAAAAAAGTGGTATCCACCCTAGGATAGGTAACTACTTTTTGTTCATATAACTTTTGGACAATCTTAAGGGTTTCATCTGCCGTAAATCCAAACTTTGTGTTGCAATACACCTGTAGGCCTGTTAGATCGAACAACTTGGGAGCGTATTCCTTGCCTTTCTTTTTGGTAATGCTGACAATTTCGAATTCGTGTTCCTTTACTTCCTTGGCAAGAACTTCCCCGTCCTCCATTTTCAGAAAACGGCCCTCTTCATAATTAAAAACCGTATCCCTATAAAGGGTCTGTAATTCCCAATAGGGTTGGGGTTTAAAGTTTTCTATTTCCTTAAACCTATTTACCACCATAGCCAGGGTTGGGGTTTGGACCCGCCCGACCGATAACATTTGTTCATATCCCCCATGTTTCACGGTATAGAGACGGGTGGCATTCATTCCTAAAAGCCAATCCCCAATGGCACGGGAAAATCCGGCATAATATAGATTGTCGTAGTCATGGGAGGATTTTAATTTGGTAAACCCCTCCTTTATGGCCTCCGTGGTTAGGGATGAAATCCATAATCGCTGTACTTCGCCCTTATAATTGGCCTGGTGCATTACCCAACGCTGAATTAGTTCTCCTTCCTGTCCTGCATCCCCACAGTTGATGACCACTTCCGCCTTGTCAAACAGACCTTTTACAATATTGAACTGTTTTTGGATTCCGGCATTATCCACCACTTTGGTTTTAAACTTTTCCGGGAGCATGGGTAAATTATTCAAGTCCCAACTTTTCCAATGAGGCCTATAATCGCTTGGTTCAAATAAAGTGCAGAGATGTCCAAAGGTAAAGGTAACTGCGTAACCATTTCCTTCAAAATACCCGTCGTGTTTGGTATTTGCCCCCAAAACTTGAGCAATTTCCCGAGCAACACTAGGTTTTTCCGCAATACAGACCTTCACTTTTTTATTGTTTTGAATGGGTGCAAATTACTTAATTTATACTGAACCCCCACATTCGAAGTGTAAGGTATTTTCTTCAACATTTATGTTGGGAATAATAACTAATTGGGTTTTGGGGGATAACAGGAAAAAACTATTAAGACAATCTAGATAGATAATATGTCAATAGAAAATGATACATTTAAGGGATATTGGATTTGAAATTCTTCTATCTAATTGGAATACGATAACCATAAACATAAACAAATGAAAAGCATAGCGTTGGTCATTACTGCTTTTTTGACACTGATTAGTTGTACTTCCCAATCTTCCAAAAGTCTTTTTAATGGTAAGGATTTGGAAGGTTGGCATGTAGATGTACCGGAAATGGACAATAATCCCGAGGCCATAAATCCTTTTATTATAAGGGATGGTATGTTGGTGAGTTTGGGAGAACCACAGGGTCATCTTATTACGGACGCCATTTATGAAGATTTTCGCTTGGAAGTGGAATATCGTTTTGCTGGGAAACCTGGTAACTGTGGTGTGTTGGTATTTGCTTCCACCCCTAGATCCCTATATGAGATGTTTCCCAAATCTATAGAGGTTCAAATGATGCATGAAAATGCCGGAGATTTTTGGTGTATTGTACAGGATATCACGACCGATAATATGTTGGAAAGGCGGGGGCCTAAAGAAGAATGGGGAATCACCGAAGGTAAATTGCGAAGAATAAAGAATCTAACCGATGGTTCCGAAAAACCATTGGGTGAATGGAATTCCATGACCATTGAGTGCCTTAAAAACTCGATAAAGGTATGGGTAAATGGGGATTTGGTAAATCATGGCTATAATGCTACTGTGAGCAGTGGAAATATTGCATTGCAGGCCGAGGGTGCCGAAGTGGAATTCCGAAAAGTACTGCTTACACCTATAACGAAGCTCAGTGAAACAGCGCCCTGATTTACAAGGCCTTATTTAATCCTGCCATAATTCTAATTTTAGTTTTGTTCTATTATAAAATTGCAGCTTTAAAAGGAATATACTTTTAACTTCCAGGTTTAGAATGCCCAGCTTTTATTTTGTACCTTATTAGTTGTTAATAGGTTACACTTAAAAAGCAAGAGCAATGAATTATAGATCCTTCTTCATGTATGGCCTTGCGCTTTGTTACTCAAGTGTACTTGTTGCCCAAAATGATCACATCCTAAAACGGGAGCAGATGGTAAAGACACAGCTTCAAGCCCGAGGTATAAAAGACCCTTTAACTTTATATTCAATGCTAAATGTACCTAGGCATGAATTTGTGCCTAAAAACTGGGAAGAGCATGCTTATAGGGATGGGGCACTCCCAATAGGAAGCGGTCAGACTATTTCCCAACCTTATATTGTAGCATTTATGACAGAAACATTGAAATTGAAATCGACCGATAGAGTTTTGGAGATTGGAACAGGATCGGGATACCAAGCGGCGGTACTTGGTAAAATTGTGGATTCTGTTTATACTATAGAAATAATAAAAGACTTGGCCATTTCCGCTATGAGCCGTTTGGAAAACTTGGGCTATGATAATATCATTGTTAAATGGGGAGATGGGTATCATGGATGGCCAGAAAAAGCACCTTTTGACGCTATTATGGTCACTGCAGGAACGGAGTCGATTCCCCAGCCTTTAGTGGACCAACTAAAAGTTGGCGGATATATGGTCATCCCTGTTGGGCCAAGTGACAACGTTACCTATTTGGTTAGTGTTTTTAAAAAGAAGGATAGGATAATAACCAAAGATTTGTTACCCGTTCGTTTCGTTCCCTTCACTAGAAATGAGTAGGATTTTTTGGGATAGGACTAATCCGATTGACTATTTATTGGTATTTAAAAAAGATAGTTCGCTGATCGGGGTTACTCTGCCCGGAATTAATTCCTTCAAATTAATATTCCCAATACGGATACGGATCAATCGTAAGGTAGGGAAACCTACGGCAGCAGTCATTTTACGCACCTGACGAAATTTGCCTTCGGTTATAGTGATACTTATCCATGACGTAGGCCTATGCCGTCCTATTCTTAATTTCTTGTCCGGTTCTGGTAGGGCAGGGAGGGTAGATAGTCTTTGGACGAGGGTAGATCTAGTTATATATTTCCTGCCTTGGAATCCAATTTCCACTCCATGCTTCAGAAATTCTATGGCTTCATTGGTTATTTCCCCATCCAACTGCACATAGTATTCCTTTTCAATTCCCGAGCGGTTAACAAGATCACTAAGTTTCCCATCGGTAGTAAGGAGGAGCAGTCCCTCAGATTTTTCATCCAGACGGCCAATTGGCATAATCCCGTCCGGAAAATTATAAAGATCACTTAAGAAGCGTTTGTTCCGTGACTCCTTGGCATCATTGGAGTGCAACTGACTTAACATTTCAAAAGGTTTGTAAACTTTAAAGTGAAGATGTCCAGATTCAGACATTGATATTAGGTGCTTTTAATTAAACGGCATTTAGCACACCAAAGGTGTAATTTTTTTTTCGGTCAATCTTATTTGAAATATCAATCATAGCTTTTTTCTGTGGCATATTTTCCAACAACCCATGCAAGGCCTATAAAGACAAATTGTATTGGCAAGCGAATCCTGGCTGCCTCGGAACTCCCGATCGCGGGATGTTCAGAAAAAACATCCCAAACATGGATCGGAAGAAAAACGATCATGAGCCAAAATATTCCCGTCGCTCCCAATTTGGAGTATTTGGGAAGAAAGAGAAGGATTCCCAAAACAATTTCCACTACTCCTGACAAATAGATAATCAACATTTTAAAAGGTAAAAAATCGGGTACAAAGGCTATGTAAAACGTTGGTTTTAAAAAATGTTGTATCCCAGCGTATATCATAAATAGGGCCAGTAGAATTTTAAGGATTTTCCAAAATAGCATCATGGCCTAATTGTTTAAAAAGAATTAAAATTAAAATGGTTAAGACGGTATCAATGCCATTGTTTCAAAAAGTCCCCTTGTAGGCTCTTTATGGAGTTGGTTTGGAATGGAGGAGCTCCATACCTGTTGAGGATCGCGGCTTAAATCCGGTCCAATCCTTTTCATTGGAATTTTCCTGTAACTCCAAAAATTTTGAATAATCCTTCTGTTTAAGATGTAACCCTAAAAAGGCAGTTAAAAAATGTTGGTTTACATTATTTATTTTTCTTTCGTCCCAACTAGGTTCGGCATACCTATAGTATTCATCAATGTGGAGGCCAGGCTTTAAAGATTCTACTGGTGGTGGATTTGGGGCTACGTTGTGCCTTGCATTTTCATAGGTAAGTAAATATCGGTCTGCATTAACTGCCCCTGTGAAGATGGCCTTAATTCCCTTTTCGTATCCTGAAATATCATCTTGGCTCCCGGCTATAAAAAAGGTAGGTACCTTTAGCCCTTTTAAACCTTCGGCATCCCAAATACCCCGCTCCATGCCCCATGGAGCAAAGGCTACAACCGCTTTTATTCTAGGGTCTGGCTTAGGAAAGTCCGGATTGCTCATGGCGAGGTCGATTATTGCCTTGCTACCGCCGGACATGCCTGAAAAGAATCCTACAAGGCCATCACTATATCCAGCTCCTGCTACATTTAAAACACCGTAACCTCCCATCGAATATCCTATGATGCCTATGTTTTCAGAATCGATCAAACCCGCTAAAAAGTTTTTATCCCCAGCCCTGCCCAAGTTTACCGTTTGGTTTAGTACAAAGGAAATATCCTTGGCGCGGTTCACCAAAGTACTTGGAAAGGGCGATGCATCCTTAAAAGTAGAATCCGTATGGTCTATAGCCACCACCACGTATCCTTTGGAAGCCAGATTTTCAGTGAGATAGGTCATAAGATATCTAGAACCAACATACCCGTGTGCCACTACTAAAAGGGGAAAAGAACCATCTGTTGTTAATGGGTCGGCATCGCGGGAGGCTCTACCTTTAAAGGTAAAGGGAGTCAACGGTCTTAAAGAATCATGGGCGGTTCCCATGACCTCATTATAAATAACAGTTTCTTGTGCTCCCTCGGCCAACTGCGCCGGATACCAAACTTCCACTTTCAGGGGTCTATCATAAATGGGGTCTATTCCATTTTTTGAATTTAAAACATCTGCCTGCCCCTTATTCACGAAATCCAAAGTTCGTACGCCAACGGCATAGCTCCCACGCGCAGATAACTCAGGTGCGTCCGGAAGCGCATCGCCATAAACAAAAGACCCGGTTTGGGCATTTAATGCAAGGTTGGAAATTAGAAAACAAAGAATAATGTGAATATGGGTAAAACGGTTTACAATGGGCATGATCATGAGTTTTGGTTTAGTTTAAAAATACAACAATTAATTGCAACAATTAATTCTATAGGGGTTTTTGAAAAAATTAATTAGGTTGTTTGGAACAATTTCATGTTAGGGGCTTAGCCTTTGTTCCAATATTCCTTATTTTTAAAAAAATAAAACCACCTTGGTCTGTATTTTAAGGCTGCAGTTGAAAATAATATCGTTGGTGTCCAGGAGCCACCAATGGCCAATGCAGAAATAATAAAAAACAGGCCAACAGCAACAAATCATGGAAGAAACTGAAAAACAATTAAAGAGATTTGGTGTTAGGCCAACGGCCATGCGTATTTTGGTGCATCGGTTTATGGTTTCCCAGAATTCGGCCGTAAGCCTGAGTGCTGTGGAGGGGAATTTTGAAAAATCCGATAGAACTACCTTATATAGGACTTTAAAGACTTTTGAGGAGAAATGTATTGTCCATCAAATAGATGATGGCACCGGAATTCCCAAATACGCGCTCTGCGATCATGATGAAGGCTTCATAAAACATTCGGACCTGCATTTGCATTTTCATTGCACTAAATGCAATAAGACTACCTGCTTAACGGAGCATAGAATACCACAAATTAATCTCCCGGACAAATTTATCCCTGAAGATGTGAATATGCTGGTAAAGGGAATTTGTGAGCACTGTAACCAATAAATGCACATACATTGCACAGGTAATAGGGTTAATTTTGCTTACAAATTATAGGTATGGAACGGCAGCATGATCATAAAGATCACGATCACAATCATGACCATGGAGGAATTTTTGGCAGAAAAACGGAACTCTATTTTGCCATTTTAAGTGGTGTGTTCTTTTTAATGGGATTGATTTTGGCAAGTTTAATGAAGGCAACCCCATGGGTATCTCTGATCTGCTATATCTCGGCCTATTTTTTTGGAGGTTATTTTACCCTGATCGAGGCGATAGACAAGATTAGGAAGGGGGAATTTGAAATAGATTTTCTGATGATCGTAGCTGCAATGGGGGCTGCCTATATAAATAGATGGGGAGAAGGTGCCCTATTATTGTTTTTATTTAGTTTAGGACATTCGTTGGAGCATTATGCAATGAACAAGGCCACAAAATCTATTAAAGCCCTGGGTGAACTTTCTCCAAAGACAGCATTGTTAAGAAATGGCGGGGATTTCAAGGAAGTTCCCGTTGAGGAATTAAAGGTGAACGATATTATTGTGGTAAAACCAAATACCAAAATATCGGCAGATGGGGTTATTATAAAGGGGAGTAGTAGCATTGATCAGTCACCTATAACTGGAGAAAGTATTCCTGTGGACAAAACGGCGATACAAGAGGTTACCAATGTGCCCAAATTTGAGCAATTGGATCGGTCCAATGTTGTTTTTACCGGCACTATAAATGGGAATTCCATGCTGGAAGTTCAGGTTCTAAAATTGAATGTGGATGCGACAATTTCGCGTTTGGTGCAAATGATAAACGAGGTGGAAACCAAAAAATCGCCCACACAGCTAACTACCAAGAAATTTGAAAAATGGTTTGTACCCACAGTAATAGTTTTGGTAGTAGGCCTATGTTTTCTCCACTTGTTTATAGATGAGACGGTTCATGAAAGCCTATACAGGGCCATAAGTGTTTTGGTAGCCTCCAGCCCTTGTGCCTTGGCCATTTCAACACCAAGTGCAGTAATAAGTGCCATAGCCAGGGCTGCCAAAAAAGGTGTGCTCATTAAGGGAGGTCGGGCTCTGGAAGATCTAGGCAGCCTTACTACCATTGCCTTTGACAAAACAGGCACCCTTACGGAAGGAAAACCGAGGTTGACCAATGCACTTCCTTTAAATGGATTTGATAAAAAGGAGTTTATGGAATTGGTCCTCGACGTTGAAAGCTTAAGCGACCACCCCTTGGCAAGGTCTATTGCCAAAGATCTTAAAGACGAATATAAGATTGAAAACAATAATCGTTCCTCCAATATGCAGTCCATTCAAGGTAAGGGAGTAATGGCGCACTATAATGGTGGTCAAATTTATATCGGCAATGAACAACTCATGAAGGACGAGGGTGTCGAAATTTCAAGGAAAGTCCAAGACCAAATTACCCAATTGCAGAAAGATGGACAGACTATTATGATTGTAGGCTATAAACAAAAGACGATCGGATTGTTAAGTGTTATGGACTTGCCCAGAAAAACAGCCGCTACCACCTTGCAGCGCCTAAAGGATATTGGTATAAAGCATATGGTTATGCTTACCGGGGACCATCAACATGTGGGCGACTCCATTGCCAAGCAAATTGGACTTACCGAGGCAAAGGGGAATTTACTTCCCGAAGATAAGGTCCAGGCTATTGGGGAATATGTGAAAAAGGGGATTAAAATAGCGATGGTAGGGGACGGTGTAAACGATGCCCCGGCCATGGCGAGCAGCACTGTTGGTATTGCCATGGGAGCTGCGGGGAGCGATGTAGCTTTGGAAACTGCGGATGTAGCCTTAATGTCAGACAAGATAGAGAGTCTTCCGTTTGTGATCGGCCTGAGCAGAAAATCCAAAGCTATTATTAAACAGAACCTTTGGGTAAGTATGGGGATTGTAGCATTTTTAATTCCAGCAACGTTATTAGGATTTGCCAATATAGGTGTAGCAGTGGCCATTCATGAGGGTTCTACGATTTTGGTAGTAATCAATGCACTGAGACTGCTGCGTTATAATCTTGATTAAGGCTATCACATAGTGTTAATTCATTTGGAGCGTTAAAAAACAAACGGCTGCCATGGATAGACCCCGGCAACCGTTTAATTAATATGAAACGAACTCTTATCAACTCCAAATTTATGGGAAGTTGAAATGGTTGGATTCTTATTTAAATCCTATTTTGATCAGGCCTTTATGGCTAATGTTTATGGCTTCCAAAGGTGTCATATCAAAAGTTTTATCTTGCTCTACCATATAATATTTCATCCCGGATAGCTTTTTATTGGCAAGGATTGCAGAAAAATTTATTTGTCCGTTACCCACGGGGGCAAATCTTCCCTGCTCGTCCATATCCTTCACATGCCACATAATAAATCGACCTGGATACTTTGTAAAATAGGCAACAGGGTCTTGATCTGCTTTGGTCACCCAATAAAGATCCATTTGAAAATTTACATATTTTGGATCGGTATTCTCCAATAAATAATCAAGTGTTACTACGCCATCTTCCCCTTTCTTTAATTCAAAATCGTGATTGTGGTAGAGTAGTTTCAATCCCGCTTTTTGGCATTTTTCTCCAAGGGTGCTCAAGACTGTAGCCAGTTGTTTATAGTCGTCCCTCAATCCCATGGGCGGTACAGGAATTACGAAGTATTTGAAACCGGCCGCCTTTACATCGGCGATCATTGTGTCTGCATTCTCCAATGTAACTCCGCCCTGATGTGTGCTTACAGGGGTTAAACCTACCTCTTTTAATAGCTTATTAAAATCTTTAGGTGTCATATTATAAAACTTACCATCCTTGTAACTTGCGGCTTCAATATTTTTGTAACCTGCTTGGGCAACTGCCATCAATGTGGCTTTGGCATTAGTCCCCATATCGTCTCTTACAGTGTAAAGAGCCAGTCCACCAACTTTTTGTTGGGCATGGCCCATAAACATGCCGACCATTAGCAGGGGTAGAATCAATTTTTTCAATACAGGGGAAGACAATAACTTTTTCATAATATTTGTAAATAATGTTTTTCTAAAAGTAATACATGTTTTTATAAATATGCCAGAATTAATTCGACAATAAATTTCAAAATAACAATGATATAACTACTGTCACATTGAAATGGGATCATCTTGGGCAAATAAAATTAATGATTTTTAATATCCAACAATCTATTTGTAGTCGGGTTTTTTATACCATTATGTTGGCGTTAAGGTATTTAGATGGGTAAAAATTAATATTTGGTTTAAATGTAGGCCATATGAAATATATTTTTAGGTTAATCTAAAAATTAATATTTATCTTTATATCAATTATAAAATATAGATTGATATGGGCCTCCACCAACATGTTAAATTTACTGGTACCGATAAGGAGGCTAAAAATATATTTACAACAATCCAATGAATACCTACAATCCTATAACTGCTCTAGCAGTGTTTTTTGCACTTTCCTTTTTGGCATACTCACTATTCAGGCCAAATAAGGGATGGTTTTGGCTGATTAGAAATAATTCGGTTTCGAATGATAAAATTGTGGTGGAGGATGTTTTAAAATTGTTATATCATAATGAAAATGGGGATAAGCATCTCAATATCAATGATATTATTAGGACCTTAAAATACAATGAAAGGCTCATACTGGAATGTATCAATAAAATGTCCGACCATGAGCTGATAGGTATAAAAGGAGATAGTGTAAAACTTACGAAATCGGGAAGTGATTATGCCTTGCGTATTGTTAGGGCCCACAGGCTTTGGGAGAAATTTTTAGCCGAAAAGACAGGGTTCAAGGAAGCGGAATGGCATGAGAGGGCGGAAAGAATGGAACATGAACTTTCCAAGGTGGATACAGATATCCTGGCTTCCCAGCTAGGCAATCCTCAATTTGACCCTCATGGAGATCCTATACCAACCAATACTGGAAAGATTGCCAAGGTTAAAGGAATTCCAGTTTCAGAGCTTCCTATTGGAACAATTGGAAGAATTGTCCACATCAAGGATAAGCCAGAAATAATTTACAAGCAGATTTTGGCAGAAAATATCCATATTGGATCTGTGATACGGATAATGGAAAAGACGCCTGCCCGAATTGAATTTCATTCTGAGGGGGAGGCCTTTGTATTGGCTCCCATAATGGCGGGTAATATTACCGTATCGGTTTTGGAAAAGGACGTGGTATTTGAAGAAAATTTAGCCAGGTTGTCCATTTTAAAGGAAAATGAAACCGCTAAGATTATAGGAATATCCAAGGAAATTAGGGGGGATAGTCGAAGAAGGTTGCTGGACCTGGGCTTTGTTAAAGGAGCTGAGGTAAAAATAGATCTTTTAAATCCACTTGGCGATCCTAAAGCTTTTTTAATCAAAGGAACTAGTATTGCCCTTCGTCAAAATCAAGCATCAAAAATTTTAATACAAAAGGATTAAATCATGGAAATTAAACCTAAAAGCGCATGTGAGACCTGTGCCCAGTTCAATGCTGACGGATTGAAAAAATTAGGGGTAAATACCTCGGATTTTGATTATGTTGTTGCTTTGGCGGGTAATCCGAATACTGGAAAAAGTACTGTTTTTAATGCCATGACCGGTTTGCGCCAACATACTGGAAATTGGCCGGGCAAAACGGTTACCCGGGCGGAAGGCGCTTTTGAGTACAATGGAGAGAAATTTAAGCTGGTTGACTTGCCAGGAACCTATTCTTTGCTCTCTACCTCTGAAGATGAGGAAGTTGCCCGGAATTTTATTCTTTTTGGGAAACCCTCGGTGACAGTAATCGTAGTGGATGCCAGTAGGCTGGAAAGAAATCTAAATTTGGTATTACAGATTTTGGAAATTACCAACAACGCGGTCCTCTGTTTAAACTTAATGGATGAGGCCGAAAGAAATAATTTGGAAATAGATACCCGCACTCTAGCCAGGGATTTAGGTATTCCTGTGGTTCCCACCAGCGCTAGATATAATAGGGGAATTCCGGAATTGATACAGACCGTTAGTGAACTGGCTAATGGTAAAATTGTTTGCAAGCCGCACCGTATAAAAAATATACCTAAAAATATAGAGCAGGCCTTGGAAAAATTAAGCGCTGAAATTAAGGAAGTCTATCCTGATATTCCCAATAGTAGGTGGATAGCATTGCGCTTGCTGGAAGGGGACAGAAATATTATTGAGACCCTTAAGACGGGTGAATTCGTTTAATTATAGCTTAATGAACAATAACAAAATAGATCATATTATTTCCCTCTCCAATGACCTTCGTTGGCAAATTGGGGATGAATTCCATGATAATCTGGCGGAAGGAATATATGCTGACGCCGCAGAGATAGTAAAGGACTCTGTACATAAAAAAGATGAAAAAGGGGCATTCAGGGTAGACGCCAAAATAGATAAAATCATTACAAGCAAGGTATGGGGTTTCCCACTTATGTTTTTGATTTTGGCAGTAGTCCTTTGGCTGACGATCGTTGGGGCCAATTATCCTTCAGCTATGTTGTCCGGATTGCTCTTGGATACATTGCATCCCGCCTTAAAGGGATTCGCCTCAACCATAGGAATGCCATGGTGGTTGGACGGTTTTTTAATTGATGGGGTATATTTGGCCGTAGCTTGGGTCATCGCCGTAATGTTACCGCCAATGGCTATTTTCTTTCCATTATTTACATTATTGGAAGATTTTGGGTATTTACCAAGGGTCGCCTTTAATTTGGATCATTTGTTTAAATTATCCGGGGCGCACGGTAAGCAAGCCTTGACCATGAGCATGGGCTTTGGTTGTAACGCCGCAGGTATTGTTGCTACGCGTATTATAGACAGTCCTAGGGAAAGATTGATTGCCATAATCACCAATAACTTTTCGCTGTGTAATGGACGATGGCCTACACAGATTCTAATCGCCACTATATTCGTGGGGGCCCTAGTACCGGCTACTTATTCGGGAATTATGTCCTTGGTGGCCGTTATTGGAATAGCTGTTTTGGGCATGGTGTTTATGTTTTTGGTTTCTTGGGGGCTTTCCAAAACGGTCTTGAAAGGAGAAGTCTCTACCTTTAATTTAGAATTGCCACCTTACCGACCTCCGCGATTTTGGAAAACCATCTATACGTCCATAATAGATAGGACCTTGATAGTGCTATGGCGCGCAATTGTTTTTGCTGCCCCCGCGGGAGCCGTAATTTGGCTTATTTCAAATATATATATTGGGGATGCCAGCGTGGCCGCATGGTTGATAGATTCCTTGGATGGCTTTGGTTTCCTTTTGGGCCTTAACGGTGTTATTTTGGTGGCTTATATTGTGGCTATTCCAGCCAATGAAATTGTGATCCCCACTATTTTGATGTTGACCGTTCTAGTTACAGGAATTTCCGCAGGTGCAGGCGCAGGTGTTATGTTCGAATTGGATTCCGTAACGGCTACTGGGGATATTTTAAGAGCAGGGGGGTGGACATTGTTGACTGCTATTAACCTCATGTTGTTCAGTCTGTTGCACAATCCCTGTAGCACCACCATTTATACTATTTATAAGGAGACAAAAAGTGTTAAATGGACTCTTGTAGCCTCAATATTGCCTGTTATTATGGGATTTGTGGTGACTTTTTTGGTGGCACAGATTTGGAGACTGGGATCATAAACATGGCAATCCTAGAATAAATCTATATCCAGAGAGCTGAGGTAGGGATATAAAACAAAAATATATATACTTGGATAATAATGATATTAAGCTAAAACGAGCTAGGCAATCCCTTCTGTAACTAGATTAAAATCACTAACTTGTATAAAAATTATTTTTATGCCAATCTACATGGATCGTCACGAAATTCCTGAGGAGATCACTGCGGCGCATGTGGCACAAATGCACCGGGAAGATTTAAAAATTGAGCATCTATACGGATGTAAGGGTATGACCTACTGGTGCGATGAAAAAAGGAGAACGGCCTTTTGTCTAATTCAGGCACCCAATAAAAAGGCTATTCAGGACATGCACAATCATGCGCATGGAGAAGTTCCCCATAGAATTATTGAAGTGGAGAGTTCAATAGTTGAGTCCTTCTTGGGTAGAATAGAGGATCCAGAAAAATCCCAAAAGACAGAATTAAATATTATCAACGACCCGGCTTTTAGAACCATAATGGTCATTGGTTTAAGAAAAGTATCTTTTTTGGGGGTTGATCCCAAACTGATGGACAGAGAATTCCACATTTATAACAAATCCATTTTACAATCCATAGAGAAATTTTTGGGGCGGATTGTAAGGCAGAAATCAGGTTATTTTTTGTTATCCTTTAATTCGGTAACCAACGCTGTACTTTGTGCTCAAGAGATCCATTCCAACATCAACGACACTTCCAAGGGGTTTAATTGGGATTATAAATTGAATATAGGGCTGCATGCCGGTGTTCCCGTAACCGAGAAGGATGGTATTTTTGAAGATACTATAAAAATGGCAGAACGGTTTTGTGAAACCGTTCATGGAAAAATTGTTATATCCCCGGAAGTCAGGGAATTGTACGAGAGTGAAAATATGAACGTTAAATTGAACCATCAGAATATAAAAACTCTTAGTGTTGGAGAGGAGAAATTTGTAAACCTATTAATGGATTTCATCGAGAAGGAATGGACCAATGCTGCATTTAACTCCAATGATTTTAGCAAAAACCTGGGATTCAGTAAATCACAGTTATACAGAAAAATGATAGGTCTTACCGGGAAGTCGCCCAATAATTTTATCAAGGATTACCGATTGGAAAAAGCCCTGCAATTATTGGATAAAAAAGCCGATAATATTTCCGAAATTGCTTTTGGAACAGGATTTAATAGTCCGGCCTATTTCTCAAAATGTTTTAAGGATAATTTTGGAATACTTCCATCCAAATATATCTAAAATTATGCAGTATAGATTGTAAACTGCAATTGCACCCATGCTTGAATTTTGTAATTAATTGAATTAAATGTAGAGGTCATTGGGCCTTACTTACTTTAATTTTACTTCAAACAAAAGAAAGCTTCCGCAAATAGATGCTGTTTGTGGTCTAGTCATAAACCTAAGGTAAGTCAATGACCATTGCTACTTAACGCTTGCTTTAACCCCCTGGATTTAAGTATTTATTAACCAATCGCTCACTATTTCCCCTTTTCAGAATTTTCACCATCTATGTGGTCAAAGTTTAAATTGGAAAAGGAATTGGTTAAGCTTTCAATGCCATATTTCTAGGAGGAATGCCTCTTATTTAATAGTAACAATTATTAATCTTAAATCATTTTAGTCATGAACAACACTCTAAAGTATTCCCAATTAAAAGTGGTCATTTTGATTTTGACATTTCTTACATGTTTTTCTTTTTATGGCCAAGGTGACATTGAAGAAGCATTGGAAACATCCATGGTAAGGACGCATGAGGATAAGGATCTGGAATGGGGCCCTTGCCCATCTTTTATGCCGGAAGGCTGTACAATATCTGTATTGCACGGTGATCCCTCCAAAGCGAATGTAGATGTATTTTTTAAAGTACCCGCCAACTATGAAATACCTGAGCACTGGCATAATTCCGCCGAGCGTATGATTCTTGTTTCCGGAGAATTGCGTGTTACCTACGAAGGCGAAAAGGAACAGATAATGAAAGTTGGTTCCTATGCCTTTGGTCCCTCGACAAAACCACATACCGCGAAATGTGGGGATAAGGATCCCTGTGTAATATTCATTGCTTTTGAGGAACCTTTGGACGCTTTTCCAATGGTACTAAAATAATAGTGATAGATGCAGACCTTAAGACAATAATTTAAACAAACATTTAAAAATTTTTTATTATGGAAATGGTTATTGGTCTGGATGCCGGCCTTATCGCATCCTTTAAAAAACACATAAGGGGTAGTGTAGTAATGCCTTCTGATGAAAATTATAATAGCACTCGTAAAGTGTATAATGGCATGATCGACAAACATCCGGGAATGATTGTCAAGTGTGTGGATGTGGCAGATGTTATGGCTTCCGTAAACTTTGGAAGGGAAAACGATTTGTTGATCGCTGTAAGAGGAGGTGGACACAATGGTGGTGGTTTGGGAATCTGTGACGACGGAATGGTAATAGACCTATCCGGGATAAAATTTATCCGCGTAGACACTACCAATAATACGGTCCGCGTTGGAGGGGGAAATCTTTGGGGCGAAGTAGATCATGCCACTCATGCCTATGGACTGGCAATCCCTGCAGGAATAATTTCTACTACCGGGGTTGGAGGATTAACCCTTGGAGGAGGAGTAGGTTATCTGTCCAGGAAGTACGGACTTACTATAGACAATTTGCTAGAGGCCGATATGGTCCTGGCAGATGGTTCCTTTGTTACGGTGAACGCAAAGCAAAATACCGACCTTTTCTGGGCCATTCGAGGTGGAGGAGGCAATTTTGGAATTGTGACCTCTTTTAAATTTCAAGCCCATCCTCTAAAAACTGTTATCGGTGGACCTACCTTATGGCCCATTGAGCAGACAGAAGAAATAATGGCCTGGTACGATGAATTTATTAATAAGGCTACGGAAGATTTAAATGGGTTTATCGCTACTTTGGTTATACCTGGACCTCCGTTCCCGGAACACCTGCACAACAAACAATTTTGTGGCATAGTATGGTGTTATACAGGTAAGCCGGATAAGTTTGAAGAGATTTTTAAACCTGTCCTGGCTAAAAAGCCACTGTTCGAACATGTGGGCGAAATGCCATATCCGTCTATACAAACCTTATTTGACGGACTCTTTCCGCCAGGATTGCAATGGTATTGGAGAGCGGACTTTTTTAATAAATTGGGTCCGGAAGTAAGAGCGGGCCATTTAAAATATGGCTCTAAAATCCCTACACCACTCTCACAAATGCATTTATACCCCATTAGTGGAGCTGCCTCCAAAGTAGGTGCTACGGACACTCCCTGGGCCTATAGGGATGCAAAATATGCAGGTGTAATAGTAGGGGTGGATCCAGATTCCAAAAATACTGAAAAAATCACCAATTGGTGCAAGGATTATTACAATGCATTGCACCCACATTCCTCCGGTGGAGCTTATTCCAATTTTATGATGGATGAAGGACAGGAACGGGTAAAGGCAAGTTATAAGCATAATTACCAACGTTTGGCGCGAATAAAAAAACAGTATGACCCCTATAATCTGTTTCGGCTGAATCAGAATATCTTGCCAGGTAATTAAGGGATGGAACCGTTGAATTGCGACGAACGAATTAGGGCGTAGGGGTTTTTGTTGTACATAATTGTGTTTACGCTATCACAATACATCCAATATCTTTTGGGCTGCCAACCCTATTCGTTGTTTGGTTTTCTCGGTTATATATTTTCTTTGGTCTATCTGTTGGGGTTGGTCAGAGGTACAAAAATAACTGTGGATACTTCTTCTTGGTTTTGCGGTGCGGTTTGTAGTTCCACCGTGCCACGCATGCGAGTTAAAGATAAATACGGATCCCGCAGGAGCCTGAATAATGACTTCATCAGGATGGGGTAGGCTGGGATCCTCCAGTTTTTCATTGGGAGATACACCCAATTTGTGCGTGCCGGGCACAATCCTGGTGGCACCATTATTTTCGGTGAAGTCGTCCAATAACCATATGGAGTTGCATACTTTATAGACACCTTGGACCGATTTATTGCCCCAATCCATATGTAAATTCTGATGTCCAAGCCCCGGTTTTGCTGCCCTATAGTTCAAGGAAGATAATTTAAAGGAAGGTCCAAGTACAGTCCCAATGCCGGCCAGAACCCTAGGGTGAGTATAAAAAGCATCAAAAACGTCTCCCTTATTTACCAAGTCCGCCAAACGATCGGCTCCTTCTTCTTTAGGGTGACGTATATATTTTGACTCTGCTAATTCCGCCCCGGCAGCTTCACCTTCATTGAGCATTAGGCCATTGATCCTGTCGTTTATGGCTTTTACTTGGTCGTCGGTCAGAAGTTTGCCCAGAGATAAATAACCCTGACTTTCCAAAATTTCAATTTCCTCTTTTGTGAGCATGATTAAGTATATTAATAAATAATTTCAAGCTAAAAAAGTTTCGATATAATTGTCAAAAAAATATTTCTTATAGCATTTAACGGGGTTCTTTTTTTCTTCTTGGGGAAATGAGGTTTACCCAAAGCGAGCACAGTAATGCCAAAATTGCCAAGGAAAGGGTCAATATATTGCATAGTGCCGTACTTGGCAACCAGCCCGTAATCCTTTCCACCAAAAAAGCAATATAACTGCCAGGTAAACTGTTCTGACCCATGCGCCTTAATACCTCATAATGCCAATCCGTTAAAAAACAATATCCCCATCCTTGCCAAATTCCCAACAAAACCCAGGAACCGAAGGTTATAAGTAAGGAGATTAAATTTAGTTTTCGGGTATGCGCAAACATCCATCCGAACAAATTAAAAATAATCAGAGCTGTATGGAAAACAAAGAAAAAAGTATTGGCTATCCTTAATAATAAATCGTTCATTAGGTATAAGGATCGGTTTTTTTGAAAAGATAGCAAATTTTTCTTGCCTACCGATTTTGTTGTATTAGGAGACAAGCAGTAAGCTAGGGGGATTTGTTCAATTTTAAATGTTGCCTGAACTGTAGGCCGTTAATTATATTTCCTATTTTACACAACCCTTAAATAGTCCCAAGCTTATCTATTTTCTCCAATCCTGATCAACTTTCCCAATCACACCTATTTCCTTACTTTTACAGATTTGAAATATGTTATATGAAAAAAGTATATTTTCTTTTCCTTATATCGGTTTTGATTTTTGCCTGTAAGGATTCCAAGACTAACAACAATTTAACTTCCCAGAAAGCTATGAATATTACCAATAACCCGTTACTTGTAGAAAGTACGCTACCCTATGGTGCTCCTGATTTTGCTAAAATAGATAACAGCCATTTCAGGGAGGCTTTATTGCAAGGAATGGACGAAAAAAGAGAAATCATTGAAAAAATTGCAAAAAGGACTGAAGCTGCGACGTTTGAAAATACCATACTGGCGCTGGAAAAGAGCGGTGTACTTTTAGATCGAGTGAGAAATGTATTTTCGGCACTTACCGGTGCCAATACCAATGATACCCTACAAGCCGTCCAAGAAGAAATGGCACCTAAATTTTCTGAACTTCAGGATGCAATTTATCTCAATGACACCATATTTCAGCGGGTAAAAACGCTATATGAAAAAAGGGAAAGTCTTAATTTGGATGGGGAATCCCTAAGATTGTTGGAGAATTACTTTGAGGACTTTGAAATCGCCGGAGCCAACTTGTCCCAAGAGAACAAGGAAATCTTAAAGTCTTACAACTCCAGATTGGCTACCTTGAGCAATACTTTCAATAAAACCTTGTTAGAGGCTAATAATGCTGGAGCAGTAATATTTACAGATAAGTCCGACCTTGCCGGACTCTCGGATGCCGAGTTGAAATCTTTGGAGATGGAAGATGGGAAAAGCTGGAAAATTGCGCTTCAAAATACCACCCAACAACCTTTATTGCAATCCTTGGAAAAAAGGGAAACCAGAGAGAAGTTATTTCAGGCTGCATGGTTGCGTGCCGATGGTACAGCTCATGACACCAAGGCCATTATTACCGAAATTGCTGAATTTCGGGCTAAAAAGGGTGCGCTGTTGGGTTTTGCAAATTATGCGGAATGGAGTTTACAGAACACCATGGCCAAAGTGCCTGAAAATATATTTAAACTTTTTGAAGGACTTATTCCGTCTGCTACTGCCAAGGCTGGCCAAGAGGCGAAGGAGATTCAGGAAATGATAAAAAAGACAGGAGGGGATTTTGTCCTGGCCCCGTGGGACTGGAACTACTATGCTGAAAAGGTCCGTAAGGCGAAATACGATCTGGACGAAAACCAGATAAAACCTTATTTTGAGTTAAAATCCGTACTTGAAAAAGGGGTTTTCTTTGCTGCCGAAAAATTATACGGAATTACTTATAAGGCCAGAACCGATATCCCAACCTATCACAAAGATGTTTTGGTATATGAGCTTTTTGAAGAGAACGGTGATCCATTGGGATTATTCTATGGCGATTTCTTTTCCCGGCCCAGTAAGCGGGGAGGGGCTTGGATGAGCAATTTTGTAGATCAATCCAAACTATACAATAAAAAACCTGTAATCTACAACGTCTGTAATTATCCCAAACCTGTAGCAGGTGAACCGGCACTACTGACCTATGATGAGGTAGAGACCATGTTCCATGAATTTGGTCATGCCCTTCACGGCTTTTTTGCCGACCAGCAATATCCGTCCCTATCAGGTACCTCGGTGGCGAGGGATTTTGTGGAGTTTCCTTCCCAGTTCAATGAAAACTGGGCCCTGTACCCTGAAATCCTGAAAAATTATGCCCTTCATTACCAAACAGGGGAACAAATTCCACAAGAGCTCATAGATAAGATAAAGAAATCGGGCACTTTTAATCAAGGATATAGCCTTACCGAAAATTTGGCGGCCTCCAACTTGGACATGCAATGGCATACTATTGGATCGGACACCAAAATAGAGGATTCAAATACCTTTGAAAAAGAGGCCTTGCATAAAACGAAATTGGATGTGGTTGCGGCTGTCCCACCGCGTTATAGATCCACTTATTTTGCCCATATCTTTGGCGGCGGCTATGGAGCTGGTTATTATTCCTATCTGTGGACAGAAATGCTGCACCATGATGCCTATAATTGGTTTGAGAACCATGGTGGACTTACCAGGGAGAATGGTCAGCGTTTGAGGGATATGATTCTGTCACGTGGGAATACCCTGCCCTTGGAGAAAATGTACAAGGATTGGCGCGGTAGCGATCCACAAATTGAACCTATGCTAAAGGCACGGGGGTTACAATAATTGTAGCCTTGCATTATCCTGGTATTAAATATTAAAAAGGGGGCTGTTGTAGGCCTCTTTTTTATTTTCCACAATTGCGGATCGTTCAATTTTTTACTTTCTTGAAATAGAAAGTATGTATTTACTAATATTCATTGAAAGTAAAATATTGTAGCAAATGTCTAGGCTTATTACCTTTAGTTGCTTTAACCTAAATATTGATCAATATGAAAACCATTTTTTATGTCAGGATAGCAGTACTTTTTATCCTCGCCTTATTATTTTTCAACACCGGGCAGGCACAAATGGAATCCTCGTCCGAACTTTACCATACCGTCTTAGAATTGGACAGTATCTTGTTCGAAGATGGGTTTAATAATTGTAAGCTTAAGGAGATGGAGCACTTAATTGCCCCTGATTTGGAATTTTATCATGATCAGTCCGGGATAAGCACTTCCAAGGAGGAATTCTTTAAGGCTATAGAACAGAATATTTGCGGAAGCGGGGACAAGAAGCCAATCCGTAAATTGGTAGCGGAAAGTATGGAAGTATTTGCATTGTACAATAACGGAGTTTTGTACGGGGCCATACAAAACGGGGTCCATGAATTTTATATTAAGGAGGCCCATAAAGAACTTTACATAACGGGGATAGCCAAATTCTCCCATGTTTTTATAATGCAGGATAATATTTGGCAATTAAAAAGGGTATTGAGCTACGACCACCAATCACCCGAGGAATAAATTGGACCTTTTTGGGCAATGTTGCATAAAAGCAGTTGAAGCTCGGTTTAGAATGGATTCAAATAGTTACTTATTCCTTATGTTAATTTGCTGCTAATCTCCAGAAAATTAAATTTGGGATGCATTTCAACGAATAAATGGTTAAAAATTAAAAATGTGGTAGGGTAAAGTCCATCTTTGATTGTTATTGTTTAGGGGCCTTTGATTATGAGGCTTAGCTGACATTTATTAATTTTTAAATTTTATAACTTTGAAATTCAGATTGTTAACAATTGCATTATTTTTTGTTTTTACAGTTTTTACTTCCTGTACAGACAATGATGATAAGAACAGGGATTATGGCCGACTTTCAGTTAATTTAACGGACGCACCTTTTCCACATGATCTGGTAGCAGAGGCAAACGTAACTATTTTTAAAATAGAGGCCCGTTATAAGGGGGACATGGAAATAGATACTGAACTGGGTGACGATTCAGAATCGTCTATAGAATCAGAAGAAAAGACTTCCTTTATTGTACTGATGGAAGAAGAAATGGAGGTAAACCTTTTGGATCTTACCAACGGGGTTACCAAGAATTTGGCAGATTTGGACGTGCCGGTCGGAACGTACGACTTGGTTAGAGTATATGTAAAAGGGGTTAATGTGGTACTTACAGATGGATCTACTTTTGATTTGAAGGTGCCGAGTGGCGAGCAAAGCGGTATTAAGATTTTCATAAAGCCTGGTCTTGTTGTGAGTGGTGCACTAAGCGCTGATCTATTGTTGGACTTTGACGTAAGCAAATCTTTTGTTGCTAAAGGAGGCGGGAATGATCGTGCAAATATTAACGGCTTTAATTTTAAGCCAGTAATCAAGGCTTGTAATATGTCTACAGCCGGGACCCTGTCGGGCTTGGTAACAACACTTCAGGAAGAAGTTGTCGTAGGATTGGAAGGGGCACAAGTGGGCGTTTATATAGCCGATACCCTAAATACAACTACTTTTACCAACGCTGATGGATATTATACTCTGATGGGATTAGAGGCCGGGACATATGATGTAGAGGTTGAATTGGAAGGTTACCAAAAGCAGACCGTTACCGAGGTGGATATAGTGGCAGGGAATAAGACCACTCAGGATTTTATTTTGGAGCCATAAGTGTAGGAATATTTCTTGAAAATTAAAAGAAGGTGGTTTAAGAGCCACCTTTTTTATGCCTTCGTGCCACAAAGGACTTAATAAAAAAAAGCCCAATAGTTATTAAAGAGCTATTGGGCTTTTGTAAATTGTGGACTATAATTTAATTGAGCAAGGCCAATAACTTTTCGGCCACCAATTCCGAGGATGCAGGGTTTTGCCCGGTAATTAAATTACCATCCTGTATGGCATAAGGAGCCCAGTCAGATTTTTTGGAGTAAATACCGCCAGTTTCTTTTAACATGTCTTCCACTAAAAATGGAACTACATCCGTAAGTTGTACAGCCTCCTCTTCCGAATTCGTAAATCCAGTTACTTTTCTACCTTTTACCAATGGAGAGCCATCTTCATTCTTAACGCCTTTTAAAGCGGCAGGTGCATGACATACAAAGCCAATTGGTTTCTTCTGTTGGTTAAAAGTTTCAATGAGTTTTATAGATGTGTTGTCATTGGCCAAATCCCATAAGGGCCCGTGACCTCCTGGATAAAACACAGCATCATAATCATTAGGGTCTATTTTAGACAAAGCCAAAGTATTCTTTATTTTTTCCTGTGCCACTGCATCATTTTTGAATCGCTTCGTATCCTTGGTACTGGCATCAGGAGTATCGCTGCTGGGGTCTATTGGGGCCACCCCACCTTTTGGTGTAGCCAGGGTAATATCGGCCCCTTTGTCCAGCAAAGTGTAATATGGGTTAGCGAATTCTTCGATCCAAAATCCTGTTTTCTTTCCGGTATCCCCTAGTTTATCATGGGAGGTTAGTACAAATAATATGTTCATTTTAAGTATTTTTTTAATTAATTCTTAATTAGGGTCCTAATCCAAGCCTTAGACTTTCACGATCATTTTCCCTTTGTTTTTGCCCTCAAACAAGTCCAAAAATGCCTGGGGGGTATTTTCAAAACCGTTTACAACGGTTTCGGTATAGTTTAATTTGCCTTCGGCCAGCCAGGTGGATAAATGTTTCATCGCCTCTGGGAACTTCTCCGAATAATTGGAAACGATAAAACCTTGCATGAGAGCGCTATTTTTCACCAAAAAGGGCTGAACACTAATACTTTTGGGTATTTCTGTGTTATTGTATACCGAAATAGCACCACAAATGATCATTCTAGCAAATTTGTTGATATTAAATAAAACTGCATCAGAAATAGGACCGCCTACATTGTCAAAATAAATATCCACACCATCTGGACAAGCCGTTTTAAGGGCAGTTCCCATATCCTCAGTGTTATAGTTAATGGCGTGATCAAAGCCAAAATCGGAGGTTAACATTGAAACTTTTTCATCCGTTCCTGCAATACCCACCACATAGAGCCCGAGTATTTTTCCAATCTGTCCTACTACGCTGCCCACGGCACCTGCAGCACCGGAAACTACTAGGGTTTCCCCGGCCTTGGGTGTGCCAATTTGGGTGAGCCCACAATAGGCGGTTAGTCCGGTCATACCCAAAATACCTAAATAAGCACTAAGTGGGGCTAGGTCCTTATTTATTTTTAACAGTCCTTCCGCTTTGGAGATTTGTTGGGTTTTCCAGTCCAACATCCCCGAAACGAAATCGCCCTCTTTAAATTTATCGTTCTTGGAAGCAATAACTTTGGCAACTACACCGGAAGTTATAGGTTTTCCTACCTCAAAGGGAGGAACGTATGATTTGGCATCGCTCATTCTTCCCCTTAAATAGGGGTCTACGGAAATATAGGTGGTTTCCAAAAGCAATTCTCCTTCTTGGATGTTTAGATTTTTGTCCTCCTTTACGAATTCAAAATCTGATAATGTAGGTTTCCCTTTAGGTCGTTTTTTTAATAAAATTGTCTGTATCATAATGTGATATTAGTTTATCGAGTTTTATTTTTTAATACTGTTCCAGGCCGCCTGATAGGCATCCTCCAGGTGATCCTGGTTTAATTGAAAAACACCTCTTTGTTGCATTACCATTAAAAAGGAGAGGGGGTTTATAGAGTACGCATATAATAGGTAGGGCGACAAAGGTTTTATAATACCTTCCTTTTTCCCCCTTTCCCATAGGTCCAGTAAAGGTTGAAGGTGTTTTAGCCCTTCCTGTCTACTTGCTTCATCTATTATGGGAGTATTGTCGCACTGGGCCAGAAACATAGCTTCTTCTACTTCTTTTAGTTTAAAATCGGCAATGCGCTTCCAAATTATTTCAAAACCTTTGGATACAGGTATGTCGTTACTGTAGTTTTTGAAAGCATAAGCGGTATATGCCGACTTCACTTCTATATATACTTTGTTTACCAGGTCTTGCTTATTGTCAAAATACAGGTAAATAGTGGCGGGTGAGACATTTGCCATTTTTGCAATCTTGGACATGGGGGTAGCATGGAACCCATTGTTATTGACCAAGTTAATGGTTGCTTTTACCAAGGCATTTCGCTTTTCAATACTTTTTTGGAGTTTTGCCATAATCTTCTAAATGGAAATTTATAGGGGTGCTGTTCAAGGTTGAAAGCAATATGGGTACAAAGGTAATACTAAAAATGAATGTTCATTCTTTTTTGTGAATCTTTAACATAAGTGTACAGGTATTAATAATTCAAATAAAAAGGGATATTGTTATTGTAAGTTGATTATTCGGGCGGCATAGGGGATAGTGGTTAATTTGGAAAGCCTATGATTTAGGCAAAATTTATGGGAGATGTGATCTGTCAAATTCGCCGTATTTCGCAGGGTATACCCATTATATAAGTAGTATCGAGATCATTTTGTAAAGGAAGGTCAATAAAAATTTATTATAAATTTATCATAAAGTTAAGTTTACTAAAATTGAATTTATAACGTATTATTTACATTTACTCTTATTCTACTTGTTAACTACAGACGATTTTGAACGATTCCATCAGTACATACAACAAAATAAACTCTGAAGTTGGTATAAAAATAGAACCCTTCGATGTCACTAAAAGGTATACCAAGCCTCACAAACACAATAAATATCTGGAAATAATCTATTTTATAAAAGGTAGCGGTTTCCATCATTTGGATATGGAAAGCCATGGTATTGTACCACCTTTGTTGTTTATAGTTAAAAAGGATGAGGTTCATCATTGGGAGATTACCACAAAACCCAAGGGGTATGTGATCATTATCAAGGAATCTTTTTTGGAAAAAACCTTGGACAAATACATCAATACACAATTGATAAAACTGGGCAACTGCCAAAAAATAATGGTAGAACAAGACGATAAATCATTAAAGTCTTTGTTTAAGTCTTTGTGTTGGGAGATGGAACAAGGTAATTTGAACCAAGAAGCTGTGGAGGGGGGATTAAAGGCCCTATTGTCAAAAATGGTTAAATATGCCGCTGCCCAAGGTGGGGAAAATACGGATAAGACCATGCAATTTGTAAATCTATTATCCGAAAATTTAAAAAATAATGTCTCCTACTATGCGGAGGCATTAAATACTACTTCACAGAACCTCAACGCCGTATGTCATAAAGTGTTCAACAAAACCGCATCGGATGTTATTGCGGAACATATTATTATGGAGGTAAAAAGACAATTGGCATATACAAACAAATCAATCAGTGATATTGCCTATGATCTGGAATTTAAGGACAGCTCGCATTTTACCAAATATTTTAAACGATACACACAACTTACCCCTTTTCAGTATAGAAAAAACCTAGTTTAAGTATTGGTACCAATACTTTTTCAAATACACCATTTTAAGTTCTAGGACTAGTATATTTTTGTCGATATTTTAAAAGATATCAGATATTTATGAAATATAAGTACATTATTATTGTAGTTATATCGTTGTTTGGTGTACAAGCTTCAACTGCTCAAATTTCAGGAAAAATTATTGATGCCACTGATAATTCACCATTGGAATATGCTACGGCTGCCCTGTATAATCAAACAGATGGCTCTCTGATTACGGGAGTGGTTACTTCTCAGGATGGATCTTTTGTAATAGAAGGGGTAAAGCCTGGAACCTATTATATGGAAGCCTCCTTTATGGGATACGAAACCAAAACAATTGCGGATATTGAGATAGATAAAAGGCAACCTTCCAAAGATCTTACCGTAATTGGCCTATCCCTTGGAAACCAATTGGATGAAGTGGTCATTCAGGGTGAACGGGCTACAGTTCTTCATAAAATAGACCGTCAGGTATTTGATACCAAAAAGTTTCAAAGTAGTCAGGGCGGTAATGCCATTGATGTGGTAAAAAATTTGCCGTCGGTAACTGTTGATGCACAAGGCGGTATCAGTGTCAGGGGGAGTTCTGGATTTGCTGTCCTAATCAACGGGAAACCTACCCAAGGCGACGCCAGTGCCATATTGTCCCAATTACCGGCAAACGCATTGGAAACTGTGGAGCTGATTACCGCGCCTTCCGCCAAATATGATCCGGAGGGTAAAGGTGGTATTTTAAATATAATAACAAAAAAGGGAGCAACCAATGGCGTTTATGCCCAGGTAAACCTACGTGGAGGATTACCCTCAATAGAATCTTATGACACCAAGGTGGCTGCACAAAGATATGGGGTGGATGCTACTTTAAATAGAAGAACGGACAAATGGAACCTGTCCTTTGGTACAAGTTACCAACGCAATGACAAAACAGGTAGGAGGGAAGGTGAATTGTTTGTCATTAACCAAGTTGAGGACAAGCAAACTTTTTTGCCTTCCGATGGGGAGAGGAGTTTTGATGATATAAGCTATAATGGACGTTTTGGTGTAGATTTTACACCTAATGATGCTGATACCTACTCTTTGGGTTTCTATGCAGGAAAACATACTGTAGATCGTTTGGCCGATATCGATTATTATGACAATCACGCCATTTCACCTATTGGTAGTGGCAATAGGGAATATACTTTTCAGTATTACAATCATAATTTAAGGATCAGAAAAGGCGATTTTGCACTAGGCAGTTTTGATTACGCCCATAAATTCAACAATGATTCCAGGTTGTCTACCTCCCTATTGTATGAATACACTTTTTTGGGCGGTCCTACCCATAATGATAATTTGGGAATTACTGATCGCAACATTGTTTATCAGCAGGAATACAATACTAATGACAACCCGTTAAATGGGTATCGGGTAAATGTGGATTACCAATTTAATCCCTTTTCCTTTGGTTCCTTGGAAACGGGCTATCAATTTAGGGATATTGATCACACCGGGGAGTTTGTTTATGAGCGTGATGGTGTTTTGGTACCTGAGTTTTCCAGTAATATAAGTCTGCAGCGTACCATCCACTCTGGGTATACCCAACTAACAGGCGCAAGTAATAAATGGGATTATGCCGCTGGTTTACGCTTGGAATCCATGGATCGTACTTATTCCGAGGACTTAAGGACAGCCGATCCCGAACAAACCTATACATATGACTTTGTTAAGTTATTTCCATCTGCTTCCCTGCAATATGCCGTGGGCGATGCTACCAAATTAAAGGCTGCCTATAGCAAAAGGGTGGAAAGAACAACTACCCTTAAAATGAACAGTTTTGCCGAAAGGGAACACTCCGAGGTTTTTGAACAAGGGGACAATCAATTGAGACCGGAATATATAGATTTGGTAGAATTGGGGCTCATCAAAAATTTTAAAGGAGGTAATTCGGTCAGCGCCACTGCCTATTACAGGCATGTGGACAATGTAATAAACCGTGTAAATACTTTGGCCTATGAAGCCAATGGTGCGGTATTGGACAGTATTATTAACAGGGTCTATTCCAATGTGGGCAAAAGCAATGCCATTGGTCTTGAAATAGGGGCACAATTAAAACCAAGTCAAAATTGGAGCAATTATATTGGCGCTAATATATATTCCTATGATATTGAAGGTGCCTTCGTATTTAGGCATAGGGACGGTATTACCAGAAATTACGATGTAAATAGTAGCGCCACCATATATTCTTTTAATGTAAATTCTACCTATTCTTTCTGGGAAAATGCTTCTTTGCAATTTACCTTTAATTATCTGTCCGAAACAAATACTGCTCAAGGAGAAGACTCTAGGTTCTATTCCCCCAATCTTAGTTTCCGAAAGGCATTTTTTGACAATAAATTAACGGCAACCCTTCAATGGCAAAATATAGATATGGGAATGTTGGATACCAATGAACAGCGAATCACGACCTATAAAGCCAATGAATTTTACACTACTACCAACTATAGGTATGAAGTGGATATGATATCCATTAATTTGTCCTATACCTTTAATGCTATAAAAAATAAGGCCAAGTTTATAGAAAGTGAGTTTGGAAAGAAAGAATTCTAAATAGTCAAGCGAAGTAACTTAACACCAAACAAGGCCTGGCGATATTATGTTGCTAGACCTTTTTTTCCAATAATTATCGAGGTATTCTGATAAGAGACCTTGTATTCCCGTAGTAGTAACAATTCTAAACAATAACAGTCTTTACCAAGGTATAACCGTCCGTAGTATTTCCGGTTAGCGAGTCTGCCATATTGCCATCCAGACTGTTTATGAAGACATTATCCCTATCATTTAAAGTATCCGCTTCACCTTGATATGAGGAAGTAGCATAAACTGTATCACAAACGGACTTAGGAAAGGCAATTTGGGTTATTCTAATCGATTGTCCCACAGCATCCAAAACTTCAAGATGAATGTGAGGGGCCCTACCTTTGTACCAACCAGGGAAAATACTTTTAAAGGAAGCGTTGCCATTGGTGTCTGTAGTTTGTCGGCCCCTCAAAAAATGAGCGTTTGTAAAATCACTTTGTTGAAGCGCGTTATTCCCATATTCGGAGTAATACCCTAGGGCATCGCAATGCCAAACGTCTACATAGACGCCGGAAAGCGGTTTGCATTCATTACTTAGATCAAGTACCTCAAGGGAAATTAGTAAGGCTACACCAGTTCTATCGGACACAATATTGGCCTTCATTAGATCTGAAGGGGTTTTGATAGGAAAGGGTCCTGCCGTCTCCATAGGGGACAATTCGCATTCCTCCCTACCTACTTCGGTTTTTTTAGGGTCGCTATCCTTGGAGCAGGCATGGACTACCGTAGTAGGGACGGCAACGATTATTCCCATTCCCAAGGCTCCTTTTTTTAGAAAATCTTTTCTTTTCATTATTAAGGGATTATAGACTTTACTAAAGTTATTCAAAAAGGAGGTCTTAATGAAGGAAATTGGAAGAATAGTGCAGGCAAGAGGAATATGAATTATTATTTTTCTATACATTTTCTAAAGAATGCCGTAACCAGTAAAATAGACTTCCAGTGCACTAACCGTTAATATATTGGAATATAAACCAATTACGCGTATTCCCTAGAAAACTGTGGCTATCTTTGCCGAAAATTATTATATGTCAAAGCAGTTTTCTGATTTAGGAATTAACGAACATCTACTTCAAAGTTTAATAGACCAACAAATATCAGAGCCAACAGATATTCAGAAGAAGGTGATTCCTGTGATTTTGGAGCAAAACAAAGACGTGGTTGCTCTGGCAAAAACAGGAACCGGTAAAACCGCTGCCTATGGTTTGCCGTTATTACAATTAATGGAAACTGAAAATACCAATATCCAAGGCGTAATATTGGCGCCTACACGGGAACTGGGGCAACAGATCTATGCTAATCTGGTTTCTTTTTCTACCCATAGTCCGTCAATTTCCATTGCTTCAATATGTGGAGGAATCCCTATTAAGCCTCAAATAGAACGTTTAAAGAGTGCCACCCATATTGTAGTAGCCACACCAGGTCGCCTAGTAGATTTGGTGAAGCGGGGAGCCATAAACATTAAAAATATCAAGTATTTGGTCTTGGATGAAGCCGATGAAATGGTAACTGCCTTAAAGGTGGATTTGGATAATGTTATTGCAGAAATCCCAAAAACCAGAAAAACATTATTGTTTACGGCTACCATGCCGGGAGCCTTAAAACAATTGATCCAGAATTATATGTCCAAATATGTAGTTCAGATTGAAGCGGACATGGCTACAGTGGGGCATCAGGGAATAGAGCATAGGTATGTTGTAGTAGAACCCATTGAGAAATTAGAAGTCCTGTTACACTTTTTAAAGTCAAGGGAGGGAGAAAGAGGAATTATTTTTTGCAAGACGAAAGCGGCGGTAAATAAATTGGGAAAAAACTTGGCCATCAATAAATTCCGATCAGGTGCAATACATGGGAGTTTAACACAGGGTATTCGTGACCGGGTAATGGGACAATTTAGAGAAGGGTTTATAGATATTATGGTGGCGACCGATTTGGCGGCCCGTGGTATTGATGTTAAGGAAATATCCTATGTAGTAAACTATCATTTACCGGACACCTATGATACTTATGTGCACAGGAGTGGACGTACCGCTAGGGCAGGGGCAGAAGGATTTTCATTGACGGTTATCCAGAAAGAGGAAGTAGAGGATATTGCCGAATTCCAAAAGGAGTTGGGGATAGATTTTAAAGAATTTAAAAAAGCGGATGCCGAAAGTATTGAAGAAAATAACGCCTTGATTTGGGCCAACAAAATATTCAAGACCAAACCCAATCGTACTATTTCCCAAGATTTTAGGGAGAAAATAAGAACAGTATTTCATCACTTGACCAAGGAGGAACTTATAGATAAGATACTTACAGATCATTTGGGGCAATCAAGCAGTGGAAGCCCAAAATTGGAATCGCCCAAAAAGAAAAAAAATAAACAATAAGTATGGCCAACAATATAAAAGAGCAAGAGGATATTTTATCAAAATTAAATATCCAGCAGTTGAACCCTATGCAGGAAGAGGCCATTTCGGTTATCGAAAAAACAGCCAATACTATTATTCTGTCCCCAACGGGAACCGGTAAGACCTTGGCATTTCTATTGCCTTTATTGGAAACTCTGGACCCCAATATTGATGAGGTCCAGGCACTTATTCTAGTGCCTACACGTGAATTGGCCATACAAATTGAACAAGTGGTTAGGAATATGGGGACAGGTTATAAAGTGAATGCCGTATATGGAGGGCGCCCTATGTCCAAGGATAAGATTGAAATTAAACATAACCCTTCTATTTTAATAGGGACCCCAGGACGTATTTTGGACCATTTTGATAGTGACCGTTTCTCTAAGGAAAGTATTGAAACCTTGGTGTTGGACGAGTTTGACAAGTCTCTGGAAATAGGTTTTGAGGATGAAATGGCAGGAATTCTTAGTGAATTGCCCAATATTAAAAAAAGGATTTTGACTTCCGCTACGCAGGGAGTTGAGATTCCAAGTTTCGTGAAATTGGATAAGCCCGTAGTTATCGATTATTTAGAGGAGGCAGTGGGTTCAAAATTAGCAATTAAGATAGTGTTAACGCCTGCCAAGGATAAGTTGCCAAGGCTATTGGAGCTGTTGCAACACTTGGGAAATCAGCCGGGAATCATTTTCTGTAATTTTAGGGATAGTATAGAAGAAGTGCGCTCTTTATTGGAGAAAAATAAAATAGGGCATACGTGTTTTTCCGGAGGAATGGAACAAAAGGATAGGGAGCGTTCCCTCATTAAATTCAGAAACGGAACCAGTCAAATTTTAATCGCCACGGATTTGGCAGCACGGGGAATAGATATCCCAGAATTAAAATATATAATTCATTACGAGCTTCCACATTCTTTGGAGGAGTTTACCCATAGGAATGGAAGAACGGCCAGGGTAAATGCCAAAGGTACTGCTTACGTGTTAAAATGGGAAAATGAGCGATTGCCCGAGTTTATAAAAGATTCCGGCGATATGGATATTTCCAAAAAAGCGGCACCTATGAAACAGTTTTGGGAAACCTTATTTATTTCAGGAGGAAGAAAGGATAAAATTTCCAAGGGTGATATTGCCGGGCTTTTTTTTAAACAAGGGAATATCAACAAGGACCAACTGGGGGAGATAGAGTTAAAACAAGACTGTGCCTTCGTTGCCGTTCCTTTGTCGATTGCCCATCAATTGGTGGAAAAATTGAACAATTCACGTTTGAAAAAGAAAAAAGTTCGGATTACGATTCTTTAATTGATTAGAGTAAAAACAAAATATTTATCCGTTGGAATTTATTAAAAATGAAAGAAGATCTAAAAGGGAATAAAGTTGCAATCACTCCAGAGGAGATAGATAATTGTATTGCACTCTTGCAGCAATTAGTGGACCACACAGATCAGATATTTGAAATTCCAAAAGAGAAAAGAACAGCTCTAATAAAAGTGTCGGGCCAGTTTTCCAGACCCAATAGGGAAGAGTTCGCTAGAAGAAAAAAGGACGGGAAGATAATTGCGCTGCGAAAAAAAGCTGCAAGGGATAAAAATGCCCGTAAGGAAACAGGCATTAGAAGTGCACGTGAGGCCCATGTATTTGTAGCCCCCAAACTATTGCCAGTTGCGGAATTGGAAAATCATAAAAAACAGGAATTGGAGGTAGCCAGAAATTGCTACGTGTGCAAAACGGAGTTTAGCGAGCTACATCATTTTTATGATACGATGTGTATTGAATGTGGCGATTTCAATTATGCCAAGCGATTTCAAACTGCCGATGTAACAGGTCAGGTTGCCGTTGTAACGGGATCTAGATTAAAAATTGGATATCATATAACGTTAATGTTATTGCGAGGTGGTGCCACGGTGATCGCCACAACACGTTTTCCGGTTGATTCGGCCTTACGTTTTTGCAAGGAGGATGATTTTATGGAATGGGGACATCGATTAAAAATACACGGTCTTGATTTACGACATATCCCGAGTGTAGAAATATTTTGTAATTATATAGAACGGCAATATGAACGATTGGATATTCTTATCAATAATGCTGCGCAGACCGTGCGAAGGCCTTCCGGGTTTTACTATCATTTAATGTCCAACGAGGAAAGATCCATAACTTCACTTCCTTTATCAGCCCAAAAAGTTTTAAGTGATCATACCTCTTGTCTGCAGGAACTAAAAGAATTAAGGTCCGGGACATCGCCAAATCAGAACATACCGGTCACCTGGCACGGACCGGAAGCTGGTATCGGCTTAAGTGCTTCCGCCAAATTATCCCAAATTCCATATAGTTTTGACAATGTCCTAGTGGCCAAGGAAGTATTTCCCGTAGGGGAATTGGATGCCGATTTACAACAGGTAGATTTACGTAAAACCAATAGTTGGCGACTAAGACTGGGAGAAATTGAAACTACTGAGATGTTGGAGGTTCAATTGGTAAATTCCGTAGCTCCTTTTGTATTGTGCAACCGTTTGGCAGAATTAATGAAGAAGGAGAAAACAGGTCAAAAACATATTATTAATGTTTCGGCAATGGAAGGGAAGTTTCATCGTAATTTTAAGGAATCACGTCACCCACACACCAATATGGCCAAAGCGGCCTTAAATATGCTTACGCACACTGCTTCGGGGGATTTGGCCAAAGCAGGAATATTTATGAATGCCGTGGACACGGGCTGGGTTACGGATGAAGATCCTGCCGATCTATCCAAAATGAAACAGGAAGTTTATGATTTTCAACCTCCCTTGGATATAGTGGATGGTGCTGCCCGGGTCATGGATCCTTTAATAGACGGTATCAATACCGGGAAAAATTGGTCAGGTAAATTCTTAAAGGATTACTTTCCTATCGATTGGTAATTTCACTCACTATTGAGAGCTTGGATTTATTTAAATATAGACCAGCCTATGGTTTGCATAAAAAAAACAGAAAATAAGTCCCGGGAAATGATATAGGATTTGGTGAAAAAATTGAACAACACACGTGTAAAAAAGAAAAAATTACGGATATCAGTCCTTTAGTTTGGGGTCTGGATCAGTGGAAAATTCAAAACTAAGGCCTAAAAAACATAGCTTTTTAAATATAATTCGAGTAAATAGCTGTTTTTTAAATTATTAGCACCATCTTTGCAACTTAATATTATAATAAATTTAATTACATTACGATGAGTAGTAAAGGAACAGTAAAATTTTTCAACGACACAAAAGGTTTTGGTTTTATCACTGAAGAAGGTGTTGAAAAGGATCATTTTGTACACATTTCAGGTTTAATTGATGAAATTCGCGAAGGCGATGAAGTATCTTTTGACCTTAAAGAAGGTAACAAAGGTTTAAACGCAGTAAACGTACAAGTTATATAATATATACTTCCATGTTTAATGAAAAGCCCATCAAAACTGATGGGCTTTTTTTATTTGTTAAATACAGCGTGTTGTAAGAAATTAGGCGTAGTTTCGCGCCTTGTAAAAATATCATTATGAAGCGCATAAACGAATACAAGAAATTATTTGGAATAGAAAAGGAGATAGATCTGAAGGTACTTAAGAAAAGTTACCGGGATTTGGTAAAGGAATGGCATCCGGATAAATTTCAAGAAGGGGATACTATGCGTGAAGAGGCAGAGGTAAACAGTAGAAAGATTATTGACGGCTATCATTTTTTGGTGAGTATTGCTCCTGAAACCAAAGCGGCAAACTTGGAGGCTTATACGGAAACTATTACCAATTCCGGCATAGCCGACTATCATCACAAAGGTCTCCTATTGGAAATAACCTTTGTGGACGGATCTACCTATGAGTATTTTGGAGTTACCAAGCAAGTCTATATAAAGATGGTCAATTCCAATACTGTCAACCGTTTTGCCAAGCGCATGATATACCCTAAATACACTTATAGACAATCCAAAAAACAATTGCAAGAAGCTTAGTGTTTATAAATCTTAGGAGAAACTTCCTAGGCAAAAGGTAAAATACCAAATCTTAGTACAGACTTTTTAATTTTATTTATAAACCATTACAGTTAGCGTTTTTAGGATGCCCATATTGGACACACTTTCCCAGTCCAATTCCATGGATTCTATTTATTGAAAAGTACTTCATTGTTTTAATTGGGACCAATGCCCGACTTGGATCTATAAATCGGCCAATACCACTTCACCAGCAACAATCCCTATCGAAAGTAGAAATAGGATCAAGGCAGGAAAAGACTTGATACTGGGGTCATCGGCCTTAAAATGCATGGCAATAGCACCCAGCATGAAAATTCCCATGGCGCCTGCCGCAGGGGTACTTAGATCTTTTATCCAAATAGAGATCAACAACATAACGGCAAGGGAAATTTTAATTGTTCCAATGATATACATTATGGCAGGAGACAGACGATAGGTTTCGAATTCCTCCTTCATGGATTTGGAGTCACCTCCTCTCCATGGCGTGGGTTTGTTGAAGCGAATAAACCAAACATTTATAATACTCATAAAAATGATGATTTTAGCAGCTACGGTAAAGTAGTAAATAAGCATAGGTTACTAGATTATTTAAAATTGGTATGGGTTATCAATTCCTAAGATAAGGATTATCTCCTTGCCCCTAGCTCTAGGTAATAAAATATTTAGATAGGACCAAAGAGGTTCTTGAAGTTTAAATGCAGCCAAAAAAATAATAGCAATAAAAAAATAAATTAGCAAAATCTATATAAACGAATATTTATTCGATTTTAAATTTTACATTTGCACCGTGAGGGTAAAAGATGAAACAAAACAATTGGCGATAGTAGAAAACACTTTGGATGTTGTTTTCGAAAGAGGGTTTGCAGGAATAAAGATGGCGGACCTAGCCAGTCGTGTTGGCCTTTCGGTATCTACACTGTACGTATATTACAGGAATAAGGAAGATTTAATAGTTTCCATTGCCATAGCGCTTATACAAAGGGAAACCCAGAGAAGTGAGCAGGAAATAACGGAGGACTTGCCCTATAAGCTAAAACTTAAAATGCTTTGGCTATTTTGGATCAATTTCAGTATTAACAACAAAAAGGAAATGAGCTTTTTGGAGCAGTTGAAAAAATCGCCTTATTACGAAAAGGTACCTATATCCGTGAAGGAGACAAAAAGTAAAATGGCCATGAAGCTTATTGAACTCGGGAAGAAGGAAGGCTTGCTCAAAAATATAGACAACAACATTCTAATGGGCATAATAGGGGCCTTAATGGGGGAAACCGTAAAATTAATTATGGATGGAAAAATGGAGTTGAACCAGAAAAATATCAACTTTATGTTCTCTATGGTTTGGGATGCCATTAG
Organism: Arenibacter sp.; assembly: GCA_040216555.1. GTDB lineage: Bacteria > Bacteroidota > Bacteroidia > Flavobacteriales > Flavobacteriaceae > Arenibacter. The sequence continues at coordinate 209,742 of JAVJOW010000014.1, forward strand.
AAGCTAGTTTTTTTTGAATAATAACAGAATAAAAATTCGATAATAAATGTATTAAATGCGGCATTATCTGCGAAAAGTAATTATCCATTGAAAAAAATAATAAAGAAAATGAGTATAGTAATTGGTGGCGGACTTCTATTAGTAATTGTGATAGGGGTGCTGTTTTTGTATTTGAGCCCAGAGTTTGGTGGGGCACCTACCTTGGAGCAGAAAAGAATCTATTTAAAATCCCCGAATTATGTTAACGGGAAATTTATTAATAAGGGCAATGTTAAACTGGACATGAGTATGCGCGATATGGGAAAGACTTTGGCAGGTTTCTTTGGCCCCACACCACTTACCAAACCTAGTAAGGATATTCCAGTGGCTAAATTGGATTCATTGGATATTGTTGAATATCAAGACAGTACTCGACTTATATGGTTTGGTCATTCCGCTTTTCTATTGCAAATCAGCAACAAAACAATCTTGATAGACCCAATGTTCGGGAAGGTCCCTGCACCACACCCCATATTGGGATCTAACCGTTTTAGCAAAGAACTGCCTATCGAGGTGGAAAAACTTCCTAAAATCGATGCCGTTATCATTTCCCATGACCATTATGACCATTTGGATTACGGCTCTATCCAGAAATTAAAGAACAAAGTGAATATGTTTTATACTCCTTTAGGGGTAGGGGCACACTTGCAAAAATGGGGCGTGGAAAAAGAGCGTATTGTTGAGCTGGATTGGTGGCAGGAAGTTACCCATGGGGGATTGGTTTTTAAATGTACCCCGGCTCAGCATTTTTCTGGAAGGGGTTTTTCCGATAGGGCCAACACCTTATGGAGTTCTTGGGTGATACAGTCTGAAAGGGATAATATTTTCTTTAGTGGGGACAGCGGTTATGGCCCACATTTTAAAGAAATAGGGGCCAAGTATGGACCTTTCGATTTTGCTATGATAGAATGTGGACAATACAATGAGATGTGGCCCGATATACATATGTTTCCAGAACAGACGGCCCAGGCCGGATTGGACGTACAGGCAAAACAAATAATGCCCATCCACTGGGGGGCCTTCAAGTTGGCCATGCATCCTTGGACAGAACCTGTAGAGCGGGTTACCAACAGGGCACAGGAATTAAACTTGGATGTACTAACTCCAAGAATTGGTGAACCTATCAACCTTAATCGATTGGAAGAAGCAACCTCCCAGTGGTGGAAATAAGCTTGATATACCTTATAATTACAATCTTTAAGACCAATATAAGTGAAGAACAGGAGTCCAGAGTCAGACAGTTTTTAAATCTGTTCAAGGAGATATTATAAGTAGATTTCGATTTTGAGGATTGTGACAATATACTGCGTATTGAAACTGTTGGGAATATTGCATCCAATATAGAAATAGTGTTAAATTCCAAAGGTTATTTCTGTAAAGAACTATTGTAGATACTTGTTTTATTGTTGAGAAGTTCTATTTGTGTTCAGCTTAAATGGGCGGAATATTATTTATTATATATTACTTTTGCAACATCTTTTATTATAACAATATGAAGAAATACAAGATTGCAGTAGTACAATTAAACCTCAACGATGTTGCTGAAAACAATTTGAAAAAATGCATCGCTTGGGTTAAAAAAGCAGCTGAGCAAGGGGCAGAGGTTATATGTCTCCCGGAACTATATAGTAGCCATTACTTTTGTCAGAGTGAGGATACGGACAATTTTGCCTTGGCAGAGCCATTGTACGGTACCTCTTTTAAAGCCTTTAGTGCCTTGGCCAAGGAGCTGGGGGTGGTAATTATAGTGCCATTCTTTGAAAAGCGAATGGCTGGTATTTATCACAACAGCGCCTATATTATAGATACCGATGGTACCGAAGCCGGACTATATCGAAAAATGCACATTCCGGACGATCCTCATTTCTATGAAAAATTCTATTTTACTCCCGGGGATCTGGGCTTTAAGAACAATCCTACCAAAAAAGGGAATATAGGAACCCTTATATGCTGGGATCAATGGTATCCTGAAGCCGCAAGGCTTACTGCTCTTAAAGGTGCTGAAGTTTTATTTTACCCAACGGCCATTGGCTGGCATCCACAAGAAAAGGAGCAATACGGGGAAAAGCAATACAATGCCTGGATGAACGTAATGAAAGGTCACGCCGTGGCTAACGGGATATTTGTGGCTGCCGCCAATAGAATTGGCTTGGAGCAATATCTCCCCAATACAGCGGGCATAGAATTTTGGGGAAAGTCGTTTATCGCAGGCCCTCAAGGTGAAATCTTGGCCGAGGCTTCCCACGATAAGGAAGAGATTCTTATAGCAGAGGTGGATCTGGATCTACAGGAAAATGTACGTCAGAATTGGCCATTCTTTAGAGATCGCCGTATAGATGCCTTCGCCGATATCACCAAAAGAGCTTTGGATTAAATGAGAAGGTTTCCTGCAGAATGGGAAAAACAGCAAGGTATTTTGCTCTGTTTTCCCCATAACGGTAACGATTGGCCAGGTAAGTACGGTGCCATTCAATGGGCTTTTGTAGAATTCATTAAAAAGGTGGCTACCTATGAGCAGGTCTTTCTGGTAGTAGCTAGTTCCCAAAATAGGGCAAAGGTTACGGAAATGCTGGAAATGGCCACCGTAAACCTTAAAAAAGTCACATATATAATTCAAAAGACCAACCGCAGTTGGATGCGCGATTCCGGGCCCATTATTGTTAAAAATGGTCAGAGCCGGGAAGCCTTAAATTTTAACTTTAATGGTTGGGCCAAATACTCCAATTATAAATTGGATAGAAAGGTGCCCAAGGCCATTTCGGAAGTCTTGAAAGTACCCTTGACGCAGGTGGTTTACAAAGGAATACCCGTGGTTTTGGAAGGTGGGGCACTGGAGGTAAATGGTAAGGGAACCCTGATCACTTCAGAGGAGTGTCTTTTGCACCCCAAGGTACAGGTGAGAAATGCCAACTTTACCAAAGCGGATTATGAAGCGATCTTTAAGGAATACCTAGGTATAACCAATACCATTTGGGTGGGGGATGGCATTATAGGGGATGATACCCATGGCCATATAGACGATTTGTGTAGGTTTGTGGATGAAGAGACCATTGTAACCGTTGTGGAATCGGACCCAAAGCACAAAAATTATAAGGCTCTCCAAGATAATTTGGAGCGCTTAAAAAAGGCTAAGTTGGAAGATGGTAGATCTCCAAAGATCATGACCTTGCCAATGCCTAAGGATATCTTGTTCGAAGGCCTGACCTTGCCGGCCAGTTACGCTAATTTCTTGATTTTAAACAATTGTGTTTTAGTTCCTACCTTCAATGATACAGCCGATAGAATTGCGTTGAATACCTTAGCTAGCTGCTTTCCAGAAAGGGAGGTCATAGGAATTAGTGCCATTGATCTTATATGGGGTTTTGGGACGCTACATTGTTTGAGCCAACAGATACCGGTGTAATTTAATAGGATTGGACTGCCCATAACAGGAAGTTGAATCAACTTCTACTGCGATTTGGACACTTCCCCTCTGCCATAGGTGAGCTGAATCTCCATGGTATCATTGCATGGCTGGGCGTGGCCCTAACTATAAGTTCTAGTTGTTATATATAGGAGTGCATAGCATTTAGAATGAAAGTACTATGATGTTATTACGACCAACAGAGTGTATGGAATACTAATTTCTGGCATTGGGGGCAATCCAAGTACATATAACAAGTATCTGAAAAACAAGGAGCATTTTATGAAATTTATTGGGCATACCGAAGAGTATCTTTTTTTAGATACTATTGACAGTCATAGTTGTGATATCTTAAAGGAACAAATTGAAAGTAGCCTCACTATTTTGTGGTTTCAATCCGATACAAATATTCTTATTATTGATGGAAAGGAAGAAGTGTTTTCTAAAAACCAAATCATTTTTTTAACGGAGTTCCATCAAATTGTTCCCAAGAAAATAGGAGAAATCAGATTTTTAAGGTTCAATAGGCCTTTTTATTGTATTCTGGATCATGATAGCGAGGTAGGATGTAAGGGAATCCTATTTTTTGGTGCTTCCCAACTCCCTGTGATTGCCCTTACTCAAGAGGATCATGAAAAATTTGATACGCTCTGGAAAATGTTCACTATAGAAATGAAGTCCAACGATAATTTGCAGATAGATATGCTGCAAATGATGTTAAAAAGGTACCTTATATTGTGCGCCAGACTTTATAAAAGTCAGGAAAACTATCCAGCGGAGCGCAATGAAACGGACCTTGTTCGGGAATTCAATTTTCTAGTAGAGCAGCATTTTAGACACAAACACAGCGTAGCGGATTATGCCGAACTGCTGCATAAATCTCCAAAAACCATATCCAATGTTTTTTCAAAGATGGATTCGAAATCGCCTTTGAAATATATACACGAACGTATAGCTCTGGAAGCCAGAAGGATGCTGTACTATACAGATAAGCCCGTCAAGGAAATAGCTTACCAACTTGGATTTGAGGACATCCAGACTTTTAGTCGATTTTTTAAGAAACAAGAGGGCATTTCCCCTTCAGAATATAAAGAAAAAGGGGATTTGGGAACAATTGCCAATTCTTCGGGAATTACTACCTAACAAAACCTTTCTTCCCGGGCGCATCTTTGCATTGTTAAAATTAAGTACAACATTTAAAATAAAAAACAATGGAAAGATTTCAAGTACCAAGTAGAGATGAAGTATCTATCAACAATCAAGCAATTTTCGACAATTTAAAAAAGGCCGTAGGTTTCGTCCCCAATTTGTACGCCTACTACGCAAAGAATGAGACTGCCTTGGGAGATTACATGACATTACAGAATAGGAAAACAACTTTAAAAGCCAAGGAAAAGGAAGTTATAAATCTAGTGGTGAGTCAGTTTAATGGATGTAACTACTGTTTGTCCGCCCATACCCAAATTGGTAAAATGAACGGTTTTACCGAAGATCAAATATTGGAAATAAGGACGGGTACTGCCAGTTTTGATAATAGGCTGGATGCCTTGGCAAAGTTTGCATTGGATACGTTGGAAAATAGGGGAAGAGCCTCCGAAAAAGTAAAAGAGGAATTCTTTGAAGCGGGATATACAGAAGCCAATATGATCGATGCGGTTATAGTGATCGGAGATAAGACCATTAGTAACCTAATTCACAACTTAGCGGATTTTGAAATAGATTTTCCCTTAGCGGAAGAACTACATACCACAGCCCTTTAAATTATAAATAATAAATTACCCCATTGTTGATTTTAACTTCAATGGGCACAAAACAAGAACTAAAATGAGTACTAAAATAAACATCAAAAATTTACCGTTAGGCTATCAATCGGTTATAAGTAATGGAAAACATGCTATACTCGGGGACGAGCCCATCCCTTCCAAAGGTACCGATTTAGGGTTTTCCCCAGTGGAATTGGTATTGGCAGGAATCTCTATGTGTAAAGTGGCCACAATTAGAAACGTGGCCAGAAGAAAAGGCTGGGAAATTGGGGAAGTCGATGCCCAATTGGAACAAACGGCAGTGCGCCAACCCAATGGTAGTTTTAAAACCAGAGTGGAGTCCAAAATCCAAATTCAGGGAAATCTCACTCAGGATCAAAGGGAGTTATTGATCAGTGAAGCTGATAATTGTTATGTTACACGCCTGGTCAGGGGAGAATGGGAATTTCAGGAATCAGCACAACTGGTGTCCGTACTGACATAATTTAATATTTCAACATTTATTCAGTTAAAGTAACCCCGGTGTTTTCATCGGGGTTATTTTTTAGGTTAGTTTAGGTAACAATCCATATTATGGTGTTTGCTGCAGGTTTTTATAAAGTAAACTAGAAGTATATCCACACAATGTTTTCACAATTTGAGAGTCGTATATTGAAGATTTAATAAGAATCAACGAAAATGGGTAATTAATTTGGTAGAACAATAGTACTGTTTAACTTAGATGCCAAATAAAATGCAATTTATTATGAAAAGATTCAAGGCACTCGACGTGTTCCGCGGATTGACTATTTGCCTGATGATAGTCGTTAATACTCCGGGAGACTGGGAACTTACTTTCGCTCCGTTACTACATGCCAATTGGAATGGGTTTACTCCGACCGACTTGGTTTTTCCTTCTTTTCTCTTTGCGGTGGGAAATGCATTTGCATTCGTTAAGTCCAGATGGGGCGATAAACCCCTTTCGGAAGTTTTTCAGAAAATTATAAAAAGGACCTTAATAATCTTCTTATTGGGATATATTATGTATTGGTTTCCCTTTGTATCATGGACAGACTCAGGGGATTTGGCCTTGGTTCCTATTAGTGAAACACGAATATTGGGAGTTTTACAGCGAATAGCACTTTGTTATTTTATTGGTGCAACCATGATTTATTTTCTCACCAACCGCCAGCTTATTATCGCATCGGCAATTATCCTCCTTGGCTATTGGGGGTTGCTCAGTGCCTTTGGTGACTATACTTTGGAAGGCAACCTGGTTAGGACCCTAGATAGGTTTCTTCTCGGTGACAGCCACCTTTATGGGGGTGATGGGCTTCCATTCGATCCTGAAGGGCTGTTAAGCACCTTACCCGCTATCTGTAATGTAATAGCTGGATATCTCGTGGGACAGTATGTAATCCTAGGGGGTATTACTTATGAAAAATTGGCAAAAATGCTTATGGTAGCTGCAGGATTATTGGCCGTTGCATATTTTTGGAATTTAAGCTTTCCTGTCAATAAAAAATTATGGACAAGTTCGTTTGTGATTCTTACAATTGGCCTCGACATCATTGTGCTTTCCATTTTGATTTATGCTATCGAATTTGTTAAAAGGCCCATAAACTTTAATTTTTTCGAAATCTTTGGAAAGAACTCCCTTTTCATATATCTACTGTCTGAATATTTGGCAATAACCTTGCTTTTTGTAAGGGTTAATGAAAATCAAAGTTTGTACAATTATATCTATGAAAAAGGCTTTAGCTGGTTAGGGCCCTATTCTGGATCGTTTGCCTTTGCTATTGTTTTTATGCTAATTTGTTGGCTTATAGGACTTTGGTTAGACAAAAAGAAGATTTATATAAAAGTCTAATCCCTAACTGGTATTTAAACAAGAGAACATTTTTGACAAATTGCAACAACAACCATATTAAGTAAGATAAAGTTATTAAGCTCTATGATATGTCCGGTCGAGCCTGCCTATGTCGGCCTTTAGACAGGCGCAGTCGAGACCTTATGCTTATCAATGTTTTGAAAAACACTGACCACTCGACTGTGGAATAGGTTAAGAATTACAAAATTTATAGATATTAAATGACTGATTTACAGTAGGAAGTGAATATTTAGGTCATTTATGTCAACTACAGATAAAAGAGGAATATTAAATTTTAATAATGTCCGTCGGGGTTTCCACTAAAATGGTCATTTTACCACGAATGGCAATTGGTTGCTTCATAATTTCCGGGTTGTGCCTTATCATTTTTATCCAATCGTCGGCAGAAAATTCATGAGGATCAAAATGGGCCTTATAGGCTGGATGTTCCTGATTGACCAGGTCTTTGACCTCCATATTTAGTTTGCCGGCCAATTCAGCGATTTGGGTCCCGGTTAAAGGCACTTTTAGGATGTCAATTTCAAATATCGGCAACCCCTCGGCTTTGGCATAGGCCAAGGTCTGCTTGGCCCTTGTAGATTTGGAACTGTAATATAGGGTTATCTGTCTTTCTGAAGTAGCTATTTCTCCCATAGTTTTATTTTATAATTGTCTTATCCGTTTTTTTTGTGGGTCTCCAAATGATGTTTAATCAATTGCTTTAAACTCTCCAAATAATCCTTTAAATCCTCCTTGTTTACATGTGGATGACTTTTTGCAGGAATAGTTAAAGGATTTTCATCCAAAGAACGATATAGTTCAGGATAATTGGTCTCAATATCGCCAGTGAGCTGTGAAATTTCGCTTAATACTTTTCTTAAACTATTCATGGTGGAAAATTTATTAATTGCATACTATAAATATAAAGAAGTTTTTAGTTTTAAAGACCGATGAAGGTCATGTAAATATAAATTGTGCTATAGGGAATTAAATGAAATAGGAACGCAATTTAATAATGGTAAGGGGGGTAAGGATTACCTCCAAGGTTACGTTTTTGCTATACCACAGTTGAGTATTTTTTTCTGAAGGTATTTAATGACTTATTGTACTTACCTATTGGGTTAATTTTTTGTAAACCTTCATATTTGGCTCAATTCGATTATATTTATGATTCATGTATCTTTAAGTGCGCAAAAAGAAAACTTGCAAGTTTTCCAAAATGGCACCGGGGTGCACCGTGGGTAATACGACAAAACTTGGCACCCGTAAAAAAATGAAATAATAGAATAATGAAAGCAATAGGATTTAAACAATCATTACCCATTACGGAAAAGAATAGTTTTATAGCCTTTGAGGTAGAGAAACCAACACCATCAGGATATGATCTGTTAGTTAAAATATGGGCCGTATCCGTAAACCCGGTGGACTACAAAATCAGACAAAATGCAGCAAAAGATATGGTATTGGACACTCCTAAAATTATAGGATGGGATGCGGTAGGGATTGTTGAGGCTATAGGTGATAAAGCCTCAAGGTTTAAGGTAGGAGACCAGGTGTATTATGCCGGAGACATTACCAGAAGTGGTAGCAATGCGGAATATCAGTTGATAGACGAACGCATTGTTGGACACAAGCCTATAAATTTAAGTGTTCCCGAGGCAGCGGCCATGCCATTGACAAGCTTAACTGCCTACGAAGCACTGTTCGACCGAATTAGGATCGACCCTGAAAAGGACAGGGGTAAATCGGTTTTGATCATAGCAGGTGCAGGTGGCGTAGGTTCCATAGCCATACAATTGGCCAAGAAATTGTGCAACCTTACGGTTATTGCCACGGCCTCTCGTGATGATTCCATAACCTGGTGCAAAGATTTAGGAGCTGACTTTGTAGTGAACCACCACAATCTAAAAGAGGAATTGGAGAGCATCGGACATAGTCAGGTCAATTATATACTGGATTTCGTAGACCTGGAGGGATATTGGGAATTGTCAATGGATATTATTAAACCCCAAGGGCATATTGTATCAATTACGGGAAGCAGTAAACCGTTAAATCTAAATTTATTAAAAAATAAGAGCGTAACCTTTTCATGGGAATTTATGTATACCCGTTCCATGTTCAATACAGAGGACATTGAGCGCCAGTACGAAATTTTAAACCATATGTCCCATTTATTGGATGAGGGTACTTTAAAAACTACCTTGACTACTACGCTTTATGGTTTTACGGTTGAAAACTTAAAGACCGCACATGAAATGCAAGAGTCCGGTAAGTCTATCGGGAAAACCGTTATTTTGTTTTAAAGGACTAGGATAATGACCATTAAAGAAAAATTGGAAAGTTTAGGAATTGTGGTGCCCAAAGTAGCACCTAGAGGGGTAGGGAATTATGTTTCCTGGACCATTTCCAATAATACCCTTTATACTTCCGGTCAGTTGCCCTGGAAAGATGGGGAATTCGGAGTTTTAGCATTCAAAGGTAGGGTAGGGAGCGATCTCAGTTTAAAGGAAGGGTATGACTGTGCACGTATTTGTGCCATTAATGCCATAGCCCAATTAATGGATGCAGTAAAAGATTTGGAAAGGGTTAAAAAAATTATCCGTTTGGATTGCCATATACAAGCTGCCGATGGGTTCAAGGATCATTCGGATGTATTGGATGGCGCTTCGGATGTCATGAATCAGGTATTCGGCGAAAGGGGAATACACACCCGTTCGGCAATAGGCATATATCAATCGCCATTGAATGTTCCCGTAATAGTGTATTTAATTGCCGAGATAGAATAAGTCAAGCTTTGAATAAGACTGGCCTATGCTTTTAAATGATAGTCTGCAATGCAATAGTCCAAACATTATAAATCAACCCTCTTTCCAGTTTTTACCGCCTCGTAAATGGCATCTATAATCTTTAAATCCTTTAGGCCCTCTTCCCCGTCAACCGGAACTATGGGTTGAATCCCTTCAAAAATAAGCTGGGCCATACCATCCATCTGCAAGGTTTGGTGGGTTATATGTGGCTGAGTTAATTCGCCTTTATGCGTTCTCCCTTCAATGGGGCCATATCCAGTTGAGGGCTGCATTTCGGCGAATCCTTTTTCACCATTTAAGAAAAAACGGTCCAAATTTCTCATAGCATAGGTAGATAGGCAAGAGGCTACCGCGCCACTCGGAAACCCCATTTGAAATTGTATGGTTTCATCCACTCCTTCCTTAAATTTAACGGGATCAGTCTTTGTTTCTTGGGCCGTTACCCAAATTGGTTCCTCCCCGAGCATATAGCGGGCACCGTTAATAGAATAAATGCCAATATCCATCATGGCCCCTCCGCCTGCAAGTTCTTTGTTTAAGCGCCATTGGGTAGGATCACCGATGGTAAATCCGGATAATCCTTGAAAAAACTTGAGCTTTCCAAATTCCCCAGCTTTTCGCATCCGTATTACTTCCACAGTTTTGGGCTCATAGTGCATGCGATAGCCTACCAATAGTTTAACATTGGCCTTTTTACAGGCATCTACCATTTCCTGACCTTCTTTGGCATTGATGCCCATAGGCTTCTCGCAGATAACATGTTTTCCTGTCTTGGCCGCCCTAATAACCTGATCTTTGTGCAATGCGTTAGGGGTTATTACATATACGGCATCTATGTCTGGATTATTTTTGATTTTATCAAAATTGTCGTAGTTATAGCAATTCTTTTCAGGAATGTCATACTTGGCTCGCCAATCGACCACTTTTGAAGGCGTGCCACTAATAAGTCCAGCCAACTTGGCCCTCTTACAGGATTCCATCGCTTTGGCTACCCGCGTACCATAACCTCCAAGGCCCATAATGGCAACCCTTAAAACTGGTCCTTCATAAGGCTCACTGGTAGCAGCGAAAAGCTTAACAGGACTGTACAAAATAGGTAAACTAATTGCTGAAATGCTCAATTTTTCCAAAAAATCTCTTCTAGTACCCATGCTTATTATAATTGTTTGTTCCAAAATAGTAAAAACGAACTTACATTGCCAACAAATCCTTGTATGTTTTAATATAATTAATGGGCAAGCTCTAGATTTGACCAATACAAGGTTTTAGGTATTGGTATTTGGAAGGGCGAGGAAAGCTAAACCTATTTAAACCCTTATCTTTGTGGATTTTATTACAACGCATGTCAAACCCACTTAAATTGTCCTTAGTAAATCCCCAAAAGTTTCCTTTTTATTATGGTTATATATTGCTTCTTATTGGGAGCACAGGCATCTTGGCGAGTATTCCTGGCCAGACCATTGCGGTATCCGATTTTACGGACCCGTCAAGGATGCCTTGGGGTTGACAAGAAATCAATTTAGCAATGCCTATATGATAGGTACCTTCTTGAGTTCTGCCTTGGTGCCAAGGGCGGGCATTTGGTTCGAGGCATATGGAGCCAGATAGGTGGCTTTTTTTGCTACCTTACTTATGGGGGCATCCCTTTTGGTATTTTCTGTTTCGGTAGAAATTAGTGAAGCCATCAAAAAGGTTTTTAATTTCCAATCTTGGTCGGTTCCCTTTCTTTTGATTGCCCTTTTGTTTTTTTTGGATAAGATTTAGTGGTCAGGGAGTATTGAAAATGACCTCTAGGAACATGATCATGATGTGGTTTAAGAAAAACAGGGGCAAAATTAATTTGGTAAGCAGCATTACTGTGTCCCTTGGCTTTTCCAGTGCCCCGATATTGTTGAACAGGCTTATAGAGGACCACGGATGGGCAATGAGTTGGCAGATAATGGCCATGAGCCTTTTTATTTTTTGTGTTTGTATCTTGCAGTAATATAGAAATAGGCCGGAAGATTTTGATTTGCTTCCAGATGGAGGTGAAAAGAACGAATTGGACCAAAAGAAGGAGGCGACTGAAGCCGACTATACCCTAAAAGAGGCAAAATAAACTCGGGTATTTTGGAAGTTCGGATTGGTTTTGGCCTTCAATAGTTTTTATGCTACAGGATTTACATTTCACATTGTATCTATTTTTGGTAGTCAGAACTACACAAAGACCGAAGCCATTGCAATTTTTTTACCAATGTCCGAAAAAGCGATTTTCGTAACGACTTCGTGCAACATTTTAAGCAATTTCCGTAACATACCACAGCAGTAAATAATTATTTGAATGATTGGATATTTTTTGATTGATGAACCTTCAGGTTGATTAATTTTATTGTTTCCCCATTGAAGATTCGGCTACTCGTAAAGGTAGCCGGATTTTTAGTTTATTGATGAATCGTAAAAAACATCATAAAAATGTCAATGTATTGTTTAATAATAATTATATTCATTTATATATTTTCAAGCACTATCACAGGTGAGTCACTTCCAACTATTTTAGGAACATATAATGGATAATATAGATGCAAAGCGGACGGCAAATGTTCTTGAATCAAAGGGTCAAATCAGTTGGATTGAGTGATAATGGCTTCTGGATTAACTAATTATATTAACCAAAAAAAGCTTAAGACATGAATTATTTATTGATTGCCCTACAATGCATAGTCGCTTTTAGCATACTTAATGTTTGGCTTGTTCAAAATAAAAAAGCTACACAATGGCGAGGAGGCAATGCCAAAACTATTATGGAAGAATTCAAAATATACGGGCTTCCTGTTTGGATGTGCTATTTTGTGGGTACTTTAAAAGTAATATTTGCTTTAGGTCTATTAGTTGCCATTTGGTACCCCTTGTTAAGGCAAGTTTCAGCTCTAGGACTTGCAGTATTGTTGGTTGGATCTATAGCCATGCACGTAAAAATAAATGACCCGTTAAAAAAGTCGTTTCCGGCTCTTTTGTTTTTGGGTATGTGCCTTTATATAGCTTTTCCCTTATAAATAGAATTGGATTTTACCCCTCTAACAGTAGCAGGAAAATAATAGCATTTAGCACAGCATAAAAAAATGAAGGGGTTGACTGAAAAAGGCTGTCCTTAATTTTTAATCGAACAACAAATCCCAAAATCATCAAGATAGTAAGACCTGCAGCAGCAGTGGCCTGTAACATTGTATTATAGAAGTAACCGAAGGCTAAACCCAAGGCGCCCAATATTTGTAGTCCTCCTATAACTTTTCTAAAGCTGGTAAGCCTATACCTTATGAACTCAGTTTTCATGTGCTTGGTACTAAAACATGCCATCCCAAAAAATAGAAATGAAAATACAGAAAAGAAAGTCAAATAGGTGACGGCATCCATATATTAAAGATAGATTAATTATTGCAGGAAAAGGTTGAAGTAAAAAAATCTTTCTTATATGCTTTGTAAGAAACAAGGAACACTCAGCCTAAGCAAAGAAATCAACTTAAAATCTTTATGTAGAATTATTTTTGTTTAATCTTTTGTTAATAAAGTTAAACAAAGTTATTTTCTTGGTACCTTTATGAAATAATTAAAAATTTAAGAAATTATGAGAACATTTAAATCACTAAGTATTTTGTTTTTAGCGGGATTGTTATTTATGTCATTTGGTCTAAAGCAAAACGAATTGAAAGAAGAAACGGACAATGAAACCGTTGAAGTTATGCTAATGGAAGATGCCGCTGCAAATATAGTAGAGGTTGCAGCAGGGAATGAGGCCTTTTCAACATTGGTAGCTGCGGTAAAGGCAGCAGACCTTGTAGGGACATTAAGTAGCGCAGGGCCCTTTACAGTTTTTGCACCCACAAATGACGCTTTTGCAAAATTACCCCAAGGTACCGTAGAAAGTCTTTTAAAGCCAGAGAACAAGGATGCTTTGACTGGAATATTGACATACCATGTGGTGGCTGGAAAATTTGAGGCTGCAGCTGTCATAGATGCCATCAATGCCAACGATGGAAAATTTACGGTAACTACGGTTCAGGGTGGAAGCATAGTTTTAAGCCTTATGGATGGCAATGTAATTCTAACGGATTCCAAGGGAGGAACAGCAACGGTTGTAATAGCTGACGTAGCGGCCTCCAACGGTGTAATTCACGCAATAGATGCGGTGGTAATGCCCTAATAATATTAGACACAACTCATATTTGTAGAAAGCCATTGCCATATAGCAATGGCTTTTTTTTTTGAGGTCGATGGCACCTAAATATGTTTAGCATATAAAACCCAAAATTTCGTAAATTCGTTCAAGGCCATATGACTAGGGATATTATAGATATAAACGATTTTATTATTTTGGTAGAAGAAGCCAAGGTAAATGAGGCTACCATAGATTCATGCTCTTTTGAAGAACCATTGATCGCCGTTGCCTTCTATGGTTCTGGCAATGTAGATTTAGAAGTAACCTATGGAGACAAACGAAAGGAATTTAATTATACCAAGGGTTTGGCACTTTCATTTTATGCAGATGATAATGTAGAATTTATACATAGGGTCTCTTCCTCCAAGCCCTTGGAATGCTTGGTTATAGCCACCTCCATTAAAGCCTTGGATAATCTCCCCCACCAAGAAGGCGAACTATTTGGGGAAATGCTGGCCCAGTTAGTGAACCCTTCGGATCATTATGTGGAGGGGCCGAGTTTTATTATGACGCCGGAAATGCAGACTATTGTTGATTCCTTATTTAATATTCAATATCAGGGCAAAACCAAAATGATGTTTTTCCGAAGTCAGATAACAACACTGCTTTCCCATTTTTTTGGTCAATTGGCCGGCTTAAAAACTATGAAAATAAATCCCCAAGAACGCAACCAACTCGATCTGGCCAAAGATATCTTATTAAATAATATTGATAATCCCCCTTCCCTAACCGAACTTTCCAAGAAGATAGGTTTAAACACCTTCAGATTAAAAAAGGACTTTAAAGCATATTTTGGTGTTCCTGTTTTTAAATACCTTCAAAATGAACGTCTGAACCTGGCCCATAAGATGATCCGCAATCAGGATGCCACCGTTCAGGAAGCGGCATGGCATGTGGGCTATGAAAGTTTAAGCTCTTTCTCCAACGCCTTTGAAAAAAAATTCGGCTATAGACCTAGTCAGATCAAGTAAACTCCTTTTCGAACAAATCTTACTCCATTTGGGACAAGCCGTCCTGAGCGCACTCCAATAATTTTGTCATGTAACTTTAAAAAATATAAGTCATGAAAATTAAACGCGCACTGCTTATCGGTATGGTCATTTGGATTATTGCCATTCTTTTTTATTCAGTTTCTTATAGTATACCCATCATGGAAAATAGGGAGACTCAGGCAAATCTTGTATTGTTTGTTGTGGTCATACCACTGGTTTGGTTGGGATGTACCTTCTATTACAAAACGAACCTCCAGACCCATGGATATCTGGTAGGGCAAACTATGTTGTTGACTGCTGTTGTATTGGATGCCTTGATCACCGTCCCCTTCTTCATAATTCCAACAGGAGGAAGTCACTATAGCTTCTTCACATCTTTGGGATTCTGGATCATAGCGGCCGAGTTTTTATTGGTAGCCGTTTTGTACTGGTATGCCCGTGTATACCCCAAAACTGAACTTCTAAAAAATTAAGGCCATGGACATAACACTTGAAACTATATTAATCAGTGTGTTGATATTGCTGACCGGACTGTCGGCAGGATTGTGCTTCACCTGGACCAATGCCATTACTCCCGGAATTGGAAGGTTGGATGACCAGGGCTATTTGCTGTCCTTTCAACAAATGAATAGAACCATAATAAACCCCCTGTTCTTTCTGGTGTTCTTTGGTCCTTCCATTCTTGGGTTGATCTGTTTGTATTGGTTCAAAGGCAGTCCAGGAACCCTTATGTGGTTGTTGGTTTTGGCAGCTGCAGTGTACTTCTTCGGGGTGGTGCTCGTCACCATTTTCGGGAATGTACCTCTAAATGAAATGCTGGATAAGGTCGATTTAAATATGGCCAGCCCAGAAAAATTGAGACAATTGCGGGAAAGCTTCGAAATAAAATGGAATCGTTTACACCTCATTAGGACCATCAGCTCCAATATTTCCTTTTTCCTACTACTATTGGCATTAATTCAGGCCGCCAAGAACAGTATTCAATAGTTGCCCTCAAATTCTAAACAATAATTTTAAAACAAATAAAAATGAAAAACAGGAGTAATATATTAGTCATCGGCGGAACTGGAAAAACAGGCCGCAAAGTAGTAAATAGGTTAAGCGCTGCTGGACATAAGGTTAGGGTAGGTTCCCGATCTGCCAGTCCGGCTTTTGATTGGGAACAACCAGAAACCTGGTCCCAGAGCTTGAAAGGGATGGATAAGGTCTATATCACCTTTCAGCCGGATCTAGCAGTTCCAGGAGCCTTGGAGGCTATTGAGGAATTGATAAGGAAGGCCAAACAATCTGAGGTAAAAAAGGTAGTGCTTTTATCGGGAAAAGGGGAGCGGGAAGCCGAACTCTGTGAGCAAGTAGTGATCCACTCGGGTCTGGACTATACCATTGTTAGGGCCAGTTGGTTTAATCAAAATTTTAGTGAAAGCTTTTTCTTGGAACCCATTTTGGAAGGTTTTGTAGCCTTGCCACAGGCAGAAGTTAAAGTTCCCTATGTTGATACCGATGATATTGCCGATGTGGCCGTAGCCGCCTTGCTGAACGAGGAGCACAATGGACAGATTTATCAACTCACCGGACCAAGACAGCTTACCTTTAGGGAAGTGATCCGTGAAATATCCGACGCCACCGGAAGGGACATTGCATTTACACCTATTGCCTTACCGGCCTACACCCAGGTGATGAAACAACAGGGGGTTCCTGCCGATTTTGTTTGGCTTATAGAATATCTATTCTCTGAAGTACTTGGAAATCCCAACAACGCCGAGATTACCCATGATATAGAGAAAGTATTGGGAAGAAAACCAAAGGATTTCTCGGACTATGTAAAGGAAACTGTGGCTAAAGGAGTTTGGTGTCCCCAGTCTGTTTAAATATTACAATATACGGAACACTACCTATGATTTTGTTCACATTTTTGCCAATATTATGGCTGGGAGAACAATACATAAATAGGCTATTGTATCCCAAAAAATGGTAGCCAAATTAGAGCAAATGTTTCCAGAAGTTTTAATTCTATCCATGAACATTCAAAATTTTGAAAAGGCAACTTATTGTGATAAATCTATGATATAATAAAGATGAATAAAGAGGAGAAATTAAAAATATTGGATACTAGTTGGGAGTTACATAATCAAATTGAAACCAGTTACTTGAATAATCCGGCAAATAAGGACGATAAGGAGTGGTTGGAAAAACAACGTATGCTTTTGGCCGATATGGCGCTACATTTATTGCAAACATCTATCAAACCGGGTGAAATTAAATTGGATAGATTGAGCGATAATTTACATGCCATATTAACTATAACTGATCAGTTTTTACCATACGCTGATCTTAAAAAGGCTACTGAAAAATTGTACGACAATGAATAATCAAAAGAAAAGGTCAATCATTACATTCAGTATCCTTCTTTATGCCATTGTGGTTCCATTTTTGGAAATCAATGCAACCCATGTTTTCAATCCCAATTGGACTCCCCATGTTAGAATTCATGAGGTATGGCAATTAATTACCAATTCGTGTATAGGGCTTTTCTGCTTATGGTTGGTGTGGGTCAAAAAGGAAACAAGGGTAAGTGCAATTTTAAGTTTGCTAATCACTGGAGGCTTTTTGTTGGCATTTGCCTTAAAAGACTCTTATGGAGGCTCGATGAAATATTTGGATGGAAATGAAGAAACATTTTTGGGAATCAATATTGGGCCTCTAGGGTTTGGGATAGCTTTTATCTTACTCTTAATTACGATTCCAATAAAAAAGAAACTCAAACAATGATTTTCTTAATCCTCAAAAACAACAATATGAAATATAAAAAAATCACATCCATTTTTTTGACTTTCCTATTAACCTTTATTTCTTGCCAGAATAGCATAAAATCAAATCTCACCTTACTTGGAGATCAAATCCCAACAGATACTCCTTTGGTTTTTGGACCTCGTATTATTTCCACTGACGCTGCCATGGAATTCGCAATAACCTTCAGTCCTGAAATGGACGAAATGTATTTTACACGTCGTAGACCAAAAGAGAGAAATAATATTTTTGTCACAAAATTAGTTGATGGTCAGTGGGCAGAACCAGATTTAGCATTTTTTTCGTCAGAGGATACATGGGATTTTGAACCTCATATCAATCCAAAAGGCGATGTACTTTATTTTGGAACTAATAGGCCACTTAACGATACTATTGCATCATCGGGAATACATGAATGGCATATTAAGAAAAACAAAAACGATTGGAGCCCACCAAAGCTTGTGGCAGAACTATTTAAAGATAGGTTTATA
This sequence comes from Arenibacter sp., assembly GCA_040216555.1. Taxonomy (GTDB): domain Bacteria; phylum Bacteroidota; class Bacteroidia; order Flavobacteriales; family Flavobacteriaceae; genus Arenibacter. Next base: position 228,065 of record JAVJOW010000014.1, read on the forward strand.
ATGTTTGTAACCTCTTCAGAGAATGGCAACTTGTATTTCAACTCTGAGGAATTAGGGGCTAACCCCGACGATGAGCTTAGTATTTATTATGTTGTTAATAATGAAGGTCGATATACGGATTTTATAAAAATGGGTAAGGAAATAAATTCTGGAACCATGATAGCGCACCCCTTTATAGCACCCGATGAAAGCTATATGATATTTGATGGTATCAGGTCTTCCGGATATGGGGACTGTGATTTATATATCAGTTTTAAGGAAAATGGAGTCTGGACCAAATCCTATAATTTGGGGCCTGAAATAAATACAGAAATGTGCGAGATGACCGCGAGTGTTTCACCTGATGGAAAGTATCTATTTTTTCACAGAGGAGGAGGGGATATGGGAGATATTTATTGGGTAGATTTCCGACTGGTATTGGAAAGGTTAAAAAAAACTGGAGGAAGTAAAGTATTGTGATGAAATTTAGAAAAGCAACAAAGAATGATGTTCCGGCCATTGTAGAAATGATTGCCGATGATGAGTTGGGAAAAACTCGGGAAGATTTCAAAACACCCTTGCCTGAGGAGTATTACAAGGCTTTTGCGAACATAGTTCAGGACAACAACCAGGAACTCATTGTGGTTGTAAATGAAGCTGGGGAGGTAGTGGGCACCTTACAACTTTCCTTTATACAATACCTCACTTATCGTGGAGGTGTCAGGGCACAGATTGAAGCGGTACGGATTAGGAAAGACCAAAGGGGAACAGGTCTCGGCACCGAAATGTTCCATTGGGCCATAGGCAGGGCAAAAGAAAGAAAGGCCCATGTGTTGCAGTTGACCACGGACAAGAAAAGGCCATCGGCAATAGCTTTTTATACAAAACTTGGGTTTAAGGCCAGCCATGAAGGGATGAAGATGCATTTTTGATTGGTTCATGCCACTAAATGTACTCTTGACAACCTCGTGATGAAGATGATTAAGGTAAGATAGGAGCCTTTTTGGCCCATAATAAAATACCCAAGGCATCCAATAATGAGTGAAAAAGTAGGTTATGGGTATATCTCCTTTAAGGAAAAATGAAATTTAAGATTTAGTTATTAGTCGCTTATTTCTGTATGTGTCGCTATCGAGAAATTTCCAAAATTATCCCTTGTGGTTATTTGTATGGTATAAGTTTTACCAGTGCTGATAGAAATGGGATCTAGGGAGGTTGCACTTAAATTGGTTTGGTCAACAAGTTCATTACCGTCTGTATCCGATACTTTAACATCATAGGTCAAGGTGTCCCCATCTTCATCACTTCCTATCCAAGAAATGCTGAGTTCGGAATCTGAGACATTATAATCAGTAATGATCTGGGCGGCATAGGGCGCGTAATTACCTATGGGTTGGCCAGGGGTAGTAAAGGAAAAGGTACTGCTCACGGTTTCTCCATCATTATTTATAGCAGTTACGGTCCAAGTGTATGATTTTCCTTTTTCGAGGGTCAATTCGGTCTCGGCCGTTGTTACGGTGATGTTGTTTATTTCTGTCCCGCCTTCAAAAACTTGTACCAAATAACTCAAAGCATTTTCAGCGGTAGACCAGCTAAAGTAGATGGTGGCCTTATTGTCATCTCCCGGCAGTTCTTTGAAGTCGGAGCAGGTTTCTGCATTTGCAGGAAGGATTCCGATAGCCTTATCCGGCATAATTAGCTCTTCTTCAACAGAAGCTTTTAATGCTGGTGCAGATTTTGAACAAGCACTTATAAGTGCCACAAACAGTACCATCACAAGTTGGTGTAATAGACCTAATCTTTTCATTGTTTAATTATTTTAAATGTTTTTGTATCCTCTTCTGTGATGATATGCACTATATATAGTCCGCTGGTATAATTGTCCAAATGAAGAACGCTCTCTGACATGTTATTCCAATTCTCGATAAATACAAGCTGTCCCACGGAATTATATAAGCGTATTTCTGCTAGTTGAAAACCTCCGAATATGTACACTTGTCCTGATGTAAGGGTAGGATAGACCAAAATGTCTTCTTCTAGGGAGAAGGTATCCACGACTTTTCCTTGACAATCATTTATGCCCGAAATATGAATTTCATTGGACATTTTTAAATTGTGAACTTCTATTTCGTTCTCTTCCGTAGAATTAAAGATGTAGTTTTTTTGAATACCATTTATATCTACAGTGTACTCGGTGCTTCCAGAAACAATATATTTGGCACTTTGGGTTTTGCTGTCAATACCTTGTAACTTACCAGAGATGCTACTTGGCCCATTTATGGTTATCCCAAAGTATTGCTCATGCAATATAGAGGGTATGGCAACTGTGATTTCGTAGGTTCCTGCAGCCAAGTTTTCAAACTTATAATTTTCGTATAGGTTTATTCCCGTATAATTTTCATTTATTCCTTCGCCGCTAACTGCAATATCAAAATTATATCCAATTAAAGAGGTGGCTATTTCAATACTACCATTAGCAACATTGGGACAACTGGGTGTTTCGGAATAAATACTTATGGCATTCATAGCAATAAAATCACATCCGTTGCTATTTACCGTTATGCCTGGGGATGTATTGGGGCAAAGGTCCAAATCGTTGGCAACTCCATCATTGTCATCATCCAGTTGGGAAGCAGCACAACCATTGCTGTCCACTTCAGCATCCGCTGGGGTATCGGTACAAAGGTCCAAATCATTGGCAACTCCGTCTTTGTCATCATCCAGTTGGGAAGCGGCACAGCCATTGCTGTCCACTTCAGCATCAACCGGTGTATCGGCACAAAGGTCCAAATCATTGGTTATTCCATCATTGTCATCATCTAGTTGGGAAGCGGCACAACCATTGCTGTCCACTTCAGCATCAGCCGGAGTGTCGGCACAAAGGTCCAAATCATTGGTAATTCCGTCGTTATCATCGTCCAGTTGGGAAGGGGCACAACCATTGCTGTCCACTTCAGCATCAACCGGTGTATCGGCACAAAGGTCCAAATCATTGGTAATTCCGTCGTTGTCATCATCGAGTTGGGAAGCGGCACAGCCATTGCTGTCTACTTCAGAACCCCAGGGCGTACCTGGGCAAAGGTCATCCTCATTAATTACTCCATCATTGTCATCATCTAAGGGAGGTACGACAATTTCAGATAAGGGACGCGACCAAAGACTTGAACCAAAGGTTCCCGCGAATAAGGTGCCATCTTTTAATAAAATCTCAGTTAAATGCTCATTTTTAGTACCCTCCGTAAAAGGGTACCAGAAATCCCTTCCTTCCTCACTGGCATATAACCCGAAATCTGTTGCTCCATATATAGTGTTGTCAATTACAATAATATCTTGAACGGAATTATAGCCATAGGTCAGAAAACGATACCATGTTTCCCCTAAATCGTCACTTGCCATGACTCCTTGTGCTGTGGCCGCATAAAGGCGATTATCAATAAATTCAAGGTCCTGGGTGAAAAAGAATCCATCTGGAATGGAAATGTTGGACCAGGTTTGGCCCATATCGTCAGAAACAAACAATTCCGAATTTGCTGTGCTTACTACTATAACCTCATCTCGAATAAGTATACTTGTATAACCTATTTCTGTTGGATCAATCCCTTCCATAGGAGAAAGTGTCCATGTTTCTCCCAAATCTGAAGAAATGTATACCCCGGCCCCTCCAATAATTGTAGCCAATATGCCATTATCGTAATCTAGGCCACTTGTAGATTTATTCACACCAGGATCCAATTTTATAACCCAATTATCACCGTTGTCGTTGGACGTATAAATCCCCGCAGAGGTCGCAGCGAATATCGTATTATCTATGACGATGATATCATTAATTGACTTTGAATTTAAATCGGTCGAGCTTATGCCAATTGGGGTCCATGTGGCACCATTATCGCTAGACCTGAATATTCCATTTTCCGAGGTACCGGTAAATAAATAGGTGTCATTAGCGGCCAATGCACTTATATTATGTGCCTTAATTCCATTACTGTTGAATGTCCATGAGGACCCATCATCAAAAGATTCAAAGACGCCCTCGCCGGTCAACATAAATAACTTATCATTTGATAATAGGATATTATTTGCAGAACTATCTGTTTGGGTGTTTTGGCCCATGGTCCAGTTGACTCCATTATCACTGGAATAATAGTATCTTCCGAAGGAATTTGTGGTATATACAACCCCCTCGTAACCCACTAAATTTGTTAAAGTGCTTCCACCACCTAAAGGAGTAAGAATCCAAGAGGCTAGATTATCATTGGATACAAACATCTGCCCATCATTGGTAACATAAAACACACCATTATATTCAGTCATTGATTGAATGCCATTGGGGGATAAACCAGGAATATTTATCGCATTCCAAATATTCCCATTGTCTACGCTTTCAAACAATCCATCTGCTGTTCCAACGTACATTTTCGAATTATAACTTACAAATCCAGAGATAGAATTTCCTGGGAGGCCATTATTTTTTTCAGACCAATTAGCTCCGTAATCTGCCGAATAATAAAGCTTTCCGTCAGCACTTCCAGCATATATTTCCTGACCATTGGTAAACAAAGAATAGAAAGTTAATCGGTCCGCACCATTATTTGCTGGTGACCAGGTACTACCCTTATCAACGGACCTATAAACGCCACCTTGATAAAGGCTTATATACACGTTATCACCATGACTGGCTATACGATACACATGTGGATGAAGTGGTAACCCTTCATTACTGGGTTCCCATGAAGCGCCATTGTTTGTGGATATATAGACTCCCCCTCCGCCAGCTGATACAATCAAAGTATTATCAACTTTAACAATATCATTGGTATAGCCTCCTTCCGGACCTGCGGATTGGGTCCATTGGGAATAGGAAATGGATATGCACAATAAACTTAGACAAGCGAGTAACAATGGTTTTGGGGTGGCCATATAAGTAGGATTTTTACTTCAGTTTTTGTTGAAGTTTCAAAGAACATCTTTTTTTAATAAGAAAGTAGTTTTAAAAGTTGAAAGTAACCTAAAAGTCGACCTGAGGCATTTTATATGGTAATATTCGGCCTTAGCTCAAATGTATAGTTCATATGCGTCATTAAATGCAATTGTGATACCAATAATATTCACTTGCTAAGGCGGCATTAGCTAAATATTACCAACCATGTATCTAAGCCGATGGCACTAGCAATACCTAACATTTGAACATAGGACATTCCTTTTCATCTGTTAAATTCAAATATTCATAGATAGAATAGCAGCCATGGTCTATTTGCTTTCATAATTCTTTAGGGTACCAATACCTTTAGCCTGTTAATACGTTGCAATGTCTACGTGTTAAAAACAATTTGAACCTAAAATCTTAGAGATTATGAAAACATTTATTAGAATATACACCTTGTCATCATTACTTGCCCTTGCTTTTATGGCGGAAGCTTCAGGACAATCGGTTGGAAACTCAAATTCCAGATCCAACAGCGTTACCAAGACCACAACGGTCAAAAAAACGGTTAATAATAGAGTACCCAGTACAAAAGTCACCTATAAAACTCCAATGCGAAAAGTAGTTTCAGTGCGTTCGGTGCCCGATAAAAAAGTTATTAAGTATAGTGGACAGGATTACTACTATGCCAATAACAAGTACTACACTCAATCCAGGGGAAGGTATATTGTAATTGCTCCCAAAATAGGATTCAGGTTAAACAGCTTACCTTCAAATTATAAGCGAGTTAATTATAATAATTACAATTATTATAATGCCCAGGGGGTATTTTATGTTCAAACAAATAATGAATATGAAGTGGTAGAGCCAGAAATAGGCACCATTGTGTACGAGCTTCCGGAAGATTATGAAAAAGTAGCCATAGACGGAATGGAATATTACGAATATGCCAGTATCCTTTACGAAAAAGTACAAGTAGATGGCAGTAGGGCCTACGAAGTAGTAGGCTTTAAAGAAATGGAATAAAGATAGTTAGATTAGTTATTTAGTGAATGGGGGGGTAATTAATTTTTAATTATCCTCCTTTTTTTTTGGCTAGTATACTAGTTCAATTGCAGGGATTGCATCCGTCTTCTACTTAACAATCCCAAAGGCAGATACTGCATGTGTATGGAAAGGGAGTGTTTCGCCTGTAAAGGTTGCTGAATCACCTTGCCCTTAAATGGTATACAATACATAATCCAAGAAAAGACCTTCATCCATCTAAGCATAACCTGTTGTTTATCATAACAACATTTATTGCCATCTATGACCTTAATCCCATAGTCAAATCATAAGAAAAACATATCTTAGACTACACAAACCAGCTTTGTTATGAAAACGCTATGTTATATCTCTTTGTTTTTTTGGATATGTATTTCCTGTAAAAATGAGACTTCCAATAAAAAGGATTTTCAAACTGATAATAGGACTGTTGTCTTTGATGGAATTACAGATTCTATTAAACCTGGGGATGATTTCTTTAACCATGTTAATAAAAAATGGTTCGATAAAGCTGTAATCGCAGAGGACCAGGTTGGAGTAGGGTCGTATCGATTTTTAAATATTCCACAGCAGGAACTACTTAAAAATATTTTGCAGGAAGTGTCCCAACAAGAACATCCCAAAGGGAGTATAGAACAAAAGGTGGGCGATTTTTATGCCTCTGGGATGGATACCCTTAGTATAGATACAAGAGGAATTACACCCATAAAACACATATTGGATCAAATAGAGGCCATTAAGGATATTTCCGGTATGACAAATTTTGTAGCTACCCAGATCAAGTCCGGGGATTATTCCATGGTTGCGCCTTATGTGTCTCCCGATCAGGAGAATAGCTCTCTTAATATTTTGCATGTTGCCCAGTCCGGATTGGGTATGCCCGATCGTGATTATTATTTTCAGGAAGATGCTTCAGTGAAAGGTATTCAGGAGGCTTACAAAGCCTATCTGACCTCACTGTTCAAATTGGTTGGGGATAAGGATGCCGAAGCACAGGCAGCTATCGTTTACGATATTGAAAAACAATTGGCACAATCGCACAAGACACGTATAGAACGACGGATCATTAAAGAAAACTATCACAAAATGTCCGTTTCCGAACTGGAAAAAAGGCATCCCCACTTGGGTTGGAGAGCGATATTGACAAATTTGGGAGCGGAGATAGATTCCTTGGAGGTCTCACAGCCAAATTACTATGATACCTTGAACAAGTTACTGACGAAGGTGCCATTGGCCCATTGGAAATTGTACCTGAAAGCTCACTCCATTGATTCACATGCCAATATTTTAAGCACACCTTTTAGGGATGCTGCTTTTGAATTTAGTAAAGTATTGTCCGGACAGGCCCAACAACAATCACGGGCAAAGCAAATGGTACGTAGGGTAGATGACCAAATAGGCTTTGCCCTGGGACAATTGTATGTAAAGCGTTACTTTAAGGAGGATGCCAAAAAGCGGGCCTTGGATCTGGTAAATAATTTTCAGAAAGTATTGGAGAAACGTATCGATGATCTGGATTGGATGAGCGATAGTACCAAGTTAAAAGCCAAGGACAAGTTATTTGCCATTAACAAAAAAATAGGTTATCCGGATGTGTGGAAAACCTATGATGTGGCTATAGATCGGGATAAATTCTTTGAAAATGTGGTGGCCTTGCAACAAGATGAATATCAATACGAGCTAGAGCAGCTTAATAAGGCCCCCAATCGGGACGAGTGGCATACTACACCGTCTACGGTAACCGCTTATTACAACCCTGCGTTGAACGAAATTGTGTTTCCAGCCGGTATATTACAACCTCCATATTTTGATCTGTATGCAGACGATGCCGTGAATTACGGTGGCATTGGAATGGTAATAGGTCACGAGTTTACCCATGCCTTTGACGACCAAGGGGCGCAATATGACAAAAATGGAAATGTTGCCAATTGGTGGACCGAGGACGATTATACACAGTTTAAGGCCAAAACGCAAAAAATTATTGATCAATATTCAGACTTTACTGTTTTGGACAGTATCCATATAAAGGGGGCATTGACGGTTGGGGAAAACACGGCCGATAACGCCGGGATTGCCATTGCTTATGATGCGTTTAAGCTAACCGCTCAGGGGCAGGACTCTACTAAAATTGGAGGCTATATTCCGGACCAACGTTTTTTTCTCTCCTTGGCCAATATTTGGCGGGTAAAAATGCGCGAGGAATTCTTGCGCAATTATGTGATGACCGATCCGCATTCGCCACCCATTTGGCGCGTAAATGGTCCATTAATGAACTTTACGCCATTTTATGACGCTTTTAATGTTAAGCCTGGGGATCAAAATTACAAACCTGAGGAGGAGAGAATTAAAATTTGGTAACTTTCAAAAAATACCGAACTTATTACCAATATTACTCAAAATATTTACTTGTCAATATCTTTCAGAAACGCGTAGTTATGTTTTGTATCTTTAAATTCACAATAATCAATTCTTCTAAAGCATAATTATCATGAGCACCAAAACTGTTAAGGCATTCGGAACAAAATCCGCTGAATCCGATTTGGAACAATTAAAGATCAACAGACGATCGGTAACTGCAAAAGATGTAGAGATCGATATTCTTTTTTGTGGTGTCTGTCATTCGGATTTGCATTTTGCGCGAAATGATTGGGGCATGACACAGTACCCTGTAGTGCCCGGCCATGAAATTGTGGGAAGGGTAACCCAAGTTGGGCCTGGAGCCTCAAAGTATAAAGTGGGTGATCTGGTTGCAGTGGGATGTTTGGTAGACTCCTGTAGAACTTGTAGTAATTGCAAGGATGATTTGGAACAATATTGTCCCCAATGGGTCGGTACCTATGGCGGCTACGATAAACATTTGGACTCGCCTACACATGGCGGTTATTCGGAGACTATTGTTGTAGACGAAGATTTTGTATTGCGGGTGCCCGAAAATTTGGATCAGGCAGGTATTGCACCGGTATTATGTGCCGGAATCACCACTTGGTCACCTTTAAGACATTGGAAGGTTGGTAAGGGGAGTAAAGTGGCAGTAGTCGGTCTTGGTGGCTTGGGGCATATGGCCATTAAACTTGCCAATGCCCTTGGGGCGGATGTTACCTTGTTTTCAAGAAGTCCAAATAAGGTTCAGGATGGTTTGGATCTAGGCGCGCACCAAGTCGTTATATCAACGGACGAAAAACAGATGGAGAGCGTTATGAACCATTTTGATCTCATTATAGATACGGTTCCCTATGCACATGATTTGAATTCATACATTGGTACTTTATCAACCAATGGCACCTTGGTAGTTGTTGGTTATTTAGGACCTCTGGATCCAATGTTGCTAACCGTGCCTATGATTATGGGACGTAGGGCAGTGGCAGGATCTTTAATTGGGGGAATTGCAGAAACCCAAGAATTATTGGACTTTTGTGGAAAGCATAATATTACTTCGGATATCGAGATCATTAAAATGCAAGAGATCAATGTTGCCTATGAGCGTATGCTGAAGAGCGATGTACACTATCGTTTTGTCATAGATATGAAATCGCTCAAGGAATAATTCCTATATAAGGCCACTTGAAGAGGCCTTTTTAATACATAGCACTTGCGGAATGGAGAGTGCACTAAGTGCAAAATAAGATTTTTATCAGTTGAGCAAGCACTATTGGAAAGTTAGATCCTTATTGGAAGAACCATGGATTTGTTGTAAATTCATAGAAACCATTATGTTATCCCACCATGAAAGATTCTCGGATTATTTTGTCATTGCTTTTTTGCGCACTTATGTCCTGCAATTCGGGCACAAAACAGAAAAAAGAGGAAATGCTCGCAGTAAAAAAAAGCCCCAAGGTAGTTACCTCGGATATAGAGGCGGGTATTAAGGACAATATTGCTAAAAAGGTAGAAGAAGGTGGCGGTTATTTTAACATGACAACAGAAGACAGGGTTCTTCGGCTAAAGTTGGTTCGGGTACATACGGAATACCTATCAAATTTGGGCCCTCAACGGCATTTTGCATGTGTTGATCTGGCCGATATTAGTGGAGATGTCTATGATGTGGATTTTTTCTTGGACGGAGATCCAGGAAGTATGACCGTTACCGAAACCACCTTACACAAGTTAAATGGCAAACCCTTTTATACCTGGAAACAACGTGAGGATAAGACGTGGTATAGAATGCCAATTTTAAATGCATCTGCAGATTTACTCGGTGTCATTGAGGGAGAAGATAGTTTTGAATTTCATTATGAGGTTACCCTGCCAAAAATTGAGGAGTCGGCAAGAATATGGATTCCCGTAGCACAGAGTGATCGCTTTCAAACTGTTGCGCTGCTATCTATCGAGGCTCCCGTGGAACATCGGATACTTGAGGAAAAACAATTCGGTAATTCTATATTATATATGGAACTTTCGCCAGAACAAAGTGGAAAAAAAATAGCATTGGTTTACGATGTAGTTCGGCAAGAGAAAAAGCCCTATGAAGAAGATGCTTCCCCAACAAGATATCTGAACCCTAGTTTATTGATGCCTGTAGGGGATCGTTTTAAGATTCTTGCGGATTCCATTATAGCTCAAAAAAGTAGTGAAGGTAGTATCATGCAGGCACGTGCGCTGTACGATTATGTAATAGACAATATGCGTTACATAAAGGCGGGAAAATACGGTACAGGCGATGCCGTTTACGCTTGTGATGCGCTTAGTGGTAACTGTACGGAATTCCATTCATTGTTTATTTCATTGGCTAGATCTGCCGGAATACCATCACGCTTTGCCGTAGGGGCCGCTATTCCATCTGATCGTGACGATGGAGGTATAGATGGTTATCACTGTTGGGCAGAATTCTATGCCGAAGGAAAATGGTGGCCGGTGGATATCAGTGAAGCCAATAAATACACGGCTCTCGCAACCTATTATTTTGGTAGGCATCCAGCGAATCGAATCGAATTTAGCAGAGGACGGGATCTTAAAATAGAACCCGGCCCACTTGCCGGAACGATCAACTTTTTGGCATATCCAGTTATGGAAATAGGAAAAAACCCAGCCTTCCCTAAAACATTTTTCTCTTTTTATAGGAAAGCTAAGCCAAAAACCTTAAAAAGTATAGTAAATCTTTACTAATACAGAACCCTAAGTACGTTACTCGCTTTTTGGATGTTCGTCCTCTGTTTTAGGATGTTCGTCAGCGTCATTAGTAGGGTGTTCTTCGTGTACTTCCCCTTCTTCAGAAGGATGTTCTGCCTGTTGTTCAGTCTTGTCCTCTTTTTTTGTTTCCCTGCATGAGCTCAATGAAGCGGTTGCAATAAAACCAAATAGGAGCATTACCAAAGTAAGGTATTTTAGTTCTTTTAATCGGCCCATAATAGCTATTGATTTATTACTGATTAAATATGTAAAAAGGATGCTAAATAATTGATTGTTTAAAGATAACCATTTTTGACCGAAAATGGATAAGTAGACTCGTAATTATTGTGTTGAAAAAAATGGGCAAACAGTTTTAAGCCAAGGACACAATTAATAAAGCCGACTTGTTAGAGTCGGCTTTATATCCAATAAGGTGGTTTAAGTACTTTTACAAATACGCCTTTAAAATTTGTTTACGGGATTTATTTTGAAGGATCCGCAGTGCTTTTGTCCTAATTTGCCTTACACGTTCCCTAGTGATATCAAAGAGTTCACCAATTTGGCTGAGGCTCATTGGGTTTCGTTCTCCAATGCCATAGTACAGACGAATAATTTCACTTTCCCTGCTGGGCAGTGTTTTTAACACCATTTCAATATCCGTTCTAAGGGAATCTTTCATCATTTTGGTATCTGGACTATTGGATTCTTGCGACTTTATAACATTGTATAAATTGGAAGATTCTCCTTCTTCAAAAGGTGCGTCCATAGACAAATGCTTGCCCGAATTTTTGATTGCCAATTTCACCTGCATGGGGCTCATATCTAGCTCCCTGGCAATTTCCACGGCGATTGGGGGGCGCTGAAAAGTCTGTTCCAAGGAAGAGAACACCTTGTTTATTTTACTAATTTCACCAATTTTATTCAGGGGCAGTCGTACCATACGGGAATGTTCGGACATCGCTTGCAGGATAGATTGTCTGATCCACCAAACGGCATAGGAGATAAATTTAAAACCTCGGGTTTCGTCAAAACGTTGTGCGGCCTTGACCAAGCCGATATTTCCTTCGTTGATTAGATCGGAAAGGCGTAAGCCCATACCTTGATATTGTTTTGCGGCGGAAACCACAAAGCGTAAATTGGCATTTACTAATTTATTAAGGGCAATTTGATCTCCTTCACGAATTCTTTTGGCCAATTCCACCTCCTCATCTGGGGTAATCAATTCAATTTTTGATATTTCTTGAAAATACTTTTCTAAGGATCTGGTGTCTCTGTTGGTAATTTGTTTAGTGATCTTAAGTTGCCTCATATATTTAATTTAATTATTAGTTACATCTTATAATTTAACAATATTTTGCATAATTCCTAATATAATTGCGATTATATTAATTTATTTTTAATAAAAATGTAAAATATTTATTTTTTTTAAGATTTTTGTAACATATTTGGTTGAAACAATTTGGCAACCAGTAAATCGAATCACTTTTCGAGATTCACTTACCCTAATAAAAACAAAATATTTAGGACCAACTCCCATTGGGAGAGGGGTAAGTAGGAGGGGAGCTATAGGTGTGCGGCATGTTCTAAAGCCCCTATGAAATCTCAATCAAAATGAATCCTATACAATAGTTCTATTTTAAAAATGGCACCATCTTTAAAACGTTCATTCAATTGGGTTCTGTTATCTCCAAAATAAAAAGAGGTTAACGCTAGATCTATTTTATCATCAGCATGGAATACTTTATAATTCCTACTAATGGCATAACCCACTTTAGTGTTTAAATAAATCGATTTACTCAACATGTATCTAAAATAACTAACCAATTCATTTGAAGTTTTGGAAATATAGGCTCCGTTTGTACTGTAGTTCTGGCCCCTTAAATTATAAGTAGTGCCAAATCCGTCAAATCTCATCCCGATCCAAGCTTTTTCACCTAATTTATAAGTGATGTCCCCTATAATTGGCAAATTCAAATTGGCTTCAAATTTTTTGTTGGTACTCATATAATAAAAGCCCAAAATGGGGACAACCAATAATCCATACTGTTCCGTATTGGCATAAATTCCATATCTATACTTTATATCAGCTCGTTTTTTATTGGTAATCAATGTTAATAATCCAAATTGAAGGTTATCATTGGAGAGCTTAATTTTATCGGAAGCTATTTTGGAAAATGCCATAAATGTCCCGGACCAAGTATTATCAAAAGTTTTATTGATGCCAAAATTCAGCCCCAAAACATTTAAAGTCGAGCTTGGCATATTTGCATCCAGGCCTACCTTGGTTTTATTTGCAGCGACCCCTGTAAGTAAAACTGTTTTCTCATTGATTATAATGGGAAAATTAAGTTCCAAAGCCAGCTCTTCAACTTTGGTTTGTGCATTGGTAATTTCAAAATCGTTTGGAATTGTATTGGTATAGGAAAGAGTTGAAATGTCAAAGTAGTTTTGTGTATGTCCTTGCAAAAAAAAGCAACTTAACAAACTACAGCAAAAATACTTCATTTGGTATCTTTTAATAATGGAAGTTTATGTACGAAATTAGAACGTTCGAATCTTATTTTAAGTCGGCAATGCAAAGGGTTTGCCAAATAATAGGATTAGCGGCTACTTTCGCGGGATCATATCATAGCTGCCAACCTACTGGCTTGATCTATAGCGCGTTTCGCATCCAACTCGGCCGCTACATCCGCCCCTCCAACTACATGTACCTTTAAATCTTGAGCCTCCAAGGGTTCCAACAAGTCCTTAAGTGGCAATTGGCCTGCACAAATGATTACGTTATCTACTGTCAACACTTTTGGCTCACCATTTTGAACATAATGAAGGCCTTCATCGTTAATTTTGGTGTACTGCACCTGATTGATGAACTGTACGTTTTTATTTTTCAAACTAGTACGATGAATCCACCCGGTGGTTTTGCCAAGGCCACCGCCAAATTTGCCCTTGCTGCGTTTCAACATGAAAATTTCCCTTGGAGAGGGACGAACTTCTGCTTGTACCCCTTCAATTCCACTCCGGGCCTTCATGGTCCTGTCAATTCCCCATTCCTTCAACCAGGCATCAATACTCAAAGCGGTGCTTTCACCATCGTGTGCCAAATATTCGGACACATCAAAACCAATTCCCCCTGCACCGATAACCGCAACTCTTTTGCCAACAGGCTTCTTGAACTTTAAAACATCTATGTAGCTCAGCACTTTGGGGTGATCTATCCCTTCAATCTTTGGGGTTCTTGGTTTTATTCCTGTGGCCAATATTACCTCATCAAAATTGCTGTTTTTTAAATCTTCGGGAGTTACCCGCGTATTTAATTTTACGGTTACATGGTGCAATTCCAATTGCCTATTAAAATACCGAATAGTTTCATAGAATTCTTCTTTCCCTGGAATTTGTTTGGCCATATTGAACTGTCCCCCGGTTTCCTTGTCGGCATCAAATAGGGTCACCTCATGTCCGCGCTGTGCCGCTATGCTTGCTGCCGCCAACCCTGCCGGACCGGCACCTACAACGGCAATTTTCTTCTTTTTTTCAGTAGGAAGATAATTTAATTCGGTTTCATGACATGCTCTTGGATTTACCAAACAGCTGGCTACTTTTTGTACAAAAACATGGTCCAAACAGGCCTGATTGCATCCAATACAGGTATTTATTTCGTCAGCTTTACTGGCTTTCGCCTTATTTACCCATTCAGGATCGGCTAAAAAAGGTCGGGCCATCGAAATCATATCTGCGTGACCTTCGGCCAATATTTTTTCGGCAGTTTCCGGCATATTTATTCTATTGGAAGTTATTAAGGGAATGGAAAGTTCTTCCTTCATTTTTTTCGTTACCCAGCTAAAGGCAGCTCGTGGTACCGATGTTGCAATGGTGGGTATTCGTGCTTCATGCCAACCAATTCCGGTATTTATAATAGTGGCTCCGGCTTTTTCAATTTCCTTGCCCAAGGCCACCACTTCTTGCCAACTGCTTCCTTTATCCACCAGATCCAACATGGATAAGCGGTAGATGATGATAAATTCCTTGCCCACTGCTTCACGGGTCTGTTGTACCAGCGCTATGGGTAAGCGCATTCTATTTTCATAGGATCCCCCATAGTCGTCGGTGCGTTTATTTGTTCTCTCCGCAATAAATTGGTTGATTAGATAACCTTCCGATCCCATAATTTCCACACCGTCATAACCTGCTAATTTTGCTAATTTGGCAGAATTCACAAAATCACGGATCGTACGTTTTACGCCAGATGGCTTTAGTTTAAATGGCTTAAAGGGAGAAATGGGCGATTTTATGGCCGAAGGAGCTACCGCAAATGGATGATAGCCGTAACGTCCGGAGTGCAAAATTTGCATACATATTTTACCACCTTCCTTATGCACTGCCTCTGTAATTACCTTATGGTGTTTGGCGTGTTTTTTGGTGCTCATGCGCGCGGAAAAAGGCGCTGTCCAACCTTGTACATTAGGCGCAATTCCACCGGAAACGATCAAGCCTACGCCACCTTTTGCCCGTTCGGCATAATAGGCCGCTATTTTTTCAAGGCCATTTTTTTTCTCTTCCAGGCCCGTATGCATGGAACCCATTAGAATGCGGTTCTTAAGGGTTGTAAATCCTAAATCCAAGGGTTCAAAAATATGTTTATACTCGGTCATTTTTCTATAATTTTTGCTATGCACGCATAATAACCGGTAAGTTACGGATTTTTTGGAACCAACTCAACTTAAGCGCAGGGCAGAAGCAGGGCATTCTTTTCCGTATAAGATAGTATAGCAGTAGTAAAGTAATGTAGCGAATTCAGCAGAATATATTTTTGTCTGGACATTTTTTATCCTCGTCCAGAGAAATCAGCATTTTGTCCAATATTCCATAAATAGGTTTTAAAGTGATTAAACCAAAATTGAAATTCGAGGTCAAAGGAGTGAAAGAATAAATTAAAATGTAACCTTTTTAATTTCAATAGCTATGAAAACAAGTAGTAAAATATATTTCGTCTTGACCATATTACTTATCGGATTTATGAATGTAGGTACGGCCCAGACCCGTACGCGCACCACAACCAAAACAACTAGAACGGTAACTAAAAAATCACCAAATAGGGTGTCCAGTAAAAGAGTGGTTTATAGAACCCCGACCAGGAAGGTTGTTTCTGTAAGAACCGTACCCAACAGAAAAGTGGTGAAGTACCAGGGGCAAAATTATTACTATTCCAATAACAGATTTTATACTTATTCCAGAGGTAGATATATTGTAATCGCTCCTAAAATTGGATTTAGAATAAATACCTTACCTGCCAATTATCGCAGAATTCATTTTAACAATCATATCTACTTTTCTGTGGCCGGCACTTTTTATACCCAGATCGGGAACGAGTATGAAGTGGTAGAACCGGAAATTGGGACTATTTTACATGAACTCCCGGAGGATTATGAAAGAGTTACCATAGACGGACAGACCTATTATGAGTACGGAAATATCCTGTATGAAAAAGTACAGCTAGATGGTACAAGAGCCTATGAAGTTGTTGGTATTATAGATTTGGAATAGGTTGAAGAAATAACGGCCTTTCTAAAATTAAAAAGCGCTTATCCATCCGATGGAAAGCGCTTTTTTAGTTTTGGTATTCCAGGGGGGGGGTAAAACGATCTTGTGCGGGTTATAGAATTAGGGCACCGGTGGTTGCTTGCCTATGTTGGCTTTATAGAAGTCAACATAGGCATAATCCATCTAAATGCATGGAATTTTAGCTTATTGTCCAATAGGACTCTAATGCTCAAAACTAAATCCTAATCATCAAAATCTATAGTTCCTGATTGCCGAATTGTAGAATAAACATAATCAATCCATAATATACTTATATAATTAATGGTGGTTGCTTTGTTGCTTTCATTAAAAACATAGCCCACATGCCGATAGGCTTTCTTTGTAACTCTGCAATTGTTAAAAAACACCTAGGTTAATATTCTATAGGTATTCATCAAGAATAGTGATACTACTTCGCCCACATACTTTTATTTTTATCGATTCTACAATTGATATATGTTATGAAAAAATTATTCTTAGGTTTTTGTTTATTAGTAGGTTTTGCAACCAAGGCACAAACGGTCGACGATCAGCCGTTTCTTCAAGATAGGGCTGATAAATTCTCCTTGAAAGAGGGAGAGGGGAATGTGAATTTGCTTCAAGTTGGGAGTAATAGAAATAAGGCTATTAAAGTCCTTAGCAGTCAAGGACTCATGCTTCCACATGAAAAAAATCTTCGACAAGATTTACAATATCGACCTTTGCTCGATATGAACCTTGTGGCCTTGACCGAGTACCAAGGTCAATTTGTTTATTTAACGGACAAAGCCGTCTTAAGTAATGCTTGGGCGGGCAAGTTATATATCAGCCACAGTATAAAGGCTCCTAAAGCGATGGGCATAGGCCCCGATTTTTTGACTTTGATAGTAGGAGAAGGCGATTTTGTTATTTTTAAGAACGATGAGGAAGTTTGGAGGTCTTCCATAGACAACCCAAAACCTATAGCCGTTCAATATGACCCTAATTCCGGTCAGTTTTTACTATTAACCGCAGATGGTCTCTACCAAATAGATGGTAGTTCAAAGTTGGCGACAAAGGTGTTTAACGGCACCAATTTAACAGCCTTCACTTTGCATGATGACAGCCTTGTTTTGGGGACGACCAATGGTGTACAGATTTTGGACCGCAAAACATTTGTCCCAATTAAACTGGATCAAAAACTGCCTTGGACAGAAATTACAACGGTAAAAAATATTCGGGGAAGCCTATGGTTCGGATCTACCAAAGGAGCCTTCAAACTACGGGAAGATGGCAAATACGATTATTATGCTTCCAAACGATGGTTGGTAGACGATGAGGTGGTGGACTTGGCTGAAGGTCCGGACGGAAGTGTGCTGGTCCTGACCCAAAAAGGGATGAGCAAAATTAACTTTGTACCCATGACCTTGGCGCAAAAAGCGGAATATTTTCAAGAAATTCAGCGGTTGCGACATATTCGCTACGGTTTTACCTCCGATCTGGCCATGAGAACACCGGGCGACCTTTCAACGGGCTATTTTCACGATACCGATAACGATGGACTATGGACATCCATGTACTTGGCAGGGGAGTTGTTCAGATACGCTGTAACAAAGTCCGACGATGCCAAGCAAAACGCTTACGAAGCCTTTGAGGCCATGGAGCGTTTGACGGCACTTCCCAATTTAAAAGGTTTTCCGGCAAGGTCTTTTGAAAGAGATGGTTATGAAGTGGGGCTGCACGCCAACGGATTCTCCGAAGAGTGGAGACAGCAATGGGAGAAAGAAAACGGACGGATCTGGCAGTTGTCGGAGGATGAACTTTGGAGATGGAAGTCCACCACCAGCAGCGATGAATCCTGCGGCCATTTTTTCGTGTATGCGCTTTTTGCTGAACTGGCACCAGATCAGGAATGGAGGGATAGGGCCATACATCAGATAAAAATAGAGATGGACCATATTATGGATAATGATTGGTACCTCATGGATTGGAACGGCAAACCGACCGCTTGGGGAAAATGGAATCCGGAATATGTGAATAGCTTCCCTATCAATGTAGGGGATCGTCGACTGAATTCCACCCTGATTCTGTCTTTCCTACAAACGGCATATCATTTTACACAGGATAAAAAATATAAGAAGGGGGCCGAAAAGCTGATAAAAAAATATGGATACGACGAAAATGCCAACCGCCCGGCTACGGTGATCGGTTTTGTGGAAGGGGAGGATTTAAGCAACAAATGGAACCATTCCGATGATGAAATGTATTTCCTGACTATTCCCGGATTTGTTAATTATTCCTTTTCGGATGAACAAAAAGAAGCACATTTTAATACGGTAAAAAGTCATTGGGAAGTAGAACGTTCTGAAAAAAATCCTTTATGGAATTATCTCTTTGCACTTACCGGTGGGAAAAATATAGATAGTGAGGAATCCGCCTGGTGGTTACGCGAGTTTCCTATGGATCTCATCGATTGGAAGATCGATAATGACCACAGAAAGGACCTAACTAAAATAGCACCCAATTTTCGAAGCCAGACCTATACCGAGGTGTTGCCAGGAGACGAGCGGACACTTCATTTGCACAATGGCGCCTATAGGAACAACGGTGGAAGCGATGGTAAACGGGAATATGCCCCTTATATCTATTTGTTGCCCTATTGGGCAGGCAGGTATGTGGATGCCATTAGTGCACCGCAGGTGGAATAATAGATGGTACAATACACTAGACAAAGGGAAGTCCATTGGGCTTCCCTTTTTTTATGTATTTATAACATGATGGTTACAAGGAGTTTATGGGCCTATTTAAAACGAATTTTTTACCCAAGGTTCTCTAGACCAATCTTTTGGCGTATTGGGATCTCTAAAAAAAAAATTGACTTTATCCAACAAAAGGAAGAAGCTATTTAGCTGAAATAAACTATTCATCTACGGAAACTTCGTTATTATTCAGGGATAATCAATATTCCCATTAAAAGGCTATGTCTAAAGGGCATTGGAAATTATTCAAGCCGTCATGCATAAAGCAATTGTCAACACTTCATTTACGTAAATAATACAAAATTCTCTACCATTTGTACAAATTATCTTACAATATTAGGTGATGTAAAGTATCTTAAGAGTGATTTATAAAAAGGGGTACTTGAGTTGAAATAAGCCTCATCTCATTATAAACCCTTTAGCAGCTCCCTCCAAGTCAAAATTACATAAAATACAACAAAGTTAATCTACTACAACATGGAAAGAGTAAGTGCCAATGGTAAACTTGTGCCATTAGATGGCTCCGCCGTAACCGATCAGTACACAGGCCACTTCTTAAAAGTGAGCTTTACCCAACAGATTTCCGGTCATGCTATTTTTAGTAGGGATCGTGCAGATGTAGCACCCGATGGAAGTTTCAGATTATATGTGCCCAAGAAAGAATTGCTGGCAAACGATCTGGTAGCCATAGAGGTGTATGCCCCGGATGGGGAACTTTTAGGAAGGCAGGGATATACCCATGGAGCCTTAAAAACTGCAGAAATACCCATAGGTGCAGAAGACGATAGTCAGACATTGGATATCAAGGTCAACCCCAAAGAAATTACTTTTAATCAGTCATCCCCTGCGGAACAGGCTTCCAAAAAATTGAGCGGACGGGTCATTGATATTTCAGGAGATTCCAAAACTTCGGGACTACAGGTTTTGGTTATGGTCAGCGATGCAGCTGCCGCCACGTTCGATGTGGCCAAGTTTGAGGCTATCTTTACCGCAACTACAGATGCCAAAGGCTATTTTTATGGACAGGTAATTAACAAAAGTGTTCAACAGGCATTTGGTGTAATTGCCGGTAACGAGGATCATCCTATTAATATTCCATTAGAGAACAATAAGCTGCCCAAGAATATTATACTCGTTGCAGATCTTTCCAGTTTATCAGACGAAGATGGCTGCGGCTGTGGCGAGAAAGTCCCTGTTCTTCCCGACGGGGATGATTTGGTAAACTCCAATGCTTTCTCCCAGGATATTGGCGGCAAATGCGTGGATTTCACCATTCCCAATAGAACCCTTGAAGAGTTCAGCTTCTACCATACCGTACGTACTACCGAGCCCGAAATTAGGGGCCTTACAATAAATTCGAAACAATCGAGAAACATTAAAAATGAGTTGTTGGATATCTCCGACCATGCCTTTAAGCTTATTGGCAGACTCAACAACTCGTTTACCTCACTCTCTATGGTACCCTATACCATTGAAGAAGATTCTGCGATTGAAAAACGCCAGGAGTCCGATATCAGTTTTGAGGATGGAAACTCCAAGGAACCAGTCACCGCATTTCCCAATTATCTACTAAAAATAGATACTGGCATCAAATCCAAGTTCGCCATAAAAACCAACGATTTAATTGCCGCAACTAACAAGTTAAGACCATTTGATATTGTTAAACTGGCTTCTGAACAGCTAAAGAAAAAGAAAAAATTATCCGACTTACATCAAAAATTGGCTGCGGCATATTGTGGGAAAACAGGGGTGCAAGCTGCAAAAAGCTATTGTGAGGAACTAGCCGCAAAAGGCAGTCTTGATAGAGAGGAGCTTAGATCTACACTCGGACATGTAGAGCAGATAAAATCGCAATTGAATTTGGCTGTCAATGTGAATAAGCTGTACAGCAGCGCCATTCTTGAGTTGGACAAACTTATTGAGGGCAATTCCGTGGATAAAAAATTACTGACCTCGGCCATGAAAAAGGTCGAGGCCCTTATACAGGCCATTGATAGTGCTGATTTAAATGGTCAACTTAAGGAAAACATGTTGGGTTATTTGCGTCGGATAATCGTTGAACTTGCGAGGGCCGAAGACGGATCAAATCTAGGTTTTGAACCTTGTCCACCAGCCAGCAAACCTGATACTATGGGGATTTTATGCCTTATTCAAAAGTTCAATGACCTTAAGGAAACCTTAAAAAACAAGTCGATTTTCACCTTGGCAGAGATATTGGAAATACGTGCGTACTATACCATATTTTTGCACAGTATTTCTACCTTCCTCGATTTATTGGATGAGTTCCATACTTTTTATACTTCTAATTTAAGTTTTGCCACCGAACTTGACGATGACTATTTCTTTGAAAATTATGATGAAATAAAAAGTACCCTTACCACTTTAAGACGACAGATCTACAGTGCTATTAGGAGGGTTGAGGAGTTGGAAAGGGCCTATATACAGAATCATCCAGGTAGGGTAGATTTGAGCGTGGAGAACAGTATAGATTGGGATGAGACTCCAACCATTTATGAAAATACAACCATTGCCCATGGCCATATCCTACATTTTAAACAAAAATGGAAGGCTGCGGGTTACTCCCTGGGAGATTTATTGTACAGTCTTCCCCTGGCCCCATGTCAAGAAAAGCAGATAGCGATTGTAGATTGGGATAGAACGGAAGTGGGCTCAAGAACTGAGGCGCAAATTGTCTCAGAAGAGCTAGAGGCACAAATATCAAGGGATAGGGATATTACCGAGATAATGAGCTCATCTTTTGGAGAATCCATTACCGCATCTTCAACAAATAAAACTAAATCTACAAGTGCCGGAATTGGCGGCGGAGTAGGTGGTTTTGTTAGTGGCGTGGTCTTCGGGGTCGCCGGGGGCATTTCACACTCAGGAGCCTCTTCAAAGTCGACCGCAAACCAAAATTCGTCACGCAACCTTTCCGCCAATACCCTCAACAGCCTTCAGGACAACACCTCCCAGTCGGCGTCAAGCCTAAGAAGTCAGCGTAGCACAGTGATACAGACGGTGGGCCAAAACGAATCCGTAAATGTTCAGACAGAGGTAATTAAAAACAACAATCACTGCCATGCAGTGACTGTTGAGTATTTTGAAGTATTAAAGCACTATGCCATAGAGCAGGAATTGGTAGATGTACAGGAATGTCTTTTTGTACCTATGCCCTTAGGTCATTTCGATTTCAAAAAAGTCCTTCGGTGGAAAAATACTCTGAGCAGGGCGATATATGGCAGAAAATTGCGACGCGGGTTTGATGCCATTGAACGTATAGAATCCAATTATGCCGACTCAGATTTGCCCATTGGAAGCTATGCGGATGAAATGATTCAAGAATTTACAGGGCATTTTACCATCTCGTTTGAGTTGGAGCGACCATTTATTAAAGAAATTGACGAGGCCACCAAGACCGAGGAATACGATTTAAATATTCCTTTCCCATGGTTTTTTGGTAGAATGAAATTTCATTTGGAAAGGGAAGTGCCTTTGACCGAGGCAGAAAAGGATGCCATTTTTGAACAACAATACGCCCCAGATATCGTAAGGGGTTTTATAGATACTATGCTATTTTATGCCGTAGCGGACAATGGAACGGAGCATGAGCTCCCATTTGATGTTACCCTGCTATCCAACTATAAAAAAGGGGTGCCCTTACGTGTTAGCATTAATACGGCCAGTGTGCCGAGCATCACCCGAAGGCAAATTAAGTATTTGCGCTTCAGGGCCAATACCTTGGTGAAACCCACCTCTAAGATTATATTGCGTTCTGCCTATTTACAGTATCGCACCAATCATTTGAGCGAATATATTGTTCAGAACAATAGAATAAGTAACGATATCATCAACACCTTGACGATAAATTTGGGCGGACTAGGGGTGGTCACGGATGCCGCGCTTATGTTCACCCCTATGAACAGTAGGGAAGAACGGAATCCGAGAAAAGAAGATAGGGATGCAGCCAGAGCCTTAGTTTCATTTTTAAACGAATATTTGGAAATGTCACATAAAATCATCTGGTCTAGTATCGATGCAAGTAGGCTTTTCGGACTCCTTGATGGCTATATAGCACCGCACAGTGGGGGTAGGAGTGTGGCCAGTGTGGTAGAAAACAGGGTGATGGGCATTGTTGGCAACAATTTGGTGCTAAAAGTAATTCCCGGTGAACGATTGGATCCGGTATTCAAAAACGTTGAGAATTTAATGGAATATTACCAACCAACCACCAAACCCGATCCATATCGCATTAGTGTACCCACCAAGGGCGTGTATGCAGAATCTGTGATGGGTCAGTGCAACAGTTGTGAAGAGATAGACGAGACCAGGCACTGGCGTTTTTCCGATGAACCTTGTGGTTCTTCGCCAACGGCCATTGAGCCGGTATCTACGGCAAGTAGACGTAGTGATCCTGGCAACCTACAACCTAAGGACTTTCCAAGTAGCATTATCAATATGCAGAATGCCCCTGCTGCACCAGATCCTATTGGTTTGGCTGCGGCTTATGGATTACTTGGCAAGGGCGATGCCTTTAAAGACTTTACAGGTCTGGCAGGTACCCAGGCCAATGCTTTGGGCGCTTTGCAGACGACCTCTAAAAGTGTAACGGATTTGGCGAGTATTTCCAAGGACTTTGCAAGTTTGGCGGTAATGGCCAATCAAAAGGAGGATGGCGCCAAACAGATTGAGCAAATCAAGAAGCTCAACAAAGAAGGCTTTTTGAACGATACTGAGGCGAGCAATCAAATCAAGAAAGTATTGGATTCTTACACGGATGCTGCAGATAGTGTTGTGGGCAAAAAGGATTCGAGCAATGCACAGCCCTTGACCAGTTCACCAGAAATTAAAAAAGCGATAACCGATGCCAGTCAGTCAGAAAATGGAAAGGTTAACGTATCCCGAACTACCCCTTTGGGCAACGAGTCGGTTTCAGTTTCCAAAGGTGACAGTGAAGGAACTCCCAGAATTATCGAAAATCCAGATCTAAATGCCGCCTCAAGAAGTTTTAATCCGGCAACCCCTGCTGCCCCAGGCTCGGGCAGCAAAACTGGAGAGACCAAATTCTCGGTACGGGTGAGTAATATGCCTGCCGGCGGATCGGTGCGCTGGAGTGTGCCACCGAGCAATTCAGGTGATTTTATCATCAAAAATGGTCCTGCAGTTATAGTTGGAGAAAGTGTTACCGTTCAAGGCATAAAACCCGGATTAAGCAATATTGATGTAGAAGTAAGGGATGTAAACGATACCGTGGTGCAAAGTATGAAATTGCCACTGAGCATCCCGCAATTTGTGACCATTAGGGAAGACGCCGCTGCTTTTGATCAGGTCTTGGCCGATTTGTCCCTCACCGCCTTAAAAAACGATCTTATCAGTAAAACCAAAGAAGTGTGTGATGCTCTTTTAGTAGATGCAAACGTAAGAACCATATGGCAGTTGGGCAGTTTTACGGAAGTAACACCGGCACATATACCTGCTAATATGATTACGGTAGCGACGATTAAAAATAGATTGGCCGCGGGCAACAGAACCTTTGGACAAACCAATCCGGCACCGGGAGAGGTTGGGAATATAGTACCAAACAGAACGATCGATGTTTTCCCAGGGGCTTATGACGAACCAATGGGTGGTGGCGCATTTAGCGATACGGAACTTGATACGGAAACCCAGGCACTTATGATACAGCTGAAATCGCAGGGAGTGGGAGGGGATCCTGCACTGGAATCCTTTGCAATAGACGTCTACGGCCGCTTGATAGGGGAGACCTTGGCCCACGAAATAGTACATGCGCTTTTGTGGGATATTGTGATTCAAGATGGACATAATGACCCTAGCATCAATAACGACATTATGAATAGCGGAAGCCAACGAACCTTTACCCAGCGTACAGGCTTTGTGGACGATGCGCATCAAAGTCCGGTGGTTCCAGCTAATTTCTCAGATAATGGCATAGCGGCAATAAACCGGCTACAGGCCTTGAACCTTAGCAGGATGGATGCCAATTTCCCGGTACCGGGAACCCGGGTAAGCGCGTTCAAGTAATTTTTTGGCAGTAGTTTAGACAAGGATTTTTATTATATTGGCTATTGTTATAGATCTAGGCCTATAGGGCTGAGGCTAAGTAATTAAAGCCTCAGCCACTGGTTATCGGACTTTCTTATTTTAGAATGAAACCATTACAAACAAGGTGCTTTTATACGTTTAAAAAAATCCATGAATAAACCCTTTCTTTTACCAGCATTATGTATTTTCTTTGGTTTTTGGTCTTCAGCCCAGGTTGCTGATGGGGCTGCCATTCAATACCCACCCTGCACAGAGGAGGAAATACCGCACTACAATGCCTACAAGGTGAGCAATCCGCCACAAATCGATGGCCGGTTAAATGATTTGGTCTGGCAAACGGCACCAACTTCACCCAGATTCAGGGATCTGATTTCCGGTTCGAAGGCCATCCATGATACGCGAGCCGCGGTGCTGTGGGATGATGACTATTTATATGTCGCCTATTGGATAGAGGAACCCAATGTACAGGCTACTCTTACTGAACGCGATGCCTTGATTTATAAGGATAATGATGTAGAGCTATTCATTGCAGGACAGGATGGGTATTACGAATTTGAGATCAATTCTTTTGGAACCATCTATGAGGTTTTCTTTATTTGGGAAGATTCCGATTCCTATAAAAACGGAGTCTATGATTCCATCCCTGAATTTAGTAGCGACCAGCCAGGGAGGAAACCCTTTTCAGGAGTAGGTTATCAACCTCATCCGCGAGGAGGCCGGATCGGGTATTGGAATTGGGACTTTCCGGGATTGAAAAGCGCTGTTCATATAGATGGCACCATAAACGAAGATAGTGATCGGGACCGTGGCTGGACAGTAGAACTGGCTATTCCATGGTCTGGCATGTCAGCATTGACTCTAGGGGATAACAGGAGTTTGCCCCCCAAGGATGAGGATATCTGGCGCATGGATTTCTCACGGTTTAATCAGTATAAGGAAGCTCCTCCGGCCGAAGACAGTGGGGGATGGGTATGGAGTCCTCATGGTGTTTGGGATTCCCATGTTCCTGAATGTTTTACGTACATCCACTTTTCACAGAAGGATGTTTCTCTAATAAAAGGAGAAACTGATAAGTAATTTATATGAAAACACCTAAAAACTAGAAGAGTTACAGTAATTTTGTAATTCATATACCTTACATAAATTCAGAAACTTGTTAGAGAAAAGACAACATTTACCCCAAGAACAATTTATAGATGCAGATTATTTCATTTATTGTTTAGAAGGGGTTCCTGACATAGAAACGGATAAGCTTACCGAAGCCCAAGAAAACTTGGAACAATTGGCCATGCAGTACGGGGTAGCCAGTATTTATAAAACATGCGACACCATTGAAAGTTTGGAAGATAGCTTAAATGCACTGGTCATGGAGGATCATCATTTTAAAGACTATGAAATCATTTACTTGGTGATACCAGGTGAAGCCAATAGTATTTGTTTAAATGACTACTACTATAGTCTACAGGAAATTGCAGAAATTTTTGAAGGAAGGTTAAAAGGAAAGATCTTACATTTTTCAAATGCAAAAGTGCTGGATCTGGACGAAGAGGAAGCACAATATTTTTTGGATATCACTGGCGCACAAGGTGTTTCTGGCTATGGAAATGAATTTAATGGAATAAGCAGCGCAAATCTAGATAAGGCATTCTTCAACTTATTTAAAGAAGATGATAATATGTTGGATGTTGTAGAAGAGTTGCACCAAAGACATTACCATGTCTGTAAATTACTTGATTTTAGATTGTATTATTAGTGAAACTCAATTTTGAGAAGTCTGTAAGACGCACTTAAAATTGCAAGTTGAACTAATCCCGCCGAAAAAGGCGGGATCTAGGTTCAATACCTCGACCCTAGGGTCGATTCCTATTATTGGGTTCAGGGCTTGCCCTGAGGTTTAATACCTTTTATTGATTCATGGTAAGCAAAAACTCTTCGTTATTCTTGGTTTGTCTAAATCTTTGTTCAATGAATTCCATGGCCTCAACCGGATTCATGTCCGCTAAATACTTTCTCATGATCCACATTCTCTGAATGGTGTTTTCATCCAATAAAAGGTCGTCCCTTCTTGTACTTGATGACGTAAGATCGATGGCTGGGAATATTCTACGGTTGGATATTTTTCTATCCAATTGTAATTCCATGTTACCAGTTCCTTTGAATTCCTCAAAGATTACTTCATCCATTTTAGAGCCGGTTTCGGTAAGTGCTGTTGCAATAATGGTTAAAGAACCTCCGCCTTCAATATTACGTGCAGCTCCAAAGAAACGCTTTGGTTTATGAAGGGCGTTGGCATCGACACCACCACTCAAGACTTTTCCGGAGGCTGGTTGTACCGTATTGTAGGCGCGGGCAAGACGGGTAATGGAATCCAATAGGATAACCACATCGTGACCACATTCTACCAAGCGCTTAGCTTTTTCCAAAACAATATTGGCAACCCTAACATGTTCTGTAGCTTCCTTGTCAAAAGTAGAGGCAACAACCTCTCCGCGAACATTACGCTGCATGTCCGTAACTTCCTCTGGACGTTCATCTATCAAAAGAATAATTTGATAAACTTCTGGATGATTGGCGGCAATACCATTGGCTATATCCTTCAAAAGCATGGTCTTACCAGTTTTTGGCTGGGATACGATCATACCTCTTTGTCCTTTTCCTATAGGACTGAATAAATCTATAATTCTTGTTGAGATGGTACTTTGTCTTTCAGCAAGATTGAATTTTTCTTGTGGGAATAACGGGGTCAAGTGTTCAAAAGACACCCTGTCCCTAACTATTTGGGGATCTATTCCGTTTATCTTATTTACCTTAATAAGAGGGAAATACTTCTCACCTTCTTTTGGAGGACGAACATTTCCAAGTACGGTATCTCCAGTTTTTAATCCAAATAATCTTATTTGGGATTGTGATACATAAATATCATCTGGAGAAGAAAGGTAGTTGTAATCCGAGGATCTTAAAAATCCGTAACCATCCTGCATAATATCCAGGACCCCTTCACTTTCTATAATACTGTCGAACTCAAATTCCGGTTCTTTATATTTATTTTTCAGGTCCTTATCAAAATTGCTGTTGTTTTTGTCAACATTACCTTTTTGATGGTGTGGATTTTTTTTATGCTGAGTTTTGTTGGGTTGCGGAGTATTTTGCTGTGATGCATTTTGTTGCGGTGCACCTTTTTGAAAATCCTTTTTTGCCTGTACAGGATTATTGTGCTGGCGAGGTTTTCTTTCACGTTTAGTATCCTCTTTTTTATCTTCATCCTCAGTTGTGGTTACTTCCGGGGTGCTCGATTTTTCTATTGGTGCAACAGATTTTGTCTCCGGTTTGTCAGGTTCGGGGGCTTTAGTTGCTGTTTCTTTTGGCTTCGACTTGATAATTCTAGACCTTTTGGGCTTGGCAGTATTGCTTTCCTCTGTGGTTACCTCGGTTCTTTCTTGAACTATTTTTGGATTGGATGCTTGAACATCCAAAATTTGATAGACCAAATCGAGCTTTTTTAAAGTTTTAAATTTGGCAACATTTAGGCCCTGGGCTATTTCCTGAAGCTCAGGAAGCTTTTTTGATTTTAAATCTGAAATCTCAAACATTAAGTTTTGAATAAATTATACTTATTACGAAAATATGAAGTGTATGTTGTTCTTGTTTTTGGATAATAAAGGGAATGAAATCCCCTGTTGGTAAGTAATCTGACTTATAACGTAGCAATATTACAAATTATTTTCAATATTAGGGTGATAATTTTTAAAAAGACGCTTATTTTTGCTTCTCAATTGTATTAAAAAGCATGATTCAAAGAATTCAGACCCTTTATTTAATCGTAGTTATACTATTAGGGGCGGTTGTTCCGTTTTTTGTAAATCTATGGTCGGATGCTAGAGGCAATGAAATATTCGCGGATAACGAAGTGTTTGTTTCCATTGCTTTTTATGCCGTTGCAGTCCTTGGGCTGTTGGGGATAATTTTATATAAAAATAGGCAAAATCAATTTGTAGTGAACAGGTTGAATATGATATTGAATCTTTTTTTACTAGGATTTTTCGTTTACCGATCACTAAACTTATCCGGAGAAACTATTGTTTCTGAGAAGGGTATTGGGATGCTGATTCCTGTATTTTCTATCGTTTTTTTAGTCCTGGCCAACAGGGCAATAAAAAAGGATGAAGATCTTGTAAAATCTGTTGATCGATTGCGTTAAGCCTAACATCTTAGTAGTATTAGTGCGTGAACCCGGGGTAGTGCCCGGGTTTTTTTTTAGTGAAACTCGGTTTAAAAAAGTTATTTGCAACGAATTTGTAACTGATAGTAGAACTAATTCCGTTTTTTAGCGGGATATTGTGGTTTAATTTTAGTAGTAGAGGCACCTGAGAATCATCCCCTCTTACCAAGCTCTATGATTTCCAGCTCCTTAATGTTATCTTTTTCTATCTTAAATCTCAACATGGTCCGTATTTGATGAAAACCATGAATTCCACATGCCCCTGGGTTCATATGTAAAAGGTTTAACTTTTTGTCCCACATGACTTTTAGGATATGGGAGTGTCCGGAGATGAAAAGTTTTGGGGGATCTCTTTTGATCTCCTCCCTGATACGCACATTGTATTTGTTGGGATATCCGCCAATATGCGTCATCCAGACATCAACTTCCTCACATTTAAATCGGTTGTCCAAAGGATATTCCAACTGAATTTTGTTTTCGTCTATATTTCCGTAGACGCCTTTTACCGGCTTTATTTTTTCTAAGGTATCCATTACTTCCAAATTACCAATGTCCCCCGCATGCCATATTTCATCGGCCTCCCTGGCATATTTTAGGATTTTCTCGTCCATATGCCCATGGGTATCGGAAAGAAGGAGTATTTTTTTCATGCGTTTAATTCTTTTTAATTTTTTGCCAAGAAAACAAAAGACAAATATAAAAACTAGGTAACCCAACGGGTTTTACATTGGAATTTTTAGAGCTGTAAACATATGGGAATTGGATAAATGGACATAGTAATACTTTATAACAATATTGTATTAAAACATTTCCTCTATCTGTTTTTCTCCCTTAGAACAAGTATCTTTGCCTACTACAAAACTAAAGTATTCATTTGAGATATTTCGTCCAATTTTCTTATCAGGGCAGGTCGTATCACGGTTGGCAAAAACAGCCCAATGCAATAAGCGTACAGGAGGTTTTGGAAAACGCTTTTTCCTTAATTTTGCGGGAATCAGTGTCTTTGATAGGGGCAGGGAGAACAGACGCAGGGGTCCACGCCAGGGAAATGTTTGCCCACTTTGATTCCGATTTACTTTTTGTTGGAACGGAATTAGTTCATCGTTTAAACGCTTATCTTCCAGAAGATATAGCCATTGTTTCTATATGTGAAGTGCCCGCAGAGTCACACGCCCGCTTCGATGCTACTGAGCGTACATACGAATATTGGATAGTGCAAAATAAGAATCCCTTTTTGGTAGATCGGGCCTATTATGTGAAATATCCGTTAAATATAGAGCAGATGAACAAAGCTGCAGCTATTTTAGTGGAACATAAGGATTTTGAATGTTTTTCAAAGTCCAATACCGATGTAAAAACCTACCGTTGCGATGTTAGAAAGGCCCAATGGATCAAAGATGGAGAAAAGTTGGTTTTTACCATAAGCGCCGATAGATTTTTGCGGAATATGGTCCGTGCCATCGTTGGAACCCTTTTAGATGTTGGTTTGGGAAAATCTTCCCCTACCGACATAGAGTATATATTGGCCAGCAAGAATAGGGCGGAGGCAGGGGTTTCGGTACCTGCAAAAGGATTATATTTGACAGCAATAAAATATCCAAAAAATATTATTGATTACAATGGATAAGGATACAGGAAAAGCTTTTGATTATAGATTGTTCAAGCGTCTGCTTAGACATGTTAGGCCATATAAATTAACTTTTTACGGTGTTGCCATAGCGGCAATCTTATTGTCGGGTTTTGCTGTTCTGACCCCTATTTTAGTTGGGGAAATTGTGGATAACGCCATTACCAATAAGGACGGGCAAAAATTATGGACCTTGACCTTGGCCATGGTAGGAGTTTTGATCGGCGAAGTTTTAAGTCAGCTTTATTTTAATTATTACGCCAATTGGTTGGGGGAATCCGTCATTAAGGATATTCGGATAAATCTCTTTAAGCACCTCATGGGTTTTAAAATGAAGTATTATGACAATTCCTCCATAGGCGTATTGGTTACGCGTGCGGTTACGGACATGCAAAGGATAGGTGAAATTTTTAGTGAAGGTTTCTTCGTCATCGTATCCGACCTCCTTAAAATGTTGGTGGTGGCGATTGTAATGCTTGTAGCTAATTGGAAACTGTCGCTAATAGTATTTGCCGTATTGCCCATAATTTTATACGCTACCAGACTGTTTCAAAAGGCCATGAAGGTTGCTTTTATTGAGGTTAGGGCACAGGTTTCAAATCTAAATTCTTTTGTGCAGGAACGTATCACCGGAATGAAGATAGTACAGTTGTTTACGCGGGAAGAGATAGAGAAGGAAAAATTCAGGGAAATCAATGAGAAACACCAAAATGCCTGGTTAAAAACAGTATGGTACAACTCTATTTTTTTTCCGGTGGCTGAAATTGTATCCTCTATTACCGTTGGATTGATAGTGTGGTACGGTGGTCTGCAGAATGTTACCAATATTAGTAAGGAAGAATACGGTACCATTTTCATGTTCATATTGCTATCGAGTATGTTATTTAGGCCACTGAGACAAATTGCGGATAAATTCAATACCCTGCAAATGGGAATGGTAGCCGCAAATAGGGTTTTTAAAATATTGGATACGGAAAGTAATATTCAAGATGTAGGGACAATAGATAACGATAGTGTTAAAGGGGATATTGAGTTTCAAAATGTACGCTTCGGCTATTTGGAAAATGAGGAAGTGCTGCATGGAATTTCCTTTAAGGTTAAGGCGGGAGAGACCATTGCCATAGTAGGGGCAACGGGAGCCGGAAAATCTACCATAATTAATTTGCTCAATCGTTTCTACGAAATTAATTCCGGATCTATTTTGATTGATGGAATCAATATCAAGGACTTTAAGTTACACTCTCTAAGGTCTAAAATTGCCGTAGTGTTGCAGGATGTATTTCTCTTTGCAGATACTATAGCCAATAATATTTCCCTAAAGAATGATGCTATTACCATAGAGCTTATGGAACAGGCCGCAAAGCAGATAGGTGTCCATGAATTTATTTCCAGTCTTCCCGGAGGTTATACCTACAATATAAAGGAAAGGGGTACCATGCTTTCCAGTGGTCAGCGACAGTTGATAGCCTTTTTAAGGGCCTATGTAAGTAATCCCAGTATTTTGGTATTGGATGAGGCTACATCTTCGGTAGATACCTATTCCGAGCAGTTGATACAACGTGCAACGGAAAAGATTACCGAAGGGCGTACTTCCATTATAATAGCACATCGTTTGGCAACGATTAAGAAGGCCGATAAAATATTGGTAATGCAGGACGGCTTGATAGTCGAGACAGGAACCCATAAAGAACTATTGAAACAAAAAGGGTATTATCAAAACTTATATGAAGCCCAATTTTTGGCAGAAGAGGTTGCTTAAGGATATTATTAATGGGACGATATCAAAGTAGGTCCGATTTAATTAGACTTGCCAATTCTTCCAAATCCTTGAACAATACAAATTCACCATTTTTTATGTAGGATATTAGGCCCGTTTCCTCACTAACTATGATGGCCAGGGCATCTGTTTTTTCCGTTATACCTACTGCAGCCCTATGTCTAAGTCCAAATCGCAATGGTATGGAACGTTCATTGGAAACAGGGAGTATTACACGGGTAGCCACTATAAAATTATCCTCAATGACGGCCGCTCCATCATGTAAGGGACTGTTCTTATAAAATATACTTTCCAGAATAGGTTGGGTTATTTCAATATACATTTTATCTCCGGTCGACTTAACAAAGTCCAAGGAATTATTTCTAGCAATAATGATCAGGGCACCAGTTTTGGTATTTCCCATTCTTTCACAGGCAGATATAATAGCGTCTACATTAGTCCCAATGGTAAGCCCGTCTTCCTTGAGGAATTTAAAGTGCTTTAAAAAATTGCGTTTGGAGGCAAAATTGGTAGAGCCTACCATTAACAGAAATTTTCTGATTTCCTGTTGGAAAACAATGATAAGTGCAATTAGGCCCACTTGCATAAAACCACCGACCATGCTACTGATCATTTTCATCTCCAAAACTTCGGTCAACTTCCAAAAAGCCCAAACAATAACGATTCCTATAAATATGTTAATGGCTACGGTTCCACGGACTAATTGGTATACATAATACATTAGTATAGCCACCAAAAAGATGTCTATAATATCGGTAACACTAAAATCTAAGAAGTTTAAAAAATCCAATCCTGTGGTTTTTGTAAAAATAGGAAATAAGCTATAACCTCATGATAAATTCGAAAAAATGTTTTGGCTCTTTTTTGAACAATTTTTCAATGGCTGGGAATAAAAATTGGTCACAGATGAATCTCAGATCCGTTAATGGCATTAAACAAATGAATACATTCCATGGCCTCCTTAACATCATGTACCCTTAATATATGAGATCCTTTGGTAAGCGAATACATATGCAGGGCCGTACTGCCGTTCAAGGCATTTTTAGGAGTGGTTTCAAGTAGTCTATAAATCATGGATTTCCTGCTTACGCCCGTTAAAATTGGCAGGTCCATGGTGTGCAGTAGATTAAATTTTTTGAGAATTTCATAGTTCTGTTCCAAGGTTTTTGCGAATCCAAAACCTGGATCAATAATAATATCATTAATACCGGCAGCCCTTGCCAAGGCTACTTTTTCCGAAAAATAATATAGTATTTCTCCCAAAAGGTTTTCGTAATTGGTCATGCCCTGCATAGTTCCGGGAGTTCCTTTCATATGCATCATAATATATGGTGCCCGGTGCTTCCCTACTATTTCCAACATATTTGGATCCAAATTACCAGCGGAAATGTCGTTGATTATTGCTGCTCCAAGGGATAGACATTCATCGGCAACCCTACTTCTATAGGTGTCTATGGAGATAAGGATGTCCGGAAAGGTCTTTAGCAATAGTTTTAGGATAGGGATAATTCGAGCCAATTCCTCACTTTCACCTACAAGATCTGCACCCGGCCTGGAACTGTATGCCCCGATATCTATAAAACTTGCCCCATTGGCCAACATGGTTTCTACCTGTGCAATAATCTCGGTTTCGTCTTTGTATTTGCCACCATCGTAGAAGGAGTCGGGGGTAATATTGATTATCCCCATTACTCTGGGAGTACTTAGGTCCAATAAATTTCCTTTGCAGTTAATGGTCATGTTTTTAATGA
Organism: Arenibacter sp.; assembly: GCA_040216555.1. GTDB lineage: Bacteria > Bacteroidota > Bacteroidia > Flavobacteriales > Flavobacteriaceae > Arenibacter. Next base: position 262,843 of record JAVJOW010000014.1, read on the forward strand.
GATAAAGCGGAGTAAAACTTTTGGTAGTTAAGTTTAAATCTCGATTTTTGAATAGTTTAAAATTTTAAGCGAAATTTACACAAATTAGAAAGATTAAATGCATAATACTTCCGAGCAATACAATGCCGTCATTAAAATTTGTAGGGACCTTTTCCTGAAAAAGATGCAAGATTACGGTAGTGCATGGCGAATTTTAAGGCTTCCATCCTTAACAGATCAAATATATATCAAGGCACAGCGCATTAGAAGTTTGCAAGAAAATGAAGTGCGCAAGGTGGATGAGGACGAGGTTTCCGAGTTTATAGGAATTATTAATTATTCCGTTATGGCCTTGATTCAAATCGAAAAAGGAATAGTTGATCAACCAGATCTTTCCGCTGCGGAAGCTATAGCCCTGTTTGATAAGCACATTGCCATCACCAAGACCTTAATGGAAAATAAGAACCACGATTATGGCGAAGCGTGGAGGGAGATGAGGGTTAGTTCTCTGACAGATCTGATTTTGCAGAAGTTGTTGCGGGTTAAGCAAATAGAGGACAATAAAGGAAAAACTTTGGTCAGTGAAGGGATAGACGCCAACTATCAGGATATGATCAACTATGCTGTATTTGCAATGATACATCTTGGAGAAAAAACAACATCTTAATTCTATATTTTACTTAGGCTATTGAGGGCTTATAGGTGATGATATCAATTAACTAATAAAAATCGGAATTGTATAGAATATGAAATATATAGTGACTTTGAGTCGTATTATTGTAGGCATTTTATTTATTATCAGCGGATTTATTAAATTGAATGATCCCGTTGGATTTTCCTTCAAATTGGAAGAGTATTTTAGTCCAGGAGTACTGGATTTGGGTTTTTTGATGCCCTATGCATTGGGGATCTCTATTTTTGTAGTAATCCTTGAGGTACTGTTGGGTATAATGTTATTAATTGGGTTCAGAGCTAGAATTACGGTCTGGAGCCTACTTTTGATGATCATTTTCTTTACTTTTCTTACCTTTTATTCCGCATATTTTAACAAGGTTACCGATTGTGGCTGTTTTGGGGACGCCATAAAATTAACACCTTGGGAATCCTTTACCAAGGATGTGGTTTTATTGGTACTTATTGTGGTACTCTTTTTGGGAGTAAAACATATTAAATCGCCTTTTGTTGATAGTTACAATAGACTTATTGTAGGTCTTAGTTTGTTGGTTAGTGCTATCTTTGCCTATTATGTGCTTAATCATTTACCGGCTTTGGATTTTAGGCCATATAAAATAGGGGCCAATATTGAGGAAGGCATGAGTGTGCCAGAGGACGCTCCGGTTGCCATTTTTGATTACAGTTGGAAGTTTAATGTGGATGGCGAAGAAAAGGTAGTGGTTACCAATGGCGATTATCCGGCTGTAGATGGAGAGTTTATTGGAGTGGAAACCGAGGAAATTCAAAAGGGATACGAACCTCCGATCCATGATTTCACCATTGAATTGGATGGTGAGGATAAGGCAGCCTCATTACTACAGGAACCTAAATTGGTTATGGTGGTAGCTTACGATCTGGCAAAGAGCAATTACAGTGCTTTTGTTGAGATAAAGGAGGTGACGGATAAGGCCATGAAGAATGGTTATAAGGTTATAGGAATGTCCGCTTCAGGAAAGGATTATACCCAAAAATTGAAAAAGGAATATCAATTGGGTTTCGATTTTTATTTCACTGATGAAACCACTTTAAAAACAATGGTACGTTCCAACCCAGGAGTGTTGGTATTGGAGCAGGGGACCATTGTACAGAAAGTCCATTACAACGACTTGGAGGAACTGAAGTTTGAATAATTTTGAGGCAATGCCTCTATAGCCTAGGAAATAGTAGCCTTAATAAGAATAAGGGAACAACATAAATTAGAATCAAAATGAGAAGTAAAATAGTAGCAGGAAATTGGAAAATGAATAAAAATTTAGTGGAAACAGAAGTTTTGTTGGCAGAACTTTCCGCTAAACTTCCAGATACCAAGGCAGAAGTGATGGTGGCGCCTACATTTGTGAATTTGAGCGCTGCGGTGGATAAATTAAAATCATCCAGCATTGAGGTAATAGCCCAGAACATGCATTATGCAGAAAATGGGGCCTACACTGGCGAAATATCGGCCAATATGCTGTTGGGAATAGGGGTAGAAACCGTAATTATAGGTCACTCGGAAAGAAGGGCTTATTTTGGAGAGACCGATGAGATTTTAGCCAAGAAGGTAGTAGCTGCCCTGGCAAAAAACATGAGAGTAATGTTTTGCTTTGGTGAGGAATTGGAGGATCGTAAGTCCGGTAACCACTTTAAAATTGTGGAAAGCCAATTAAAAAATGCTTTGTTTTCCTTGGATGCCTCAGCCTGGAGTAAAATTATCCTGGCCTATGAGCCGGTATGGGCCATAGGTACCGGAGAAACCGCTTCGCCGGAACAGGCACAGGAAATGCACGCTTTTATTCGTGAGACAATTACCAATGCCTATGATGCAGGTATAGCAAACAATGTTTCCATACTTTACGGAGGTAGTGTAAAACCAAATAATGCAGTCGAAATTTTTTCCAAACCGGATGTAGATGGCGGTTTAATAGGTGGAGCTGCTTTGGTTGCGGACGACTTTATTGCTATAATTAGCGCAATAGCATAAGAAACCAACGATAAATATTGGATTCAAGCCCTGTGATAATTACTTATTTCAAGGGTTTGGGCGCAACGAAATAATTTAAAGGCCCGTTGAAATATCAACGGGTTCTTCTTACTTAAAAGGTGTCTAATTAAGTTTTTTAAGGAAATGTCGAATGCTATATATCTAGAGTATAATTTTAAGGTAGTCCCTGTTCAACCGGCTTCGGATATTCTCATTGCGGAATTGGGAGAAGTGCAATTTGAAAGTTTTGTGGAAACGGAAGATGGGGTTCAAGCTTATATCAAACAGGAAGATTGGCATCCAAATATTCTGGATGACCTACAGATTCTTTCCAATCCTTTGTTTAGTATTGATTATGATTATTCGAAGATAGAACAGGAGAATTGGAACGCTACCTGGGAGAGTAACTTCAATCCTATTCAAGTTGGTCAGCAGTGTGTTATAAGAGCACCCTTTCATGAAAAGCCCAAGGTGGAGTATGACATTGTTATAGAGCCAAAGATGAGTTTTGGGACTGGCCATCATGAAACCACCCATATGATGTTACAACATATACTGGAACACGATTTTAAAGGGAAATCCGTTTTGGATATGGGAAGTGGAACCGGGGTTTTGGCTATTTTGGCAGCCATGAAAGGAGCAGCGGCCATAGATGCTATAGATATTGATAACTGGTGCTACCAAAATGCCAAAGAAAATGTAGAGCGCAACAATTGCAACCATATAAATGTTTATGAAGGAACAGCCGACTTACTGGTAGACCAGAAATACGACATTATCATAGCCAATATCAATAGAAACATTTTGCTGGAAGACATACCGACCTATGTGAAATGTCTAAAAAAGGGAGGTATTTTATTTTTGAGCGGTTTTTATACAGAAGATATTCCGCAGATTTCCGAAAGATGTGGGACAGTAGGGTTAAAATTTGAAAAAAATCTGGAAAAGAATAATTGGGTTGCCGTAAAATACGTATTTTAGGAGGTATTAAAATTGAATTCTATGAGTACAAAGGAAAAAGTCTCGGAAGAATTACTTTTGGATGAGGAGACTGTAAAGCAAAATGAGATTGTTTTGTTCAATGACGAGGTTAATACTTTTGATCACGTTATTGAAACTTTAATAATGGCCTGTGACCATACTCCGGAACAGGCGGAGCAATGTTCCCTGATTGTACATTACAATGGAAAATGTACGGTTAAAACAGGGGAATATAACGATTTAAAGCCTAGATGTAGTAAGCTTTTGAATGCTGGGTTAAGTGCCGAGATCGTTTAAACAGTAAATAGATACCAAAAAAGCCTTTCTTCTTTATTTCAGCAAACCAATTCACTTCCTAATGCAGGGAGTTGCTTTGTCCATACCCCTTGACCTAAATTAATACCAAACATTAGGTTTGTAGTAATTGATAAAATGACCTCTAGTAGGTTATACTGTGGGTATAATTTTAATGGGGCAATTTTTTCTGAAGTAGGCCGTAGGCAAAAGTGCCTAAAAGGGCAGCTCCAATTACAATGAACATACTAAAAACACCGGTACCTACCAATATATACATGGGTCCAGGACATGCACCTGCCAAGGCCCATCCGAATCCAAAGATGGTTCCGCCAAGAATGTATCTTGCAACCCCTTTGTCTTTCGGGGCCAAATCAATTTCTTTGCCCTCAATACTTTTTATTTTGTACTTCTTAAAGAGCCAAATAAATAGAACGCCCAAAAATACGGCAGACCCAATTATTCCATACATATGAAAGGCCTGAAACTTGAACATTTCGTAGATGCGATACCAGGATACCGCTTCCGATTTTACCAGCACTATCCCAAAGAAGATACCTACCAACAAGAATTTTAAAAACTTCATTTTGTTTATGTTATGTACTTTTTGCTGAGAATGATTTTTCCAGCTTCAAGCTAATTTCCAATTGTTATTACAATAATTTAGGAATCGAATATTTAGCCCCACATATAGGCGGTGAACCTCATGCAATCCGTTTTAAGATCCAAAAATTAAGGGTAGAATAAAGAAGGTCATTATAAGTCCGCCCACAAAAAAACCTATTACCGCTATTAGTGAGGGGATTTGAAGATTGCTTAGACCGGTTATGGCATGACCTGAAGTACATCCTCCGGCATATCTTGTTCCAAAGCCCACTAAAAATCCGGCAATGACCAAGACTGAAATCCCTTTTAGGCTCAACACATTTTCCCAACTGTAAATCTCGGGGGGTAAGAGTGTTTCGCCAACCTCACTAAACCCTAATTCATTTAGGTCCGCAATGGTTTCGGCACTCAAGGCAATTGCTGAACCATCGGATAAATATTGCGTTGCTATAAATCCACCAAGGATGGCACCTAGAACAACAGTGAGATTCCAGCGCTGGGCCTTCCAATCGAACCGGAAATAGTCCGAATATTTTCCTGCACCACCAATACTGCAAAGCGTCTGTAAATTGGAGGACATTCCGAAAGTTTTCCCAAAAAACACCAAAATTAGCATTACAAGGGCAATCAAAGGCCCGGACACAAACCATGGCCAAGGTTGAAGTATATGATCCATATTATTTATTAAAATGCAAATATAAAGGTATCTAAAATACTCTATGTAACAATTGTTACACAAGGGATTTTGCATGCTGCAAACTCCATTATTTTTAGTTAAGGACTATTTCGTCTACAAATAACCAACTTTTTCCGCCTGGGTTAGGATGCCAGGAAGGATTTTTAAGTTGGCTTATTACTTCCACTTTTACAAAAGTAGATTTGGTTGGGGGTATGTTAAGGTCGAAAAATTGGAACTTGGTATCGGAGTTTGGTTTTTCTGTCGGAACTTTCTCTGTGTGCACAAGTTTAAAATTATTGCCATCCTGCGATACCCACACTTTGAAACCCGTTGGATAAAAAATCCATTTCTCAGGTGAAGAAAATGCCCCTACAGAGACGGTAGATATCAATTCTTCTTTTTGAAGTTTTAGAGTGGCGGCAAAACTAATGCCTTCAAAACCTATCCAATTGCCGTCTACAAAATTGCTGGTCCCTCTTTTTAGATCTATCAAAGTGTTTCCGCCATTTCCCTTGTATTTTTCATGGGGTTTATTGTTAAGGGTAATGGAATTGGGTAGAATATTCGATTTTTTAAAACTGACGGTTTTTATGGGACTTAATTCCCAACCCGGCTTATGGCTAACGGCTTTGAGCTGGGTAGAATTGGTAAGTATAAAGGGTTTATGGTATCTTGTGGAAGTGGTGTCCGGTTCTGAGCCATCCAAGGTGTAGTAGAGGTCCACTCCCTTAAAAAAATAATCCAGGGTCACTTCTATGGAATCCTTGAAGAAGTCTGTATCTGCAATAATAGATGGTGGTTCCAAGCTTGATGGGGTAAAGAGGTCTTCACTGATACTAACAACTGTAACACTATTATGCTTGCTGCAAAAACGATCCAGGGCTTCTTTGGTGATTTTGGAATTCCATGGATATAAAGTTTTGAGACCGCTAAGGGCGGTCAACTTTTCCAGACCCTGATCCGTAATATCGGTACCATAAACGTTTAGGGACTCCAGGTGTTTTAAATCCCCTATAGACGCCATGGTCCTATCCGTGATCTTTGTATTTTGAAGTTGTAGTTTGGTGAGATTCTTAAAGGAAGTAAGATACGAAGAAATAGTGTCATTAAAATTGGAGTTTCCCAAATTGAGTTCAACAATGTTGTCGGCATGCTTTTTTAATGCTTTTAGATCATTCTTCCCTAAACTTTTATTGCCGGACAAGTTTACTATCAGAAGAGGATTTTTTTCTGCCAATTTTGTGATAATAGGTCCGTTGATATTTATAGAGGCCAACCAGTCCTCGGGAACCATTGCCACTTCCTTTGCAATAATCGCCCGTGTGGAAGTGTCTTCTTCCAATGAATTTAAAATTTCATTGATCTTTTCCGTTTTATCCAAAGTCCCTGCCACACAGTCGAAACAGTTCTCATGGCTTATCCACCATTCCAATAATTGAATTTCGTGATTGGTCAATTGAACCTTGCCCTTTGGTGGCATATGGTCCTCGTCTTCCATGGGTAGTTTAATGTGGTGTATCAACCTGGGACCTTCCCCATTTTCGGCAAGTAATAAGCTGCCGGAGTCTCCCCCTGCAAGCAGTTGTTCCTTGTTGGTCATAATTAAACCTCCCTTGACCTTGTTGGGATTGTGGCAACCTACACACTTATCATCCAGAATTGGCATAATAATATCATTGAATACCACGGCTTTGTCCACGTCGGTAATAACCACTTTTTTGCCCTTCTCACTTTTGTACAGATAGTCCTCCCCATGGGTCATGCTCCCGCCATAATGTCCCGTTAGGCCCAAAAGGCCCATTACGCAGATAAAAAGGGGCAGGTATATTTTTTTGGACCAGACCTTAGGATACTTTTTAATAAAATATAGAAGGGTACTGCCTATGGCCAAGCCAACGGCCATCCAGCGATGCCTAAACAACAAGGTCTCATCGTACCCCCCGTCTTCTCCCAATAACCAACCGCTGGCCACAGATAGAACTGTGGTTGCTGCAGCAATGGCAAGGGTAAATTGGATAATATTGTTCTCTGTTTCGGAATCTTTATTTCTAAAGTATAGCTCCATTAGAAAGGCCAATACAAGAATACCGATGGGTAAATGTACCAATAAGGGATGCAGGCGACCAATGCTTATAATCTGTAGTATCATTCGTTGGTTTATAGGTTTAGGTTAAGATATCCTTTACGATATGGCCTTCAACATCTGTTAATCTAAACCGTCTTCCCTGGTACTTATAGGTTAATTTCTCATGATCTATTCCCAATAAATGTAACATTGTAGCTTGGAAATCGTGGACATGTACCGGATCCTTTACAATGTTGTATCCAAAATCATCCGTCTCTCCATAAACGATGCCAGGTTTAATACCTCCCCCAGCCATCCAAATGCTAAAAGATCTCGGATGGTGGTCCCTACCATAGTTGGTATCGGTTAATAGACCTTGGGAATAATTGGTCCTTCCAAATTCTCCTCCCCAAATCACCAGGGTATCTTCCAATAATCCACGTTGTTTTAGATCGGCTACAAGAGCTGCTGAAGCTTGGTCCACATCTTTTGCCTGTTTGGCAATGGCCCCTGGAAGATTGTCGTGTTGATCCCAACCCATATGGTACAATTGGATAAAACGTACGTCCTGTTCCGCCAATCTTCTTGCCAAAAGGCAATTTGCTGCGTAGGTTCCCGGAATTTTAGCTTCGGGTCCGTACATTTCATAGATATAATCCGGTTCATTGGCGGTATCCATAACATTGGGCACGGAAGTTTGCATCCTGTACGCCATTTCATATTGGGCAATTCTACTTTTTATTTCTGGATCACCGGAATCTTGATAATGCTTATCGTTCAGAGCTGCTAAATTGTCCAGCATTTCGCGCTTAACCTCTTTGGTAATCCCCTTGGGATCGTTTAAATACAATACGGGATCCTTGGCAGCCCTAAATTGAACCCCTTGGTGCAGGGAGTGTAAAAATCCATTACCCCATAACCTTGTGTATAAGGGTTGTCCGTTGGGTCTTCCAGTACCTCTTGACAATAGTACGGTGAAAGCCGGGAGGTTTTCATTTTCGCTTCCCAAGCCATAACTAAGCCATGATCCTATACTGGGTCTTCCCGGTTGCTGGGATCCCGTCTGGAAGAACGTAACCGCAGGATCATGATTTATGGCTTCCGTATACATGGATTTTATAATGCAAAGCTCATCGACCATTTTTGCAGTATAAGGCAGAATATCACTTATATAGGTGCCATTCTTGCCATGCTGGCTAAAATTGTGCAGGGAGCCGACCAACGGAAATGTATCCTGTCCGGAAGTCATCCCAGTAAGCCGTTGTCCATTTCTGATAGATTCCGGCAGATCTTCCCCACGCCTTTTGTTCAAAAGAGGTTTATAGTCAAAAAGCTCCAATTGGGAAGGTCCCCCGCTTTGAAACAGGTATATCACCCTTTTAATTTTGGCCGGGTGATGTAGCGAGTTTAAAATACCCTTAACCCCTTCCAAACCATCATCCTTGGTTAGGATGCCATTTTTATCTTTTCTAAATAGGTTGGCACCTAAAAGGGATGCTAGGGCTACCCCGCCTACGCCTAAGGCCGTTTTGCCTAAAAATGACCTTCGGTTTAAAATCAAGGATCTTTCTTCTATAATTTTTTTTTCGCTCATGATCAACCCCTGGTTATAGTTTCATCTAAGTTTAAAACGGTATGTGCCGTTAATGCCAATGCGGCCAATTGTTTTTTTGAATAGGTGCTATCTATTTCAAAATCTCCGATCGACAGATAATCTTGTGGGTCTATGCCTTCCTCATCCACTTTTTGGAGCATGCTATTGTAATAATTGTTCAACATGGACAATTCTTCCTCATCTGGAGGTCTGGACGTAGCCAGTTTGAAAATGTATTTTATTTGATCACTGATTTCTTTATTACGATCAATGGCGTTTTTGGCAATGAGCCTGGATGCCTCTATGATTTGAGGGTCGTTTAGCAATACCAAAGCCTGTAAGGGGGTATTTGTTTCTTGCCGTTTTACCGTACAAAGATCTCTTGATGCGGCGTCAAAAGTCATCATGCTTGGTGGGGGAACGGTCCTTTTCCAAAAGGTATATAAACTTTTTCTATATAGATCTTTTCCGGTGCTGGTTATATAGGTAGCGGTACTTCCTCCTCCTCCTCCGGTAGTGGCCTCCCAAATGCCGGCTGGTTGGTAGGGCTTAACACTTGGGCCTCCTACTTCTGAGTTGAGCAATCCACTGATTTTCAGGGCTTGGTCCCTAATGAGTTCGGCTGTTAGCCTTAATCTAGGGGCTCGAGCCAAGAGACGGTTTTCAGGATCTAATTCCTGTAATTCTTTGGATAATTTGGTGCTCTGTTGATAAGTAGCCGAAAGGGCTATATATTTTAATATTTTTCTTGAATCCCAACCTTCTTCCTTTAATTTAATAGCAAGGAAGTCCAGCAACTCTGGATGTGTAGGCAATGAGCCTTGATTGCCAAAATCGAAGGAAGATGCAACCAAGCCCGTGCCGAACATGCGTTGCCAAAATCTATTTACGGTAACCCTGGCAGTTAATGGATTTTCCTCATGGAATAGCCATTTTGCCAATCCTAATCGGTTTTTGGGATATTCCTCCGGGAAAGGGAGTATGGATTCGGGTGTATTGGGGAATACCTGTGTAGTAGGTTGGTCGTAAACACCTCTGTTCAAGATATAGGATGGCCTAATTTCCTCCATTTCGTTCATGACCATTACGGGAACTTCCTTCATGGTAGATTTTTGGAGTTGAACAAAGCTTAATACACCATTTTTTTCCTTTTCGGTAATGGTCATGTAGGGTTTTGGAATTTTTCCGGCTCCGCCCGGTGTCAGTCCCAATTCGTCAATATTGTTGAAGAAACTGAACAATTCAAAATGGTTTTTTTGACTTATCGGGTCATATTTGTGATCATGGCATCGGGCACATTCAAAAGTGAGGCCCAGAAAAGCGGTTCCAAAGGTCACCGCCCTGTCCTCTACATACTCAATACGATATTCTTCGGGTATAACCCCGCCTTCGAAGGTGATCTTATGGTTCCTGTTGAAGCCTGTGGCAAGAATTTGTTCGGCATTGGCATTTGGCATAAGATCTCCCGCCAATTGATAGGTGACAAATTGATCATAGGGCATGTTTTGTTTAAAGGCGTGAATCACCCAATCGCGCCAGGGCCACATGATTCGTTCAAAATCGTCTTGGTATCCATGGGTGTCCGCATATCGGGCAATATCCATCCATTCAGCCGACATGTGCTCTGCATAATCAACTGTATTCAATAGTGAATCTATAATTTCTTCATAGGCAGTAGGGGAGTCACTGTGAACGAAATTATTTATCTGTTCCACGCTTGGTGGTAATCCTGTTAGGTCGAAAAACACCCTTCTCAACAGTTTTTCTTTACTGGCTTTTTCGTTGGGCTCCAAACCGTTTTGTTCCAGTTGGTATAAAACAAATTGGTCAATTTCATTTTGGGCCCATGTGGTGTTGGTTGTTTTTGGTATGCTCGGCTTTTCTGGAGCAATAAATGCCCAATGTTCTTTGTACTCTGCTCCTTGTTCTATCCATTTTTTTAAAATTTCCTTTTCGTATTTGGTAACGGTAAGGTTCGATTCTGGAGGCGGCATCATTAAAGATTCGTCCGTAGTGTACAATCGATTGACCAACTCACTTTTTTCAACATCGCCGGGAACAATGGCGTAGTGGTCCTTCTTTTTGCCCAATGCCATATAGGCATCTTCGGCCGTGTTCAAGGACAATCCGCCCTCTATGGCATTTTTATCGGGACCATGACATTTGAAACAACGGTCCGATAGGATTGGTTTTACATGAAAAGTAAAGTCTATTTTATCCGGAATTCGCCCATTAAAATCATTGTTGGCGATCGTTTCAGAGGTTTGTACTCCAGTGTTACAGCCATAGACTATTAATACAGGAATGAATACCAATAGCGAATATAACCCAGAATGAAATTGGGTAAAAAATTTACTTATGGGATAGGCTGACATTTGACTTTAGATATTTTAATACCTTCTAAGGTAACGAGTTTACAATTATTTAACGGTAAATTTCGACAAATAACAATCCAAGGCAGCTTAATGTGTTAAAAAAAAGGGAATAAAGTGTAATTATGACGGTTTATTCCAAATCGTCATGTAGAATTTTACTTTTTACTTCGTTGAGATAACTACGCCCAATGGTATATCTGATGCCCTGCACTTCCACACTGTTGCCCTCAATAGCGTCTATCTTGTTAATGGCTATGGTATAAGACCTGTGTATTCTGATAAATTTGTCCGCAGGGAGTTCTTCGGTAAAACTGCTCAAGGTTCTATGAATGATATGTTTGTTGGCTTTGGTCTTTATCCTAATGTAATCCTTTAGACTTTCAATGACAATAATGTCGTCCAAATAAATTTTTTGCATTTTTTTCTTATCTACCTTTACAAAAATGCTGGGATTATCATGGGTAGTATGAACTTCGTTTTTGGTAACTCCTTCCTTTAGATTAATAATTCTATTTACAGTCTTTAGAAACCTATGAAAAGGTATAGGTTTCACCAAATAGTCTATAGCCTCCAACTCAAAACTTTTAAGAGCATAATTTTCGTGGGCCGTAGTCATAACTACCATTGCCTTCGAATTTACACTACCTAGAAGGTCAAGCCCGTTCATAATTGGCATATTGATGTCCAGGAACACAATATCTACTTCATTTCTTTGTAAGAAAGTGGAAGCATCAATGGCATTGGTAAAGGTTTGTACCAGTTCTATTTCCTTAATTTGTTCTGCATAGTTTTTTAATATATTGATAGCCAGGGGTTCATCGTCAATAATTATTACCTTAAAACTCATTACACTTTTAATTTAAGAATAACGTTAAACATTTCGTCTTTTTCAAAGATCGATAAGTTGTAATCTTTGGGTTCGTAACCTAGTTCCAAACGTTTTTTTACATTGGAAAGTCCAATGCCTCCTACTTCTGGGTTTATTGGGTTGCGCGATTTATTTTGTGGAATATTGTTACTGATTTCAAAATTCAGGATGTCGTCCACAACTTCCAAGTTTATTTTGATAAACATGTTGCCAATATTTTTACTGGCGCCATGTTTGAAACTGTTTTCTATAAAGGGCATTAACAGCATCGGGGCAATACCTTTTCCTTCAATATCGCCCGATACATTCATATCAATTTTTAAGGAATTGTCAAATCGGATACGTTCCAAATCAATATAGTTTTGGATACATTCAATTTCTTTGGTCAAATCTTGGTAGGGTTTGTCTGTAGCATATAGCAAATAACGCATTAATTCTGATAATCTAAGAACAACTTGAGGTGCCCTGTCCGATTTTTCTAAAGTTAGGGAATATATGTTATTAAGAGTGTTAAAGAAAAAATGGGGAGAAACCTGCGTTCTTAGGAATTTTAATTCAGTGGTCAACTGCCTTTTTTCCAGTTCATGGAGTTTGCTGTTTTCATTTAACCAGTCCACCGTAATTTTTATGGCAGTAACAAACGACATTACATAAAGTTCTCCCAGCATGGTAACTATGGCGTAATTTAATGTGAGGCTTTCAACATCTCCTGCTTCGGGCATTACGTTGTTGCTGACCAAATAGTAAGTTAGGTTGAATTTTACCAAAAGGCCCACAAGTAAAGATGCCAAAAGTAAAAAAGTATAAGTGATATATCGTTTTTTATATACGAATTTGGGCATCAAAAAGTAAATATTGAAGTATGCCAAGGCCATATGTATTGGGAAACCCAACAGGTTGGTTTTTATGGAATAGGCAAAATCCTGATGCAGATTTCCCCAACGGAAAATATTGAATAGGATATATACGGCCCAAAAAATAATATGGTGCCGGTAATTTATATTGAAATCCCCGGAACTATTTCTACCCAGTAATTTATGATTCATTGTTTTGATTGGCATTAGCATGGGTCACAGTATTAATTTCTAAAAATTGGCGTTTGGCTTTACGGGTTGGTTGTTGGTCTAATTTTATTCCTCGTCATGAAAAAAAATCAAATATTTAATTCAGGTAAGTGGAATGCCCTTGTTGATTTTTGTTTATTTTATGAATTATACCCCCAATGCCGTCTTGAAAATTTGGGGAATTTATAAAAAAAATAAGAGTTGTTGTCCATCGGAGAGAAAAAACACAAGGTGGAGGTATCTTTTTAACCTTTATAAATAAGAAATTACTGGTTGATGAACTTTTTTGCTTCAACTCATAAAAATTAATTTGAATGAATGTAATCGATGTGGCAATTATAGTTGCCTATATAGTGTTGACTCTTTTTGTAGGTATTTGGGTTTCAAAAAAAGCATCCCAAGGGCTAAAGTCTTATTTTTTAGGGGGCAATAACATAAAATGGTATTATCTGGGACTTAGTAATGGTTCTGGCATGTTCGATGTTTCCGGTACGGCCTGGATGGTAGGAATTCTATTTTTGTATGGTGTAAAGAGTTTTATGTTCATGTGGCTTTGGCCCATTTGGAACCAAATCTTTGTGATGATGTTTTTGGCCGTTTGGATTAGGCGGTCCAATATTATGACGGGATCGGAATGGATACTTACCCGCTTTGGCGATGATAGGGCAGGGAGGGCTTCCCACAGTATAGTTGCCGTGTTTGCCATTGTTGCTGCCGTAGGTTTTATTGCTTATTTCTTTGAAGGTGTAGGTAAATTTTTGACCATTATTTTACCATGGGATATGACTTTGCACATAGGGGATCTGGTTTTATTGAACTCTGAACAGTCCTATGCCATGATAATTATATTTTTGACCACGATCTATACCGTAAAAGGTGGAATGTTCTCGGTGGTAGCTACAGAAGTTCTGCAATATATCATTATGGTTATTGCTGGAATACTTGTGGCAGGCTATGCTTTTTTTGCTTTCTCAGATGTAGAGATCAATTCGGTAATAAGCACCGAATGGAAAAACGTATTTTTCGGTTGGGAATTGGGAACCCATTGGGACAAAGAATTTCAAGCCTTTAATGATTTGATCGATTCCGAAGGTTATAAGATGTTCGGGGCCTTGATAGGTATGACACTATTCAAGGGATTCTTTGCTAGCATTGCAGGGCCAACCCCTAGTTATGATCTTCAGAGGATATTGTCTACCAGAACGGTCAAAGATGCCGCGTATATGAGTGGTTTCACCAATTTGGTGTTGTTTATCCCTAGGTATTTGCTTATATCCGGGATCGTGGTCATCGCCTTGGTGGTGCTAACACCCGAAATGATCGCCAACCCTTCACTTACAGGTGCTGAATTGGAGGTGCTGCTTCCAAAAGTAATCAATTTTCATGTGCCGGTAGGAATAAAGGGCTTGTTGTTAGCGGGGCTGCTCGCAGCTTTTATGTCTACTTTTTCTGCCTTTGTAAATGCGGGTCCTGCTTATTTGGTCAATGATATTTACAAAAAATACTTTAGGCCAAAGGCGTCACATAAACATTATATTAAGGTGAGTCATATAGCGTCGTTTTTGGTGGTTATTTTAGGCGTTATTATGGGATTTTTCGCAGATTCCATCAATTCCTTGACCCTTTGGATAACAAGTGCACTTTTTGGGGGCTATGTTGCGGCCAATTTTTTAAAATGGATTTGGTGGAGATTTAACGGCTGGGGTTATTTTTGGGGTATGTTGTCCGGACTGATTGTTGCTTCCTTGCAATTTGTACTGGATAACAACAAGGGCAATTTTATGGAGGGTAGTTTATTGTACGATCTTTCCCATGTACACGCCATTTATCTTTTTCCAATCATTTTCGGGGTTTCCATGTTGGGCTCGTTTTTGGGAACCTATTTTAGTCCCGCTACCGACAAGGAAGTACTAAAGGCGTTCTATAAAAATGTGAAACCTTGGGGTTGGTGGAATCCTGTTTATAAGGAATTGAAAGCAGAAGACCCCAGTTTTGAAAAGAATAATGATTTTTGGTGGGATATGATGAACTGTGCCATAGGTGTCATTTGGCAATCCAGTATGATCGTCCTCCCCATATATTTTATGATCAGGGATTACCCAAAAGCCATCATTGCTTTTGTTGTCTTTGGTATAACCTCCTCAATTCTAAAATTCACTTGGTTGGATAAGGTGAGGAAAATTCCCAATTAGAATAAAATTGAATTGCCCTTGATTAAAGTATTGGATAGTTTAAATTAGAGATAAAAAAGGTTTAATAATAATTTATGAATCAAAATAAAGTGAGTAACATTCCATGGCAAGAAAGGCCTTCCAAATGTGCAGATGTAGTTTGGCGATATACGGAAAATCCAGTGGTTAAGAGGGATGCTATTCCTTCTTCCAACAGTATTTTTAATAGTGCGGTAGTGCCATTTAAAGATGGTTTTGCTGGGGTATTCCGTTGTGATAACAAAGCGGTGCAAATGAATATTTTTGCCGGTTTTAGTAAGAATGGAGTAGATTGGGATATTAACCATGAGCCTATTCAGTTTCAAGCTGGTAATACCGATATGATCGAATCTGATTATAAATACGATCCTAGGGTGGTGTTTATAGAGGATAGGTATTGGATAACCTGGTGCAACGGATACAACGGTCCTACCATTGGTATTGGCTATACCTTCGATTTCAATGAATTTTTTCAATGTGAAAACGCCTTTTTGCCTTTTAATAGGAATGGCGTATTATTTCCGGAAAAAATAGATGGCAAATATGCAATGTTAAGTCGCCCAAGTGATAATGGACATACCCCTTTTGGGGATATATACATTAGTTATAGTCCTGATATGAAATATTGGGGGGAACACCGCTGTGTAATGAAGGTGACTCCTTTTGTAGACAGTGCATGGCAGTGTACCAAAATTGGGGCTGGGCCAATTCCCATACTGACCGATGAGGGCTGGTTGACCTTTTATCATGGGGTAATAAATACCTGCAACGGATTTAGATATTCTATGGGAGCGGCAATTTTGGACAGGGAGCGTCCAGATCAGGTTTTATATAGAACCAAACCCTATTTATTATCTCCACAGACCAATTATGAATGTGTAGGCGATGTGCCCAACGTGGTATTTCCATGTGCTGCATTGCATTCGATTGAAGAGGACAAGGTTGCTATATATTATGGGGCTGCGGATACGGTTACCGGATTGGCTTTTGGACGTATATCTGAAATTGTAAAATTCACTAAGGAGAATAGTTTGTAATCCCTGTTTTTCCGCACGGCACTTGCTTTTTAAATAGAAACAATAAAAATTAAAATATGAAGACCTCTATTTCTATCAAAATCAGAACCTGGTCATTGGCCCTTGTGCTTTTGTGCCTTGGCATTACTACCGTAAAAGGGCAAGAGCTTGTACCAAGAAACTATATTGCATTTAAGGCAAGTGAAACACTTGTTATAGATGGGAAAGCGGATGATGAGTCCTGGCAAAAAGCCCCTTGGTCGCAGGATTATATCGATATCGAAGGTAAACTGATACCTGATTACAGGACTAGGATGAAAATGTTATGGGATAATGACTACCTATATGTTTTGGCAGAATTGGAGGAACCTCATGTTTGGGCTACTTTAAAACAACGGGACACCATTATTTTTTACAACAATGATTTTGAGATTTTTATAGACCCGGACGGGGATACCCACAATTATTATGAATATGAAATGAATGCCCATAATACATTGTGGGACTTGTTTTTGACAAAGCCGTATAGGAACCACGGCAAGGTGGTGGATAGCTGGGATATACAGGGGGTGAAATCGGCAGT
This sequence comes from Arenibacter sp., assembly GCA_040216555.1. Taxonomy (GTDB): domain Bacteria; phylum Bacteroidota; class Bacteroidia; order Flavobacteriales; family Flavobacteriaceae; genus Arenibacter. The sequence continues at coordinate 279,831 of JAVJOW010000014.1, forward strand.
AAGTATCGATGGCACCTTAAATGATTCCTCGGACACGGACAAAGGATGGACGGTGGAAATAGCCATTCCTTGGAAGGTGATCACTGAGGCAAGCAGCGGTGGCCAAGTACCCGAAAACGATTTTTGGAGAATCAACTTCTCCAGGGTAAATTGGAAATTTGATCTTACGGATGGACGCTATTCCAGGAAAAAAGACGATAACGGAAAGTTTATGCCCGAATATAACTGGGTTTGGTCACCTCAAGGAGTTATAAATATGCACGAGCCGGAGCATTGGGGCTACGTATATTTTTCTTCCGAGGAAGCAGGTGGAAAGGCCAATTTTTCAATTCCACAGGACGACTATATTAAATGGTATTTGTATTCACTTTACAGAGGAGTTTTACAAGGGAAAAAGGACGCTGAGAAGTTGGTGGCAATGCCCAAAACCATTTTGGGAAAGGCCATAAAACCAAGTCTGGAAAAACATAGATTTGGATACAATATATGGGTAAAAAGTCCATTTACGGGAAAAATTTTGACAATCAGGGAAGATGGGGAATTCCGTAGTATGGATGAAAAGAAGTAAACCTTTCTTCAAAATTTTGGGTAGGTTTTAGTAAATAATAAAGGAAGTTAAATGAAAAAGATATTGTTTCAAGGTTTAGGGGTATTTCTATTGGTTCTTGCTGTAGGATGTGGAGAAGAAAGTAAAACCAATTTTACGGAGAATGATATAAATATTGTTCCCAAACCTTTGGAAATGAAATTAAACCAAGGGGCCTTTAGGTTTACCAAGGACACAAAATTTGTCGTGCAGAATGATCAAGCTGAGGTTTTGGAGATATTGCAAAATAAATTTGTTTCGGCAGCAGGATGGAACTTGGAGGTAGTGAACAGGACACCAAGTAGCAATTTTGTACAATTATCCACAGATTCGTCCCTGGCCGACGAGGGCTATAACCTAAAGGTGACAGAGAATCAGGTAATTATTAATGCCAATGGCCAAAATGGATTTTTGTATGGTTTGGAAACAATTAGGCAATTACTTCCAGTCGCCATAGAAAGTAAAAGTGTAGTCCACAATATTGAATGGGATATTCCCAATGTCGAAATCGAGGATAGCCCCCGTTTTAAATGGAGAGGTTTTATGTTGGATGTTTCCAGACATTTTTTTGACAAGGATTATGTTTTGGCCACTATAGACCAATTGGCCTTGTTGAAAATGAACACCCTCCACCTACATTTGGTCGATGACCAGGGTTGGCGTATAGAAATAAAAAAGTACCCAAAATTAACAGAAGTAGGGGGCTTTAGGGTGGGTCAGGAAGATAAACCCTGGAATGCCAGGCCTACAGCCGAATTGGGCACAAACGCTACCTATGGTGGGTTCTATACCCAGGAAGATATTAAAGAAATTGTTGCTTATGCCAGTAGTAGGGGAGTAACGGTAGTTCCGGAAATAGAAATGCCGGCACACGTAATGAGTGCCATAGCTGCATACCCTGAATTATCCTGTTTTCAAAAACCTATTATGGTCCCTTCTGGAGGAGTGTGGCCCATAACCGAAATTTACTGTCCAGGAAAAGATACCACCTTTGAATTTTTGGAAAATGTATTGTTGGAAGTAATGGAATTGTTCCCTTCACAATATATCCATGTTGGAGGCGATGAGGCCACCAAGACCAATTGGAAAACATGTCCGGATTGCAAAAAAAGAATTCAAGTAGAAGGACTTGAAAATGTTGAGGAGTTGCAAAGCTACTTTATTCAACGGATGGAACGTTTTTTAAGTTCCAAGGGAAGAATTTTATTGGGTTGGGATGAAATATTGGAAGGCGGTTTGGCTCCTGGCGCTACCGTTATGAGTTGGCGTGGAGTAAAAGGTGGCTTGGAAGCCTCCGAAGCTGGTCATGATGTAGTGATGACCCCTAATTCACATTGTTATTTTGATTATTATCAAGGAGATCAAGATGCTGAACCTTTGGCTTGGGGAGGTAACTTGCCCCTGAGCAAGGTTTATCAATTTGACCCTGTCGTCGGGGGGATGAGCGAGGAGCAGGCCAAACATGTTTTAGGAGGGCAGGCCAATTTATGGACAGAATATGTTCCTTCCAAAGCTCAGGCGGAGTATATGACCTATCCGCGTTTGGCTGCTTTGGCAGAAGCTGTATGGAGTAGTAAGGGCAACAGAAATTGGGACGATTTTTCAAACAGGGTTGGCAGTCTATTTCAAAGATATGGTATAATGGGAGTCAATTATGCCAAAAGTGCCTTTCAGGTAACTACTGAAACTTCGATCAATACTGAAACGGGTATTATTTCAATCGCCCTTAAATCAGAATTTCCCCAGGCGGATATTCGGTTTTCCCTAGATGGGAGCGATATTACTTCGTCCTCGGAAACATATTCCGCTCCTCTAGATATTGATAGGACAACTAAAATCAAAGCACAAGTTTTTAATGATGGTGAACCTGTGGGTGCCCTTTTTGAGAAAACTATTCAATATCATAAGGCTGTGGGGAAACCAGTAACCTATTTAAATAACTATCATGATAGTTATAAGGGAGCTGAAGATTTGGGGATGGTAAATGTAGTTCGCGGGTCCAAAAATTTTCACGACGGACAATGGCAAGGATGGTTGGGTGACGATATGGAATTGGTAATCGACCTGGAATCTCCAACGGAGATTGAAAAGATCAGTGTAGGGACATTGGAAAACCAAGGTTCTGGAATTTATTTTCCTGTCCAAGTTGAGGTTTTCCTTTCGGATGATGGTAAATCCTATAGAAATGCAGGAATCGTAAAGCGGGAATATGCGGTAAACAATGGTTCGGAATTAAAGGATTTTGTGGTAGAAGTAGGGAAACAGACCTCTAGATATATTAAGGTAAAGGCAACAAACTTAGGTTCTTCGCCTGCAGGAGGTGGCTCATGGATGTTTGTTGATGAGGTAGTCGTGGAATAATTGGAAAGCTGGGGAAACATACCCTTAGCTCCTTTCAAAAGGAGAATTAATGTTGGTTGGATCAATCTCTTCGGGCTTGTTTTCCAATGCTTGAATAATAATAAGAGGAAAGTCCGAAAAACCAAGGTTTTCTTTTCAATGGTTTAATTTAATAAAGGAGGATTGGTAGACTCCACAACTGATACGGGGTGTGTAAATTTAAGATTGAAGACTGATCAACATAGGCATAATTAGCAAAAAGAACAATGAGATTACAACGTATATTATTATTATTATTAATACTGACAGTTTTTACCCTTGGGGCCTATGCTCAAAAACAACCCGTAGATTATGTGAATCCCTTTATAGGCACTTCAAATTTTGGGACCACCAATCCCGGGCCTATTGCGGTAAGGGGTATGGTAAGTGTATCTCCCTTTAATGTGGCGGGACCTAAAAATTTACCTTTGGAAAAAGACAGTCGATGGTTGTCCACACCTTATGTACAGGAGAACACATTCTTAACAGGATTCAGTCACGTTAATCTAAGTGGGGTGGGCTGTCCGGAACTAGGGGTAATCTTGGCCATGCCCACCACAGGTGATCTTGAAGTTGATTATTTAAAGTACGGCACCTCTTATTCCAATGAGGTTTCTAAAGTTGGATACTATTCCAATACTTTGGATGATTATAATATAAAAGTAGAGGCCACAGCAACCACTAGAGTGGGGGTAAGCAAATATTTCTTTCCTAAAGGGGATGCCAATATTCTCATAAATCTAGGCTTGGGCCTCACCAATGAACAAGGTGCTTCTATCAGGGTAGTTTCATCAACCGAAGTTGAAGGGGTTCGTTCTGTTGGTTCATTTTGTTATTACAAACCAGAGGAAGCATATCCGGTATACTTTGTAGCACGGTTCTCCCGGCCTGCGGACGAATTTGGGGTCTGGAAAAAACCAACGACCTACAAAGGTGCCGAGGCGGAATGGATGGGTTACAACGGAAAGACACGGGTAATGCCAGGGTATGCCATGGAAGTTGTAGGGGATAGCATTGGCAGTTATATGCGGTATAATTTTAGAGAACCTACGGTAGTTGAAATGAAGGTTGGGATCTCCTATGTCAGCATTGAAAATGCCCGTGAAAACCTGGAAAAGGAAACATCAACGCGAAGTTTTGACCAAATTCGGGCAGAGTCCAAGGAAAATTGGAACGAATATTTATCCAAAATTGAGGTAGAAGGAGGTGCTGAAGAAGATAAGGTCAAGTTTTATTCGGCCCTTTACCACACTTTAATACATCCCAGTACCCTAAATGATTATAATGGGGACTATCCCAAAATGAGAACTAGGGAAACCTTAAGGACCCAGGATACCAGATATACCGTATTTTCTCTATGGGATACCTATCGGAATTTACATCAGCTTATGAGTTTGGTCTATCCAAGACAGCAATCCAATATGGTGAAGAGTATGTTGCAAATCTACGATGAGAGCGGATGGTTGCCAAAATGGGAGTTAAATGCCACGGAAACCACTACCATGGTAGGGGATCCGGCAGGGATTGTTATCGCTGATACCTATTTGAAGGGTATTAGGGATTTTGATGTGGAAAAGGCTTATACAGCAATGATCAAAAGTGCAGATCAGATTCAAGATAATCCCCTTCGCCCGGGACTAAAGGATTATTTGGAAAAGGGATACCTTACCACCAAAACAACCAATAGTGGATCTGTCTCTACCACCCAGGAATACAATATTTCAGATTATGCCATAGCCCAGTTGGCCATGGCCCTAGGTAAAAAGAGGGACTATCAACGCTTCTCCAAAAGGTCCATTTCATATAGGAATCTTTTCGACAAGGAATTTAATCTTTTAAGGCCTAGGAATGATGATGGATCATGGTTGACTCCCTATAACCCGGAAGCCGGGGCCAACTTTGTAAAAAATCTAGGATTCATTGAAGGCAATGCCTGGCAGTATTCATTTATGGTCACCCATGATGCCAATGGTCTTATGAAACTTATGGGCGGGGCAAAACCTTTTGCAAATAGATTACAGGATGTGTTTGATAAAGGGCATTTTGATATGGCCAATGAACCGGATATCGCTTATCCCTATTTGTTCAATTATGTAAAAGGAGAGGAAAGACGGACCCAGAAAATGGTTTCCGACTTACTGGATACATATTATAAGAATTCACCTGATGGACTTCCGGGAAATGATGATACGGGTACCATGTCTGCCTGGGCCGTTTTTTCAATGATGGGGATATACCCTATAAGTCCGGCAAATGCAATTTATACTATAACAACCCCACGTTTTAATAAGATAACCATACATTTGGATAGTGCTTATTATCAACAGGAAAAAATTACTATAATTTCAAACTTTTCCGAGCAAAACCGCTTTATTGAAAATATTAAGATTGAGGGAAAACCACATAAAAAATATTTTATAAGCCATGATGAATTGGTTAACGGCAAAACTCTGGAGTTGAAATTGAACAAATAGGTCAAAATCACATTGAGAATGAAAATATTAAAGGCAAATTTCAAAATTTTAAGTCTCTTATTAATATTATCGATCTTAACCTCTTGTAATAGAGATGGGATTGAACTGGTTTATGATGGCCAATCCAATTATGAAATAGTGTTCATGGGCAGTGCTGCCGAGAGTCAGTATAAATCTGCCGAAATACTACAGCGTTACCTGCAAGAAATTAGTGGGGTAGAGTTGGAATTGGTGGGTGAAAGTTCTCAGGGTCCAAATAAGAACAAGATTTATGTGGGTAACATTAAGGGCGAAGTTATAAAACAGCAAGAAATTGGCATTCGGACAGAAAATAAGAACTTGTATATCTTTGGAGGGTCCGATATAGCTACAAAATATGCCGTATATGAATTTCTGGAACGTTATTTGGATTGTAGGTGGTATGCCCCCCAAGTGGAAAAAATACCTACTTCCAAAACTATTGACCTTCCTGCTTTGGATTACGTATATACCCCGGATATTATTACTAGAACGGTACATTCACGATTGTTTTATGATAATCCAGAGTATGCGGAACAGCAGAAGGTAACACAGGAATCCTTTCCTACTTATGTTCCCAGTGCCAGGGTACATACGTTCCACAAGTTTTTGCCCGAAGAAAAATTCTACAAATCGCATCCGGAATATTTTGCGTTGAGGGGAGACCAAAGGCTGCCTACCCAATTGTGTTTGACCAATCCAGATGTTTTGGCTATCGTTAAGGATTCGGTAGCTTCTTTGTTTCAACAATATCCTCAATCCAAGGTCATATCGGTTAGCCAGGATGATAATCAACAGCATTGCCTGTGCGACAATTGTAGTAAAATAGATGAAGAAGAGGGTAGTCCGTCCGGTACCATGATACGATTTGTAAATGAAGTGGCGGCTTCTTTTCCAGATAAAACAATCTCTACTCTGGCCTATCAATACACAAGGAAACCCTGCGAAACGATGCCTTTGGAGAATGTGCTGATCACACTTTGCTCTATAGAATGTGATAGAAGTGCACCTATTGCCGAAAAATGTACCGATTTTGCAAACGATTTAATTGGATGGGGCAGATTAACCCAAAATATTAGAATTTGGGACTACACGACACAGTTTACTAATTTTTTTGCCCCCTTTCCCAATATCCATACACTGAAGCCGAATATTCAATTGTTTCGGGACAACAATGCTAAATGGGTTTTTGAACAACACAGTAACAATCCCAGTGAGTTATTTGAACTTAGATCCTATATAACAGCAAAATTGCTCTGGAATCCCGATCAAGATTTTGATGCCCTGTTGACGGATTTCACCATTGGTTATTATGAAGAAGCGGGAATTTATATAAAAGAATACATCGATGAAATTCAAGCCAAGTTAGTGGAAGACAAGGATTTTTTTCTATTTCTGTATGGAGATCCATCAGAGGCGTTTTCATCCTACTTAAGTCCGGAGATGCTTTTAAAATATTCCCAATTATTTGACGAGGCGGAAAAGGCGGTGGCCAAAAAACCGGAAATTTTGGCACGTGTAAAAGTCGCGCGATTGGGTGTGGATTTTGCCGAACTGGAGGCTAGTAGAAAGAATATTACCGACAGATATAGCCTTTTGATCCCCAATGAGGACGGTAAAAAAATAATAAATCCGCTGGTAACTACATTACTGGATAATTTTAAGGCAATCACTGCCAAGAATAATATAACCTTAATGAATGAAATGGGTTTTACCGTAACGGAGTATCTAGCAAATTACATGTCGGCACTGGAGGTAATAAGAATGCCCAATGTTGCCATGGGCAAAAAAGTGGTTACCATAACAACACCAAAAAAATACGCAAACGAAGACCCCATGGCACTTACGGATGGGGCCTTGGGAGGAAGTAGTTTTTATGCCAATTGGTTGGGGTATGAGGGAAATGATATGGAAGTAGTGGTAGATTTGGGCGAGCCTATGAAGATAAGTACTATTTCCTTGGCCTTTTTACAGGTTACAAATCACATTGTCTTTTTTCCAGAGAAGGTTACCTATTCAGGCTCCTTGGATAACCAGAATTTTGAAAATTTTGGTACCATAAATAATCCGTTTCCATTAACCAAGGAAAGCAAGGTAAACGACATTCAATTTTTTAAATTGGATTTTGATAAAAGGAATACCCGGTATGTTAAGGTTAGGGCTACAAATACAAAAACACCTTATTGGCATCATGCTGCAGGCTTACCTTCTTGGATCTTTGCTGATGAAATAATAATTAATTAAATCTCTTATAAATGAATAGTACAAAAAACAGATTTAGATTTCTTTTGATGGCGCTAACATTGGTCTTCATTTGTCAGGTAGTGGGTGCACAGGCCATCTATGAGGACGAGAGGTATGTTCCCGAGACCGATCCCTTGGTGCTGGAAAAATTGGAACAGTGGCAGGATATGAAATTTGGTCTTCTTATGCATTGGGGGACCTATAGTCAGTGGGGTATTGTGGAATCGTGGTCCCTATGTCCCGAAGAATATGGTTGGTGCGAAAGGACCAAGGGCTCCAACCCCAGTGATTATAATACATATAAAAAGGAATATGAAGACTTACAGAAGACCTTCAATCCGGTGAAATTTGATCCGGATAAATGGGCCAAGGCGGCAAAGCATGCAGGGATGAAGTATGTAGTATTTACTACCAAGCACCATGATGGTTTTTCCATGTTCGATTCCAAATATACCGATTATAAAATAACGGATCCTAAGACCCCATTTTCAACTAATCCTAAAGCCAATATCACCAAGGAGATTTTCAATTCCTTCAGGGAACAGGGATTATGGGCCGGAGCTTATTTTTCCAAGCCAGATTGGAATACCCCTACCTATTGGGATCCCTATTATCCTCCTAGGGATAGAAATGTTAATTATGAGCCAGAGGCAAACCCCGAAAAATGGCAGGCATACATAGACTTTACCCACAATCAAATATTGGAGTTGCTGACAGATTATGGCAAGGTAGATATTTTATGGTTGGATGGTGGCTGGGTGGCCAAAACGCCAAAATCTGAAATTACCAATTGGTACGAGCAGCAGTTGGTAAACAATGACAATGGGTATTTAAAGAACCGTATCGTTAATCAGGATATAAAGATGGACGAATTAGTGGTCAAGGCCAGGGAAAAACAGCCGGGATTAATTGTGGTGGACCGGGCCGTACACGGTAAAAATCAAAATTACCTTACCCCGGAAAATAGGGTGCCAGAAAAGCCGCTTCCCTATCCTTGGGAATCCTGCATTATAGCCGGCGGTGGTTGGTCCTATTCTTTTGATGCCAAATACATGACCGGACGTGAGGCTATTCACACCTTGGTGGATATTGTTGCCAAGGGAGGTAATTTGTTGTTGAATGTTGCTCCAAGCCCAGAAGGGGAGTGGGATGAGGGGGCGTACAAATTGTTGAACGAAATTGGGGATTGGATGTCGGTCAATAAGGAGGCCATTTATGGTACACGGTCCATGGCGCCCTTTAAATTTGACAATGTTTGTGTTACTGCCAAGCCTGATGGTTCAGTATACCTCACTTATCTAGTAGAAAAAGGGCAGACTTCCCTGCCTACCGAAATTGTATTTCCAGATTTTAAACCAAAAAGGAGTGTTAAGGCACAGCTATTGGGGACCAAGCAGAAATTGAAATGGACCCAAAAAGAAAGTGGAATGGTTATTCAGCTTCCCAAGGATTTGGGGGATAAATTGCTGGAAACCGAAGCATTTGTTATTAAAATTAAATAAGGAATTTCAGCAGATTAGGGATTTGCACTATAAATTGTAACTAAATATGAATTTTTTGCTGTAAAAATGTAACGGAATAACGGTCCAAAAAAGAACAACCTTACTTTGAACAGCATTTGGTTGCCTCTGGCAATTAACATATATTATTATAAATTAATCAAAATTTAACTCAACACCCTGATATCATTCGTGAAAATCAGGGTGTTTTTTTTGCGTTAAAACCAAATTTTTACTAGGTCCATTTGCTAAAACGTTTTCGGAAATACGTCATTAGGCTTTTGGCAATTGTCATTAGTCGAATTAATTTCTTCACCTAGGTTGGAAAATCAAAATTTAGTAATTATTTAACATTAGGGTAACTCCCTTAACATCTAATTAACTAACTAAAAATTATTAGTATGATTAAAAAATTTCATTACTATTTATTGCTGGCCTCATTTCTCGTTGTACAGGGAATGACGGCTCAGAACAAAACGGTTACCGGTACAGTGTCCGATGATTTGGGCACCCCGCTACCAGGTGTCAACGTTGTGGAGAAAGGTACCTCCAATGGTACTTCCACGGATTTCGATGGTAACTTTTCCCTTAATGTAGGGAACAATGCTACCTTGGTTTTTTCTTCTTTAGGTTTTACCAAAAAAGAAATTGCAGTTGGAGCACAGACCTCTATTAAAGTTGTTCTTGAAGAAGATGCTGAGCAATTAGGGGAAGTTGTTGTAACTGGTTTGGGTATTACTAGGGAAAAGAAGGCGCTTGGTTATGCTACTGCCACTATTAGTGCAGAAGCTCTGACCGAAACCGCAACACCTAACTTTGCAACTGCACTTTATGGAAAAGCTCCCGGGGTAAGTATAAACACTACTCCTGGTGGATCTACCAGTGCCTCGAACATCACTATAAGGGGTGTAGCCTCAATTACAGGTAGGAGTCAGCCGTTAATTATTATGGATGGTGTACCTATTAGGGACGGTGAAGTTTCCAACAATAACTATTGGGGAGACCAACGTCTAAGGGGTAATGGTCTTTTGGATATTAACCCAGAGGATATAGATAACATTTCTATACTTAAGGGAGCATCTGCTGCAGCACTTTATGGGTCTGAAGCAGTAAACGGTGTAGTATTGATTACTACCAAAAGCGGTAAGAACAAGAAGAAAGGAATGACAGTGGATTTGAGCTCATCCTACAGCTTTGACAATGTAGCCTATCTTCCAAGATATCAAACAGTGAGGGGGCCAGGTGCACCTTTAAACGTTTCTGATGGAGGTCAGGATGCCGAAGGTTTTATTTATCATGATGTAGATGGGGATGGTACTGCTGAAACCAGAGGTGTTTTAGGGTACAGTATCAACTTTGGACCTAAATTTGATGGAAAGCCAACCATTGGCTGGGATGGAATCGTAAGACCTTATGAGGCTCAGGATGATCGCTATGGTGGCCTGTTCAACACGGCACACAATACTAGCGTTAACATGTCCATTACCAATGTTACCGATAACTCCAATTTAAGATTTTCATATACCCGTCAGGATAACCAAGGTATCAGTATTGGAGCTGAAGAGGAAAAGAATGTTTTTAATTTAAATGCCACCTTTAAGTGGGCAGATAATGTATCTACAGATGTAATCGTGAATTATGTGAATCAGTCCGTTTTCAACAGACCATATTCTGTAGACCGTTTAACAAATAACTTTACAGGAATGATGTCCCCCTTCGATAGTGCCGATTGGTATTTGGATAGATATAAAACCAGTAGAGGCTATCGTTATGTTACAGGAACCGGTCAGAGTTTAACTCCTGAAGAAAATATAATATATCCTGGGTTTAAAGGAGATATTGGAGACTTTGTATGGAGGGTAAAGGAAAATCGTTTGGAAGAGCAAAGCAACAGGATCATAGGTACCATTACCAACAATTGGGACATTGCCAAAGGTCTTAACCTAAGAGGCCGGATTTCTACAGATTTTACCAATAGAAGATCTGAAGCAAGCAGTACTACGGAAAGACCTTTGGCTTTCGGTAACTCTGGTGGCTTTAGTATGAGCAATAACAATTACAACTCCTTATATGGTGAATTGTTATTGAGGTATGAAACTCCAATTACTACGGACTTGACCTTAGCCATGATGGCCGGTTACAACGCTACCAAACAATCAGAATCATATCTAAGCAGAGGAACCAATGGAGGTTTAAGCGTTGAAAATTGGTTTGACATATCTGCATCGGTAAACACTCCTAATTCAGGAAGTAGCCGTAACTCTATTGTAAAAGATGCGTTTTTAGGTACTGCCAATCTTGATTATAAGGGGTACTTTTTCGTAGAGGGTACCATTCGTAAGGATAAGACCTCTACTATGAACCCAAATAACAATAGTTTTGTATACCCTTCAGTAAACTCGAGTTTCGTTCTTTCCGAGGCATTTGACCTACCACTTTTTATGAATTATTTCAAAATTCGTGGTTCTTGGGGTATAGTGGGTAACTATCCTGATCCATATCAGGCCAATATTGCCTACAACCAGAATACTTTAGGTTCACAAGGCGGTAACCCAGTGCTTTATACGACTATTCCTTCCAGTTTTGGTAATGACGGAATTAGACCGGAAGAGAAACATGAGTACGAATTTGGTATGGAAATCAAATTTTTCCAGGGAAGGTTAGGTCTTGATGCTTCCTATTACAACGCCCAAGTTGTGGATCAGATCCTGCCATTGACACTTCCGAACAGCTCTGGAGCCGGTAATGTTCTGACCAATATTGGTACGCTTAGGAATAAAGGTTATGAATTTGGTTTGACCGGTACGCCTATAGACACGGGTTCCTTTAGATGGGATGCAATCGTAAACTTTGCCAAGAACGATAACAAAGTTGAGAAGTTGGCCCCTGGACTTGATGAATTGTTACATGCCGATTATGATGGAAATGCAGCTCAGTTGAAGTCGTTGGTAGGGCAACCCATGGGAGATCTTTATGCACATCCCGTAGCAACAGATGCTCAGGGAAGAAGAATTGTAGATCCCAATGGAATGTACAAAGTGGATGCGGATAAAATGGAAAAATTTGGTAACGCCATGCCAAAATGGACTGGTGGTGTTATGAACTCTTTTAGCTATAAGAACATAACTTTGGATGCTCTTGTGGATTTCCGTATTGGTGGGCATGTAATGCCAACTGCACTTAACTGGATGACCAGTCGTGGTCTAACAGAAGAGAGCACAAAGTTTATGGATACGGAAAGTGGCGGACTAAGTTATTACGAAGATGGTACAGGAAAAAGAATTCAGACAACTCCTGGTGCTACTGCAGGCCCTGGAGGAGAAGTGGTTTACCATGATGGTATTTTATTGGATGGGGTGACCAATGATGGGCAACCTAACGACCAAATAGCTTCTGCTGCGGATTACTACTGGACCGTTTACAACTGGGGTGGACCTCAATATAGTCCAAACACCCGTTATGAGCTATACATTAAAGAAAACACTTACTTTAAAATGAGAGAGTTGTCCATAGGCTACAAAATGCCAAGAAAAGTAATTGATAAGATAGGACTTAGTAAATTGCAATTCTCTGTTTTCGGTAGAAACTTGTTTTATTTATATAGAACAATTAAAGATATGGATGGGGAGCAGACCACTGCAGGTTCTAGATGGTTCCAAAATGTTAATAATGTTGGTACCAACCCTTCAACTCGTTCTTTCGGTTTAATGGTAAGAGCTAGTTTATAATAATATAAATAAGAATTATTTAAAAAGATATTTCATGAAAAAATTATCGATAATACTCAGTATTGTTATGGCCACGGCCATCAGCGGGTGTACTGAGGCAGATTTTAGCGAGAATTACGCCAACCCTTCGAAGGTATCGACAGCAACAGTAGAGAAGCAATTTGCTGGAATGTTGGTTGCCAATAAGGATTACGTTCTTCCCGCCTATTGGAACTATTTCGTAGTGCTTAGAACTACTTTAACACGTTATACGCAAGCAGTAGGTTGGGTAAATACTTCCAATCAATATGTTCCCGGAGAAGCAGGAATTGGTGGACGTTGGGGTAATTACTATGATTTCTTGGCCCAATACAGGGAATTGGAGAAGATTTACAATAACCTTACTCCAGAGGAGCAGGCAGATTTGAGGGTATATATGCTTACGGCCACAATTTACCTCTACGACCATACTCAAAAAGTAGTTGACTTACATGGTGATATTCCGTTTTCCGAAGCGGGTCGCTTAAGTCAAAATGGAGGAGATTATTTAAATTCATTGCCTGCATATGATACTGCTGAAAGTATTTATACTACCATGTTGGATGGTTTAAAGGCTTATTCTGACGAATTGAACAGTATTAATGTTAGTGCAGGAATCATGGTAGGGTTTCAGACCCAGGATTTTGTAAACGGAGGTGATTTAAGTGCTTGGAAAAAGTACTGTAATTCCCTAAGGTTAAGAATGTTGACCAGAGTTTCCGGTGTTTCTGAATTCCAATCTAGAGCGCAGTCTGAAATTGCTACTATTTTGGCCAATCCAGGACAATATCCTGTAGTGGAGGAAAATTCTGAAAATATTCAGATTGATGTTGTTAGTTTGGATACTCCGATAAACTCTAAAGGTTTCAGGAGTGGTTTGGAAGACTGGGATGGTAATTTGGCAGGTAAGGCCATGATCGATCACATGCTGGATAATACCGACCCTAGACTAAGAGCTATGTACGAACCAGGAGAGTTTGCAGGTAGCAACTATTCAGGTTTGGATCCTTTGCTAAACGAAAATGACCAAACTACTTTGGTAGCTACTGGTACATTATCTAGGTACAATCGTTCTACTTTAAGTAGAAATGAATACTTCCCTGGACTTTTGTTTACAGCTGCCGAGGTAAGTCTTCTTAAGGCAGAGTATTATTTGAATGCCAGTAATGACGCCATGGCACAAGCTAGTTATGAGGATGCTATTGAAAAATCAACCGAATTTTACTATGGTCTACGTGATTTGAGCGCTGACGGAACGGCTATTGACCTGGTTCCTACCAATGATACGGAAATACAGGCCTATATTGGCAGTACGGATGTAAATTGGGACAACGCAACTACCGATGATGAGAAATTGTCCTTGATCGCAACTCAAAAATGGATACACTTCAGTGTACTTCAATTGCCTGATAGCTGGGCGGAACAAAGAAGGTTGAATTTACCTGATTTTTCTTTCCAGGTAGATAATGCCAACGAACAAACGTTGCCACCCAACCGTTGGATTTATCCAAATAGTGAGCGTGTTTATAACACTGATAATTATAATACAGTTAGTGGAGAGGATAATTTGACCACCAAATTATTCTGGGACGTTAATTAAGGAATTGAGTTAGTTTTATTTTTATTTCCTCAAAAGCCCGATACAATTTATGTATCGGGCTTTTTCTTTAAGTATATAGCCGAACCAATATGTAGTCCTTGGTGATATATTAAAGCTTGGTTGATAAGTCTAAAAAGGTAGTGGTTGGTGATGAAAGAATGGTTTAAAGCCTTGTTCAACCAGTAATAATAATCGTTGTATTGAGAGTGTTGGAAGTTTTTTCTATGTATAAGGTTATGTATAATAGAGTTTCTTCGAATAGTGCATTTTCAATTATTTCCCCATCATATTCTCAAAAAGAAAGACTCCGTTTTTATTGGCAATGACTACATCCGGTCTGTGGTCCTTATTCATATCCTGAACCACAATATTCAGGCCGGCACCCGAATCATTGTCAATAATATGTTCTTGGAAATATGGAGCATTGTCGGGAGTAAATTCTAGGTAAAATAGTATGGGAGCATCGCTGTCCCCGGCATCATTGCCGTTATGTGCCAAATATCGCTTCCCTGTAATTAATTCTTTGTTGCCATCTCCGTTTAAATCGGCCATCATAGTTGCATGGGTCTGTGCCGTTGTAGTGCTTATTAAATGGGTATTAAAGTTTTCCCCTTCTTGCCGTTCATGCCACCAAATGCCAAGGGCATGGGCCGAGGCAGTAACCACATCATTGTTGCCATCTCCATTGATGTCCAACACCTGCATATGGGAGCAGGGTTCGCTTATCTTGGTGGGTTGGAATTCCCAATTGCCACTAGTTTTATCGGTCTTGCCTTTAAACCATCCTTCCGCAATTAGGACATCATCTATTCCATCATTATTAACATCGCCTAGGCCAATACCGTGGGAAAAACGTTCAGTGCCCGGTACGTTTTCAGCACTGATAGGAAAACGATTCCATTGCGTTTCTCCGGGATTCAGTGGTGCTTGGAGCCATACGATTTGTTTTTTTTCCACGTCCCCACAAAGAATATCCAACCTGCCATCTCCATCAATATCTACAAAACCTGGGGATTCGTTGGAGATTCCCATGCCTTCGGCAATAATATGTTTTTTCCATACTCCGTAATTGTTTTTGGGATTTTCGAACCAAAACCCTGGTTTTCCTGGATAATCTATGATGATTACATCTTCCCATCCGTCCAGATTTACGTCCATGCCCAAGTTCAGGAAAGATTCACAATACTCCTTCCAAGGGTCGAATGTACGTGAGGGTGCCATTTCATGACGTGTCCAATCAGGGGCTTCAAACCAGTAGTAACCTGCGACAATATCCATTTGGCCGTCCTTGTTCAAATCTGCCACAGCGACTCCCTCAGAAATAAAATCCCTTGTAAGAACGGTTTTTTTGAAATCTTTTGAGGTTTCGGTCTGGCCATAGGCCCCCACAATACAGCCCATATATAAAATAAGTCCACCTAAAAGCTGTCCAATAGTCTTAGTTGTTTTCCTTTTCATTTTATGGCCTGTTTGTAGTTCTAAAATTAGTTATTTTTAGTTGAAAATTCTTTGCTATTGTTCACTTAATAAATTGTCAATGAGCATTATATGTGCCTGATTTTCTTTCTTGTCCCCATCTGTCAATTGTTCCCTGTATTTTTTTAATAAATTTTTGGAGTCCACAGTATTCAATGCATCTATTCTTTGAAGGGTATAGGATAAAATATTAGGGATTTTGGCCTTTCCGGCCAATTCTAGAGCACGTTTCGCATCCAGTGGAATTAATGGTTCGGTGGCGTACCATAACATTAAGGGCAGATTGTGATCGGCTACATCCTCCGTTTTTTGAACCAAGGCCTCTAGAACTCTCCATCTAGTAGCGGGTTCCAAACGTAGCAAGGCGGAACTTAGGTATAATCTGACTAAGGCTGAGGCGTCGTTTTTGGCCAAGTCTACAAATTGTTCGAAAGTAGTCGGGGAAATCTTTTTATCCTCGGTCAACAACTGTATGGCCCAACTTCTAAGGTATTCATTGCTGTTGCCCAATAATTCATTTAGCTCTTTGTCATTGAGTCCATTGGTAACATGTAAAGTCCATAGCGCGCGTAGTTTTCTGGTTACATCGGGATTGTTGGCCAGAATGTCTTTTAGGGCCGCATGTACTTCAGTGCTACCGCCTCGCTCTTGTAAAATGGTCCTGGACTGCCTCACAAAAAATTCGTTGGGATGTAATTGATAATTTACCAATTCCAAGTCCGAGGCTTGGTTTAAATCAACCCGAACCCATTGATCGTTTTTATGGCTGATCTTAAAGATACGCCCCAAGGTTTTGTCATGAACATCTGGGTTGGAGCTGTGGCATTGGTTCTGATCATACCAATCAATAGCAAATACCGATCCACTGGGATCGTATTTAAAGTTGAGCCATTGGGACCAAGAATCGTTCATGGCTAAAAAATCCTGATTATGCAATCCTATATATCCAGAACCCGATCTGGTAAGTTGATCATTGTTAAGTTTAGAACCATTAATATTATTCATAAAAATGGTATTGTGATATTTTTTAGGCCAGGTATTTCCTCCCAAATAGATCATTGCCCCGGCATGGGCATGGCCGCCTCCGGCGACTGCCGACCTAAAATTGCCCGCATGGGGACCACGATCGCCCAGCCAATGTACATGGTCGCCAATAGTTTTAATGTCATCATAGGTGTAAGGATTAAAATGTTTCCCCGCCTGTCTTTGATAACGTGCCCCTTGGATTACATGATAGAGATGTGGAATTACACAAACAGTGATAAATGGATGCCCGTAATCGTTAAAGTCTATTCCCCATGGATTGCTACTCCCTTCGGCAAATACTTCAAACTCGTGTCTGGTTGGGTGATAGCGCCATACACCGGCGTTTATTTTTGTCCTTTGACTGTCGGTTGCGCCTGGTTTACCTACATTGGAATGGGTAAAAACTCCCTGCACTCCGTATAACCATCCATCGGGTCCCCAACGCAGATTATTCAATACCTCATGAGTATCGTCCAATCCCCAGCCATCCAATAATTTTTGTGGAGGTCCTGAGGGCTTATCTTTTTCTTCATCAATTGGAATATATAGCAAATACGGGGCTGCTCCTAACCATACACCACCCATTCCTACTTCTATTCCACTAACCAAATTAAGTCCTTCAGTGAAAACTTTTCTTTTGTCCAAAGTTCCATCTCCATTCGTATCTTCGAAAATCAGAATACGATCTTTTCCTTGGCCTTCAGGGGCGGGTGTAGGATAGGTGTGTCCTTCAACCACCCATAAGCGACCCTTGGGGTCTAGAGTGAAGCTTATTGGCCGTACCACTTCGGGTTCAGAGGCTGCCAATGTAATAGTAAAGTCTTTGGGCAAAGACATTGCCTTTGCTGCTTCCAACCCGGAAAGCCCAGAATTTAAGATGGGGTCCAATGGTGGGAGAACAATGATATCACTTTGGTTTAATTCATTGGGAAAGTAAGGTCGGGTAGGGTAGAACCGGAAATCATCAAAATTAATATGGGCCCATTTGTCATCCTTGATATATGGTATTTGTGAAATACCGGTCTCGTTATCAATAACGCGAATATAAATTTCTTTTTCCAAATAAGGTTCAAGTTCCGCGACTACTGGTTGAAGGGTGGCCCTACCTTGACCCGTAGAACTATAAATAACGCTATCGGTTTGTGATAGTACCAATTCTACTCTGGTGTCTGCCAAAGCACCACCAGATACCTTAAAGGAAGCATATGGATGGGTAACCTTAAAGGGAACAGAACTTAATGTACCAGTAAGTTTGTAGTTTGTGTTACCGCCACTACTTAAGAAATAGTCGCCATCAAAGGCAATTAGTGCATCGGCTTCGTGCACTGGTGAGGGGTCTTTTTCGTATAGCGGACTCTTAAAAGCGTCTCCTGTAGCTTTCCAATCCTGCAAGGTACCAGCTTCAAATCCTAAATTGAGAGTATTTCCATTTTTGGTGGGTAAAACCCCTGTAAAGATTGTTCCGGATAAATCGCCTTCAACGACCTCAAATTTGCCCACCATACCTGCTGCCCGATGGCCTGGCACCGTACAAAAATAAGTGTCCGAATATTGGGCAATAAAGGATATACTTGTACTTGAACCTTTTTCCAACAGGGTGCCACTTTTTATTCCCAACTTTTCCATGGCTATGTCGTGGGTCATGGTTTCACCGTTTGTAATGGTAATGTTTACGCTGTCTCCTATGTTTGCCCTTAAGGTTGGATTTCGGGTTCCGTCTTTGGCAAAATACCCTAGCATGGTAGCTTCCAGGTAGTAATCTCGGACTTTGATCGCCGTGTCCAGAACTTTATTTGCTGATTCTTCCTTTTTTGACTTTGTTTGACAGCCTACTAATATGATCAATAGCATTAGTAAAAGGTAGGTTCGGGATAGTAAATGAAAATTGCTCATGAGGTAAAAGTTATGGTTGGCATAGTTGGTAATGTTTGATCGGTTATTATGGTTTTACTCCAATTCTTCAATAAAAATATCCTTAAAGGCAACAAGTGCTTTACCGCCACCATGAATTTGCAGGCCTATTAGACCCTCCTGGGGTATGCCCATGTCGTTTTCGGTATAGTCTACCGTTTTATGCCCATTGATATATAGCCGTATTCTTCGATCTTCGGCCCTAATTTCATAATCGTTCCAGTCGTTTATGTTTATCCAATCAAGGACTTCTACAGAGTCCGCGGCCATCAGCGTTTTATTTCTTCTGGACTCATCATAGAGGCTGGCCCAATAGTTATCGCCCCAATCGGCTTGGTAGCCTGTCATTTCAAAGGGTGGATCTAATAACCTTTTGCTTCTGAATTGGATACCCGAATTGATAAATCCTTCGTGACCGTTTAATTTTATCTTTAATCTAAGGATGAAATTGGAATAGGAGCGATTGGTACAAAGGAAATCATTATGAGGAACGGTTTTGTCCAAGGAACCACCAATTATCGTTTCATTTTTTATCCGCCATGTAGATAGGGTATCTCCTTCCCAACCAGAAAATGTTTTACCGTTGAAAAGTGGAGTACCCCTTGTAGCCGTTTTAATATTACATGCCGTCAATAGAAAGAACAGTATAGACGAGGAAAGAAGTAAATGTTTCATTCGGCTTTGGTTTAGGGTTGGATTAATTGGTCATGACTACAAATTAAGCTAAAGAATTAAGAAAACCTACATATACCACATTCCCTTGAGAACTAAATTACCGTCAATTCTTTAAATAATAAAAATGTCCGTCCTCTGCCCCGATCAATAAGTTTGGTTTGCCATCCTGGTCCCAATCCACTACGGTTGGACTGGTGGTATGACCGGCCAATTTGGTATTGACCAAGTTGCCCCTTTTCTTAAAGATGGTGTTTCCGCTGGATTCTCCAACATTCTCATACCATTCAATATTCTCACTATTGGCCAAAAGATCGAGGTCCCCGTCCCCATCCCAATCCGTAAATTGGATTTTTCTTCGTCCACTTCCACCAGCTTCCCGCTCTGTTAAACGCAACAAATCGTTGCGCATGGTGCCGTCCGCATTTTTAAAGATACGTTGTCCTGGTTTTAGATAGAGCTTACCTCTCTTTTTGAAGCGTTCAAAAAATGCCAAATAACCCTCATGATCCAACATGATTAAATCCATTAGTCCATCCTTGTTCCAGTCTATGGCATAAGGAGTTGTTCTCCATTGGGTAGCCAATTCGTCCTTTTCTGGATTCCACCAATTCCATTTTGGTTTGGGAACTACGTTTTTCCCCCAGGCCATCTTAACACCTCCCATTTTTGTTAATTTGGGAGCACCTATTGTACCTATATTTCTAAACCATTCTACTTTACCAAAAATGGAATTTAATACAATATCCCTTAGTCCATCACCATCCCAATCGGCAACTGTAAGGGTCGTATATCCCCATTTTCTTTCTGCCGGACCTTGGATGGAGCCACTTTCCCCTGCCATTATCCGAATTACTTCCCCATCGGCCTCTAAATAAACGGGTTCTTTAAAATCGGGATTTTCGCTCCCGTCCAAATTCTCTATAAAGCCAATATAACCTGCAGAATTTCCACAGATTAGATCTTCATCCCCGTCTTCGTCCCAATCCACACTGAACGGAGTGACCAGAGCACCAAATTTTAGATATTGACTTTTTTGCTGAATATAAACGGGCGACATAAAAATGGGCATATTATCTTTTACAGTTCCAGTATTCTCAATAAATACTACCCTACCGTCTTCGTCACCCACTACTAGATCAATCTTGTTATCATTGTTCCAATCGAGCGCTACAGGCCGCATCATTTCCAGGTCCATTTCCAGGATGCCGGATTCATTCTCTAAAAATCTGCCTTTGGCGTAGGTGGGGTTTTCGCGACTGCCGGTATTTTCAAAATAGGTAAATTGGTCTACGAACTCGCCACATATAATATCCAGATCTCCATCGCCATCAAAATCGGCTATATTGGGCGTAGTATTGCCATATACATCTATGGGTTGGTCCCCGGCCAATATTTTTCCTTCATTTCTGTATTTTCCATTGTCATTGGTCAATAAATACAGGTATCCGCGTAGGTCCCCGTTGGTCCATTCCCCTTTTTCATTAAAGGCATTATCCCATCCATATTCACTCCAATCGTCAATACCTACAATAAGGTCCATATCCCCGTCATTGTCATAATCAACATATTTCCAGTCGCTAAAACGTTCCTTATATAAATCCAGCAGTTCTGATGTCTGATAAAGGCCTATGGGGCGGGTATAACCATATCTTCTAAAATTGTCATATTCCAAACCTACTCCTAAGACCCTTGGTTCCCCATCTACATAGGAGATGGCCACATTCCGCATCCCGTCACCAATTTTGATAGGGGTGTCAAATATGGGATTTCCGTTTTGGTCTTTGGAGCTGTTTTTGAATAAAAAGGTACCATTAAAAGGAACATCGGTACAGGAAATAACCAAATCCAGGTCCCCGTCCTGATCGTAATCCATGGGTAAGGGGTTGGCCCAAAGTCCAACTGCCAGGTCCTTGGTAGTGGTGGTGTCCTTGTATTGCAGTCTTATTAAATTTTCATCAGTAGTTTGGCTGAAGGAAACAGTGGTGCCCAATAGGAACAAGCAGCAGATTAATCGTTTAAGCATAATAGGTGGATTTTACTAAGTTTCTTATAGTTTGATAGGTATGTGAATAAAATTTTCAAATTAGTGTTTATTTTTCAAATGACCAACACTATATAAAAGGTACCTCGCAGATGCCGGTCTATAGCAGTGGATATCATTTGAAATTATTGGGAGTTTTGGGATTATACCTTCGATCGACCCCAATATAAGGGGTGAGTAAAAAAATTCATTTTTTTGCCAAAAGTTTAGGGTTTAATTGTTTGATCTTTCCTATTTTTGCAATCTCATTTTCGGGATGTGGCCCTTTGTCTACGCTCAGGACAGGCTGCCCTACAGAGGATTCCTTTAGAGAAGAAGATTCTGAAAAAAATAGAGAGCAATGAGCAAATTGAAGTAGCGGGATGTGGCGCAGTTCCCGCAAAGGAGCGGGACAGACCGTTAGCGTATCACGCCTCGGGCGTGATGGTCGCTTGAAATTATGGAATATGTGGTTTACATATTGTTCAGTGAAACTACCGACAGGTATTATGTGGGTCAGACGAACAATATTGAAAAACGGCTTGTTACCCACAATAATGGTGGTAAAAAGTATACATCCAAGGGCAGACCTTGGATTTTGATAAATACTTATCCATGTACCGATCGAATTGAGGCGGTTCAGTTGGAAAGAAAGATAAAGAAAAGAGGTATCAAACGATATCTTGACGAAAAGTAATTTTCGGGATGTGGCGCAGTCCGGTAGCGTACACGGCTGGGGGCCGTGTGGTCGCAGGTTCAAATCCTGTCATCCCGACTTGACTAGTTTCATCTAGTCGCATGACGTTGCAAATCACCTGATTTGCAACGTTTTATGTTTTTAGGGGGTCCAGATGAAACCACTTGAAACTACCTGAAAACACCCCTCTGGTGTCCATAAAGGGATTTTGAAACCACAGTATTTTTTGTACATTGAAGTAGCTTTAGAGGGTATTTGACCCTGTGTTTTTTACCGTTTATTTATTAATTTAAAGCTATGTAATATGTTAGAAAACAGTAGATTATCGGTGGTATTTGTCACTCGAAAATTGAATTTGGAAAATGGGAACATTAAGATCTATGCTCGGGTCACCGTGGATGGAAAAAGAGCGGAATTCAGTTTAAATCGGGAATTGCCAGTGTCCCTTTGGGACGAAAAACGCAAAAGAGGTAAGGGGTTTTCCAAATATGTAATCTCTCTAAACAAGTATTTGGATCAGGTTTTTACGGGATTGCACGAGGCACACCGGCAACTTTTGCAGGAGGAAGTTGACATTACTTCGGCCGGAATAAAGGCTCGATATTTAGGAGAGGACGATAGGGGCAAGACACTGCTCGATTTGATAAGCTATCACAATACCTCCATGATCAGCGTCCTTAGAAAAGGAACTATGAAGAACTATTACAGTACGGAACGTTGTATCAAGGAATTTTTAAAAGAGAAAATGGGCGTTGAGGATATTCCTCTTAAAAAACTGAATTATGGTTTTATTGTAGATTTTGAACAATATATACGGAAGTATAAACCGGCCACACGAATGGGTTGTGCCAATAACGGTGCCATGAAACACATGGAGCGCTTAAAGAAGATGTCCAGGCTTGCCGTAAAACTGGAATGGTTGGAAAAGGACCCCTTTATCAATTATAAACTACGTTTTGAAAAAACAGAACGTCAATTTCTGACGGAAAGGGAACTGCAGCTCATTGAGGATACCACGTTTAATATTCCAAGTACCCAACACATAAAAGACCTGTTCATTTTTGCCTGTTATACGGGTTTGTCTTTTATTGATGTTAGTGGGCTAAAAATTGACCATTTGGTAAAAGGAATGGACGGTAACGATTGGTTATATACTAAAAGAACAAAGACAGATGAACCTTTGAAGATTCCTTTGCTACCCAAGGCCATGGAAATCATTGATAAATATAAAAGCCATGCTAGTCTGCTTGAAAATGGAAGATTATTACCTATATACAGCAACCAAATGATCAACCGCACCCTTCGGGATATCACAACCGCCTGCGGTATTCGTAAAAAGATAACCTTTCATGTAGCCCGACATACCTTTGCCACGGCGATTACACTTTCCAATGGGGTGCCAATTGAAACCGTTTCCAAACTTTTGGGGCATACCAAGCTTTCAACTACTCAAATCTATGCTAGAGTGGTTGAAAAGAAGGTAGGGGAGGATATGCAGAATTTGATGGCTACGATGAAGCTAAAAAAGGTTAGAGCTGAGGAAATTTATTAAGCTATAAAATAATGTTTTGCGGCTGTTTGAACGAATTCATTCAGGCAGGTTATGTAACTTTGCTTTGGGTGCGGCATAAAAAGTAAAGATTGAGATTCTTTACTTTTTTGAGTGTCCCGATATGGCTATCGGGAGGTGTGCTGGCGTATTTGGTATTTGTTTTCTCAGGCCCTCGCTGCATCTCGTACAAATTTTTTAAGATTATCAATCTTCAAAAATTATGTGGTCTTCTAAAAGTTTCTTCTAAAAAATTAATGGAACACTTTTTATGCTAGCCGACAATAGGAGGGGAGTGTAATATGTGTGGAATGTTATTTTTACTATTTTCTCCAAAATATGTTACGGTTTTCCGTAAACGATTACTTGTTAAATTTTGATATATTTGATTTAGACCATTCAACACAAAACATCAATTACCACTAGTTTAATGATAGAGCGTATTAAGAACTATTTAAGTCTTATTTCTAAAGAGATTGAAGAACATTTATATGAAGAATTTGAAATTAATAGCGATATGGCTATTTCGGAGTGATGGGTTCTTCCTCAAATTTGGGGAAGAACCGTTTATCAGTGCCACCCATTCCGTTTCAATCTGTGCCACTTAAGGTAAAAAAGAAAAAATACTCCAGCTTTTGCTAGGCACATATTAAATGTAAGCTATTACCCAGGGCAAACTCACACTTTTATTCCTAATATTTTGGTCATATAGTTATTGTCATAGGCCGCTTTAAGTCTTTTGCCTTTTAAGCCTTGCTTGGTCTGTTTGTCCTGTCTCAACAGGTTTAAGGCAATTTTGCTCAGTATCGAGAAGTTTTGGGCGGCATTTCCCGCTCTTTTTCTTGATGCATCTTCCGAGAAGGCGACATCCAATACCCAATGTAATTTATTTTCAATTCCCCAATGTAGGCGTATCATTTTCTGGAAGGCCTCCGCACTGTTCTCCAAGCTTGAGATATAATATCGGGTAGCCGTTTCTTTGGATCTTGCACTATTTTTAAACTCCCTGATGCTTTCAATTTTTATGATGCTCTTTAATTTGGTCCATTTATCCGTGTTTTCTATAAAGTCAAAAGTATTGATGACACTACAGCTACGTGTCTCTATTCTACCATGGCCCAGGTCGTCATGGATATGGGTCCCGATAGCTTTGCCAAATCTAAATTCATCTTCGATATCCCGGTGCAACCGCTTTTGATTGTCCTTTACGGCCAAGATGTAATCGGCCCCTTGCCCAACATTGGTCTTGGCAATATGTTCTTGGCAACCCATGGCATCTATGGTGATTACACAGTCTTTTATGGCAATAAGCTCCAAGAGTTTTGGGATGGCGGTAATTTCGTTGGACTTCTCGCAGACCTTGACCTGGCCCAAAACCATGTTGTTGTCACTGGCCCAGGCACTTACCATATGAAAAGGGGACTTCTTTCCATTGGATCTGGATCCTCTTAGCGTTTTGCCATCAATGGGGATAACCTCGCCATCGGTAAGATCGGCCAATCCCGATACCCAGCCCATAAAGCAGGATTCGAACTGTTCTGGATCTATTGATGAGAATACACGGTTGAAGGTGTCATCGGAAGGTATGCCATTGGGAAGATCCAGGAACGAACGTAAAAAATCCTCTTTTGCCCTGGCGTATGTTTCCATATCTTTCCATGTATCCGCGGCACAGATCACCGAAATTATACCAATAAGAAGGATATCGTCCAATCTGTGAAGCTTGTTTATATCGCTCCTGGGGTCGTCCATCTTGCTGAAAATGGACTTGAAATTGTGGATTGTTTTCAACAACAATCAATTATCAGTACAATATACAAATAATCGACCTAAAAAACAACACTTATTTACTTGAATTACATCTATTTGGATGAAATTTTATTGAAGATGTATTTATTGGAAAGTGTGAGTTTGCCCTGAGCTATTACCTAAGTTTTTTTTTCTTTTATAGTTAATATTTTATTACAAAAAAGTAAGAAATAGTGTATATTAAATAAATAATCTACTAATTTTATTAATGTGTATATACATAAGTAATTTTTATTAATCTTTTAAAAATTTTTAATTATGAAAACAAAAAATTATTTAAAATTATTAGGTGGTTTATTAGTAG
This sequence comes from Arenibacter sp., assembly GCA_040216555.1. Classification (GTDB taxonomy): domain Bacteria; phylum Bacteroidota; class Bacteroidia; order Flavobacteriales; family Flavobacteriaceae; genus Arenibacter. The sequence continues at coordinate 305,844 of JAVJOW010000014.1, forward strand.
CTGTTGTGATGGCGGTTAATTATGTTAACATTAATAGTAGTTCGGCAAATTCTTTTTCTGTTATAGAGGTTAAAGATGCCAAGGCATCTGGCTTTTGTGTTTACAGTGATTGGGATACATGTATTGAAGAGGGTGGTGGTGAATGGTATACACTTTATGATTTTGAAGAAATATAAAAGTCTCATGGATTATTCATTGTTTTACTTTGTACTATCATATTTGTTGTCAAGTTAAGGGGGTTCTGCTAAATTTTATTGATTTATCTCAGATGAATAGACTGTAGTTCAAAGTGTATCCAAGTATGATTTGCTTTAACGTTTTGGAGATATGTTATTTTGCCTCTTGGATTTATTATATCATAGAAGGGGAATTTGGCTTAGATTCAATTGCTATTGAAAGTTTTTGATGGGAGTTTTCCTTCGGGGGTATCCCCGAAGGAAAAATTCCCCAAAAAAGTCAAATAGTTGTGTTAAGAGCTACAAACAAATGACCTTGGAACAAAGGTCTGTTGTTGAGTGGAAGTTGAAAAACGGCCTTAAGAAGATAGATATATTCATAAAGCATCCATTGCCGAGTCGTCCCTTTCCCAAGAGCAGGAAAGGAACTAGGGAAGACGGGGCGTTAACAATACCAAAGATACCGAAATAATTGTAGACGAGCGAATGAGGGAAGGACATGTGAAAAAGCGTTTTACGCCCAAGATGTAGCTTTATGAATGGGACAAGCTCTGGAATTACTAATGGTCCCTCTAAGTGATAACAAGTAGTGCACGTCTGAGGGATATAGATATGGTCTGTCGTGAGCGCATCTAAATAAGGATATGGGAGGACAAGGCTATTGGAGGTAAACTTTACAAGAGTTTGAGGAATTCTTACGTAAAATATAAACGATACTGAGAAAAGACAATAGTGGGCATACTGGGAAGGGTCGCCATAGATAAGTTCCTCTCGATTGTGGAAAACAAGAAAACTGTCGGGAACTTCAAGGAAGACCTTATCATCGAAAAGGGGCATAAGGGTGCATTTTGGACAGGTGCTCCAGCTTACTGTTAGTCGAAAATGTCGGTGGAAATGCAATCGATAAGTTCTTCAAGATCACAGTAAATGCACAAGAACTTTATAAGGAATGAATCCATATTAATCCAATGACAAAGGTAAGGAGATCTCTGGGCATATGAAAATCGCCAAGAAATCGGTTGTAATGTATTTTTCATATATCCATAAGTATCTTGGGAACGGGCATCAATGAGTATACCAACAAATTATTGAGAAAGTATTTTTCCAAGGATTCACCTTTGGGCAACGTGCAAAACAACCAAATTGGTCATGTAGTTAAATTACTTGATGACAGATCAAGGAAAAAATTGGATACGGAACACCCTAAAAAGTATTTTTTGGATGTATTCACAAAAAATCAAAACATACATATGCTAGTATAATCGACCTTGTGATGATTAATTATTTTAAGTTGCGCTTTGTTTTTATGATACGTATTTTACGAACATGTTATAGGAATATTTATAAAGGATTTTATAAGATACATCCGCCTCTACATATATACTGTTTAAAAATACTAGCAACGTGTGTTCTGTTGGGTTGTGCTAACAACTACAATAATCCGTTAAACGATTTTTCTAAAGATAATGAGATTGTACTGGTAGGTGAGGAAATCCGATTTCAAAGCGACACAATACTATTTCGGCCCCGTAAATTCGAAGTTTATGACACCTTGGCCATTTTTAATGATAATACAGGTGAGGCGGGTTTTAGTATTGTCAATTTAAAAGATGGCCGTTTAGTAGAGAAGTTTGGTTTTGCGGGCAATGGAGAATCCGAAATGAATATTAATGCAGTTTCAATGGAAAATGGTGTCGCAAACAATGATTCAGTTTTTAGTATTACCCAGGTAAACTCTCCGCATAAAATCTTTCGCTATAATTGGGACAGTTTATTAAATAAATCTGAATACAGGCCGAAACCTATTTTTTATTCAACAAAAATTACTTTTTCGAATACTTATTTCTTGAACGATTCAATTCTATTCGGTAAGTTTTTAACTTCAAATATGGATAACAAAACCTTTGGCGTTTTGAACCTCTATACAAACAAATTAACAACGGGTATTGAAGTACCCGGAAATGAAAATAATAAAACCCAAAGCGAAAAGGATTCTTTGTACTTCAAATATTTAAATATGAGAATGGATAATAGAGTAGCCTATAGACCAGGAAGCTTCCATGAATTTGCTTGTTTTTCTGGTAAAGGAGCAGTAATTCAAATAATATCGGTTGACAAAAATTATCGTTTAAAGAAAAAATATCAAAAAGTATACTATCTGCCTACTTTTAATCTTCTTGTAGGACCAAATTCAAAGAAAATTGTTGCAGGGAAGGACAGTAAAAAAGGCTTTCGCAATATTGCGGTTAGTGATAAAAATATCTTCGCCCTTTACAGTGGCCCTTTGTTGAACGACAGTGATGAAAACTTCAATATATCCGATATTGTCTTGGTTTATGATTGGGAAGGGAATCCAGTAAATAGAATTAAATTGGACAGAAAAGTGAATACAATAGCTATCGACAGAGAAAATTTCACACATTTATATGGAATGATGGACTCTAACAAATTAATTAAATATGTATTATCTGAAAACTAGTCAGTAAAAGTTAGTGACTTAATTATTTTAGAAAATGGAAAATGAATACAAAATATTGCTATGGACAATATTACTTTTTATTGGATTGACTGGATGTAATCAAAAACACAAAGACAAGAATAATGAATATAATTTGGAATTTAAGAATGTGCAAAACGATAGTGTTAAGATTGAGTTTATTACAAATACTACTATCAATATAGGTTCCGTTAAGATAGGCGATACAATTAAAAGGGTTTTTAAATATAAGAATGTAGGGCAACACCCATTTTTAATTTATAACGCAGAGGCTACTTGTGGCTGTACGGTAGCTTATTTTAATGATAGCCCTTTACCTGTTGGAAAGACTGATTCGATAATTGGCATCTTTGTAAGTGATGAACACATGAAAGGTTTTGTAAACAAAGTAGTGACTGTTAACAGTAATTCACCATTATCCCCATTTTTATTGACATTTTATGGTAGGGTGGAATGAAACTTTGGCTCTTTACAGTACTATAGAACCAATGATTGTTGGCTTGTTACATTTATTAAGCATAAGGGCTATTCCACTTCATATTCTATTTTGTTTCCAATGAGTAAAAGATTATTTGTTCTTTTGGTAAATCTACAAATATTGGTATTTTTTCTTCTCCTATTCTATAATTGTGTGGATTTAAGAAGATATCCATATCCGAAAGGTGTGCTTTCCTCTTTAGAAAAAGCGGGGGAAAATAAAATGGAATTGATTAAAGTGCTAGATCATTATAAAAAGTATCCACAAGACAGTTTAAAATATAGGGCGGCCTGTTTTCTTATATCTAATATGAAGGGTCATTTTTCATCAAAAAGGATTGAGTCCTACCCAGATTTAGTAAAAGAATCATTTAAAAAAATTGACTCGCTTACCAAAGTAATCTTCTTTCATGAGGCAGATACTTCACTTTTCCGGTTTGCAGATTATCTTCATAATATTCTAGACACAAAGGATTTCGCTCCGACAAAGGGCTTTGTAGATTCCCTGATAAAAAGAACTTACCCTGATACTGTTGACGTAAAATTCCATAGAAAAAAAGTTGTACATTTTGAGCACTTTGTAGATAGTATTGGCAAGGAATTGCTATTCAATATCCAAACGGAAAATCAAACCAACGGAATTTATCCCGATTTGAAAAATATCTCCTGCAACTGGTTGATTGACCATATTGATAATGCGTTTTCCTGTTGGAAGAAGTCCCCTTTTGCAAGGGATTTGAGTTATAACGAGTTCAAGAACACCTTGTTGACATATAGGAGCATGAATGAATCTGTGGATACATATTCCAGTTATATTAATAATTATTTTTACGGTATTGTTCATTCTAATGATTCTTTAAACCTTGCTAATACCGTGAGACGCTTAAATTTTGCCACCTATTGTCTCGATGTTTTCGAGGACAATGGCCATAAAATCGGAAATTTAGGGTTTTACGATATTTTACAGTTTTATAAGTTCGATTGCGACCGACATTCCGAATGGACAGTAAGGGTATTAAACGCATGTGGCGTTCCCGCTTATTTGGACTATACTTCGGGTTACTTTAACAGGGACAAAATACATTATGGGGTATCGGTACGGGATACTTCAGGAATTTATCACCATTATTCCCCTAAATGGCAACAGTTAGGTGATTACAGGCATCAAAACGAATTATCCAAAATGTACAGAAATATGTATGTCAAACAGAGGTGCCCAAGAACATTGGCCAGCATTAATGAATACGTCCCGAATACATTCAAAAACCCATATATGAAGGATGTAACCGAGGAATACCACAAGGTTACCACCTTTTCAGTTCCCTACAAGTTTAAGAAGGATAGTACCAATAGAAAATTGGGCTATTTGGCGATATTTAGCCCTAGAGGCTGGAAGCCCATTGCCTGGGGAGAGATTGATTATGACCGTAAAAAAATCAATTTTGAAAAAGTTCCTGTAAATGCAACTTATATTGTTGGTATCTATGATTCCAATGGGTTCATTCCAATCTCCAACCCATTACATATCGATTTCGACAGAAAGGTTATGGAAATAGCTCCCAACAACAATCCGATTACCTTACGACTTACTCGTAAATTTCCCTTGAAATACCATTTAATTGAGTTCATGAAGGATATGATTGGCTCCAAAATACAAGGGGCCAACAGCGCGGATTTTTCGGATGCAATAGACCTCTATTCCATTGGCTCATCAGACATTTTGGATTTTTCAGTGAAAGCCTTACCTATTTCGACAAAAAAGAAATTTAGGTATGTGAGGTGTATTAGTAATGGTAAACCGCTTAATATTGCAACTTTTGAGGTGTTCTCTTCAGTAAATCAAAACATGAATATTGTCAAAGGGTCGGAACCTTCTATCTTGTCTGAGGAAAAATTAAGAAACGTGGATGTTGGTCTTTATACAAAATTGAATGGTAACCTTTTACCTTCAAGCCAAGATGTAGAGCGGGCCTTGGATGGCAACCTAGAAACATACGTTACAACTTTTTCCATAGGTATCGATTTTGGAAGCCCTCAGCACATTTCACAAGTAAGGTTTGCCCCCAGAAATGCCAACAATGGAATAGTGATTGGGGATAATTACGAGCTTTTATATTACGATAAGAGATGGAAAAGTGGAGGCTCCAAAATTGCAGAGTATAACTTTTTAAAATTTGAGAATGTACCCGAGAATACGATATACTGGTTAAGAAACAAGGACCACGGTAAGGAAGAATTACCCTTTGTTTATAGGGACGGTAAGCAAATATTCGTAAACGAACGTTAGTTTAACAGGTTTCGGAGTTTGTGAATATTTTTTTCATTTTACATGGACTATATGGAGATGTGGATAATTTCCGATTATTGTAATACTCACTTTCTATAAAATTTGAAAAAGCCTTAGCCCCTTGAATCCTGAAAGTTATTTTGCAAAAGGACATTGAAATGACACTTAAGATAGATTGTACCAAAATTAGAATATTAAGATTAGAACATAGTATTAACTTATTGATAGTGCTGTTGTTATTCTCTCTATACGTATTTTTGCCATCGATTGATTTCTTGCCATTTCGACGCTCCCCAGTGACCGGAAAATTTATTATATTCTTACTCGCAACCCTATTAATCGTCTGCTTATTTTTGGGAAAGCTGAAAGTTTCTGATGAATCCTTTTCTATTGGCCGGATAGATATTTCAATTCTTCTACTCGTGGTTTATATAACGTTCAATAGATATTTTTTTCAACCCACTTACGGTTTTTCAATAAGGTTCTACGAATTGCTGGGGTTGCTGGCATTGTATTTTGTGATAAAATCGCTTACACCTAAACATCATTCTTGGCTACTTATTGCGGCCATTATCGGTGCCAATATCCAAATCATTATAGGATGGTTACAATTATACGGCTTGATAGAATCTAACAGTTCGGTTTTAAAGGTAACAGGTGGTTTTTTTAACAGTGGCCCCTACAGTGGTTACTTGGTAGCCGTTTTTCCAATTGGCCTACAGTTCTTAAAGAATGGTAATTTCCTAATTGAAGATGGGAAAAAATATATTAATATACGAAAAGCAATCGTTCACTTTGCTGTTGTTTTAAACATTATTGGGTGTGTGACAATAATTCCTGCATTAAGATCGAGAGCCGCCTTTATTGTTATTTTCTTTACTGTAGGATATATCTATCGCAAGAATATTCAGTCCTTTTTTGAAAAAAACACAAAGAAAAGGGTTGTAAAGGTTTTGTTGGTTTTGGGGGCAATATGTTGCATGATTACTTCCATTATTTTTATATATAATTTTAAAAAAGGGTCAACTGAAGGGAGGTTGTTGATATTGAAAACTACTGTGGAAATGTTGAAAGATAGGCCTGTTATGGGTTTTGGCTATGACAGGTTCCATAGTAACTATATGCTTTATCAGTCAGAATATTTTGAAAAACACAATAACATAAAAATGGCGCTAAGGGCAGGGAATACAGCTTATGCCTTTAACGAACCATTACAGTTTTCCGTAGAAAATGGAATATTAGGATTGTCAATTTTGTTGCTAGTGCTATATTTTTTAATTATTAGAAGAGGGACTTTAAAAGAAAATGAACCATTGTACGAGATGGCAATGGCCGGAATTTTGTCGATAATTATCTTCTCACTATTCTCGTATCCTTCTAAAATTCTGCCTATTAAATTGGTGTTAATCCTTTACGTGGCAATTTTATCTGCAAACCAGGCTAGTTCCTTTTGCAACCGTTTTAAACCCCAAAATAAATCAAAATCAAGATCATTTTACATACTATTGATTAGTCTATCTATCTCTTGCTTACTGTTTTATAAGACACTGAAACTAGCAAAAGCTTATTATGTTTGGAATAATTCCCACGAAAATTATTTGGATAAAGATTTTAATTTGGCAGTTAAGGGTTACAGGTTAATATACCCGTTTTTTGATACCGACGGGAAGTTCCTTACCGACTATGGTCTGGCTTTATATAGTGCAAAGGATACATATGCTGCCATTAATATATTGAGCAAAGCCAAGAATTATTCTAATAATTCCGTAATAGAAAATGTGTTGGGGAATTGCTATAAGGAAATAGAAGATTACAAAAATGCTGAAATATGTTATCAACGTTCCATTAATATGGTTCCAGGAAGTTTTAGGAGCCATTACTTATTGCTTAAAATGTATTCCGACAACAATCAAATGGAAAATGCTGTGAATGTTGCTAATAGAATATTGAATTTAAAGGTTACAGTTCCTTCCGAGACAACGTTTGAAATAATAAATGGAGCAAAAAATTTTCTAAAACTTCAAGGTGTGAACTATGTTGATTGATTCGACAATACCTGTTGTTTATGGTTGCGGCAGGCACAATCAATTAAAAATGAAATCATTATAACTGTAATTATGGAAAAGCGTTTGAATTTACGACTAAAGATAGCTCGCTTTTTTTTTCTTAAGCTATTAAATGTCTTATTTTGGTTTTTTTTGAGTACGATTGTTTTAAGGTTATTTTTTTTTGATGTTTTCCATATACCAAGTTCTTCGATGGAGAACACCTTACAAAAAAACGATTTTATAATTGTTAGCAAGATTTTTTACGGCAGCCCCCTAGCAAAAATCTTAAAAGAGCTGAAATTTAAGCAAAAACCAAAAATAAACGATCTTTTAGTCTTCAGCGTAGGTAAAGAATCAACGATATACGTGAAGAGATGTGTTGGTCTGCCAGGTGACATAATTGAAATAAAAGACACGGATATTTTTATTAATGGGCGATACGCACACCCTCCCCGTACCTCGTGTCATTTTCGAAAGGTTTGGTACCGAAATTTTAATGACTTAAAAGAGTGTATGAATAAGGACTCAAGCAGTATTATACAGAAATATTCCGGTTACGTTATAATCAATCTTGATTTGAACCAGGAAAAATTGCTTATGGGTTGTAAAAGCGTCGATTCGATCGGGGCAATCGAGCCAGACGCCAAACATAATAACTCAATGATTCAATTCCCACCCTATTCGGAAAACAACATGGATAAATTTGTAATTCCCTACAAAGGATTAAAGATTAGCTTTGAGTCAAACAAAATAAAGGATTATCGTGATATTATGGAATGGGAAGAAGGGGGTGAAATTGGAGAAGAATGTTCTTTTTATTATGATAATAAAGAAAGTGAATTTTATATTTTCAAAAACGATTACTATTTTATGATTGGGGACAACAGAAACAAGTCTATTGACTCTAGGTCATTTGGCCCTGTTGCCCAAAAGAATATTATCGGAAAAGTAATATTCAAAATATAAAACAAGCTTTCTCTTCTTTAAGTATTTAGGTCGCTAATGTTTAAAGAGTAAATTTTTTAAAGCATTAATACCTTCCAATAGGATGGTATTTCATTTTAAATAAATTCAAATGACTAACTTAAGTACAAACTCTAGATATCTAGATATTAAAGTGTGCGTTTGGTTAGAAGTTTACTATTCGAAATAAAAATGTCAAGAAAGTTTATCATTCTGCTATTATTGTCGATTTCAACCTCCGTTTTTTCACAAGATAGGTGGTCGCCCGAAAAGATCTATTTGCAGCTTGCCTCCGAAGTGTTCGCTACCGACCAAACTATCTGGTTCAAGGCCATCGTAACCGATGCAATTTCCCACCGTTTCACGGAAATTAGCGGTGTACTTCATGTTGAATTGATTGGTCCAGACGGGAAAATCGTGTCGCGTAAATTGGTCAAGTTGTCCAAAGGGGTAGGGAGGGGGTCTTTTGAACCCGAAAAGGGCTTGCCGGAGGGCCGCTATCTGGTACAGGCCTATACCCAATGGAACAGAAACTTTGGGGATGATTTCATTTATAAGCGCTACGTGGACATTGTAGCTCCTTGGCCCTCAAACAACCCGAAATTATTGGATTCCCTAAAACTGGAGAAAGTAGGTGACGGGCGGTTCCTTTTGAGCGCTAAGGTTAGGTCAGACGCCATAGAATCGACCGGGGCCAAGCAGGTACAGGTCGCCATAGAAAGAGATAAGGGGAGCGACACCCTGCTTATAAAAAGAAATGGCCATGGAGCTTATGCATTTGAATACGAGATGCTGGAAGACCCTAGCTGGGTGACCGTGACAGTAGAGGGGCTATCCGAAACGGTCGTCCTGGATCAAAACGAGGTAGACCTGCAATTCTTTCCTGAAAGCGGTACGTTAATTGAGGGGTACAGCAACAAGATAGCGTACAAGGCCATAGGCATCGACGGCAAGGGAAGCAGGGTCCAGGGAACCGTTTTCGACGACAGGGGGAAACATATCATTGATTTTGTGTCAAACCGTTTGGGAATGGGCTATTTTTCAATTTACGCCGAAAGTTCCCGTACCTACCATGCCGAAATTCGTTCCACGAACGGACCGAAAACCATCGTAAAATTCCCTTTGCCCAAATCGGCATCCAATGGAAGTATTATCTCTGTTCAACGAACTGGCAAAAATATTTGGGCGGGGGTATACTCAAATGTCCTTTCCGGCAATGTGTATATCAAGGTCTCTTGCCGGGGGCAGGATCTTATTATGATAGAGGGTCCGTTGCGAGACGGATATCTGTCCAAGAGCCTTTTATCGGAGGCATTGCCAGAGGGCATACTCGTCTTTACCCTGATGGACCAGAACAAAAATACCGTTGCGGAGCGGCTGTTCTTCAATGAAAAGACCGAAGACCATTTGAAGGTGGACCTGGCTACGGACAGGGAAACGTATGCACGGCGCCAACCTACCCAATTGGATATCCTTATCACGGGACAAGATTCCGTTCAGGGCCCCGTAGAATTGTCCGTTTTGGCCATCAATTCAGTACAGGGCCAGCATACGTTTGGGAACATTAAATCCTACTTTCTTTTAAGTTCGGAACTGCGGGGAACGATCGAGGATCCCGATTACTACTTTAATTCCCAGAATACCGGACGTGCCCAGGACCTCGACGCCCTTATGCTCTCCCAGGGCTGGCGCCGTTACAAATATCCTGCAAAACGCATCGAGAAGACCCTTTATTGGCCTCAGTCTCGCCTCGAGGTCAGGGGCTCGGTACAGGCCCCCGGAAGGAGCAAACTCTCTAAGGAAGGCGTGGGGCTTACCTTATCTTCCTTCTCAAAGTCACCGGTCTTCTACTCAGGAACCACCGATAGTCTGGGTAACTTCAGGTTCATGATGGAGGATACCTATGGCCCACCCATGCGGGTCCTACTTACGGTAGATGATGGAAAAAAGGGGAATAAACTTGATTATAGGATCAATTTGAATAACCCAAAGCCTCCAAAAGTAACCTATGATCGTAGGCCGGCCTTTCGTCAACTGGATACCCTGATCAGAAGTGTGGCCGTGGCGGGAATGGAACGTGTCCGAACAGAAGCCATATTAGATTCCCTCTATGGGGTTACGCAACTGGACGAGGTGATTGTTACCGACAACCTCTTAAGTCCCGAGCGCAAAAAACTTTACGACAAATACGGAGAACCAGATGGGATCGTCAATGGAGATGATTTAAGGGCAAAGGAGAAAAAATGGTCCTATGGGCTATACAGTATCCTTCTTTTCAATTACGGAGATCAGGTATTTATTGAAAAATATAGCGACGGGTTTATGCTTGCGCATGTCAGAGCGGGACAGTATGGAGCCGTAAGATATCAATCCGGACGCGGTATCGTACCGGGAAATCCAAAAAAGGAGGGGACTTTATTGATCGTCGACGGTAAACCGCTTGACAAACACCAATATGGTCAGGTGTCCAATATGTCCCCCGAAATTATAGAGCGGGTAGAACTTATCCAGTACGCCAGTTCCTTTAGGAGCTTGTACCAGAGTGTTTTTCCAGAGGTAAGTCCCATGAATACGCCATCTCTTGGACATATCATTTCTGTGGTTACCAAAGGCGGTTTAGGTATCAATACTTCCATAAGGCCGACACCTGGCACCTTTAATACGTCTGTCGAGGTCTTTTCCCCGGTCATGGAATTCTACACCCCAAAATACGACAGTCCGATTCCCACCAAAGAACAAAAGCCGGATCTTAGGGCACTTATCCACTGGCAACCCCATCTGAGCACTGATAAGTCAGGAAGCGCATCGGCTCGTTTTTATAATGGAGACGTTCCGGGCGACTATATAATTGTTGTAGAGGCTATTTCAAGGGACGGGCGCGTCGGTTATGGAAAGAAGCATTATGTTGTATCAGAAAAGTGAGTTCAAATAAATGAAGTACATCACCTCGTTAAAAGAAACTGCGTTTGGTGAGACGTTAAATTCTAGTTTTTTAAAGTCCCATAAAACGAACGTAACCGTTGCACAAGCAAATAAATTATAAAAAAAACAAACTTCTATAACTCCCTTTTAAGGCAGTTTCTCTTTTTAGGTCAGCAAGTAACCGGATATTTTTGGAGGCCTTTGCAAACCAGCTTTCAACAAAACCAACACGGGCAGCCGTTGTACAAGTCCTAATTTTTAGAAAATCCAGCTTATTTAAACCGCTTTACAGGCTTTCTTTAATGCATCAGTGCCAGCCATCCCGTTTTAAATTGTACCACTTTAAAGAAAACAAATAAAATTCCCCACTGGCTCGTGCCTTCCCTTAAATTGGCTGGCCAAACACCGCTCCTGTCCAACCTCTTTGCATATTATTGACTAAAAATCCCTAAATTGGAAAAAATAAAAAGGATCCAATCCCTGTAGCAAGGATAGCGCAAAACCGAGACCGCATAGTTACATTAAAGAACTGCGCCCTTGGCTTACCTGATTTAATCCTATAATGTTAACGGTAATTTGAAAACCACAATGAAGAATAGCTTAAAGGAGCATAGAAGACTTAAAAACCTGACTCAAGAAGAGTTATCAAAGTCTTCTGGAATATCCATTAGAACTATTCAGCGAATCGAAAAAGGATTGTCAACGGGAAGTTCTCATACCCTCAAAACTTTAGCGAAAACTTTATCCATTGAAAGCTCAGATATATTTCATGATGAAGGTAACCCCAAATTATTTGTAAAAAACAACATAAAAACATTGAAACTTATGAATTTTAGTGTTTTAACAATGTTGGTAATCCCATTTGGTAATATTATTTTCCCATCAATTATATTTTTCAAGAATAGAAATGATAGAAAGATGAATACTATTGGAAAGAAAATTTTGAATTTTCAAATTTTAAGTATGTTAGCACTACCTTTTTTCCTAGTTATTCTATTCCTGTTAGCAGGAAAAGGGTATGGAGGATTTCCTATAATTTTAATAGTCTCTTATTTAACTTATGGGTTAGCAAATATCATCATTACAATACATATATCAGTTCAGATAAATAAAGAAAAGGAAGTATTAAGCTTCGTCCCAAATGTTCTTTAAATCCTACATTGTCATACAGATGGCGTAAAAATGACATACGTCTTTTTCAATTCTCTCCTATTTACTCCAATAATTTTGCATCAGGAGAAAATACAAACATCTGAATCACTAAATATGAGAAGTGAACTTAAAATAATTCTGAGCATTTTATTTGTAATTGCCTTAAATCCGTCAAATCATGCTCAAAATAACGATAACGAATTAGTTGTTGTCGATGGCAAAAGAATAGCGTACAAATCCTTCAATATTGAAAACAGAAAAAAAGGGGAACCAATTCTTGTTTTCGAAACGGGATTAGGTGGCGGAACTTTTGGCCCTATTCTTCCTTTTCTACCTAGTAATATTTCGGGTATTCAATACGCTAGAAATGGAGTTGGAAAATCAGAGCTAGATACTGAAATAACATCTGATTCTCAACTTGCCGATCGACTACATAATTTATTAACAACCTTGAACATTGAACCACCATATTTATTGGTTGGGCATTCCATAGGTGGACCGTACATAAGATTATTCGCATCTAAGTTCCCAAACGAAGTTTGTGGGCTCGTTTTTTCGGACCCAACCGACTTTATGTTGACTGTTGAAGAGGATGAAGAAGCAAGAATAAAATCTAAAAGTGCTACTGGTTATCGGGAAACGTCTTTGTTAATTCAGAAAATGATGTCCGAAAATGATAGTTTTGGCCAAGGAGCAAGGAATGATGCCACAAGGGCTTTGAAATCTAGTGTATCGGGTTACTTTCAAGAATATCAACACTTACCTGAATTGAATAGGAATATTGCTGCAACGGTAATTATTTCATATAACAAACCTATCGAACAACCAGACGAAGAATTAAATAAGAACCTTAATCTAGGAATTAATTTCAAGCCTTGGTGGAAAGAATACGATAATTTGAGAATACAGCATTTCACGGATTTGATAAAGGACAATGATAACAGTAGAATTATTTTGTTGCCAAAATACAGCCACGGCATATATTATCAAAATCCAGAATTGGTAGCAAAACTGATTATTGAAAACTATAATAGCAATATCAAAGAAAAATAAATAACTACAGCTGATATCTAAGCGTTCGTGTGGTCGGTACGGCCTGTCCCGCGAAATTTGCGGGAGCCAAACATGAACGCCGTGTTGACTGAACCTTAGCCTAGTTTCCCCTTACCAAGTGGCCTGCCAGTTAATAATATATCCCGGTTATTAATGCCAGCCATTCCTATTTAATCATTACCACTTAAGGAAAGCAAAGAAAAATCCTCCATACACAAACCAAAATTCCCTAAATTGGTAAGAAATAAAAAGGATCCAAATCAATAGTTAGTGTCCAGTCAAGCCTAAACCTACGGGTAATTTAAAGTGTCTCTTGAGCCGCTCCTGCGTTGCAAAAATCCTTACGTAGCTAGTGCCTCCGCTAAAGCTTCTGCGACACGCGGGCGGCTATGTGCGTTTTTTGCGCCTTGGCCCAACTCAAGATCCATCATTCCTTACCCGTCATTTAAACGTTGACTTGACACTAGGATAGCGCAAAACCGAAATCTCAAAATTCAACGGCGAACCAAAAAAACTGCGCCCTTGTCTTACATTATTTAATCCTATAATGTTGCCAACTATTATGGCATATAAATTTTCAATGAAAAAAATATACTTAATACTCATAATTTCTACCCTTTATTCTTGTGCCGGTGCGAAATACAATTATTTCTTCGATACCGGAAAGCAATTGGACTTTAGCAATGGGAAATGGATTCTCAACAGAACACAATCAAACTCGAAAATATTCGATACTGAACTCTATCACCATTCACTTAAAGATTTCAAAAAAATTCTTGGGGACTCTTTGATTGAAATGAACGATTTGCGAAGTACCAAACTGGTGGCACCAAAAATTAAATTTGATTTATCGGACTCGGATTTGAAAGAATTAAAAAGAGACACTGGTTGTGATTACATTATCAATATTGGAGGAAATGTTATTAGTGACGGTGCTGGTTCTATATCTTTCCCGAATCAAATAGAAAATTCCAGTAATAGCGCTTCTGTTTCAATTTCAATATATGACTTAAATTCACAAATTTTAATCTCTTCTTCTCAGGTTTATGGAAAGACGGAACATCAAGACCCTATTTTTCCTGATGATAAAAATTTACCTACAATAAATCCGAGTTCACATATGATTATGCTAAAAGGGGCGGAAAAACTTATCCAAAAATACAAGAAGAATCAGCTGAAATAATGCAAACCGTACGATGGACTTTTTACTCGGATGCAACTGTTGCGTTGCCGGATTTTTTACTAGGGTGGAATTAAAAAACGAAATGGAAAAGACCAACTCGGAGCTGTCAAAGAAGGATTGTTGAGAAATTATAATGTTCAATCCTATGGAGAAAGTGCAGGAACTTATGTGTATAGTATCTTAAAACAGGAATGGAAATAAAACACCCAGTTAACTAAACCCATCCCCCAGTTTCCCCCATGGGCACTAGCGTTTTAACAATCGTCCTTACCGATCCTCTTTGCATGATTATAGGCTGCGCTTCCAAGTAGGCTTGGCGGCGGCTTTTTAGGCATGGAGTTCGATGTCATATTTAGGTGGGCACACATCACTTTCGGTTGCCCGCGGGGAAAGTGAAACACCCTTTATTGTTGATCTTTAGTAGGTATTCGGCAATCCGGTGGACCTCATCGGGCGCAAAAATGGGCTCATGATACCCAATATAGGCATTGAGTTCCTGGAGGGTTTTTACGGCGACATTGCTGAACTTTTCCCTGGGCCTGTGACGGATCATCGCCAAAATATTCCTAATGGGAACTTTTTTGGTTCCCCAATGGTGCTCCCTTAGAAGACGATCCGTGTTTGTACTATGACCATGGAGCATGGTTTAGAGCGCAAAATTTGCCCTTTGCACCTGTTGTAAAGGGGACCAAAGGTCCAAGCTTGCAATGGATGCCTTGCTCCAATTTTTGGTCTCGATGATAAAGATACCGGAAGTATTGATCAGTAAGTGGTCTATTTGGATACTACGAATGCGCGAATTAGTTTGTTTATGATAGCGGGGGTTTTCAAATACAATGGAAAAATCATTGATCAACACCTGGTTGCCGGATAATTTTTTCAGTTCCCCTACCACCATATCTTCCCCAACGGCCCCTGCAATCATGGGCAATAGATCGGTGGCCACCGAACGCATATGGAGAAGCTTCCTAAATTGATCATCGCAACGTGTGGAAATCAGGGCATGCCGATCGGCACTATACCCATTGATGGCCTTTAGGACCACTTCCAGCCGTTTTTTACTCCCACGTACCCGCAGACCTACAATGCGGTCAAAGTTTTTTTCTAGGATGTACTTTATAAGGAGGAGGAATTGTAACCCATACCAATATAGCAGTTCCATAACTGCATTCTTGGCAGGTTTTCTTAAGACGTCACATTTGGAATGCAGCCGTCTTATATAGTTTTTGAGATTAGCTTTGGCAGTGGTCTTTAAAAGATCAAAATCTTTTTCCAGGTGGTACCCCTGGGCCTGCATTTTGTCCAGTTCCAGATCAAAATCGCGCTCGATCTTAAAGAAGAGTTCCTCTCTTTCATTGTCGAAGTTTTTAAGGAACCTATTGATGTCGGCAGTAGAATTGAACCTACTGATCCCATGGACGTCCAATGTTTTCCTGATCTGTTTTAAAGTCCCTATTTGCCCGTGGATGACCGTCATGACAAGTAAATTACCGACAGTAGCGTGTGGATGGTTATGCAATGCTGCTTGCCGAATGGATCCCCACGCCCTTTTTTATACGTTATGGCAAACCATGTATAGAACGGTTGCTATACCCTAATTGTTGTGGGAACATGTAGCTTGTGATGAAAAAATGTAGCCGGTTTGCACAAGTGGGGACCAATCTTTAAAGCAACTGTTGCAAGCGATTTCTTTATATCCGTGACCAAGGTTTCGATGTTAGCCCAAGGAGGTTTACCTATCAGTAGCCATCAACTATATTTAAATGATTGTGGGTAACACCGCCAAATAACTTCATAAGATAACCCATTAACCATTCTCATAATAGTTGCGTATTTTATCGGATTATTATAGCACTTCGTAGAAATGATAAGGCTTGGGCCTAAATCTTATGGAAAAGCGTAGAAAATACGATAATTAACACCTATTTTAGGGACTTGATCTACAAGTACTTCCCCCCACTACTTGGTATATATTCATTTAAGGATAACCCTATATACTGTTAATAAACAATGAACTATTACTTCAGTTTTATTCCATTTTGGAGGTATAAAGATGTATCATACAGTTATATAAACAAGTTGTACCCAATTTGAGAAAAACCGTAATCTGAATGAAAAACCCGAAAAAACTTATACTTCGGATTTTAATTGCTTCAAGTATAATTCTGATTTTACTCATCGGACTTTTCATTTTTGTGGTTAAAAAAACCGGAATTACGGAATTTTACCAAAAGACAATTGATTATGAGCCAACAGTAGTCCAAGCCGAAAAGACAACGCCTGAATTTGAACTCGGAAAAAAAATTTTTATGGAAGATTGTCGAAAATGTCACGTGTCAAAAGAAATGAGACATAACTATCTAGCTGGAGTTGTGGAAAAAGTCGGAACCACTTACTTAAAAACTTATTTGACCAAACAAGATTCTTTACTCAAAGCAAAAGATGAATACGCATTAAAACTTAAAGGTTTTTGGGGCAATAACGGAACAATGCATAAATTTAATTACACAGAAAAAGAACTGAATTTATTAATAGAATATTTAAAATAAAAACTGGGTACAATAACTAAGCGTTCGTGTGGCCGGTACGGCCAAACATGAACGCAGTGTTGACTGAACCGGGTCCGTTTGTCCCTTACTATGGGGATTGCTATGGTTTGATGGAGTTTTTCAGATGGATCTTGAGGCCGGAGCGGTTCCCATAATTTGGTGGTCGCCCCTTTTCCTGGTCTGTCCTGGTGCCTTTTTTAATTTCCTTGGCCCATTTTACTCTCCGGAGCGGCCTTTCCCTCCTGTTATTTTAATTTTGGCCATGGGCCTCCCCTTACGCTTCTTGTAGCGTTGTCCTTGGGGCACTTTTTTTCAAACGGTCCGACCATGCTTTGGGCGGGCCACGGCTGTCGAAGACCGCTACGGTCGCCATAATCCCGATCTGGCAGTAAGGACATCGGCGATGTTTCAAGGGAGGCCGTCCATTGGGCACCTGACCGCCCAGGACCTTTTGCAGTATTGGGAGCAACTCTTTTTTCTTGGAACTGCTCAGGATCCCATAATGCCGTATCCGCACGAACCCTTTCGGGAGCACATGCATTGCAAACCGCCTGATGAACTCTTTGTCGGATAACAGCATTAGGGACTTCTTTCCTGCATGGCGGTAATCCTTTACGGAAAAAGTAATGCCCTGACCGTCCAAATTCTTTATCCGATGGTTACCGATGGCAATCTTGTGGGTATATCGGCCAAGATATTCTACCACTTGTGCCGGCCCTAAAAATGGACGCTTGCAATAGACTACCCATTCATTTCTAAAAAGGCTTTCACAAAATCCGCAGGGCAGTTCTTTTTTCAGACTTTTTCGCAGCCCTGCCACGAACCGGGCTCTAAATACATTGCTCATTGCCTTTACAGGGAACAGATATTTCCCTTTGTTCCTAGCGGGTTTCCATTTGCCCGATCTTGAGATCCCACCTCCCGGTACAATGCAGTGCAGGTGCGGGTGAAGGGACAGATTTTGGCCCCAGGTATGCAGGATGGCGACCATTCCCGGGTCGGCCCCCAGAAAATTGGGGTTGGACGAAAACCCCTTGATCACCTGCCAGGCCGTCGCGAACAAAAGGTTATAGATCGTTTTGGGGTCATAAAGGCATATCCTGTTAAGTTCCGATGGAAGGGTAAAGACCACATGGAAGTAAGGGACGTTCAGCAGTTCGGCCTCCCTTGCCCTGATCCATTGTTCCCGTTTGTGTCCCTGGCACTTGGGACAGTGGCGGTTCCGGCAACTGTTGTAGCTAAGGTGCAGCCTATGGCAGTCCGGGTTGTCGCAACGGTCGATATGCCCGCCCAATGCTGCGGTACGGCATTTGCGCAGGGCGTGCAGGGTCCTTAGCGGCCAGCTATTGGCACAAAGGCCGGCCAGGTGTTCCCTGTTGCGTTCCAATACCTGGGCCACTTCGTAAGCGGCGCGTTCCATGCCTATTTATCGTAAAGCCGCTCCAACGGACTGAACGGCCTTTGCCTGCCCAATTGTGCCACGTGCAGGTAGGTAAGCGTGGTCTGTATATCCGCATGTCCCAACAGGTCCTTTACGCTCATGATGTCCAGCCCCATTTCCAACAGATGGGTGGCATAACTGTGGCGCAGGCTATGGGTGGTGACCTCTTTTTGGATACCGCTGTGTTTCCGTGCTTCCTTAACGATCCATTGCACTCCCCTGGCGGAGAGCGCGACAGGACCGCCCTTGCTGTCATTGCCGTTAAAGCACCAGGTAACGGGCCTTTCCGCCGAGATGTATTTCCTTAGGCCCCGGACCTGCATCGCGCACAATGGGACATAGCGGTCCTTCCTCCCCTTCCCCTGGCGGATGTGCAGCATCATCCTCTCAAGATCCAGATCCTTCAGCTGTAGGTTGCAGAGTTCAAAGTTGCGAAGGCCGCAGCCATAGAGCATGGCCAGGACCAAACGGTGCTTCAGCAGTTTCGGGGCCCTGAGAAGCCGCCTTACCTCGTTGCGGCCCAATACAACCGGTAGTTTCTTGGGCCGTTCGATCGAAGGCAGCACCACGCGCATCTCCTTCATTCCCGAGATACGGTAGGCATATCTCAGACCATAGACGGTATGCTTGAAGAAACTGTCCGATGGGGTCCTGTGCTGCGATTTTAAGATATGAAGGTAATCAAGGATCTGTTCCTCGTAAAGGTCCAAAGGACTGCATTTGAAGTGGATCGCAATGTGCGCCAGACATCTGGCGTAGTTGGTAAGGGTACTTTGGCTTTTGCCGGCCAGTTCTACCGACCGTTTTAATTTATGGTAGAGTTCGTTGAACCCGGATACAGAATTACAGGCCCTCTCAATGAGGGTACTACTTTTTTTTCATAACTTTAAATTTTATGATTAAACCTATCCTAAAGGTAGTGAACGGTAAGGTAACTCTTGCTTGAAGCTACCTTTAGGTTTAGTTCAACACCGGCTATTATTTATTGCGTGGTAGTTTACCTTTTGGAATAACTACTAATAACTTGTTGTGCTAATTAATAATTTATTTTCTTTAGTTCTTGGCTAGCAACAAACAATAGCCAAGAAACGTTGTGCAACATATGAAAAAACTCATACTGACAATATTATTTCTTTATTCTATAATCGGATTTTCTCAAGAAAAAAAGGAAGTTTTGATTAAAGGAATTGTAATGTCTGAAGTCAACGGAAAACCTCTTGAGAATGCTTATGTAAGTTATAAATCGAGATATAGGTATTCAATGACAAACGAAAAAGGAGAATTTGAATATCGATACAAAATTCGAGAAAGAGACAGTTTGGAAACGATTGAATTAACAGCTTTAGGATATGAAAACCTTGATACAATAATCCGAGTTGACAAGCCAAAAGAATATGTGTTTGAATTTGTTATGAAACCAAGATTTGGACTTAACCAAGAAAAAGCACTTGCCGACATCAAAAATGGAGAAATAAATATATTGGAATCAAGTGGAATCGCACCTATATTTTATAAATCAGACTCAAAATTTGCGGAAAAATATAACGTCAATTTTGTTGAATATGGTTGTGAAGCAATTGCAGAGGAAAGTCTCTATGAATATAACAGAACAGTTTTTGAGTATTTGGATAAAAAATACGGAAAGAAATGGAGGAAAAAAATTCGAAAAGACATTGTTGGACTTAATGAGAAGAATGAATAAAATACGTTGCACAACAATGGTAACCGCTGCACAACCTTATAAATTAAAAATTATCTATGATAAAAGCGGCCTTTTAGAACCGTTTGGATATTCTGGTGCATGCTGACCCCTCAAAAGCTCTTTCGGTGGTCATTGCCACCCATTCCCCTTTAATCTATATATTAAACAAAAACAACTATATTGGTAAGAAG
The DNA here is from genome assembly GCA_040216555.1 of Arenibacter sp. Taxonomy (GTDB): domain Bacteria; phylum Bacteroidota; class Bacteroidia; order Flavobacteriales; family Flavobacteriaceae; genus Arenibacter. The sequence continues at coordinate 326,485 of JAVJOW010000014.1, forward strand.
TAATCCTTGTTATAATTGTTCCCGTTGGCATAATTTTTTATGATTTTCTGCGGGAAAAAGATCGGGAAATATTAAAAATTGAAGACCACAAAAGAAAGAATATGATAAATCAGATTTTTTATAGCATTTAAGGAAGATTATAATGAGACTTACAATAAACAAAAAAGATAAATTAGACAAGATTAACAAGTGTTTTCTAAATATGGCCGAGGGTATAATAAAGGCAGGAGACTCTAAAGTCTATGAATTAGATTTTTACATTTTATCAATACTTAACAGGGCTATTTCCTTAAATAAGGCGTTTACCCATTTATTAAGGGATAGAAATTCACTAACTGCAATTTCTTTAGTAAGGATGCAGCTTGATAACGCTTTAAGGTTAAATGCAATTAAAATTGTTCAAAATAGGGATGATTTCTTGAGTCATTTTTTTCAGGGAAAAGGAATAAACAGTTACAAGGAAGGAAAAGAAAAGTTTAGTGATAAATTCTTAGCAAGTAAGTTAAACAAAGATGTACCCGGTACTCTAGATTTATATGAATATTTGTGCAAATTTGTTCATTTTAGCGAAAATCATTTTGAAGCAACAAAATCAGCTCCTCTTAATCAAAAGGCAAATTTTCGAATTGTTGTAGGAGATTCTGATATTTTAAATAAAGATGAAAAAAATGCATTTTATGAACGAATGACAGGCATTTCTAATACGATTATTAGAATCAGTAAGGAGTGGATAAATACAAAAAGCTCAATGGTATAAACTCGTAAATGATATAGTAAGGAGGTGTAGTTGAAATTTTTCCTTTTATTGGGAAAGCTACATAGTCATAACACCAAACCTTTACTATAACGTACTCATGTGGTACTTTCAAGTAAGCTTGCTGTAAGTTATCATCGCCAATTTAAAATTTAAACTATATTAGTAGTTAACGGTTGACAATCAATGTAATGAATAATATGTGGACTAAGGTTTCGAAAATATACCCTGGCTCTGAGCAAACTAAAAATGAATCATGAAGAAATATTATTTAATTCTTTTCATTTGTCTACTAACAATTAGGGTCTCATTTGGGCAGGAATTTAAGGTTGACCATCGTACCCAATTGGAGAAGGAAAACCCAATGAATAGATTTCATCCAGAAAAAACCTCTATGTTAGACCTGCTTGAGGTTATTGAAATTCAGGGCATAACTATAAATAAATTTGAATTTGGGAAATTCAACAAGCAATATAATATAATACTACTTTCGGATCAATATGAAAACGGAGATTTTATAAAAACAGATACATTAAGCCAATTTGAGAGTACCTATCACTACTACAAGAAGGGTAAGCCTTACTTTGACTTTATCGACAAAATAAAGATTATCACTAAAGATAACGATACTGAAAGCAAGTTGTTTATCAAATCATATTCCTTTAGCAGCGAGGCAAAAGTTGAATTGAAACGGACAAGCATAAATTCCTTTTTCAATTGGAGACGATACAAGAAGACGGAATGGGAATTGGATAAAAAAATTCCATTAATGGTATTTGCGTCCTCTTGGAAAGATGAAGAATATGGTTTTGATCGATTTTGTGGAGTTTTGTATCTAACGGACAATGGAAAGGATACCAATGAACTTTTGGCATTATCCCCTTCGTATGTGGTAATTTATTATCGAGTTGAAGAGAAATAGATTCTGTGATTTCATAAAAAAAATCTTGAAGAAAGGTATTGGATGGAATTCCCCTTGACTACTCGAAGCCGAAACCCCTAGTTGTAATTTAAAAATATCATTATAACAATGATTAGAATATACTTGGATTGGAATGTAATAAGTAGTCTTAAAAGATCTGATTTTCAAGAGATTAATGAGTTTATTGATAAGTATAAGCAATATATGCAATTTCCATATTCGCCAGCTCATTTTACCGATTTGATGAAAAGCTATAATCCAGACAATACATTCTTCAATTCAGATTTAGAAACATTAGAGAACTTATCGGGAAAGCATCATATCAGATGGGAAAAAGATAGAGTTAAACCATTGTTTGGCCAACCAAAAGAATTTTTTGAAGGTGTAAAAGATAACGAAGACATATCTGATTTAATGGATATGGAGAAAATATTTATGAACCTTGACGAGTCTTTAAATGACATCGGATTATCTAAAGTAGGAATTTTAATGAAGTCATTGTTTGAACTTCAACCATCTGGTATTGAAATAACTGAAGAGAACAGAGATGTTTTGAAGAAAATGTTCCCAAATATTAAGCCAGGTTCTTCAATGTGGGATTTAATGAAAGACATTGGTCCCTTCTCTTCTAAGTTGCTCAAGGACAGAGAATATTACAAAGATTTTAGAAACTTATTAGCAGAACAGGGGTTTAAATTAGAAGCAAATTCTGCTAATTGGAGTTATGATGCAGTAATAAAGAACATTGATGAATTTTTATTAAAGCTTGGTGTGAAAATGTCATATTTAGAGTACGTTGAGACATCATTAAAATATAAAAAGTCCCCTATTACACAATTTGAATTCTATACAACGGCATATCTAATGCTTGACATGATTGGTTATAAAACTGATAAGTTACCAAAGGCAACCGATAATTTGCAAAATATTCAAGCAGATGGTGAACACTCATTTTATGGAGGTCATTGTGATTATTTTGTGTCAATGGATAAAAAGCTAGGAGTGAAATCTAAGGTGTTATATAATGAATTTAACATTGACACTAAAATAATTGAACCAAAAGACTTTATTTCAGAATTGAGTAAAGTAATTGACCCTTTAACAAACAACATCAATTTTATAGAAGAAGCAATAGACTTCTGCAAAAAAGAAAGTATCATTGAATCTTATGTGGATGAGAATGGTGATGGTGTTGAATCAATTGCATATAAGTTACCACGGTTTTATTTCAACTTTTTTAATTACGTGGTCTATACTAATTATCCTGAACAAGGTGGATTCGTCATGACTTTTCGCAAGGTGTTTAAGAATTTTTCACGATTTGTTTATTTTACAGAGTCAGAAACTTTAATCGATTCTGTATGTAATTATTTTGGATACGAAAATAAAGAAGAATTAAAATCTAAGAAATATGAATTTATACATGAAGATACGAAGACAATATTTGACTGGAACTTTGAAGGCGGATTGATTCGTTTAGAAAATGAAGAGGATACAAAACGACCAATTTTAAGCTATATTATATCAACTAAATTAAAAACTGCGTAACGGTTTGACAGGCAGTTTCCAAGCTATTTCTTCCCCATGCAAAAAGTAAAAATCCCTAAATTGGTATGAAATAAAAAGGATACAAAACAAATAACAAGGATAGCGCAAAACTTACACAACATAATTCATTATAGAAATTAAACTTAAACAAACCCATGAGCAATGAGAAACGACAAACTTGATCTTCCCGAAAATTTACACCAATTTGCTTTTTTACCACGGTTTTCTGAAAATATTGAATTTTTAGCAAATTTGTCCGAAGATGAAGATTGGAAATATCATCATACAGAATCAGAATCGGATTTCCCGATTTTGGAAAACTATATAAAATATACTTACAGACGACTTGCAGAGGAGAAGAAAATAAGTTACTCAAGGGAAGGAACACATTGCTGTATAAATACGGGACTTGTAACAAGAAATCAAGAAGCCATATTTATGGTATTTGATGAAAACAAAATCGAGGATGTTGAACCTTATTGGCATTTTTACAAATTTTTAAGGAAAGGTGAATATGAATTGAGCAAATTTCCCAAGCTACCTGAAATGGCATTTTATTTTGATGACCCAGCTAAATTAGTTTATGATGTAAAAAAAGAATTAGTTGCAAACGTAGAGCACATTATTGAAGACAATAAAAACCGATTTCCCGAACCATATTGTTCAATGAATAATTATCAACTTCAAAATTCAATTCACGGTTCAATAAATAGCGCAAAAGAACGTGTAAAAAGAAGTTACAAAACTGCCGTACCTCAATATTATCGGAATAATATTCAGCTTTTAGTTCCGCTTTGCTTAAATGATCCCAAAATTGCGGATTTAGCGTTGGTCGTTGAAGATTATGGATTGATGTATAGAGCTTCAACTTGTCTGACTTTAGATATGGCAATTAATAATGCGCGGCAAATTGCTAGACCTGATAGAGATTGGTTACAGCCGTAAAAAAAAGCTGTGCCAAGTAACTAAGAAGCGTTCAGGTGGTCTGCAAGGTCCAACATATACACCATGTGGCCCGCCAATTCATAATATTTCTTGGTGGTTAGTGCCAGTCATTCCCTTTTAACCTGTACCACTTAAGGTAAAAAAGAAAAAATGGACTTGCAACAAAAAAGTGGACAATTAGATAAGAGTCATGCTGCTGTTTTTTGATTGTACATTTCTATTTCAAATTCCTCTATAGTTTTATACCCCAAAGTGGAGTGCATTCTTCTTCTGTTGTACCAAGTTTCT
>JAVJOW010000015.1:0-36237 GCA_040216555.1 Arenibacter sp.
TGGTAGACCCGCCCGAACGTACCGCTCGGTACGGGCGGGCACGCTAGAAAGTCTAGCGTGATAAAGGGTAAACATTGAAGTTAGGTTTGTAATTTTATTGAAGTTTATGCAGGCGTGGTGGAATTGGTAGACACGCTAGACTTAGGATCTAGTGCCGCAAGGTGTGAGAGTTCGAGTCTCTCCGCCTGTACAACAAGGGAAAGCCGACTTTTAGGAGTCGGCTTTTTTAGTTTTGGTAAAACAATGTTAAAACAAATGGAAGGTTTACTTAATTTAAAAAGTAGAACATTTAGTATCAGAAATCATTGAAGGGAATATTTGAGCTGCCTACTAGGGGGTCACTGGTTTTAACCCAGGAGCACCCATATTAACAAACACAAGGTTTTCAAGGGATTGGCGGCCTTTTTTGTCTTTTAGATTGCACGCAGATTGCACACAATTTCGGATTATGACTAATGGTTGTGTTTATCCAAAAATTGTCGTCAATCTGTAAATGAAGAATTCTACATTTTTTTCAAACCTCTGAACTGGGCCCTAAAGGCTTTTATTTTTACATTAAAGGAACCTGCTTATGCATTTGTACGCCTATTGTTAAAGTAGTTTAGGATGGACCTGTAGTTAACGCTGATGCTGTTAGCTAATGTTGGGAAGCTTTTAAAGCCCGATGCCTCCACTTCTTTATACCAATGTGCCAATTTGGTATAGCCCACTTTAATATCGTTTACTTGGGTGAAAATATCCCTCAGGGAGTTAATTTCTGGGACAAGACCAATTCTATTTTGTTAAAACAAGGCCTTTGAAAGAGATTGTCATTTGTTCATTAATATTAATGTTAACTCTAAAAAAAGCAGAAATAAAAGTAGAAAAACCGGAAGTAAAAATAATTTTGGAATCAAAATATGAATGCTCATTCTGTTATTATTAAAATTGAAATTTGGTATTTTCTCAAGTTTGTAGTTTTTTTTAGACCGATAAACTAAATAATGACGACAATTTGCCTTAAAATAATTATTTTACTATCTTTTAGTAAAAATTCTACCATTGCACCTAAAAAACTTTCTTCTTTTTTTATTTATAACTGTGGTATCTTCTATAGGTCGTGGTCAGGAATTACATGCAATAAAAAATTTCTTACCAAATGACTATAAAGGCGATAATCAAAACTGGGCGATTTCCCAATCTTCAGAAAAATTAATTTATGTGGCAAATAGTAAAGGGTTGTTGGAATTCAATGGAGCGTATTGGACTCTCTATCCTTCTCCGAACGAATCGATAATGCGTTCTGTCCATGTGGTCAATGACCGTATTTATACGGGTTGCTATATGGAATTTGGGTACTGGCAGAAGAATGAGCTCGAAACTTTAGAATATACATCCCTATCGAAGCACATAGATGTTGAACTCATAGAAGATGAAGAATTCTGGAATATAATTAATATAGATGATTGGATGGTTTTCCAATCATTAAAGCGCATTTATATCTACAATATAAAGAATGGATCCGTGGATATTATTGTGTCCAGTAATAGGATAACCAATATATTTAAGGTTAATCGAGAGGTTTATTTCCAAAGAATTAATGAGGGCATATTCAGGATTGAAGATGGTAAAGACGTTTTATTTCTAGACGACGATGTGGTTAAAAATAAGGAAATTCTTAATATTTATGGAAGAGGAAAGGATTTAATTTTTCTAACTAAAGACAATGGATTTTACAATTTGATAGACAATAAACTGATAAAATCTAAATTTTTGTCGAACGAGATTTTGTCTAAAGTTAGTATTTATGATGGCATTAGGTTAAAGGACAATAGCTTGGCATTGGGAACTATAGCTAATGGCTTGTTTATTTTAAATGAACATGGAGAAATTATATCGCAAATAAACCAAGACCAGGGATTACTGAACAATACAATTTTGGCCATTTTTGAAGATGTTTCAGGTATTATCTGGTTAGGACTGGATAACGGAATAAGTTATGTAGATACCAATTCTCCATATAAGTTGTATAGCGAATATAAAGAAATTTTAGGCCGTGTTTATGCCTCGACAATCCATAATGGAAATTTGTACCTGGGAACAAACCAAGGCCTTTTTTATAGAAAAATGTCTAGTAATGACGATTTTGGCTATATTAATGGGACCCAGGGCCAGGTATGGTGTTTAAGGGTCATTGATAATACATTGTTCTGCGGTCACAACTCAGGCACGTTTATTGTTAAGGGCACAAAAGTTAAAAAGATATCCGATATTCAGGGTACGTGGAATATAACCAGTATTGATAATAAAGTGGGTTTACTTCTCCAAGGAAATTATGATGGCTTATCTGTCTTGGAAAAATCAAACAATGAGTGGAAACTTAGAAATAAGATTGAAGGCTTTAATAACTCATCTCGGTATTTTGAAACCCTTGGAAATGAAATTTTCGTAAATCATGAATACAAGGGTATTTTTAAGTTGAAAATAGATAGCTCTTATTTTGCGATAGAGGAAGTTTCAATCGATTCCACATTAAAAGGTTCCAATTCAGGAATTATAAAGTATAACGGGGATTTATTGTACTCCTACAATAAGGGAGTTTTTAAATTCGACAGCCAAAGTCAACAATTTATCAAAGACGACTTTTTAAGCAAAGTATACACGAAAGATGAGTATGAATCAGGCAAAATGATTGTAGATGAAAAAGATAATAAATTATGGATTTTTACTAAATCTAACATCAGTTATATAACAACTACTGGCCTAACGAATACCAAAAGAATTAAAAATATACCATTAACATCGCAAGTTAGGAAGGGTATTGTGGAGTACGAAAATATTTCAGGCCTTGGGGATGATAAATATTTGATAGGGACCGAATCGGGATATTTTATTGTCGATATAAACGTACCATTAACTAAAGATTTTCCAATTTATATCGGCCAAGTAATTAATAGTAGTAATGGGACGAGTAAGAATCCACAAAACATTAATTTAAATGGTGATTTTAAGAGCAAGCAAAACAATTTTGATATTTCGTATTATACTCCGAACTACAACAGATACGTAAATACGCAATATCAATTTCAACTCATAGGAATATATGATGATTGGAGCGACTGGTCCGAACAATCCACGGCTTCCTTTGAGAACCTGCCCCATGGAAGTTACACCTTTAATGTTAGGTCTAAGATTGGCGACAACTTTTCTAGTAACGTCAGTTCTTACGAATTTAATATTGCCAAGCCTTGGTATATTTCAAATGTAATGCTTTCCTTGAGTGCCTTGGGCATATTGGCTTTTTTAATTCTGTTCTCTAATTTTTACAAGCGTTACTATAGAAAACAGCGACAGGAGTTAATGGAAAAAAATGAAAAAGCATTGAAACTTTTACAAATGCAAAATGCGCAAGAAATAAGCAAACTTAAAAATGAGAAATTAAAGGCAGAATTTGAAAGCAAAAGCAATGAATTGGCTGCCTCTTTGATGAGCAATGTAAAAAAGAACGAATTGTTAAGAGCGGTTAGAGATAAATTGGGAGTGGCAAAAAATAATGTCGTGGTCAAATCGGTATTAGATTTTATCATTAAAAGCCTTGGAAAAAACAATGATTGGGAAATTTTTGAAGAAGCTTTTAATAATGCGGATACTGATTTTTTTAAGAATTTAAAAGTTTTGCACCCAACATTAACTCCAAATGACCTCAAATTATGCAGTTATTTACGTTTAAATTTATCTACGAAGGAGATGGCTGTGTTACTGAATATTACTACAAGAAGTGTAGAGATAAAGAGGTATAGACTTCGAAAGAAATTGAATCTAGAACACGACGACAACCTTGTAAACTACATTTTACAGATATAACTACTACAAAAAGCAGGCGCTCTACCTCAACGATACCCCTACAATAACTTTTTTTTTTAAAAATTATCCCTTTCAGATATTTCTATCTTAGACTTGGCTATTCCTGTTTATTCCCGAAATATAGGGTTTCAGACGTTTGTTTTGATAAAAAAATCCATTGTTTTTTGTCCTTTTTGTTTTTGTTGAGGTTATTTTTTATTGAATCTACAATTTTAAGAGATAAGTTTATAAAATCATAAAGATTCAAAAAAAGTCAAATGAATACACTTCAAAAAAAAATACTCAAACTAACATTTATCCTTTTTACGGCAGTTTTATTTGGACAGTCCAGTCAGGTAACAGTTAGTCAGGATGATAATGGAATGCGGCTGGTAGTGGATGGAAACAACTTTATGATAAATGGGATGAACTGGGATTATACCCCTATAGGGACTAGTGTCATTAATTATAGCTTATGGAAACAATCGGATGATGTAATTAAAGCTGCTCTTGATGCAGAAATGGGGTTGTTAAAAAATATGGGAGTAAATTCCATACGGCTTTACGAGGGTGTTCAACCAAAATGGGTCAGTTATATTTTTAAAAATTATGGTATCCATACAATGATAAATCATTCGTTTGGTCGCTATGGCCTAACCATAAATGGGGCATGGGTACCCAATACCGATTATGCCGATAAGGACACCCAAGATTTACTTTTGTTAGAAGTTACCGCAATGGTCAATAAATATAAAGGTACTCCTGGGCTACTTATGTATTTGTTGGGCAATGAAAATAATTATGGTCTTTTTTGGGATGGTGCCGAAACAGAAGACATTCCCGTGGAAGAAAGGAAATCAACTTCCCGTGCTGAAGCCATGTACAAAATATTCAATAAAGCAGCTTTAGCGATTAAGGTTATTGACCAATCGCTTCCAGTTGCTATGTGTAATGGAGATTTACTTTTCATTGACATTATTGCTAAGGAATGTAAAGATGTGGACATATACGGAACCAATATGTACCGGGGTGTTTCCTTTACAGATGCCTTCCAAACGGTTAAGGACAAATTGAATAAGCCCTTAATGTTCACAGAATTTGGGGCTGATGCCTTCAATGCTATTGAAAACCAGGAAGATCAGTATTCACAGGCCTACTATATGGTGGGCAATTGGAAAGAAATTTATGAGAATGCTTCAGGTTTGGGAAAAGTAGGGAATTCGATTGGAGGTTTTACTTTTCAATTTAGTGATGGTTGGTGGAAATTTGGTCAAACAAAAAATCTTGATGTTCATGACAACAATGCATCATGGTCTAATGGTGGTTACTCAAGGGATTTGGAGGGCAATGAAAATAATATGAACGAGGAATGGTTTGGTATTTGTGCCAAGGGACCCACCAATAGTAGAGGCCTATATGATCTTTATCCTAGAGCAGCCTATTATGCCCTTAAGGAAGCTCATAAATTAAACCCTTACCAGGATGGAATAACCGTTGATTTTGTTCAAAACCATTTTAAGAATATTCAACTTACAGAGGCGATGTTAAGAGCACGGGGAGATAAAGCGGCCTTAGACGTGGAAGGTTCAAATAAGATTGGTATAAGTAACCTAAGGGCAGAATTTACAACCTTTAATACTGGGGGCAATTTAATTACTACCCCAAATAGATCAGACCCAGATGAGCAAGTGTATCCAGATGAACTTGGGTTTGATCATATGCAGTCTTACTATGTTGGGGTTGAAGGAAACCCAACTTCCAATATGCGTGCCAATATAAATTTCAACATTGTGGGAAATGTTGCTAATAATCCTATTGACGAGATTTTTTATGAAAATAGGGCGCGTACCGTCAGTGTAAATTCTGACGAAGGGAATATAAAGCTTATGGACCAAAACAGGGTCCAAATTTACAGTGCGGATTATACCTGGAATGCAAAGGATTTTGATTTAAGGGGGTTTTATAGAACAGGGCACTACCACTGGGGGTATGAGGGCGATTTTTTTGGATTATACCGTGAGGCAAATTATGGTCCCAACCTAGATATTTATAATGGTGAAATTAGTGGTTTTGAGATTGATGGCAAAAGAGCGATCAATGGATTAAAAGCTGCCTTCGGACCACAGTTATGGTGGGGAGCAAACCCGGCCATATTTCTTAAATATAGCAGAAAAATAGGCAAATTCGAAATTGCCAGTGTGTATCATGAAGATATTGACGATGTTAAGGAAGCCGTTACTTCAATAGCAGTACCTCTTCCTAAAACGCGCCGGGCTACACTCTATATTAAAAGAAATATGGGAAATCTAGGCCTTGAAATTGGGGGTATGTGGGGCGGTCAACCCTTGAATGGTAGAGAATTTCAAATAGCGGAAAATAATCCAGATTATAATCTGGATGAACCAGGATCAGAAGCAAAATATATTATTTATAATGATAAAATTAACACAGGTGACAACTGGGGAGCAAAAGCCAAAATAACATATTCCAAGGGGCGTTTTAATTGGTACGCTCAAGGAGCGGCCATGGGATTGGTTGCCAATGGTGGTGCGGATCAAACACAAACCTATACGGGCTGGAGACTTAAGGACAGTGGAAGTGGCAACCAAACCAATTTTCTTAGTGGTTTTACATATAGTTTTGGAAATTTGCAAATTGCACCGAACTTTTTATGGCAAAGGCCAATTGTTGATGCAATGCCTAATGACGTGCAGTCCCCAGGGAGGCTTAGAAACATTCAAGATGACCCTTTTGCAGTTAGGGCGAATAGGGAAACAATAGCTGGAGAATTGCTTTTAACATATGACCCAACGCCTGCCACTTGGATGTACGAATGGGATAACGATAGATCTGAAGACGCCAAATTGGCTATGAATTTTGGTTTCGTTTATCGTCACCACCCAACGGCTCAGGATGCCGCCATTGGATTTTTGGCAAATCGTACGGCTTTTGCCTTTCCAAATGCGGCGCCTGCACAGGATTTATGGGAAGCACATACGCGGATAGTTTCTAAGGTAAGTCCGGATTTAGGGCTTATTGCTAACCTATATGCCGGAAATGGACAAGCAAATGGCAGTGACGAAAGATTAATTAAACGTGTTGGGGGTGATATAAGGCTAATTTATAATAAGCTTAAGTTAATTCATTCCTTTAAGATTAATGACTGGGGTCCTTTTGATTATCATCGTGATTTTAACTTAACCTATCCTGTCCAATTAATGTTGGATATATCTACCACCCTAGGAAAACCGGATTGGTTTATTTTGCCCAATACACAAATAGGAATTCGCGGCACTTGGAGGTCTCTAAATGAGTTTTCCCCCAGATATCTTCCTAATGAAACGGTCGAGTTTGCCGAAGCTCCTATTATAAGCCCTGTTGGATTTGGTGATGGGAATGAATGGGAGATTAGAACATATATACATATAAATATTGGAAAATAATTAATAGAAAAATGAAAAACGTAAAATTTATTTACTTAAAAATTACGCTACTTTTAGGGTGTGTTTTTATAGTTACTTCCAGTTGTGAAAGAGAAATTTCCGATGATGTTGAGTTTGTAACTGCTCCAAAAAATGCAGAAATCTTTATAGACGGTTTTAGTGGCGGTCTAGATTATTTTCCTTTTGCTGGTTCAAAATTAAATGCATTTTCGGTAGATGCTGAGGTAAAATATAAAGGCGAGGCATCCATGCGATTGGATGTTCCTAACTTTGGTGATCCTGAGGGCGCTTACGCCGGTGCTATATTTCCAGATGCCGGTGGGCGAGATCTTACAGATTATGATGCACTTACATTTTGGGCTATGGCCTCACAAGCAGCAACAATAAACGAGATAGGTTTTGGAAATGATTTTGGTGAAAATAAATATCTCGTTTCAAAGCAGAACATGAGAATAAGTACCTACTGGACCAAATACATTATTCCCATTCCAGACCCAGATAAACTGAAACTGGAAAAAGGTCTATTCTGGTATGCCGAAGGGCCAGAAAATGGTGATGGGTATTCGTTTTGGATAGATGATTTAAAATTTGAGAAATTGGGTACTATTGCACAGCCACAACCAGCCATTGCCAATGGTCTCGATCTTGTACAGCAAAGTTTTATTGGTACTACTATTTTACTTGACGGGCTTACACAAACTTTTAATTTGTCCACTGGTATTAATGAAACAGTTATCGCGGCGCCTTCATATTTTAAATTTAGCTCTTCGGATGTAGATGTGGTTAGAATAAGCGAGTTAGGTATTATTTCACCAGTCGGTATTGGTTCAGCTAAAATTACGGCTTCATTAGGCGGTGTTAAGGCCAAGGGGTCCTTGATGCTGGAAGTGGTAGGAAATTTCGATTTTGCACCTATACCTACAAGAGACCCAAGCGATGTCATTTCTATATTTAGTGATGCATACACCAATGTGCCTGTAGACTTTTACAACGGTTTTTGGGAGCCTTTTCAAACAACCCAATCTGCCGATTTTGTTATAAAAGGAGACAATATTTTAAACTATACCAATTTTAATTTTGTAGGTAACCAGTTTAGTAACCCAACAGTAGACGCAACCGCAACACCTAATTTTCATGTTGATATTTTTATTCCTGGAGCAATAGATCCTGGTGTCAATTTATTAATTACGCTTAAAGATTTTGGTGATGATGCCGCTGATGGAGGTGGGGATGATGAGATTCAACAAATATTTTTTGTCAGTTCTGATTTTGTTGGAGATGCATGGAATAGCTTTGATATCCCGATTACGTTGGCGAACAAAGATAGAATTGGACAGATTATATATGAAAATATTAATTTTTCGCCCTTATCTAATTTTTATTTGGACAATGTTTATTTCTATAAAGAGTAGAATGGGAATACGAAAATCTTAGAAAATACAATATGAATAAATTAAATCCAATAATAATGAAATTACGAAATATACGGCAGAGGTCTTTAAATCTGGACTTGTATAATTTTATTATAAAAAGACTAACTGTATTAGCTACACTGCTTTTGTTGGTCAGCTGTGCAACAGAAGAAACGCAGAGCGTTGCAACTTTCACGGAATTGGTTATGCAAGATGAATTTGATTCCGATGGAGCTCCAAATAGTGCTATATGGGATTACGAAATTGGCAATGGTGACAACGGGTGGGGCAATAATGAATTGCAATACTATACGGATCGTACTGAAAATGTATCAGTGCAAAACGGAGTATTACTTATTACGGCGAAGGAAGAATCCTTTGAGGGTTCGTCATACACTTCAACAAGGCTTTTGACCAAAGGTTTATTTGAGCAAAAATATGGTCGCTTTGAAGCACGCATTAGATTGCCTTATGGGCAAGGTATTTGGCCGGCATTTTGGCTATTGGGTGCGAATGGTGAAGTATGGCCTCAAAGAGGTGAAATCGATATCATGGAATATCGCGGGCAAGAACCCACCAAAGTATTAGGGACTGTGCATGGTCCAGGATATTCAGCTGGAGAAGCCATTACCAAGAGCTACACCTTGCTGAATGATCGTTTTGATACTGGGTTTCACATATTTGGTATTGAATGGACACCGGAGTACATAAACTTTTATGTTGATGATGTATTATATAATCAAATTACACCTGCTGATGTTACCGGTGAATGGGTATTTGATCACCCTTTCTATATAATAATGAATGTAGCTGTGGGAGGTTCTTTTGTAGGGTCTCCAAACAATGAAACAACCTTCCCCCAAACCATGTTGGTAGATTATGTGAGGGTATATAAAAATAATGCACTAAACTAAATAATGAAAAACACTATGAAACAATTATTAAAAAAGGCACTGAAGATTTCATTTTTTGTTTTAGCGATATCCTTCCAAGGGTGTGAAGATGAAGATACTATTCTGCCAGAAGTTATTGCAGGGTTTACATATACCCTTAATCAAAATACCGGAACAGTAACATTTATTAATATCTCAACGGATGCCAGAACGTATGCATGGGACTTTGGAGACGCGGAAAAATCCACTGAAATTAATCCCATAAAAACTTATCCAAGTGGGACCTACAAAGTAGTTTTAAAGGCTTATAATGTAGCTGGGGATTCTGGAACTTTTACAGACGAAATAGTAATTAGTCTGCCAAACCCGTTGGCTTTGCCCATTACTTTTGATAATGCTAATGTAGCTTATGACGTTGCAACTTTTGAAGGTTCGACATTTGAAATCATAGATAATCCAGATCTTTCCGGAACAAATGACAAAGCCTCCAAAGTTGGCGCTATAACAAATAGTGGAGCAACTTATGAAGGTATAAATTTTGATTTAGGAACTCCAATAGACCTTAATACAGATAAGTCAATTACAATGAATTTCTGGGCAGACGCTCCGGTAGATGTTCTATTGAAGCTGGAAGAAGGAACAGGTTCTGATATTGAAGTTACTGCCAATCACGGTGGTACTGGATGGGAGACGATTTCATTTACATTTAATTCTTCCAGTCAATACTCAAGATTAACCCTATTTGTGGACGGCCCTAATGAAACAGCGGGCACTTTTTATATAGATGATATAAAGAAAATCACATTAACAGGTGGTGGCGGAGATTGTATAGCGGAAACTGCCCAATCTCTTAGTGCAGCAGACTTTAATTTAACTTTTAAAACAGATCCAACGGCTAGTGTAGATTCTTTTGATGCCGTATTAACATGGGTGTTCAATCCCGATAGTGACAATGATGTAAACAGTTCATGCCAGGTAGGTCAAATAGATAGGAATGGTGGCGCGGAATACGCAAATAACCAAATTAATTTTGATACCAAATTGGATTTTACTGAGAATGCAGGTTTTACCATGAAAGTATGGTCTGCTATTGCAGGCACCAATGTTCTTGTAAAACTTGAAGATCAAGCAGATGCAGGCACTTTTGCGGAAATCGGAGCTACAACTACAACAGCGAGTGCATGGGAAGAACTAACATTTCCTTTTGCAGTCGGTGAAAATGGTAAGTATGATAAGATCATAATATTCTTTGAAGTGGGCACATTCACGACCCAGACTTATTATATAGATGATTTTGCCCTATATGCTCGTGATGGAGGAGGAGGTTCTGGCGGTTCCGGTGAAGGTAATTTAATTGCTAACGGTGGTTTTGAAACAGGGGGCGATTCAGGATGGGAATCGGCAATTGCCGGCAATAGTGGCACTTTTGAAGTAACTAGCGCAAGTGCTAAATGTGATACATATTCAGCCAACATTGCAGTAAATGAGTCACAATCACAAACTATCAGGCAGGCTAATATAGGTGTCGGAATCGTTACTCCAAACAGTGACATTACTGTTTCATTTGATTTACGCGGAGTAACTGGGGCTGGTGGCGAGTTTATTGCTATACTTTTTTCCGAGTCAACTACTGCCGGTGTTACAAAAACCGATGTCCTTGGCCCGCTTGAACCTTCCGATCTTTGGACAAGATATACTTTTAATACTACCACCGGCAACGATGTTAGCAATGGTGTGTCATTGCTGCTGCAGTCTGTATGCGGTGCAGTAGGTGGCTGTGAGTTAAATGCATACATAGATAATGTATTTGTTGGTCCAGGTACTGAAGGTCCAGAATGCGTCAATGGAACCGGTGGTGGTACTGGGGGTGACGATACTGTGGCACCAAATGCCATAACCGATCTTGCGGCCTCCAATACCACAAGTTTCACCACAGCTCTTAACTGGTCGGCTTCGACTGATAATGTAGGGGTAACAGCCTACGAGGTGTTCAGGGATGGAACGAGCATAGGTACAACAGGTGCGACCACCTTCAATGTCAGTGGGCTTTCCCCTCTTACAGCATACGCGTTTACGGTCTTTGCCAAGGATGCGGCGGGTAATGTTTCTCTGGTGAGTAATACGGCAAACATCACGACCCCTGAAGGTACCATTAGTGAAGGCAATTTGGCCACCAACGGTGATTTTGAAACAGGTGATAATTCAGGTTGGACGACATTCGTAGATGCAGAGGGCGCCAGCTTTACGGTCACTAATGCGGAAGCTGCTTGTGGTACATTCTCCGGTAATTTGGTAGCGGATTTTGAGTCAGGTGTTGGCGGTCCTGTAGACGCATTGATCAAACAAGCCAATATTGGTATCGGAACCGTTGCTCCAAACAGCCAAGTCACTATTTCGTTCGACCTTCGAGGATCGTTATCCGGAGCTGGCGGAGTCTTTTTTGCGGAGTTTTTCTCTGAGGTATCAGGGGGAGGTACTTCCAAGGCAGATTTGTTAGGCGGTGGTCCTCTTTCACCAACGGATACATGGACAAGATATAGTTACACTGTTACGACCGGCAATGACGTAAGTGCGGGTGTGACATTACAACTGAAGTCTTCGGTTGGCCCAAATCCTGGCAGCAAAGTGGATGCGTTCATCGATAACGTCTTTATTGACATGGGCACTGCCAGTGGACCTGATTGCGAAGGTACTGGTACTGGAGGCAATGGTGCGGCAGGACTTAACTTTGAAACGACTTCTGTTTCTGTTAATGAAGATGCCGGTACCGCTTCATTCACTGTTAGATTAAATGGGGATGTTTCCGGTGGGTTTACGGTGGACTATGCCACGGTAGATGGTTCGGCACTTCAGCCTGAGGATTATACCTCTACATCAGGCACTCTTTCTTTTGCGGGTACCAATGGAGAATCTTATGATATTGTTGTTCCTATTGTTGATGATGGTGTGGATGAGAACCAAGAAAATTTCGTGGTCAACCTTTTAAATATTTCGAATACGACCATTGCCATCAATACCCCTCAGGCTTCTGGAATTATTAACGACAACGATGGAACTGAAGTTGAATTAGCTGATAATGGCGGCTTTGAATCAGGTGCCCTTGATGGTTGGGCGGTGTATACTAATGGAGGAAGTATTGCTCCCGATAACACTCAAAGTAGCAGTGGGACTTGGTCTGCCAAACTTGTTGCTAGTGCAGAAACTGGATTGAATCCAACTCTTAAGCAAGAAAGAAAGGGTGGTGGTACAATTGCAGTAGGTGACAGAGTCCAAGTTACATTTGATTATATGGGATCATTAAGCGGTGAGAGTGGCACTTATTCTATTCAATCTTTTGTTGAAGCTACCAATGGGGTTAATCAAGTTGTAACATTTGAAATAACACCAACAAGTACTTGGCAAACTCATACAGCAACTTATACTGTAAATGATGGTGATGTAAGCGGCGGTATAACAATGGAGTTTGTAGCTATATGTGGTGGTGTACCGGGCTGTAATTCAACTTTGTTTTTGGATAACGTTTCTTTAATTATAAACCCATAGTATTAATATAACTGGCTAACGGTATAGATTTATCGGCTGTTGGCGGGTTATTTATTAGTAGAAAGAGTTCATAATATTTCCTTTTAACTCTTAGTAGAAGGTACACTATTTGTCCCTTCTTAAATAAAGGCGGGTATCGTTTTATGTTAAACACAAAAGTAAAATATGAATCATAGAGGTTTTCTAATGATAAAGATCTTGGTAGTATTGCTATTTGGGTTTTTAAGTTCTTGTTCAAACGAGGATCCAATAGATGAACCAATTGAAACTGATATTGTTCCCGCCAATTTAACCTGGTCCATCAAGGTAGTTGGGTCTGGCGCTAATAATCCCAATGGGGATGGTTCCGGAGTGGTGCTGTGCACGGCATCGGCCAAAAATGCCATACGTTATGGATTTAAATTTGGAAATGGGCCAGTACAGGAAAGCACAACGGGAGAACTACAACATACTTTCACAAAAAGTGGTATCAATGATTACATTATAGGCGTATTTGCGTATTCAAGTACAGGCAATATGATCAGTATTTCAAGTACAGCGACTGTTATCTTCGCGGACCCAGAGGAGAACGTTAATGGTCTTGTTTGGAGCGATGAGTTTACTGTGGATGGCCACGTGTCAGCCAACAATTGGTTTTCGGAAATAGAACCGCCTAATAATGGGAGTTGGTTTAATGCGGAACAACAGCATTACACTAATAGGACAGATAATGCCTATATATCTAATGGCACTTTGAAGATTGTTGCCAAACAAGAAGTCTATACCGCCTACAATTCGACCAAAAATTACACATCGGCACGATTAAATTCTAAATTCTCATTTACCTATGGACGTATAGAGGTAAGGGCTAAAATACCAGAGGGAAAAGGGACTTGGCCCGCAATATGGACCTTAGGATCTAACATTACCAATGTTGGTTGGCCATTTTGTGGGGAGATTGATATAATGGAGCATGTAGGGAATAAGGTAGGAAGGGTGTCAAGTGCTATTCATACCCCGTCAAGCAATGGAAATACGGTAAATATTGGTGAAATCAATATTCCAAATATTACTACCAATTTTCATATTTATACTGCTGATTGGACTGCAGATAAAATAGATTTTTATGTTGATGACACCCTTTTTTACACCTATAATCCTTCAACCAAAAATAATGAGACTTGGCCATTTAATGCGGATCAATTTATTCTTTTGAACATAGCAATGGGTGGAACCTTAGGTGGGAATATAGCGTCTGACTTTTCTCAAGCTATCATGGAAATAGATTATGTAAGGGTGTATAAGGGAGATTAATAATACCACTTCCAAATTGTATAAGACAGTTAGTACTAAAATTATTATTTGCTAACCTTTTTTTGCGATTCGAGGATAATTAGCAATGGAAATAATTTTAAATGATGGATAAGGATATATACATAGGCAATTCAAAAATAACTTCGATTCATAGGGAGATTACAGGTGGAATAGTTCGGTTTGAAAACGAAAATTATTATAAAATTTCCAACTATGATGGCATGAGGCCTTTCTTTATGAGCATTATATCGCATTCCAACCATTGGTTGTTTATTTCAAGCAATGGAGGTCTCACGGCAGGCCGAAAAAATGCGGAATCTCCTTTATTTCCTTATTACACAGACGATAAAATAACCGAATCGGCCGATACTACTGGAAGTAAAACTATTATTCAAGTCCACGCGGCGGACAGAACTTTATTGTGGGAGCCTTTTTCAGATAAGTATAGAGGAATTTACCGAACCGTTAGGAATTTATATAAAAATAGCTATGGTAACAAGGTTGTTTTTGAAGAAATCAATCAAGATCTGGGTCTTACCTATAGGTACCACTGGAATTTAAGTGCCCAATATGGTTTTGTAAAAAAGTCGACTATTAACAATACTGGTGGCAGCAATGTTGCCCTTAGCATTTTGGATGGTATCCAAAATATAATGCCTTATGGTGTGCCCTCAGGTTTACAAAATGAATATAGCAACCTTGTTGATGCCTATAAAAAAAACGAACTGGAACCTGAGATCGGCCTTGGTATTTATGCCTTAAGCGCCATTATAGTGGATAAGGCAGAACCTAGCGAGGCCTTAAAAACCACGACCGTATGGGCCAAAGGAATAGAAAATGCACGGTATCTAGTTTCTTCCCTGCAACTTGAGGCATTTAGAAAGGGCAAAACCATAACACAAGAAGTATCAATAAAAGCTGAAAAAGGCAGCTATTTTGTTAATTCTGATTTGGTTCTATCTCCATCGGAAGACAAGAGCTGGATTATTGTAGCCGAGGTAAATCAATCCATAGTCGATATTGCTAAAATCTTCGAAAAAATTAAGAAGGAAAAAAATCTTATCAATTTGGTGCAGGAAGATGTTGATGCAGGGTCAAGACAATTGTTGGCACTGGGCACAGCTGCCGATGGACTGCAATTAACCGCAGACAAGCTAAAAAATACCAGGCACTATGCAAACACATTATTTAATATAATGCGTGGTGGTATTTTCGATAATAACTATCAACTGGAGAAAACCGATTTTGTAAAATATATTGAAAATGGAAATAAGGAAGTCTTCCAAAAAAGAGACGATTTCTTAAAAAAACTTCCAAAACAATTTAGTCTTGACTATTTGAGGCAATTGGTAGATTATGATGAAGACCAGGATCTTAGAAGACTAGCCATTGAATATATGCCCCTAAAGTTTAGTAGAAGACATGGTGATCCAAGTCGCCCGTGGAATAAGTTTTCTATTAATACCCTGGCTGAGGACGGTACTAAAATATTGGATTATGAAGGCAATTGGAGGGATATTTTTCAGAATTGGGAGGCTCTCGTACATTCTTATCCGGCTTTTATTGAAAGTATGATTTTCAAATTTCTGAATGCCACTACATTCGACGGTTATAACCCATATCGTGTTACAAAAGGTGGTTTCGACTGGGAGACCATAGAAGATGATGACCCTTGGTCATATATCGGGTATTGGGGCGATCACCAGATTATTTATCTTCTAAAATTTTTGGAATTTATTGAAAGCTACTACCCCAATAAATTGGATACATATCTTAATCAGCACGTTTTTGTGTATGCCAATTTACCGTACAAAATCAAAAATTATTCCGATATCCTTCGAAATCCCAAAGACACTATCGTTTTTGATAGGGAGTTGGATTCAAAAATTAATGAGGAGAGAGAAAAAATCGGTGCGGACGGCACATTACTAAAACTTGGCTCACAGGTTATATATAAGGTTAACCTTGTTGAAAAATTGTTAGCCACAGTTTTGGCTAAGGTTTCCAATTTTATACCTGAAGGAGGCATTTGGATGAACACACAAAGACCGGAATGGAACGACGCCAATAATGCCTTGGTGGGCAACGGGGTTTCCATGGTTACCCTCTATTATTTGAGAAGATTTTTGAATTTTTTGGACAAGATGGTCGAAGATGTGTCTGAAGAAAATTATGAAATTTCCAAAGAGTTGTACATTTTCTGGGATAGCATAACGGTAACCTTAAAGAATAACTTAGCTGTGCTTTTAGGAAAAATTTCCAATTGGGAAAGAAAAATGATACTCGATGGGCTGGGCACAGCAGGGAGTGAATATAGAAATACCATTTACAAAAACGGCTTTAGTGGAGATAAAAAGAGCATTTCCAAAACCGATTTAATACAGTTTGTTGGGATAACTTTAAAATATCTCGATCACAGCATTGAAGCTAACAAGCGAGCTGATAATTTATACCACGCCTATAACTTGATGACTCTCGAGAACAATTCTGAGGTGTCAATCTCCCATTTATCTGAGATGCTTGAAGGTCAGGTAGCCGTTCTAAGTTCTGGCTATCTATCGAGTGAAGAAGCTTTGGGGCTTATGGAAGCACTTAGGAATAGCAAATTATACAGAGCTGATCAGCTCAGTTATATGCTCTATCCCAATAAAGAACTTCCAAGATTTTATGATAAAAATCGTATTCCCTCACAAAGAGTAATGGAATCTAAGTTGGTAAAACAACTTTTAAAGGATGGGAATACCCGAATTGTGGTTAAAGACATTCAAGGCAATTATCATTTTAATGGCGCATTCAATAATGCAGAAAGTTTAAAGAGTGCCCTGTTCCAATTACCCAAAGATAAATACGGAGAACTTGTAAAAAAGGACACGACCCTCCTGTTGGATATTTTTGAAGAGGTTTTTGACCACAAATCATTTACAGGTAGATCTGGAACTTTTTTCGGGTATGAAGGTTTGGGCTCCATCTATTGGCATATGGTTTCAAAACTCCTATTAAGTGTTCAGGAAAATTGCCTTAAGGCAAAGGCAAATGAAGGGAATGAAATAACCGTTGGAGGACTTTTGGGGCATTATTACGAAATAAACAAAGGCATTGGAGTGCATAAATCTCCTGAATTATATGGAGCCTTTCCAACAGACCCATATTCACATACACCGGCAGGCAAGGGCGCACAACAACCGGGTATGACAGGACAAGTGAAGGAAGATGTTCTAAGTAGGTTTGGGGAGTTGGGTATTTCTGTATCTAATGGACAACTAGCGTTTAATCCGGTTTTACTTAGAAAAGAAGAGTTTTTAAGAGCTACCACAAACTTTGAATATTTGGACATAAATAACGAAGTAAAGAATATTCAATTAAAGAAAGATTCACTTTGTTTTATGTATTGCCAAATACCCATAATTTATAAGTTGTCATCAGAAGAAAAGCTTAAGGTATTCTTTGATAATGCCCCGACCCTGGAATTTGAGGGTTTAACACTTGGTAGCCAGACCAGCGCCATAGTTTTTGATAGGTCTGGTGGTATTAGCAAAATTGTTGTTTCATTAAAAAATAAATAGAACTGCATTATAACATTACGGATAACATAGGGCACAAAGTCGCTTCAAATGAATAGGGTACTGATTAAAATGTTTTAATGAGGCCAAATTAAATATCTAATTAAAGATCATAAAAATGAAAAAGACTGAATTGGTTCCCAAATCAAGAGTGCCCATGGGGCAAAAAATCGCCTTCGGGCTTGGCATGCTTGCCAACCAAATGTTTCCTGCGGCCTTGGGTATTTTTATGGTTGTATTGGTACAAGATTTGAAGTTCCCCGGGTGGATGTGGGGTATTCTATTTTTCTTGCCAAGAGTTTTCGATGCAGTCACGGATCCTATAATGGGTTTTATTTCCGACAATACACGATCGGTCTGGGGAAGACGTAAGCAATATGTTTTTATTGGTGCGGTGATTATGGGCATTGCCTTTGTATTAATGTGGCAATTGTATAGAACAGATGGCATTAATTATAATTTCACCTATTTTTTGTTTTGGTCATTTGTATTTTATTTAGGGCTTACCATTTTTAGTGTACCCTATGTAGCCATGGGTTATGAGATGAGCGATGATTTTCACGAACGGACGAATATTATGGCCGTTGCTCAATGGATTGGCCAATGGGCATGGGTAATTGCCCCTTGGTTTTGGGTTGTAATGTATGATCCGGAATGGTTTCCAAATGCAGATACCGCCACTAGGACCCTTGCGGTTTGGGTAGGTGTTGTATGTGCAATTTTAGCTATTATTCCAGCCATTTTTATTAAAACCAAATCAACGCAAAACGATGAAAATCTTACGCCTTTGAACTTGAGGAATATCGGCCGCAGTTTAAAACAAATTATAAAAAGTTTTAAAGAAGCTTTTAGTATTAAGCCGTTTCGTAAACTATGTATTTCCACCTTCCTGATTTTCAATGCCTTCAATACCATTGCAAGCTTTTCTTTCTTCATTATTGTTTATTACCTTTTTAATGGTGATGCTGCTGCCTCCGGTATTTGGCCCACACTTTTTGGATGTATTGGTGCTCTTGGAACTACTTTTTTGGTTATACCCATAGTAACATGGATGTCTAAAAAAATTGGTAAAAAGAGGACTTTTTTAGTTTCCCAAGGAATATCCATTATTGGATATATAATGCTTTGGTTTCTGTTCATTCCTGGAAAGCCATACCTGTTTTTGTTCGCTCTGCCCTTTTTCTCTTTCGGAATAGGAAGTTTATTTACATTAATGATGTCGATGACAGCAGATGTATGTGATTTGGATGAGTTAAATTCAGGCAAAAGAAGGGAAGGAATTTTTGGTGCTATTTACTGGTGGATGGTAAAGTTTGGTTTTGCAATTGCTGGGTTGTTGACTGGTGCAATTCTGACCTTAGTCGGTTTTACCCCTAATGCTGAGAATTCAGATGCTGCAATAACGGGATTAAGAATTTTTTATTCCGGTCTTCCTATTGTAGGAACTCTAATGGCTATGTATATAATGCGGAATTATGATCTTACGGAAGAAAGGGCAGGTGAAATAAGTGCTGAGTTAACAACACGTAAAGGAGATATTGGGAACCTTAATTCAGAGATGTCATTGGGCAAGATTACAACAATTTAAGGAAGTAGCTAATGGTAAATATTAAGAGGAATTGGGATCGACTTCAACTACATTGATTGTTTATTTGGTGGTGCTGTAGTTTTTGTATGAGGTTTCCATGGTCCAGAGAAAGACCTTCTAAATTGGATAATTCGTGACAATTGGATATTCCGCATTAAAACTAGCTTATAAAATCGAAAGGATTTCACAGGATTCGGGTGATTGAAATGAAGTTTCCGATTTTGGCATTTAAAGTTTCCACCTGGTTCCAGAATTAGGGCATAGACAAACCCTTTTGGCATTCATATTTAAAATGGAAGGGTGTTTTTTTAAGAGGCAAATTACATGGAATTCCAGCATATTAATTGCCAATTTCCCAGAGGTTTTCTCTGATTTCCCATTTGTGGTTTTAATCACTTTTGAACCTTAAATGAAATATATTGAGCTTCAAAATGATATAATCGGAACAAAAACACATTCTTTTTACATATAATGTTGGTCTAAACAGCAAAAAAAACACAACATTACCTTTACCTCTCACAACTTTATGTTAAATCGTAACAAAAAGTTGCTTAGGATTTTAGATATATAAATGTAGGATTAGGATTACATTTTGTAGTCCTATTGTAAGAGTTAGCAGAGTATCAGGTATTTCATCGATCTTTTGTAAATCAGCTAAAGTCTCCTCAATTCCGGTATAGTTTGTTTATACCTGAAAACAATGGTCTCCAAGAGACAAAAAGTTAAATTTATTCTCCAATATTATTAAAAGGAAATATTATGAATAACTTGTATTTAACAGCCATTGCTACCTTGATCGGGTCATTTATTTTGGTAATGTACTTAATCCCGAAAATTAAATTTATTGTGGAACGTCGCAATCTAATGGATAATCCGGACAATAGAAGTTCCCATAAAAGTTCAACACCCACTATGGCTGGCGTTGCATTTTTTCTAACAATAATCTTCGCCATTAATCTATTGCAAACTTGGGACGTAGATGGAGTAGGGATGAATTTAATCGCCGCCCTTACTATAATCTTTGCCCTTGGCTTAAAAGATGACCTTATCATGTCTACTCCAAAAGCTAAAATATTGGGTGAAATATTAGCTATTTCCTGTGTTTTATTTTGTAATTGCTTACAGGTTACATCGCTTGACGGCTTTTTGGGAATGTATGGTATTCCGTCGTTAGTTTTCTATGCCTTCCTTACGTTAATGATATTGACCATCATCAATTCGTACAATCTAATTGACGGTATTGATGGTTTGGCCTCCACCATAGGGATTGTAATTTTCAGTGTTTTCGGTTTTATTTTCTTTACGGCTGGTCTACCTTATTATTTTTTAATTTGTCTCTGTTTGGTGGGTATGCAGCTAGCTTATCTTAGATTTAACCTATCAAGGACAAATAAAATATTTATGGGCGACACGGGTTCCCTAATTATCGGTTTCTGTATCGGATTTTTATCCCTTAAATTTTTAACACTGGATGCTGTGGAATTAACAAGTTTTTCTTTTATCTTAGAAAACAAATTCTTGGTCATAGCTTCCATTCTCTATATTCCTTTATTCGATACCATACGGGTGTTTGGGATTCGTATAATAAACGGAAAGAGGCCTTTTTCTCCTGACAACAACCATATTCATCACGTTTTGATTAATTCTGGTTTATCGCACATTAAAGCCAGTTTGTTTTTGGGTTCCTTAAGTCTAGGGTTGTCAGTAGTATTCATTTTTCTTTCATTTTACATCAATAGTTTCCAAATGCTCGGAGTTTTAATGATCAGCTTTTTTCTATTACTGGGTTTATTCGATAGACTAAAGAACAATGTTAGAACGGAGAATAAGTTTAAATATTTGGTCAGAGCCATTCATTTCTTGTTTTAGAGTGTCTTATCCGTTGAATGAAGGTGTTTTCCAAAGATTGTCCTTCAGCAAAAAACGGATTGATAATTAAGCTTTTATTTAATACCATAATTAACTGAATCTATATGCTCAATAATAAATCTGTATTAATAACTGGGGGAACTGGTTCTTTAGGAAAGGCTCTTACCGATAATATTTTAAAAAAGTGGCCAAAAGTAAAACGTCTTGTCATTTTTTCGAGAGATGAACAAAAGCAATTTCAAATGGCCCAAGATTACCCTGTTTCAAAGTATCCTTCCATACGTTTTTTTATAGGAGATGTTAGAGATAGGGAAAGATTAGTAAGGGCTTTTGAAGGAATAGATTACGTTATACATGCAGCAGCTATGAAACATGTACATATAGCTGAGTACAACCCGAGTGAATGTGTGAAAACTAATATTGGTGGTGCCGAAAATGTAATATATGCGGCACTTCAAACAGGAGTGCAAAATGTTGTAGCGCTTTCAACAGATAAGGCATGTGCTCCAATTAACTTATATGGGGCTACAAAATTAACTTCAGATAAATTATTTGTTGCAGCCAATAATATTCGGGGCAAACACAATATAAAATATTCAGTAGTAAGATATGGTAATGTAATGGGGTCTAACGGTTCTGTTATTCCATTTTTCCTAAAAAAGCGCGCAGAAGGTGTTTTGCCGATAACAGTGGAGGCAATGACAAGATTCAATATATCTCTTCAGGGAGGGGTTGATATGGTTTTACATGCCATGAAAGCAGCTTGGGGTGGAGAAATCTTTATTCCAAAAATCCCGTCTTATAAAATAACGGACGTTGCTCAAGCAATTGGTCCTAATTGTGAGCATAAAATTATTGGAATTAGACCTGGGGAAAAAATTCATGAAGAAATGATTACCTCTTCTGATTCATTCTTTACATATAACCTTGGTAAATATTTTGTTATTGTTCCTCAAACTCCCATGTGGAATATTAATGATTTTATATCCAAGTTCAATGCAGAATTGGTTCCTGATGGTTTTGCATATAATTCAGGGACAAATACAGAATGGGAAACCGTGGAATCATTACGTTCTTTAATAACTGAACATGTGGATTCTAATTTTATAGCATAAAAATGAAAGCAATACCATACGGACGTCAAAATATTACGGAAGAAGATATCCAAGCCGTAATTGAAACTCTTAAATCCGATTACTTAACTCAGGGACCGAAAATTTCCGAATTTGAAGAATCCTTTGCGAGTTATGTTGGTAGTAAATATGCTATTGCCGTATCCAATGGTACCGGTGCATTGCATTTATGTACATTGGCCTTAGGAGTAAAAGAGGGTGATAAGGTAATTACCACCCCTATTACTTTTGCTGCTTCCGCAAACTGTGTTCGTTATTGTGGTGGCGAAGTTGTGTTTTCGGACATCGATCCGGATACTTATCTGTTAGATCTAAAAAAGGTAGAAGATTTGCTAAAGTCGGCCCCTAAAGGCACCTATAAGGGTATAATTCCAGTTGATTTTGCCGGTAGGGGAAATGATTTGGAAGCCTTCAGAAAATTGGCAGACCATTACGGTTGTTGGATAATAGAAGATGCCTGTCATGCACCAGGAGGTTCTTTTGAGGATACCGATAATACAATCCAACTTTGTGGAAATGGAAAATTCGCAGATTTGGCTATTTTTTCGTTTCATCCTGTCAAGCATATTGCATCAGGTGAAGGCGGAATGATTACCACGAATGATGAATCCCTGTACCAAAAATTATTGCAACTTCGCACTCACGGTATTGTTAAAAATAATGATTTGTATACCAATACAATTCAGATGGCAGGTGGCGCGAATGAATACCCAGGCTGGTATATGGAAATGCAGAACCTAGGATTTAACTACCGATTGACCGATTTCCAGGCAGCATTGGGCTTAAGTCAATTATCCAGAGCAGATGAAGGAGTTAAAAGAAGAAGAGAAATAGCTTCAAATTACTTTAATGCCTTTAAAAATAAGTTATATATAAAAGGACAATCTAAAACAATTGAAGGGCATGCTTATCATTTATATGTTATAGAAGTTGAAGACAGATTGGGATTGTACAACTATTTACGAAGTAAAAATATATTCGCTCAAATCCATTATATACCTTGCCATCTAATGCCCTATTATCAGGAGTTTGGATGGAAAGAAGGCGACTTTCCGCACGCTGAAAACTATTATAAACACTGTTTAAGTTTGCCCATGTATCCAATGCTGACTGATGAAGAGCAAGCATATGTAATAAGTGAAGTTAATAGCTATTATAATGATATTTGAAATTCCTAAAGAAGATATAATAAAGGGACTTATAAAGCAACTCATGTCTTTTTTCAGTATTTCAATTGATGAAATCAAAGGTGTCGAGTCTTTAGGCGATGAAGTTTTTAAGCGTTGTGAGATTTGCTTTTCAAAAAATGAGAACAAGTACTATTCAAAAGATGGAATAGCCTATTTTAATCCTTATCATTCCGGGCAATACACGGTTTTCTTATATTATTTCTCGAATACGGTTTTTAAAGCAGGAATAAATAATATTAGATTGGCTGATAAAATATATTACCTGAATAGAATTATGAATTCTTGCGATTTGTTTTATGAAGTAGAATTACCAGAAATTTTTATGTTAGATCAGCCTGTAGGTGCGGTATTGGGAAGAGCAAAATATGGGGAATTTTTTAAGTTTACCCAAAACTGTACCGTTGGTAGTCATAAAAATATTTTTCCTGTAATTGGGGACAATGTTACAATGACCGCTAATGCTATGATTTTTGGTAATTCCAAAATTGGTAATAATGTAATTATTGGAGTTGGAGCGTGTGTTAAAGATCAAGTTATACCTGATAATTCATTAGTATTTGGCAGTTCGCCTAATTTGATCATTAAAAAAAGAAAGTAAACTTATGCTGCGTGATGTAATTAATTAACTCTAGCAATGAGCAATTGATTTAGAAAGCTTTATAAATGAAAAATATTGATTTAGAATCTGAGCGATTAATTTGTAAAAGACTTTCGGTTGATCATATTTCAACGGAATATTTAAGTTGGCTCAATGACCCTAAAGTTAATGTGTTTTTAGAATCAAAGGGTAATTATACCATGGGTATGCTAAAAACATATATAGAAGAACTATATAAAAATGAAATCTATTTTTGGGCCATTCATTTAAAAGGTTCGAATCAACATATTGGTAATTTAAAAATTGACCCTATAAATGTTAGACTTAATTCCGGGGAATATGGCATTTTAATGGGAGACCGTTCAAATTGGGGCAAAGGATATGCCAAAGAAGCCTCAATACGAATATTAAAATATTGTTTTGAAGAACTGAAACTATCAAAAATAACCTTAGGTGTTATTCAAGATAATGTTAATGCTGTTGGTCTTTATGAAAAAATTGGATTTACGATTGATGAAGTAAAAAAGGATGTTGGAATCTATAATAAAAAATTAAGCAATTCTCTAAGAATGTCACTCCATGTTGAAAATTTCAAATAGTAAGCTTATTCTAGGAACCGTCCAGATGGGATTACCCTATGGTATTAACAATAGTACAGGTAAAGTTTCGTTAGATCATAGCCTTGAAATATTGGAATATGCCTTTGATAATGGGATTCAAATCCTAGATTCTGCGGAAGCCTATGGCAATGCACATCAAGTAATTGGGGCATTTCATGAAAAACATCCTGAAAAACTATTTAGGGTCATAACTAAATTACCACATCAATCAGGTATCAATATTGATGAAAAAGTTGATGAATATTTGATAGGGCTAAGGGTAGGTCAATTACATGCTATACTTTTTCATAGCTTTTCAAGCTACCAAGAAAATATTAACAATTTTGACGTTTTAAGGAAATTGAAATCGGATAAAAAAATAAAAAACATAGGTGTATCGGTCTATACCAATGAAGAAGTGGAAGAGGTTACTTTAAATGAGGACATTGATATAATTCAATTGCCTTTTAATCTATTTGATAACATTAATTTACGAGGAGACATATTGAAGAAGGCCAAATCCAAAGGAAAAACCATTCACACAAGATCGGCACTTTTACAGGGCTTGTTTTTTAAGGACACGAACGATCAAAATAAAACGGTTCAAAAATTAAAAAATGAATTAATGGGTTTATATGATATTACCAAAAAACACAATACTACTATTTCACAATTGGCATTGAGTTACTGCTTACATCAAAACACGATAGATAATGTGCTAATTGGTGTAGATTCAATAAATCAATTAAAAGACAATTTACAATCAGTGAACTATAGAATTAAACCAGAAGCAATTAATGAAATTAATTTAATCAATGTAAAAAATTTAGACTTGTTAAATCCTTCGTTATGGAATTAAAGACAGTATTAGTAACTCAAGCGCGATCCGGTAGCACAAGATTACCTGGAAAAGTTTTGAAAGAAGTAGGAGGTAAATCATTGCTTCAAATACATTTGGAAAGACTAATAAAATGCGCCAATATTTCTGAAATAATTGTAGCTACTACTGTTAAAGATGAAGATTCAATAATTTATGATAAGGCTATTGAATGGGGTTTTAATGCATCTAGAGGATCAGAATTGGATGTTTTAGATCGCTTTTATCAAGCGGTTAAGGACATAAATGCAGATTGGATTGTGAGAGTTACCTCCGATTGTCCGCTTCTAGACCCTGTTTTAGTTGATGAAGTAATCACATTTGTACAGGAAAATGATGTGGATTATTGTTCAAATGGTTTGACCGAACAATTTCCTGATGGTCAAGACATTGAGGTTTTTAAGTTTTCAGCTTTGGAAATCGCATGGAAAAATGCCAAACTAAAATCGGAACGTGAACACGTAACACCATATATTCGAAATAATTCAGACAATAAAGGAGAGGATTTATTCAACACCATTAACTATCCGTGTGAGAAAGATTATTCCAAAATAAGAATGACTGTTGATGAGCCAAGGGATTTTGATTTAATCGAACTTTTGATAAATAAACTTGGCATTGATAAAACCTGGTTAGAATATACCAATTATATTATTGAAAATAATTTGACTAAAATAAATGATCAAATTATTAGAAATGAAGGTCTATTAAAATCATTAAAAGAGGATAAATAATGGGTAAAGGACAAGAATTATATATAAAAGCCAAAACACTGATACCAGGAGGTACTATGTTGCTTTCAAAGCGACCAGAAATGTTTTTACCAGACCATTGGCCGTCCTATTTTTCTAAATCAAAAGGATGCAAAGTCTGGGATTTAGATGGCAACGAGTTATTGGATATGTCTATTATGGGGATTGGCACCAATACGCTTGGTTATGGAAATGATGAAATAGATGCTGCTGTTATAGAAACCGTAAAGAAGGGCAACATGAGTACGCTGAATTGTCCTGAGGAAGTCTATTTGGCAGAAAAATTAGTTGAAATGAACCCATGGGCAGATATGGTTCGATTTGCTCGTACCGGTGGGGAGGCCAATTCTATTGCTATTAGAATTGCCCGTGCTGCATCAGGTAAAGATAATGTGGCTATATGTGGCTATCACGGGTGGCACGATTGGTATTTGTCCGCAAATCATAACGGAGGTGATGATTTGTCCGGTCATTTAATTCCAGGATTGAGCCCAAAAGGAGTGCCGAAAAACTTAAAGAACACGGTATTTCCATTCCATTATAATAACTACGGTGAGTTATTAGAGATTGTAGAAAACAACAATATTGGGGTTATTAAAATGGAAGTATTGAGAAACTTTGGTCCGGAAGATAATTTTTTACAAAAGGTTAGGGATCTTGCTACTCGAAAAAACATAGTATTGATCTTTGATGAATGTTCTTCGGGATTCAGAGAAACTTTTGGGGGTGTTTTTCAAAAGTTTAGCGTTGAACCAGATATGGTGATGTTCGGAAAAACTATAGGAAATGGGTATGCACTAACTGCAGTAGTTGGTAAAAAGTCAGTAATGGAAGCTGCTCAAAACACATTTATAAGCAGTACCTTTTGGACAGAACGCATTGGGCCCACGGCGGCACTTGCCACATTGAAAGTTATGGAACGTGTAAGATCTTGGGAGCAAATTACTGAAACGGGAAGCAAAATGCAAAAAGGTTGGTTAAAACTGGCAGAAGCACATCAATTGGACATAACCATTTCTGGCATATCTGCCATGACTACATATGCTTTTAACAGTCCAAATGCTGCGGCTTATAAAACGCTTATTACCCAAGAAATGTTGAAAAAAGGATTTTTGGCAAGTACACATTTTTATGCATGTACAGAACATACGGATGAGCATTTGAATTTATATTTTGAAGCATTGGATAGTATTTATGCAACAATTGCCAGATGTGAATCCGAGGAACTAGATATAAATGGT
Organism: Arenibacter sp.; assembly: GCA_040216555.1. Taxonomy (GTDB): domain Bacteria; phylum Bacteroidota; class Bacteroidia; order Flavobacteriales; family Flavobacteriaceae; genus Arenibacter. The sequence goes on from JAVJOW010000015.1 coordinate 27,814, forward strand.
TTATTGGAAGGGCCAATTTGTCACGGAGGATTTAAAAGATTGAATTAAGGTTTTATGGATTTTAATTACAAAGTATTAAATAATCAGATTTTTTCTAATGGTAAGTATGCTATTGTTCCCATTCGTATGGAAGATCGTCATATGATTAGAAAATGGCGTAACGAACAAATATTTCACCTTAGACAGAATAAGGTTTTAAGTGAAGAGGACCAAGACAATTATTTCAACACTGTTGTTGCGAGTTTATTCAGTCAAGAACATCCAAGTCAAATATTATTCTCTTACCTTGATGGAGATACGTGTATAGGTTATGGAGGTTTAGTTCATATTAACTGGGTGGATAAAAATGCTGAGATTTCTTTCATAACAAATACCGCTATAAAAAATGAACAGTATGAGTTTCATTTTTCAAATTTTTTGAGTTTGATAGACGAAGTAGCTTGTATTGAACTTGGTTTTCATAAAATATTTACTTACGCATTTGACGTGAGACCTGACATTTATCCAATGTTGGAAAAGAATGGATTTAATAGGGAAGCTGTTTTAAAAGAACATTGTTTTTTTAATGGAGGATTTAAAGATGTCATAATACATTCTAAGTTCAATTCGATTGATAAACCTTGATTTATGAAAAAGGTTTTTATTATTACGGGTGCAAATCGAGGTTTGGGACAAGCATTTATAGATATTTTAGTTAAGAATGAAGATTGTTTTGTTATTTCAATATCGAGAAGTGCAAGTGAAGAGCAAAAAACTTATTCTTCGGTTAACTTCTATTTATTAAAGGCAGACCTGACTGACAACAGTATTGGTGAAAAAATTACTGTTCTAAAGGATCTAATTGCTAATCAAGAGGTTTATTTTATAAATAATGCAAGCGTAATTGAACCAATAGCTAAAATTGAAGATTTAAATGAAGATGCGATAGATAAAACACTTTTGATTAATGTGAAATCAACTATGTTAATAATGCAATACCTGCTTCGTCATTTTAGCAATAACAAATTATCCTTTGTTAATATTAGTTCTGGAGCGGCAGATAGGGCAATAAGTAACTGGTCACTCTATTGTTCGTCAAAAGCATTTATTAAAATGTTTTTTAGCGTAGCGAAAAACGAATATGAACAGCATCGTTTTTTTAATATAGATCCTGGAGTTATGGATACCAATATGCAGAAAAGCATTAGAGATAGTAATTTTCCAGATGTTTCTGATTTTCAAAATTTAGAAAAAGAAGGAAGATTAAAATCACCAATAGATGTTGCTTTGGAAATATTAAATACCATTTCATGAAAATAGCCGTCATATCGGATATTCATGGTAATTACGACGCATTGGTTGCGGTCTTAAAAAAGGCTAAGAAAGAAAAGGTTGAGCATTTATTAATTCTTGGTGATATCGTTGGTTATTATTACCATCCAGATAAGATATTAGAACTGTTTTCTGAATGGAGTTTTGACATGATTAAAGGGAATCATGAAAATATATTGGAAGATTTAATAGCAAATCCTTCATTAGGCGAAATCATTAGATTAAAATATGGTAGCGGTCATAATGAGGCTATAAATAAGTTAACGAAACAGCAATTAGCTTTTTTAAGAAGTCTATCTGAAACGAAATCAGTACAATTTGATGAAGTTTCTATATTAATGTGTCATGGAAGTCCATGGTCAAATGACTTTTATATTTACCCGGATTGTGAAAATGAGACCATACTTAAGTGTGACTCAAAAGAACACGATTTTGTTTTGATTGGACATTCTCATTATGCTTTTGCAATTAAAAATGCAAACAGCATTTTAATAAATCCTGGTTCTGTTGGGCAATCGAGACAAATAGGAGGAAAAGCATCATGGGCCATTATTAATACCGTAAACGGATGCTTTCAATTACTGACAACAGATTATAACGTTGAAAAGTTATTAAAGGAAGTTGAAGAAATAGATGCTGATATAAAGTATCTGGCGGAAATTTTAAAAAGAAAATGATTCAACACATATGAATAAAACATTAAACATATTGGTTACGGGTTGTGGAGGTGATATTGGACAAAGTATTGGAAAAATATTAGTAAAATCCAATTACACCAAAAACTTGTTCGGTATTGATATTAGCGATAAAAATGCAGCGCAATTTATCTATCCAAATTTTTCCGTCGGATTGCCTTTTACACATCCAGATTATTTAAAAAATATAGAATCATTTATTGAGGACAATGCGATTGATATTATTATACCAATGGCTGAACCAGAATTGCGGTTTTTTTCCGAAAATAATATTTTGGATAAAATTGGAAAGGCAAAAATGATTACGGCTTCACCCTTATCATTGAAAGTTGGCTTTGACAAATTCAAGACTGCAGAATTCTTAAAAAGTAAAAGCTTGCCTTATCCTAAAACATTTTTGGCAAAAGACATAGAAACAATTGCCACATTCCCTGTAATCCTAAAATCTAAAACAGGATCTGGAAGTAGAGACATTCATAAAATCAACAAAATGGATGAATTTTTATTCTACGCCAGAAACAATGTAGAAGACTATGTGGTTCAAGAATTTATAACCGATAAGGATGGTGAATACACCTGTGGTTTGTTTAGAAGTAATCAAGGGGAAATCAGGTCTTTAATTTTTAAAAGAGAACTAGAGAAAGGCTACAGTGGCTATGGTGAAGTAGTTGAAAATATTGTCATTACAAATCTTTTAGAAAAGTTAGCGATTGATTTAGATTTGGTAGGAAGCATAAATGTGCAATTAAGACTATACAACGGCACTCCAATGGTTTTTGAAATCAATCCTAGATTTTCGAGTACAGTATATTTTAGGCATCTGTTCGGTTTTGAAGATTTATTATGGTCCATAGAGGATATATTAGGATATGAACTGACTGATAATCGTAAAAATGTTACGGGCAGAAAGTTTTATAAAGGGTTCGAAGAATACATAAAATAAGGTATTAAATGAAAAGTATTAAAATAGGTAACTATACAATTGACCAAAACTCGCCAGTATTTATCATTGCAGAATTATCCGCGAACCATAATGGGAGTATAACAACGGCGATCGAAACGGTTAGAGCGGCCAAACGTGCAGGTGCAGATTGTATAAAACTGCAGACATTTACTGCTGATACCATAACGTTGGATTCCAAAAAGGAAGATTTTAAGATTAATCAAGGTACACTTTGGGATGGACAATATTTGCACGACCTGTATAAGACCACCCAAACCCCTTGGGAATGGCATGAAAAAATTATGCAAGTAGCCAAAGAGGAAGGATTGATCTGTTTTTCTTCACCCTTTGATCCTACTGCCGTAGCGTTTTTGGAAACACTGGATGTTCCCGCTTATAAAATAGCGTCATTCGAAATCACAGATATTCCTTTGATTGAATTGGTGGCCTCAAAGGGTAAACCAATTATTATTTCAACCGGTATTGCTGAAATAGAAGATATTGAATTGGCTTTGGATGCTTGTAAAAGAATGGGTAATAACGATGTTGCGTTATTAAAGTGCACCTCCAGTTATCCTGCACCTATAGAAGAAGCAAATATGTGTATGGTGAAAGATTTGTCCGAGCGTTTTAATGTAATTAGTGGACTTTCGGACCACACCATGGGTAGTACGGTTCCTGTAGTGGCAACTGCTCTAGGAGCCAAAATAATTGAAAAACATTTTATTTTGGATAGATCTATTGGAGGTGCAGATGCTTCTTTTTCAATGAACGAAACCGAATTTACAGCAATGGTAAAAGCTGTAAGAGAGGCTGAAAGTGCTATAGGTTTTGTAGACTACACGCTAACCGAAAAGCAACTGAAGGGCAGGGATTTTAGTCGATCACTTTATGTAGTTGAAAACATTAAAACTGGAGAGTTACTAACAGAAAAAAATGTAAGGAGTATTAGACCAGGGTTTGGACTACACCCTAAGTATTATAATGAAGTACTTGGGAAAAAGGCTATAAAAGATTTGGAAAAAGGGGACCCATTGCATTCTGATTTTATAATAAAATAATGGGCAAGTTTACTAGGACCATAAAAACGGCACTAAAAAATAAAGTGGTTCTATTTCTTTTTAGCCGCTATGCCACCTATTTAATCCATTTTATAAACTCGCTTTTTATAGCAGTGTATCTAGGTCCGTATTATTTAGGAATATGGGGGTTTATTACATTGATTATCCAATACTTGAATCATGTAAACTTTGGGATTGCACATTCTGTAACTGCTATTATTTCTATACATAAAAGTAAAGAATTGTATGTTCAGAAAATTATTGGCACATCACTGACAATGTTAATCGGGCTTTCATTGATTGTTGTGTTATTATTTACAACTAATGAAATTTTTAACCTTAATATGGGTAGCAAATACAACTTCTCAACCTATGCCCCCATGGTTCTGTTAATAGGTATTTTGGCCTATTTCAATAACCTACTTAGTTCTATTTTTAGGGTTTATGGGCGACTCTTTGAAATTGCCTTCAACCAGACTATATACCCCCTTTTAATACTTCTTGCAATTATTTTCTTTAAGATAGATGAATTATTATGGGCGTTGGTAGGTGCTAATTTTTTAGCTTTTTTATTCTCATTTATATTATACGTAATTAAAACACCGGTTAAACTAAAACCCATATTCATTTTACGATTATTTAAACTAATTCAAATAAAGGGGTGGCATCTATTTGTGTATAACACTTCCTTTTTCTTTATTGTTATTTCAACACGTTCGTTCGTAAGTGGTTTTTATAGTGTAGAAGAATTCGGGTATTTCACTTTTGCATTTTCCCTTGCAAACGTAATTCTCTTGTTACTGCAGTCGTTTTCTTATTTAATTCATCCTAAAATGCTAAACCGTTTTGCTTCTGCATCCAATAATAAAAACGCAGAATTATTAGAGAAAGTAAGAGATGCTTACGTTACTACCTCTCACCTCCTGGTACATGTGGCAATTCTATTTTTCCCATTATTTTTATTGCTATTTCCTCAATACGAAAGTGCCTCAGAGGCATTTAAGTTAATTTCTTTATCTGTTGTACTATATACAAACTCCTTTGGTTATTCAGGACTCTTAGTTGCGAAAGGATATGAAAAAAAGCTAGGAAAACTTTCATTTTTAGCACTTATTATAAATATAATAACCGCATTTATCTTGATTAAAGTATTTCATGTACCCTTTACACTTGTAATAATAGCTACTATGTTTAGCTATTTTATCTATGTTTTTATGCTAGGGTTCATGGGGAGGAGTATGCTACAGTTAGATACATCATTTTTAGCTGTAATTAAAGATATTTATCCGATACGGTTATTGGCACCTTATTTGTTAAGTTTATGTTTAATACTTTTTTCTGCACCAGACCATTACTTTATACTTTCATTAATACTGTTTATGATGGTTAATTTTAAAGTGCTACTGAAATTAAAAAGTATTGTAAAATCAATTATTCATAACCCGAACTTTATTAATATATAATTCTAATAGTAAACTTTTAAAGAATGTTTGGACGAAGAGAGGAAGTAGCCATGTCGGTAGTAAATTTTATTGATAATTATAGAAGAGATATCAAATTCTATATGCACTGGTTATTTAGCTCAAATTTAAGGGAGGAAATGTCTAAAAATAGGGAGTTGCAAAATAAACATAAGGGGAAAAGATGTTTTATTGTTGGTAACGGCCCCTCATTAAAACATTATGATTTAAATAAATTGACGAATGAATATGTATTTACGGTGAATTACATGATGAAAAGTGATGTTTTTAAAACACTTAATCCAAATTACCATTTATTTTTTGATCCGATTGTCTTTGGTTTAAATCCTGAAAAGGAAGATGACAAAAAGATTATTGAGTTAATAGCAAGTACCCTTGAATCCAATGTTAAGATGACCTATATCATCCCCTATCGAAGAAGGTCAAATTTTGATAAATTATTTCCAAACCATAAATTCATATATATATATAATTACAAAACGTACACACCTTTATTAAAAAAATCAGCATCCCTTCACCGAATTACTCCTGGTTTTCAAAATGTAATTCTATATGCAATTAATTCGGCAATCTATATGGGATTTAAGGAAATCTATCTCATGGGTGTGGATATGACGGGGTTCTTGGAACATTTTGAGCATAATTCAATCAATGATCAATGGGGCCATTTTTACGAGAAATCGGAAGATGAAAAAGAAAAAATCATTAAAATTCTTAGAGAAAAAAACATTGACAATGAATTTTATTTAAAAACATATGGTAAAACATTTGAACATTTAAAATTAATGCAAAAGAATGCTTTGACAAAAAAAGTAAAGCTTTTCAATGCTTCACAGCACGGAGCATTAGATGTTATACCTCGGGCAGATTACGAAAAAATATTTTCTGATAAATCTTAATAATTTTTTGAATTTATGTATTCGATTGATAAAGAACCTTGGAAACTTTGGTCATTTAAATAGTAATGAAAGTGATTATAGACAAAAATAGTTATATAAGTCATTTTATTGGAGTACTGTTTGTTCTTATGGCATTAAGCGATGTCCTGCATTCTAGGGAGTTAATAGGTGCAAGCGCACTATTGTCATTATTGGTTTTTGTACTTTGCTTTCCTTTAGAGGATAAGAATATGCTATCGGAATCGATGATTTTTATTCTTTTTTTGCTAATAACATCTTTGATTAATCTGATCTTTACCCAAAACAATTTTGGTGGTTCCTTAACTTTATTGGGTAATTTGTTTTTGACATTCCTTTATTTTCAAGCTAGTCATAAAAAATTGACTTTATGGATCGTAATGTCCTATTTGATAACCATTTTATTTATTGGTTATCATTTGTTTGTGTTACATACCAATGCCAACTTTATTTATGAGGGTTTAAGTAGAAACCATGCCGGATTTGCAGTGGTGTTCTGGACTATTTTTTTACTTTTTCATTTAAAAATAACATATAACCGTTTTCCACTTATTATTCCACTTATAGGAGTTGTTCTATCATTTTTCTTGTTCGGAAGAACTAGTTTAATCGTAAGTGCTTTATTACTAGTGGTCGTTTTCTTTTATAAATTTAAAAATAATAATGGCATTCGTATTATGGCAATAACCATATGCCTTGCTTTATGTGGTTACTTTTGGTTAAAATTTGGATCCATCTTAATTGAGGAAACTAATTTAGGGGAGGGGCTCGAAACTTCCCGGTGGAAATTATGGAGTATTTATTGGGAAAATTTGGATTTTTTAAATCTTTTAACGGGTATAGATGTTACTAATCTTCCTATGTATGATCAATATGGTGGCAATCCACATAATTCATTTATTAAATTTCATTCCCGGGTTGGCATGGGAAGTATCGTTTTTATCTTTCTTTATTTTGTTTCTATTTTCAATTATTTAAAAGAAAGACAATATTATATATTCTGGCTGTTAATTCTATTAACAATAAGAGCTTTTTTCGATAGTGATATTTTCATTGGAAATTTTGACTTTATTTTTCTAATAATAACTTTTTTTTGGATAAAAAACGATTAATATGACCCCAGATTTTTCTATAATAACAGTCGCATTTAACAGTGAAAAAACCATAGAACGAACCATAAAATCGGTTTTAAATCAAACTTATAAAAACTATGAGTATATCATAATTGATGGAGGGTCAACGGACAAAACCAATGAAATAATTAGCAAGTATAAAAAGGAATTTTCAGGAGGTATAACACATATATCCGAACCGGATAAAGGAATCTATGACGCCATGAATAAGGGAATTGCTTTGACAAGAGGGAAAGTAATAGGTTTGTTAAATTCCGATGATTATTATTTTGACAATACACTGGCAATAGTTCATGACGCATATATTAATTCTGACAAGAATGCAGTACTTACCGGAAATATGATATTTAAAAGTGATATAGGTGAACAATTATTAAAGAATAGCGAGAAAAGGCTTAAGCGTAAATTCAAGTACTTTAAGAATGGAGTTAGGCATCCCGCAACCTTTTTACCCAAGGTAATTTATGATAAAGTTGGACTATTTAATGTAGCATACAAAATTGCCGCTGACGCTGAACTAATGTTGAGAATTTTTAAGGCAAAGTATGTTTTTAAATTTATTGATCGGCCTTTATTGATCATGGCAGACGGAGGAATTTCCAACTCTAAAGGAATTGTAAGACAAACCGTATTAGAAAAAAGTTATATACTAAAATCATATTGTCCGAATGCTTTTCTAAGATTCCTTTTAATGGCAGAAACTAGACTAAGATTTAAAGTCAAAGAACTTGCTTCCGGTTTAACTACAATCTATAGAAAAATCGAAAATCATTAATCAGATTATGACAATATGAAAAAAATGATTATGCTAACCAACTATAAGAATCTAATTCCTCAACGGAAAAACGAAATAGATGGTTTGAAACTAAATATTATTTCAAAA
>JAVJOW010000016.1:0-37687 GCA_040216555.1 Arenibacter sp.
TGGAAGCCTCTGGCCCGCGCACGGTAATATTTAGAGTTGGCGGTACTATCAATCTATCTTCCGGGATAGTCATAAAAAACCCAAATTTAACCATAGCTGGGCAAACTGCACCAGGCGGGGGAATACTTATCAAAGGAGGCCAATTCCAAATATCGGCAAACAATGTAATAATAAGACATATTAGATTTAGGCCCGGAAATGGTGCAGGTGCCAACCAGGATGCCTTAAGAATCGTCAGCACTAATTCCTCCGAATTAAAAAATATTATTATCGACCATTGTAGCATGAGTTGGGCAACCGATGAAAATCTAGGAATAGGTGCTATAAATAAATCCGGAGTAGTTAGCAATATAACAATACAAAATTCGATCCTAGCGGAAGCGGGATATGGCTCTCTAGTTTCCCACCGTACATACGACGTTACTTTTTATAATAATTATTTTGCCCATAATTCCGACAGGAATGTGAGGATTGGAGGATATGCGGACCAAGATGAACCTAAATTTGCGTTAAGGGCAGAATTCATCAACAACATTGCTTATGGCATGAGCTATGTTAGCAATATTACATTCGGTCAAAAATATGCAGCATATGGCAACAAGTATAAAGCCTCCAATTCAGTATCCTTAAAACCAGGTTACGTGTTCCAGTTTACCGAATCTGGAGAACACGCCGGATATCGCCAACACTCTGAAGTATATTTAAACGATAATTTATACGAAGGTAGCGGTAAAATGGAAGCTTCCAATATTTCCGAATTCAAAGTTTCGGCTCCATTTAATGACTCAGGTATCAACCCGGTACCGGCCAACACACTGGAGAGCTCTCTTTTTAGTAATGTAGGTGCCCTTCCTCTTGATGCAGTTGATACAAGATTAATAGCAGGGTACATAACAGGTGCTGGAGCAGGTTCCCAAAATTATCCGTCCATATCTGCAGGAACCGCTTATGTCGACACGGACAAGGATGGAATCGATGATACATTTGAAATTTCAAAATGGAGCAATCTAACAACAGAAGACAATTCTGACAGCAATGGCGATGGTTATACAAACCTAGAAGAATTCCTACACTTCTTAACTTTATAACAAGGCTCACTTACTAAGCTAAAAATTAAAAAATAGGGATACTGGAAATAATTTCCAGTATCCCTATTTTTTTTGTAAAAAAAATGAAAGTTTATTACCCAAGTATATTCCCCATGAAGAACAATTAGGATATTTGCCCCTATAGATTATAACGGTATTAGTTATTGGTTTTTTAGTCCAAATTGGAAATGTTGTACATAATTGCTGCCCTAAATACTGAAAAATCGTTAAAAACTTCCATTTTCCAGTCTTTAAACTAATAATATTATCACTTTTTATTATGATTAAATGAGCTAATCACGGGAAATTAATGTAGAATTAATACACCATTTGAATAGAAATAACCCTATTGGACATTTTTAACTTATTACCATAAAAAGAATATAATGTGAGAAATTTATTCTGGTCCACGATTTTTATTCTAAATCCCCTAAACATTTTGTGTTCTGAAAAAACCCACTCAACTTTAAGCAGATAGGAGCATAATAAGTTATTTATAAAAATTTTAGATCCTAGAAACGTGGGCTTTATAGGTTTTTACGTTAAGTAGCCCTTGTTTCCAATAGAGATAAAATTATTGGAAAAGAAAATAACAACGACTATTACTATGTAAACCTGAAATATGCCCGCCTTAGAGAGTTGAGCAAGCCAAGAAAAAAGCAGAGCAACATGGCCAACTGCGCACTAGCAAAACAATTCCCAGTTCTTTCTCCTTTATCCGTCTTAACCTAGAGGGCCTCGAAGCTTTTCCTCTATTGTATAAAGAGCAGAGATTTAAAACGGTCTGCAAGGTTACCGAATACAATATCAAACAGTTGGTAAACGCCAGTAGCTCCAGCGTATAAGGTCTCCACAAAAAGATTCCCTTTGGAACCACGGATAAAGTAGACCACCCGACACGCATCTACGTAGCAACTAAAAATGCAATAAACTTATGGCCTACAGCAACCTATATAATTTAACAACTAAAGAACTTCGATTTTTTACCGTCCACAGCTCTTTGGGAAGACCGGACATGGCCATGTTCCTCGCCAAGGACGCCATGGTAAACGGCAAACCCTTTAATGTGTTTAAGAATGAGCTTATACGGCGCCATTTTACCTATATAAATGATATTGTCAAGGGTGGCCGCTTATTGCAAAAAGATATAAGAGCTCGAATCAACCTTAAGAAAAAATACATAATCCACTTTACTGGCGATAACAATTCCGTTAAACCACTCGAATTCATATAAGCGATTGAGGAAAATTTAGGAATAAAAGCATAAAGGAAGTGTAGCAGTGCAATAAAATTAGGACATTATAAAATTCTAATTGATTATTCAATATTCAATTTAAACAAGTCAATTTATCTTACATAAACTATCCTACATCTCATCGAACATATTTGGACTTACATCGTAAATTCATTGTCTACGCTATAATTATAATTACATTTTGCATTGTAAACCAACCCAATAAGTAATTCAACCTTATATGCCTGATGAAAAGAGTGCATTAAAAAATTATTTAGAGCTCGCCATTGAAGCAGCCATAATGGCTGGAATAGCTATCATGAAGGTTTACAATAAACCAACCTATAATCAGAAATTAAAAGTTGACAATTCTCCCTTAACTGAGGCAGATACAGCCGCCAATATAATCATAAACAAGTTTTTAAAAACTTCGAATATCCCAATTATTAGTGAAGAAAATAAGAATTCGGACTATGACATTAGAAAGAATTGGAAAAAATGTTGGCTAGTAGACCCTTTGGACGGAACAAAAGAATTTGTCAATAAAAATGGCGAATTCACCGTTAATATAGCACTATGTGAAAATGGAATACCAATTCTCGGAGTAATTTATGCCCCTAATAGCAAAGAACTGTTTTATGCCGATGCGAAAAGTAGAAATGCGTTTAAAAGACAGTTAAAAGAAGAATACATGATAAAAGGTGAACTTTATGATGTTCAAAATAAAATTTCACCTAACCCTGCTCCAACAAATACCATTAGGGTAGTAGGAAGCCGATCACATATGAATTCGGAAACTTTGGATTTTATAAAGGACTTGAAGCAAAAGTATGATCTAGTGGAAATTGTTTCCATGGGAAGCTCCCTTAAACTATGTATGATTGCTGAAGGTAGAGCAGATGTTTATCCGCGTTTTGCCCCAACTATGGAATGGGACACGGCTGCAGGCCATGCTATTTGCAAGGCGGTAGGATTAAAAGTATTATCAAAAAACTCCCAAGATGAATTAATGTATAACAAGGAAAATTTATTGAACAATCATTTTATACTTCAAAATTCATAATGGATAGCTCTCACAAAAGGCATATTGCCAAAACAATAACATGGAGATTAGTGGGCACCGTGGATACCATTGTACTTTCATGGGCAATCACAGGCAACCCATTTACAGGGCTAAAAATTGGGATGCTTGAAATGTTCACAAAATTAATACTTTACTATCTCCATGAGAGGTTCTGGTTTAAATTTTATGTTGAAGAAAGCAAAACACGACACATAATAAAAACTATTTCTTGGCGAATAATTGGTACTTTAGACACAATTACCCTTTCATGGTTTATTACAGGAAATGCACTCACAGGATTAAAGATTGGAGCAGCAGAAATAATTACAAAAATGATTTTATATTATTTACATGAACGTACATGGTATAAGATAAATTTTGGTTTGGATAAAACAAGAAGAGCTAAAAAATGGAAAAAAACATAGTACAACAAGAGTATAAAATAAGCCGTACTCTCAGAAGAGAGGCAAACGGACATAATTCCTTCTTGATATTTTTTACTGGGTTTTCTGGATCTGGAAAATCTACTATTGCTAATGCCTTGGAACAAAAATTGCATCACCTCAATATTAAAACCTATGTTCTCGATGGAGATAACGTACGTAGCGGGATAAATCAAAATCTCTCTTTTAGTAAAAAGGACCGATCAGAAAATATTAGACGGATAGGGGAAATTTCCAAATTATTTGTGGATGCTGGTGTGGTTGTCCTCGCTGCTTTTATTGCTCCTTATAAAGAGGATAGGGAATTTATAAAGGCAATAATAGAAAATGAAAATTATGTGGAGGTATTTGTGAATACATCCTTGGAAGTATGTGAAACAAGGGATGTTAAGGGATTGTACAAAAAGGCCAGAAAAGGGGAAATTAAAAATATGACAGGGATTTCCGCACCCTACGAAGCTCCTCAAAATCCTGACGTCGAGGTTTCTGAGTTGCACTCTGTTGAAGAATCCGTAGAGATTATATATGACAAAATTAAAAATAAATTAATACTCTGAAATCATGAATAAATACTTTTTAAACTATTTGGATGAATTAGAATCAGAGTCTATTTATGTTCTTAGGGAAGTATGGGCCCAATTTCAAAATCCAGTAATTCTTTTCTCTGGCGGCAAAGATTCCATTGTTCTAACACATTTAGCTAAAAAAGCCTTTTTTCCAAGTAAAATCCCATTTGCCTTAATGCACGTAGATACAGGTCATAATTTTCCTGAAACCATTTCTTTTAGAGATGATTTAGTAAAATCCATGGGAGTAAGGCTTATCGTAGGTTATGTACAGGATTCCATTGATAAAGGTAGAATAGCAGAGGAAAAAGGTAAAAACGCCACAAGGAATGCCTTACAGATTACTACCCTATTGGACACAATAGAAACAAATAAAATAGATTGTGCCATAGGAGGAGGAAGAAGGGATGAAGAAAAATCCCGTGCTAAGGAACGTTTCTTCTCCCATCGTGATGAATTTGGGCAATGGGATCCAAAAAATCAACGCCCAGAACTTTGGAATTTATTCAATGGAAAACACTTCCAAGGAGAGCATTTCAGGGTCTTTCCCATTAGCAATTGGACAGAAATGGATATTTGGAACTACATTAAAAGGGAAGGTATTCAGATACCATCTTTATATTATGCACATGAAAGAGAGGTAGTTTGGCGGAATGATTCCTGGATTCCAAATTCAGAATTTTTAATTCTAGAATCCAAGGAAAAAACTTATTTAAAAAAGATTCGTTTTAGAACTCTGGGAGATATTACTATAACGGGGGGGATAGAATCAGAAGCTGATACACTTGAAAAAATAGTGCAAGAAGTAGCAGCCATGAGAAATACGGAACGTGGTAACAGAAGTGATGACAAAAGGTCGGATACGGCCATGGAAGACCGAAAAAGACAAGGGTACTTTTAACAAAATTTAATTACTAAATAATGAATATTAATAATAGTCAATTATTGCGATTCACAACGGCCGGCAGTGTAGATGATGGTAAAAGTACTTTGATTGGACGCTTACTTTACGATTCCAAATCTATATTCGAGGATCAATTGGAGGCAATTACAAATACAAGTATTAATAAAGGTCATGACGGGGTTGATTTGGCTTTGTTTACAGATGGGTTAAAGGATGAAAGAGAACAAGGTATCACCATTGATGTTGCCTATAGGTACTTTACCACTCCTAAGCGCAAGTTTATTATTGCAGATACTCCCGGGCATATACAGTACACAAGAAATATGGTCACTGGTGCTTCAACGGCCAACGCGGCCATTATCTTAATTGATGCGCGCCACGGTGTAATTGAACAGACCAAAAGGCATGCATTTATTGCATCTTTACTTCAGATTCCACATATTATAGTCTGCATAAATAAAATGGACCTAGTAGATTTTAAGGAAGAAATATATGATGGGGTTGTAGCTCAATTTGAAGAATTTTCATCAAAATTGTTGGTCAAGGACATCAGATTTATCCCTATAAGCGCCCTTTTAGGTGATAACGTAGTACATCGATCTGAAAACATGCCTTGGTACCAAGGTGGCCTCCTTTTGTACACTTTGGAAACTATTCACATAAGTAGTGATATTAATAAGGTAGATGCCAGATTTCCCGTGCAGACCGTTATACGCCCCCAAAGTGCTGAATATCCTGATTATAGGGGATATGCTGGGCGAGTAGCCAGTGGGGTCTTTAGAAAAGGAGATGAGATTACAGTAATGCCTTCCGGGTTTACTTCCAAAATAAAAACTATAGATACAATTGCTGGAGAATTAAAAAATGCTTTTGCACCCATGTCGGTCACTATAACCCTTGAAGATGATATTGGCGTAAGTAGAGGGGATATGATAGTTAGATCAAATAATAAAGCGGAGGCATCCCAAGATATTGAAGTAATGTTATGTTGGTTAACCCATTTACCTGCAAAACCTGCTTCAAAATATACCATTAGACATACCTCCAATGAGCAAAAGGCGATTATTAAGGAAATTGTTTACAAAATTGACATAAACTCTCTTTCCCGTTTACCAAACGAAAAAGAATTAAGGATGAACGACATATGCAAGGCAAAGATAAGGACGACAAAACCACTATTGATCGATTCTTACCGTGAAAACCGGATTACAGGTAGTATTATCTTAATAGATGATGATACTAATGAAACAGTTGCGGCAGGAATGATAGTTTAAAATTAATTAGTTTGTCAAGACCCCAATTTATTACATTAAACCGAATTTGTATCACTTATATCGATTAATAATTAAAAACAAAAAAATAATTCTTTAATTCTATTATGAAAAAGTTACGGTTCATTTTTATTGCAATAACTGGGCTCTTGTTTTTTTCCATTTTCCTGTCATCAACAGTCCGTAATATTTATTTATCAGCGGATGGGGGTGTTAAAAGATTTGGACCACTTGTAGAACCTATTAAAATTTTAGCCGAATTACCGTCTTTGATGAAGCAAGTTTTTAAGCCTGCTGAATTTTTAGTCGAGAATGTGGAAGACAAAGATGGTTTCACATATTTTGGCTCTGATAATATTGAACTATATCCTAAAATATTGATTTCTCATAAAGGAGAAGAATTTGGCCAAAAATTTGATCTTTTTGAATTGAGTACCGGCAAATTAATAAAACGTTGGGAACCGGACAATAAAAGCCTGTTTGATCAAGCGTACAATCAAATGAACCCCAGAAAACCACAAGAGGGCAGTGATTTGTATTTTATGCACCCGTTCTTTACACAGGATAGTTCATTAATACTGAATTCCCAACTTACAAGTTTATTGGTTAAAATTGATAAAAACAGTAAAACTGTTTGGCTAAAAAACGACAGGAATTATCATCATTCCATAGAAGAAGACCATGAAGGATATATTTATGCTACAACACAACCGTTTATATCTGGAAAATATGACTTGTTACCTGAAGATTACGATGCATATAAAACAATTCTAATGGACGATGAAATAACCAAAATAAACCCTAAGAATGGTGCTATAATCTACAGTAAATCAGTAATTGAAATATTGTTGGAAAATGGATATGAGGATTTGCTGTTATCGAAAGGTCAATTTATAAGTGACCCCATTCATTTGAACGATATACAACCGGCACTTACAGATTCGGACCATTGGAATAAAGGGGACCTTTTAATATCCTGTAGAAATCTTAGTACAATATTTTTATACAGACCCAGTTCCTCAAAAATAATTTGGATAAAACATGGCCCTTGGTATAATCAACATGATGTAGATTTTCTGGATAATAATAAAGTAGTAGTGTACGGGAATGATGTTATTCGTGAAGAAAGTAGAATAAACCCTAAATTAACTTCTGAAAATCTTTTCTTGAGTGCTAAGAGAAAAAACAATGAAATTTATATCTATGACTTTGAAAAAGACACTATAACTACTCCATACAGTAGACTATTAAAAAATGAAATGGTAAGGACCATTACCT
The DNA here is from genome assembly GCA_040216555.1 of Arenibacter sp. Lineage (GTDB taxonomy): Bacteria > Bacteroidota > Bacteroidia > Flavobacteriales > Flavobacteriaceae > Arenibacter. Next base: position 7,848 of record JAVJOW010000016.1, read on the forward strand.
CAGGAAGATGCGATATTTTGTCTAATGGTGACATATTTTTAGAAGAAACAGGTAATGGAAAAATAATAATTGGAGATAGTATCCATAAAAAAATTAAATTTGTAAAAAGACTTGATGACAATCATATTTCGAGTCTATTTTGGAGCCGAATAATTAATTAAATATTATAACTATGTTTTTATATCTAGGACCTGGACTTGGAGCCGGAATAATTGCTATTATTTCAGGAGTTTTTTTGACATTTTTCGCTTTTTTGGTGGCTATTTTCTGGTTGCCTATCAAACGATTTATTAATTTCATTAAGATGAAACTAAATAAAGGCTAATTTGATTTATCTACTTATTATCATTATCACCATACTCTCTTGCATCATTTTTGATAATCTTGGGATAATGGCGCTGGTTAAAAACCTGACCAACTCTTATCAATTCCAACTAAAGGCATTACAAGATAAAACCAAAACCGACGAGGAGAAACAAAAGGAATTATTACATCAGATTTCTAAACAAATCATATATCTATTAAAGCTCATTGGATGTATTATTTTGTTTATCAGTCCTTTTCTTTTCATATTCATTATAGATGAACTTTTTAAAACAACATACTCGGAAACCCTATATAGAGTAGGTGGAATTTTAGCTTCTTTGATTGCAGTGGTGCTCTATATCATTTTAAAAAAACAATATGTCAAGTTATTCAAAAAGCGAAAAAATACTACATAAATTATACTTATCTAATTATTTTCTATCTAAGTCGTCTCTGGAACTGGAAGAAATTATTTTTGGCCCTAAGGCTAAAAATAATCAAATAAAGGAGTACGTATTTATAACTGGCTTGGCAAGATCTGGCACTACAGCCCTAATGAATAAAATATTTGGTTCCAATGAATATGCATCCTTGCAATATTCCAATATGCCTATTTTACTCTCCCCTAACTTATGGAATAAAAAATTGAATATTGCTGCCCACGAGAGAGCCCACAAAGATGGTATTATAATCGACGGCAATTCACCTGAAGAATTTGACGAATATTTCTGGAAGGCCTTTATGAAGGATTCATATATTAAGGATGGACTACTACCGCATGCTGTTACAGAAGATATTCTAAATAAATATTTGACCTATACATCTTTGATTTGTCTTTCAAAACAAAAGCAAAAATATATCTCCAAAAACAACAACAACATTTTAAGGCTATCTACCTTAAAAAAAATTAATAATAGTAAAATATTTATTTTATTTAGGGAACCCATTTCCCATGCTTCATCCCTAATGAAGTTGCACCGTAGTTTTTCTGACAGCCAACTTGATGATCCATTTGTGCTGGATTATTTTAACTATTTGGGGCATCACGAATTTGGCCTTAATCATAAACCTTTTCTATTGACCGAAAATTTTATTAAGACAAGAACACAATATACTCTTGAAGATATAAATTATTGGCTTATCCTGTGGATCAATTATTATGAATATGTACTTGATAACATTGATGATTCTTTTATGCTGATTTCATTTGAAAATCTCGTTAATGAACCAGACAGTGTTTTTAAATATGTCAGCAAAACCCTTCAAATTCAGCCCTTTCCCAATAGCATTAAAAAACATAAACCAACAATTTATAAGACCGTTCCATGTAATCTAGAACTACATAACCGGGCCAAAGAAGTCTACAATAAGTTAGCCACATTAATCAAATATTAATAACTTATTATAATCCAATATAGTATTTATTTTAAATCGTAATAAGATTTAAGTTAAGTTTCAATTATTGTATTATTTTTGAACGATATACTTTTCTTGCATTTATTAATAGGAAAGAAATTCATTAAATTAATGAGAATATTAGTAACAGGGGCAGCCGGCTTTATCGGATTTTATGTGTCCAAAATGTTAATAAACCAAGGTCACACTGTTGTTGGGCTCGACAATATAAACGACTATTACGATATAAACCTAAAATACGCCCGCTTAAAAGAGCTCGGTATTTCCAGGAGTGATGCGGAAAAATTCGGCCAACTTAGCTATAACGCAACAAATCCTATTTCCTTTTCGTTTGTTAGACTTAATCTGGAAGATCGGGAAGCACTACCCGAATTGTTCAAGGATCAAAACTTTGATGTCGTGTGCAATCTTGCCGCCCAGGCGGGTGTACGTTATAGTTTGGAAAATCCCGAGGCCTACATTGACAGTAATGTGGTTGGGTTTTTAAATATATTGGAATGTTGCCGAAATTACAATATTAAACATCTGGTATACGCCAGCAGCTCCAGCGTTTATGGTCTCAACAAAAAGATTCCTTTCGAGACAACAGATAATGTAGACCATCCTATTAGCCTATATGCAGCTACCAAAAAAAGTAATGAACTTATGGCCCATACTTATAGTCATCTGTATGGTTTTGCCACTACTGGACTTCGATTTTTTACGGTCTATGGCCCATGGGGCCGACCTGATATGGCCATGTTCCTCTTTACTGACGCCATGGTACAGGGCAGGCCTATAAAAGTCTTCAACAATGGAAAAATGGAGCGAGATTTTACCTATATCGATGATATTACTGAGGGAGTGGTCCGCATAATGGAAAAGGATATAAAACCTCGAATTGACAAAGGGGATAAGTACAAAATTTACAATATCGGCAATAACAATTCGGTTAAGCTACTCGACTTTATTGAGGCCATTGAAGAAAATCTAGGAATAATAGCAAAAAAGGAGCTCCTTCCTATGCAACCTGGTGATGTGGAAAAGACTTGGGCCAACGTAGATGACCTTATTAAAGACTATGAGTACCATCCTAGCACTCCCATAAAGACAGGAGTGGCCAGTTTTATATCTTGGTACAAAAAATATTATAATATAAAAAACCAATGATTATTTTGCTTCTATCAAAAAATAAACTATCCCATTCAACCTTATATATCTATCTTTAATCCTGTATAATTTTGGGTATAGTTAAAAATTACGAATTTGGTAAGTTAATAGACCTATTAAGTTTGATCACTAATCGTTATCTATGTTATTTAATTCCATTGATTTTGCATTTTTTTTACCGTTAGTCTTCCTATTGTATTGGTTTTTCACCAAGAATAATTTAAAGTACCAAAATATATTAATAGTTTTCGCTAGTTATTTATTCTACGGCTGGTGGGATTGGAGGTTTTTGTCGCTTATAATTTTTAGCACGCTTGTAGATTTTAGCATAGGAAATTTATTAAGGAACGAGAGAAATATTACCAAAAGAAAAATCTATTTATGGACAAGTATTGTGGTGAATTTGGGTTTTTTAGGCTTTTTCAAATATTATAACTTTTTTATTGAAAGCTTTACAGAAGCCTTTAGTTTTTTTGGAAATAATATCGAGGGAGACAGATTGAATATTATTTTGCCCGTAGGAATTAGTTTCTATACATTTCAAACTTTGAGTTACACTATTGATGTGTATAAAGAAAAATTAGAGCCCACAAAGGATATAATTGCCTTTACCGCGTTCGTCAGTTTCTTCCCGCAATTGGTAGCTGGCCCAATAGAAAGAGCCACAAATTTACTGCCACAATTCTATAAAAGACGAGAATTTAATTATGCTCTAGCCATAGATGGCCTGAGACAAATTCTTTGGGGATTGTTTAAAAAAATCGTTATTGCTGACAATTGTGCTAAATATGCCAATCTCATATTCAACAACTCAGATGACTATTCAGGAAGCACTCTAATTATGGGGGCACTATTTTTCACTTTTCAAATCTACGGAGATTTTAGTGGGTATTCAGATATAGCAATTGGCACCTCTAGGCTTTTTGGATTCAATTTAATGCAGAACTTTGCTTTTCCTTATTTTTCGAGAGATATTGCTGAATTTTGGAGACGTTGGCATATATCACTTTCAACATGGTTTAGAGATTACTTGTATATTCCTTTAGGTGGCAGTCGGGGAGGTACTTGGATGAAAATCCGGAATACCTTTATTATTTTTATTGTAAGCGGTTTTTGGCATGGTGCCAATTGGACCTTTGTCATATGGGGGTTTTTAAACGCTCTGTATTTTCTACCGCTATTACTTCTAAATAAAAATAGAGTTAACACGGATCTTGTTGCAAATGGAGGTATTTTTCCGAATGCCAAAGAAATTATTCAAATTACATTCACATTTTCATTAACAGTCTTCGCATGGATTTTTTTTAGGGCTAATTCTGTTTCCCATGCACTGAATTACATTGCTAATATTTTTACTTGGGATTTTTTTGTTAAGACAGAAATCTTTCCAAATGAAATATATTGGTTGGTAATCTTTTTTATATTGATTGAATGGTTTGGTAAATCATCTCAATTTGCTATTGAGAAAGTTCACATTTTACCCAAAGTAGTAAGGTGGGGATTTTATTTTGGTCTAATTGTCTTAATGTTTGTGTATACAGGGGAGGAACAGCAATTTATTTATTTTCAATTTTAGATTATGAAAAGATTCATAAAGAATATTATTGTTTTTATAATATTTGGACTACTCATAGGGGAATTCATTGCCAGATGGTTTGCACTCAGCTCTGATATTCCCAATAGAACCATAGATCGCTATGGAATTCAAAAATACATTCCCAATCAACATGGAACATGGAAGGGAGGTACCCATACATGGCATATCAATGAAAAAGGGTGGCCAGGTTATTTACCCAAATCCAATGATAATCTTATCACAATCATAGGGGATTCGTTTATAGAAAATTTTATGAACCCTGAAGAATGTCACCAATCAGTATATTTGGGAAAAATCCTTCCAAAATACAATTACTTTGAAGCATCAAGATCAGGTATTTCGTTTATTGAAGCCATGGAAATATCCAAACAGCTGGACACTTTAGGCCCGCGCTTCCAAGTAATTCATTTACACGATTCAGATTTAGAGGAAAGCATTATGCAACTAAAAAAACATAATGATATTACTCAATTGGATGTGAATAAGCAAAAAATCATATTCGGCAAAATGAATTCCCCAGGCTTAAAAAAGATTCTGTATAATTGGAAATTTATGTACTACTTATACCGACGATTCCCAATCTGGATTAATAAACCAAACAAAACGCAGAATTCCAAAATCACCTTAAAAAACAATAAGGAGGGATTTAATTTCAAATATTATAAAAAACTCTTGGAGTATATAGTTGCCAACTATAACATTGATGATAAAATTCTCGTTTTTAGACCAGAATCGACTTCTGAATTGGTTAAGTTTGCAAAAGATTTTGGGTTTAAGACTATACAATTAAAAACCGACATCAACGACCATTGGTCATTTGAGCATGATAGTCATTGGACCTGCTATGGTCATGAAAAAGTAGCAGAACAAGTTGCGGAATATTTGAAATCTTTGATACCGGACTAAGTAATTCAATAAAGTTGACCAATTAATATTTTTTGACAAACTAAAATTAATTTAGAACGCCTCTTTTGACTTTAGTTGAATAGTTTCAAATTTTGGGATTGTATTCAAAAAAAAATATGGATAGAACCAATAACAATAAATCAATAAAATCATTTCATCGAGTTTATTGCGACTTAAAATACTATTGACATCTATTTAAGTATTTTTTAATCATCTTTGCGGCTTAAAAATATTTCAAAATGCATTTTAACTCAATTGATTTAAATTCTTCATACCACATACTAGTCACGGGAGGAGCCGGATTTATTGGTTCCAATCTGTGCGAAGCACTGATAAATAATGGCAACAAGGTGACTTGCCTGGATAATTTTGCCACTGGGAAACGAGAAAATATCGTGCATTTACAGGAAAATCCAAATTTTAAGCTAATTGAAGGCGACATTAGAAATTTGGCCGATTGCCAAAAGGCCTGTACTGGTGTTGATTACATTCTGCACGAAGCCGCATTGGGATCTGTTCCCAGATCTATCAACGACCCAATTACCAGCAACGATGTAAATGTTTCTGGCTTTTTGAATATGTTGGTTGCTGCAAGGGACGCCAAGGTAAAACGTTTTGTATATGCCGCCAGTTCCTCTACCTATGGTGATTCTGAATCTTTGCCTAAAGTGGAGGATGTGATTGGAAAACCTCTCTCCCCCTATGCCATTACTAAATATGTAAACGAGCTCTATGCTGATATTTTTAGTAAAACTTATGGACTGGAGACCATTGGTCTGCGATATTTTAATGTTTTCGGTAGAAAACAAGACCCCAATGGTGCCTATGCCGCTGTGATACCCAAATTTGTAATGCAGCTGATGAAATACGAATCCCCGGTTATAAACGGAGATGGCAGTTATTCTAGAGATTTCACTTATATAGACAATGTGATCCAAATGAACCTTAGAGCCATAAGTAGTAATAATAAAGTGGCGGTAAATACCGTTTATAATGTAGCTTATGGGGAACGGACCGATTTAAAAGAGCTAGTGTCTCTATTAAAAAAATATTTAAGTGTGTTTGATCCCAAAATTGCCCAAGTGGAAATTAGCTATGGTCCCAACCGGCAGGGAGATGTACCCCATTCCTTGGCATCAATAGAAAAAGCCAAAGATTTGTTAGGTTACAATCCGAAATACAATATTGAATTAGGATTAAAGGAAGCCGTAACCTGGTATTGGGAAAATTTAAAATAAATTATTAATTAAATGAATTTAACTGTTATAGGTACAGGCTATGTGGGTCTGGTAAGTGGTACTTGTTTTGCCGAAATGGGGAATAAAGTCACCTGTATAGACATTGACCACAAAAAGATTGACAACCTAAAAAAAGGTATTATCCCCATATACGAACCAGGCCTTGAAGCCATGGTTAAGAGAAACATTGAGAACAATACACTGAAATTCAGTACCAACTTAAATAATCACCTTCAAAAATGTGATATGGCATTTATTGCTGTTGGTACCCCAATGGGGGATGATGGTTCCGCCGATTTAAAATATGTGCTACAAGTAGCACAAGAAATTGGACAACATATGACCCATCCCTTAATTATTGTGGACAAATCTACCGTTCCTGTAGGGACTGCAGATAAAGTTTCGGCTACTATTAAAAAAGAATTAGAAAAACGAAATGTAGACATAGAATTTCATGTAGTATCCAACCCGGAATTTTTAAAGGAAGGGGATGCTATAAATGATTTTATGAAACCTGACCGGGTGGTAATTGGCTCCGATGATGCAAAGTCCACCGAAAAAATGAGAACCTTATATTCCCCATTTTTTAGAAGTAGTCAGGATAGATTGATCACCATGGATGTTCGTTCCGCTGAGATGACGAAATATGTGGCCAATGCCATGTTGGCCACCAAGATTTCGTTTATGAATGAAATCGCCAATATATGTGAATTGGTAGGTGCCGATGTGAATAAAGTTAGAATAGGTATTGGGTCCGACAGTAGAATTGGGTATAGCTTTATATACCCAGGTTCAGGTTATGGAGGCTCATGTTTTCCAAAAGATGTTAAGGCATTGAAAAAAACGGCTGAGGAACATGGTTATAATGCCCAATTAATCAGCTCTGTTGAAGAGGTAAACAATAAACAGAAGTTTGTCATAGCCCAAAAGGTAGTAAACCGATTTGGGGAGGATTTGAAGGGTAAAATATTTGCAGTTTGGGGATTGGCTTTTAAACCTGAAACAGACGATATGCGTGAGGCCCCGGCCATTTATATCATTAAGGAATTGGTGAAGCGGGGAGCTAAAATACAAGCCTACGATCCGAAAGCTATGAAAGAGGCTCAACATTTCTATTTACAGGATCTTCAAGGAGTTTCATATTGCAACGCCAAATACGAAACCCTTAAAAATGCAGATGCCATGATTTTATTGACAGAGTGGAAGGAATTTAGGTCCCCTGATTTTGAGGAACTCAAAGTTCATTTGAACACTCCCATTATTTTTGATGGCCGTAATCAGTACAACGATGTATTGATGTCGGAGAGAGGATTTGAATACTTCCAAATAGGAAAAAAATAACCAGTACAACTTTTTACATACGTCTCAAATATGAATAACACGAAAATAGCAATAATAGGATTAGGATATGTGGGATTGCCCTTGGCACGCTTATTTGCCACCAAATACCCCACAATTGGTTTTGACATTAACGAAACTCGAATAAAGGAATTAAAAGCAGGTAAAGACAATACTTTGGAAGTGGAGGATGAAGTTTTACAAGCTGTTTTAATGGACAGCTCTAAGATGGAAACCGGTTTATATTGTTCCAATCTCATAGAGGACATTGAGGATTGCAACTTTTATATTGTTACGGTACCTACCCCTGTTGACAGTACCAATAGGCCCATTTTAACCCCACTGTATAAGGCTAGTGAAACGGTAGGAAAGGTATTAAAAAAAGGGGATGTTGTAGTCTATGAATCTACCGTTTACCCTGGAGTAACAGAAGACGAATGTATACCCGTTTTAGAAAAAATAAGCGGATTAAAATTCAATGTGGATTTTTATGCAGGGTATTCCCCAGAAAGGATCAATCCAGGGGATAAGGAACATACCGTGGAAAAAATATTAAAAGTCACCTCTGGTTCAACCCCAGAGATAGGCAAAAAAGTAAATGACTTATATGCCTCAGTGATTACCGCTGGAACGCATTTGGCTCCAAGCATTAGGGTTGCCGAGGCCGCCAAGGTTATTGAAAACTCCCAACGTGATATTAATATCGCTTTTGTTAATGAATTGGCCAAGATTTTCAATTTAATGGGCATTGACACCCATGATGTTTTGGAGGCCGCTGGTACCAAATGGAATTTCCTACCCTTTAAACCAGGATTGGTTGGTGGTCACTGTATTGGGGTAGACCCCTATTATTTAGCCCAAAAGGCACAGGAATATGGCTATCATCCAGAGATTATTTTGGCCGGAAGACGCATGAACGACGGTATGGGCAAGTATGTGGCTTCGGAAGTGGTTAAACTCATGGTGCAGAATGATATAAAAGTAAAGGGATCCAATATTTTGGTATTAGGCATTACCTTTAAGGAGAATTGCCCGGATGTGCGCAATACTAAAGCTGTTGATGTTATTAACAACTTGAGCTCCTATGGTGCGCAGGTGGACATTTATGACCCCTGGGCCTCTATAGAAGAAGTGCAAAAAGAATATGGGTTAACCACTTCAAAAAGCCTACCTCTTAATAAATATGATACCATTGTATTAACTGTGGCTCACAAAGAATATCTAAATCTTGAATTAGATAAAATGCTAAGTGCAAATGGAGTTGTTTATGACGTAAAAGGAATTCTTAAAAAGAATGTAACTGCCAAACTATAATTAATGTAGGTTAACTTTGTCAGGGAATTTGCATTTATAATATATTTTAAGAATTCAGAAAATAATGTTACCCGTTTTAATTATAACTTAACTGAATGAAAACATTTTTTAAGAGGTTTTACCAGAACTCAGCACTAGGTTTCTATATACTAAAACCAATTGTTGAAGTGTATCATTTTTTTTTATTTCATAAATATCTTTCCGATAAGGATTTTATTAAGAAACTTTATAAAAAAGGCCATGGTGTTGATATTAATCTGGAAAATCCAAAGACATTGAATGAAAAGATTAATTGGTTGAAATTAAACTATGACAAACCACTCTTTAATAAGATAGCTGATAAATTTGCTGTTAGAGAATACGTTAAAGAAAAAATAGGAGAGGAGTATTTAGTCCCCTTACTTTTTCATTCGACCTCTTTAAAAGATATTGTGCCTGCCAAACTGCCGGATATGCCATTTATCTTAAAGGTTAATCATAATAGCTCTGGTGGTATTATGATAAAAAATAAAAATGAAAATGTGAATTGGAACCAAATTCAAAATACACTTAGATGGAATATGGCCGACAATTATTATTGGCATAGTAGAGAAAAACAATATAAAAATATTAAACCTAGAATTATTGCTGAAAAACTATTAATTGATTCCAAAGGCAATAGTATACCGTTGGATTATAAAGTGCACTGTTTTAATGGAAAAGCAAGGATGATTCAAGTTGATATGGGACGTGGAACCAATAACCATTGTAGAAATTGGTATTCTACAAAATGGGAAAGAGAACCTTATAAATGGACTGCTAACAAGGGAGCCGGAAAATTTACAGAACCTAGTGAAAATGATATAGAAAAACCGAAATCTTTTGACGAAATGATTTCTCAATCCGAAAAATTAGCCAAAGATTTTATATATGTCAGAGTAGATTGGTATGACATTGATGGCAAACTGTATTTTGGCGAACTTACTCTCCATCATGATGGTGGATTACGCCCTATTGAACCAGGAATTTGGGACTTAAAACTGGGAGAACAATTACAATTACCGATAGTTTAAACGATAACTAAATTTATTGTTACCACAATTATAATTACCAAGATTAGGATAAAACTTAAGTGATGAATTCTATATAACTTTCTAAGATCTTGAAAATATTAAAAAAACTAAGTCTTATCGATATTAATTTATTGAAAAAAAAATTAAATCACCAGTTCATAAAAAACGTAATAACTGTTGGTTTAGTTAGCCTAACTATTAAGGCCTTAGGATTCTATAAGGAATTGATAATAGCTCAAAAATTTGGCCTTTCCGAAATATTAGATACGTTTTTTATTGCAATATTAATACCCGGTTTCATCAGTACGGTTTTTCTAAGCTCTTATCGTAATGTATTTATCCCCAATTATATTGCAGAATTAAAACAGAAGGGTAATATAAGGTCATTTCAAACAACCAGCTTTTTAGTAACAATATCCATAGGTCTATTTTTTATATTAATTACTTATTTGTTTTCGGATGTTTATTTAGAAACCTTTTTTGCTGGCCACACCGAATCATATTACTACCTAATAAAACTGCAATTACATTTTATACTACCCTGTCTGTTTTTTTGGGCAATATCTTCTTTATTGACGGGACTACTAAATATTGACAACGACTATTTTTTTGCCTCCTTTGGCACCCTATTTATGACACTAAGTATTATTGTCTGTTTGATATTCTTCAAGGATATCTTGAAAGAAAGGGTTTTGGCAGTAGGGATGCTTGTGGGCAGTTTTTTAGATTTTTTATTTTTACTAAGTATTTCCTTTAAAAGAAAAATCATAAGAATTGGTAAGCCCGATTTTAAAAATGACAATATTCGAATTTTAATAAAACAAGTACCCGCTAAGATATCCTCCTCCTTAATTAACGGTTTAAATCCTATAGTAGACCAATACTTTTCTGCCCAATTAATTGTCGGATCTATAGCCGCTTTAAATTATGGATTAAAAATACCAGCTTTTATCATAGGATTGATTGGTATTGCCTTGGGCAATGTGCTCCTACCCTACTTCTCTTCCCAATCAGTCATGAATTACAATAAAACATTTCAGCTACTACGAAAAATGTTGAGATTTAACCTTATTGGGTGTTCAATAATTGCTATAGGCTTAATAATATTTTCGGAACCAATTGTTTCTTTGGTCTACGAAAGGAATGCCTTCAAACCCGAGGATACTCAGATAGTTTACAGAGTTCAACAGATGTATTTGTTGCAAATTCCGTTTTATGTGATGGGAATGATAATGAACAAATATTTAACAGCAATCAACAAAAATAATTTTTTAGTAGTTACATCTACCGTCAGTTTAATTTTGAATATTATTCTTAATTTTATTTTAATTAAAGCTATGGGTCTATACGGTTTGGCCTTGGGTACCTCAATTGTTTCTCTAATTAACACGGTTATAATATATCTATATATAAATAGAATAAATAAATTACAACATGTTTAGCGTTATAACACCAACATATAATAGGGAACATACTTTAGAAAGGGTATACTCTTCCCTTAAGGCTCAAACCTATTACAACTTTCATTGGATAATTATAGATGACGCCAGCACGGACAATACAAGGGCTTTAGTGGATAAATGGATAAATGAAAAGCCTGATTTTAAAATTCAATATTATATTTTACCAGAAAACAAAGGTAAACCCTACGCCCTAAATTACGGCTTTACTTACTGTAAAGAACCTATAACCATTATTGCCGATAGCGATGACTCTTTTGATCCCAATACTCTGGCCGATTTAAAACAAATATGGAATACTATTGACAAATCCCTTAATGGTAAAAAAATTGCTGCGGTATGGACCTTGGTGAAGGATGAAAAAAATCAACTGGTAGGAGAAGAATTTCCGAAGGATTTTTGGCAGGTTAATTTTAAACAAAGAATTTTAGATAAGAAAAGACCTACTTTAGGGGAAAAATGGCACAGTTGGCGAACATCCGTGCTCCAGGAGTATAAAATGTGTCATAATGACAACTCATTTATAAGTGAAGGAGCTACTTGGCATAAAATAAATAGTAATTTTGATTTTTTATGCTTAAACATAATCCATCGTAAATACTGGCACACTGAAGACGGTTTAATTCATCAGGAAAAATCTAAACTAAAAACGGCTAAAATAAAATATTATACCAGTTACCCTCAATTAAATGAAACCAAATTAATCCAAATAATCCGATACCGATATTATAGAAGATTAGCTTTTGAGTATTCGAAGTCTAGTTATTATTATACTGACAAGGATAATAAGTTGAGTGTAATAAAAAGATTATTATGCTTTATAATCTTCTTAATTATGATTCCTAAAAGATTATTATATAAAATATGATTATAGTTGTTAAATGGATATGTCTTTGCATGATTATTTTAAATGCACCTACCTTTGGTTTATACGCATTTGGATCAGCTGTAGGGAGTGCAGTAAGTGCCTTAACCTTTGGCATGCCCATTATTTACGCTATATTAACCAAAAGGTTATCAATACAGATAATTTTTGTCGCCATTGGACTTAGTTATTTCTTAATTGCGGGAATTCAATTCTATAATGGAATAGAGTCCGAATTTCTGGCTAGGTTTTATAAATTTATGTTATTGGTTATATTTGGAGTTGAAATTGTAAAGAATACATCAAAAATAGAGCTGTACTATTTTCTACTTATCGGCGCTAGTAGTATTATAATTAATTCTATTTTTTTTACAGATAGTTATGGTAGATATAGCGGATTATATTTAGATCCTAATTCAGCTGGATTTATTTGCATTGTTGGGTATGGCCTTACCTACGGTTTGGATAAAAGTAAATTAAGGCTTATCGGGCAGTTTTTATTTACATTCGCTGGTTTTATTACATTCTCCAGAACTTTTATTTTAATATGGTTAATTGTAAACTTAATCGCGCTGAAATTAAATCCAAAAAATATTAAAATATTTTTCGTAGGAGCAGCTGTCATTGCTTTGTTAATTTCTTTTTCGGCGGTTTTAAAACTAAATACTGTTCGCTTTAACCAATTAAAAGCTTTAGCAACTAATGAAAGGGTCTCGACTCAGGAACTAAATAACGATTCCCGGACGGAAACCTGGGCTCCATTTTATAAATACATTTATGATAAACCTATTTTTGGCAATGGATATGGATCTTTTACTGCTGGCGGATATAGAAATAAAGGTCCCCATAATTCTTTTTTATTAGTAATTGGCGAAGCTGGCATTTTCGCTTTATTATTATTTTTGGGTTTGCAATTGTATACATTATATTATGGATTCATTTATTTCACCCAAAAACCATATATTCTTATGATGAGTATAGGACAATTTTTATTTTTACTTACAAACCATAATTATTTCTCAACATATTATATTATCCTTATTTCCATGTGGCTGGTCCATCAAATTAAAATTATTTCGGAATCTAGGCTAGAACCATCATAACAGATTTAAAAATTGCTTTTAGATTTAATCAACCAATTACCCATCAATACAAACACCAATAATATTCTTATTAAATCACCCTGACAAAATTATTAATACCTTAAAATATATATTTTAATTTTTGTTACATATTATATTAAGAATCCAATCTTTTTCATTTTATAAGATAGTTAATTTGGTAGCAAAAAATTATTCCGGCGCATGAAAATAGATTTTATATCATCTTCTTTAACTGGAGGTGGAGCAGAAAGAGTTCTTGTTCTACTTGCAAATCATTTTTCTGAAAAAGGACATCAGGTGAATATTATCACCTTTAATAAAGGAGAAGCATATCTAATTCATACTTCAGTAAGTAGAATTCGTTTACATTCAGGAAAATTCAAAAATCATAAACTAAGAAGTATCAATAGTCTAATAGCTCATTATAAAGATGAAAATAACAGACCAGATATTGTTATTTCATTCATAACAAATACTAATTTTATTTCAATATTAGCTGCTAAATATTACGGTATAAAAATTATATGTTCGGAGCATATTAATTATCTACAAAAAGGTAATTATTTAACCAAATTTACCAGAAATGTGATGTATAGATTTGTAAATCATGTAACCGTCCTTACCTCATTTGATTTACCTTTTTATAAGAAAAAAAACATCAATGTATCAGTAATGCCAAACCCATGTACCTATGCCCCAATTGCTCTAAACAATAGTAATAGGCAAAAGGTTATTATTGCTGTTGGAAACCTTGATAGATTTCATCACAAAGGTTTTGATAATCTAATCAATCTAATTACTCCAGTACTTAAGGATAATAAAGATTGGATTTTAAAAATTATAGGTGAAGGCAATAATGGTAATGATTTCCTAAAAAAGCTAGCGATTAAAAATAATATTGAAAACCAAATAATTTTTACTGGATTTAGAAATGACATAAATCTTATAATGCAGGAGTCTTCAATTTTTATAATGAGCTCGCGTTATGAAGGCTTACCAATGGTGTTAATAGAAGCCATGTCTCAAGGAATGGCTTGTATCTCTTATGACTGCCGAACTGGACCGGCAGATATTATTGACCATAAAAAAAATGGCCTTCTAATTGAAAATCAGAATATGGAAGCTATGCAGAATGGATTGCTAGAATTAATGAATGATGTTTCGTTGAGAAATAATTTACGAATTCAAGCCATCAAAAGTTTGGATCGATTTACAATCGAAAATATTGGCCATCAATGGGAGCAGCTTTTCCGGGAATTGCAACTACCAAAATAATTTGGTCAATTTAAATAGTTTCCGTTTTTATACAATGTAAAAGTTTCGTGAAAATTATATTAAGTAAGGCAAAAGTCTTTTGCAAGAATAACATTGAATTAATTCAAGATTAAAACCAGAAATATTACTTACAAGTGAAGCCCATCAAAAAAATTAAAATCGTATTTGTCTTACCTTCTTTACGTGCTGGCGGTGCTGAACGAGTAATGTCGTATATTGCACAATCCTTGGATAAAAACAAATTCAAAGCTTCCCTATTAATTGTAGGTTTTAAAAAAGATGCAGTTTTTGACGTTAATGATATAGAAATAACATTTCTCAACAAGAATAGGGTACTCCATGCTTTCTTCCCCATTGCTAAATACCTAATTCAGAATAAACCCCAAATCGTAATTAGTGCCATTGGCCACTTAAACACTTTGATGGGAGTCCAAGCACTTTTTTTTCCAAAAATTAAGTTTGTGGCAAGAGAAGTAAACGTTATGAGCGTTCTCAGCAATATTGAAGTGCCCAAAAGAAACTTTTTTAAATCTTTACCTAAATTTAGTTATGATCAATTGGACAAAATTATATGTCAATCCCAAGACATGGCTATTGATATCCGTGGAAAATACAATCTCCAAGAAAACGAATTAGTAATAATAAATAATCCAATATCTGATAAATTCCAAGTAAAGAAAGAGGCGACCTCTAATAGTGTGAAACAATTTATCACAGTTGGTAGTTTAAACAAACGTAAAGGACATTTAAGAATTCTAAACGTCCTTTCCAATTATTCTGAGCCATTTACCTATACATTAATTGGGGAAGGCATTGAAATGGACACCATCTTTTCCCATGCAAAAAAGTTCGGGATTTTAGACAAAATCAAACACATTCCATTTACAAAAGATGTCTCAAAATATTTACAAGAGAGTGATGTTTTTTTACAAGGTTCCTATGTGGAAGGATTTCCTAATGCTTTATTGGAAAGTTGTGCCGTAGGCACTCCAGTAATAGCGTTTAAGGCACCTGGTGGAATTGATGAAATAATCGAAGAAGATGTTAATGGATATATTGCCAAAGACGAAGCGGATTTTTTGATCAAACTAAACCTAATTGGAGAAAAACATTGGGACCCTGCTGTTGTAAGGGATTCTGTATATAAAAAATACAGCAAAGATATTATTATAAAAAAATACCAGGACTTGTTCATCGATTTGAATAAGGATTAGCTTTTTTTACCTTTAACCATTAAAATTATGTGCGGAATTTACGGAACTACGATCAGGTATAAAAAACAAGAAGTCGAAACCAAATTAAATAGAATTTCGTTTCGCGGCCCCGACAAAATGGGGGTTAGTCAAATGGAATCTGATGACAATCTAGTTACTTTGGGCCACAATAGATTGGCCATAATCGATTTAGACCCACGCTCCAACCAACCTTTTACCTACAACGACAACATCCATATTGTTTTTAATGGAGAAATATACAACTATTTAGACCTAAAAAAATCACTTGGCAGTAAAGGGTATTCATTTAATACTACCAGTGATACGGAAGTTATGTGTGCTGCCTATATGGAGTATGGCGAGAAATGCGTCGACTATTTTAATGGCATGTTCGCATTTGTAATTTATGATAAAAAAAAACAACTATTATTTGGGGCTAGGGATCGAATGGGCAAAAAACCATTCTACTATTATATCAATGGCAGGGATTTTGAATTTGCAAGTCAAATCTCAGCCATTCAATTGTTCAATAAAAAGCTTTCTATTTCCCAAAAATCCATCAACAACTATCTTAGTTGGGGTACCATTCCCGATCCGGATACCATTTTTAACGAGGTTAAAAAACTAAAAGCGGGATACTCCTTTATTTTCGACTTAAACACAGGTTCATACTCCCAAAAACCATATTGGGATTTGGATTACAACGGCACTAATCTTTATACGGGATCTTATGTGGATGCCAAAGATGAGCTGGAGTCCATATTATCAGATGCCGTAAAATTAAGATTGTTTGCAGATGTGCCAGTTGGCATATTTTTATCCGGAGGAGTAGATTCTTCCCTAGTAGCAGCTATGGCCACCAAAGCCACCAACGAAAAGGTAAAGACTTTTTCGGTTAAATTTGATACCAAAGGATTTGATGAAAGTGCCTATGCACAAAAAGTAGCCCAACATTTGCAGACCGACCACCATGTCATTGAATGTAATTATAATGAGGGGATAGACCTAATCTCCAACCTCTGTGAATTCTATGACGAGCCTTTCGCAGATTCCTCTGCCGTTCCATCGTTATTACTTTCCAAGCATACAAAAAAACATGTAACTGTAGCATTGTCAGGGGATGGCGGTGATGAAAGTTTTTTGGGATATCACCGATATAATTGGATGAGATATATACAAAAAGCATATGATCTTCCAGATTTCGCGAGAAATATATTAGTTAATGGCTTAAATATAATACCATACTACAAAAGCAAAGTAATAGCCAATGTTTTAAACAACAAAAACATAAACGATGCATACCTTGGTATGATGGTCAACACTAAAAATCATTTGCTGGTAAATACACCGGATTTAAGTGATGTGGAAGAAAGAAAATACTTGTACCATGAAAACAAAAATATATACGAGCGAATATCAGATTTTGATTTAAAAACTTATCTAAACTGGGACATTAATACGAAAGTAGATAGAGCTTCAATGGCTTTTTCCTTGGAGACAAGAGCTCCCTTATTGGATTATAGAGTGGTTGAATTTTCGAGATCAATTCCTACAGACTTTAAATTTAGCAAGAATAACCAGAAGAGAATCCTAAAGGATATACTGTACAAGCATGTTCCGAAAGAATTTTTTGATCGGCCTAAGTCTGGATTTACTATGCCGTTTAAAGTTTGGTTCAGAAATGAATTAAAAGATTATGTTTTAAGTGAACTAAGTGATGAAGGTCTAAAAACAATACCAGGAATTAAAATACCAGAAGTAAAAGCAACCATACAGGAACATATGGATGGGACGGCTAATAAGTATCCTACCATTTGGTCCCTATTGGTTTTGAAACAGTGGTTGTCCAAAAACGCTGCTGGTTTGGAAATAAAGTAAATCTTTTACCTTTCCCGTTAAGAACATTCCTGTTAAGATTAAATCAAAAAGTCAATTAGAATATGAGAATATTAATTCTATTACCCAATGATACTATGGGAGGAGCTGAACAATATTTAAAAATGGTCGCTTCATACCATAAAAATGATAAAATTGATGTTTACTTTCTTAACAAAAAGTTGAAAAATTCTTGGGAAGATTCAAGCTCTCAAACAACGTTACATTATTCAAAATATAGTCGTAAATATATTTCTGTTTTCCTATTGATTCTTAATTTGGCAAGATCTAAAAACAAATCTTACGATTATATTTTTACTTCCCATGTCTACACAAATGGATTAATTGGAATACTACTTGGCCTTAAACTTATTAGAACTAAACACTTTGTAGCAAGGGAGTCCACCTCTATTTTCCTTAGGTATAATGGTCTTAAGCTTTTATCATATAAGCTTTTCTATTGGATAGGCTATAGAAAGATTAATTTATTGGTAAGCCAAACAGAGTTGATGAAAAATCAACTTATAACCGGTTTTCCAAAAATAACCAAACTCACTAAAATTGAAGTTATACCCAACCCCATTGATTTTGACCTGATAACAAAAAAAGCTTCCAGTACCACTAACCTTATTATACCTGAAAATTATATAGTTTCTGCCGGTAGGATGATTCCAGAGAAAGGATATGATATCTTGATAAATGCATTCTCCAAATTAAAGCCTCAATTTAATGATTTGAAACTTCTAATACTGGGTGAGGGCATAGAACGAACCAACCTAGAGGGATTAATAACCCAGTTAAATCTTGAAGGCGATGTATTACTACAAGGTTTTGTGGATAACGTATATCCCTATTTTAAAAAAGCTACAGTGTGCGTTGTTTCATCCAGGGTTGAAGGGTTTCCTAATGTTCTTCTTCAAATGATGTCTCAAAGCTCTAAAGTGGTTTCTACCACCTGTGCTGGTGGAATAGAAGATATACCAGGTATCCAGGTTTCTGAAACTAATAACCAATACAATCTTGAAGAAGCCATTATCAAAGCATTAAATTCAAAAAAGGATAATCGTACTCTTTTTGATGAATATCTTCAAAGCAGGGATATTTCGTCATTTATGACCAAGGTCGATTATTATCTAAACAGTGAAAAAACCAAAAAATAATACTTTTTAAGAATATGTCTTCACCTTGTCCAGTGGATAATGGGTGCTGACTTTAGTCCAATAAAACATTTGTATAAATAATACCGTAATATTTAGTGTATAATGGCGTTTTAAAAAGTATTCACTAACAATAAAATATTCATTTGATCTTGGTATACGCTAATAAACATTGACATTACTATTTCTACGTTTACTTGATAATTTTATTCTAAAATTCCCACTTAAAAATTATTAACAATACTTTTGCAAAAAAAAAGACCTAAGACTAATGCAGAAAAAACTTATTCGAATAACCACTACCTCTGGTTCTCTAGATGGCCTACTGCAAAACCAGCTTAAATTTATGAGTGATTATTTCGAGGTAATTGGAATATCTTCTAAAGGAATTCGCCTTGACAATGTAAGGAAAGAGCAGGGCGTAAGAGTAATACCTGTTCAAATGTCACGAAATATTTCTCCCTTTAAGGATTTGATTGCACTGTATAAATTATACACTATTTTCAGTAAAGAAAAGCCCTTCATAGTGCATTCACACACCCCAAAAGCTGGATTGTTAAGTATGATGGCATCCTATTTTGCAAAAGTTCCACATAGACTGCATACGGTTGCCGGCCTACCATTACTGGAGACGACCGGAATTAAAAGACGAATATTAAATTTCGTTGAAAAATTGACCTATGCTTTTTCGACCAAGGTCTATCCAAACTCCTTTGGTCTGGAAAAAATAATTTTGGACCATAATTTCATTGACCAGAGCAAATTAAAAGTTATTGGAAATGGGAGTTCCAATGGTATAGATCTGGAACATTTTAACCCTAATTTGTTTTCCCGGGAAGATAATCATGCGTTGCGCAAAGAATTGAATATTGGGGAAAATGACTTTGTCTTCATAAATGTGGGCCGAATGGTAACGGATAAAGGAATAAATGAACTGGTAGAGGCTTTTTGCAAAATTCAGGAAACATTTAAGGACACCAAGCTACTTTTACTAGGGGAATTTGAAGAAAAACTTGACCCTTTATTTCCTGAAACTATGGAAAAAATAAAAAACAATCCTCATATAAATTATTTAGGGTGGCAATGGGATGTACGTCCCTATTTCGCTATTTCCAATATGCTGGCCTTTCCCAGTTACCGGGAAGGATTTCCTAATGTAGTTATGCAAGCAGGCGCTATGGGACTTCCTAGTATTGTCTCTGACATCAACGGTTGCAACGAAATAATAATAAATGGGCAGAATGGGTGTATTATTCCTCCTAAAAGTACAGAACACCTTTACAACGCAATGGTTGAGTCCCTTAAAAATGGAACTTCAAAATTCAAAAATGTTAGAGAATCTATAGCTACCAGGTTTGATAGATCTGTAATTTGGAATGCAATTTTAGCAGAATACGATTCATTAACACCAAACCAAAAAAAATAATAATTTATTAAAACTACAAACCTTAAATTTATAAGGCTTTTTTTATTTGGATAGTCGTAAGGTTTTGATCTTTATCCTACAATTAATCCGATTTAATTTATAGTTGAACACAATTAATTGGCAACAAATTCATCAATCTATATTTTTGTTCCGATATTAATTTTCAAAAATTAATCGACTACGATAGAAGCATAAATCTAGCTAAGGAAAACTAATAATGTATAAGTCAACATTCAAAAGATTAATAGATTTAATTGCTGCCTTGTTAGCCTTTGTAATCTTATTGCCCATAATTCTCATCGTCGCGTTTATTTCTTTAATCATCAATAAGTCCAATCCTTTTTTTTCCCAGGAACGACCAGGAAAGAATGAAGTTGTCTTTAAAATGTACAAATTCAAAAGTATGACGGACAAAAAAGATGAGAATGGCAAGTTGTTGCCCGATGAAGTTCGATTAACAAAATTGGGGAATGTCTTAAGGAAAACATCCTTAGACGAACTACCTCAACTAATAAATGTAATTAGAGGCGATATGAGCCTTGTAGGACCACGGCCACTCAGAACCCACTATTTGCCTTACTATACCACTAGGGAAGCTATTAGGCACACCGTTAGACCAGGAATTACAGGTCTTGCCCAAGTCTCCGGAAGAAATGCGGTGGGATGGGACGAAAAATTGGAATTGGATGTACAATATGTACAAAATTTATCATTTCGAAACGATGTAATTTTGATTTACAAAACAATTTTAAAGGTAATTAGGCCTTCGGATGTAATTTTGGATGATAATATGTTGACCCTTGTGGAACATCGCACAAAAAAAAATTAGCTTGACTTATTAATAAATGTTAGATTATTATAATAGCATTATCTAAAGTTATTTAAATAGAGTTTAAGTTTTATTACCTATGATTGAATCTATAAACCCGTCTTTTGCACTCTTTAGAGATGATCTATTTCCTCTCTTGGGAGGGGGAAACAAAGCTCGCAAAATGATGGCACTGCACCATACAATTCAGGAAGGCCAGCATACTTCAATAGTGACAACAGGCGGAATACAATCCAATCATTGTAGGGCGACTGCTTTGTACTGTTCCAAATACAATTTGGACTGTACTTTGGTGTTGCACGGCAATAAGGAAAAATTTCTTACCGAAAATGGCAATGCCAGATTAATTAGAAACACCAATGCCAGGGTAGTTTTTTGTAATTCCGATGAAATCTCCCTTGAAATGGACAAGGCCATGCTCAATTACAAAGCTCTCGGCCAAAAGCCGTTCTATCTATATGGGGGGGGCCATACATTGGAAGGTAGCAAGGCTTATATCGACATTATAGAAGAAATAAAAATTAGTGGTTTTGTTCCTGACTATATTTTCTTGGCCAGCGGTACAGGTTCAACGCAGGCCGGTCTATTAGCAGGGATATCCAAATATCAATTAAAGACCAAGGTTATAGGAATTTCCGTTGGTAGAGAAAAAAAAAGATCCGAAAAAATAATAAAGGAATTCTATTCCGAATTATGTAATCGTTATTCAATCCCTGAAAATGTTAATAATATAACAGTGGCTGATGAATTTTTGTGCGGCGGCTACGAAAAGTTTAATGTTGAAATATTGCAAATATCCAATAATTCCTACACAAAATACGGGATTCCCTTGGATACAACATATACGGCCAAAGCGTTCTACGGAATGCGACAAATTATAAAAAAGCAGATGATTACTGGAAATATACTTTTCTGGAACACAGGAGGAATATTTAACTATTTTAACTAATGATGGAAATTTTAAAAAACAAAGAAGATTGGAATAACTTTCTCATAAGAATGGAATCCTACGATCTATATCATACCTTTGAATATCACGAAGTTATGAAGAAGACTGGGGAAGAACCAATGCTTATAACTTATAAAAACAATAACACTGAGATTGGTTTTCCTTTTTTAAAACGAAAAATAAATGACGAATTATCCGATTTGGTTTCCGTACATGGCTATTTAGGTCCCGTATCCATTAATGTTGATGATTCATTTGATTCAGATAATTTTTCGAAGGAATTTCTTAATTTGTTACAAACGGAGAAGATTGTTTCGGCATTTTCAAAATTGAATCCCTATTTGAGCAATCAAAGTAAAGCACTGGCCAAACTCGGAACTATAGAAAATGTAGGTGAATTGGTATATTTTGACCAGCAAATGGATGTAAATGATCAAATTCTTTGCTACAAAAAGGATACTATACGGTTAATAAAGAAATTAAAACCAATTTCCAGTTATAGAATGGCTACTAATTCTGAGGATATAGAGGCCTTTATGGAAATTTATTACAGTAATTTGGACAGACTGAGTGCTAGTAATTCATTTTATTATAAAAAAGACTATTTCAATTCACTTTTAAATTCCGATATGGCGGATGCCAATATCATTTTGGCCATACATAATGAAACCAATGAAATTATGGCAGGTGTTTTTTATTTTGGCACAAAACATATTTCTCATATTGAATTAGCTTGTACCAATGACAAATACTACAATATAAGTCCAGTAAGATATTTATATGACCAGATAAGGGAATTATGCCATAAAGATGAAATGAACTATTTGGATATGGGCGGTGGAAGCGGAGGACGAGAAGGTTCCCTAATGAAGTTCAAATCTTGTTTTGCCCAGAATTATGTTGATTTCAATATTTGGAAATTAATAGCCATGCCGGATGAGTACGATGAACTCCAAACTTTGGACCAAAAAAATGCGGATTCAAATTTCTTTCCAAAATATAGATTAAATCTTTAACCCTTAAATACGAAACGTGAATATATTATTTACTTGTGCCGGAAGAAGAAATTATTTAATTAATTACTTTAAAGAAGCCTTAGGTAATAATGGCCAAATAATAGCCGTTGACACTCAATTAACTGCTCCTGCCCTGGTGGACGCGCATTTGGCATTTAAGGTACCGTCCATATATGATCCTGAATATATAGATTCCTTGAAGTCTATTGTTAACGACAATAACGTTAAGGCAATTATTTCATTGAATGATCTGGAACTTCCCATACTTTCCCTACATAAAAAAGAATTTGAGGATATGGGTGCCAAAGTCATTATTTCGGATGAAAACGTAATAGACATGTCGTCCGACAAATGGAAAACCTATAATTTCTTCAGTAAATTAAACATCCCCACACCCAAAACATTTATAAAAATAGAGCGTGTTTTGGAAGCTATTAAAAACAATACTTTACAATACCCCTTGATTGTTAAACCAAGATGGGGAAGTGCATCTATAGGAGTTGATGTTGCCGAAAATGAGAAAGAGCTTTTACTCGCCTATGAATTACAAAAATTAAGAATAGAAAAATCCATTCTTAAAACTGTGAGCTCCAGTGATATTGACCATAGTATTATCATACAGGAGAAATTGGATGGCGAGGAATATGGAATGGACATCTTAAACGATTTTAATGGGGATTATTACAGTTGTTTCGTAAGAAAAAAATTATCCATGCGATCTGGTGAAACCGATAAGGCCGTTTCCGTCATAGACGATGAATTCTCCAAGTTTGGCGAATTAATTGGCAACCATACTAAGCACATTGGCAATATGGATTGCGACTTTTTTGTTGTGAAAGACAAAATTTACATTTTAGAATTAAATCCAAGATTTGGAGGAGGCTATCCTTTTTCACATGAAGCTGGCATAAACACCCCTGCCATTTATATCTCATGGCTGAAAAACAACAAGGATGTAAGTAAATTTAACAATTTTAAGCCCGATCAGCTATTTTCAAAATGTGATATGTTGATGAAAATCCCAAATAATTATTAAGAATACCCAATGAAAGATATTGCTGCTAATTCCAAAATATATTCATCAACCTGGCTGAAACATTTTGGTAATGGATTATTAGAAAATAAGTTCAATTTTATTGATAAAATATCATTTGTCAAAAACAAGATCCTTCCTATCTATATCAACGTTGGCAAGAACTTATCACTGGGCATATCATATTCAAAACCTTTAAATGGACCAGATGAAACTGCCAAGAAATTAAAGAATGGTGTAATTCTAATTTATCACGTTCCAACATATTACAATCCTGATTTTTTAGACTATAACAATGCTATAGGATTGCACAAAATATACGATTCCACTGGGTATTTAATCGATTTTAAATCTTTTGATAATTTGGATAGCTACCTTACGGCTACCCTGAGCCAAAGCCGGATTAAGAAAATACAGAGGAACAAAAGACTCTTGGAATCTAGGCATGATATTTCCTATAAATGGTATTATGGGGAAATCTCAGAAACCGAATATGAAAAAGTATTTGAGTCGTTTCGCAAGTTATTGGAAAAAAGATATGATGATAAACAAGAATACAATCGTCATTTAAACGATGACATATGGAATTTTTACCATGAGCTCTTTTATCCTCTCATTAATACCAAAAATGCTTCTTTTTACATTATTTATAATGGCTCTGAACCTATTTCCATCTGTTTTAATTACAACACTCCAGATAGTATAAAGGGTGCTATCTCCGTATTCGATATCGACTTTGCAAAATATGAAATAGGCAACATGTATTTAACCAACCAATTCGAAATCTGTTTTGAAAACAACATAAGAATTTTTGATTTGGGTTTAGGAAATTACGGTTATAAAAATCGGTGGAGCACTGACACTTATACCTTGGACCATCATGTATTCTACAATAAAAATTCTATTATTTCCAGAACCTTGGCAAAAACTATGCAAAAATATTTCCAAACAAAACTAAAGCTGAAAAAGAGAGGAGTGAAAAATATATTTGTAAAAAATCAAAATGTTCAAATAGAATAGTTAGTTTATTATAAAAAGTGTTAAACATAAACTCTTTTTACCACATCATTAATTTTGGTATATCGCTAGCCAAACCATCCCAAAGAACCAGACAATTAATAAATAATTTAATTATCTATGAACCGTTTAGAATAAATTCTTTTTGAAACCAAGTCTAGGCTATCAATGGAATAAGTGTAATTTCTTCCGTCTTCAGGGATTTCAAGAAATAACGATAAATTATTGATGTCAACCATGCAGTATAACATTGGGTCATCTTTGGATTCATCAAAATGCAATACTTGGTAGGCCGATGTATCGCTTGGTGCCAAATTATTAAACCTCACTGAAAATAGGGACACACTTTTAATTTCATATACACTATTGTTCACGACCCTTATTTTAGTTTCATTCTGCTCATCTATAACAGATTTACCGTCACAGAAAATGAGAATAGAACATAGAAGTAAAAAAAATGTAGTTTTCATAATTTTGATTTTAATTCTTAATTATTTCTTTTCCAATATTACTTAAATATTAGCAACCAATTCCAATATTTAGGGTCCATTAGCCGTTACTCTAGTTATATAACAACTATTAAAACATTCTAACCAAGGGGAGAGTAAAATAAAATTAAAGTTAGTAAATTAACAGCAGCTAAAGAACCTATTAACTTTAAATAATCTGGTCCAAATTATTAACTAATCAATATACCTTCATCATTATTTCTCCCTGAGGCGGCCATAATTATAATATAATTCCTGGTTGATAAATGAGATATAGCAATTATAAAGCCAAAGAAAATTTCTTCATATGCATTTGTTAAAAAATCCGTTTAATAAGCTTATTTTATTTGCAATTCTCTTTATAGTTCCTTTGGTTATTACAAGTCAGATTATTATTTCGGGAACTGTGGTTGTAAATGATGGCAAGGGAACTGCAATTACACAATCAGGAGTTCATGTTTATTGGCAGGACAGCACTGCCATGGTTTTGACCAACACAGAAGGTTATTTCAAAATACCGTATAACAAGAATACAAAAAAACTTGTATTAAGCTTCCCTGGATATCAAACTGATACCCTTGATGCGAATAGACCAAATATTGGTAAAATATTATTACAAAAGGAAATAGATTTGGAGGAGGTTATTGTTAGGAATAAAATAAAACCGCTACAAAAGTCTTTATTCGAAGTACAGAATGTTGTTACGGTGGACAGCAAGGAAATGCTCAAGGCCGCTTGCTGCAATCTTTCGGAAAGTTTTGAAACCAATCCTACTGTCGATGTCAACATTTCTGATGCTGTCACTGGAGCCAAACAAATTCAGATGTTGGGCTTAAATAGCCCCTATCTCCTATTTACACAAGAAAACATACCCTCTATAAGAGGCGCTTCCCAAATCTATGGTCTTTCGTTTATACCAGGATCTTGGATTGAAAGCATACAAATTACCAAAGGTTCGGGTGGGGTTCAAAATGGGTACGAAAGTATTTCCGGACAAATAAATTCCGAATTGGTAAAACCGCTAAGTGATAAGCTCTTATTTTTGAACATCTATTCCAATAATTATGAGCGATATGAGTTTAATGGAAGATTCAACAAGAAAATATCCGAAAATCTAGGAACAGGAATTTATGTTCATAGCAATTTAAGAAATGGTACCATAGACAACAATAATGATGGATTCTTGGATACGCCATTGGCCGAACAAATCAATTTAATGAACAGGTGGCAATATATGGACAGTGAAAAGGGCTGGGTAAGTTTTTTAACCCTTCATTATCTAAAGGACAAAAAAAACACGGGGCAGGTAAATTTTGAACCAGAACGGGATAAGTTGACAACTAATTATTGGGGAAGCGAGGTACAAAGTAACCGATTGGACATTTCGTCAAAAGTAGGCTATGTTTTCCCCGATTTACCTTATCAAAGTATTGGACTACAAACGTCTTATAACGTTCACGACCAGAATTCGTATTATGGCCTAAACCTATATAATATAAAGCAAAACTCATTTTACACCAACTTAATTTTTAACAGCATCATTAATAACACACAAAATAAAATTAAAGCTGGCATCAATTATAGTAATGACAATTATGGCGAACAAGCGAATGTTCAAGCCTTAGAAAGAAATGACAATACTATAGGATCATTTTTTGAATATAGTTACGATAGCTTGGAAAAATTAAGTTTAGTGGCCGGAATTAGAATGGATCACCATAATAAACTTGGCACCTTTATTACCCCACGATTCCATATAAGATATTCACTTTGGGATAAGGCAAGTCTAAGGGGTTCTTTAGGCAAGGGTGTAAAAGGAGCCAACATATTTGCCGAAAATCAACAATTTTTCGCTTCTTCCCGAAGTTTGGAAATCACTGATAACTCAGGTAAAATATACGGTCTTAAACCGGAAGTTGCCTGGAATTTTGGAATAAGTTTTATCCAAAAATTATATCTCTGGAATAGAGTCTTGGATTTTTCTGCTGATTTTTACAGTACACAGTTTCAAGATCAGGTGGTAATTGATTGGGAGGATCCTAGAAAAATATCATTTTATAATTTGGACGGTAAAAGTTATTCCAATAGTTTGCAAATAGATTTAAATTATGAAATAGTTCAAAATCTTGACTTCAGGGCAACCTACAAATATTATGATATTAGGGTTGATTACCGCTCGGGTAGTTTAACAAAACCTTTACAACCCAAACATCGTTTTTTCACAAATCTTAGTTATGAAACCCTTAGAAAATCGAATGGAACTCAATGGCGATTCGATTATACACTTCACTGGCAGGGGGAACAACGATTACCCAATACGGCTTCAAACCCTAATGAATATCAATTAGCATCATTTTCACCCTCATATGCTTTAATGAATACACAAGCAACCAGAGTGTTTTCAAAGAAATTTGAAGTTTATATAGGTGGGGAAAATATCGCCAATTATACCCAAAACAGGGTTATATTAGGGAGTGATGATCCATTTGGACCGTATTTTGATAGTACCATCCTATATGCCCCTGTTTTAGGAAGTACCTATTACGTTGGTTTAAGATATAAATTATAAATTATTGTTATGAAAAAATTAATTATCTGCTTATTATTGATTAATACTTCTGTACAAGGCTATTCACAGGACAAAAACAAGAAGGTCTCCTTTGAGGTAAAGGGAAATTGTGCCATGTGCAAAGCAAGAATAGAGAAGGCGTCCCTCAAGGTTAAAGGAGTTAAATATGTAAATTGGGACATCGCCTCCAAACAACTGACTTTAATTTTGGATGAGAATAAATGTGCACCCCTAGATGTTAAAAAGGCTATTGCAAGAGTTGGTCACGATACGGATTCAGCAAAAGCTGACGATAGTACCTATAATGACTTACCCCCTTGTTGCAAGTTTAGAGATCCTGCAAGCATTCACTTAGACCACGGTACAAAACCTTAATATACAGAAAGAGAGAATTAGAAGATATTTTGTTATCTTAATACCGGTATTCTCGTAAAAAAAATACTTATAATCCCAGTGAATGAATAACTTTTGCAAAGATATTTTTCGCAATAGAGCAAAAAAAAATAGCTAGGAAATTCCCCAGCTATTTTTTATTTGGGCATATTCCGGAGTAAGCTAATTTTTACTAAAATCTTGATACAACAGATCCTTGGAAATAAATTTTCCAGGGATTTTTTTATGGTTTTATTCCTTAAGGGGGTTATCGGTCGGTTTTACAGGGATTTTCTGTGTTTTTTTTGATGTC
The DNA here is from genome assembly GCA_040216555.1 of Arenibacter sp. GTDB lineage: Bacteria > Bacteroidota > Bacteroidia > Flavobacteriales > Flavobacteriaceae > Arenibacter. The sequence goes on from JAVJOW010000016.1 coordinate 37,125, forward strand.
CGGACAGACCTCTGCCATCGGTTTTTCGGACCGATGGCCCTTAGGCCGATCTTGCCGGTGCCATGGCCGACATCCGCCTGCCGATCTCCAGTGCGTTGCCGGTATGGATGCCGAAGAATACCCATAGGATCTCGGTGGCCCTGGTCCGTGCCCTTATCCTTTTCAGATGGTAGTGTTCCTTGTCCTTTCCGAAGCTGCCCTCCAACCTGCTGGCCCGTTCCTTGGTGATGGCGCCCGCAAGCTTGCTCCGCTGTTTTTCGTGCTTGCCCGCCCTGCTCTTTCTCTTGAAGTCGGTCCTGATATCGTATTTGGTGGCGAACCTCCGGTTCTTGTTGGTGGCATAGATGGCATCCGCCCCGGCCAATCTTGTTTTGGTCCTGGTAAGGCGCTGTGCCCTGAAGATCGTATCCTGGAAGCGGTTGCCCTCGTGGAAGGCGTTGAAACTTAAATGTTCTATAATGCTGATCCCGTCGATCTGGAACTTGCCCGCCCGGCCAAGGCCATTCGGACGGGTTCACCTTGGCCCCGAACTCCACGGGCTTTGTTTCCTTGCCCCTTATGAT
>JAVJOW010000017.1:0-67321 GCA_040216555.1 Arenibacter sp.
AGCAGCTCCAGCCACTACGTGATATTTTAATATCTGTGCCAACAATGCCTTTTCTTCGGGGGTATCAAAATCGGCCAAACTGTTGTAATCATCACCCAATGCATCCAATAAGGCAGCAAAGGCGGTATCGGTCGGTGCGAACACTGTAAAAGGACCATCGGTCTGCAACAAATCTACCAAACCGGCATCGGCCTGTACCAAAGCGCCTACCAATAAGGATAAAAAGTCGGTGTCCATTGCCAATTCGACAATGTTGGGCAAGGGTTCTGGATTTAGGGCATCCAAAACTTCCTGAGGAACCAAAACTTTGTCTATAACATGTACTATACCATTAGAAGCCATTACATCTGCCGGGCCCACTTTTGCGTCTGTTTCGGTGGGATCCTGAATATAGACACCGCTATCTATTCTCACAGTAATTTTTTCACCTTGTAGGGTGGTAAATTCTTGACCGTTGGTCAGGGAGCTGGAAGTAGCGGCTGCTCCTACTACTACGTGATACTTTAAAATAGTGGCGAGAATCTCCCTTTTCTCAGGAGTATCAAAATCACTTAAACTATCAAATCCATCCAGACTGGCCAAGAGTGCTGTAAATGCGCCATTGGTCGGTGCAAATACAGTAAACGGCCCATTACCGCTCAGTGCTCCTATCAAATCTGAATCGGCGTTTTCATCCGCCTTTGCCAAAGCAGCTACCAAGCTACTTAAAATGTCCGTGTCTTGAGCCGTTTCCACAATGGTTTTCAAAGCGGGCTCATCAATAATGTCATTGTCATCATCATTGCTACATGATACAACAAATAACATAGAGCTGAATAATGCTAAAAAATAAATGCCAATTCTTTTCATGTCTAATTAATTTAGGTTAATACTTTGACAAATATACGTATTTATTTTAATTGTCCAACTTTTTTTTAAAAAAATTAGACAAAAAAATATTTAACTCCTCCTTCCTCATTTTTTTTGTTTAGTTTTACACCATAATTTATCAGACAACATTATGAGCAGTTATTCCATGGCACAGGTCGTTTCACTAACAGGTATCAATTCACATACCTTGAGAAAATGGGAAAGCAGATACGATTTTTTAGTTCCTGAAAGAACAGATACCAATATCCGCTACTATACGGACGCTCAATTAAAAAAACTTCTAAACATAAGTATCCTTAGAAACCAAGGTGTACGATTATCCGCCATAGGCAAGATGACGGATGAAGAAATTCACAAGATGGTTGAAGACGCCTTGCTCGAATCTGACCAAGATGCAGATGTCAAGGCTTTGGTGTTGAGTATGATTAATTTGGACGAACAGGAATTTGACAACATTATCAAATCCCAGATTTTAAAAAATGGCATTTTAACTACATTTACCCAAGTTATATATCCCTTTCTTCACAAGGTAGGTGTTCTATGGGGCATCAATAAGATTATGCCTGCTCAAGAGCATTTTGTATCCAACCTGATCCGCCAAAAAGTATGTTCTGCCATAGATTTATTACCCATTGCACCAAAGAATGCCCCGAAAATAATCCTGTTTCTGGCCGAAGGTGAAAATCATGAAATTGGCCTATTGTTGGCTCACTTTATTGCCAAACAGCTAGGATGGAGGGTTTTCTATCTTGGCCAAAATGTGCCCCATGATAATGTAATAACCATGGCGGGCTTGGTAAAACCGAACTATCTATTGACGTTTTTTGTTACCACCACACCCTCTGTTTTGGAAGAAAAAGTCTTTAGATTATCCACAGAGGCTAAAACTCCCCTATTATTCTCGGGCAGCCCTATTAATTTTGAACCTAATAATAATTTGGTGACCTACCTAAAAAATCCAACAGATTTGATTACTATTTTGGAGAAGGAATTATCTAGCATCTAATATTGGAAGCCCATAAATAAAGATGTCTCCTGGCTCAATTTTACCTATAGGTACCATTATAAAAATCCCAATTCACTCATTGGGATACGACTATGGCAAAATACAGCTGAAAGATCTAAAAGAACAACACCTTGAATTTTAGAATAAAACAGAAAAAATAAAATCCCTATTTTACATATGCTAAAAGCGCAAATACCGCATGGATATTTCCGGTTTTACGTATTTTCTTAAAGATTCTGGATAACCAAGTTCCCAGGGCGATGGTCCTACCCACTCTGATTTCTTACCATTGATTTTAATATACCCCTCAGAAGAAATCTCTACAATAGTAAACAAGGGTTCCTTATATGGTGCCGTATATTTTATCCATTTAAATTCTTTGTCTATCTCCTTGCTGTACCTTATTTGGGTGTAGGCTTCATCCATCCACTTATAGGCCATGGAATTAATAGTGATATACCAAATATCATTTACTTCCTGTGCATCATCATAATGGGCATGGCCATTAAAACAGGCGATAACTCTGCTTTGAGGATTATTGGCATTGTGCCCCTCCAAGATTTCCCTTACCTCACTATTATTTTCCAAACCATAGGGTTCCTTTTCCGTATTTGGGAGTCTAATTAATCCTTGGTGTGAAAAGATAACAACAGGAAATTTAGATTTTGATAGGGCATCTTTTAACCATTGTAGCTGCGAAGCCCCTATAAATTGTTTGTAGCCCCTATCATTTTCACTCTTTGGATCGTTACCGTCCAATACGATAAATGTAAAGTTGTTCTTATTAAAACTGTAGTACCCACTCTTCATATCACGATAGGCCAGAGCTTGACTTCTAGAAAAGCCTCCGTCCATTTCGTGGTTGCCTATAACATGATATTTTTCCCCAGGAAATGAGTTCCATATATCAAAAAGCGAAGCATATTTTTCCGCAGGAGTTCCAAAGTCGCCAAGTTCAATTATAAAATCGGGCTTGGCATTGGCCATACTATCTATAAAAGTACTTATCCTGTATTCGGAGTCGTGCATTGTGGGCAAATGCACATCGGAGCACATTCCAATTTTTACAGTACTGTACGTGTTTTGCGAAAAACCTGGTCCACAAACCAAGATAAGGGCCAGAATTCCCAAGAATCTGCTTGCCAATTGTATCATACTTATGCCAATTAAGTTATTGCACACTATCTTTTTTCTTTTCTTCCTCCTTTTTTTTACTAAAAAGTCCGCCTATAATTTTTTTAGCTACTTCTTTCTGGACCTCCTTTTTGGCTGCAGTTGTGGTATCCGTTTTTGTGGTAGAATCCGTTTTTTTAGTAGCAGCCCCCAAAAGACTTCCTATTACATCCTGAGTTTTTTCCTGGTTTTCCTTTTTGGTGGAGTCTGTAGCTTTCTGATTTTTTGCAATAAGATCACCTATAAAATCCTTGGCCTTGTCCTTCCCCTTATTAATCAATTTTTGCTTTTCAATCTCTACCAGCTGGGCCGTTAGATTTTTAATACCTGAAGTAAGGTCGGTAGTCACTGTAGGGCTGGTATAACCTCCACCTATATTGGCGGTAACCGGGATAGTTAAATTTTCCAAGGATTTTTCGTCAATCCTCGCTATTATGTTATTTATATCCTTTCCCAAATACTTGGCGGGCACTTCAATAGTAGCCGCATAGTTCAGTTTTTGATCAAAAGTATGGCTACCGGCAACATTAATGGCAAAATCCTGATATTTAATGGTAAACGGCTTAACCTTTACCACTCCGTCCTCAAAAGACAATGCTGTTTTCAAATCCTTCAAATTCAATTTATCAAGATTTAAAAAGCTCAATTTACTATCCAAGGCCGTAAGTAATGGGGCACTTTCCGCATCAATTTTATCAGTCAATAATTCAGCCAATATATTTCCTGAAATGGTATTTAAATTGGGTGTAAAATCGTCCTTTAAACTTCCTGATATCTGTACATCGGAATTTAGGGTCCCTTGTAGAATTTTAGCTATAGGTGCAAGCGTTCTAAACATTTCCAAAGCATTAAAGGTCTCTGCAATCTTAAAACTATTCATCCCCAACTTCATGGCAAAGGTTGGTGTAGCCTCCTTGGTAGATACCTCGCCATTGAGTGCCAATTTACCATCAAAGATAGAAGAGGTCATATTGGACAGTATTGCTTTCTCATCCCTGATTACCAAGGTTCCCTTTACATCCTTCAAAGTAAGGTTGTCATAAATTACAGTATTGGCACTGGCATTTATGGTGCAATCCAAAAAGGAAGGTATCTTGATTTTTTCCTCGGTGGAGGTAGTAGAGGCCTCCATATCTGCCCCACCACTAACTTCTGTGGTTTCTGCCACCATAAAATCATTAACGGAAAAAGTGTTGGATTTAAGATTAAAGTTACCCTCAATGTTTTCGTTGTTGAACATAAAACCCAACAGATTATTAATAGTCCCTGAAGCATCAAAATCTGTCTTTCCCGTTGCCCCTTGTAAATTGTTCAGGGTTACCGTAGTAGGGTTAAACGTAACTGAAGTACTTTTTAGGATTATAGGGTTGGGAAATTCTTCGGACTTATACTCAAAATCGCTCAATTTTAGGTTACCGGCGGTTTTAGTGTTTTCATACCTCTTTTTTTCTATGGATGCCATATCGAAGGCCGTAGAAATATCGGCAATCAAAATTCCCTTTAAATTTAAATCGGCAGGAACAGGATAGGCCTTGGAAATATTGGCAAGATTCATTTTTCCATCTATCTTGGCATTTACCTTGGTATTGCCCATAAGGTCGCTTATTTTGGCCACCATATTAAATTTGTCCTCATCTATCATAAAAGACAACTTTCGGATATCAACAAAGGTATCTTCAGTTATACCGGTATTATTTGAAATTTCGGTATCTATAAATACATTTCGTACCGCTTTGGGCAGATCTGGATACTTAAAGGAGGCATTTTCCGAATTTATGTCTATTTTAAACTGTGGAATGTGATCATCATCCACTATCCCTTTAAATTCACCAGCAACAGTAAAGTTTCCAGTTGTGGACACCTGTGTAATATCTTTGGAATATGCCTCCGGAATAACGGCCAAAAAGTTTTTAAAATCGGACGAAGGTGTTTTAAAGCTAATGTTTACCTCCTGGTTGTCCTCATTCAATTTCACGAACCCTTCAAATACCAAGGCCAGTTGATTTACCATGGCCTCATTCTTTAAAAAGGTATACTTGCTTTCTTTTAAGTCAATTCCTATAAGAGCCTTCAGTTGAACCGGATTCTTGTTCAGATATTGCGTGCTATCCATAACAAAAGAAACCAAACCACTGGTCTCTGTGTCCAATTCTGAGTTTTCCAAGGACAGATCTCCCTTACCGCTATGGTTCATTTCTGTAATCCCAAAGAACATGCCGCTGGAAAGGTCATCATAATTTATGGCCGCATTATTAATAGTGTAAGACTCCATGGACAAATTAAAACTACTTTCGGACGAAGCAGTGTCCGGGGAAGAACCATCCTCAACAGCAATGTCATAGTTGGCATTTTCCTCTTTGTCCACCTTTATATTTATAAGTGGGCGATCCAATATTAAACTTTTTATGGCAATGGGTTCACTGGCATCCTTGAACAGTTCCTTGATGGACATATCCAAGCTTACCCTATCCGATGCAAATAGGGTATCGCCCTCAAAGGGAGTCTTATTTATCAATGTTATGTTATCCAAGGTAACCGTAGCATTGGGAAAACTACTGAAAAGAGTTAAATCGGCCTCTGAGAAATCAAAAGTAGCATTAATGTTATTATTCACCTTATCCTTAATGATACCTGCAATCTTACCTTTTAAGAAAAACGGGGCAGCAATAAGAAGTAAAATTATTACCAAAAATACGCCACCAACAATCTTTAAAAATTTCTTTTTCATTTGTTATTATTTATAATATTATAAGCAATACTATCCATTTTAAGCCGAAGAGGAACAAACTACCCCGTTTCCCAACAAACTTTTCTTTTACATTTAGGCTTATGGCTTAAAATTAAATAGAAATAAGCCATAAGATTAAACGTATACCTTTAAATATTGACGCAATTCTACAATATATCACCAAGTAAAATCAAAATTTCCAATGCGTTACAACAAAATTTAACATCGATATAAAAAACACTTTGAATATTGCCATGCAAGCTAGTATACCAATATTATATTTAGAAAATTGGCCCACTCGATAAGAACAGCGAAAAGCAAGTTTTATTATGCCTCAAGATCAATTTCCTGATTTACTTTCAAATTGAATCGCCTTCTAAAGAGATATACGAAGAAATAAAGGAAAGGGGTGTCCAAGAAGGCCACAATTACCTTAAAAATAAATCCGCTGATTACCAGGCCGTAGAACATTGACCATGGTAGCACCTTAAAAATGCATAATAGGCCAACCACGGTAAAGGTATCTATGAATTGGGAAAGGAAGGTTGAAAAATTATTGCGCAACCAAAGATGTTTTCCATTGGTAAGTTTTTTCCAGAAATGATATATACCAATATCCACGTATTGGGCAAAAAGATAGGCCAACATAGAGGCAAATACAGCAATGGGAGACAGGGCAAATACATGGCTAAACACCTCATCCTGCACCGGAGAACCGGGCAATGCCGGCACCCAATTGGCCAGCAATACAATTCCCATAGAAAATAAAGAGGCAAATATCCCTGCAGTTACAATTTGGTTTGCCTTTTTCCTGCCATAGATTTCCGAAATAAGGTCGGTAATCAAGAATGTAAGGGGATAAGGTAAAATACCCACCGAGATTTCAAATAAAGAGGCTCCAAAGACCGAAACATCGCCAAAAGGTCTCCAATAAAAAAATTTTTGAAAAATTAAATTGGAAACTACCAGGGATGTTATGAACAATGCCCCCAAATAGAGATATATCTTAAAAGCTAGCCTCTTATCCTCCTCTTTTAATATTGCGTATACCATAGAAGCATTATAAATTTTAACATTTTATAATTTAATCCGAATTAAAGCGTTCCTAGACTTTGTGCCCTGAAAAAAAGCCAAATTTACACGAACAGGGATCGATTAACAATAAAAAAGAAATAAACTAAATTTTTAAGCATGAACAAAAGCTTTTTAACCGCATTCATTATTTTCATTGCGGCAACGGTACAGGGCCAATCTTACATTGGTTTTGGAACTGACAATTACAATGGGGTGCATGGCGTAATTTCCAATCCCGCGAATATAGTCGATTCGAGATTCAAATCGGACATCAACCTTATAGGGGTTAGCGGACTTATTGGAAACGACTATTACAGTGCAAAATTCGGGGATATTTTTAAAGACGATTTTGATTTTGACGATGATGGAACAAAATCCCCAAAAAATGCCAACAACGCTTATGGCAATGTTGACATTTTGGGTCCCTCGTTCATGTTCAACATCAATTCGCGGAATTCATTGGCCATTTTCACTAGGGGAAGAGTATTTTTTAATATTAACGATATTAATGGAGATACCTATGATAATATTTCCAATGAGTTTGACGAAAATGAGGACTTCAATGTAAATGAGGGCGATTATCAAATAAGTGCCAATGCTTGGGCGGAAACTGGAATTACCTATGCCACAGTGCTTATGAATCAAGAGCAACATTTTCTAAAGGGAGGTATCTCCTTAAAATATCTAATGGGTTATGGAAACGCCTATTCCAGTGGAAAAAATATAGTTATTGATTATGATGCCGATGGATCGGGAACCACTGGAAGCATAGACTCCCAAGGTGAAATAGCCTATGGCAACAGTGACAACATTACGAACGATTTTGAAGACTACGAATTTGTCAAGAGTGCGGATGGTTTTGGAGTGGACCTAGGTTTTATTTACGAATGGAGACCGAATTTTGCGGACTATACCGTTACCGATAAGGATGGCAATCCCTACGCGCCAAAGGACATCAACAAATACAAATTGAAATTTGGACTATCCCTAACAGATCTAGGTAGCCTTAAATATAAAGGTACTGAAAATGCCTATGACATTACCAATTCTATTAGCGAAGACGATTTTGACAACGAAGAAGGATTTGAGGATAAACTAAACAACCTTTACACACAAATCAGGTCTGGAAACGCATCAAAAGCAATTTTGCCTACGGCCTTACATCTAAATGCTGATTGGAATATCAACAATCACTTTTATATGAATCTAAATACCGATTTATCTATAACCTCTAAAAGCAATTCCAATACCAATAGCATTGCCAATATTGTTTCGCTTACCCCTAGGTTCGAAAGTAAATGGTTCAGTTTTTATTCTCCAGTAAGTTATGTACAAAATTTGGGCGTACAGTGGGGTGCGGGATTAAGGGCAGGACCGCTTTATGTGGGTTCCGGTTCCATTTTATCAGTATTGACCAGCGACCAATCCAAAGGTGCGGACGTTTATGCCGGACTAAAAATTCCTATTTACCAATCCAGGCCAAAAGACAAGGACGAGGATGGTGTACTGGACAAGGTAGATGGTTGTCCCGAGGTTCCAGGACCTATAGAAAACAATGGATGCCCTTGGCCGGATACGGATGGCGACCAGGTGTTGGACAAGGATGACCATTGTCCAGAGGAAGCTGGAATTATAGAAAACAAAGGGTGTCCCTGGGAGGATACCGACAATGATGGCGTATTGGATAAGGACGACAACTGTCCTGAAGAAGCTGGAGTTGTAGAAAACCAAGGATGTCCTTGGCCAGATACCGATGCTGATGGCGTATTGGACAAGGATGACCATTGTCCCGAAGTTCCAGGAACGGTTGCCAACAACGGATGTCCGGAGCTTACCGAGGAAGTTCAAAAAACTTTAAATGAGTATGCCAAGACTATTTTGTTCAACTCGGGAAAGGCTACCATCAAAATTGAATCCACCAATGTCCTAGTGGACATTATAAAGATCCTTAACGAATACCCTAATGCCACTTTCACTGTTGAAGGTCATACGGATAGTATTGGTAGTGTACCTGCCAACCAAAAGCTTTCCGAGGAACGTGCACTTTCCGTCAAGAATTTCTTGGTAGAAAAGGGAATAGACAGTGCTAGACTTACTGCCATTGGATATGGAGAAAGCAAGCCCATTGCTACCAACATGTACAAAGCAGGGCGTGCAGAAAATAGACGAGTGGAAATAAACTTGGTGAAAAATTAATTAATAAATTGAACCAAATAGAATAAGGCCTTCCCACAAATGGTGGGACGGCCTTATTTTTTGCCGATTTCATTGTCTAAATGCGAAATCAGAATTCCTATACTAAAAATCCCGATCCCTATCCTCAATTTTCCTATATTTTATAGTAAAGAACTCATTGGCAATCCTGTTAAATTCATCTGTATGGGTCACCAAAGTATAATGCCCGGAATTGGGCAAAATCCACAAATACGCCTTTGGAATATTTTGAAATATTTTTAAGGTGTGACCAGGTTTAATAACATCGTGATCCCCTCCCACTACCAATGTTGGTGCGCTTATTTTATGTAATTCGTCCACTTGAATATTTGGCTGTTCCGCCAATAGCTTTATATACTTGTAAACGATAGAATCCAATGGGGTTTTAGCAACTTTTTCATTGAACATTTTTTCAAACATATTATAGGTTTTCGTAACCCTTTTCAATACATCCGGTGAAACTGCTGAGGAGTCAGGCTGCAAGTTAGCCCCCGTTATGACCAATTTTTTAACCTTTTCAGGATGTCTTATCGCCATTAACAAGCCATTTACACCTCCATCACTCCATCCCAAAACGTAAGCAGAATCAATTTTCATTTGCGAAAGTAAGGCTGCATAATCATCTGCCATCATTTCGTAGGAAAGGGAATCCAACTTATCTACAGATTTACCGTGATTTCTGCTATCGGCTACAATAACCTTATACTTTTTTGAAAAAAAGGGTATCTGTTTAACAAAAGCACCAATACTCGACCCATTGCCGTGAATTAAAAGTAAAGGCTCTCCTTCACCATAAGTTTCGCAATACATTTTGAAGCCCCGAATATCGTAATATTTCCCGGCATCCGGATTGTTGCCATACTTGGTGTTTTTTATTAGACTATCATATTCCTTTTTAATTTCATCCAATGAATTTTGTCCAACGGAAACAAAACAAGAACATAAAAAAATTACCCATACCAGAGTGGTTTTAGTCATTTTAAGCTGTGATTTAATTTATGATAAACTTAAAGAACTTAAAATCTATAGGAAATCGCATAAAGATGTGATTTTGGACGAACAACAAAATTTAAGATAATGGGTTGGATAATGATTGCAGCAAAGGGTTAGCCAGCGAATTAAAACATCCCATAATTTTGGGAAAAAAGTTAAGATTTTAATTTTTAAAACCGAGAATTTCAATACACATTTAAAATCAAAAAAGCCCGTCCCAATGTATTTGGACGGGCTTTTTTGATTTAGTCCTATTTGGATTACTTATGTTCTATTTGATATTCAAGGTGAACGGCATTCTTGCCTGAATCCCTTTGTTTTGCATGGCCATTTTTATCTCCTTTAGGATGGCATAGGCCTCGGCCCCAATTTCCTGTTGTATAATGGTTTCCTTACTCTTGGAAGTAGCACCTCCAAAATCTTCCATTAACTTCTCAAAATCTGATTTATACTTGGGAAGTTTCCTTATTCCATAGTTTTCCAAATCCACCATTTTAGCAGCCGCTGCAATAGCCTCATCCAGCCCTCCCAATTCATCTACCAGCCCCAAGCGCTTGGCGTCTACCCCGCTCCATACCCTACCTTGGGCCAAACTATCGGCCTCTACCGTGGTAATTCCGCGGCCTTGGGCCACCCTTTCCAAAAATGTTTCATAGGTGGCTTCTATCCCTTCCAAAACGTTACCTCTAAAACTATCGTTCATGGGTTCAAATAAGGAATATTCTACCGAGTTTTTGTTGGTCCCCACCTGTTCCGCATTGATACCTATATTTTCGGCCAGTTCACTTATGTTGGGAATAGTTCCAAAAACTCCAATAGACCCTGTAATGGTAGTAGGTTCGGCAAAAATCTTATCGGCTCCCGCCGCAATATAATAACCTCCCGAAGCAGCAACATCGCCCATAGAGACCACCACTGGTTTGGATTGCTTGGTAATTTCGATTTCGCGCCAAATAATATCGGAGGCCAATGCACTGCCTCCAGGGGAATTTACCCTCAACACTATTGCCTTTACCTCCTTATCTTCCCTGGCTTTTTTTAGGGCGTCATTAATAATTCCCTGACCAATTACATCAGCGCCACCTTCCCCGTACCAGATTTCTCCTTGGGCATAGATTACCGCAATCTTACTCTTGCCACTATTGATTTTTATCTTGCCGGCTGTTCGTATATATTCGGATATAGGGACATAATTGATATCCTCTACCGTATCTAATCCCAACTTTTCCTTAATCATGCTTTCATATTCATCAAAATATACCACCTCATCGATCAAGCCCGATAAAGCTGCGTATTTAGAGGTCCGGGTCCCCAAGGTATCCGCAATGTGGTTCAAATCTTCAACGGAGATATCCCTACTTTCTGAAATGTTGGTAAGCATGGATTGCCATAAGGCATCCAACAATTCCTTGATCTGTGTCCTATTGGCCTCACTCATTTCGTTGGCCAAAAAAGGTTCTACGGCACTCTTATATTTCCCATGCCTAATTACCTCCATTTTAATACCGGTCTTTTCCTGTAAATCCTTAAAAAACAGCACTTCGGTAGAGAGTCCTTTAAAATCCATGGCGCCAACGGGATTAAGGAATACCTCATTGGCCGCACTGGCCAGATAATAATCCTTCTGCGTATAAAAATCTCCATAGGCATATATAAACTTCCCGCTCTCACCAAAATCGGTCAATGCATCCCGAATGGCCTGTGTTTGGGATAAACCGGCCATAAGCACATTATTGTTTAGGCTAATTCCTTTTATTTTGTTGTCCTGCTTGGCAACACGAATGGCATGCAATATCTCGTCCAGTCCCTGATTAACATTGAAGAGTCCGGCAAAGGGGTTGGATTCATCCATCCCCACATAATCATTGATAGGGGTCTGCAATTGAATTTCCAAAACAGAATTATCCCTGACCACTACGGTGTCCTCGCCTTGACCGATGAGAGCAGCTAAAACAAGAAACATGACAAACATGATTCCAAAAGCGATGAGACACCCTATAATTGCAGCTAATAAATTTCTTAAAAAGTTCATTCCTCGTATGTATTGCTAATAACTTGCAAAGATAACCAATGTAGGATTGCTGCAATTATAAATGTTGAATTTTATAGCCTATAACCTTCTTATCCACAAATTGGTAAAGCCCACTAAAAATTGGTCCTGTTTTTGGTATTTCCCTTTATGAAGTTAATTACTTTTGTTTACTTTGCCCGCCTATTATGAACAAGACCACAACAACACATCTTTCACTTGGAAGCAATCTTGGGGACAAACTGAACCATTTGCAGGAGGTGGTATTTTTAATCCAAGCCAATGTCGGCGAAGTTATAAAAACATCCCCGGTATACGAAACGCCCGCATGGGGTTTTGAAGGCGACAATTTTTATAATGCGTGTATTACTGTAGAAACTACACTTACCCCCTCCGCTCTTCTGGAGAAATTGCTGGAATTGGAAACAAAATTGGGCAGGGAGAGAAATCCAGGTGCAGGCTACTCCTCCAGGACCGTAGATATCGATATACTATATTTTGATAAGGAAATAATTAATACCGATTTACTGAACATCCCCCACCCCAACCTGCAATTGAGACGGTTTGTACTTAAACCTTTGGCGGACATAGCCCCTCAGTTCTATCATCCAATCCTAAATAAGGATACCAGAAACCTATTACAGGAATGTAAGGACAAAAGTAATATTACAAAAACGCCCCATAAGCTATATGCCAATAGGTCACAGCTTTTTTCCCAATTGGAATATATTGCTATTGAAGGTAATATTGGTGCTGGAAAAACGACCTTGGCACATAAGATTGGACAGGATTTTAATGCCAAATTGGTCTTGGAACGATTTGCGGACAACCCATTCCTGCCCAAGTTTTATGAAGATCAAGGTAGGTTTGCCTTTCCCTTGGAAATGTCCTTTCTAGCTGATCGCTACCAACAGTTTATGGACGATACTTCCCAGTTTGATCTGTTCAAGAACTTTATGATAAGCGACTACGACATCAACAAATCCCTAATTTTCGCCAAGGTCACCCTTCAGGAAGAGGAATTTAAACTGTACAGGAAGCTCTTTAATCTAATGTACAAAGAGATAAAAAAACCGAAAATATATATTTACCTGTACCAAAACACGGAACGCTTACTAGGCAATATAAAGCAAAGGGGAAGAGGTTACGAACAGAATATAGCCCCTGAATATTTGGAACAGCTAAACCGTGGGTATTTCGATTATATAAGGAGTTTTCCTGAGCAAAATAATTTAGTTTTGGATATTAGTGAATTGGATTTTGTGGAAAATCCGGCCGATTATGAAACTATTCTGGACCAAATCCAGAAATATGCGGTGAAACTCTCATTTTAAGATAATTTTCACATATTATTTGCACAGGACAAATCAATTTATTTACTTGCGCCTCCAATAAAGTCGATTTAAGCCCTTAGGCACATCTAAAAAATTGATGGAAAGACTTTAAGGTTTTAAACTAACTAACTCAAACTATATAGTGCCAAACCCAACCAATCGGTTGGGTTTTGGTTTTTTAAGCTTTAATTTTATTCCCCATCAAGGTATTTTCATGTGTATGTGCGGCAGAATCAATGACCGATACTACGCGTTGTAGGAAGAGCTTAGAATATGCTCAATTTGCCTTAAAACAGTTTATCACAACAGCGGTGGGGTTCAACTTAAAAATTGAAAGGAAATCGATTTATGATTTCAATTTGGCCCAGAGGTCCCAAACCACAATACCCACACTGACCGAAATATTTAGGGAATGTTTAGTGCCGTATTGCGGAATTTCCAAGACCAGGTCACTACCCGAGACTACCTTTTGGGAAACCCCCTTAACCTCGTTGCCAAAAATTAGGGCATATTTTTTATTTTCTTCCGCCTTAAAGTCGTTCAACATAACAGCATTCTCGGCCTGTTCAACAGCAAGCGAAGTATAGCCCCCTAACTTTAATTCTTGCAATAGCTCCAAGGTACTAACTCTATATTCCCAGGCAACACTATCAGTAGCCCCTAGCGCTGTTTTATGTATTTCCTTGTGTGGTGGGATTGCGGTAATTCCACATAGGTATATCTTTTCTATCAAAAAGGCATCGGCCGTTCTAAATACCGATCCAATGTTGTTCAAACTCCGCACATTGTCCAGCACAATACAAATGGGTGTTTTTTCCACCTGTTTAAACTCCTCCACATTAAGTCGGTCCAATTCGCTATTCTCCAATTTACGCATCTAATCCAATTTTAATTTTAACACATTTCCTAACTTTACCAAGGGCATTAGCGAGGCCAAAACTGCATAAAGTTATCCCCAAAATATCAACAATAGTGAACATTCCAGTAGATAAACCTTACATTCGTTGTTTAGGAAAGGAATGCAAAAATAAGTTAATAAAATCGCTTTTGGCAGACTCGGGAAAAACAAAAAAGGTAACCCCTTTAATGAAGCAGTACAATACCATCAAGGTGAAATATCCTGATGCCCTATTATTGTTCCGTGTCGGGGATTTTTATGAGACTTTTGGGGAAGATGCCGTTAAGGCTTCAAAAATACTGGGCATTATTCTTACCCATCGGAACAATGGCGGTGATAGAACAGAACTGGCTGGTTTTCCGCATCATTCCTTGAACACCTATTTGCCAAAATTGGTAAAAGCGGGACAACGGGTTGCCATATGTGATCAGTTGGAAGACCCAAAACTTACCAAGACCATAGTAAAAAGGGGCGTTACCGAGTTGGTTACCCCCGGGGTGGCCATGAACGATGATATCCTATCGGCCAAGACCAATAATTTTTTATGTGCAGTCCATTTTGGAAGAAAAAGATTGGGGATCTCCTTTGTAGATATATCCACCGGGGAGTTTCTAACTTCGGAAGGCAATGAGGAACAGATAGACAAATTACTCCAAAATTTCTCTCCTAATGAGGTCTTGGTATCAAAGGCCAATAAAAAGGAATTTTTGGAAGTTTTCGGCAAAAATTTTCATACTTTTTTCACGGAGGATTGGATTTTTCAGGATGATTATGCCCTGGAGACACTCACCAATCATTTTAAAACAAAAAGCCTTAAAGGCTTTGGTGTAGACCATTTGACCCATGGTATAGTAGCGGCCGGAGTTGTATTGCATTATCTTTCAGATACTCAGCATAGGCAATTACAGCATATCAACACCCTACAACGTATTGCGGAAGAGGAACATATTTGGATGGACAGGTTTACCATAAGAAACCTGGAACTCTACCACTCCAACAATCAAAATGCGGTTACCCTTTTGGATGTCATAGATAAGACCATCTCCCCTATGGGCGGCAGAATGTTGAAAAGATGGTTGGCACTTCCTTTAAAGAATATCGAAAAAATACGAAGAAGACATCAGGTAATTACCCATTTAACCGAAAACGAGGTTGCCCATCATAAATTACAGAACGGCATAAAATTAATAGGTGATCTGGAAAGATTAATTTCCAAGGTGGCCACGGGAAAAATAAATCCCAAGGAGGTGGTTCAGCTTAAAAATTCCTTGGAGGCCATTGTCCCCATAAAACAGATCACCACCAAAAGCAAGAACGAAGCCTTGAGCATTATAGGAGACCAATTACATACCTGCGATATGCTGAGGAGCAAGATCAAAGAAATGGTCAGTGAGGAAGCTCCGGTAAATATGATAAAAGGCAGCACTATTGCCAAGGGCTATTCCGCAGAATTGGACGAGCTAAGGGGGCTGGCATTTTCCGGTAAGGATTATCTGGACAAAATGTTGGACCGGGAAACCCAACGTACCGGTATTAATTCCCTGAAAATAGCCTCCAACAATGTTTTTGGTTATTATATAGAGGTACGGAATACCCACAAGGACAAAGTACCGGAAGATTGGATCCGAAAGCAGACCTTGGTCAACGCCGAACGCTATATTACCGAAGAGCTCAAGGAATATGAAGCCAAAATACTTGGAGCGGAAGAGCGCATTTTAAGTTTGGAGCAACAATTGTTTTCCCAGTTGGTGGTCTGGATGCAGGAATACATAGCCCCCGTACAAAACAATGCCTTTCAAATAGCGCAGTTGGACTGTCTCTGCGGCTTTACCCAATTGGCCAAGGAGAACAATTATATTTCCCCGGATATGGATGATTCCACCGAACTATCCATTATTGGAGGAAGGCATCCGGTCATTGAAAAGCAATTGCCTTTGGGCGAAGCTTATATAGCCAATGACGTTACCTTAAATAGGGACGAGCAACAGATTATTATGATCACCGGCCCCAACATGAGTGGTAAATCGGCCATCCTAAGACAAACAGCCCTAATAGTACTGTTGGCCCAGATGGGAAGTTTTGTACCGGCAGATGCTGCCAAAATTGGTTATGTGGACAAAATATTCACACGAGTTGGTGCCAGCGACAATATCTCCATGGGCGAATCTACCTTTATGGTGGAAATGAACGAAACAGCCTCCATTCTAAACAACCTCTCAGAGCGTAGTCTGGTACTTTTGGATGAAATCGGCAGGGGCACCAGTACTTATGACGGTATCTCCATTGCCTGGGCCATTTCGGAATATTTACATGAGCATCCTGCACGGGCAAAAACCTTATTTGCCACTCATTATCACGAGCTCAATGAAATGACCTCGACATTTACACGTATCAAGAACTTTAATGTCTCAGTGAAAGAACTAAAGGACAATGTTCTTTTTTTACGAAAACTCACCCCAGGTGGCAGTGAGCACAGTTTTGGTATTCATGTGGCCAAAATGGCCGGTATGCCCCAACAGGTGATCCACAAAGCCAACAAAATTCTTAAGAAGCTGGAAAAATCACATTCCAGTGAAGAGCTTTCCGATAAATTACAATTGGTGCAAAATGAAATGCAACTAAGCTTTTTCAATTTGGACGACCCTTTATTGGAACAGATCAAGGAAGAAATCACCCATTTGGATATCAACACTTTAACCCCTGTTGAAGCCTTGATGAAACTCAATGAAATTAAGCGTTTGCTCACCAAAAAGAAAAATGCATAGAGGTTGTACCAGAGGGCCATTTGTCCCATAAATCCCGCCTAAAATATTCACCTTGGGCACATTATAAATATTTTGATTCTTTTTAGCGAAAAGTTCTTTGCTTTTTATAGAATTGTATTAAATTTGCTCCCGCATCTGAAAAGGATGCAACGTTCATAACATAAATTGCGAAAATAGCTCAGTTGGTAGAGCGCCACCTTGCCAAGGTGGAGGTCGCGGGTTCGAATCCCGTTTTTCGCTCATTTTCTTGAAAGTTGAAAGACGGCATTAGCCAATCGTTCTGTACAGCGACCCAGGTCGCGGGCCTGCCTGCTGCAGGCAGGTTCGAATCCCGTTTTTCGCTCCATTGTAAAATCTCTACTGCTCTGAGCAGTTAGGCTCGAGTGGTGGAATTGGTAGACACGTTGGACTTAAAATCCAATGGACATTAGTCCGTGCGGGTTCAAGTCCCGCCTCGAGTACAAATGAAGAAAGACCAAAGCGAAAGCTTTGGTTTTTTTGTGCCTACATTTTTGCCAAATTTATTTGAGTAAAAATGAAGGTAACAAAAAGTGTAGTCCTGTAGGGACTGGTCTTTTCTTATCAACATGTTCAACCGGGACTCACCGAACAAAGTGAGGTAATTCTCGCCCTTGTACCAATATTTAATGCTCTCATAATTTTACAAAAATGAAAGCTTGAGGCCTTTTGTTTTGGGTGTCTGAGCCAAATTTATTTGAGCGAAAGCGGACAAAGCAAAAATGCGGCATTAGATGCCAGCTTTTCCAGTTTCAACATGTTCGGCCGGTACTTACCATAAGCCCCGAATACTAAAGTCTATGCCTAGGCTCAGCATTTATTGCGAACCATTTATTTCATTGATACGGACAATAAGGATTTTGGGAATACCATTATCCCTAGCAGAAATCATTTGAGCAAAGGAATCCATATTACGTTACAAACCAAACCCGAATTTACCCTTTGAATCAAAAAAGATAAATGTCCTCTATGATTGACCCAATGTCTTAATTTAAAATACTATTTTAGTTCCTCTAAACTATAATTCATCTTATGAAAGCCAAATCTAACAAAGCACTTTTCACCTTTTTATTAATCATTGGGCTAGGTCTAATTTCCAGTGAATGTTCTGCACAAAAAAATATTAAGTGGAAACAATTGTTCAATGGAAAGGATTTAAATGACTGGCAAATAAAAATAAGGTACCATAAATTAAACGATAATTTTGGTAATACTTTTCAGGTAAATGACGGAAATATTCAAGTAAGATATGATCAATATACCCAATTTGACGAGCAATTTGGACATCTGTTTTATAAGGAACCTTTTTCTTCCTATTTAATAGGCGTTGAATATAGGTTTGTTGGGGACCAAGTTAAGGAAGGACCGGGATGGGCCTATAGAAACAGTGGTATAATGGTCCATGGTCAAGATCCGTCGACTATGTCGGTAGACCAGGACTTCCCAAACTCCATTGAGGTACAGTTACTGGGAGGAAATGGCAAGGACGAACGTTCTACGGCCAATTTATGCACCCCGGGTACCCAATATGAAATTGACGGTAAAATAATAAAACAACATTGTACCAATTCAACTTCAAAAACCTACCACGGAGATCAATGGACACGGGTAGAAGTACTTGTATTAAAGGATTCCTTAATTGTCCATTATGTAAACGGAGAAGAAGTTATGCGTTATACCAAACCCCAACTGGATCCAAAAAAGGGATCGGAACAAGGGGAACTTCTAAAGTCGGGAAGTATTTCCTTACAAAGTGAAAGTCACCCTGTAGACTTCAGAAAAGTCGAAATTATTGATTTGGAAAAGTACGTGGACAAACCTAAGAAACTCGAAAAGGTAATCGCAAAGCTAATGGCCCAAAAACGTGTAGCCTTGCAAGAATAAATATTACCATAGCCAAAGAACAAATTTTGATACCCTATATTTAAGCACATATCCAGACGAATTGGATTATTTTACAAATAATGCTCCATTAGTAATAACAGTGCCTATATTCATTATCTTTGTTAAAAACAATTACCATGGCAAAGAGTCAAGATGCAAAGAAAAATGTAAAAAAGGAACCTGTTTTATCCGCCAAGGAAAAAAAAGCGGCAAAAAGGGACAAGAAAGCCAAAAAATCCTAATGTAGAAGGTATGTATTACGCCTAATACTATTTTATTGACTTTCATTAAGTATCTATGCTTGGTCATTTTTTAAACGAAAATAAGGTTTATAGGGACTTGTTTAAAATAAAACCACCGTGCGTGTGATTCATTTTAATTCATATACATCATACCTATATTTTCATTTTTAAAGTGTAGTTTACCTTAAAACAGGATTAAATTAACCTCAATTACACTTTAAAGTAGTCTTTATTTTACAACTCATCGATTATTTATACCGATAGAAGTTTTAATAGAATATTGATCCAATTATTTTAGAACCTTTGATCAATAAATCCTCCGTAAAATGAAAAAATATATTTACTTATTCCTAGTATCAATTTCAATAATTATTTCTGGTTGTAGCAAAGACGATTCGTCTTCGAAATCATCAACTAGTGTTAAATTGTATACGTTGAGCTCCGTTTCCAATTCGAATATTTCTGGTAAAGTTACCTTTAAAAAGAATGAAGACGGATCAACCACTGTTCTGTTGGAAATAAACGGTTCTTCCCTGGATATACATCCGGCATTTATTTATTTTAACAACGCTGCAACAGGTGGAGAGGTTGCTATAACCTTAGCACCTATTGACTGCGATTGCGAATCTAGTAGCACAATTGTAACTACCTTGGATGATGGTACACCAATTACGTACGAACAACTTTTGAAATTTGATGGTCATATTAAGATTCATCAAAATGAAGATCATTTGGAGATTGTTATCACAGAAGGTAATATTGGTGCAAATGCCAGCTAATCCAATTAAGATTTAAAAAAAAGTATTAAACCCCGACCTTGAACGTCGGGGTTTATTCATATAAACATAATATCTTCCGTTTTGCCCATTGGATTATATCGTGATCTTAATTTTAAACCAAACCATATACAATTCAAAATAAGAATGAATTGGTTACCTTGAACCTTTATTATAGTGCCCGATGAAAAAGAAAATTGGCATTTTATTTATACTTGGAGTAATCGGGATTTATTTGATTTTGGCCAGCTGCGATAGTATTATAGAAAATGCCACCGAAAACAGGACCTATTGGAACTTAAAAGAGGTTCCCAAAAACAAAGTAGGCCTCGTCCTAGGCACTTCCAACAGGCTTGTAGGTGGAGGACCCAACCCCTATTATACGAATAGAATCAAAGCAACCCTTGAACTATTTAAGGCCGGAAAAATAGACTATGTTCTGGTCAGTGGGGATAATAGCACCCAGTACTACAACGAACCAACAGTTTTTAAGAAAGACCTAGTGCTGGGAGGAATACCGAGTGAAAAAATCTTTTTGGATTACGCTGGTTTTCGCACTTTGGATTCCATGGTTAGGGCCAAGTTCATTTTCGGATTGGACAGTGTTACTATTATATCCCAAAAATTCCATAATGAAAGGGCCATTTATTTAGCGGAACAAAAAGGATTGTTTGCCATAGGTTACAATGCAGATGATATCTCAATAAAACAAGGTTTAAAAATTCACATCAGGGAGTATTTTGCAAGGGTAAAAGTATTTATTGATTTAGCTCTCAATACACAACCAAAATTCTTTGGGGAGAAAATTGAAATCAAGTAAACTTAGCTATATTTACTCCTGCTATGTCTAATGTGGCTTCCATACAAAAACTGCTTAAAAACCTTGGTCCTGGTCTACTTTTTGCCAGTACGGCCATAGGAACTTCCCATTTAGTGCTATCCACCAAAGCGGGTGCCCAATATGGATGGATAATGGTAATCCCCATTTTATTGGCCAATATCTTAAAATATCCGTTTTTTGAATTTGGAGTCAGGTATACCAATATTACCAATAAAACACTTATAGAAGGCTACCTTAATCGTGGCAAGGCTTATCTAATCTTCTATGCCATTATTAACTTGTTCAGTACTTTCACCATCCTCGCGGCGCTCTATGTGGTTACCTCCGGATTGCTAATTAATCTTTTTCAACTAACAAACACCCCGGTCAGTGTTGTAGCTGGTGGACTTTTTATTCTAATCTGTGTTCTACTTATCGTGGGACGTTATAAATTTCTGGAAATCTCGCTGAAGTATGTGATATCCATTTTGTTTTTGGCCCTTTTGGTGACTACAATTTTGGTAATCGCCAACGGGAAAGTTGCAGAAGCAGAAAACTTTAAAACACCCATAATTTTCAATGAAGTGGGAATTCTTTTTTTAATTGGACTAATGGGATGGATGCCAACAGCTGTGGAAGCCTCTAGTTGGATAAGTCTTTGGAGCATTGAAAAATTTAAAAATTCCAAAAAGAAACCCACTCTAAAAGAGGCCCTCCAAGAATTTAAGTTCGGTTATTTTACAACAGCTATTTTGGCCATTTTTTTTATGATTATTGGCTGGTTTACCCTCTATGGCACCAACACGGAATTGAGCAATAACGCCGTAGTTTTTGCAGACCAATTGGTTCAACTGTTCACCACTAATATTGGGTCATGGGCTTATATTTTAATAGCTATAGCCGCATTTGCCACCATGTTCAGCACCTGTATTACCGCACACGATGCTCTTAGCAGGGTAAGCGTTGATATTTTAAGCTTGCTGTTCCCCAAAAAGGAGGTTATAATAAATAAAGGATTTGCTATTGGCGTGTTGCTATTGGCCGTAATTAATTTTATGGTCATCAGTATCTTTTCTGCCAATATGGGAATCCTCGTTGCCATGGCCACTTTTGTATCATTTGTTACCGCTCCAATCATAGGGTATATGAATCTAAAGAACGTCATGAGCCACGAAATACCAGAATTGGATAGACCCAACAGAAACCTGCAAATATTAACCTATCTCGGTATAATCTTTCTCACCCTATTTTCCATTTATTATTGTTGGATGTTATTTTTTTGATAGAATGCATCTTCAAATAGCATTCATATGAGTGGATCGTGATCATTTTTAGCTGTTTAGTAAAGACTTAACACCCAAAATTTGCTTTTAACATCTCAATCCTTAACCTTTGTAGAATATCCTAAAGAAGCGCAGAATAATGAAATTGATACGTATACAGAGAAATACAAGGAACGAAAAGCGTTATAATTCCAAAATGGGGATTCTATACACCCGGGTAACCTATATTAAAGAAGTGATTTTCGGTATTCCGGTTAGGACACTCCATAAATACAGGGAAACTTACTACGGCGAAATCAAGGACTGTAGTGAGTGTAATTTGGCAAGATAACCGGCAATGACCCTTCGTTATATAACACAAAGTCCAAGGAAAACAATTTTGCAAATTATTAAACTCCCTTAAAACAGGAGATTGTAATTAAGTACAACTATTAGAGACCGCTCGTTCTTGTTGTGCAACATATCCAAGCAAAAAACTCCATCCTTACAACCATTTAAGAGTTTTTCCTCACCATATCCTATGGAGTAAAGTATACTCCCCGCTGGCACGCCTTGTTGTATGAGATACTTTTTAATGGTATCCGCTCTTTTTTGAGACAAGGTAAAATTGGAACTGGACCCACCCCTACTATCGGTATGCGATTCCACTCTAAGTTGCAATTGGGGAAATCTACCCATAACATCGACCACCTTATCCAACTCTTGGGCAATTTCGGGGGTAATATTGTTCTGACCCTTATTAAAATAAAACTTCTTTAATTTTATAACTGTTTGATCCTCTTGCTCCTCCACCAAATCGTCCAAAAATTTAATTCCCATATTGAAAGCTTTCTCTTGGATTTCTGCCAATTCGTTATCTTGATAAGTCACAGAAAATATAGAATGTTTCTCTTTAGTAGCTTCAATGGTAATGTTGTTCTGAAAAGGAATTTCAATATTGTAATCACCATTCTCGTCGGTAAATATTTCTTTAACCAACTTTCCATCTTTGTCGATTAGCCTAACTTGGGCCTTGGAGACCCCATTATTGGTGGTAAGGTTAACCACTTTCCCCTTTAATGCCAAGGTTTTTAATCCTGGTTTTTCTTTAACGTTAAAGCCATATATATCATCTCCACCTTTACCTCCGTCCCTATTGGACGAAAAATAACCCAACAGCCCATTAGTGTCATTGTTCTTAATAATAAACCCAAAGTCATCTTTTTCAGAATTTATACCTGGCCCAAGATTGACGGGGATACTATAAGAGTCGTCCGTATGGATGGTAGATTTATAAATATCCATTCCCCCTAGACCATAAAATATATCCGAGGAAAAATACAAGCTGTTCTCAAAAATAAACGGAGCAATTTCATTCCCAGGAGTATTAATTCTGGGTCCCAAATTGGTTGGGGCCGACATTATTACGCCGTCATTGGTGTACACAAAATAGATATCCGTACCGCCATAACCATCACCAAAATCAGCTGCAAAAAATAATCTGCCTGTAGCCGCCTCGTAAAAAGGATAATAAAAAGAGGTATCGGGATCCCTCAAAACAAACTTAAATGAACCTTGGCCAGTGGTCATGCCAATCGACAAGGCATTTTTGCCATTGTCACTAAATTGTAAATTCTCGCCATCCGAATTGGACAGCACATAGAAAATATTGTTCAACTCCTGGGAATAAAAGGGTGTAGCCCTATGGAATTTAGTATCCGGGATACCCTTGAACGGTTGTGGGTCCGCCACATTGCCCTGAATGTCAATTTTGGACTCGTAAATATTGAGGTATGCTTCTCCCGATGGCCCATAAATCCTCTTGGATCCATCTGGCCTATCACTTGAAAACAACAATTTGTCTTTATAAAAAGTAGGTGAAAAGTCGGCCTTTGCACTATTTCCACTTATATTGAATACCGCAAAATCCAGATCCTCATTACTATTGGTAGCTATTAATTCATAATTAAAAATCGAATTCTCTACCAATTCCTTTGGCAATTTATCTTCTTTGGTAGCCAAATAGGCCTTTACTTTTTCTACTTCCGAGGTTTTGGCCAAGGACTGCAACATTTTATTAAAGTGATATTGGGACATAGTAGTATCCTTCTGATAAATATCCACATAGATGTCCGAGGCCTTTTTGTAGTTCCCTATTTTCATATAGGAATCCGCTAGGTTTAAATACTGATTATTGGAAAGTTTAGATTCCCTCAATTCTTTTTGGTATTCAATAATAGCCTGATTGTAGGAATATTCAAAAAACAATATATCCCCCTTGGATTTCTTTTGCTGTGCAAAACCGAAGGACGACAAAATGATAAAAAATACAACTACTATATTAAACCTCATATTCATCTTTTTTTAGAAAAACCTCGGACTGTCTATCTGTTTAGGCATACCTTTTTGATCCCTTTTATTGTCCTTTTTAGTTTTCCCTATTGATCTACCCAAATAAAACTTTAAAATTACTTCATGAGAACCTTGACTATATTCCCCCAATCCATTGGTATTGTAATCATAGGAATATCCAAGGAACAGACTGTTGGAAATCTGCAATCCGGCCAAGCCACTTAATGCGTTGTCCAATCTGTAGGATGCCCCTAAAGTTACTATATCGTTAATTAAAAAATTCGTAGACAAATTCAGGTTTAAGGGCAGGCCCTTTAAATAATTCATTAAGAATGCCGGT
Organism: Arenibacter sp.; assembly: GCA_040216555.1. GTDB lineage: Bacteria > Bacteroidota > Bacteroidia > Flavobacteriales > Flavobacteriaceae > Arenibacter. Next base: position 24,779 of record JAVJOW010000017.1, read on the forward strand.
TTAAATTTAAGGCCTTCCGAAAAATCAAAAACATAACCACCTATAAAATTAAACTGCATTTTATCTTCCACAATATTAGCCACCTCGTCAGCATAAATGCCCGACGTTAAAAAATTGGGTACCGACAAGCCCACATACCAATTTTCTTGGTACATAAACATCCCCGCACCCACTGTAGGATAAAATTTATTAAAGGTGTCCGCATTATTGATCAAGGGCTCATTTGGGTTTTCAAAGTCTCCTTTGGTATAATCCACATCCAACAAAGAACCTCCTGCATCTACCCCAAAGGACAGTTTGGTTTCGTCCGATATCTTCACCTGAAAGGAATAGGCCAAATCTATATATGTTTGGGTGGTAGGCCCCAACTGATCACTTACCACATTAAAGCCCAAGCCATTTTTTTCATTGGCCAAGGGTAGATTTACGCCGAACCTCAATGTTTTTGGTGCCCCTGGTATTCCAGACCATTGCACACGGTACAAACCCGTAATATCTGGAGTCTCCACCGTACCCACATAGGCAGGGTTAAAACTTCCTATATTGTACATATATTGGGTATACTGAGGTTCTTTCTGCCCAAAAAGCATGCCCGCAGAAAAAAACAGTAGGCAAAAAAACAATAAAATATCTCTATACCCTTTATCGTATATTCTTAAATTCATAGTCTATTTTATCTTATGATTTGGATCCAACCTTTTCGAACTTCCGTTCCATCACCTAGATCCAAGATATAAAAGTAGGTCCCTTTTGGCAAATCTCCATTTTTCCCTGTCGCCATCCAAGTATTATCATAGCCATTGGCAGAAAAAACTTCATTGCCGTAGCGATCATAAACTTGCAGCGTATTATTTGGGTAATCGGCTATACAATTGATATAAACCGCATCGTTTATTCCATCTCCATTTGGGGATATCTGATTAAAGAGGAACCCACATTCATCCGACGATCGCGGTGTCACTGTTACACTAGCAGTTGCCCTATCGTTGGTTGCATTACTATCTTCAGGGAAAGAGTCTACTATAGCTGCAATATTCTGGTAGGTACCCACCTCAGGTACTATGGCAGTAATTGTTAAAGTATTGACCTCATCTGACAAAACCTCATCCAATTGCCATACCCCTGCCACTGCATCATATACTCCCTTAGTAGCAGAACTACTTACGTACTGGAATCCGGTTGCAGGGCTCACAAGATCGTTCACCCTTATATTGGTCACCATAATCTGACTTAGGTTGGTCAAGGTTACGGTAAATATAACTTCCCTACCCACCAAAACACTTTCCTTATCCACAGTTTTCTCAAGGGCAAGGTCAATTCGGCATGCATCGGAAATATTCGGAATACAAGGATTATTGTTGGCGGGATCCAGTTGGTCCACAATACCATCATTGTCCGAATCCAAAATATTGGAATCAAGGGCATCTATTATTCCATCACCATCAGTGTCTATCGGATTATTAATATCCGGCCCCACTTCTACCCCATCTTCAATACCATCGGCATCCGTATCCCGAAGTGCGGGATCCAGTCCTAGAGCAGTTTCATCCCTGTCAAAAAGGCCATCCCCATCACTATCCATAGTACAGGTAGTTACGGTAATAGTAACCTCCACACTTTCATCTACGCAAGGAGAAACAGCAGTATTTGTCGTAAACCTAAAGACGTAATCCCCATCTGCGGCGCCCTCAAAATCAACAATATTATCCGTACCAATAGTGATGGTACTCGGAGGGGTGCCTACTATGCTCCATACCCCGGCCGTACCTCCGGCCCTGGTATCGTCCAAATCTACAGTAGTAGGTCCTCCACCGGTAATACTGCAAGCTGAAGTATCTTTTATTGTACCAGTATCTACCAGAGCATTGACGGTTATTGTAACCGCTTCCCGCTCGGAGAAACAACCGTTGGCAAAAGCCTCTACATAATAGGTAGTAGTACCACTAACACTTGTGGAAAAGCTACTTCCTTCCTCCAAAGAAGTGCCACCCGATTCCGAAGCGTACCAGAACAAACTACCACCAGCTGTTACCGTTGCACTTATAGTTGCCATACCCGTTCCGCAAATTGTTGCTGGGGTGGTACTCAGTATTTCTGGAGGTACGTTGCGTACCAAGGTTACCTCCAACGGCGGACTTACGCAATCTGTGCTTTCATTATATAAAAACCCATAAAAAGTAGCCTCAAAATCTATTATGCTAGTGCTTAACCAATTAAGTTCATTCGAAAAGTCACTACTACTGCTCCATATCAATTCAAAACCGGCAGGTATGGCAGTGTCCGTATAAGCATCCAAATCTTGGGTAAAGGCATCGCAAAAAATAGTAGGAGTACTATTTATCAAAGGTGCCTCAATACAATTATCATTATCGGCAATGGTACCTATACCCTGATCTTTATCAATTTGGATCAATCCTATGGGATTGGACAAGTTTACAAAAAAGCTTTCGGTTCCTTCCGCTACGACATCCTCCAATATATTGATTACTATTGATTGTGTTTCGTTGTTCAAGCCCAAGAAAGTAAGTGTTCCCGATCCAGTTGTATAATCCGTTCCGGCAGTAGCCGTATTATTGGCCGTAGAATAGTCTACTGAGGCCCCTGCCGGAACATTGGCATTTAAGGTAACTGTAAAGGTTGCTGTTGCTTCATTTTCATTTACCAATACATCATCTATGGAGATTCCAGCGATATCTTCACTGGCTATATTTACGGTAGCGTTGTTGGGTGCACCAACGATATATCCAGTGCCACTTGCCAGACTTACAATTACTGTTTCCAATCCCGCTTCTACTTCTGAATCATTTATAGGGTTCAAAGTTATAGTAGCACTCTCTTGCCCATTCCCTATGGAGACAGAACCAGCAAGGGCTATATAATCCGAACCGGAGACAGCAGTGCCACCTACGGTATAATTGATTACCATAGGGCTGCCCGTCAGGTTTGTAGTGTTTAAGCCTACTGTAAAAGTACCTGTATTCAACGGACTTTCCGCGGCATCAGCATCTGTTGCGGTTACTGTAGCAATATAGCTGTCATTATCCAAAATAGTCCCAATTCCCTGTGTCTTGCCAAGTTGTGCAAAACCGGTTGCATTGGTAAGGTTTACAAAAAAGGTTTCAGTCCCTTCAACCAGGACATCCTCAGAAATATCGATTGTAATTGTTCTTGTTTCACCATTTAATCCCAAAAACGCGACAGTACTTGTCTCAGCAACATAATCACTTCCAGCTAAAGCGGTATTATTGGCTGTGGAATACGATACTATAGTTCCAAGAAAAACAGCCCCGTTCAAGGTAACGGTAAAGGTTGCGGTGCCATCGCCTTCATTGACTGAAACATCGTCAATGGAAACACCGGCAGTATCGTTGTCCGCAATGGTCACCGTAGCCGTATTGTTCGGGGCGCCTGCCACAGCATAGCCCGTACCAGCCGCCAAGGTAAGTATTACCGTCTCGGAACCTTCGGCAACCGCATCATCCACAGGGGTGATCGTTATCACGCCAGTCCGGGCGCCATTGGCTATGGAAACGCTGGTCCCGATGTTCGCATAGTCCGTCGTATTCGTTGCATTGGAACCTCCCGTAGCGATATTGAAGTTTACTACAATAGTGCTACCTGAGGTGTTGGTCGTCCCAAGGTCTACCGTGAACTGGCCAGTGGTCGTGCCGGCCTCCGTTGCGGTAGGATCGGTCGCTGTGATGCTTGCCGTATAGCTGTCGTCATTGTTTATAGTACCTGTGGCAGTGGAAGGAGCACCTAAAGTGTACCCGGCGCTCGGGGCACTTAGCGTTACCGTAAAAGTTTCGTTAGCCTCAACTGCCGTATCCCCGCTCACATTGATCGTGATCGCCGCAGTCGAAGATCCGATAGCAAAGGTCGCCAAGCCGGTCGGGAATACCCCACCGTCGAAGTCCGCAGCGTTGGCGCTCACCCCTGTGACCGTAAAGGTCGCTGTAGCAGCAGAAGTAGTCGCTCCCGTTCGGTTCGCCGTGAAATTAAAAGCCGTAGTGCCAGCATTGCCCTCGGATAGGGCCACCCCAGCTCCCATTGTTATCACATCGCTGTCGTCATTGTTTATAGTAATTGTGGCGCTATCTGTAATATCAACTATTGCAATGGTTCCAGAAAGGTTAGCCATATTAACCGTTAGATCCTCATCAAGTTCAACAAAACTATCAAACGTTGGCAGAATTGTAAAAAATTGTTGTTCACCTGGATTTCCCGCAAAAGTTAAGGTAAATGAACTAACCGCAGTATAATCATTATCCGCAATTGTCGCGGTACCATCCACTGTCGAAACATCCACAGTAAAACCACCAGGTACTGCAATATCCAGAGTGGCAGTAATCGTAATGGCACCATCATCTTCGTTTCCATTTTCATCCTCAATAGTTACTGCCTGCCCAAACCCATTAAACCCAAGAAGCAAGAACGCACATAAAAAAGTTAAACTTCTCAGGTAGCGAGAAATCAAAAGTTTGGAAAATATATTATAAAGGGTATTTATTTTCATAGCCGGTTATATCATTCAAAGATTTAAGAGGGAAATGGACATGCCATTTCCCAAAATTTAGGGAATCAATATTAAGAAAAAATACCCCACAAGCCTAAGAATAAGGGTTAAATATAAATTTATCAGATAAACGGCAAAAAACTACAGCAAAGCCATTTAAGAAAGCTCCGCAGACATGGTTTCTGCTGAAGGATGAATTTTTTTCACCAAGCCCTGAAGTACCTTTCCTGGCCCAACTTCCGTAAACAAAGTTGCCCCATCGGCTACCATTTGCTGAACGCTTTGGGTCCACTTTACAGGGGCCGTCAATTGCGCTATTAAATTGGCTTTTATAGCCTCCGGATCTTTCACTGCCGTAGTAGGTACATTTTGGTAAATGGCACAGCTAGGTGTATTAAAAATTGTATTTTCTATTGCCGCTGCCAGTTCTTCCCTGGCAGGCTCCATTAAAGGCGAGTGAAACGCTCCGCCTACCGGCAGCACCAAGGCCCTACGGGCACCGGCTTCCTTCAATTTTTCACAGGCAACATTAATGGCCTCCACTTCCCCGGAGATGACCAATTGCCCAGGACAGTTGTAATTGGCAGGCACTACAATCCCAGGGACTTCCGCGCAAATTTTTTCTACAATGGCATCCTCCAATCCCAAAACTGCGGCCATTGTGCTTGGCTTCAGATCGCAGGCCTTTTGCATGGCCATTGCCCGCTGGAACACCAATTTCAATCCATCTTCAAAATCCAAGGTTCCATTGGCCACCAAGGCAGAAAATTCGCCCAAGGAATGCCCTGCCACCATGTCCGGTTTAAAATTTGACCCCATAACCTTGCTCATAATTACCGAATGCAAAAAGATGGCCGGCTGGGTTACCTTTGTTTCCTTTAAATCCTCAGGGGTACCTTCGAACATAAGGTCTGTTATGGAAAAATCCAAAATTTCATTGGCAGTTTCAAACATTTTTTGTGCCAAGGGATACTTTTCATAAAGATCCAATCCCATTCCTACAAATTGTGCTCCTTGTCCTGGAAAAATATATGCTTTCATACGTTTGTTTTAAAACTATTTAATTTTTGCACAAAAATAAGATTATTTAATCAGGAGTTTACCCGAAATCCTGGGAATTAGCGCTCATTTAGATGTTCAAATCCCAGCATTGGCAAGTTCCACCCTCTTATTATTTCTTGAAATTATTCCTTAAACCAACTGGAATATTTAACATAGGCATTGGCTATGCGTTCTACCTCCCCTACACTCAACTCCGTACTGATATCCTTAATTTTTTTTGCCGGCATTCCCGCAAATATGGAACCTGAAGGCACATGTGTTCCTTTAGTAACTACCGCTCCGGCCGCAATGATACTATTGCTTTCCACAATACAATCGTCCATGATTATACTGCCCATTCCTATCAACACATTATCATGAACGGTACAGCCGTGAACAATGGCATTGTGACCTATGGACACATTGTTGCCAATATTAGTGGGCGACTTTAAATAAGTACAATGTATAACGGCACCATCCTGCACGTTTACCTTATCACCCATTTTTATATAATGAACATCACCTCTTAAAACGGCATTGAACCAAATGCTGCATTGGTTTCCCATGACTACATCGCCCACAATGGTGGCATTCTCCGCAATATAACAATCCTCCCCTATCTGTGGGGATTTACCATTTATGGTCTTAATCATTTCGATTTATTTTTAAATTATTCGGCCCGGTCTATTTTCCAACCTTTCATTTTAAAGTGATCCAACTTCCCTTTGAACCTGCCACTTTGGGCAAATCTACGCTATTCAAAAAACGACAGCAAATCCTTCTTTTTGGAAGCTGAAACCATAATCTCCTTTCCATTGGAAATTACCACACTGCCACCCTTGCCTTTCTTATACTTAACGATCTCATTTACATTTACCAGATACGATTTATGTACTCTGGCAAAGGTATAATCGGACAAGGCATCCTCAAAATATTTAAGCGTTTTACTGACCAGAATTTTTTGTTTCTCCAAATACAATTCCGTGTAATTGTCATCCGCTTTGCAATATAAAATATCCGACACATTCAACACCTGAAATCCATCTTGTTGCGGCAAGGTTATTTTTCCATCCACCTTGTTAAATTTAGGAGTAAGAATACGATTCTCGATCGCCTTTTCCTTTTCCCTTATATCAGCTACATAGTCCACTGCTTTTATTAGTTCATCTATGCTAATGGGCTTCATTAAATAATAGGCGGCGTGGGCATTTAGCGCATCTACGGCGTATTGGTTATAGGCCGTAACAAAAACGGTCTCAAAATTACGGTCAGGTAGCTGATCCAACAAATCAAAAGCATTTCCAAAAGGCATTTCCACATCCAGGAATACCACATCAAGGTAGTTGTTATTGATCAGGGCAAGCCCTTCCTTAATGGTTGCCGCTTCGCCTACCAAATTAACGGTGGGACAATATTTGGCCAAATAATTACGTAGAATTTCCCTGCTATTTGCTTCATCTTCTACAATTAGGGCATTTAACTTCATTCTCAAATTTTGTTTTTATTGTTTCCCATATGGCCTCTTTGACCTACCAACCTCAACATCTTTATTTTTTATCAGTCCCTCTTAATAGTAAATAATACCTTGGTGCCCGTGCCATTTGTTTCCAGGTCGGAAATAAAAACATCTACCTTATCCTTATACATATCGTTTAATATTTCTATTCTCTTTTTGATATTGCCCATACCCTTGGATTTTTGTTTTTTCTGATTTTGGGTCTTCAAGGCTGCTGAATTCTTCCTGCCTATACCGTTATCGGTTATAGAAATCTCCAAGGCAAGCTTATCTTTTTGTTTGAGTACAATTTTTAAAAAACCCTTGTCCTCCCTATAGCGCAAACCATGCCAGATGGCATTTTCTATATAAGGTTGCAATAGCATGGGCGGTATTTGAAAAGCATCAATATCAATATCCTCATCCACTATAATTGCGTAGTCGAATTTATCTGAAAAACGGGAGTGCTCCAACTTGGTATACAGCTCCAGCAATTCCAGCTCCTTGGACAACGGAATAAAATCCTCATCGGAATTCTCCAATACGGCCCGCATAAGGGTAGAGAAGTCGCTCAAGTAACGGTTTGCGCTTCTTTCGTCACTTTTGGCTATAAAATTATTTACTGAATTTAAGGCGTTGAATATAAAATGGGGATTCATTTGCGACCTCAGGGATTTTAGGGCCAATAAATTATTGGCCAACTTTTGCTGCTTATTGCTCCTGTAAAAGAAATAGGCCGCCAACCCCATCAAAAGCAATCCAAAGATCAGGGAATAAATGATCCAATTTTGTCGTTTTATGCTTTCTGCCACCAATTGCTGCTCCGTGAGCGCTAGGCTGTATTTACTTTGGGTAAGCTCCCGCTCCTGTTCAAGGCCGGATATTCTGCTTTGCTTGGCCGCAAGCTCCCTATTAAATCGGGCCGCTCTGGCTATTTCCTGTTCTTTTCTAACATATAGGGTATCTACAACGGCTACATACTCTTGATAGGTCTCCAAAGCTTTGGTGTAATCGCCTTTATATTTATACACTTCGGACAATTTGCGTGTGGCATCTTTCCTGACCAACAGATCATCATCAACATCCGCATCTTTTATACTCTCTTCCAAATAGGGTATAGCTTCATCATATTTATCCTGGGCAATATAAGCATTGGCAATTTTATAATTTATTCTTTGGGCCGATATGGAATCGTTTTCCAAGGATAATCCATCGGCGACCTCACTTTTAGGAATCCTTTTTAAATCCTCCAAACTCTTTTTACGCAATTGGATTTCTTGGCCAAATTGATTTTTTTTATTGTAAAAATCGGCCACTTTCTCTTTTTCCTGAACCGCTCGTTGGGGCGCTTGTCCCGAAGAAAGCTCTAAGGAGTTATTAAAATAGGCGTTTGCTTCCTGAAGTCGATTTCCGTTTGCGTAAGCAGTGGCTATCTTGGAATTTAGGTCGATGGTTTTTGGGGCGATCTGATTCTTATCCGCTATTTTAAGGCCTTCACCATAAAAGGCCACAGCCTTATCCAGTTCTCCCAATCCAACATAGGCATCTCCAAGGATCTCGTAAAGTTCCACCCTCTGAAATGGTACCATTTTGGTTATTTTTACCAGAGGTGACATCAACTTCTCGGCTTCCCCATACTCCTTGTTCAAAACATAGGTCTTGCCTAGCAGCAATGATGTTTTTAGCGTCTGGTCTGCCAACAGTGCATCCTTGTAGCTGGAGATGGCCAAATCGTACTGCTTGTGATATTGGTATACCTCGCCCAATGTGGAATACGCTATAGCCAATTGCTCCTTATTACTGCCAATCCCCAATTGGGCAAGGGATTGCGTAATAAAATCGATGCTCTTTCGAATATTGCTCTTTTTGTAATAATTGGCGGAATCGATATAACTATAATACAAAGAGACAGATCTTTCCGGTTGACTACTACTCCTACCTATACCAATACTATTCTTGTCATTGGTCTCTACCAAAATTTCCAAATCGTCCTTGCTTGTTACCCTATATCGTACGGTTTCCATACGGGGACTCTCAAAGACAAGCTCCTGCCCCATGCCAACCTTTATTTTAAATTCCCCTTTATCATTCGTCAGCGTGTACTCTCCACTGTTGGTGGACACTGCCACTCCAGAAAGGCCATGATTACTTCCCTTTTCCATGACCACCCCCTGTAGATCAAAATTAGATCCGGTCTGCGATATTTGGGAATACCCCGACGCCGAACCCAGAACCAGCAATAAGCCTATGTAAAAAAATTTGGTCATGCCCTTTCAATATATATGATAAACTTAATTGATTTAAACCGTACTAAAAAATGCCTTATCCCTATAAATAGCACCCTTTATGAACCTAAAATAGGCTTAACGAATCCAAAACTCCACTTGCCTCATCCAAAATGACCATTCGCTCATTGCTTGTTTTTTTAGAATAATGTTGATCCTACTTTTAACCTATGATATCACCGATTATTATCCAGATACTTAAAACTTAGGTGGTTCATAACATACTAAAAATAGTGGTAAGCTATAATTATCCAACCACTACAAGTACATAAGAATCAATGTTCAACTAAAATAAAGTACTATGAAAAATGTAAAGCAAATATTAGTTTTAGGGGCTATTGCCCTAGGAATGGGTCAAAGTTATAGCAACGATATTAATAATGGGAATACCCTAAAAGATCCTGTTTTCACCGAAATGGCAATAGAAAATTCGAAGCCGGCCAATAATATGGTTAGGATAGCACTCCTGCTCGACACTAGCAATAGTATGGACGGGCTAATTAATCAGGCCAAGGCACAATTATGGGATATTGTGAACAAATTTACGCATGCCAAATGTGGCAACGATGGCAGGCCTCAGCTGCAGATTGCCCTGTACCAATACGGAAACGACAATTTATCCTCCAGGGAAGGTTATATTCAACAAGTTTTAGGCTTTAGCAGTGACCTGGATGAGATTTCAGAAAAACTATTCTCCCTGTCCACCAATGGAGGGGAAGAATATTGCGGACAAGTCATACAAACTTCTTTGAGCCAATTGGACTGGGGAAAAAATCCAGACCAGCTAAAGATGATCTTTATTGCAGGCAATGAGCCCTTTACCCAAGGAAAATTAAATTATAAGGATGCGGTGGCCAACGCCAAGGAAAAGGATGTTATTGTAAATACCATTTTTTGTGGCGCCTACGAGCAAGGCATTAATACGGGGTGGAAAAATGGGGCACAATTAACGGGAGGAGAATATATGGCCATAGACCATAACCGTGAAGTGGTGCATATAGCCACCCCCTACGATGATGTGATCATTAAGTTAAATTCCAGATTGAACAAAACCTATATTTCCTACGGGGCTTTAGGCGCTGCAAAAATACAGCAGCAAAGCGCCCAGGACAGCAATGCCATGGAAATGGAGGAAGCTGTTGCGGTTAAAAGAGCGGTTAGCAAATCGTCCAGACTTTACACCAATTCCTCCTGGGACTTAGTAGATGCCTCCAAGGCTGACGGTTTTGACATAGACAAGGTTAAAAAGGAGGAATTGCCCATGGAGTTAAAGGAAAAATCCAAAACTGAAATTGCATCCTACATCGAAGGCAAGAAAAAGGAGCGTAGCGATATCCAAAAAGAAATCCAAGACCTGAACAGCAAAAGGGAAGCCTATATTGCTTCACAGCAAAAGGATAATGAAAAGGGTGAATTGGAGAATGCCATGCTTACTGCTATTCAAAAACAGGCCGCCAAGAAGAATTATCGTTGGGAGTAAGCCACTTAGGCAAAAAAGTCCTGTACGGACCTTACTAAAACTGTAAAAATTGTAAGATATAAAGCAAATGTTCAATGGATCTGAAAAATCTGTTGAACATTCAATTTTTGGACACACAAGTACCAAGTATCAATAAACAAGGAAATATTGACAAATTGCAAAGCGAAGCTTCGTAATTAGTAATTAACAGCTGGGCACTTACAATCGTATCTTTTCTCGGTCTGGCCAAAATCGTACCCTAGGGTAATTTGATGAAATCCGCCGTTGTCAAATCTGATATCCCCCATTTGGTAAGAATAGTTGTAAGAGACCAAAAAATTCTTGTAGTTAACCCCTACAATTGGCGTAAAAAGCTGCAAACGCTGTTCCCCAAAATCACTGGCAGTTTGGTATTGTGCACCATCAAAACTTCTTCGATAGGAAAGACCGCCCCAAACCGTTCCAAAATCTACACTCTTATAAACTTTGGCGTTGATATCGATTGCCTTTTCCTGGGTAAACTCGGTGAACTGAAATAATACGGAAGGCTCTAATTGCCATTCGCTCTTTCCAAATACATAACCTGAAGATATCAGGTATTTTCTTAAGTTATTGGACTCTATGGCCGAATATAGATCCCTACCTCTCCCCATCAAATTATGAACAGCGGCATGGGCATAGAATTCCATAAAATTGTAGGACATTCCCAAGTCCATATTAAAATAGCCGACACTATTCCTTGAGCCCGTAATTATTGGATCTGGGATAACAGAAACAAACTCCGACTCGTCCAAATTACTTTGTTGTATGCCTGCACTAAGTCCAAAAGAGAGTTGATTTAGACTTCTAAAATCCCCGCCCAATCTCAAATGATGCGCATAGGTAAGTTTAAATCCCGTTTGTGAATGATAGCCGTTGGCATCATTAAAAACGGTTGCTCCATAACCACTACGTTCTCCAACCCTAAAATGTGCATTTAAGGTCTGCATATTAGGAGCTTCATCCACACTAAACCATTGTTTTCTAATAGTTGCCCTAATTTTCCCTCCTTCGCCTATTCCTGCCATGGATGGATATACCAAATAGTAATTATCCGCTAAATAATCAAAATAGACAGGAACGCCTTCTTGAGCAATGGACTGATAGCCAATCGCAAAAAACGAAAGTAAAATCAATAAATGTTGTTTCATTTAAGATGAGGGGTGTGTTAATAACATCGTCCAAATATAAATTATAACGGTTGAAATACTACATTATTATATATGCTATAACTTAGAAAACCTTCGTACTTTTGTGAAAAATATTTAAATGGAAGAGTTTATAATTACCGTGGTGCCCACGAAGAATCCGGCGATACTAAAATTCGAAACTAATCATTTCATAACAAAAAACAATAACTACGAATTCAAAAACATAGACGAAGCAAAAATTTCGCCTTTGGCCCAACAGTTATTTTATCTTCCGTTTATTAAAACGGTGTATATCTCAGGTAACTTTATAGGATTGGAGCGTTATGATATTGTGGAATGGGACGATGTTAAGGATAGTGTGGCACAGCAGTTGGTAGATTATCTTAATGCTGGCGAACCTGTTGTCAAAGAGGATGAAAATCAAAAGAAGGTTGCTGTAACAGTGTATGCTGAAGTTACCCCCAATCCGTCCGTCATGAAATTCGTGACCAACAAAAGAATTGTACCCACAACTTTTGAATTTAAGAACATAGATGAGGCCAAGGACTCGGAATTGGCCAAGCAATTATTTATGCTACCCTTTGTAAAAGAAGTGTTTTTTGATGTTAATTATGTTTCCATAAACAAGTATGATGTTGCGGAATGGGACGATATTACCTTGGAGCTACGTGAGAAAATCAGGGATTTTATTGCTGATGGCAAGGAAGTGGTTTCGGCAAACAGTCTTCAAAAACAAAAAACCAATGCTCCGGAAGCACTATTGGAGGATACCAAATTGGACGACATATCAAAGCAGATCATTGATATTTTGGAAGAGTATGTAAAACCCGCAGTAGCTAGTGATGGTGGCAATATTCTCTTTAAGTCTTATGAAGAGGATACAAAAACCGTCAATGTAATATTGCAAGGTGCCTGTAGTGGTTGCCCCTCGTCTACCTATACCTTAAAAAATGGAATAGAAACAATGCTCAAAAATATGATGGGCGATATGGTAAATGAAGTAGTCGCATTAAATGGTTGATTTTCACTAATAATAGCAACCTTTCTAGCTTTTATTTGTTAACTTTAAGAGAATCTAAAACTATGTATTATGGCTATCTTAAAAGTTATCGAAGTTCTGGCAAATTCCAATAAAGGATGGGAGGATGCGGCTAAAAAGGCTGTGGAACAAGCTTCCAAATCCGTTAAGAACATTCGTTCCGTGTATATTAAAGAACAGAGTGCAACGGTAAAAGACGGAAAACTTGACGATTATCGTGTAAATGTTAAAATCACTTTTGAAGTGAATTAATATTTTTCTCATTTCAATCAACAAGCGCCGTTAAAAGGCGCTTTTTTTGTAGTATCCAATTACATAAAACTCAGTAATGATTAGACCACTGAAATATTTGATCAAAGTCAAGAATTGTTCAATGCTAATAATTTGCTGGGAAATTGGATTTATATTGTGTTAAACCAAAAAAATAATTTTTTTTATGAATATCATTTCCGACTATCAAGAACATATAGATCACGCCATCAAATTTCTTTGGGAAGCTCTTCCTAGTTTGATTATGGCTATTATCATCTATATTTTGGGACTCTGGATTATAAGATTTATTAATCGAATGGTCCGTAAATTTTTTGATAGGGCAGACTATGACCCTTCATTGGAGTCCTTTTTGCAAAGTTTTATTAGCATAGGGCTTAAAATAATGCTCTTTGTAATAGTAATTACCCAGTTGGGTGTTCAATCCTCTTCCCTGGTAGCTATTATTGGTGCCGCCGGTCTGGCCATTGGCCTGGCCTTACAAGGTTCCTTGGCCAATTTTGCAGGCGGCGTCCTGTTATTACTATTCAAGCCTTTTAAGGTAGGTGATTTTATTTCAGCACAAGGGGTAGATGGCACTGTAAGGGAAATATCCATATTTACCACAAAGATCAGCACCTTCGGCAATCAGATTGCCATTGTACCCAATGGCCAATTATCCAATAACAACATCATTAATTATAATGCCCAAAACACCCGAAGGGACAAAATAGCAGTGGGTATAGGGTATAGCTCCAATATTAAATTGGCCAAAGAAATTTTACTGGAGATATGTTCAGAAAATGAAAACATCCTAAAAGATCCGGCCCCGGAAGTATATGTTGCGGAATTAGGGGATAGCTCCGTGAATCTTTCCTTGCGGTTCTGGGCTGAAAATGATGTTTTTTGGGCTGCCCATTTCCACGTTATGGAAGAGCTTAAAAACAGATTTGATGCGGCAGGAATTGAAATCCCATTTCCACAAAGGGTTATTCACCAACCTCAGGCCTAAGGTTTCTTAGTGGGCAACATAAAATCCTTTAAATAATACGGCTCAAAGTAGGCGACATTTTCAAATTCGTTTGCTTTGAACTTTTTATAGGACAATTTTCCCATTTCTTTAGCTGTAGGTAATGCCGTATGGTAACTAAAATTTGGATGCTCCAACAGTTCCCGGCATTTTTCCGCTCCGTCTCCAACTAACAAAACCCTGCCTTTTTGTGCATATTCCAAAAAGCTGTCCTTGTTGATAATTTCTGCCCTGGTCTCCCTTATATTGTTCCCTTCCGAATCAAAAACTGCCGAATAAACTTCCATTCTCCTGGCATCCAACAGCGGAATTATAAAATCATAGTTTTTTTCATATCCCTGCTTTGCCAAACTTTCCAGTGTGGAAACCGATATCAGCGGGAGATCCAAAGAAAAACAAAGTCCCTTGGCTGCTGATACCCCTATGCGCAGACCTGTATAAGACCCAGGGCCCTTGCTCACGGCAACGGCGGATATATCCTTAAAAGTTAAGGAAGCCCCTTTCAAAGCTTCCTCTATAAAAATGTGCAACTGTTCCGAATGCGAATAGTTGGGACTGTTGTCTTCCCTTAAAGAAATAATTTCGCCGTTGTTGCCAACACTCACTGAACAATTGGTGGTTGCAGTCTCTAAATTTAATATCATAGCCATAATAGACGGCAAATATAGCTTAATCCAATTTTATAGGTAAGCCAAAATAAAATTCCAGAACCTTTAACCTAAATATATAGTCATATTTTGTCCTTATTAATTCTGCCTCCGCATTATCTACCCTGGACTGTGACTGACTAAAATCGAAAGCGTTCATTAGGCCAACATCAAATCGTTCTTTTGTATAATTATACGCCAACCTACGGGCCTCCAAAGATTTTTGGGCAGCTTCATAGGCTTTGGAAAAACTCTTTACATCTACATAGGCCTGATTTACGTTGGTTTCCAAATCCAATTTGTCCTGCATCAATTGTAGCCTGGACCTTTCCACACCGATCTTGGCTCGCTGAATATTATTTTTAACGCTAAACCCGTTAAATACAGGAACATTTAATTGTAGTCCATAAGCAATACCATCTGTTAAATACAACTGGTCCGCAAAAGAGATTCTATTTAAAGTCGATGGATTACGAAATTCACTTGAATATCGTGTACCATAATTGAAGAAAGCCCCTAAGGTTGGGTAAACTGCGCCTTTGGCTATTTGCAGGTCCTTAAGTGCCAATTCCACATTGGACAGAGAAAATTTAATATCATTCCTAAAGGTAAGGGCCTTATCAAAAATCGCTTTAGGGGAATTGTCCAATATATTGGAGGGAGGAATGTCAAATTCCTCGTCAGCAATATCAAAATTTTCGTAGTCCCTGATTTGAAGCAATTGTGCCAGACCTATCCTAGAGATCAACACTTGATTCTCCCCATTTACAATTTGTTGTTCCTGATTGGCGGCAGTAGCCTCTATTTCCAATAAATCGCCTCTTGGAACAACACCGGCATCCACCAATTCCTTGGTCCTTATCAAATCCTGCTCGGTTACGGCATATTGTGCCCTAAAAACCTTGAGCGACTCCTTATTGGACAAAACCTGTAAATAGGCATTGGCCACTGCAAGCATAATATCGTCCTTTAGGTTATCCAATCTATACTGATTGGCCAAGGCATTCAATTTTGCCCTGTTTAGCCTGTGGATGCTCCTTAATCCATCAAAAAGATTTACCGAGGAACTAAATCCTCCTGATGCAGTTGTTACCGTACCTGTAACCTGTTGGTTCCTGGATTGATCCAAAACTAGCCCCGAATTGCCAGAAAAACTTGCATTTGCATTAAAATTGGGCAACATATCCCCGATGGCATCGGACTTATCTATTTTTGCATTTTCAAGATCGAGTTCAAACTGCTCTATGGTCAAGTTATTCTCCACGGCATAGTAAACACATTCTTCCAAGGTCCATTTTTTTTCTTGGGCGGATAGTACGCCACAACAGAAAATAAACAACCCTATAAGTATCTTAATTTTCATGATTTGATTATTTTTTGATTGTTTTTTTGATTGATGTTCCGCTTATTTGCCTTCCTCTGTTTCACTATCTTCTTCGGCACCCTTCTTAATAGGCTCGGTTTTGTTCCAAATCTTCACCCTATCATCCTTGGTAATGCCTGAAACAATTTCAACATTCACACCGTCTGAAATCCCTATCTCAACATCCTTTCTTTCAAATTTTTGTTCTTCCACTGTACCTATGGCCACTTCAACAAAGGGTTTATCCGTTACTTTATCAAATTGTAAAAGAGCCTCGGGTATTACCATTACACTATCCTTCTTTTCCAGTACCAAAGAGGCATTGGCACTATAACCGGCACGTATCAAAAAGTCGTCTTCCACGGTTACATCGCCTTCTATCTTAAATTGCACAGCTCCAGATTCCTCAACACCCTTAGGTGCAATAAACCTAAGTTTGGCATCGAACTTTTTATCGTTTATGGCACCCAAACTAATCTCCAAGGGCATTCCCAATTCCAATTTCCCCACTTCACCTTCATCCACTTTTCCTTCAAAAATCATGATGCTCAAATCGGCAATAGTGGCTATGGTAGTCCCGTCATTAAAGTTGTTACTCTGAATTACCTGGTCTCCTTCCTTAACGGGAATCTCAAGGACAGTCCCGGAAACAGTGGCCCGAATGTTGGTGTTGGCCGTGGCACTGCCACCGGCCGACCCATCCCGGATAATCTGGTAATCGGATTGCGCATTCTGAAGTTCCAATTTTGCCTGATCATATCGCAACTGTTGCGTATTAAAATCTTGGGAAGAAATTACTCCTTTATCAAAAATGGCCTTATTCCGGTCATATTCTATTTTGGTATTATTCAATGCTATTTCTGCATTTTTTACCCGACCTCTCGCCTGGTTCAAAGATTGTTCATTGGGAACCACTTTTATTTTAGCAATTAGGTCGCCCGCATTTACCTTGGCTCCCTCTTTCAAAAAGATTTCATCAATGATACCGGATATCTGTGGCTTTATTTCCACTTCATCCTCAGGAACCACTTTACCAGTTGCTACAGATTTCTTTTGGATATTGGCCGTAAAAGGATTTTTTGTTTCGTAGGTAATGGCCGATTTACTATTCGACTTCACAAAAAAGGCTGCTGCCCAAAGAGCTCCCAGCACCAAAACTCCGATTAGCACATATTTTACAATCTTGTTCATTTTACTATATATTTATTTGTATTGGTTTGTTTTATTCTTCTCTTAAAGCATCTATTGGTTTTATACTTACTGCTCGTTGGGCAGGTATCAGGCCTATTAATGTGCCAAGCACTACCATTAAAGCCAAGGCCCCCAAAACATAAGGTATGGGCACAGTTGGATTGGCGTAGGGGAAATCCATACCCTGGGTGAATTTATTGATCAGACTTAGCACTCCCGCCCCAAGAATAATTCCCATAACGCCGGCCAGCATAGTTAGAAACACCGATTCCAATATAATAAGGGAACGCACTTCCCTGGGTGTAGCTCCAAGGGCGCGCCTTACTCCCAATTCTTTGGTCCTTTCCTTGACAGAAATCAATAAAATATTGCCAATTCCTATAACTCCCGCCAAAATCGTAGCAATCCCAACGACCAAGGACATGAAGGTCAAACCCTTTGCAAAACCAACTATTCTATTGAATACTTCTCCTAGATTAAATGAACCAATAGCACGCTCATCCTTTGGGTTTACGTTGTGGATACTCTTGAGAACCGCCTTCACATTTTCCTCTACCTTTATAACATCTGCATCATCATAGGCTGCGATTGCGAACCAACCCACATTTTCACCTGTATTATATAATTTTTTGAAAGTAGTAAAGGGTATATAGATATCTGAATCGCTTTCAAATCCACCTCCTGGCGTAAACTTATGCACGCCCACGACTTGGAAAAACACATTATCGATCCTTATATACCCCCCTATGGGATTCTCATCATTTTCAAACAAGTCCTTTTGTGTGCGCTCCCCAATGACACATACTTTTCTGGCGCCATCAATATCCTCATCATTTATAAATCTGCCACCATCATAGATTTTCTTGGTAGCGATTTTTGTGGAAATAGGATAATCCCCATAGATCGCATAGCTACCAGACTTACCGCTTCTAATAATCTGGGCCGGGCTACCGCCAAAAATGCCCTTCACATTTCTTGGGGCAATATATTGAATCTCGGGAATCCTGTTTTTTAACATGACCCCATCATTTAATTTAAGTTGCAACTGTCTTCCTGTCTTAAATCCCTTATAAGGCATACTTGTACTTTGAGCCCAGGTGAACATACTGTTCATGGCCACATTTTGAAATTGTTTCTCGAACCCATTGTCCAAACCTTTAGCGGCTCCAGACAATACGATATAAATTAATATTCCCCATAATACGCCAATCACCGTAATAATGGTCCTGGTCCTATTTTTACCAATAGAACCAAAAATCTCCTGCCATGTATTACTATCAAATAAAAATCGCATATTATTCGTCTCTTAAGGCTTCAATTGGTTTTATTTCCGCTGCTCTTTTGGCCGGAATATATCCTGCAATGGCCCCAAACAGTATCAATACCAGAGTTGCACTAATGGCCATGGTCATATCTATATAGGGATTGGTTATAAAGTAGTCCTTCAACTTTTCACCCAAGGAGTTCAAAATAAAAATCCCCAAAAGCATTCCGAAGAATCCAGAAATGGTAGTAATAAAAACCGACTCCAATAGTATTGAACCTATGACCGATTTAGGTGTGGCCCCGAGCGCCTTTCTAATCCCAAGTTCCTTGGTACGTTCCTTGACTACAAACACCATAATATTACTAATTCCTATTATGCCCGCTATTATGGTACCAAAGGCCACCAGGGCAACTATAATTTGTAAAACCCTCGCGAATTGCTGATTTTGCTTCAACTGGTCGGCCACATTTCTGATAAACACTCCGTTCTGGTCATCCGGGCTTATGTATTTCTTTTCCTTAAAAAAACGATCTAGACTTCTATCCAGGGCCATTGCCCCTGCATAACCGATCTCAGGTTTAAATGCGACTATTAGTTGATCTATTTTGTCGGTATTTTTCTCAATGAGCTGTCGTGTTGTGTAGGGCATATAGATCAATCGCTCTTCATTATCTCCACCATCGTCCTGGAAAACACCGATAACCATAAACGCACTCCCTGCCACATCTATGTATTCCCCTACGGCATTGTTGTTTCCAAAAAGATCTTGCTCTACCAACCTCCCAATGACCACATATTTTGTTTTGTTTTTGATATCCTGCTCGTTTATAAAACGACCCTTCATCATAATGGTCTTTTCGGCATATTGATGCGCAGGACCAACCGCTCTGGTAGTATAGTTATTGAATTCGTTCTTGTATTTCACCAAACCGCCTCTGGAAATACGGGGAGTGGTATACTCAACAAACATGGCCAGATTTTTATTAATGTCTGCCAGATCACTATTATCAAACTCTATGACCCTATTGGATTTATAACCTTTGTACGGAATGGTAGTTCTACCAGGAAATACGTAAAGTACATTAGTAGCATCATCCCCAAAAAACTCATTGAAGGTGTTGACCAGTCCGTTTCCCATTCCAAACAGAACAACGAAAATCAGAATACCCAAAGCCACGGTAAAACCGGACAGAAAAGTCCTTAGCTTATTCTTTTGAATAGTTTCAAATATTTCCTTCCAATTATCCCTACTAAACATATTGGGAGGCTCTAACCTGTTTTATTTTTTTATCCTCAACGATAACCCCATCCTTTAAGTGAACAATTCTCTTGCACATGTCCGCAATGTCCGGCTCATGAGTAACTATTAGTATGGTATTGCCGGCATCGTTTATTTTTTGGATAAGATCCATTACCTCGTAGGAAGTGGTACTGTCAAGGGCACCGGTAGGCTCATCCGCCAACAATACTTTGGGCTCAGCTGCCATGGCCCTGGCTATGGCCACCCTTTGTTTTTGTCCCCCGGACAATTCACTCGGCAAATGGTCTGCCCATTCACGTAAACCTACTTGTTCCAAGTATTTTAAAGCCTTTTCCTGCCTTTCCTTTCTCCCCACTTTCTGATAATATAGCGGAAGTGCCACATTTTCCATGGCGCTTTTATAATTGATCAAATTAAAGGATTGAAAAACAAAACCTAAAAACTTGTTCCTGTATTGTGCCGCCTTCGTCTCATTCAAATCTTTAATGGGTACCCCGTCCAAGGTATAGGATCCCTCATCCAATACGTCCAACATACCAAGTATATTAAGCAAGGTGGACTTGCCAGAACCCGAAGACCCCATAATGGCCACAAGCTCCCCTTCTTCAACAGAAAAATTAATGCCTTTTAATACATGAAGGGAATTGCTTCCCATTTTATAGGATTTATGAAGATCTTTAATTTCTATCATGATTTATTGAATTAGGTAAGCATGTCGGAAAATACAAAGATAAGACAGACTATCGATAAAGTCGTTACAACAGACTGTGTTAAAGCTATGTTAAATAAATTATGCGCCAAGGGCTGCAGGTTTTATTTCGTTCCAAACTTTTATGTCATCATCTGGTTTTATTCCATTTAAAATTTGGATATAGATTCCGTCACTCACCCCTAATTGAATTTCCCTACGTTCAAATTTCTGGCTCCCGGTAGCAATTTCGACGAAAGGTTTTTTGGTATCGGGATCAAATTGGATCAAGGCTTCCTTCACCGCCAGAACACTATCCGCCTTGGCTAATATAATTGAAGCATTGGCACTAAGACCTGCCCTGATAAATATGGAATCGCGCTTCTTTAAAGTACCTTTGATTTCGAACTGAATGGCTCCATTTTCCACTTTTCCCTTGGGCGCAATATAGTCCAGTACGGCGTCGAACACAGCATTCTCTATGGCCCCCACTGTAATTTCCAGGGGTAGGTTTTCCTTAATTTTTCCTACTTCCGATTCGTCTACCTTGCCTTCAAAAATCATCTTATCTACATCAGCAATGGCTGCAATGGTAGTACCCTCATTAAAATTATTGGATTCTATTACCTGATTTCCAACTTCTACCGGCACTTCCAACACCATTCCGCTCACCGTTGCCCGTATCATGGTATTTGCCTCATTACCATACCCTTTGGTAGTTCCGGTTTTAACGATATCAAAGCGTTTGTTGGCAGCAGCATAAGATTGCTTGGCCTGTTCATAGGAAACCTCTGCCTTTTCCAAATCTACTTTGGAAATTACCCCCTTATCGAACAAGGTTTTCTGCCGTTCCCAATTGCGCTTTTGGTCATCCAAGGTAATCTTGGCCTCTTCTATGGTATTCTTGGCCTCGTTCAAGGAAGACAGGTTGGGAACCACCTTTATCTTGGCAATTAAATCGCCCGATTTAACATAGTCGCCCCCTTCCACAAAAACTTCCTCTATAACCCCTGAAATATTTGGTTTTATCAGCACCTCTTCCAAAGGCAGTATACTGCCCGTAGCCACAGTTTTCTTTATAATAGTTTGTGTAGAAGGCTTTTCAGTGGCATAGACCACCGGATCTTCGGCATTCTTTTTATACAGGTAATACAAGGACCCACCACAACTAAAAACGATAAATAATAAAATTATAACGGTAATCGACTTCTTCATGTTTTTGATTTGTTTTTGTTTGATTGATTTCTACTAATATTTTATTCCTAGTTCAAAATTTTACAGCTTCATAATAATGGAAAGGCTACTCCATTCTCAACGCCTCTATCGGCTTAACTTTTATAGCACTTTGGGCAGGTATAAATCCGGCCAACAACCCCGATACCACCAAAATAATCAAGGCCACCAGTACCACCCCTAAACTTACACTGGGATTTGCGAACATTTCAATTGGCCCATTGCTTTCCAGAAAATAATTAATGAGGTAGATGACCATGGCCCCAAAACTGATTCCTGCCATCCCGGACATGATGGTCAAAAAAATAGATTCCATAATAATTTGAAGCTTAATGGACCATGGGTTTTCACCCAAAGCCCGTCGTATCCCTATTTCCTTGGTCCGCTCCTTGACCACTATCAACATAATATTGCTAACCCCGATTACACCGGACAACAATACCAACACACCAACAAAATAAGCTATCCACCGCATGGCCTTAAATAGGCCCAGCACTCTGTTAAACTCTTCAAACAGATCAAAATGCCCAACAGCACGTAGATCTTGGGGATGAATTTTTTGATTTTCCCGTACCACCGTAAATATTTGCTCCTTTAGTTGGGTGATGGACGAATTGTCATTGGCCGTAATGGCCATCCAACCCACGTTGTTAGCTTGGTTAAAAGCTTGGGAAAAAGAAGTAAAGGGTATAAAAATTTCCTTTTGGATCTCCTCGGCATTACCATCATTGGAATTCTTCCTATAGGTACCAACAACCATGAAATTTACTCCCTGGATCTTAATATAGGTGCCTATTGCCTCTTCCCCCACATTATATAGGCTGGTACGAACCCCTTCACCGATTACCGCCACCTTTCTTTTTCCTTCTATATCCAATTGGTTAATAAATCTACCGGAGGTGATGCTCATTGGATCCTGATTTATAATATCCGGATAATCGCCATAGACATTAAATGCCCCGGTTTTTATTCCCCTCACCACATTATTGGTTCCATTAAAACCTCCCAATTGGTTTCTAGGAGACACAAACCTAAGATCCGGCACTTTTTGTTTTATAGCGGCTACATCCTCCAATTTAAAAGTAAAACGCCTTCCCTTTGGCAGGCCTTTATAGGCTATGGAGGTTCCTTGGGTCCACATAAACATTGTATTGGTTGCAATATCACCAAAATTGGAGCGTATACCGTTCTCCAATCCCTTCCCTGCCGCTAAGAGGACGATCAATATCAATATACCCCAAAAAACTCCAAATGCGGTTAAAATGGTCCTGAACCAGTTGCTGGTCAGCACTTCAAGTATTTCTTTCCATCGGTCCTTATTGAACATATCTTTTCGTTATTTGCAATCAACGGTCCTATTCATCCCTCAAAGCTTCAATAGGTCTAATGGTAGCGGCGCGCCAAGCTGGGAAAAAACCTGCCAAGGCCCCGGCTATTATCAATAAAAAAACCGTACTGAGTGCAACCCTGAAATTAATGGAAGGATTAAGGACATAATCTACCTGAAGGTTTGGCCCCACCAATTCCAATAGTCCCATACTAAATATTAGTCCGGCCAACCCGGCAACACTGGTAACAAAGATTGCCTCGTGCAATATCATGCCCACAATAGCCCTTGGCCGTGCACCCAAAGCCTTTCTTACCCCTATCTCCCGGGTTCTTTCTTTCACAATAATCATCATAATATTGCTAACACCGACCACCCCGGCCACAATAGTGCATATGCCCACGAACCAAAAGAAAAATTTAATCCCTCCCGTTAAATTTTGAAATCGCTTTACTGCTTCCAGAGTATTAAAAGTATTTATGGCACTGGGGTCATTGGGTGCTACCATATAAGCCTCCTTGAGGTAGGTTTTGATGTCTTCCGTCAATTTTACGGACTTTGCAACAGTCTCATCCAGACTGGCGGAAGGCTTTAATGTATAGAACAGCATATTTAGGTTATCGCTTCCATTAAAAACCCGTTGGGCAGTAGTTATTGGGATAAATAGTCTATCCTCTTCCCTATCGCCGCCCTTATCCCCATACACCCCAATGATCTGAAAATTAATCCCGGAAAGCTTCAAAAATGTACCAATGGGATTTTCTTCCCCTTTTAGCAGTTCCCGCCTAATTTTATTGCTGATCACCACCACCTTGGCAACGCTTTCCTCATCTCCATAATTTAAATAGCGGCCTTGGGAAATATATTGATTTTCGATATTCTGAAATAAAGGAGACACGCCCTGTACGGAATAGGAACCTGATTCGGCATTATAATCTACAGTTACATTTCTTACCCTAAAAAACGGGGATCTATTCTCAAGGTCTTCGGCAAATTTGGAATTGATAGCTTGATAATTACTATTTCTTAGCTGTATGGGCCTACCTGGATTTAAGCCCATGTATTCCTGGGTAGTAACCTGTGTCCATACCCCGATCCTGTTACTGGCATCGGCTTCAAATTCTTTGGCAATACCATTCTGCATGCCCTGTCCAAAAGCCAATAAAACCACCAAAATAAAAATACCCGAGGCTACGGAAACACCTGTAAGAATAGTACGGAGTTTATTTTTTTGTATGGCATCAAAAATTTCCTGCCATCTTTCAATATCAAACATAGGCCCAAGAGTGTTTATTGAATAAGACCCTTGCGAAATAAAATTGTTACAGCTGTAACTCTAAATAAATGTTAAAATTGATCTATAATTAGGCTTTCATCTTTTTATAGATAAAGAAAAATAAACCCGCCACCAATAGATAGGGAACGGCCATAAGATACACAATACCATTATTGATACCTTTAGCAGTAGCCTCACTGCCTTCACTTTCCAATACTGCCCTACACATGGCGCATTGAGCTTCTGCCAATTCTGGAACCAAGACAAAAACCAAAGTTAAAAGCAATATAGTATACCGCATTTTTAAAGTAGTAGGTCTTGGATATGTTGATTTTTTAGTGCACATAATAGGGAGATATCATTAAATAGACCACTACCCCGGTAACGGCAACATACAGCCATAATGGAAAGGTAATCTTTGCCAGTTTCCTATGGGCCGCATAATTTTTAAGGTAAGCCTTTGCATAGGTACGCAGTACCAAAGGTATAATTACTATAGAAAGTATGATATGGGTTACCAAAATAAAGAAATAGATATATCTCACAATCCCTTCTCCACCAAATGATGTGGAATCAGAGGTCATATGATAGGCCACATACATTACTAGAAATGCCAAGGAAAGAACAATACAAGCGGTCATCAATTTTTGATGCAGCTCCAACTTCCCATTTTTAACGGCAAGAACGGCAACCACCAACAAAACGGCTGTTAACCCATTTATAGAAGCATATATGGGAGGTAAAAAACCTAGAGGATCCACATTGGGCAATTTAACCCCAAAGAGCAATGCCACTACCAAGGGTATAACAATGGAAACCAAGTTTATGATTTTATTGAATTTTTTTTCTTTTAAAGCGATTGCATCCATTATTCTTCCAATAATTTTTTGATATCCTCTTTTAGGATCGATATCTGTTCCTCTTCCCCATGGTCATTTTCCCCCTCCTGCTCGGTAATGGTCCCCCTGTAATACACAATTGGATTTCCAAACTTATCTACCCTGGAACGTATAAAACCATTTTTATCTACCAAAGCAAAAAGACCCGAATGTTCAAACCCGCCTTCCGCCTCCGGAACTTCAGCTGCAAAAATACTAAATCCGGTATTGGCCAAGGTATAAATATCGTTTAGATTCCCCGTTAACAAATGCCAATCCATATTGGTAATGCCGTAATCTTCGGCGTATTCCTTTAATACCCCGGGCGTATCATATTCTGGATTTATGGTGAATGAAGCCACTCCAAAATTTTCAAAATCCTTAAATTCATTTTGAATCTGAATCAAGTTTTTGTTCATTATGGGGCAAATTGTAGGACAGGTAGTAAAAAAGAACTCCACCAGAAAAACCTTTCCCTTATAATCGTCATTCGTTATTAATAGACTGTCCTGATCCATAAAAGCAAATGGAGGCACTCTGCGTCTTTCACCGTTCATTTCAACATAGGCCAACTTTTCATTGCCATCTTTTAGGTTTAACCTATCATTTTGTATAACGGAACCCCCTTGCACCCGATCAACAATTTTTGGCACGAAAATGATTCCAAAAACTAGGATTACCAATGATACCCAAACATATGTATAATTATTCTTTTGCATTATTCTTTTTAAGGGCCATACGATATTCGGCCAATATAATTTTTACATCATCCTCCATCTTATTGTTTAAATCCGCCACCGAGGACGTATCAAAACCATATTTCACACCCTCATCTTCATCATCGTCCCTTCCCCTAAGCACTCTATTCTTATCAATAATAAACACATAGGGAGTACTCAGATTCCCATCTAAGCTCAGGTTTGTTTTTAAACTCTTAAAAAGCCTATTAATTTCATCCTCATCGCCATAAACAAAATTCCATTTGCCTACATCGGCCAATTGCTCCAACTCCTTTTTCAATTCTGCTACGCCCTGTTCTGTACCCTTGGGCATGACCATAACAAATTGAAAATCGTTAAACTCGTTAAAACGCTTGTATATCTTCTGGTTCAAATTAAAGGCATTGCCCTTCTTACTTTCCACGTCCTTTCCAAGAAACCCCAACACGGTAATTTTACCTTCCAAGGATACATCCTTGGCATCGAAATTAATTTCAGGAACATTCTCCGTTAAGGTTGCCAATTTGCCAAAGTTTGTGATGCCGGTAGCAAAAAATAGATATATCACTATAGGGAGGACAAATAAGGTAACCAATACTAATGTTTTCTTCATCCAATGTAAATTAGTTTCCAACATTACAGTTTGGACGAAAAAGAACATTCCTCCGCTGTAAAATCAGCACAATCCAAATATGTACAAAAATAAAAAAGACGGCTGTTATACCGTCTTTTTGATCTGTTAATTATTCGTTAGAAATTCCACTTCACAAAGCCATCGCTATAAACGTGATATATATAATCTGCTTCAAAGAGAAGAATAAAAATAAGATAGGCCACAAGGAAAATAGGGGTCCATACAATTGCTCTTCTCAGAGAACTCTTTTCATCCCTAAGGTGCATAAAGTCCCAAGAAATATAATAGGCCTTTACCAAGGTTAATATGATAAAAATCCAATTTAAGACTTTCATTCCCAGAAAATGGGAATGAGTCAATGCAGCAGGTTTTAAAATCCCCAATGCCACTTCAACTATAGTCACCAAAGTAAGGAATATTAGTACGCCCCATATTTTTTGGGTGTTGGACTTAAACTTCAACAGACCTCTAAATATTTCGAGTTTATGTTCGTGTGCCATTTCTAATTCTATTTTTTATATATTCTTTAAAGGACAAAAATTTATTCTAATCAAATTACACCAGGTAGAAGAAGGTAAATACAAATACCCAAACCAAATCTACAAAGTGCCAGTATAATCCAACTTTTTCCACCATTTCATAATGCCCCCTTCTCTCATAAGTACCCAGAATAACATTAAAAAAGATGATACAGTTGATTACGACCCCAGAAAATACGTGAAAGCCGTGAAAACCAGTGATGAAGAAGAAGAAATCAGCAAACAATCTACTACCATACTCATTGCGCCATAGGTTGGCTCCTTCCACAACAAGCGCCGCATCGTTCAACTTTTTCAAAGATTCATCCCTTGTCAAAACAGTCTTATGCCCATCCTCGTTCAATAATTCCGTACGAATCAACACATTAGGATTGGACTTTACCCCTTCAACCACCTCATTCAAAGAGTAACTGGGCAAAGCATCGCCTTTGTAGTACCAAATTCCATTTTTCTTTTCATGATCAACCCTTTCTTCTTGCAGCGTCTCTGCAAAATCCCTTAAAGCAAGTCGATCGCCTGAATCAGCGCTAACAAATTGCAATACTCTACCGCCTTTAGTTTCCAAAGCTCCAAAATCACCTTTTATAAAAGTAGCCCATTCCCAAGCCTGTGAGCCTACGAAAATTGCTCCTCCAATAATAGTAAGGAACATATACCAGACTACCTTCGTCTTTTGTAATTTATGACCGGCATCAACAGCCAATACCATGGTCACAGAGGACATTATCAAAATAAAGGTCATGAACGCCACATAGTACATAGGATAGTTCCCATGAAAAAACGGAACGTGGGTAAACACCTCATCGGCGATTGGCCAAGTTTCTATAAACTTAAATCTAGAAAAACCGTATGCAGCAAGAAAGCCAGAAAACGTCAAAGCATCGGACACAAGAAAAAACCACATCATCAACTTTCCGTAGCTAGCGCCTAGAGGTTGATTTCCTCCACCCCAGACATTTTCTTCTGTACCCGTAGTAACCGTAGTATCCATATAAAAATTATAGCGTTAATAAAATTTTCACAAATTTACATTTTTTTCGGCTAAACAAAATTTTTGCCTTTTAAAAATGGCAAAAAAAACCCATTCTAAATAAGCTCGCCTAGAATACCTTCTAATTACCAAAGAATTAGCCCCTCTTTAGTTCACGAAATACATGAAAAGAATTAAATAAATCCAAAGAATATCCAAAAAATGCCAAAATGTAGCTCCCAATTCCAAACCGAGCATTTCCTCTGAGGAATACTTATTTCGCAAGTGATTGGCAATAACCACCAAAAGTGAAATAATACCGGCAACAACGTGAACAATATGCACTGCCGCTATTAAAAAGACATAGGACATTTTAATATTGCTCGTAGGTCCGGTAAAATAGTAACCATTGGCTACCATCTGTGAAAACCCGTTGAATTGCAATATTATAAATGTAATCCCCAGAGCCAGTGTTAACAGTAACCAACTGGTACACTGTTTGACCCTATCCTGCCTTATGGCCTTCTTAGCCATAATATAGGTTATACTGCTTATAATTATAACTATGGTACTCGCCAAAAACGATGATGGCAAAGTCAGGTCCTTGATCCAATCTTCCCGAGAACTACTTACTATATAGGCGCTGGTCCAACCAGCAAATCCCATTAGCAAGCTCACAATCCCGAACCAGAGCATCATTTTCTTTGCCCTAGCGTTCTTTTCCTTTCCCGTACCTTGTGTTAAGTCCATCCTTATTAAATAAATTTATCCATTACATATACCACTTGCATAAGTGTTATATAACTTACACTGGCCAACATTAATTTCCTTGCGGAATCATTATCTCTTTTTTCATATAATCGAAACGCAAAGAACAACATTACCGTACCCATTAAAAAAACGATAATAGCCGCCACAATTGATAATTGAAGCCTTCCTGTGAAGCCAAATACGGGAATTACCGAAATAATCATCATCCAAATTGTGTACATAATTATTTGCAAAGCTGTACCCTTATCCTTTTTACCGGTAGGAAGCATTTTAAAACCACCTTTTTTATAATCCTCGTCCAACATCCAACCTAAGGCCCAGAAATGGGGAAACTGCCAAAAGAACTGTATCATAAACAAGGTTCCGGGCTCAATTCCAAAATTATCCGTAGCGGCCACCCATCCCAACATAAAGGGAATAGCACCCGGAAAAGCACCTACAAAGACAGCTAAGGGCGTTTTAGTCTTTAAAGGTGTATAGACGCTTGTGTACAAGAAAATAGAGATGGCGCCAAACATGGCCGTCTTAGGGTTAAGGAAATACAAGGCCACGATTCCCAAAATTGTCATTAGAACGGCAATGGCCATAGCCGTAGCCACAGACATTCTACCTGATGGTATTGGTCTGTTCTTGGTGCGACTCATTAGAGCATCCAGGTCTTTTTCTATAATTTGATTATAGGCATTGGAAGCCCCTACCATACAATAGCCTCCAAAAGCTAAAAGTAGCACCGACGAGAAATTAATTTCAACAGCTCCCAGAAAATATCCTGCAATGGAAGAAAAGACCACACTTACAGCAAGTCTTGCTTTGGTAATTTCTTTAAAGTCAGTAAAATATACCGCTAATGAGGCATTTTTCACTGAACCGACCGCCGTTTTCATTTACATTTTTTAAATGGACCGCAAAGATACACCGCATAAGGATTTTTTGCAACCAAATAAACATGTTTATGTGAATTATCTAAAAAGAAGCCTTAGAACTTCAAACGCCACTGAAAAATACACTCTTCATTATTTGACCAATGGGGGCCACCAAATCCTTTTGAAACAAAAAAATCCCGAGCGATGGCTCGGGATTTTAAATATATTTAGAACTTAAACTATTGCAATTTGAAAGTAATTGGTATACTAAACGGTACACGAACTGGTCTACCTCTTTGCTTCCCTGGAGTCATTTTAGGCAATTTACTAATAATCCTTGCAGCTTCTTCCTCCAAGTTTTTATCCGGACCTCTCATCCTTACGTTCCCTATGCTTCCGTCTTTTTGGATAACGAACATTACGTTAACCCTACCTTGCACTCCCATTTCCTGGGCAATTTCTGGATATCGGAAGTTTTTTCCAATGTGCTTCTGCATCATAGAGTTGAAACAATCCCTTAATTTGCTTTTTGGCTCATTTTCACAGCCTGGAAAAATAGGAACATCCTCAATAACAGCAAAAGGTACATCTACATCTTCCTCTACCTCTTCCACTTCAACATCGGCCACTTCTATTACTTCTTCCTCTTGACTGGTTTCTGTAGATTCTATTACAGTCTCTTCCACTTCCTCCTCATCCTCAACAACCTCAATAATCTCTGGTGCTGCTGGTGGTGGTGGTGGTGGTGGAGTTTTAATTTGTTCGGTCATTGGAACTTCTTCGTCCAAAGTATCCTCTACATTCATGGTGTAATCAAAATTGTTGTCGTCGTCATAGGTCTTCCATTCAAAAGCTATATACGTCAATAGCATAACCAGAACAAGACCAATAACGAAATAAAGTCCGCTATTTCTTGTTAAATCTGCTTTCGGATTCTTTTTAAGTTCCATAATTCTTAATTTTTAATGTTCGCTAATTTATATATTTATTTTATCTGTTTAAAACTTTTTGTTAAAAAAAATACAAATAAATTCAAACAGCTCATTGGGCTCCAAAGTATCCTTTTAATATGTAACTAAAGGCCTTGAAAACAACTAATGGGCAGAATCTAAATTCCCAAATATCCATTCCGCTAAGAACCAGTAAGTTGCATCCTATTATTTAGAACACATCCCAAATTACTTAAAAAAAACACTATTTCAACCAATTCAAGGGAGTTTTTCCAGAGAAAATGTATTTTACCGTAAAACTTCCGAACAATGCCCCCAAACTATTCGCCAAAACATCCAGCAAATCGGGATCTCTATCAATTGTGGCCACACCCTGAAGCACCTCAATAATTATACCATAAATAACGGCGTACAAAATTATTTTCACAATCACTTTCTTCAACGGCGTATTTCTACGATCAATTTCCCTAAAGGACAAGCAACCCAAAGCGGTAAATACAAAATAAAAAGTAAAATGTACCAGCTTGTCCAAATGCGGAATATCTATAGAAGGTAAACTCTCCACGTCCAAAGAAAATAAGCTGAGCGTTGTTATGAACACCACCCAGCTTATAAACAAGACTGTAAAAAAATATTTTTTAAGCACCCACAAGTTCTTTGTACTCCGCATCCCCCAGCAAGCCCTCCACTTCGGAAGAATCACTAATTTTTACTTTAATGATCCAACCCTCACCATAAGGATCGGTATTTACCTTTTCCGGTTCGTCCTCAAGCGATTCATTAAAAGCTATGATTTCCCCACTTAAGGGAAGAAAAAGATCGGAAACTGTCTTTACGGCCTCAACCGTTCCAAAAACCTCATCCTTGTCCAAGGTTTCATCCAAGGTCTCCACTTCCACATAAACAATATCCCCTAGTTCCCCTTGGGCAAAATCAGTAATCCCGACTATAGCGATATCGCCCTCTATTCTGACCCATTCATGGTCTTTTGTGTACTTTAAATCTGAAGGTATATTCATTATCTAAATTTGTTATGGCAACAAATGTAAAAGAATATCTCCTGTTAATCAAAAAACTCATTTAAACTTTTTGGCCCACTTGGAAATTAAATTCCTTTACAGCCAATATCCCCTTGTTTAAGCTAGTTCCCAAAATTATACCTCAGGGTAAATCCAGTATTTATAGAAGTTTGCGGGAAAGCCGTTGACACCGCAAATTTTGAAAACGAATGATCATAAAAAAACAGGGCGTTTAAACTTTTGCTCAAGGCATAATCGGCAACAAATTTCACGGACATTAAATTTTGTCCGGAAGTAATTTGATTGTTATCGATGTCCAAGTTTCTTATAATAGTAATATTATCCCTTAGGGTTACGTCTGCTTTAAGATTTAAATCCCCTTTTAGGCGCTGCTGTTCCCCTCCTATATTGGTCACAAATTTCACATCCTTAAATCGATACCCAAGTCCTACCGTATACTCCTTACCATTGATCTCCGTCATTAAGCTATTGTCAAAACTCAAGGATAATGCCCTATCGGTTCTAATCTCAGCTAGTACGCTCAGGGAGTTTTGCATTTCAAAATCTACCCTCATCAATGGGTTGAATTGATCCGTAAGCACCACATTGTTCATAATATTGACCGGTAAAAAGTCCTTGGTTTCCGAGTTTATCGGCTCCATACCCTCATTGATCAACTGTGTACGCGTTAAATTGGTCTGAAAGGAATTTATACTGTACGCCGATCTATATCCATGGCTCAGGGAAAAACGCTTAAATTTCTTCTTAAACCAAGGATTGCGCATTAAACCCGTATATTTAATGTTCCAATTGGGAATTGGAATACTTCTAAAAGCGTCCAAACTTACCTTATTGGGATCCTTCCCTGTATAAGCCGCGAAAAAAGCGGGCAGCAAAACATCTTGACTCGTTTTACCGTATCTTTCCGGAAAACCATCGTCATCTACCTCACCGGTATCATGGTTTCTTTCGGCAACAATCCTATTGGCTATGGTAATCCTGTTCTCTTTGAAAGTTTGAAAACTGTCCGAACTAAATTCATCACTCTTGTCAAAAACGGTACCGATCATTAAAGTGGATATACTAAAATTACCATAGTTGTTCCCTAGAAGATTCACATATTCAAATGCGTCATTCCCCAAATCCTCCACGTTAAAAGTCTCTTGGTAACTTTCGGACATTTGCCTATCGGCCACAAGGTCTATGGTTAAATCCCTAGTGGGTTGCGCTGTTGCCGTTATATTTAACTGCTTATTGGTATTCTGGATATATTGTTGGTTAAATTCCGGGAAAGTGGTCAACCATCCGTTTCTAGCTGCCTCATATCTAACATCGGCCTGACTACCAAAAACAAATCCTATGGTTGGTTTTGCCGTACCAATGAAACCTACTGACCTAGTATAACCTGGCAATACCTTACCATTGTTCTGACTGTAGGTAACATTTACCCGCTTCACCATGGTAAGCACATCTATAAAAGCATTATAACCTGTGCCGCTCCCTTTTTTAACCTCATTGCTATCATTATTGGATGCCGGGTTGCCCGCTTTATCCAGACGAGCTGGCTTTGCCGCAGTTACTTTAGTATCTTTCCTACCCAAACCGAGGAAATCATAGAACTTTTGCATGGTCAGGGATGCCGTTAAATTATGGGTACTGGCATTTTGAACTGTGTTTATATCCTCTCCGGCCACTTGGTTCAAAGCATCCCCTCCCCTTTGCCAGTCAAAATTACTGGTATAGGTGTATTGGGCATTTATAAAATCGAAAGCAGGAATTTTGTTCAAGGGCAATTCATAATTCAATTGCATTTCCTGTGAATGCCTATTGGGCTCCCCAAGATCGAAAAATCCGTCCCACAATCCCAAGGCCTGATCGATTTCCGAATTCGGATTGCCATCTTCCGAAAAATAATTTCTTACAATATTATTGTTGGAAGCGGTAAGATTTAAGCGCAAGGATTTTGTTAGGCTATAGTTGATGGCATACTGCCAATTGAAAAGATAATTCCTTTGCTGTAGAAAAGGCAGATCCAACTTTTCTACCCCCGGTTCAAAAACATCTCTGAACTTTTGTTGATTAAAAGATCGGTTAATATTGGATTGAAGTGAAACACTTGCGGGCAAAACATTTAAATTTAAATCTTTCAGCCATTTCCAATATTTCCCGGTAAACAAGGAGTCCTTCTTGGCAAACGGTTCTATGGGAAGGGGTTTAAAATTGTGGTTATATACAAATCCTGTCACCACATTCTGATCCCTTAGCTCATCGATCTCAAAATCCCTATGGTTCACCTCGTTATAGGAATAATTAAAAGTAAAGTTCTCAATATCGTAAAAATTGGCTTCGGCTTCCTCGCTCCTATCCTTTCTTACCCCAATAAAATTTATACTGGTCCTCTTGGTATAATCCTCCCCTTGCTGTCTAATTGCCTCGGCGTCTTCCGGCGTTTCGGCAGCTGCGATACGATCTTCCAATTTTAGGTCATCATAGACAGGATCAAATTCTGGCGTAATCAACTGCTCCGAAATACCATAATTAAAAGGGAGTTGCAAGCCCCAATTTTTTGGAAACAATTGCCCAATATTCACATTGGTGACCACATCATAGGAAATAGCGTCTTCACGCGCCCGTTCATTGGGCATTTGGTCTATGGCCCCGAATCCGGAAGTACTTTTGCTACCGGTGGCGGACACATTGGCAAAATCTGCCATATTCATATCCATGGCGGCTATTGCGGCCCATCCCCCATTATTATCCAATCCCGATAGGCGTAGTTCGTTAAACCAGACCTCGCCTCTAGCCGGAAGATTATCATCGTTCTTAACCCCTACCATCATACTACGGATACCTCCCAACGAAGGATTTCCACGGATACCAATACGTATTTTGCCCAGAGTTCTTGGGTCAAATTCATTTACCTGGACCACCTCACCATTGTCTATTTCATAATAATTAATGGTGCTAAGGGTTTGTGCTGCGATTCCGGTAGATTTCACCTTGGACAAATCATCCAATGAAAGGTCCAGCTGATTTACATCCGGCCAAATTTCGCTGTCCGAGCTTGCTCCGTGAGGCGTTAGCTGTAATGGCAATTCTATCTGATAAAAATTCTGCGTAAAATCCGAACCGATCCTTATAAAACCTACCAAGGGCGTCTCATCATTGGCATAGTCGGATTCTACAATTTCTTCGGCGTGCATAAACATTTTTAAGCGCTTATATTGCCTAACATCAATATCCAAATTTTTAAAGACCCCTCTGGAATCCTGAGGTTCCAAGTTCTCCACCCTAAATGACAATGACTGTTCATTCTGCCTAATAATGGTATTGTTGTTGTTAAGCCTTTCACGTGCTACACCTGGAGGCAAAACATAAGGTATTGGGGTTCGTGCAGCATTTTCCTCTATGTTAACAGCGTTAACATCCACCAAAGTACCATCATCGGTAGGATCCCCATCCACATCCGGTTGTAAAGATTTGGCATAGGTCCGCCAATCACCGCGCACTAGGTCCAAGGTAGCAAATCGCAATACCACATCGTTTGAAAAACCTGTTAGATACATCCGCATAAAGCTTATAGACCTAAAATCGCTTATGCCTCCAACCGCATCGGTAAAATCTGACAAAGGTATCTTGTACTGTATCCAACGCTCGTTCAAGGTATTGCCGTTGGGCAAAGACCTGGTAACCCCTTCCTTAATATCCGTTACATACTTGTCATTAATGGTAGTCCCTGGTTTAATGTTAATACGATACTCATAATAACTATTTACGGTATTCATGGTTCCGTCCCTATCTATATCCTCCACATCGGGCAAAGTAGTTGACCCCCTGTCCGAATTGCTCAATTGTACAGGAGAATTGCCATCCGGGTTATTGTAATTTAGATATCTTTCCAAAATACTACCTTCCCTGTTCAAAAAGTACTCGTAATTATCCATTGCAGGATCTTCCGCTGGGCCATTATAGGTAATTCCCCCTTCAAAAGTATAGGTAGCCTCCTCGGCATCGGTTAGACCATCAAAACCAATATCCTGCAAACCTCTGTTATTCTCATCTGCATCAAAGGCATATATTAAAGATTGGGTTGCTGGAACCTTACCCCAATTTGTTTTATAGGTAAGATCATTGGACAAGGGATCTACAGGTAACCCGTTTTCATATTGCTTCCTACCATCAGGAAGAATATCCTCAGAAATATTACCAAGGTTGATTACCAAATCCCCGGCGCTTGTTGCAATGCCATCCACATAAGGATCCAACACCCAAAATTGAACGTATTCCACATTGGACTGCTCAAAATTGGTACTGCTCAACGATCGCATTATACCTGCCCATTTATCCTGAGGTTGTTCCGTAGTAAAACTTGGGTTTGCGTTATAGGGACCTTTCATACCAGGGTAATAGGCTATATCCAAAGTATTTTGGGCCAAAGTCTGCCCTTGGGCGACATCCTGATTAAAGACATCCTGAATATAGATTCTTCTAGTTTCGTTTGTGGAAATATCATCGTCACTCAATGCAGTAGGCCGCTGATTGGAATAAAAAATAGGATCTACGGTATACCAGGCCATTTTTGCCCTACCATATCCAGACTCTACACTATTGACCGTGGTTGCAAATTCCACAGGCGGACTAGCCATGGACCATCCAAGAAAGGAACGGATATCGATCAGCGATTGCGCCCCCTCAAAATCGTCCAAATAAGTTGTGGTCTCCCCTTCAAAATCCGCATTCTTGGGAGAACTTGGGCTTAAAAAGGCAACTTCTCCGCGAACTGACAAGTTGGAAGGGACATCCGTATCTATATTTGGTAATTTATTGACCAATCTGGTCAAAAATGGAACCTCAGTGGAAAAATTACTGTTTAGACCAAATATTGTATTGTTTACAGGCTCTATACCGTAATTGGATTTCTGGGTCAAAGGTTTTTCATTCAAGTTCAACAATGTGCCTCCAAGCACAAAGTTTTTGTTGAATTGATGCTCCACATTTACGCCTGAAAAACGTCTGGTCTGCTGTCCAAAGACCGCATTGTTCTCCACTGAAATATTAATGGGGGTATTGGAAGCCTCCAAACTTGGGTCCAAAATCTGCACTGTGCCCGACTGATAATTTACGGTGTAATCTATACCCTCCTGCAACTGCCTGCCTCCGGCCGTAACTCTTACCGATCCTTGGGGAACATTGAATGCCCCAATAGGAATTCCATTGGTCCCCTGTGATTTATAGGTTCCTTTTAGAATAAACCTATTTTTATCCGCATCCTGTTGGGCCGCCGCTGTGGGCAACGAGTACATATTCCTAAAAACGTACTTCTTTTGATTGGCATTATAACCTTGATCATTGTCCACGTCATAAGTACCACCGCCCAAGAGGTTAAATAAGTATTCCCCAAAAGGTTCAACTTTAGTGAATATAATATTTCCAGTCTGCGAGTCTATAGTAATCCCTTCCACGTAATCAAAAAAACCATCCCCTCCACTTTGAAGGTCATTATATGCATTTAACCTATCTAGATTAAACACATCCAATAATATCCTATCTTCCAAGGCCTTGGGGGTTGTTGGCCAACCAGAGCCAACACCTGATTCCACTGGTGTAATATAATTTCTTGGAGTAGTTTCCGCATATAAAATGTTCAACTTAAAATCCTCCTGACTCAATTGATAGGCGCCAGTGGCGTAAATGTTCTTCATCATCAGATCCCAAATAGGATCTACAACATTCGTAATATTACTCTTTAACAACTTAAGGATCAAGGTGTTGTTATTTACAGGTATTTCCGCTCCGGGCGACACCGTTGTGGCATCCACTCCACCATTGGCAAACTCTCCTACCTGATAGACCTCCCCATTAAAGGTGTATTGAAAAGCAACCCCAAGAACTTCATCATTGCTCAATCTTTGGTTTAGGGATATATACCCCAATTGGGAATCAAAGGAAAAATCCCTGCCCTGTTCCAATTTTCTCGCATTCTCCAAAATAGCATAATCAAATCCCTGATTTACCGTATATCCTGGTACATTAAAACCAGTTTGAACAGTAGCTATATCGCGAATATTACTTGTAAGGGCGCCCCCGGACCCAATTTGCAGAGGATCAAAATCATTGGCAGCGTTCCTTGGCAAATTACCGGCTGCAGAACTATTAAAGAATCCAGCAGGATCTCCGTTGTTTTGGCCTATTCTGGTTTTTTCCGGTTGTATCTCCCCCAAATCCTGAATAGCCACAACGTTTCTAATATTTACCGTTTGCTGGCTCCTATTGGTAATCCATACTTCCAACCTTGTAATTTGGACCTGGCTCCTTATGTAAGGATAGTTAACAAGTGCGGCATCATAATTATCCCTAAAATAATGGGCTAAAAAAAAGTGTTTGTCAGAGTCGTAATCCTGGGCCCTAAGCTCAAAGTCGTTCACCGTACCCCCACCTTGTGCTACCACCGTATTACTCTGTGACCTTTGTTCGGAAAATACGGCCGTAACCCTGGTCTTCCCAAATTGCAGTTCGGTCTTCACCCCAAAAAGACTCTGTGCCCCGGTAATCAGGGAACTATTTAGAGGCATACTTACATTACCTACCTCTATTTTTTGCAGTATATCATCTTCAGATGGCGTATAGTCCAACTTGACCAAGTTCTGGAAATCAAAGGTGGCCTCGGTATCATAATTGGCCGTTACCTGAAGTCGCTCCCCTATTTTGCCCAACATACTCAAGCTTATCCGTTGATCAAAATCAAAGGAAAGATTGGTCCTGTTACGTGGGGACAGGGATGGGTTATCGTTTTTTTGCCATATTACCCCAAGATCCATCGCCACCGATCCTTGTGGAATCACCTCTATGGTATTGCCCCCAAAGACACTTTCAAAAAAACTATTATTTACATAGAAATTGGGAAGTAAATTTTTACGGGCTGCTTCACTACCTTCCTTTTTGCCAGAAAAGGCATCAATTTTTTCTTTAAAATAGGACTTCATGCCCTCACGGCGTATAAGCTCCAAATATTGTTCAGGGGTAAGGATAACGGGGTAATTGATATCAAAATCCCCAACACTTACCGTATAGATATATCTGTCAAGATTGGGGTCATAAGTATACTTGGAAACTATGCTGTCCGGGTTTTCCATTTTCAATCTACCCAAAGCAACACCAGTTTTTAGAGAATCTACTTCCTGCTCAATGGCATCTTCCCCTTCTATTTCCTGCGCTAGGGAAGTACCCGTTGCGGTCAAGAAAATAAACAGTAGGATAGTAAGCTTAAATGATGATTTAAGATAAAATTTTGCCCCTTTTTTCAAACTTGTTATAAATTTTTAAGCGCAAATTTTATAATGTCCTCTACGCTTAGTCCAGGGTCTTGGGCAACTACTTTATCCACAACCTTTTCAGCTTGTTTGCGGACAAAACCAAGAACCTCTAATGCAGATAACGCTTCATCTTTATTTGTATTGTTTGATGGGGCGGAAAGTTCATCAATATCGTAGACTTTTAAAACCTTGTCCTTTAGGTCCAAAATTACCCGTTGTGCAGTTTTGGCACCGATGCCCTTGATTCCTTGGATAGTAGGCACATCTCCAGTTGCAATGGCATCCCTGATCTGACCTGGGGACAGGGAGGACAACATAGTTCTGGCAATGCTGGATCCAATTCCGGATACGGACAAAAGCAATCTAAATATCTCCCTTTCGGACTTCTCGGAGAAACCGAACAACGTATGCGAATCTTCCTTTACTTGTAGATGGGTGTACAGTTGAATGCTTTCTGAATCCCCAATTTTTGAAAACGTGTGCAATGAAATATTTACAAAATACCCCACTCCCGCACATTCGATTACGACATGGGTGGGATTTTTTTCAACAAGTTTTCCTTTTAAATGGGTAATCATTAGCTTTTGCTGATTTCATGTTTCAAGCCATCTTGAAACTAGAATTATTTAAACTATTATTTTTGTGTTTTTGCCAATTTTCTCTTCTCCCTTTCCTGGGCATCAATAACGGCCACGGCAGTCATATTTACCATCTCGTCCACACTGGCCCCCAATTGAAGAATATGTACGGAACGTCTTAAACCTACCATGATAGGACCAATGGAATCTGCCTGGTTCAATTCCTTCAGTAGCTTATAGGTAATGTTGGCCGACTCCAAATTTGGAAATATAAGTGTATTTACTTTTTTACCGGACAATTTGGAAAAGGGAAATTTACCCTGGTGCAATTCTTTGTTCAAAGCAAAATCGATTTGCAATTCCCCATCCACTACCAATTCCGGGTTGGTAGCATGCAATATTTTTACAGCTTCCTTTACTTTGGTAGCCCGTGGATGCGTGGAAGACCCAAAATTGGCATAGGACAACAAGGCCATAACAGGATTAAAACCAAAGGTGGTAGCCACATTTGCCGTCATTTTTGCAATTTCTGCAATTTCCTCTGCATTGGGATCTATATTGATAGAGGTATCCGCCAAAAATAAAGGTCCCCTTTCGGTAATCATAATGTTAACGGTAGACACCTTTTTAACGTTGGCCGCTCTTCCTATTACCTCGAATACCGGCTTTACCACGGTTGGGTATGCCCGGGAATATCCGGAAATCATTCCATCCGCATCTCCTTCCAAGACCATCATTGCCGCAAAATAGTTGCGTTCCTTCATTTTTGCTCTGGCTCCGAACAGACTAACCCCACTTCGCTGTCTGTTTTCAAAATACTTAGCGGCATAATGTTTCCTTTTGTCATTGGCTTCGTCGGCATGCGAATCTATAACCAGAATATCGGCATCGAATTCCAATTCCTTCATCAATTCCGCAATAACTGCTTTATTCCCCAATAAAATTGGCGTTGCCAACCCTTCTTCATAGGCAATTTGGGCTGCTTTTAGAACGTCCAAATGATCGGCCTCTGCGTAAACAATTTTTTTAGGGTTCATTCTTGCACGATCGTGTAGCAAACGAACTATTTTATTATCGTTCCCAGAGCGCTGCAATAATTCCTCCCTATATTTATCCCAATCATCAATTGGCATTTTGGCCACTCCACTTTCCATGGCCGCCTTTGCAACGGCAGGTGGAATTTCAGAAATCAATCTGGGATCAAAGGGTTTTGGAATTATATAATCCCGCCCGAAGGTCAACCTGGTCTGTCCGTAGGCAATATTCACCTGTTCCGGAACGGGCTCTTTGGTAAGCTCGGCCAAAGCCTTCACAGCAGCCATTTTCATAGCTTCATTGATCTTGGTGGCCCTTACATCCAATGCCCCTCTAAAAATAAACGGAAATCCCAGGACGTTGTTTACTTGATTAGGATGGTCGGACCTACCTGTTGCCATAATGATATCCTTTCTGGTTTTTATGGCCAGGTTATAATCTATTTCCGGATCTGGATTGGCCATAGCAAACACTATGGGATCCTTTGCCATGGATAATAGCATTTCCGCAGAAACGATATCTTTTACGGAAAGGCCGATAAAAACATCGGCGTCTCTCATGGCCTCTTCCAATGTGTCTATTTTTCTATCCGTGGCGAACTCTAATTTTTCCACTGATAAGTTACCACGGTCGCTGCGAATAACCCCTTTGCTATCCAACATCACTATATTTTTGTCACTTGCACCGAAGGCTTTGTACAAGCGCGTACAAGAAACCGCAGCGGCACCCGCACCACTTATAACGATACGGACATCACTCATTTTTTTATTGGTAAGCACCAAAGCGTTCAAAAGGGCCGCAGCCGATATTATAGCCGTTCCATGTTGATCGTCGTGCATTACGGGAATATCCAGCTCCTCTTTTAAACGCCTTTCTATTTCAAAGGCCTCCGGAGCTTTTATATCTTCCAGATTTATACCTCCGAAAGTTGGAGCTATTATCTTTACGGTTTCTATAAATTTCTCAACATCGGTGGTATCCAACTCAATATCTATTCCATCTATATCGGCGAAAATCTTAAACAGCAGACACTTACCTTCCATCACCGGCTTTGAAGCTTCGGGACCAATATCACCCAATCCCAAAACTGCAGTTCCATTAGATATTACGGCCACTATATTTCCTTTGGCCGTGTACTTATAAACATTATCCTTATTCTTGGCAATTTCAAGACAGGGCTCTGCCACACCGGGCGAATAGGCTAGACCCAGATCTCTTTGGGTAGCATAAGGCTTGGTAGGGACTATTTTTATCTTCCCAGGTTGTGGCTTGGCGTGATACACCAGCGCTTCCCTTCTTGTCTTTTGCTTGCTCATATAATGTTGTATTAGAAAAACAAAGTTAACAGTATTCTTTAAATTAACAGGATTTAAAAAAGTAATCTATCATAGTTTTGAACGAGGTACCGTAAATCAATTTTAAACCAGCCCAATACCACAATGTGCATACGTCCAAAATATTTACTGAATTTTCTTAAAGGGTGTAACCGCATCACAATGGATGGCCTCCCTTCAGTACCCCCTGAAAAGGTACAGGGACTCCCAAGGAGGGGGATAAGTTCCGATAACGATAATAATTCCTAAAAAAATTGAACTTCCGTCCTACTTCAAAAACTCAATGTTGCGTTTTAAACCGGAGAATTTGGTGCGCTTTACGGCAGACTTCTGGAACACCTTCTTAAAGACATCCTCCGTAATTTCCTCCCATTCCTTTTTGG
>JAVJOW010000018.1:0-63019 GCA_040216555.1 Arenibacter sp.
AGCGGGGTTGACCTCCCCCCAACCCCCTCCCAAGGAGGGGGAGCAATTGGAAATCGATGTTCTTCCCATTTTAGAAATGCCAATACTCTTTTAAAAAGTTTTCAGATAGCTTTCACTTAGAAGTGCTAACATATCGGATAGTTTTGTTGAGAATCAAGTCCCCCCTCCTTGGGAGGGGGCTAGGGGGAGGACATCATGGCAGAATAATCATCGCGAATGACGAAAACAGAAAAGCTCCATCCCCTGGTAAGCCTGTCCCGCGTTTTCCGCGGGAGGACAAGGTGGCTTCTCCGACCAAAGGAGGAGAATACGGAAGGGATTGAAAACCCAAAGCTGTTGACAAAACATTATAGAAAGCGTAGTGAACATAAGTTAGTGCCTAGTTTAAAGTAAAAAGTGGACATAGCAGCCACTTCCATATAATCCCAATTGCATGGACAGCCAATGATAACAAAAAGATAATCATGATTTTGCGCCAAAGGGAATTACTTGCTTATTATTGTAAACTGTTAACCGTAATAACTGCCAGTACCTATGAGAACTAGTGTCGCTTTTTTGTTTTTTATTATTTTGACCATCACAGTGCAATCCCAAGACATATCCCAATTACACTTTAATACCAACAAGGAATTTAAGGTGGTACAGTTTACGGATACCCATATTAATGTGGAGAGCGGTAAAAACGTGGATGCGTTTACCACCATAAAAAAAATTATGGCCATAGAAAAGCCGGATCTGGTAGTCCTAACAGGGGATGTTGCCACAGATGGCAATCCGGC
Source organism: Arenibacter sp. (assembly GCA_040216555.1). Lineage (GTDB taxonomy): Bacteria > Bacteroidota > Bacteroidia > Flavobacteriales > Flavobacteriaceae > Arenibacter. The sequence continues at coordinate 780 of JAVJOW010000018.1, forward strand.
AAAAACATATAAGGAATTTGAAGCTATTTTTACGGAAGCCAGGATGCCCTGGATCGTCACCCTTGGAAATCACGATTCCCAAGCCGATCTTTCCAGAAAAGAAGTAGCCGACTTTCTTCAGAATTTAAATTACTGCCTAAACAATGACCAGGGGGATACCTATGGTAACTCCAATTTTGTAGTTCCTGTCCGCAGTGCTGACAATAAAAACAAGGCCCTTATTTACATCATGGATTCCAATGCCTATAGCACCCTAAAACCCGAGGTGGACGGGTGGGGCTGGTTTGATAATAGCCAAGTAAGCTGGTACAAGGAAAAAAGTAGGGAATACACCCAGATGAACAACGACCAGCCGCTACCGGCCATTGCTTTTTTTCATATTCCGTTGCCTGAATATTACCAGGCGTGGAAGAACAAAAAAGTAAAGGCCATAGGAAAACGTAAGGAGCAGGAATGTGGCCCTGAAATTAATACGGGCATGTTTGCCGCCATGTTAGAAGCCAAGGATGTGATGGGCACCTTTGTGGGCCACGATCACAATAACGATTATATAGGGGTGCATTATAATATGGCCTTGGCCTATGGCAGGGTTACCAAAACCAAAACCTATAACAAAGCTCCTGTAGAAGGGGCAAGAATAATTGTTTTAAAAGAGGGGAAACGTAGTTTTGATACTTGGATACGGGAGGTAAACGGAAAAAAAGTCTATCCCTGTACCTGGCCGGATTCTTTTGTGGAATAGATGGGTTGTAAAAGATGGGACGGACTTCCTCCCAGCCCTCCCGCAATGACATTAAAATATTAGGTCGATCCTGCCTGGTGGTAGACAGGCGCCACCGAGAAGCATAGATAGAGACCTAATATGTGTGACTTCTCGTCGTCCGGAAATGGGACTCTGTCGAAGTGACTAAAAAGATCTGTGTGAGCTTACAGTCTGCCTAAGTCATAAACAAAAAACCCATCCTTTTGATCAATTCCAATAACGACTATAAGTGTTTGTGAACTATTTATAAATCAAAAATTCCCATAGACGTCCATGGTGTTAGCTATGGGAAAATGGTATTAATTGGGATATGGGTCGCCCAATTAATGCTATTGAGTTATTCTTAAAAGGAGGTCCTTTTTAGGATGGGTTTATAGCTGGATCTTGGCACCCATTACTTTTAAGAATTCCCTTATAAAACTGGGGTGGGCCGGCCAGGCTGGCGAGGTAACCAGGTTGCCATCTACAAAGGCCCCGTCTACGGGAATGGATTGAAATTCCCCACCCGCCAAGGTTACTTCCGGCCCTACAGCTGGATAGGCGGTAAGTTTTCTTCCTTTCACAACACCTGCAGCAGTCAAAATTTGAATACCATGGCAGATAGCGGCAACAGGCTTGTTGGTGGTGAAAAAGTGTTGTACTATTTCGAGCACTTTTTTGTTCAATCGCAAATATTCAGGAGCTCTTCCTCCAGCAATTACCAAACCATCATAATCTGCCACATTTACATCTGCAAAGCTGTAGTTCAAAGCAAAATTATGACCCGGCTTTTCCGTGTAGGTCTGGTCGCCCTCAAAGTCGTGTATGGCCGTTTTAACGGTGTCCCCCTTTTTCTTGTCCGGGCAAACGGTATGTACGGTGTATCCTACCATTTCCAACATTTGAAATGGGACCATGGTTTCATAATCTTCAGTGAAATCTCCAGTTAAAAACAATACTTTTTTCATTGTTATTATTTAGGGTTAAAAAATTATTTGCGCTGTTTTATTGGTGTTTAGGATCCTAAGGAAGAAGGCTGGTGGCCCTGTACTTAAAATTCACCCTTCAAGTTAGTAAATATTTGGTTTGCCTAGGCCCTAGTTATTTTCATCAGAGTTGAGTGTAAAGGGGTAATACACTGTTTTTTATGTGTTTAAATCCGTAGGGCTTTCTAAAAATTAACCTTCTTTTAATACACTTTTGTTATTTTGTTGGCACTAAAAGGGGTTCAAAGTTCCAGGTTCTTGGGTCAAGGTGAAATGTTGAAGGTTGATATGGGGATAACAAAACAATAGCTCCTTCCCTTGGATTTGAGTTGGACGGACCTCCCCCCAACCCCCTCCCAAAGAGGGTGAGTTACTGGAAGTCGACGTTCCTCACATTATAATACTGTTAATACACTTGTGTAAGACCTCCTTATTGCCTTCTTCATTAAATGAGAACGTATTGGATAATTTTGTCGATAATCAAATTCCCCCACCTTGGGAGGGGGTTAGGGGGAGGACATTAAAGCAAGACAATCATCAACATTGACGAAGCAATCTGTTCACTAAACAAACAGATTACCGCGCTATGCCTGCCTGGCGGAAATCATACTCGCAAGGACCAATTATTGTCCGGTCGAGCGTCCCGATAGTTATCGGGAGAGACCTTGTACAGTCTTGGTTTTTCCTGTGCCAAGTCAGGAGACTTTGCACAGCAGGGGTATTTTTCGCGAAAGGGTTTATGAAGTGCCATTTCAGGAGACTTTGCATAGAAGGTTATTTGAGTTTCTTTGAAGGCTTTTTAGGAACGAGCGTAACGCCTGTCTGCAGAAGGCAGGCTCGCGCCAGCGGGGGGAGGTGGATTCTCCGACCATAGCAGGTGAAGACGGAAGGGATTAATAGCCCAGAACTTTTAACAATAGACAGTTATGAGTGAACAAAGGCAGTTCTTAGTTTACAGTGATAAGTGGACGCAGCAGTCACTTCGGCATTAGCCCATTTTCTGGGCGATTGAGAAGTCGCACACAATATGGTAATTCTTAGGCATGCGGTCTAGCTCATGACATTTCTACTTCAAGGAGATACGAAAGCCGTCGATTTTTCCTCGCTATTTCTTTCTATACAGATGACCTACTAACCCCCTTTAATGCTCTTTCCGCTTGGGCCATGTGACGCTGATTGTGGTAGATGACCACCCTAAAGGTATCTCCCAATCTAAGTTTGATCCATTTGGAAATGGAAATGCCCGTTTTGGTCTTGTTGAGGTCTACCTCTTTGGATTTCTCTAATAGGTTGAGGATGGCCTGTTGTTGGTTCAGAAATTTTTTAAGGGTGTCCTTGTTCAGCTTACTGCCTACGGGATCCATGGAGGTAAACGTTTTCATCTTGTTCAGCTTTTCCCGCGGAAGCATGGTTTTGGCAAAATAGTCGCCCAGCCATCCGCATTTGAAAATTTCTGTAGACCGATGCTGGGAAATTGCTATCCGCTTTTCAATTTCAGGAATATAGTAATCCCCATAGCGGTTTAAGTGTTCCAGGCATTCCAAAATACTCCAACTGTCAGGGGAGGCTTTCCAGTTCAAGGTTTCCAAAGGCAAGGTTTTAAAGCCTTCAGCCTTGTTTTTGATTTCCTGGGTACGCTCCAATAAATCCAGTAATAAATCCGTAGATAGCATGTCTTTGTTTTTTATGGCAAAAATTGCCCTTTTAAATCTTAAAAACATTGATCGAAATCAAGATTTTTTAATCCTGGAAAGCGTTTCAGGAGTCATTCGTAAATAGGAGGCTATGTATTTATGAGGTATTTCCTGAAAGAGTTGGGGAGAACGTTTCAGGACCCGTTTATATCTTTCCAAGGGTGACATGGTCAGAATATCGCGTTCCCTTTCCATCTGTTGCAATACCAATTGTTCCAACATTAGTTGCCAGGTTTTAATATTTTCTGGGGAGGATTGCATACACTCTATGAAAGTGGCCTTGTCAATGACTTTAACGGTGGTTTTTTTCAGTGCCTGTATATAGAGATCGGAAGGTTTTTCATCCAAAAAGGAATCCAGTGCAGCAATAAAATTATGGGTATAGCCAAACCTAATGGTGTGTTCGTCATTTTCCTCCACCACATAAATTCTTAAACTCCCCTGTACTACCCAATAGAGGTTGGTGTCTATACTTCCCTGTACCTTTAAAAATTGGTTCCTATCCAATTCCAAGACATTGGTCCATAACCCTTTACGTTCTATGCTCTCAACGAGGTCGGTAATAGGAGTCATTTTTTGTGGATTAGGGATTGATGTTCATTACTATTTTTCCCTTATGCTTTGCGTCTCCAAAATACTGGAGCAAGCGCCCCGCATCTTCCAATGGGTATGGGCCATCTATCTGGCATAGAATTTTCTGTTGGGCAAGCAGATCACAGATATAATCCAACCCAATATTCGATTTTAGGGCGAGTATCTTCAGTCTCTTGGAACTGAATAGGGGTACAAGTTTCCCCCAAAGCAATAACCCTATGAGGTTGAAAGGCTTGCCGCCTATACTAACATATCGCCCAGTGGAGTTTAAGGCTTTTAGGTAGCTAAGGGAAGCTTTGTTGGACCTACAATCCAGGATGAGGTCGTACCGTTCCCCGGCCTTGGTGAAATTCACCTTTTTATAGTCCATTACATGGTCATAACCAAGAGATGTCATCATGGCCAATTTTTCTTGGGAATCCACTCCTGTAACCTCACAATTATATAGTTTGGCTATTTGCAGACCAATGGTCCCTACGCCACCACCTCCACCGTTGATCAGAATTTTTTGGCCTTCTTTTATTTTCCCTAGGTCCCTTAGGGCCTGTAACGCCAGACAGGAGGCATGTGGAATGGCTGCGGCTTCCTCAAAACTTAAAGCCTGGGGTTTTTGGACCACCGCCTTTTCGTTAATACTGATATATTCCGCAAAGGTGCCAAAACCAAAATCCGCGGTGTCGCCCATTACCGCATCCCCAATCTTGAATTTTGTAGCCTTGGCACCCAAAGCCGAGACGGTGCCCGATAACTCCATGCCCAAGCCATGTTTTGGTTTAAATAGCCCGAAAAATATTCGGTATACATAGGGCTTGCCCCTAACTATACTCCAGTCGTAGTCGTTTACTGTGGTGGCATGGACCTTTATTAAGATATCATGGTCCTTGGGCGAGGGTGTAGGAACTTCGGTTATCCTGACCACTTTTTCGGGTGGGCCATAGGCTTCACATATTATAGCTTTCATTTGGTTCTATTGTTGTCCTAAGTTAATCATTTGACCCTAATTGGCATTTCATATTCTTCGGTCATATTATAGGGCATTTTCCATATCTCGCCCTCAAAATTGCCAAAATAGAGTTCGGACTTACTGGGTTGGTGCGAATGTCCATCGGCCCAGAAAAAGGAAAACGGGGCTTTATAATTTACGGGTCTTCGCACATAGGAATGGCTCAAGGCGCTGTTCGCCGTTAAAACTTTGATTTTTTTCCAGGTTTTCCCTTGGTCTTGGGACTGCCAAAGGGCCAATTCCCCACCAACGCCCCAATCTTGGGCACCTTTTTCCGTGGGCCCAACAATTTTCCAATCATCCTCCCCAATAAAGAGACTCCCCATATCATAATTATGGTCGGATGTGGTTACCACAGCAGTTTGCCATTGTGCACCGTTCCATTTGGTAATACACCAATCGTAAGGGGCGCTTTTGGGGCCAGGCTCGTGGCCATTACTTCTAATATATAGGCAGGCCGGATTTCCCATGGCATCAAAGCCCATATCTTTTAAGTACACATTTTTTTCTAGGGCGGCGTAATCTACCGCTTTCGCCGGACTGTCCAGGTCTACCACCGGTAGGTCTATTTTGGTACCGTTGGCAGCGGTCCAGGTGGTGCCAAAATCTATTGATTCTAAATAATACAGATCGGTTCTTTTATCCACATTGCCATTGGGGTGCCTGTTTAGGAAAGTTCCTAAAAGTTTGCCATTATAAAGGTCGCTCACTTGGTAGTGGCCGGACTTTTCCCCTTCTTTTTCCGGAATGGCGGCAAGCAAGTTATCATCCGTCCAGTTAATTCCGTCTTTGCTGGTCTCGAAATAGAGTTGGCGTACCCCTGTATATTTTGTGAAAAAGTGAAAAAAGCCAAAATCGGTGTACCTAGGTTGTGGGTAGGTCATTTCCTCTTCCGTTATCTGCACAAATTCTTCAATGGAATATGGCATCTCGCTTTTGTATTTAAAACCTGGTCGAGTGGTACCCCTTCCACTGATAAATACCCAAATATACCCAGCATTATCGACTAGGATGGAGGGGTTGTCATGGGGGTCGTTTACCCCATTTTTATCGTAGACTACAGTGGGTTTGGAAACCATTTCCGTTTTATGGTCGAACTCCCCGATCATACAGAGCAAATAACGTTGGTCTTCTGATGTGGTACCACCATAGACAAAGAAGGTTTTATCAACTGCGGGAGCATAAATAGCCAAGGGCACATGCTTTGCGGTATAGGTGCCCAATGCCCCGGAGTATTTGTCCCCATACTCGTACTTCTGATCTAATTCGAACCAAATGCCCCTATAGCCGTTAATCTTGGTGTTGGTCAAATTCTGGCCGGTGGCATTTCCAACAAAAGAAATAGCAATAATAAAGGTCAATAAGTTAAAGTTTGTTCGAGTTTTAATACCTGTCATTTTCTATATTTTGTTTTGCCAAAACATTTTTTTTAAACATTGAGGGATAGGAACGCCGCTTTGAGGAATAAAAGCAATTTTTAGCCTAATATAGCAATTCTTCGCCTCTCATTGGTGGTTGTGGATTGATATGGGTATGACAAAACAATAGCTCCTTCCCTTGGTTAAGCCTGTCCCACGTTTTTCTCGGGAGGACAAGGTGGCTTCTCCGACCAAAGGAGGAAAAGATAGAAGGGATGGAAACGAAAAGCCATTTGTTTTACGCCAATGGGTTTAGGAAGTGCAAAGTCGGGAGACTTTGCACAGCAGAGCAATCCCTTCAATCAAAAACAGCTTGCTTCCCGTATATAAATAGTTTAAAAACGTCTCGTTAATGGAAATTTATTTGAAAATCTTAAGGGCAGGTATGTAGCTATGTCTTTTGTTTTTAGAGACTTTGATAGTGCTTAAAATTATTATGGTAATGTTATAAATGTATAGAACTATTACCGGAAGATATAGTTTTAAAAGACTTGCCGGTCCTATGGGGTTATCTAAATATCCCATTATTACCCCCAAGAACCCGGAAAATAGTATAATAAAATATGAGAAAAGAAGTAGGCACCAAGTGATTTCGAAATTTAAAATCGACTTGCCTAGTTCATTTACATTTTTCAATTTATCCTTTTTCAGTGTCCAAAAAACTAAAGGAAGAATAATCCCTAAAATCGGAAAGAACAAAAATCCCAGTGCTGATAAACTCATCAGTGTCAAATAGCCTTTGTCTTCGAGAATTTTCCAATCTATAATTTCATCGGGAGAAGTATCCAATGCAATTGCTAATCTTTTTAAAGTATCCCCGCGAGGTTCCGATTCGTTATTCTCTATTCTTTGAATAGTTCTTAGGCTCAAACCGGACTCCTCGGCCAATACGTGACCAAAAGTTCTTTCCTTGGACCTCCCCCCGGCCCCCTCCCAAGGAGGGGGAGCTATTAGAAATTGACCTTCTTCGCAATGTAGAAATCTTATTATTCTGGAGAAAAGTCACCTTATAACTTTCTTCAAGAAGTACGAACGTATTGGATAATTATGTTACAAATCAAATCCCCCTCCTTGGGAGGGGGCTAGGGGGAGGACTTTGTAACAAGATGAAGATGCTCAATAATAAGCAATCTCTTTCCTTAAAAAACAGTTTGTCGCACTTTGTTCGCAATGACGAATTATTGTCCGGTCGAGCGTCCCGATAGTTATCGGGAGAAACCTTGTAGAATCTTGGTTTTTGAAGTGCCATTTCAGGAGACTTTGCATGTTAGTTTATTTCAGTTTCTTTGAAGACTTTTTAGGCACGAGCGTGACGCCTGTCTGCAGAAGGCAGGCTCGCGCCAGCGGGGTATCGGGAGTCCCTGAAAAAAAGGACTCTGTTGAAGTGACTTCAACAGACAGTATGAAGTGCAGTCGTAGCAAAGTAATTCCATCCTTTAAACAGATTGCCGCGTTTCACCTGCCTGACGGCTAGACAGGCTCGCAAAGACAATAATTTGTCGGGTAGAGCGCTGTTTCAAAAAGGATAGATTTCTTACAAGATGTACCATGGTTTCTAGCCAAGTTCACTTCGCGTATCAGGAGTGGAAAATATTGCCGTTATTTTTTCTGGGTAAACTATTCGGAAATCAAATTCAATGCCTTTATAGAAATTGCAAATGTATTTGATTCAATTACAGTCCTAAATCTTGTAAGTCCCTATCAACTTTAATTATTTGAACTATAATGATTCCAAAGTGTTATTTCTTATTCACAGTATAGACGCCCCCAGCAACCAAAAGTATACCTAATCCTAAATAGATATATCCCTGTTGTTTGCTCCCCTTATCTGAAACATCGAGTTCTATATCCAATACCTTTACAGAGGCTCCGCTATTATCTATTTTATTCAAGCCTACATACCCTAGGGCTATGCCGCCAATAATTAGAAGTATTCCTGTTACTTTTTTAGTATTCATAGTTGGTTATTTAATGTTAAAGATCAACAAAAATTTACGTACGCTATAATAATGTTAACAACAAAATATACTTTCCAACCGGGTGATATGGAATTTACTTTCAATAAATGAAATCGAATAATGGCTATAAGGAAAATATTTATTAGGGGTTATTTTATCATCCCCAAATTAATGACTTCCTGAGGTGTAAGATGTCTCCAGTGCCCACGGGGAAGATCTTTTTTGGTTAGTCCGGCATAGACTACCCTATCCAATTTTACGACCTCATACTCCAATTCCTCGAAAATTCGCCGCACAATTTTGTTACGGGTACTCTTGAGTTCTATCCCTACTTCGCGTTTAGGGGCGTTTTCAATAAAACTAACATCGTCTACCTTAACCACGCTATCATCTATGGAAATGCCCTCCTTGATCTTAATAAGGTCTTCTCCCCTTAGATTTTTGTTCAGCTCTACATGATATATTTTTCGAAGTCCGTTTTTCGGTTTTGTAAGTCGCTTCGTCATTTCCCCATCATTGGTAAACAACAGTAGTCCGGTAGTGTTCTTGTCCATTCTTCCCACAACAGAAAGTTTGGATTTGGAAGCATTGGAAATTAGGGAAGCCACAGTTCTTTTGCCGTGCTCATCCTTTGGAGAAGTAACAAAATCCTTAGGTTTGTTGAGCAGCACGTATTCCTTTTTCTCGGGATTTAACAAACGGCCATCAAATTTTACTTCATCGGTCAGTTTTACCTTGTAGCCCATTTCGGTAATAGGCTTACCATTTACGGTGACGTTTCCGGCAGAGATATAGATGTCTGCATCCCTACGCGAACAAACACCAGAGTTGGCAACATAACGATTTAAACGCATTACATTGGGATCGGACGGTGCTTTTGCTTCCGTTTTTTTTCGTATTGGTGCGTTGCCCCTTGCATGGCTCTTTTTTCTAAAAGTGCCCCCTTGTCTTCCTGATGCCTTTTTGTCGTTGTTGGAATCTGACCTACTCATATGTACTGTAATTTATTGCAAAGGTAGCAAAGGAAATGTTATGTATAAGCTATTGTAGTGGTTATTAGTGATTCTTAGAGAATTCTGTTCAATACCAGATCAACATTGATCAATAAAATACTGAACACTCCCAGTATGATGATTAACTTTAGAATGTTGTGCAGCCATACATAGTGTTTTTTGCTGTTGGATTTTACCAAAAGGATCAAAAATCCAAAAAGCAAAAATATACAACCTATAAAATAGAGGTACATATAGCCTACATCAAAATATTTTATCAGCAGAATGGCGGGAAGTAGCGTTAGTCCTATTAAAATGGAGATGCAGGTCTTGGAAAATTTGGCTCCGTATAATATGGGGATGGTCTTATAGTTCTGGGCCATATCTCCGGCCATATTTTCCAGGTCCTTAATCATTTCCCTGGCCAAAATCAAAAGGAAAAGAAAAAGGGCATGCACAAAAATTACCGTGTCAAAGTTTTTGTAGTACACAAAAACAGCAAAAAATGGCGCAATGGCCAGAGTGGCCGAAACGAAATTGCCCAAAAAAGGAACTTTCTTTAATTTGTGGGAATAGAACCATATTCCAAAAATATAGGCAGAAAAGAATACAACGGCCTTAAAGGAAACATAGCTGGCAAAAATTACCGAAAGAAAATTCAGTACAAAATAAGTGGTGAGCTTGGTACGTTGGCTTACCAAACGATCCAGCATACTCTTTCTAGGTTTATTGATCAGGTCTTTTTCCGCATCGTAGAAATTGTTGATGATATATCCTGCCGCTATTACCAAGGCCGAACTGAGCACGATAACGAACAGGTTGCCATCAAAAACAACCTTACGCAAGGGTAAATGGGGAGCTAAAATATATATGGAGGCTAGGTACTGAGCCAAAATGATCATAAGAATGTTGTATCCCCTGACCACAGAAAACAGGCTCAGAAACTTTAATAGTAAGAGCTTGTTTTTTCTACTAAGCATAAAGGAGATGGTTAGAAGTTGTATACCACTTCTAAATTATAGCCCTTTAGGGCTTTTTTGGCTTTGTTGATGTCTTCGGTAAATCCTAAAATGTAACCTCCGCCACCGGAACCACATAGTTTTAAATAATAATCGTTGGTATCTATACCCTGTTTCCATAGTTTATGGAATTCCACGGGTATCATGGGCTTAAAATTGTCGAGAACCACATGGGACAATTGCTTTAAGTTCCCAAAGAGCGATTTTACGTTCCCATTTATAAAATCCTCTACGCAGGCATCCGTATGCTTAATAAACTGATCCTTTAGCATGGCCCGGAATCCTTCGTGCTTCATTTGTTCCATAAACAAATGTACCATAGGCGCTGTTTCGCCTGTACTGCCACTGTCCAACAAGAATACGGCCCCCTTGCCATCCAAGTTTTGGGATGGAATGCTGGTAGATTCTATATTGTCCTGGGAATTTATAAGAATAGGCAGGCTTAAGTAGCTATTTAAGGGGTCAAGGCCTGAAGACTTACCGTGGAAAAACGATTCCATTTTTCCAAAAATAGTCTTCAATTTTAATAATTTTTCCCTGGTAAGATTCTCTAAAACGGTAATTTTTTCGATAGCATATTTATCGTAAATAGCCGCCACTAGGGCGCCACTACTACCAACGCCATATCCTTGTGGAATGGAACTGTCAAAATACATACCGTTAGCTACATCTTTATTTAAGGCCTCCAGATCAAAAGTTACCAATTTATGGTCCTTGTTCTGCAGTTCTTTCAAATATTCTGCAAAGACCTTAAGGCTGGCGTTCGACTTCAGAGCCGCCTCAGAATCCTTATTTTTAGATTTTAGTGCCCCTTTAAAAAAATTATAGGGTATGGAAAGTCCTTTGGAATCCTTAATGATTCCATATTCCCCAAAAAGTAGAATTTTAGAGTAAAATAATGGTCCTTTCATTTCTTTAAGATAAACATAAATAATTTAAATTCTTGCAAGGGCATTAAAATAAAAATCAATATGATTGTATAACTAACGTAAAATCTAACTATTAATTATTCATTTTTCATATGAAAATTACAGCTTTTCTGCTCCATTTCCAATTTGATCGCAAATATACTGCCCGTTTTCACAATATGCAACCAACTCATTATTAATAAATTGATAAACTTCTTCCTTTTCGTTTTCAGGATATAGCACATGCACGTTGGCCCCTGCATCCAATGTAAAACAAACATGGGTTTTGGACGATTCCCTAAAGGCCCATATTTTATTGATAATCTCCAAGGTATTGGGTTTCATCAATATAAAATACGGCATACTTGTCATCATCATGGCGTGTAGGGTGAGGGCTTCACTTTCTGCGATTTTTATAAATTCCAACAAATCCCCCTCTTCAAAAATCCTTTTTAATTTGGTCAGATTTTTATGCGCTTGGTCGAACCGGTGTTCCGCAAAGGGATGATGGTGCATTAAATCATGGCCAAGACTACTACTCACTTGTTTGGATCCTTTGTCCACCAAAAGGATGGTATCCTGATAGTTCTTAAAAATCGGGTGTACTTTGTAGGGATATTTAATGGCGTATAAATCGGAACTCTCCCGGGTGTTCTTATGTGCCCCCCATTGCATTAGGTTCCCTTCAATACTCCGGCAGGCACTCCCAGATCCCAAACGCGCCAAAAAGGAGGCCTTTCTTTTAAAAAAATCGCTATCCATATTGGGGTTCAGTTCCCTTTCCAGTTCCATCAGACACAGTGCCAAGGCCGACATTCCACTGGCCGAAGATGCTATACCGCTGCTGTGGGGAAAGGAATTGGAAGTTTCTATGGTAAAATGATAGGACTTTAAAAATGGTAAATATTTTTCCGTCCGTTTAAGAAATGTGCTTATTTTGGGTTTAAAATCCTCTTTGGGCTTACCATCGAAAAGTAGGTCAAAAGAAAAGTCGGATGCCTTATTATTTAATTTTTTATAGCTGACCGTTGTAGTGGTAGCACAGGTATCCAGGGTAAAGCTGATGGATGGGTTGGCTGGAATCTGATGTTCCTTTTTCCCCCAGTATTTTACCAAGGCGATATTACTGGGCGATTTATAAGTAACTTTTCCTTCCGTTTTGTCTGTGGTATAAGTGGAAGGGATAAAGTCTTTATCGGTCATATTGGAAACAATTTGTGCAAAGATAGCTTTTAAGTAGTTTTACAGTAGATCCTGTTAAAATAAATTGTTAATTTAGGGCGTAAACAACCAATCCTTGAAAAAGCAACTTACCTATATCGCAATTTCGGTAACCGTATGTTTAACCATTGGCTTTTTATCCAGTTTTGCCACGCAATCTTCGGTTAATGATTGGTATTTGGAATTGAATAAGCCAAGTTTTAACCCGCCCAATTGGATTTTTGCACCGGTCTGGACCGTGCTCTATATAATGATGGGAGTAGCCGCTGGAATTGTTTGGGCTAAAGGGTTTTATCATATTTGGGTAAAAACGGCCTTATACCATTTCGGGATACAGTTGCTGTTCAATGCACTCTGGAGTATAATTTTCTTTGGATTTAAGAATCCTTTCGCTGCCTTACTGGTTATATTGGCATTATTGGTGCTTATAATCTTTACCATTAAATGGTTTAAAGTGGTGAGCAATACTGCCGCCTTGTTATTGATTCCGTACCTGCTTTGGGTATGTTTTGCCACGGCCCTTAATTATAAGATTTGGGAATTGAATTAACCTTTTTCCCTTGCTATATTTGGTGTGGGGTAAATGAAAGCTCCAAATGGATAATTGTTCTTTTTACTGACTACTGACTACTGACTACTGACTACTGACTACTGATTACTGTTCACTGATTTGTTTCCCCATTTCCAATAACTTCAACATGGTCCTGTGGTTTCTTGTAGTAGCGATAACCTGAAGTTTTTTTTCAAAAAAATTATTGTCACATTTGGTTTTGCCATAGCCTTGGTCACAGTTGAGGTAAACACAGCTATTGGCAATCATGAACCGTTCATTGGGGAATTGTTCTTGCTGTAGACTGTGTATCAAATCCATTTTGGGGGTTTCTTGCAACAGCACATAGTACCATTTTTTCGATTCCGATTCATGGAGTACTCTAAATGGGGATTGTTCAAGGATTTCTTCCATTTCAGCTAAGGTCCAGGCCATTACAGGGACGTCAAAGCCAAAAGCTTGGTGTATGCCCCTTTTAATGGTTTGGGATACTTCATTGGGTATGGACGCTGAGCTTTTTAAAACAATATTACCGCTTTGTATATAGGTACTTACCGCAGAAAAATCCAAGGATTCCAGCATTGCTTTTAACTGGGACATCTTAATTTTATTTTGTCCACTTACATTGATTCCCCTAAGTAATACAATATAGTTGGTCATCTTTACCTTTTTTTACCACCGATGGATAAAAATAACAATATTTTGGATTGGAAATATTTGGGAATTTATGCCATGACCACCACTTTTGGGTTTGGTACCAAAAAACAGGTTTGTTGAAATGTAATAGGTTTGGTTATTAATTTTTCAAATTTAGTGCCTATATTTTGTTATCTTGATACCCATTTAAAATTAATCTTACCCATATGGAAAAATATATACTGGCGCTGGATCAAGGTACAACGAGTTCCCGTTCCGTTGTTTTTGACAAAAAAGGTAACATCGTTTCGGTGGCCCAAAAAGAATTTACCCAATATTTTCCCAAACCGGGTTGGGTGGAGCACGACCCCTTGGAAATCTGGTCCTCACAGGTCAGCACAGCCGCGGAGGCGACTACTAAAAAGGGTATTTATGGTGCCGATATAGCGGCTATAGGGATTACTAACCAAAGGGAAACGGTTGTAGTTTGGGATAGAAAGACGGGAAAACCAGTTTACAATGCCATTGTTTGGCAGGATAAGAGAACTTCCAACTATTGCGATGAATTAAAGAGCCAAGGGAAATCCAAACTGATAAGGCAAAAAACGGGTTTGGTAATCGATTCCTATTTTTCAGGTACCAAAGTAAAATGGATATTGGACAATGTGGAAGGTGCCCGAAAAAGGGCGGATGCCGGGGACTTGATTATGGGAACCATCGATTCTTGGTTAATTTGGAATATGACCAAGGGAGAACTGCACATTACCGATGTTACGAATGCCTCTAGAACATTGCTTTTCAATATAAATACTTTGGAATGGGATGATGAGCTTTTGGAGCTTTTTACCATTCCGAAGAGCATGCTGCCACAGGTAAAACAGTCCAGTGAAGTTTATGGAAATACCAATCCTAATTTCTTTGCAAGCAAAATACCCATAGCCGGAATTGCGGGAGACCAACAGGCGGCACTTTTCGGCCAGATGTGTACCAAACCGGGAATGGTTAAAAATACCTATGGTACCGGTTGTTTTATGCTAATGAATATTGGGGAAAAACCCATTGTTTCTGAAAACAACCTGTTAACCACCGTTGCATGGACCATTAATGGGGAAACCCAATATGCATTGGAAGGCAGTATTTTTATAGCTGGTGCGGTAGTTCAGTGGTTGCGGGACAGCTTAAAGATCATTAAAAAGTCGGAAGATGTAGAAAAGTTGGCGGCTTCTGTAGACAGTACGGAAGGAGTCTATTTGGTACCCGCTTTTGCAGGTCTGGGCGCGCCTTACTGGAACCAACATGCCAAAGGAAGTATATTTGGACTTACCAGGGGTAGTACGGATGCCCATATTGCTAGAGCAGCTTTGGAATCAATTGCGTTTCAAACCATGGATGTTTTAAAGGCTATGGAAGCGGATTCCAAAATTTCTATAAAAGAATTAAGGGTCGATGGGGGAGCTACCGTCAATAATTTACTGATGCAGTTTCAGGCCGATGTGCTCAACACCTCCACCGTAAGACCAAAAGTGATAGAGACTACGGTTATGGGAGCGGCTTATTTGGCCGGTTTGGCAGTTGGATTCTGGAAAAATCTGGAAGAGATTCAGGAAATTTGGCAAGTCGATGCCAATTTTGATCCCACAACAGAAAGAAAAGAAATAGAACAAAATATTAAAGGCTGGTACAGGGCCATTGATGCTGTAGAATATTGGTCCAAACTAAACCATTAAATATAAAACCAACCAACTATGACTCCATTTATTGCTGAAATTATCGGCACCTTTTTCCTGATCCTTTTAGGGGGCGGGGTTGTTGCCAACGTAATCCTGAACAAAACAAAATCTAACGATGCTGGCTGGATGGTCATTACCACCGCCTGGGGATTGGCCGTATACGTTGGGGTGGCAGTGGCCGCACCTTATAGCGGGGCACATCTAAATCCGGCCGTGAGCATAGGCCTTGCCATGGCGGAAAAATTTGAATGGGCACTGGTTCCCATTTATGTTTTGGGACAATTTATAGGGGCCATGTTGGGCGCTTTGATCGTTTGGCTCTTCTATAAAGATCATTTTGATGCCACAGAGGACCAGGACACCAAGAAAGCGGTGTTTTGTACAGCTCCGGCCATAAGAAATCCCATTAACAATCTATTTAGTGAAGCAGTAGGTACTTTTACTCTGGTATTTGTAGTACTATATTTTACAGATGCTACCATAACTGATACGGAAACGGTTATTGGACTAGGGTCTTTGGGAGCACTTCCTGTTGCGTTTTTGGTTTGGGGAATTGGACTTTCCTTGGGGGGCACCACGGGCTATGCCATTAATCCTGCCAGAGATTTAGGCCCTCGAATAATGCACGCCATAATGCCAATAAAGGGGAAGGGTGGCAGTGATTGGGGCTATGCTTGGATTCCCGTTGTAGGTCCAGTTATTGGAGCTATATTGGCAGCGTCGTTGATGCTATTGTTGAGTTAGCCCTTAATTAGGGTTTGGCAATTGCCTGGGCGGCAATATAGGCTCCGGTCCAGGCATTTTGAAAGTTGAATCCGCCCGTAATGGCATCTACATTTATCACTTCCCCTGCAAAATATAATCCGGGTAGTATTTTGCTTTCATAGGTCTTAAAATTTATTTCTTTTAGGTCTACCCCTCCTGCAGTGACAAATTCCTCCTTAAATGTACTTTTTCCATCTACCCTAAACTTGGAACCAGTTAATTGCTTTGCTAGGTTTTGTAGTTGAATTTTGGAAACATCGGCCCATTTATCCGTATCCGAAATTTGAGCCGCCTTTACAAGACTGCCCCACAAACGTTTTGGCAGATCAAATGCTTTGGTGCGCAGTATGGTTTTCTTTCCTTCAACTTCCTTTATTTGTTGAAGCAGTTTCAACAATCCTTCCTCATGATAGGCCGGAAGCCAATTTACTTTTATAGAAAACTTATAATTCAACTCATTCAAAATCCGTGCCCCCCAGGCGGACAACCTCAAAATTCCCGGACCGCTCATTCCCCAATGTGTAATTAATAGTGGGCCTTCAGATTCCAGATCGCTGGTCTGGATAGAATACTTTTTTAAGGCCGATTTAAATTTTCCGTTGTTGACCTTGGAGGGAATTATCTTGATGCTGGCATTGGTACTTACCCCTTGTATTCCAGTTATTCTTTCATCCTGGATATTAAAGGTGAAAAGCGAAGGTACAGGAGCTATAATGCTATGACCCATTTGCCTCAATAGTTCCCATATTTTAGGATTACTGCCAGTAGCAACCAGTATTTTTTTTGCTTGGTAGGTGCTTCTAATTGTTTCGATTGCCCAGGCGTAATTCCCTTTTTCATTATTTTCATCCAGTAATTTTATCCCAATAATAGAACTGTTCTTCAGGACTTTGATTCCCAATCGATCCGTTTCCTGAAGAAAGCAGTCTATAATGGTTTGGGACGAATTGGTGGCGGGAAACATTCGCCCATCCCCTTCAATATTCAATTGGATGCCCCTTTTTTCAAAGAAGGCCATTGTGTCACCGCTACAATAAGTGTGAAACGGTCCTACAAGTTCCCGCTCCCCCCTGGGATAATTTTTGGAAATTTCTTTTGGGTTAAATTCGGCATGGGCCACGTTGCAGCGTCCCCCACCGGATACTTTTACCTTGGTAAGCACCTCTTTGCCACGTTCCAAGATGGCGATTTTTAACTTGGGGTTTCGTTCTGCTATATTTATGGCGCCATAGAAACCTGCGGCACCTCCTCCTAAAACTATTACATCGAACATTAATTAATGCGTTCTGGAAAATTGGTGATAATTCCATCTACTCCCAATCTCTCTACAGCTTCAATTTCTTCTGGCTCATTTACCGTCCAGGGATAAATTTTAAATCCTGCCTTTTTTATTTCGTTTACGTTCTCCAGGGTCAGGTCCTCAAAATAGGGATTAATGGCCGTGGCATGCAGTTCTTGAGCAATATCCAAAGCTTTCAATGGGTCGCCGCTTATAAGGATTGCAATGGGTACTTCGGCATTTAGCCCACGCATGGTCTTAAGTTCGTCCCATCTAAAACTGGAAATTATAAATTTATCCATAGGCCAACCCTTTTCCTTTACGTAGTAGTTCATTATAAAATTTACCCGGTCGGCTGTATTGGCGCCTTTGAGTTCTATATTTAGCAGTACTTTTTTATCTATTAGGTTTAGGACATCCTGCAGGGTAGGTATTTTATGATTGCCTATCAAGGTTAATTTCTGCAGGTCTTCAAAATTATAATCTTCTATATTTCCAACGCTATCCGTAAGTCTTTCCACTTCCTCATCGTGGAACACTACCGTTTCGCCACTTTTTATTTTAAAGACATCGATTTCTATCATGTCCACACCCAGATCCATTGCTTTTTGTATGGACGCCAAGGTGTTTTCCGTTTCATGCCCCATGGCACCTCTATGGCCAATAACCAAGGGTTTGTTCATATTATCACAACTTATAATTATTAGAAACAAGAAGAAAGATCCAACTATTGATGATGTTTTCATAATGTAATGCTATAAATCTAATTTAAACTTAAAATTAAGGATTCCAAGGGTTGAATATCTATTCTGATATGGCCAATTTCGTTTTCTACATTTAGGGACAGCTCCTTTTGCTTGAACAATTCTTCCTTTACAAGGTAGGTACTATTCTGTAGCCCCCATTCCCTAATAATTTCCCTCGGCAGTTTTAGATCGAACCCAAAGGTCTGACCATCATCAAAATTAGAAATAATTATGAGTTTTTCATTCTTGGACCATCTAACAAACGATAAAACCCGATGATTGTAATATTCCGTATAATCTTTGTTATAAAAATGAATATCCTTGTATTTTCCCATTAAAGCACCACTGTTAATGGTGAAATTGAGCAAGTTCTTGTAAAATGCCCTTAACTCTTTTTCTTTTGTGGATAATTGTCCTCCGTCAAATTTTTTATTGTTTACCCAGCGTTGAAAATGTGGAACCCCAACATAATCGAAGATAGAGGTTCTGCTTGGCGATCCAAATCCAGGACTTTCAGCGGCCGGTTCACCTACTTCCTGCCCAAAGTAGATCATGGTAGGCGACGTGCTTATGGTTGCGGAAACCACCATACCGGGTTTTGCTTTTTCGGCATTTCCCAAAAATTCTGGACAGGCAATACGCTGCTCATCATGGTTTTCCAGAAAATGTAGCATTTGGTGCTCAATATCCATGAGTCCGTTTTGTACCACAGGGATATGGTCTGTCCACCCGTGTCCTTGCATGATGTGCTTTAAGGAGTCATAAAACTCTACCTTGTCGTAGAGATAGTCCATTTTTCCTTTAAAGATATAATCCCTGTAGAGCTGAGGATTATAGACTTCTGCCATTAAAAATGCATCTGGTTTTTTCATTTTTATGGACGAATTCATAAAACTCCAAAATTCTACAGGAACCATTTCGGCCATGTCATAACGAAATCCGTCCACTCCTACGTCCAACCAGAACAGGGCAATATCCCTAAATTTTATCCAGGAATCCGGTACTTCTTTATTTTTCCAGAATTCAAAATGTTCAGAAAAATTTTTGTGGCCAAAATCTTCGGGCAGCGTGGCAAAATCCCTATGTCCGTCCGGACTAATGCCATAATTGATCTTCACGGTCTCGTACCAATCATTAAAATCGGGCTTGGATAAACGGGAACCATTTCCCGTCCATTTTGCCGGGGATTCGTTAAATTTTCCATCGGCAATGTCATTTTTCTCCCCTCCCAAAGGCAAGTAGCCATTCCGCCAATCCGGGACCGAAAATGATTCCCTGGGATTGTAATAAAAATTATTGTCCTTGTGGTAGACCACCTTGGTATTGTCATTGACGCCAAAATCCACCACCCCTTTGGGATTATTCTTCCCTTCGTATTTTCTGGCAACATGGTTGGGAACTATATCTATGATAACTTTTAGGCCAGCCTTATGGCTCCTGCCCAAAAGTTCCTTGAATTCCTCATTTCTATTGTTCGGGTCATTGGCCAAATCGGGGTTAACGCTGTAATAATCCTTAACGGCATAGGGCGAACCTGCCCTGCCCTTAACAATATCCGGGTCATCGTTGGATATGCCGTATGCGGTATAATCCATTATAAGGGCATGATGGGGTATACCCGTATACCAAATATGGCTTACCCCCAGATCCTTGATTTCTTTTAAAGCCTTTTGTGTAAAGTCACTAAATTTACCTACTCCATTTTCCTCAATGGTCCCCCAAGGTTTATTGGTGGTATTGGTATTCCCGAACAATCTGGTAAATACTTGATAAACAACTGTTTTTCTAATTTCAGTGGTCTCTTTCATTTTGTGCATTCTTTTCGGAACAAAAAGCCTAATCTATGTGCCGCTTAGCTTTTCAGTGCAATAATGATACTTGTTTTTGGAATTAGAGTCAATTTTGTCAAAAATATTTATCTGGGAGGAACTTTTGGCTATATTATTTAAAGTTTTTTTAAAGACATTCCGAATTTTATATTTTTCAAATGCTTCTGGGTTCTTGGTATTAAAGGGTACTTAATTGACCAGAGAATAGGTTTTCTGGCCAGCGGTTAAAACTACACGTTTCCCGTTTACCCTAATAGACATCTCGTCCGTACCCTCCAGGTCAAAAATGGTTTCGTTTTCCGTAACCTTCACCTTAAGGATTCTATTCCTGAAATTGACCTTGAAGGAATAGGATTTCCATTGCCTTGGTATTCTTGGGGTAAAGGATAGTTTGTCGTCCAATATCCGCATACCTCCAAAACCTTCCACTATGCTCATCCAGGTGCCGGCCATAGAGGTAATATGTAGTCCTTCTTTTACTTCTTTATTATAGTCGTCCAGATCCAATCTTGAAGTTCGCAGATAAAAAGCATATGCTTGGTCCATTCTGTTCAGCTTTGCAGCCTGAATACTGTGGACACATGGCGATAAAGAAGATTCATGTACGGTAAAAGGTTCGTAAAAATCGAAATGCTTTTCCAGTTCTTCTGTAGTAAAATGGTCTTCAAAGAAATAAAATCCCTGAAGGGTATCTGCCTGTTTAATGTACGGGGATCTTAAAATCCTGTCCCAACTCCATTTCTGGTTTATAGGGCGATCTTTTTGGTTTAATTCCTTAACAGGGATAAGCTCCTTGTCCAAAAAGCCATCTTGCTGCAAATAGACTCCCAGTTTATCGTCGAAGGGGAAATACATTTTTTTTGCCACCTTGGCCCAGGCCTCGGTTTCATTTTCTGAAAGTTTGGTTACTCCTATAATTCTATGATAATCATCTGGATAGCCGTCCTTAACTTTTTGCAGTTCCTGCAGCGCATAGTTAATGCACCATTTTGCAATATAATTGGTGTAAAAGTTATTGTTTACATTGTTCTCGTATTCATTGGGGCCAGTGACCCCAAGAATTACATATTTGTTCTTTTGGGTAGAAAATGTAGCTCGTTGATGCCAAAAGCGGGCAATACCGATCAAGACCTCTAACCCCATTTCCGGGATATACGTATAATCGCTTGTAAAGCGGTAATAATTGTAAATGGCAAAGGCTATGGCCCCATTACGATGTATTTCCTCGAAGGTTATTTCCCATTCATTATGGCATTCCTCCCCGTTCATTGTTACCATCGGGTATAGTGCCGCTCCATTTACAAAACCTAATTTTCGTGCATTTTCAATGGCCTTTTCCAAATGGTTGTACCTATAGGTCAATAGATTTCGTGCCACCTTTTTATTTTTGGTGGCCATATAAAAGGGAATACAGTAGGCCTCAGTGTCCCAATAAGTACTTCCGCCGTATTTTTCTCCCGTGAATCCTTTTGGGCCAATATTAAGCCTGGAATCCTTGCCCAGATAGGTTTGGTTTAAATGAAAAATATTAAAGCGAATTCCCTGTTGTGCCTTTACATCGCCCTCAATGGTAATATCGCTCATCTCCCAGATTTTATACCAGGATTTCTTTTGTTGCTCCAATAGGGCCTCAAAACCTATTTCGGTTACCTTTTGCAAAACTTTTTTGGCAGCCGATATCAGTTCAATGGGCTTATGATTCGTAGAAACGGTATATCCGCCAAATTTTATAAGTGTAAGGGATTCCCCTTTTTTAATGTCTTTTTTAAAGTGATGAACAGCGGTTGTATCCGATAATGCTTCCAATGGTTTTTCTGTTACCATTTCATTATTATGGTACAATTTTGATTCCATAAAGGTACAGGTGGCGAAGTTGGTCTTCATGGTATGGGCCTCAATAAAGGCTTGGGGACCGTCCGTTGTAACCCTTGCGGTGTTCCAAAATTGGTCGTCCCAATTGGTGTCCTCATTGGTAATTCCACTATCAAGATAGGGATGAAAGGCCATAGAGCTATCTTGGTTTATGGCCTTAATTTGGTATTTAATAGCGCCTACTTCATCATAATCCAAACTAAGGAAGCGGGTAATCTTTACTTCGATAATGGTATCATTGGTCAAAGTGGCCCTGAAGCTTCGCGTATACCAACCTTCCTGCATATTTAATTCCCTACGAAAATCCTGTACATCTTTACAGGTATTCAGATCCAAAGTTTCGCCATTGATAATAACATTGATCCCGATCCAATTGGGCGCGTTCAACACCTTGGCAAAATATTCCGGATAGCCGTTTTTCCACCAGCCTACACGTGTTTTATCAGGGTAATACACCCCTCCTATATAGCTTCCTTGAAAAGTAGGCCCTGTGTATTTCTCTTCAAAATTGGCGCGTTGCCCCATGGCTCCGTTTCCAAGACTGAATAAACTTTCCGAAGATTTTACTCTTTCTCTTTCAAATCCTTCTTCTATGATAGACCAGTTGTCGGGCTTTATATAATCTTGATTCATTATGCTAGTGTTTCTCGGTTATTGCAATGGGGTTTTGATGATCCATTTCTGATTCCAAATAGAAAGACACCAAATTAATTAATTATTGTCAATGTTTGTAAGGTAGCTTATCCTAATAGCTGATTTAGGAATTTATCATCCATTTCCGTGAAATCTGCGAACACAAATTTTGCCTCGGAAAGCACCTTTTCTCCCCCAACGCCTATGCTCAACATTCCTGCATTATTGGCGGCCTCTATTCCGGCAACCGCATCTTCGAATACTACACATTCCTTAGGGTTTACTCCCATTTGTGCTGCGGCCAACAAAAACACTTCGGGATCGGGCTTGGCCTTGGTTACCTGTGTGCCATCCACAATAGCATTAAAATAATCCATTAGTTTTACTTTTTCCAAAATTGGACGGGCATTTTTACTGGCAGATCCTAAGGCTATTGGTATGTTGTGCTTTTTAAGAAACTGCAGTACCCTTAGTACATCGGGCAAAATTTCCGATTCGTCCATTTTTTCTATTAGGGACAAATAATCCTCATTCTTTTCCACCAACCATTTGTTGAACTGTTCTTCTGACGCCTTTATGTCTCCAATTTCCAATAGGATTTCCAGGCATCTTTTTCGACTTACCCCCTTAAATAGTTCGTTTTGTTCCACTGTAAATTCAAATCCCAATGCATTGGCCAATTTTCTCCAGGCCAGGTAATGATATTTGGCAGTATCCACAATAACACCGTCCAAATCAAATATAAATCCAGTTTTTTTCATTGGTTTAAGATATTAATTAAAATTAGGCCGGCACATAAAAAGAGGTGTTTATTGTTGGGAAAATGACCATTGGTAGGCGGTAGTATTGAACTGAGGGCATTATTACCAAATGTTGTGCAATTACTGGATAATTTTGAACCTCGAGCTAAGTGATTTGGTTCTTAATTAACAGTTGATCCACGTTCTATCAAGGTGGGTTCCAAAACCCTTGTAACATAGGTTTCCTCCTCTATATCGTTTTCTACCTTGTCTATAAGTATTTCTGCGGCTATTTCTCCCATTTGTTCGCCGTGTTGGGCAATAGCAGTTAATCCGGGAGAAGCGTATTTGGACAGTAGTCCATCCGTAAAACCAATAAAGGAAATATCCTCAGGGATTTTTAAGCCTTTACTTTGTACGTAGCGCATACTGTGAATGGCAAATATTTCATTTACACTCAACACGGCGTCTACTTTTTTCCTTTCAAAGAAATCTTCTATCAGGTTTTCATTGATTTCCATAGAAGGAAATTTTAGTATCAGATCTTCATTATATTCTATGCCATTGTCGGATAGTGCCTCTCTGTAACCAGCAGCTCTTTCCCTGCTTACACTTATATAGTCCTCTGAAGTAATTAGGGCTATTCTTTTTCTGCCGTCTTTTATAAATTTGGTTACCGCATCATACGCTCCCTTTTTATCATTGATGATTACCTTGTCGCATTGTATATCATCGGCAACACGATCAAATAATACCAAGGGTATGCCCTGTTCGGTAACTTCCTTTAAATGGTTGTAGTCGTTCTTCAATTGTGTGCCAGAGGAAAGGGCCATAATAAATCCGTCTATACTTCCATTGGCAAGTAGTTCCATATTGATAACTTCCTTGTCGAAAGATTCATCGGAGACACAGACAATGACATTATAGCCTTTGGCATTGGCGTATTTTTCAATTCCCCTGAAAACTGTGGTAAAAAAATGATGTACAATATCCGGAATAATGACCCCAATATTTTTAGTGCGCTTGTTTTTTAAACTGATAGCAATATTGTTGGGCTTGTAATTGTATAGTTTGGCAAAAGCCTGGACCTTCTCTTTAGTGTCCGATCCAATTTCCTCACTATTTTTCAATGCTTTGGAGACCGTAGAAATGGAAACCCCTAATTCCCTTGCAATATGTTTGAGGGTGATTTTTCTTTTCAAAGGTGAATATTTTTTTTCAAGTGAATATACTACTAAAAATACGAAAGCCTTTGTACTGTTTAAGCACAAATTGGAATATTAAGTTACAATATGTAAAAATAGTATATTCAGCTAAGGGGTGAAATCTATTTTGGGTATTTGTTTAAATAGTATGTATTTTTGTCAAAATACCATTGAAATAAAAATGATGTATATTCGTACAAGATTAAGCAATTAATACATCGCAAAAAAGTGGATGGTCGGTTGTTTTGTCATTTATTCCGAATAGGAAAGAACGAAATATTACGAAAACGTTTTAGTTAAATTTTAGGCGTTAAAAGTAGAAATATACCAATAAATCGATATTTTATTATTTATCTTCGATATTGGAACAGTAAATTTTATGAAATATTAAACTCAATTATTATTCAACTCAATTAGAACTATCAATTATTTAACTCAATTAAAACTAACAATGTATGAAGCTTAAATTACTTAAAAGCTTTTTGCTATTTGGAACATTTTTGTGTTTTGGATTAGCTTCAGCTCAAGAAGTGTCAGGTACGGTATCTGATGCTAGTGGCCCCTTACCGGGAGCCAGTGTCGTGGTCAAAGGAACTACTAATGGCGCACAAACAGATTTTGATGGTAATTTCATCATTAGTGATGTGGATGCAAGTTCCGTCCTTGTTTTTAGCTATATCGGCTACAAAACACAGGAGGTGGCAGTAGGGAACCAGACCACTATAAATATTATGATGGAAGAAGATGCACAGGCATTGGCGGAAGTAGTTATCATTGGTTATGGTACTACTACTGTTAAGGATGCTACCGGTGCCGTTTCCGCAGTAACTTCCGAAGACTTTAACGGTGGGGTTATTTCGTCTCCCGAACAATTGATTCAGGGTAAGACCGCTGGGGTTCAAATTTCCCAAGGAAGTGGTGAGCCTGGTTCTGGTGTTGCCATCAGGATTAGGGGTACTTCTTCGGTTAGATCCAATAACGATCCCTTGTTTGTGGTAGATGGTGTTCCGCTTCCTTCTGGAGGTAGTTCTTCTGAAGGTACGGATATAGGTGTAGGGTCTAGTTCGGCCAGAAACCCGCTCAGCTTTTTGAACCCAAACGATATTGAAAGCATGAGTATCCTTAAGGATGCTTCGTCAACTGCCATTTATGGTTCCAGAGGTGCCAATGGGGTGGTTATCATTACTACCAAGAGTGGTAAAGGGGGCGCTCAGGGAGGTACATTTGAATTCTCTTCCGATCTAAGTTTTTCATCACCGGCCAATGAATTTGATTTGTTGAATAGGAGCGAATTTCTTTCGGCTGTTTCTGCCTTTGGTGGAACGGCTACCGATTTAGGCAATGATACGGATTGGCAATCATTGGTGACCAGAAATTCATCTTCCACCAATAACAATTTTGCCTACTCCCAAAATTATGGATCGGGCAATGTGAGGGCTACATTTAATTATGGAAAACAATTCGGGATAGTACCAAAATCCTCACAGGAAAGGGTTACAGGTAGAATCAATTGGGCCCAAAGATTGTTCAATGATAAATTAAGACTCGATCTACAAAGTACCCTTTCAAGGGTAAATGATGAGGCACCACCATTAAGCGGTAGTGCTGGATCCACTGGGGATATGTTGGGTGCAGCTTATTCTGCCAATCCTACTTGGCCTGCTAACAGTTCATATAACCCTGGCGATAGGATCAACCCATTGAATTTGCTGGAGAACTGGCAAAGTTTAACCTATACAGATCGTTTTCTGGTCAATTTTTCGGCTTCATATGATATTGTAGAAGATTTAACGGCCAAGGCTACAGTAGGTTACGATAAATCCAATTCTACACGTGAAGCTGAATTGGGCAGTAAATCTTTTAATGTAGGCCGTGGAGCAGCGGGTAATGGTAGAGGTACCATAAACGATCTTAATTTGGAGAATAGGTTGTTGGAACTGACCTTGACTTACAAAAAAGAGTTCGATAATTCTGTATTGGATGTTCTAGGAGGTTTTTCCTATCAGGATTTTAATACTGAAGGTAGAAATGTTGAAGGTTGGGGTTATTCCACAACCAATTTAAACTCCATGGCCAGGAATTTGACCGATGCGGCGAGTAAGATCGAATCCATGATCACAGGATCTTACCAGCAATATGGTTATGCGTCCGGAGGTGATGCCGATCTTTTTGTGAATAGGCTTTTTCCAACACCGGAAACTGATAAGTTAGGAGAGGTAAGTATTCCTGTGAAATCCATTTTTAGCAACACCTTTGACAATACGGATGAGTTGCAATCCTTTTTTGCCAGGGCCAACTACAGTATTGCAAGTAAGTATTTGTTTACTGCAACGGTCAGGGCCGATGGTTCTTCACGATTTGGTGAAAACAACCGATATGGTATTTTCCCTTCCGCGGCTTTTGCTTGGAAGATCAATGAAGAAGATTTTATGGGCGATGCCATGTCTACCTTAAAACTTAGGTTAAGCTACGGTATTACAGGAAACCAGGATGGTTTGGGATATGGCCGTTTCGCGCGTAGGGAAAGATATTCCACTGCCATCAATGGTGATCCCAATATTGGTGATGGCGGAGCCGTTAACGTTCCTGGTATTACAACCGTGGAGTTTGCCAACCCTGATTTAAAGTGGGAGGAAACTACCCAATATAATGTAGGTCTGGATTTTGGGTTTGCCAATGACCGTTTTAGCGGATCGTTTGATGTATATCGCAAGGAAACTAGGGATTTACTGCTTAATATAGAGGCCGCACAGCCTTCCCCACAGCCCACTTTTTTCCAAAATTTGGATGCCGTTGTGTTGAACCAAGGAGCTGAATTCTCTCTAAATTATGATATTTTACAAGGAGATGACTTCGGTTGGACTGCTGGTTTTAACGTGGCCTATAATAAAAATGAAATTACCGATTTTGACGGAGAGATTGCTGCAGGTACCATTCGCGGTGCCGGTCTGTCCAACGCTTTTGCCCAACGCTTGGCCTCAGGACAACCTTTATATTCCTTTTATTTAAGGGAGTTTACAGGTTTCGATGCCAATGGAAACCCTGTGCATGAGGGTGGTGTGGATAATCAACAATTCGTGGGTAAAAGTGCCCTACCGGATTTCACAGGTGGTTTTTCTACCTCGGCCAATTATAAAAACTGGTCGGCCTCCATGTATTTCAATGGGCAATTTGGAAACTATATTTACAACAATACGGCCAACGCCTTTTTTACCGGAGGTGCCATTGGTAGTGGTAATAATGTAACCCAGAATGTGGTGGAATTGGCAGGACAGGAAGGTAGATTTGCAGAAGCTTCGGTTTCTACTAGATTCTTGGAAAAAGGCGATTTTGTGAGACTGCAAACAGCTTCCATTTCGTATGACGTTCCCTTAAAGGATGGCTTGTTCAAGTCTATGAGACTTAGTCTTACCGGTCAGAACCTTTTTGTGATTACCGATTATTCCGGTCTTGATCCAGAGGTTAGTGTAACACCTGCAAGTGCTGCCCTATTAAATGGTCTGCCGATAGCGGGAATCGATTATAGTGCCTTCCCAAGACCAAGAACATACACATTAGGATTTAACGTAACTTTTTAATCATAGCATTATGAACATACAAAAATATATGAAACCCGTTTTCGGCTCCATATTTGTGCTGGTAGGCCTTGTCGCCTGTACCAACCTGGAGATAGAAGAAACGGATTCGATCATAACTAAGGCGACCAGTGGCGGTTTTACACCAGTGGCCAATCCGGCTTCCTCACTTAGTGACCTTTATAACAAAGTGGGTGGCGATTTTGCAACTCAAGAAAACATGTACGCCATGTCAGAAGTTACTACGGATGAGCTTTTGATACCAACTCGTGGAACTGACTGGGGCGATAATGGGATATGGAGACAGTTGCACACCCATACTTGGACTCCGGCGCATTTGTTTATCAAAAATGCCTGGAACAATTTAAATCAGAATGTATTTAGGGCTTCAGAGATTATAGAAAGTAATCCGGATGCTGCAGTATTGGCGGAAGCTAAATACCTAAGGGCATTCAATATGTTTTTTCTAATGGACTTTTTTGGATCCGTACCCTTTAGGGAAGTGGATGAAGGTCCGGAAATTAATCCAAGGGTGTTGACTAGAAGTGAGGCTTTCAGCTTTGTAGAGTCGGATTTATTGGCAGCACTGCCGGTCTTGCCCGATGGTAGTCCAGGGACTGCCAATACCGGAACTGCCACAAAGGCGGCAGCGAATTTTCTTTTGGCTAAAATGTACCTGAATTCCCATATTTATAACGGGGGTGCAGTTGATGATGCCAATATGCAAAAAGTAATAGATGCTGTTGACGATATAGCGGATTTGGGCTTTGGAATAGAAACGGGGTATTTTAAAATATTTGAATCCTCGGATGATATTGAGACCATTTTCTTTTTGAAAAGCGATATTGGGGCGAGGATATGGAATAGTTTGCATTACAACATGAATTCCCCGGATAATACCGGTGGTGGCTGGAACGGATTTTCAACACTGGCCGAATTCTATGATTCTTTTGAAGGTGATCCCAATACCAATTATGTGGGTGATGGTCAAGAAGAAAGAAGAGGTTGGGTGCCGGATGCTTCCAATGCCAATAATATTAATTTAGGTCTTGGGTATGGCTTTTTGATCAATCAGCAGTACAATGAAGACGGGACTAAATTGAAAAATAGACAGGGTGGCGACCTTATATTGACAAAAGAGTTGACCTCCTTGGTAGGAAATGGAGAAGCTGACGGTATCAGAATTCTTAAATACCATCCGAATGATGGGGGAGAAATTAGGTCTAATAGACAGCACCAGATTCTTTTTAGATATTCCGATGCCCATTTGATGAAGGCCGAGGCCATGATGCGTATGGGAGAGGATATAACTTCTATGGTCAATGAATTGCGCCAAGCTAGGACCAATACTCCTGATTTGCCCAATGTTACGGAAGACGTATTATTGGCAGAACGGGGTAGGGAGCTATACATAGAATTTTGGAGAAGGAACGATTTGGTACGATTCGATAAGTTCACCGCTCCTTGGGGTCTTAAGGAGGTAACCGGAGATCCTAATGTAAATCTTTTCCCAATTCCGGAAACTGCATTGCTTTCCAATCCCAATTTGGTTCAGAATCCGGGTTACTAAAAATTTAATTTAGGTTTATACTAAAAAGAGGGCTGTTCATTTGAACAGCCCTCTTTTTTATGTGGTAAAGTTGTTTAGTCCTATTGCAAGATTATTGAGGTCAAACTTAATTTTTAGGTTTAAGCAAAAATTATGATTGCGACAATTTGTCTTTTTTTTATTGGTTCTATTTATTGGAATGAATCGCCTAGAACATATGTTGAAATTATTTTTTCATCTTACTCAAGAGGTGTTATTGTTTTTTATCGGTTTTTCGTGAATGTTCGATTTAGTTCATTAATACCTTATTCCAAATTAGACAGGCAATTAATAAAACGAAACCGCAGGTTCACGAATTCATATTTAAGAAAATAACCAGCCATGAGCGTAACAAACCCGCCTTGCACTCGGGCAGGAGAAAAGACCCTTCTTCACTATGTGGTCCCTGAAATCTCGAGATTTTAAGGACCGATGCCATGGCTTAAATTATTTCCAAGGCTTCAATCATTCTTTACGGCCATGACATCTCCACTGCGGAAGAAGACCGACCCAACGACAGGCTTTGAAAGCAATTTTCAACGGTATGCGATAATGGCCAATTGTTGACGGAACAAAGAAATGGCCAATTTTCAATTTCGTCTTAAATAAAGGGGTTTCCATCTTGGGCGGGGTAAGCCCTGTCTTCCTCCAGGCAGGCGTCCATAGAGCAATTCACCCAAGTGAAAGCGGCCTGGGCGGTGCATCCGTGTAAAGTGCGTGGATTTAAAGAATTTTAAAATCAGCTTGGCTTGGCTATAGCTGGCTCCTCCTAACCAAGGTACACCGCACCTTGGTTATTCGGCCCTGGTCGTTTTTTGGCGATGCAAAAAATGAACAATAAACGAACTTTGGGATAGTGTATACTATCGTTTTTTAGTTCAGACAGAACTATTGAAATTGATTAGAAACTATTTCGCAAAATAAATGTAAATCCCCACTACTATAACGCAAATGGCAATCCCTACATGGTTTACATATTTATAGGGTTCTATAGAAACTTGCTTGGTGTATTCCAGCTCAAATGCTTCTTTTCTGGGGTAAAACTTTCCTATCAAAAGCATAATCGCTGCATTGGTAACAAACAAAATGGCCATGATGTGCAAATAGTGTGGATAAGCATCGGCTTCTATTAGTTTCAATGCAGCAAGATCAGTAATGCCAGAGGCTTTGGCCGATCCTAAGGCTTTATCCACAAACTGGCCCTTAAGGATAAACTGACTTATAATATATAATAATGATCCCGAAAAGATACCAATTTTTGCAGCTATGGCAGGTACTCTTTTGGTTAAATACCCTACTACAATGATGGTGAATATAGGAATACTGTAGATACCGTTTATCTCCTGTAGGTAATTGAACAGACTACCGGCATTGGCGATCATTGGCGCTATGAACATAGCAGCCAGTGCCAAACAGATACCAAATATCTTTCCGTATTTAACCACTGTTTTTTCAGGGGCTTCCTTATTTATATGCTGTTTGTATATATCTATTCCGAACAGGGTTACCGAACTGTTGAGCACACTGTTAAAGGAACTCAAAATGGCCCCGAACAGGACAGCTGCAAAAAATCCGACCAAAGGTTTTGGCAACACGGCACGTACCAATTCTGGATACGCAAGGTCACTTGAGGCCAAACCGCCATCAAAATAATGATAGGCAATCATTCCAGGAAGCACTAAAATTAATGGTCCAAGAATCTTTAAAAAAGAAGCTAATAATAAGCCCTTTTGACCCTCGGCCAAATTCTTGGCCCCCAAGGCTCTTTGTATAATCTGTTGGTTGGTGCCCCAATAAAAAAGCTGTACCAGCATCATTCCTGTGAAAATCGTAGAAAATGGTACTTCCTGTCCAGTGTTACCGGTAGAGTCAAATCGTGCGGCATCCGAAGAAATTAAATTATCAAGGCCAGTAAACATATTTCCATCTCCTATGGCCATCAATCCAAAAATGGGTATTAAAATTCCCCCAACAATAAGACCAATGGCGTTAATACTATCCGAAACGGCAACAGCCTTAAGTCCACCAAAAACTGCGTAAATAGACCCAATGACTCCAATTCCCCAAATACACAATACCAAGGCAGTCGAATCTGAAACCCCCAAAAGCTCGGGAACATTGAACATGCCGCTGATTGCCACGGATCCGGAATATAGAATAACAGGCAAAAGTACTACCACATAGCCGGTTAAAAAGAGACCGGAGGTTATGGTTTTTGTAGTTACATCAAATCTTTTTGCCAAGAATTGTGGGATGGTGGTAAGTCCACCCTTTAAGTACCTGGGCAATAGAAAAACGGCAGTAACTACCATGGCAATTGCAGCCAAAGTCTCCCAGGCCATTACCGATAAACCATCGGTATAGGCACTACCGTTAAGACCTACTATTTGTTCTGTAGAAAGATTTGTTAAAAGTAAAGAACCTGCAATTACTCCGGCGGTAAGGCTTCTGCCTCCCAAGAAATAACCGTCGGAGGAACTTTCATCAGTTTTTCGGGTAGCCAAGTAGGCTATAAGTGCCACTAAAAGGGTAAAGCCTACGAAAGAAAGAATTCCTAACATTATAAATTTGAGTTTAATTGATTGTTGGTCTAAATATATTGGATTATTTATAATATATGGCATGTATATTTACTTTATCACAAAAAGCACTTTCAGGGTGAATCAAAATTCTATCGGGGAACCGCAAAAAAATATCAATTATTAACATTGATTTCACCTGTAAATTATTCAACTTTATTTATCTTGGTCCCTATGTTTAAAGGGTGGCTTTTTCCCTTTGAATACCAGTTTCCATAACGATTTTTGGATCTTGTGAATGGAGGTCCAAAAGGCTACGTATTTTATGGAATTTACTTATCCAAGCGGGCTGGAAAAAAATGTTGGAAAAATGGATTTAAATTAAAAATGGGATATAGCCGTAGAAAATATTTAATGGATTTTAAGGCTATCTCCAAAAATAATCACAAAGATATATGGGGAAACTTATTATAAGGGGAAGCCTTATTTTAATGGGAGTGCTTTTCTTGGGGTCTTGTTCTCCAAAAAAAGAAGTGGATAAAGTGGCTGAGAATAAAGGGGATGCCTTATTCTCTTTGTTGGCTTCGGAAAAAACTGGAATCGACTTCGTCAACAAGGTGGTGAACCAGAAAAACTTTAATATTTTTAAGTATAGAAATTTCTACAATGGCGGGGGAGTGGCAATTGGCGATATTAATAACGATGGCCTACCCGATATTTATCTTACAGGGAACATGGTTCCCAATAAACTGTATTTGAACAAAGGAGGTCTACAATTTGAGGATATTTCCGAGAAAGCAGGTGTACAGGGAAACAAACCCTGGTCTACTGGGGTAACCATGGTAGATATTAATAATGATGGATTATTGGATCTTTATGTAAGTAATGCAGGTAATATGGAGGGTAATAACCATGATAATGACCTTTATATAAACAATGGCGATCTTACCTTTACCGAGAAGGCCGCTGAATATAATTTGGCCAAGACCGGTTTTTCTACCCATGCCACGTTTTTTGATTACGATAAGGACGGGGATCTTGATGCCTATATCTTAAATAACAGTAATGTTCCTGTAAGTAGTTTGGGTTATGCCGAACAGCGCGAGGTAAGGGCCCAGGATTGGGCCGGAGTTCCGGATATCTTCAAAGGTGTGGGTGATATGCTTCTTAGAAATGACAACGGCAAATTTGTTGATGTTAGTGAAAAAGCTGGCATTTATGGAAGTTTAATAGGCTTTGGGCTAGGGGTAATGGTAAGTGATATCAATGGGGATCTTTATCCGGATATCTATGTTTCAAATGATTTTTACGAAAGGGATTACCTCTACATCAATCAAAAGGATGGCACTTTTAAGGAGGAAATTGAACAATGGACCTCTCATTTAAGTTTATCCGCAATGGGTATAGACATGGCCGATATAAACAATGACGGTTATGCGGATATCTTTATTACCGATATGCTACCGGAAGGGGACCAAAGGGTAAAATCGGTTATGGAGTTCGAAGGTTACAATGTTTTTAAATTAAAGCAGAGCAAGGATTTTTACCAACAGTACATACAGAATACCTTACAATTAAATAATGGAAATAATACGTTTTCCGAGATAGCCTATTACAGTGGCGTTGCCAAAACCGATTGGAGCTGGGCCGGTTTAATGTTCGATATGGATAATGACGGTTTAAAGGATATTTACATAACCAATGGTATAAATCACGATCTTACGGATCTGGATTTTGTGGACTTTTTTGCCAACGAAATTATTCAAGAAATGGCACTTACAGGGGAGAAGCAGTCCATAGATTCGATAATAGCCAAAATGCCCATTGCTCCCCAGCCTAACTACGCGTACAGGAACAATGGGGATATTACATTTTCCAATGAAACCAAAAATTGGGGCTTGGAATTGCCCAGTATGTCCAATGGAGCGGCTTACGGGGATCTGGATAATGATGGGGACTTGGATATTGTGGTCAACAATGTTAATATGGAAGCCTTTGTGTATGAGAACCACAGTGAGAAAAAATCTGGAAACAATTATCTTAAATTAAAATTTGAGGGCAGGGATGGGAATAAATTTGCCATTGGAACTACCGTAAGACTTTATTTTGACAACCAGGTAATAGTACAGGAATTAATGCCTTCCAGGGGGTTTCAATCCTCGGTAGACTATATAATGACCATTGGTCTGGGTAAGAATACCTCCATCGATTCCATGCAGGTAATTTGGCCCGACGACCATACCCAAAAATTCAACGATATTAAAACCAATCAATTCCTGACCCTTAGGAATTCTGAGGCCCAGGATATATTTGTTCCCAATAATAATAAAATTGTTAACCCGCTGCTCAAAGAATTGGCCAATTCCAAGCTCTTGCAGCACAAGGAGAATAATTATAATGACTTTGATTACGAAAGCCTGATTTCTAAAATGCTCTCCCAAGAAGGACCGGCCTTGGCTGTGGCCGACGTTAATGGTGATGGTAATGAGGATATTTTTATTGGAGGTGGGGCAAACCAGGCAGGGGTACTCTATCTTCATAATGGTAATGGAAAATTAACGCCCAGCGCTCAAAAGGCGTTTATAAAGGATGTGGCATTAGAGGATACGGCTGCGGCCTTTTTGGATGTAGATGGTGATGGCGATATGGACCTTATGGTAGGTAATGGTGGAAATCAGGTAGGGGATGAAAAACTTTATAGGGCCAGACTTTATATTAATAATGGAAGAGGGGTTTTTGAAGCTTCTTCTCAAATTTTGCCCAGTACCTTTAAAAATATAGCTGTGATTGCGCCCGATGATTTTGATAATGACGGGGATATGGATGTCTTTATCGGGTCTAGGAGTGTTGTAGGGAATTATGGTTTGGATCCAGACCATTTATTCCTTGAAAATAATGGAGACGGTACTTTTGTAGATGCTACGGAACGTCTTGCCTACGATACCAAACAGGCCGGCATGATAACGGACGCTATCTGGGTAGATATGGATGGTGATAAGAAGAAAGATCTAATAACTGTGGCAGATTGGGGCAGACCGGTCATCTACAAAAACTCTGGCAAGAGAATGTCCAAGATGAGTAGTGCATTGGACAGTTTAACTGGTTGGTGGAATGTAGTGAGTGCAGAAGATTTGGACAATGATGGTGATTATGATTTGATTTTGGGAAATCAGGGCAACAACGTGCCCTATTCCTGCTCTAGGGAAAATCCTATGAAACTGTGGGTCAACGATTTTGACAATAATGGGACCATTGAACAAATTACTACTCGAAATTTTGAAGGGAAGGACTATCCTGTTCATCAAAAAAAAGAGTTGACGACCCAAATGGTGGCCTTAAAAAAACAAAACCTAAAATCTTCCGAATATGCAAAAAGAACGATAGGGGAATTGTTTTCTGGCGAAACTTTCGATAGATCTATAGTAAAGGAGGGAACTATACAGGAATCGGTAATTGCCATTAATGAAGGGGGAGGACAATTTACCATAAAAAAATTACCGGGACGTGTACAATTATCCTGCGTCTGTGGAATTACCTGTACCGATGTTAACGGCGACGGCTATTTGGACCTCATTATGGGCGGTAATAATTTTGAATTCAAACCTCAATATTCACGTCTTGATGCCAATTTTGGGAGTATTCTTTTAGGAAATGAAAAATTGGATTTTAAATGGCAGAATTACGATGAAAGCGGGTTCTTGATAAAAGAGGAGGTGAAACATGTTGAACAGTTTCAGGACAGCAATGGTAAACGGTTCGTAATTGCTGCCATTAATGATAATAAACCAAAAGTTTTTGCACTGGATGAGTAGGTATAACTTTATTGTTTTATTCACAGTGGTTCTCTTGGGTTGTGGCCCTAGGGAAGGTGAAGTTTTCAGGAACCCATTGCCAAATGAAACGGGGATCGACTTTCAGAATACCGTTACGGAATCCGATGATCTGAATATTCTTGATTACCTGTATTTCTACAATGGAGGTGGTGTGGCTGTTGGGGATATTAATGGGGACGGACTGCCCGATGTTTTTCTTTCCGGGAATCAAGTTAAAAATAGATTATACCTCAATGAGGGGAACCTAAAGTTTAGGGATATAACGGACACTGCCGGTGTTGCGGGGGAAAGCACTTGGAATACGGGTGCCATTATGGGTGATATTAATGGGGACGGACTCTTGGATATCTATGTCTGTGCAGTAGTAGGTATAAATGGCTTTAACGGACATAATGAGCTGTATATTAACAATGGGGATACTACCTTTACGGAAAGTGCAGCCGAATTTGGACTCGATTTTGATACCTACAGCAGTTCGGCGGCCTTGTTGGACTATGATTTGGACGGAGATTTGGATATGTACCTGCTCAATCATGCCGTACATACCCAAGAATCTTACGGTAAGGCCGAAATACGAAAAAAGAGAAATGCCCAATCGGGGGATAGGTTGTTGCGCAATGATGGGGGCATTTTTGTAGATGTTAGTGAAGAAGCTGGTATTTACGGTGGTGCCAATGGATACGGACTTGGTATTGCCGTGGCCGATTTTAATCAGGATGGATATCCGGATATCTATGTTGGGAACGATTTTCACGAGGACGATTATTATTACGTCAACAATGGCAATGGAACATTTTCCGAACAATTAAAGAACTATTTTGGACATACTACCAAATTTTCCATGGGGAATGACGTAGCCGAT
The DNA here is from genome assembly GCA_040216555.1 of Arenibacter sp. Classification (GTDB taxonomy): domain Bacteria; phylum Bacteroidota; class Bacteroidia; order Flavobacteriales; family Flavobacteriaceae; genus Arenibacter. Next base: position 37,677 of record JAVJOW010000018.1, read on the forward strand.
ATTAACCATGACGGTTGGCCAGATCTTATTTCGTTGGATATGCTTCCCGAAGATGAAAGGGTACTTAAGTCTTCCGAGGGGGATGACCTTACCCAAACCCAAATTTTGAGGGTTGCCCGTTTTGGGTACCACTACCAATATTCAAGGAATATGCTGTTTGTAAACCAGCAGAATGCACCCTATTCCGAAACAGCTATCCAAAGCGGAATTGCAGCGACCGATTGGAGTTGGAGTGCACTCTTTGGGGATTATGACCAAGATGGGGAACAGGATATTTTTATTTCCAATGGTATTCCCAAAAGGCCCAACGATCTTGACTTTATAAAATTCGCTTCGGACGAACAAATAAAAAACAAGCTTAACAATACCAAACTTGTGGACCAACAAGCCATTAATATGATGCCTTCCGGGGTGACATATAATTATGTTTTTAAAGGCGGGGAGGACATGAAGTATCAAGATATGTCCGGCAAATGGATCATGAAAGATACCTTGATTTCCGGGGCTACGGCCATGGCAGATTTGGACAATGATGGTGATCTGGACCTTATAACCAATACCCTCAACAGTCCAGCGGCATTGTATATCAACAAAACGGACAACAAGGCCAATTATTTAAAACTTAGGTTTAATTATAGGGCGAAGAATAAATTTGGTATTGGTACCAAAGTTTTCGCCTATTTAAATGGGCAATTGCAGTACAAGGAATTGTATACCGTTCGAGGGTTCCAAGCGTCTTCAGAACCTATGGTCCATTTTGGTTTTGGCAAAGAGAATATAGTAGACTCACTAAAAATTGTGTGGCCCAATAAGACCTTTCAAGTCTTAAAAAAAGTGGCTACCAATCAAACCATGGTCATTTCTCCTGAAAACACAAAACCCTTCAGTTATAATTCGCTTTTTCCTACTTCTAAAAAGCTGTTCCATAAGGTTGCAGGTAATTTGGGAATCGATTTCACCCATGTGGAAGACAATTATCTGGATATCAACAGACAAAAATTGATCCCCTATCAAATATCGGATCGCGGTCCGGCAATGGCCATTGGCGATTTGAACGGGGACGGTAAGAGGGATTTATTCTTTGGAGGTTCCAAATACATTCCGTCCAGAATATTTCTACAAGGGGATACTACCTATTTGGAAAAGCGAATAGATAATATTGCCAACGATTCCATAAAGGAGGATATTACGGCCATTATAGCGGACCTGAACAAAGATGGGATGGCCGATCTTGCCATAGGAACCGGAGGCGGGGATTTTTATAATGAAATGCCTCCCTTAACAGATAGCTATTACCTTCAAAACAGTACCGGTTTTGAAGCTGGTATGCTACCGGAATATTTTGAAAATGCAGCTGTAATACGGGAAAGTGATTTCGACAATGATGGGGACTTGGATCTATTTATAGGCAATAATGCCATAACGAACGATTTTGGCAATATCCCCAATTCCTTTTTGCTTAGAAACGATCAAGGCAGGTTCACTGTTGTAGAAAACAAGGATCTGCAAAACGCAGGGATGGTCACGGATGCGGTCTGGACCGATTTTGACAATGACGGCGTATTGGATTTAATAGTGGTAGGGGAGTGGATGACGCCTAAATTCTTTAAGAACAATAAAGGGCAATTGATAGAAGTTTCGCCTTTGGACCACCCATATAAAGGACTCTGGGAATGCATAATCCCCTTTGATATCGACAAGGACGGGGATTTTGATTATTTACTGGGTAACTGGGGGAACAACACCAAGTTTAAGGCCTCCGATAAATATCCTATGAAAATGTTTTATTCGGATTTTGACCAGAATGGAAGTACGGAGACTATAGTGGCCATTGAAAAAAATGGCAAATATTATCCTTTGGAAGGATTGGATGAACTTTCGGCCCAAATGGTTGGCCTTAGAAAGAAATTTTTGACCTATAAGTCCTTTGCAGGAAAATCCATGGAGGATATTCTGGATGTAGATTCGCTTAATAACAGTACCGTTCTTGAAGTGAATACGCTAGAATCCGGTTACTTGGAGAATAATGGCGGGAAATACTCATTTGTTCCCTTTAAATCGGACTTACAGGTTGCTCCAATAAGGGCATTTGTAGAGTATGACTTTGATAAGGATGGGAATACGGAAATCCTGGCAGCAGGGAACTATTTTGGTGTTAAGCCTTATCACGGCAGGTTAGATTCCTTTTCGGGAGCACTGATAAAGGATAAAAATGGTGTAATTTTGGGTAACAAATTAGGACTGGAACTGGAACTTAAATCTGTTAGACATTTGAAGATGATAGATTTAAATGGTAGAACCTATCTCTTGGTTACCTTTAATGATGACAAAGCCCAAGTGTATGACTTGGGGAATTAAGGGAGATTTAGTATTATTTGAATTAAAAGATTAAGATGAAACTATATTTAAAATTATTTGTATTATTTGCGGTTGTTATATCATGCAATAAAAAAGAAGAGCCTATAATTATTAGTTCCCAGGATCTACATAGGTCTATCCATAAAGTCACAGAAGTTATGATCCATGATATTTTTTCTCCCCCAGTGGCCAGTAGAATTTTTGCTTATCCCAATATAGCTGCCTATGAAATTGTAGCGCTGAACAGCGATGAGTACAAATCTTTGGTAGGTCAGGTTACAGATTTGACCCCTATTCCCGTGCCAGCCGAGGACAAGCCTATAAATTATCAAATGGCGGCCCTAATTGCGCATATGGAATTAAGTAAGCGTTTAATTTTTTCCGAGGATAAGATTGAGGTACATCGAGATAGTTTGTATGCAAATTGGCAAGAAAAAAACTTGACACTCTTTAAGAATTCTGAGGAATATGGTCTGGCTGTGGCAAAGCATATAGGGGATTGGTTGGACAAGGACAATTATAAGCAGACCAGGACTATGCCCAAATTTACCATTAATACGGACGATGATTCGCGTTGGCAACCCACTCCACCGGCTTATATGGACGGTATAGAACCTCATTGGAGTAAAATAAGGCCCTTCGTAATTGATTCTGCCAATCAATTTGTGCCAGCGCCACCACCAGCATTTTCTATGGATAAAGACTCTGACTTTTACCGGGAAGTAAAAGAGGTGTACGATATTAGTAAAGAGATTACAGCCAAAGGGGATAGTTCGGAAGAGATAGCCATTGCAAAATTTTGGGATTGTAATCCCTATGTCTCCGTAACCAGGGGCCATTTAATGTTCGCAACCAAGAAGATTACGCCAGGGGCTCATTGGATCGGGATTACAAAAATTGCCTGCGAGAAAACAGACTCGGATTTTGACAAAACCTTATTTGCCTATACCAAAACTTCAATGGCAATAGCCGATGCCTTTATAAGCTGTTGGGACGAAAAATATCGCTCTAATTTAATACGTCCGGAAACTGTAATAAATCAGTATATAGATGAAAACTGGGCACCCGTCCTTCAGACACCACCATTTCCCGAGTACACCAGCGGACACTCCGTGGTCTCCGGTGCGGCGGCTACGGCCCTGACCAGTATTTTTGGGGATAATTTTGCATTTGATGACGATACCGAAATACCCTTTGGCCTACCTATAAGAAATTTCACATCTTTTAATCAGGCCGCAGATGAAGCCGCTATAAGCAGAATGTACGGGGGCATCCATTACAGGGCAGCAGTGGAAGTCGGGGTAAGGCAAGGAAGGAATTTGGGGAAATTTATTGTGGATAAATTGGAAATGAACGGGAACAAGGAATTGGTATCCAAGTAATTTTTTTGAACTGGAACCATTTAGGCATTCCCTAAGGTTTCAAGAAATACTTACCCGGCATAAAATTACAATTAGTGAGAAATAAAATTGTTTATTTAGTAGCTTTTCTTCTTCTGGCATCATTGGTTTGGTATCTGTTTATAAAACCTTATGATTATTCGGTATCCATTACTTCCAAGACATTCCCCGGTACCATCAATCAGAGTATAAAGTCATGGGGCAATGCCAATAAGAATACGGTATTTTTGAAAGAAAAGGACTTTTTGAATATTGATCAGCAATTTAAGTTTAATGACTCCACACACCAATATCAATGGAAAATAACCCCGGTTAATGATACTACCTCAAAGATAAAGGTATACATAAAGGATGTAGATCATAGCTTGCGGAATAGATTGAAAATCCCCTTTTTCGATACAAGTTTCGAAAAACGCACCAAAAGAAATGTTCTGGACTTCAACAATGCGCTGACGGAGCATTTGGAAAAATTTAAGGTCACTGTTTTGGATACCTTACAACAGCTTCCGGATACTTATTGTGCCTATATTCCCGTAAAGGCTTCGCAGTTCGGGAAAGCAAAGGGAATGATGCAAAATTATCCTATTTTAAGTACGGTACTAGTGGACAATAATGTAGAATTAAACGGCAGACCATTTCTGGAAATTACCGATTGGAACAGGGAAGTGGACAGTATTAGTTATAATTTTTGTTATCCAATTATTAAAAGTGATAGCCTTCCGCAAAATGGTATTATTAAGTATAAGAAATTTGAAGGCCTTAGGGCGATAAAAGCCATTTATAACGGAAATTATATTACCTCTGACCGTGCTTGGTACGCCTTGTTGGATTATGCAAAAAAGAATGGGTTGGAGGTCTGGGAAAGACCTGTTGAGGTATTTTTTAGCAACCCAAATATTGGGGGATACGAATTGGATTGGATAGCTGAAATCTATATGCCCTTAAAAGAATGATAGAATTTGAGCATAAGCAGGATTATTTGCTGGTTCCCCACATAGATGATTAAATTTTTAATTGGATGAAAAAATACTTGTTATTGCTGCTCTGGGGAACCATAATTAGCTGTGCCAGTAATTATGGTCAACTGACCTATGTTACCAAACTTCCCCACAAATTAACCGAGAATTCTGGAATGGTCCCTGCCAAGGACTCAACGGTATGGTTCGTAATGGATAGAGGTAATCCTGATAAAATTTATCAGGTGAATTATAAAGGTGACCTAGTAAAGGAATTAAAAGTAAAGAATGCCAAAAACAACGATTGGGAAGATATGGCACGTGATGAAAATGGTAATGTATTCATTGGGGACTTTGGTAATAACAGCAACGATAGGAAGAATTTGGCCATCTATAAAATTCCTGATCCCAATGAAGAAAATGCGGATGATATTGAGGCGCAAAAGATTGAATTCAATTACCCTGAACAGATCCATTTTCCTCCAAAAAAGAATAAAATGTTTTATGATGCCGAGGCATTTTTTTATTATCGGAACAACTTCTACATCATAACAAAGAATAGGACCCAGCCTTTTAACGGGGAAGCCTTATTGTACAAAGTGCCTGCCGTAGAGGGCAATCACAATGCCCAATATTTGGGTTCCTTTATTCCTCCGAAAGGAAAGAATAGGCAGGTAACCTCCGCTGACATCTCTCCCGATGGTAAGACCATAGTTCTGTTGGGGAATGGTACATTATGGGTGTTCACGGATTATGTATTGGACAATTTTATTTCGAATGGGACACTAAAAACCATAGACCTGGGCGTCTATACTCAATTGGAATCCGTTTCCTTTACCAATAACAATACCTTATTGCTTTCGGACGAAGAGTCTGCAAAAACGGGAAGAAATTTATATTCTTTTGTTTTGGGAAACTAAACCATATACAAAAACATAGAGTTTAATATTAGAAACCAAAACCAACACCGAAGGAAAATCTTGGACCGTCAAGACTGTTGAACAAGGCTAGTCTCGCTGTCATCACATCCGCTCCGTTAAGAAAAAATCCTCCACCATAGGAGGTGTGCCACAGATCGGAATCTTCGTTGGGAGTCCAGACCCTTCCGTAATCAAAACCACCATATACCCCTAGGGTAACGGGCAATAATCCTGTTTTCAGGCTTTTAAGATTGTATCTAAGGTCTGTATTCTGATAATAACTGGTCTTACCGGAAAATCGTTGGTTTCTAAAGCCCCTGAGCCCATCTATCCCACCTATACTCGCTGCCTGGTAAAATTCGTACTCGTCCCCTAAATTAAAATGGGCCTTCCATTTAGAGGCAAGGACCAATCTGCCATTGGATACTAATTTATGATCAAAGGAAAGGCTGGGAACTATATAGGCATAGGCCTGCCCCTGTTTCTCTAAACTGGCCTTGTATCCAATAAGTAGTCCAGTGGTCATTCCCATGGTGGGAAAGGCAGCCTTGTCCAGATTTTCAAAGTTGTATTCCGCGTCAACCCCAATGAAACTATTTCTATTCTCCTCTCCGTTGGCCAGATAAAAAGTGTTCACGAACCTATCTTCGGTTTCTTCTACTTCCAGACTTTCAAGAGAAATACCAGTTCTTAATTTTGCCCCCAGCTGTCCACGCCAAATCAAAGAAGGAGAAAAATTTAAGTGTTGAATTTTCACCCTATTGTAATCCATCTCCAAAGAATCGTCAAAATTTTCGGTTTCATTCCCTATTCCAAAAAAGTTAATGCTAAAATTGGGGCTGGTAAAACGGGCGGCCAGTTCCAAATTCCAGTTTTCGAAAATATGGGCAAACTCTCCTTTATAGCCCAACTCAAAACCATTGGTGGCAAAATAATAGGCGGCATTGTAATTATGTTGGGTTGTATAGGGGTTTTGTCTTAGTCCATAAAAGGTGTTTGTAGCGTTAATACCAAGCTTCATTCCATCATCTGGATTGAATCCAACGGTCGGTATTATCTGCCGTGTACTGTTCCTAAGTTTAAGTGGTTGATAAGTGTTGGTGTCGTAATCGTTGGTAAGTCTTAGCTTTGCTCCCTTGATTTTCCTGAATGTGTTTTTTTTGGACCTATGGTCATAAATCCAAGTATTGCTGCCTTCCGAGATGTCATAAACATCATTGTTCTGTCCGCCGATAAGTCTAATTCTTATTTTATTGCCCTTAGCGCCTGCGACTTCAAAGATGTCATCATCGTCCAAACCATAGATCCAAATTTCCTTGGTGATATAACGGTTGAATTTTTTTTGAAAAAATAGCTTTTCCTTTTTTCCGTTTATATTTCTATAGGCTTTGATTTCCACCTCTTGCTTGGACAAATTGTTAATTTCGAACCAATCGTCCTTATCGGTGCCTTTTATGACTACATACTGGTTGAGTGCCAAAAAGTAATCCTCGGCAATTTTGGGAAGGTTCTTGATCCGGGATATAAGTATATTCTTTAAGTCCAGGATATTTTCGTCCAAAATTTCTTTGGGAAAGGCTTTAAAGGCTTCGTCTATTACTCCTGGGGTCAGGTTTTGCTGTATATAGTGTACTTCCTTCTCCCAATCGGCTTTTGTGGTTTCGGCAAGTAAGGTTGCATCCAGACCATAAGCACTCTTGTTAAACGCCTCCACATTTCTAATGTCATTATGAAATCCTTCCATCATTTGAAGGGCAGGAATTATTCTTGTTGCAACACCCATCAGGGCCCCATCTCCCCAAATGGAATACACTTGGTCCCGGTCTCTTGGGATGGCCTCAAAAACAACTTTTCCTGTTTCCTTATCCTTTACTTCTCCCCAGCGCCATTGGTCGTCATGCCTATCCCAATCTCCCATGACCATATCAAACAAGCGGGTCCTTAGATATCTGTCGGTATTTACCATATATTTTTCGTCCCGTTTAATTTTATCGATCATGTCCCAGGTACTTTCAATTTTATTCGCATAACCAAAACTGCCCAATTCCCCATGGCCGTCACCCACCTGTTCCTCCAAAATATAAAGTTCATCTCCAAATTCCCCATTAAATTCCGCTAAAGCAGATTGCTTTGGGATATAGTATAGTTTAGGGTTGGTATGGTAAAGGTCTATTGCGTCCGAAAGGGTTCCCACTGTAAGAAGGCCGTACGGAAGTGCTCCGGTATAAAAATCCATTAAAAGTTTTTCGGTATAGGTGTCCTTAAATTCTCCCAAGACGTATTTATCCTTAAAGGCCATGGCCTGTAGATATACTTCCGCACTTTTTTTTACTGCCCTAATTACGTATTCCTTTCCATTTTTATCAGATAATCTAAGGGATTTGGATTGGTTGCCCCCGCCTTTACGGACCGGCTTTAAACCTCCAAACAAAGTATCCAGCCTAAGGGTAGGGGCATTTACTTCCATGGCGTAGTATTTCCTGTACCTATCACCCCAAATAGATTTGAAAAATTTACTTTTTTTAACTTCTTCCTTGGAGTAAACAGTCGCTTTTACCTCCTTTGGAAAATCCTTGTCGCTAAACATATAATTCTCGTTTCTATCTGGAGGCAGTACCTGTGTAGAAAATAGAAGGTCAGGATCATTATTTTCCCCAACCCCAAAATATCTTACCTGGGAGGAACCATCTTTGTACACCTTTAATTCTGCAAAACCCATTCTTCCCGTAGAGAATTTTGTGCCGTTCAATAATCTGGTGGCTCCTTCCTTGGATCCGGAACCACTAACGATCTGTGGGGTATTGTCCTCTACAATATATTGAAGGGTATGTTCATGGCCCGAGGTCAAAATAACTTTCTGCGAATACTGAGCAATGGTTACCAGACGATTCCTTAATTCCGTATATCTTTTATTCTGGAGATCGGCATAGGAGGCACCACTTGTTTTTCTGATCAGGTTTGCAAAAGAACCTAAAATAGGGAATGGAAATTTGCCGCCTGCAGGGTTTAAATGAAGCTTTGCGGAATACTGTCCGCCGTGCGGCCCGTAACTGAACATGGGATGGTGTAGGGCCAAAATGGTAGTCCTGTCCCGATTTTTTTTGATAAGGCTTTCCAGTTCCTCAAAAAATGTTTCACGGTCCTTTATTTCGCATTTATCGTTCATGGTGGGGTGTTTGTCCCAATTGGTCAAGTACCATTCCGTGTCAATGGCAATAATCACTATTTTATCATTGATATCTATTTTCTCTATAGGACAGCCATCTTCGGGAAAAAAGACCTCTTTGCTATCCAATTTTTTCTGGATGTATTTTTGTTGTCTTTCCAGGCCTTCCAGACCTTCATTGTACCAATCATGGTTTCCAGGAATAAATATGGGATTGCCCTTAAATTGGGTCAAGGTCTGCAGTTGTGCATCCAGGTTGTTTTTAGCTTCCAGATAGGCTTGGGTAGAATCCTTTTTGTTGGGCATCCCTGCAGGATATATATTATCGCCCAAAAAGAGGGCCGTACTATTTTTGTCAGCTTTTGCCAAGGCCTTTTGGAAAGCTTTAAGCGCTTCACTTTGATAGTTTATGGGGGATTTTCCTGCATCCCCTATCAAATAAAATGTATGCAATAATTCGCTGTCTCCGGATATGTTATCCACAGTGGAGCTTTCCGCATATTTTGTTTTATATGTGGCACAGCCTACCAAAAGAAAAAGTATTATTATAAGTAGGTAATGTTTCCTCATGTACATCAGTTTAGAAATCAAAATTTTGTAATTTGTGGGTCACAATTAACTCTTATGTCGGAAATTCTAGAAAAAACTGAAAATTTTGTTGTCGATTTATTGGCAAATAAATTAGATGCCAGTTATTTATACCACAATTTGAGTCATACTCAGCGGGTTGTTAAAAGTACTAAAGAATTATTGAATTTTTATAATTTGGGGGCGGAGGAAAACGAAATGCTTTTATTGGCAGCATGGCTACATGATACTGGATATACCAAAGGTTCGGAGAATCATGAGGAGACTAGTTGCGGTATATCCCGGGAGTTTTTGGCATCACAGAATTATGATAAAAAGAAGATAGAAAGCATTTGTAGCCTAATCATGGCCACCAAAAGGTTCTATGAGCCCCAAAACCTTCTGGAGGAGATTATTAGAGATGCCGATTGTTCCCATTTTGGAAAAAAGAGTTATATGGAAACTTCGGAACTGCTTAGGGAAGAATTGGACATTTTAGGGTTGGCAACCTATACACAAAAGGAATGGCGGGACGCGAATCTTAAGATGTTCCAAACGGAACAGCGTTTTTATACCGAATATGCCCTGCAGAATTGGCAGGAAGAAAAGAATAAGAATATAAAAAGGCTGATCAAGGGGAAAAAAGCGGAGGAAAATTTAGCAAAGAAGGAAAAATTAAAGGCCAAATACAAGAGTGAAAGCCCTGATAGGGGTATACAGACCTTATTTCGGGTAACTTTAAAAAATCATTTAATGCTTAGTGATATTGCTGATACCAAAGCTAATATCCTTCTCTCGGTAAATGCCATTATTATTTCTTTGGTGTTGTCCAATCTTATGACCAAACTGGACAATCCTTCCAATAATTACCTAATCTATCCCACCTTGTTATTTGTTATTTTTAGTGTGGTGTCAATGGTACTTGCTGTTCTTGCAACAAGGCCAAATGTTACCCAGGGCGAGTTTACCAAGGAGGATGTAAAGCAGCGCAAGGTAAACTTGTTGTTTTTTGGCAATTTTCATAAAATGAAATTGGAGGATTACCAATGGGCCATAAACGAATTGGTACAAGACAAGGATTATATCTATTCCTCCTTGACCAAGGATTTATATTATCTTGGATTGGTATTAAACAGGAAGTATAAAATACTGCGATGGACCTATACTATTTTTATTATAGGAATGATTGTTTCTGTTATTGCCTTTGTGGTGTCCTTTAAGTATTTTGGTCCGGATCGTGGTTTATAACCAATGATGGCAACCTTATTTGTTCAATTCCAACATTAAATCCTCGTAGGTATAGGTCTTGTCCTTTTCTTTGTGGGATTTGTATAGAATGGAAGCTCTAATGGCCTTTAGGCCGGAAACCCCTTGGAGTCCTTCCAATTCAACAATTTCAACCTTGCCGCTGAAATAACCTTTGGACTTAAGGAACCTAATATATCGCAAGTATTCCAGCTCGTCCTTTTTTTGTGAATATACAATGGCGATTTTACCGGCCTGGGTCAATCTTTCATTGGTACCCTTAATGTAGGACTTATCAATTCGTTTTTTTATGATCTCATACCTGGCATTGTAGGTACCGTCTACATCAAATCGTTTTTCATCCATCCTAAATCGAATGGATAAAGAGCCGTTATAGACCAGAATAAGTGATGCCACATTCAATTGTACCTGCAACTTGGATTTAAGGTCGTAATGCTTATTTTCCATTTCACAGATAACCTGTAACTGCCACAATCTAAGGTTGTTAAGGTAAAGTAGGTCGAATGCCCTAGCTCCAGTAATGGAGTCCCCAATGTACATATTATGTTCCACCCCATCGGTCTTATAACGCTCAAAATAATGAGGGTACATTTGCTGTGCCTCTTCCTGTTTACTGTCTATTACAGAGGCCAACTTTTTATTGATCAGCATTACGCTTTGGTCATAATTTTTTCTATGATCATAGTAGGAACCGGTTCCCTTATCTATTTTGGCCTCATACGAAAGCAACAGATTTTGAATTTGGGTATCGGATTTTTTGATATGGGCGAACACCGGGTTTATTTCTTCCTGTACAAAATCGAAAATGGCCTGTTCGCTATTGGTATGTAAGACCTCTTTGATTTCATCAAGATGGTTGTCCACCCTGAATATAAGTTCTTCGTAAATTGGCAAACTATACTTTTGCCATACCTCGGTCATTATATGTTTAATTTCTGACAACTGGATCATAAGATCCCTTTGAATCGCCATATTTCTTTCCTGGGAGGAATTTTGGATATCTACCTGTCCGTACAAAGGATAAACTTCATCAAAAACAATTTCGCGGAAAGAGGGTTGTAGACCTTCCATATCATCCAATATAAAACGCTTTGCCTCCTCCTTAAATTTCCAGTACACGGAAGGATGCACAGAAGTACATTCGTTCTGGATAACCGCATCGATCAAATTTTCCTCTTCCTGTATTGAACGTAAGACTGCAGAAACGATATATGGAATTACATCGTCCAATTTCGTGGCATTTACACTATTGAGGTCATTGGCCTTATTGGAGACCAACTCCAAAACCCCTAGCAACTGCCCATCTTTGGCAATGGGAGCTAATATTGCGCTTTTAATTTTTTGTTCGTACAAACATTTATATGGCGCCATACCCTGTGAAAGCTTGTAATACTTGTCAACATCGCTTATTACAAAGTAGTGGTTTTGATCTATTAACTTGCTGTAGGAGGACTTACAAAGGGCTTCATTACACGTTTCAACTTGTTTCTCTTGTAAAATAAAACTGTTTATTCCGTTTACGGAAACCCTCTCAAATTGCTCTTCTTTGGAATTGTAGACCGAGAATCCAATACGCATATTTGGCAACCCAAATAAAGATTTAAAGGTGTTTTCCACTCCTTTGATGAAGTTGCCACCATTTTTGTCATTTATTATGAGATTGGATTTTATTTCCGAGATAGAATGCTCCGCTGTAACATCGAACATATTGGAGATTACAAAACCTTTGCTGATAAAACTATTGGGCGGAATCTTCTGTTTCCAAAGATCCACATTATCTATATTTTCCAATAACTTGTCTACGTCTTCCTGGGTAATTTCCAATGGGATTCCATTGGGAATGATTTCCATAAAATCGGCGTTGTACAAAATGCGGTAATGCCTCATTACACCCTTGGCATCAGGAATATCGTAAAAAAATGGTCTTTTGAAATCTAAGTTATAACCGTAATGAAAGTTCAGGATTACCACACAGGCCATGATATAACTCACCTCTTCTTCTTGGTTCCTTATTTGAGGTAAATAATTTGGTCCGGCAGCTGCCAATATTTTTTCAAAACGCTGACTGGAATTAAATATGATATCCGTGTAAGGTGAAGAGGCCGTTTTTATTTCGTTGGTGGTCAGAACGGACGAAAACAAATCCTGCAATATTATTTGAATTACCTCCTTATGTTTTTCCAGCAGGGTGATATCGCTAAAACCCTCACGCAATTCCGGAAAAGGAGCTTGGGCATTTAAAATATACTGCGCCTTGGTGGCCAAGAACGAATCCTCGCTTTCTGCCATTTCATCATACTGCCTCAATAATTTATTAAAGCTAATATGGTGTTCCAGTGGTGATATTTTTTCAGATAGTCCCTTCATTACTCACCTTAGTCCAAATTAGGAGCGTAAAGTTACAAAAGAAAATGCTTTTTTTCATTTTTAAGACACTTATGGATTATCCTTCTTTTTTTTTAGATATTTATCCTTTATAATACCATTGGAAGAAATGTATAGGTAATTTAATGATCGTGTTAAGATGATCTCTCATCTCCCAGTATATAAGTATAAACTATTAACCCAAAAGAAATGACCTCATCTGCCAGATTGTCCAGGGCTTATAAAAATGCTAAAATCCTGCCTTTTGATGACAGCTCCAAAATTATTCTTTTTAGTGACTGCCATAGGGGAGATAGTAGTTTTGCGGACGAATTTGCCAATAATCGCAATATATATTTTCATGCGTTAAGACACTACTTTAACGAGGGCTATGCGTACTGTGAATTGGGGGATGGGGATGAACTATGGGAGAATATTAGCTTTGATTCCATTTTTACCGCACATAAGAATGTGTATAAACTTTTAAAGCAATTTCACCTAGAAAAAAGACTCCATATGATTTGGGGGAACCATGACATGGTTTATAAAGATCCATTGTATGTAAAAGAGAATTTATCATCCTATTTTGAGCCCATTGACGATTGCAATAAGGAATTGTTTGAGGACATTACCTATCACGAAGCCATAATTTTGAAGCATAAGGACAGTGGCCAACAATTGTTTTTGACCCATGGGCACCAAGCAGATTGGTGGAACTATACCTTTTGGCGATGGGGCCGGTTTTTGGTGCGAGTTTTATGGAAGCCATTGCAGGTTTGGGGTATTGCCGATCCCACAAGTCCCGCCAAGAATTACAAGGAGCTTATCAAAATTGAAAGGCGCATAAAAAAATGGATTTTGGCCAACAATGAAATGCTGACGATTGTGGGCCATACCCACAGGCCACGCTTTCCTGCTCCCGGGGAAATTCCATTTTTTAATGACGGTAGTTGTGTTCACCCTCGGAGCATTACCGGGCTTGAGATCCAGAAGGGGACCATTGCCCTCATAAAATGGGAAATAGCTACAAAGGACGACGGTACCCTGCAGATTGTTAGGATATTGCTGGACGGGCCCCAACAACTGATCAGTTATAAGAGAGCGAAATCCTAGGCTATAACCCATATTGAATGGGATGTACAACAATTTAAGGGCCTGTTTTATTTTTGTTACTGCAATCTAAAAGTTATAGGGATGGTATACGGAACCTTGACGGCCCTGCCCCTTTGCTTTCCCGGAGTCATTTGTGGTAACGCCGCAATAATCCGGTGGGCTTCATTTTCCAACAATTTGTCCGGTCCCCTTGTTCTTATATTGGTTATAAAACCGGTATTATCGATAATAAACTGTACATATACCTTGCCTTCAATGCCCAATTCCACGGCAACATCGGGATAGGTAAACTGTTTAATAATATGCTCCTGGATTTTTTTCTGAAAGCAAGCTTTCTGAGCCTCGTTGGAGGTTTCTTTACATCCTGGAAAAACAGGAACATTTTCAATTACGGCAAAAGGCACTTCAACATCTTCCTCCTCTTCCTCCACCACTGCTATATCTTCAACTTTTAACGCAGCCTCCTCCACTATTGTTTCCTGATTAATTTCGGTACTTTGAATCACCGTTTCCTCTATTTCGGCCACATCCTCAACAATTTCTATAACTTCGGGTGCTGCTGGAGGAGGTGGGGGTGGCGGAACATTCAATGCCTCTATAACTGGTACTTTTTCGTCCAAGTAATCTGTTACCGTCAACTGCTCAAAGGCAGTGTTTGCCTTGGGATACGTTTTTAACTCCAAAGCCCTCCATACTACAAATAGTACTATAACTAGGCCAATTACAAAGAAAAGTCCACTTTTTCTGTTTAAATCTGCCCTTGGATTTTTTTTTGGTTCCATGACACAGTATTTTGATTATAAGTTAGTATGGATTTATATAAATTCATATGACTTAAATCAGTTTTTAAACTTTTCTTTCTTTAAATTAGTTCACTTATTTAATCGATTAAACTAGCTATGAAACCAACTATGATCGCGGAGCGACTTTATTCCTTGGATGCCCTTAGGGGTTTTGATATGTTTTGGATAATAGGGGCCGAGGAAATATTTCATGATCTTTCAGAAATTACGAATGCTCCTTTTTGGAATGCTTTGTCGCAACAATTTCAACACCCGGCCTGGCACGGGTTTACCTTTTACGATTTGATTTTTCCACTATTTCTCTTTCTGGCCGGAGTAGCAACGCCATATTCTATTGGAAAACAATTGGAAAAGGGGGTGGACAGTAAGGCACTCTTGTACAGGGTTGTAAAAAGGGGCTTAATACTCGTGCTTTTGGGGATCGTCTATAATAATCGACTGGAGATCCGGCCCCTTGAACAGATTCGCTTTGGGAGTGTTCTAGGGCGAATAGGTCTGGCGTATATGTTCGCGAATATAATTTACCTGTACTTTAGAAAAAGAGGACAAATGATATGGTTTGTCGCACTCCTTTTGGGTTACTGGTTTTTGTTGATGTTCAATTCTGCCCCTGGTTTTCCTATGGGCGACCTTAGCATGGAAGGTAATTTTGTATCTTATTTGGATAGATCTATTATTCCTGGAAGACTCTATCGTGGAATTCATGATCCTGAGGGTCTGGTGGCTACCATTCCAGCAATTTCTACAGCCTTGCTTGGTATATTTGTCGGTAATTTATTAAAGGAAACACCTGTAGATGGGAAAAGGGCTACAGCTGTTAGATTAGCGGTGTTGGGTGTTGTTCTAATTATTTTGGCACAGATCTGGAACCTTATTTTTCCCTTTAACAAAAACTTATGGACCAGTTCATTTGTATTGCAATGTGGGGGTATAAGTACGCTATTAATGACTGCTTTTTATTATTTAATAGATATTTTAGGCTACAAAAAATGGGCATTTTTCTTTAAGGTTATAGGCATGAATGCCATTTTAATATATATGTCCAAAGTTTTTATCGATTGGTCTTATACTGCAAATGCCTTTTTTGGATGGTTGGGGCAATTGGTAGGTGACCCTTATAATTCGGTCCTTATGGTCTTTTGTTTTTTAGGCGTGCAATGGGCGCTGTTATATATCCTTTACAAACAGAAGCTTTTTTTAAGAGTATAATGTTTTTAACAACTTATGCACTATAAGGTATATAGCTTGAAGTAGGAGGATAATTAATATGGTTTGTGAGGATTGATCTTTTAACTTTTATTCCTGCATTGTTCGGGGCATTTATTCGTTATTTTTAATGAAAATGTAGCTTTAAAAAAAAATCGATATGAAGTTGTTTTGGCTTGTTTTGGGATTGGCAATTTTGTCGTGCAAGGAAGAGAAAAAAGTAGGACCGGTTCAAAGTGTTGGTACCGAACTTGGCCTCTATCAGGAACCTCATCGCCCCCAATTTCATTTTACACCACCCGAAAAATGGATGAACGATCCCAATGGTTTGGTTTATCACCAAGGGGTGTACCATCTTTTTTATCAATATTATCCGGAGGATATTGTTTGGGGGCCCATGCATTGGGGTCACGCAATAAGTAAGGATATGGTGCATTGGGAGAATAAGCCTATATCCTTATTTCCGGATGAACACGGCTACATTTTTTCGGGAAGTGCTGTTATAGATACTAATAACTCCTCGGGATTTGGAACTAAGGATAACCCGCCGTTGGTGGCCATATTCACCTATCACGATCCGGTAGGTGAAAAAGCAGGAAAAGTTAATTTTCAGACCCAGGGGATTGCTTATAGTCTGGATAATGGGGATACTTGGGTTAAATATGAAGGCAATCCCGTCATAAAAAATGAAGAAATAAGGGATTTTAGAGACCCCAAAGTCTTTTGGAATAGTAAAACTGGTAATTGGACAATGTTATTGGTGGCAGGGGACCATCTCCAAATATGGCAATCCCCTGACTTAAAGGAATGGATTAAAGTGAGCGAGTTTGGAAAGGATCAAGGGGCCCATGGTGGAGTTTGGGAATGTCCGGATTTATTTCCATTAAAGGTGGAAGGCAGCGATTTGGAAAAGTGGGTGCTCTTGATCAGTATTAACCCAGGGGCGCCCAATGGAGGCAGTGGTACCCAATATTTTGTAGGGGATTTTGATGGTACAAGCTTTACAAGCGACCAAACCGAGGATAAATGGATAGATTGGGGCACCGATAATTACGCAGGGGTAACGTATAACAATGCACCCAACAATGAACGGATTTTCATTGGTTGGATGAGTAATTGGGCCTATGCCCAGGAAACGCCCACCGAAAAATGGCGCAGTGCAATGACGCTGCCCAGAAAACTTGCCCTGTACCAGATAAATGATAAGTTTGAATTGGTTAATTACCCGTTGAAAAGTTTGGCGGAGATTTGGGTTCCCGGTTCTTCAGAAGACATCGCAATAGGTCCAAAATTGGATAAATCACTGACTTTTGATCATTTTAATCGGTCTGAAGTTAAATTTAATACCAGCTCGCAGGAATTCAAACTTGATTTTAATAATGGTCTGGGAGAGCAATTAAGTCTGGTTTTGGATGGTGGGGCCCAACAATTTATTTTGGATAGGTCACGTTCGGGGAAAACTTCTTTTGATGAGGATTTCGCCAAAAATGTGCAGACTATGCCTATCCCCGATTTGCCCAATGGGAAATATGAAGTACGGATCCTGATGGATTGGTCCTCGGTGGAGATATTTATAAATGGTGGGCAATATGTAATGACCGCCCAGATCTTTCCCAACGAATTTTACCAGACCTTGTTGATTTCAAATCCAGCCGAGGTGGAATTGGAATTGAATGCATTTACAATCAGCTCCATAAGATCTATTTGGTAACGACAAAATTAAAACTGGACATAGCAACTGGCTTGGGAACTGTCGATTTTGGGGCAGGGGTGGTCTATAGCAGAAGACAATTAAATTACCCCTCTTTTCAACCTTTCCTATCGTTTTTATAACCAAGGTTATTAGATGGCAAATAAAACTGACAAGAAATCTTCAAGAAACCTTGTGTTTTTTTGGTTTTATCGCAAACATCTTATTTAAAAGTTTCGTTTTGTGTTAATCACTGTTAAATAAAGTTTAACTATTATTAAAAATAAGTCAGAAGAATTAGATTTGTTAGAGCCGTGTTAATGTTTTTATTGTTGGCTGCTATCCCCAAAAATTATGAAAATAAAATACTTCGTTTATACTTTATTGTTAATTGGACTAGGGGGCTTGGTAACCTATCGCGTTTTGCAAAATAGCGACGCAGGTAAATCAGGAATTTCGGCCGGTACCAGTTCAATCCCCATAGTTTCGGGCTTGGTCCTTCGCCCCCAAGAATTTAATGACAATATTTCCCTTTCAGGTACCCTTGAGGCCAATGAGCAAATAGAGATAAGAAGTGAGGTGTCAGGCGTTGTTGAAAGTATTAATTTTGCGGAAGGTAGTAAGGTCTCCCAAGGTCAGGTTTTGTTTAGGGTGAACGATATTGAATTGCAAGCGCAATTGTCCAAAGTACGGACCGCCCAGAAGCTGGCTGCAGAAAATGAAAGGCGGGCAAAATTGCTATTGGAAAAGCAAGCCATCAGTCAAGAAGAATATGACATTGCAAGTGCCGATTTTCAATCGGCCAGTGCAGAATCGGAATTGATAGCTGCACAATTATCAAAAGCAACAGTCCGCGCCCCATTTTCTGGAATAATAGGACTTCGTTCTATTTCCAAAGGCACCTATGTCAGTCCTGCCACGCCCGTGGCAAAGTTGGTGAATACAGATCAACTAAAGATCACTTTTTCAATTCCCGAGAAATATGCTACCCAGATTAGGGTTGGCACTTCTTTTACTTTTACAACGGCCGATTCCAAGGAGGAATACAGTGCAAAAATATATGCAATTGAACCAGAAGTGGAGGTTGCTACAAGAACCCTAAAAATGAGGGCAATGGCCGAAAACCCTGGAGGTAAACTTTTTCCAGGTGCTTTTGCCAATGTAATATTGCCCCTGGAAACGGTCAATGATGCCTTATTGGTGCCCAGTGAATCATTGATTCCCGTTCAGAATGGTAAAAAAATCTTTATCGTTGAGAATGGCAAGGCCAAGGAGATAGATGTTGAAATAGGTGCTAGGACGGGCAGTTCGGTAAGGGTTATCTCTGGATTAAAGAGTGGGGATACCGTACTTACTTATGGGGTAATGGCATTAAAGGATGGTACTCCGGTAAAGGTATTATTAAAGGAAACTGAAACTCTTACTGTGGAACAATGAGTTTATCAACATTGAGCATTAAGCGGCCGGTACTTACCATTGTAATGAATTTGGTCATCATTTTATTTGGTATCATTGGCTTTACCTATTTGGGAGTTCGTGAATTTCCCTCCATAGATCCAGCCCAAGTATCGGTTCGAACCAATTATTCGGGGGCCAATGCCGATATTATTGAATCCCAGATTACGGAACCTTTGGAAAAGGCTATAAATTCTATTGACGGTATTAGGAATATTACGTCTTCCAGCATTCAGGGATCTAGTTCCATAAGTATAGAGTTTAATCTAGATAAGAATTTGGAGGACGCAGCCAACGATGTCCGTGACAAAGTGTCCCAGGCGGTAAGAAGTCTGCCCGATGATTTGGATGCCCCTCCTGTAGTCTCAAAATCCGATGCCGATGCGGATAGGATACTTTCGATGACCATTCAGAGTGACAGTAAAAACATATTGGAGCTTTCGGATTATGCAGAAAATGTGATATCCCAAAGAATAGAGACCATACCAGGGGTAAGTAGTGTTCAAATATGGGGTCAACGCAGGTATGCCATGCGCCTCTGGATAGACCCATTTAAATTGGCATCCTACGGCTTAACTGTGGCCGATGTACGCAGTGCTTTATTGGCACAGAATGTAGAGCTGCCATCGGGGAAGTTAACAGGTGACAACACAGAAATAACGGTAAAGACCATTGGGAACTTGAATTCCGAGGAAGGCTTCAATAATATTATAATCAGGGCCGATGGTGAAAAATTGGTGCGCCTGAGCGATATTGGCAAGGCTTCTTTGGAAGGAGAGAACATGGAAACCAAGATGAGCGATTCCGGTCAGCCTATGGTAGCCATAGCCGTAATACCACAACCTGGCACCAATTATCTTGAAATTGCAGACAGATTCTATCTGGAATATGAAAAGCTTAAAAAAGATTTGCCCGAAGGGTTTAAATTGAACATTGTAATAGATGATACCGTATTTGTAAGAAAGGCGGTTACAGAAGTAGCAGAAACCTTGTTGATATCTATTATCCTGGTTATTTTGGTCATATATCTATTCTTTAGAAACTGGTCCATGGCCATGCGTCCGTTGATAGATATACCGGTATCTCTGATTGCGACATTCTTTATTATGTGGCTGTTCGGTTTTTCTATTAATGTCCTTACTCTTTTGGCCATTGTTCTGGCCACAGGACTTGTTGTGGATGATGGAATTGTGGTAACCGAAAATATATATAGGAAGGTGGAGGCCGGGATGAGCCCCATCGAGGCCGCTATAAAAGGGTCTAACGAGATTTTCTTTGCGGTAATATCAATCTCCATTACCCTTGCGGCAGTTTTTCTCCCTGTTATCTTTCTTGAAGGTTTTGTAGGGAGATTGTTTAGAGAATTTGGAGTCGTACTGGGTTCGGCGGTACTGGTGTCTGCTTTTGTTTCCCTTACCTTGACCCCTATGCTCAATGCATATCTTATTAAACCAGGTAAGCAGAGCCATTCCAATTTCTATAATTTCACGGAACGCTATTTTGTAAAAATGAATGAATCCTATGCCAATGCATTAGGTGTATTTATGAAAAGGAAATGGTTGAGTTTTCCAATATTGCTGGTATGTATAGGTCTTATTGGCCTTTTCTATAGTTTGCTTCAAAAAGAAACAGCACCTTACGACGATCGTAGTTTTATTCGGTTGAGCGTTACGGCGCCAGAAGGTTCTTCCTATGAATATATGGATCGCTTAATGGATGATATTACAAATCTGATCAACGACTCTATCCCGGAAAAAAAGGTGAGTTTGGTACTCACCTCTCCCGGCTTTGGTACAACTTCCTCAGTGAATAGTGGTCGTGCAAATATTGCGCTTGTTGAACCCAATGAAAGGGAGCGGTCACAAAAAGAAATTGCAGCAGATCTTGGAAGATGGGCAAAATCTTATGTTGGCGGAAAATCCAATGTGTCGGAGAGACCAACAATCGCGGTAAATCGCCGTGGAGGAGCTCCAATACAATATATTATACAAGCGCAGAATTTTGAAAAACTGAAGGAAAAAATTCCGGTATTCATGGAGGAAGCTGAAAAAAATGAAACTTTTTCCTTTACCGATGTAAACCTGAAATTTGATAAGCCCGAACTCTATGTAACCATAAATAGGGAAAAAGCGGAGAGCTTAGGGGTTTCCGTTTTGGACGTGGCCCAAACCTTGCAATTATCCCTCAGCGGACAACGGTTTGGCTATTTTTTAATGAACGGTAAGCAATATCAGGTTATTGGTCAGTTCGACAAAAAGGACCGGGAGGCACCTTTGGATCTTACTTCCATATTTGTAAAGAATAGCGATGGTCTCTTAATTCAACTGGACAATCTTGTTTCCACATCGGAACATAGTAGTCCGCCCCAATTATTTCACAATAACAGGTATACCTCAGCAACGGTTTTTGCAAATCTGGCTCCCGGGAAAAGCCTTAGCGATGGGATAGCCGCTATGGAAGAAATTAAAGAAAAAGTACTTGATGAAAGCTTTACGACGGATTTAGGTGGGGAGTCCAGGGATTTTGTGGAGAGCAGTTCCAATACCCTGTTTGCTTTCGGCCTTGCGCTGCTTCTTATTTTTCTCATATTGGCAGCCCAGTTTGAAAGTTTTATAGACCCATTTATCATAATTTTAACGGTACCCATGGCTGTGGCCGGGGCTATGTTTTCCCTGTGGCTATTTGGCCAGACTTGGAATATATTTAGTCAAATTGGCACTATTATGCTGATTGGGTTGGTTACCAAGAACGGTATTTTGATCGTGGAATTCGCCAATCAACTTAGGGAGGAAGGGATGTCTAAAATGGAGGCCATTTTAAAAGCTTCGGAGTCCAGATTAAGGCCTATTCTCATGACCAGCCTAACCATTGCCTTGGGAGCCTTGCCCATAGCCTTGTCCCTTGGAGCGGCCTCGACCAGCCGCATCGGCATGGGGGTAGTAATCATTGGTGGGACCATGTTCTCCTTGGTGCTAACATTATTTGTTATCCCGGCATTGTATTTCTTATGGTCCAGGGAGAAAAAACAACATCCTGAATTTAAAGCCCTCGAATCTATTTAAAATGTACAACTATAATTACGCTACTATACTGTTTGTTTTCTTTAGCTTAATCAATCCCATTAATGCACAGGATATTCTTAGGGTAGAGGAAGCCGTCCAAATTGCCTTGGAGAACAACTATCAGATAAAGATTGCGGCCAATGAACTGCAAATAGACGAGGTTTCTGTGAGTGTGGGGAACGCAGGGATGCTTCCTCAGGTAGGACTAAATTTAATCGATAATAATAGTTTACAATATTTAAGCCAGACCAGATCTGATGGAAGCGTTGTGGAAAGGGACAATGCCAAAAACAATAGTCTCAACTACGGAATTGCCTTGGATTGGACCTTGTTTGATGGTTTAAAAATGTTCGCGGATTATGAGCAGCTAAAAGAAACCCAGAAATTGGGAGAAGCACAATTAAAACAGGTGATCCTTAACAAGGTAGGAGAGGTTATGATTACCTACTTTGATCTTGTACAGCAGAAACAGCAACTGACGGCTTTGGATAGTACCATTATTATTTCGGAACAAAGGGTTGATCTGGCATATAACCGCTTTATCATTGGAAAAGCTTCAAAATTGGAAGTGCTTAATGCCCAAGTAGATTTAAATACAGATAAAACCTTGATGCAGCGGCAAAAGGAGCTATATGTTAATACCAAGGTTCAATTGAACGAGTATCTGGCACGAGATCTGAAGATCGATTTTGAGGTAGTGCCCGAAATTTTTGTAGATCAAGCACTGCAATTGCCTGAACTTGAAAGCCTAGTGGCGAAAGAAAATCCGACCCTTCAGGCGGAACAGATCAACAAAAGGATAAGTGAACTGGAATTAAAACAAACCAAGGCATTGCGATACCCTACTGTTTTTGCGAGTACAGGCTATAATTTTGGTCGTACCGAATCTAGTTTGGGTTTTACAACCAGTTCAAATTCAAGAGGATGGAATTATGGTTTTGGTGCAAGTCTAAATATTTTTGATGGGTTTAATCAAAATCGAAATGAGAAAATAGCCAAGATCCAAATTGAAACTACGGAAGTGGCCATTGCTCAACGAACACAGGAATTAATGTCCCTGGTGAATACTACATATCAAACCTACCTGACCAATATAAGTCTCATAGAATTGGAAGGGAAAAATGAGGCGATTGCTCAGGAAAATATGGAGATTACCGTTGAAAAATACAGAATAGGTATCATCCCTACCATCGAATTTAGGACAGCACAATTAAATTATATCAACGCAAAGGTGAGATATAGCAATGCCAAATTTCAAGCAAAGTTGTCCGAAATTATCTTAAAGCAGCTCGCCGGGAATTTAGTTTTATGATCTTCTGAAATTCGTGGGTATTGTTATTTATGTTATTTTAACCATTAAATACAGGTTGGGACTAGTGTTGTAACCTTTCCTGGATGGTATAAACTAACAATTGAGAATAGATGAAACGTCGATTATTTTTTAAAAATGCCGCTTCAGCATCACTTGGGCTGGGACTGACCAAGTATTCATCAAGTGAAACAACTACAAATCATGCTGAAAAGGACATTCAGTTTTGTGTTACGGTAGAGGACAACAAGCTTCAATTTTTTTCGGATGTCATTATGGAGCCAATAAGGATTGTTCATATCGCTGATACCCATTTGTTTAGGGACGATGAGCGTGGTGTTCCATATAAAAAATATAGTGGGCGTATGGCCAAGGCCTACAATCATACCAAACACTTTAAAACGGATGAATTAACCAATCCTGAATTGGCATTTGAAGCGGCTTTAAATTTTGCTAGGGAGTCCCAGGCCGACTTAATTACCTTGATTGGTGATATTTTTAGCTTTCCATCCGAAGCTGCCATTGAGTGGGTACAAGCCAAATTGGAAGAAGTGAATATCCCCTATATTTATGTTGCGGGCAATCATGATTGGCATTATGAAGGCATGGAAGGGCCGCTGGAAGATTTAAGGGAGAAATGGATTGCGAATAGACTGCTTCCTTTGTATCAGGGCAACCATCCATTAATGTCGGCATATGATGTAAAGGGAATCCGATTCTTGGCCATCGACAATTCCACCTATCAAATAAATGATGATCAATTGGCATTTTTTAAAAAACAGGTTGCTAGCAACGTTCCGTTGGTTCTTTTGGTACATATACCCATGTACGCCCCAGGGAAATCCATTAGTTTTGGATGTGGAAATCCGGATTGGGGGGCTTCTTCCGATAGGAATTTTGAATTGGAAGGACGACTGAGGTGGCCAGAATCGGGACATTCCAAGACAACCTTTGATTTTCATAAGGCAGTGTTTTCTGCGCCAAATCTCATGGGAATATTTTCAGGACATATTCATAGTTTTTCAGTGGAATCGATAAAGGGGAAACCACAAATAGTAACCGATGATAATGCCAGTGGTGGGTACTTGGATGTTAATTTTATACCTATGGAACCCAAAGACCAATCCCTGATTTTTTAGGTAGTCGAGTAATAAAAAGGAAATTATAATTGTTTAATCTATAAAAGTTAAGAATTGAAAATATTTAGAGGGGATCGTTTCGTAAATGTGAAAAGTTATTTTATAAAACTGATCGGGTGTTTGTCGTTAGGCTTAATGACCTTCGGAGCATACGGTCAATCCAAAAAATACGATATTGTTATATACGGTGGAACTTCCGCTGGTGTTGCGGCTGCCTTGCAAAGTAGTAGAATGGGCAAGTCCGTTGTCCTCATAGAACCCACTAATAGAATAGGGGGGTTGACCACAGGAGGCCTTGGCCAGACCGATATAGGCAACAAGCAGGCCATTGGGGGGATTTCCAGGGAATTCTATGAGAACATCAAAAAATATTACGATGATCCCGAAAATTGGAAATGGGAGAAAAGGTCGGAATATGTTGATGGTGGACAAACCCGCACAGAGGAAGGTGAGGCTACCATGTGGACCTTTGAACCCTCCGCCGCCCTGGCTGTATATAAGTCCATGATGGACAAGGAAAAAATTAAAATGGTCTATAACGAAAGGCTGAATAGGGAGTCGGGGGTAAA
>JAVJOW010000019.1:0-93379 GCA_040216555.1 Arenibacter sp.
TTTTTGGCCTTCGGATTTCTTTTAGTGGGATGTAACGAGGATTTCCTGGAAACTACCCCGCTTAGTGAAGTTGCGGATACAAGTGTATGGTCGGATCCAAAACTGGCGGAGGCCGCCGTTCTGGATTTGTATCAAGGGACATGGGCGGGTACCCTTACCCGTGAGGAGACTACGGATGCCTTTACTGATCAGGCTGTTTTTACGCACCCTGGTAGGGGAGTGGATGGCTATACGGAAGGTAAAATGAACCCTGCAGGCAACTTTATGGACATGCAATGGTTCAGTTGGCCAGAATTATATCCATTTATTAGAAGCGCCAATAATGCTATCCAAAAGCTTACCCTCAATGAGGCTGGTATAGAGGCAAGTGTGGTGAATCGGTTGTTGGGAGAGGCCTATTTTATGAGAGGTTACTTTTACACCCAGTTGATGAGACAGTTCGGGGGTGTTGTGCTAACATTGGAGCCTTTGACCTTGGATAGTGAAGCCAGCAATCCTAGGGCTACTTTTGCAGAAACGGTTAATCAGATTTTATCGGATCTGGACCAAGCAATAGATTTATTGGAGGAGGCACCTAGAGATCCTGCAAGGGCAGATAAGATTACGGCCTTGGCAATGAAATCCAGGGTGTTGACCCACGTGGCCAGTGACTTGTACGAGCCTTCTAAAAATTCTGGGGTTTCTACCATAGCCGCATATAGCCATCCTGAGTTGATCGGATGGACCAGTGGTTCACAAACGCAACGTTGGGAAGCTGCCAAGGTGGCCTCCAAAGCCTTGTTGGATGCTACCACGGGATATAAATTGGATTATACTGCTCCAGCTTCACATGAAGAGGCAATTCAAAATTATGAGGATATATGGCTTCAGGGAGATCAGAACCAGGATTTTATTTGGGGAAGGTTGGTAGAGGAATTCGGATTTAGTTCCAGGACCTATCCCGGTGGTAATGAATGGTCGCAAGGGCCCGGAATGGTGGCCTTGTACCATGGTCCCAACGGCTATCATGAATGGGCGGGAACTACGCCTACCGAGGCCTTGGTTTCCAAATATGACCTTGCGGACGGTACCAAGTTTGATTGGGACAATCCTGCGCATGCAGCCGCACCTTATGACGACCGCGAGGCCCGTTTCTATTCCACCTTCCTATATGATGGAGGTCCATGGAAGCCCAGGACGGATGATGTAGTGAAATTTGATAAATTCAATGAACTGCAGACCGGTTATTATACCTTGTCCGATGGTACCATTATTAATGGTGTGGATACCCGTCAAGGTCCTGTTGAAGATTGGAACGGTTCCAGGACCGGTTATTATTTCAGAAAATTTGTTGATCCGAACCAACCGGCATCATGGCCCAACGATCTTCAAAAAGTAGATGCGCCTTATATCAGATATACCGAGGTGTTGTTGAACTATGTGGAGGCCAATATCAATATTGGGGAAGAAGGGGAAGCCATAACTTGGCTGAACAAACTCCGATTCAGAAATGGACTGCCTGCGGTTACAGAATCCGGTGCTGCATTGTTGGAACTCTACAAAAGGGAACGCGATAAGGAATTGGTGAATGAGGATGCAAGGCTATTTGACATGAAACGATGGTTGGAGGGCCCTCAATCCTTGAACAAACAGGTGCAACAAATATTGATACAGGCTACTCAGAAGCCGGGCACTACTGTTACGGATTACAGAAAGGATACTTCTAAATTTGATTACCTCTATAGGCCGACTGAAATCGTGTTCGAAAATAGAATTTGGCAGGATCATGTTTATTTTATGCCTATTAAACAAGAGGAGATCGATAAGGATCCTTCAATAATCCAGAATCCGGGTTATTAGTAACAATAAATAATAATTAACAATTATATTGAATAACCCTTAGCACTAATGTGCGGGGTTATTCTTATTTTAGGAATATTATGTCAATTCAGATTTATGATGAAGAAATATATTTATTTTATTTTTTTGGTACTCTTGATAGTATCGTGCGAACCAAAGTCAACACAATTGTTTTCCAAGTTGGACGCCGCCAAGACGGGGGTAGACTTTAAAAATAAACTTACGGAAACCCATAAGTATAATTATTTTACCTATCCCTATATGTATCTTGGGGGAGGAGTTTCAGTAGGAGATGTGAACAGTGATGGGCTTGAGGATATTTTTTTCACCGGGAATATGGTGGCCAATAGGCTGTATTTGAACAAGGGAAATCTTGAATTTGAGGATATTTCCGAAAGTGCAGGAATAACCGGAGACGATCGTTGGTATTCCGGAACCACATTCGTAGATATCAATCAGGATGGGTACTTGGATATCTATTGCTCTGTGGGCGGAAAAAATGGCCCTAATAACAATGTTCTATACATTAATAATAAAGATAACACCTTTACCGAGAAGGGCGCCGAATACGGAATAGACTGCGATGGGATTAGTATGCAGTCTACCTTTTTTGACTATGACAAGGATGGGGATCTGGATCTATACGTGATTAATTATCCTCCCACCAGCTTTACGGCTCCGGTGGAGTACTATCAGTATATGTTGGACCATCATGAGATAAAGGATTCCGACAGACTTTATCGCAATGACAATGGTAAATATACAGATGTAACGGAGGAGGCGGGATTAAGTTCCTTTGGGCTTAGTTTGGGGGTTGTAGCATCGGATGTTAACAATGACGGCTATACGGATATCTTTATTTCCAATGATTTTAATGCCCCCGATTTTCTGTTTATCAATAATCAGGACGGCACATTTACCAATCAGATCAATACCAGTTTACAACAAATCTCCTTCTTTGGAATGGGCGCTGACATTGCTGATTTTAATAACGATGGATTCATGGACATTTTTCAATTGGATATGTCCGCCGAGGACAACTTTAGATCCAAGGCCAATATGTCTTCCATGGACCCTGCTGCCTTTTATAAATCCGTTAATGTTGGCCTGCATCACCAATACATGCAGAATTCCCTTCAAATGAATAATGGCAATGAAGCAGGTGAGCTGCCCTTGTTCAGTAATGTGGCCAGATTGGCCGGGGTATCCTCTACGGATTGGAGTTGGGGCGGACTTATGGCCGATTTTGACAATGATGGATGGAAAGATCTGTTTATAACCAACGGTATCCGTCGGGATGTAAACAACAAGGATTTTTATGGTAAGTACAGGGAGTTTTTCGATAAAATGGAAAAAGATCCCGATTATAAAAATAAGGAAGACGAGGTTGAGCTTTTAAAGTATCTGGAGGAATTACCTTCGGAGAAATTGAGCAATTATATGTTCCAAAACAATAGAGACCTAACCTTTACCAAAAAGACCGATGAGTGGGGTTTTGAAGAAAAAACATTTTCTAACGGAGTGGCCTATTCCGATCTGGATAATGACGGGGATTTGGACCTAGTTATCAATAATTTGGAAGATACCGCCAGTATTTATCGGAATAATGCCACAGGAAGCAACCAATTGACCTTGGATCTAAAGGGTCAAGGGAAGGTTTTGCCCAATGGAAGTAAAGTTTCCATTTATACTACAGACGGACTTCAGGTTCAGGAATACAATACGGTCAGGGGCTATTTATCATCCGTTTCTCCTTTGCTGCATTTTGGACTTGGACAAGTTAGTCAAGTAGATAGTATCTTGGTAGCATGGCCCAATGGATCGACTACGAAGCTCGATCAAATAAAGGCAAATCAGAGGCTTACCGTAAATTATGATGAAAACAATCTGGTAAGTACCAAAAAGTCGATGACCAAGCTTAAAAAGCAATTCGAAACCATAAATACCCCGGATTTATTTAAGCACAATGAGAACGTCTTTAACGATTTTGGGGTAGAGGTATTGTTGCCGCATAAAAATTCTACCTTGGGACCAGCACTTGCCACAGGTGATTTAAATGGGGATGGCTTGGACGATTATATTGTTGGGACCTCTGTAGGGCAGCAGGCTGCGGTATTTATACAAACCAGTTTGGGCCAATTTGAAGAACTGGAAATTCCCGATCTCGCAAAGGATCAATATTACGAAGACCTTGGAATTGTAATTTTTGATGCCGATAATGATGGAGACAATGATTTCTACATTGCCAGTGGAGGTAACGAATTTAAGCCCAATTCCTTGGGGTATGAAGATCGCTTTTATGAGAATATTGGGAACAATCAATTTCAACGTAACAAGGGGGCCATTCCGGATACCAAAATAAGTGGGCTCAATGTTTCCGTTTCAGATTTTGATAAGGACGGGGATCTGGATTTATTTGTTGGTGGAAGATTGGTACCCAAGAAATATCCCTACCCTGCCGACTCCTATATTTTGGAAAATGTAAGTACCCCAGAGGGCGTAAAATTCGTGGATGCCACCGAAAAAATTCTTCCAGGCTTGAAAGCTTTGGGTCTGGTAACCGCTACAAGTTGGATAGATTTTGATAATGATGGATGGGAAGACTTGGTAATCGTTGGGGAATGGATGCCTATCAAATTCTATAGGAATGTAAAAGGTGTTTTTGAAGATGTATCCGATCAACTGCTAAAAGGCAATACTTCTGGCTGGTGGTTCTCGGTAGAAAAGGGTGATTTTGATAATGACGGAGATCAGGACTTGGTAGTAGGCAATTTGGGAAAAAATTATAAATATCAGGCTAGTCCCAAGTCGCCCTTTAAAGTGTATTTAAATGACTTTGATAGCAATGAAACTTCGGACATAGTACTGAGCTATAAAAAAGGGGAAACGGAATTTCCGGTACGGGGAAGACAATGTTCTTCACAGCAAATGCCGGCAATAAAGGTGAAGTTCCAGGATTATAACTCCTTCGCAAGTGCTACCTTGAATCAGATTTATACGGACAAATTATTGGAGGAATCCCTGAGCTATGAGATTACCTCCTTTGCCAGTATTTATCTGGAAAACAATAACGGGGTGTTTACCGCAAGGCCATTGCCCCAATTGGCGCAGATTTCAAGTATAAACAAATTTGTGGTAGACGATTTCAACAAGGATGGAAACTTGGATGTGGTCCTAGCGGGTAATTTGTATAATTCCGAAGTTGAAACGCCTAGGGGCGATGCGAGTTTTGGCCTCTTTCTACAAGGGGACGGTACCGGAAATTTTATGGCCAGGACCATGATGGAATCCGGCCTTAAAATAGTAGGTGATGTAAGGGGAATGGAACTCCTTACCGTAAGCGGACAAAAACATTTGCTGGTGGCCAAAAATGATGATTTCCTGCAAATGATCAAGGTGAATTAGTCAAGTAGTCTTACAAATAGACCCAACATTAAAGTATTGGGTCTATTTCAATATAGAAAAGTAAAAGGCAGGGGGTTTTATATGGCTATAATCAATAGAAAGTTCTTTAAGAATTCCATAATGGTTATTCTGTTGTTGGGGCTGACTACTTTGGTGTTCCATTGTAAAAATGGAACAAAGGAATCAGAATATTTCAAACCCCAAGTCTTGGCAACCCATGGGAACGGGGAACATTTTGTGGGTTCTGAAACCTGTATGGAATGCCATAGGGATATTTACAATGCTCATTTAAAAACGGCACATTTTAATAGTGGGGCCATAGCCGATTCATCCAATATTAAGGGGAGTTTCACGGAGGGTACAAATATGTTGGACCTTAAGGCGGTGGAGTTTGAAATGTTGAAGGATGGGGAATATTTTTATCAGCATACCAACATCAAAAATAGGAATACTGAAATTCCGCCTTCAAAATTCGATATTGTTATTGGATCGGGAGTCAGGGGTCAGTCCTATCTAAGTTGGGAAGAGGATGAATTATATCAATTACAGGTTTCCTATTACACTCCTTCGGATAGTTGGGTGAACAGTCCGGGGTACCCTACCTATTACGATGAGCCTAGGCCCATACGGGATGCCTGTCTTAAATGCCATATCACCTTTGCCAAAGGATTGGAACCTTCCTCCAAAGGAAATCGTTTTGACAAGTCCCAGATGATTTATGGGATAGATTGTGAGCGTTGCCATGGACCGTCTGCCAAGCATGTGGTGTACCACCGGGAAAACCCCGAGCTGACTGCAGCAAAATTTACCTTAAAAATAGGTGATCTTACCAGGCAACAGCGGTTGGATCTATGTGCCCAATGCCATTCGGGGCCAAGAAGTATTGTGTTGAAGGGAAATTCTTTTTCTTATTTTACAGGGGAAGACTTGAACCATTATTCCAAGAATGTGGACAATGTTAAGCCTGATCAAAAGTTGGACGTTCACGGCAATCAATACGGCCTTCTTACCAGAAGTGAATGCTTTAAACAAACTGCAACCATGGATTGCAGCACCTGCCATGACCCCCATAGGAAGCAAAGGGGTAATGCCGTTTATTTTAACAGTAAATGCATAAGCTGCCATTCAGAGGGGAAAACGGTTTGTTCCAATACGAGCTCGGACAAACATATAATGGCCAATAATTGTATTACCTGCCATATGCCCACCACTCCTTCCCAGGCCATGATGGTGCAGTTGGACCAAGACAGTGTGGAAACCTCCTTTAATATCAGGACCCATTTGATCGGTATCTATGAACAGGATTTGTGGCGGGATTAGGGATTGGTCTAGACATAATCGGTACAATAGGTCAATAAAATGTCTAACTAAAATTATTAATTGGATATCGGGGACTTAATAGAAAAACCAATTATTACCAAATGGGTATTTATGCAAACCTTTGCATAATTAATACAAACCTATCCTTATATTTACATTATATTTAAATATCTATTTATATATTGGTCAATACTATATTGCTCTTTTGATAAAGGGCCCGGTTCTATTTTTTTTTTGGCTTTTTATGTTCCACCAAAATGGCGGTCTCATTATAAAAGACAAAATTCAAGCAGGGTCTTTAACAATCAAAATCCCCCAAATGCAATTAGTATAAAAAAAATAAACCATGAATAACTTAACCAAAACCGCATTACCGATTATTCTATTTCTATGGTTTAATCCTTTAAGTGCAAAAGAAACCCCAGTAGATTCCGTAGAGTCTTATTTAAATGCCGTACATAGTCTGGTAAAAAATAAGGATAGCTTCAAGGAGGATTTTTTAGATATTGAGTTTTTGCTCCACAAAATTGAACATACTGAAGGCAAGGAAAAAGTATTAACCCTGTTAAGTCTTTACACCGCCTATATCTATGAATCTGTCGAAATGGCCAATAATTATAACGATCAGGCCATGGCCCTTTCAGAGAAATTGGCTTTTAAGGAAGGAGTACTCAAGGCAAACTACAACAGAGCCTATTTTTTGTTTGTCCTAGGCGATTTTGAGGAGTCCATGAAAATGGTCCAAGATATTCAAAAGGTAGTTGGCGCTTCAACTTACCCAGAAATCTACGCCGATATTTCAACTTTAAAGTCATACATTTTTTCGGAAAGAGGAGAATATGACAGGGCATTGGAAACTGGCCTAAGACTTTTGGATAGTGCAGAAAAAAGCAAAAACGACTATCTTTTGATGAAAGCCAATTCCGCTTTATCCCATTATTACTTAAGAATAGAGAACTATTCAAAATCCCTCAATTATTGTTTAAAAGGACTCCATTACATCCTTAAGCTCAAGAAAACGCAATATATCTACCCAAAAATAGATGAAATTGCACGAATGACGGCAAAATTAAACGATCCCAAGGGAGCCCTTAAAATTTATTCCTTCTTTCTGGAAATAGAAAAAAAACTTCCCCCTGCAGGCAGCTACATACTGGCATCCGTACACAGCAATATGGCCAATATTTATATGTCAATAGGAGAAAACGAAAAGGCATTGACCCACATTTCAAAGGCCTTGGAAATTAATTTTGAAAATAATTATCTTTTTAGGATACCCAGGGCACTTACTGTACAGGCGGAATTATATTTGCAGACCAAAGATACTATACAAGCGATATCCAATTATGAAAAAAGCATTGAAGCTGCGGAAAACATTGATGCCTTTGATGTTGTAAAACGAAATAGTTATATTTTGGGACAACTGTATGAAAAAACCAATCAACCCTCCAAGTCCAACGATTATAAATCCCTGTACAAAGCCATAAACGATTCATTGTTTAGCAATGAAAAGGAACAAAAGATCATTATTCTGGAGACCAAAAGAAAAATAAAGGAAGTTTTACAAAAGAAAAAAATACTGGAATTGGAAAACACTGCCCAGAAAGCAAAATTCAGAGGCATTATAATTATATTGTTTTTTCTATTGATCATAAGCGGAATTTCCATTTTTTCCTATTTGAAGGTAAAAAAGAAGAATAAGCTTTTACTGCTTAGGACTATTGATCTAGCCGAAATACAGCTAAGAATGAGCGAAAAAATCAGTGGATTCCAAAATATGGAAACCCAGTGGTCCGTTGAAAGAAAAAGTGCGGATATTCCTAAAACGCAACCTAGAATAGACAAGGATATTAAGAATATTATTTTGACCAAATTGGAGAAACTGGAAAATGAAAACTTTTTCTTGGATCCGAATTGTAATTTACATCAACTTTCGGAACAATTAAAAACCAATCCCAAATACCTATCACAGGTCATAAATCAGGAGAAAAAATCCAATTTCAATAACTATATCAATGAATTAAGAATAAATTATTTACTTCCCAAATTATTGAAGGATATAGAGTTCAGAAACAGCAAATTAAGTTACATTGCCTTTTCGCTTGGATATAACAACTTAAACACCTTTAATGCCGCTTTCAAAAAGCGATTGGGTATTCTTCCTTCCAATTTCATTAATGAACTTAATAACGCATTTGAAATTAAAAGCAAATCTCCTGCACTACCTTCCTATAAGTTAAAAAAAATCGGGTAGCACTTTATCTTTTGCATTTTAGTTTTACCTTTTGATCTTACGACTTTTGGTGGCTATATTAAGACTTTTGCGTACAGGCCAGATAATACTACCATTGTACTAATGGACCCATTTCGCTAAAAGAATCTGATATTATAGTACAATAGTTAATGCACAAAGAGACCCTAACACTATAAACTGTAGAAAATATCTAAGCCAATATGGGGCCTTTGTTTACTAGCATGCCCACAGTATATTATCCAAATCTTAAGCAAAACAAAAAGGCAGTATCCCCAATCGGATACTGCCTTTTAAAATTACAAAAACTAATTAACTCAAAAAACATTCTTAATCCATATAACAATATGGTTTAATCTTTCAGATGCTTTATTAATTGTAACCAGGGTTTTGTGGTGTTAGGTTTGGATTGTTGATCATTTCCTGTTCCGGAAGAGGGAACAACAAATGTTTCTCCTGCAGGGTCTGATCAGAACTAAGATTAACATGTCCTACAAAATCATCAAAGGTCCCGGTTTCACTGTTCAATACTTTTCTAAGGCGTACCATATCGAACCATGTGATTTGCTCATAACATAGCTCGTGCCATCTCTCCTTCCAAACAGCCTCTCTTAAAGATGCCTGGGTAAATGCACCAAGAAGCGGAGTGGTCAGCTGCGCACGATCCCTTATCCTTGTCAAGGCATCCACTGCATCCTGGTTAGGTCCTGTTGCCTCGTTCGATGCTTCGGCGTAAATCAACAATACCTCTGCAAAACGAATAATTGGCATATTCAGGTTGTCTTTGGCAGTTCCCGGAACACCAAAAGTACCGTTGGCAGTAACGTTGAAGTGCTTGAAAATATAAGGCGCACCCAAATCAAAAAGTTCACCGCTACCATTAGTATAATAACTGCTGTAAAACCAACCCTCACGATCTACAGCTCTTAGGTCACCAGCTTCATAGGAGTTATAAAATTCTATTTCGGGTACCGTACTTCCGGTTCCGGATGGTCCTCTATAGGTTACCGGTTGGAAATTAGGGAACATATTGCCCATCGGGTTACCGGCAACTTCATCATTGTATTGCAGGCTGAAAACATGTTCAACCATGTTCTCCAAATTTTCATCATGAACCTCGCCATAAGTATCAAAAAGACCTAATGTTCCAGCATTGTCTATAACTTCTTTTGCCTTGCTGGCAGCATCGGCATAGCGGGCTGTTTCATTTAATGGACTTCCGGCCATGGTAAGGTATACCTTGGCCAATAAGGATTTAACAGCGGACTGTGAAACTCTACCACTATCATCTGTCCACGACAGGCCTGCACTTTCAGCAGCCAACAGATCGGCTACAATTTGATCATAGACTGCACTCTGCGGGCTTCGGGTAGGATTAAAATCCTCTGAAGAAGCGCTCTGTGGCAAGGTAATCAAGGGAACATCTCCCCAAAGCCTAACAGCGTAAAAATAACCCCAAGCCCTAAAAAACCGTGCCTCTCCCAAGACCTTGTTTTTCTGTGCCTCATCCATGTCAATACCAGGTACATTTTCTAGTACCAAATTGGCATTGGCAATAAGCTTGTAAACACCTCGCCACCAGTTCCTGATATGCAATGTGTTTGCATCGTAGGACAAGGAATACAAGTTGTTCAAATCCGAATTCTGGGCCGTTTGCGTGGTAGAGGTCCCTGTAACCGCTTCCAATAACTGCCAGTTCGATGAGAAGATTCCTGCACCATCACCCACAAACCTTGCATCCGCATATACAGCAGCAATAGCCGATTCAGCGTGTTTGGCCGTAGTGTAAAAACTGTCCGGTGTAAGATTTGATGGATCGGATTCATCCAAAAAATCGGAACAACCCACTGTTGTAAGCAACATTAGCATACAGAGGTAAAACTTTCCAATGTGTTTTTTTATATCAAATTTCATAATATCTTATTTTAAATTTTATTAATTACAGACCGACTTGCAGACCAATTACGAATGTTGTCGATTTTGGATATTCATGCCATTTCATTCCTTGTGAAAAGACATTGTTACCTTCGCCACCACGAATAGGGGTTACCTCGGGATCACCAAGTAGTTCATCATGGGTCCACAAAAAGAAATTTTGTGCCGAAGCGTACAGTCTCAATTTATTCAAATGCATACTCTCTACCAAGTTTTGATCAAAAGTATAGCCTAACATAATGTTCCTACCACGTAGAAAATCGCCATCCTTTACCCAATGTGAATCCACGTTGGTTACATAACCAGCGCGTGTATCCCTCACCTGGGCAATCATGGTATCCTGATTATCAGGAGTCCAGGCATTCAGGACAGTAGTGTAACTATTGGCAAGAGCCTGCCTATCTTCACTGGAGTGCAGGTTCATGTCCATAACATCGTTACCCCAAGAATATTGAAGTTCCAAGGTAAAATCAATGTTTTTAAAGGAAACATAGTTCGTAAGTGTTCCCCATGCTGTTGGGTAACCGTTTCCTATAATGGACCTATCCTCATCATTTATAATATAATCCCCATTAAAATCCTTATACTTTATATCTCCAGGTAAAATGGTAAGTCCGTTTCTATAACTTACAAATTTAGCGGCTTCAGCGGCCTCATCGGTTCCCCAAGTTCCCAAACGGGTAAGGCCCCAGAAGGCCCCTACTGGTTCACCTACCCTAATTATACTGGTTTCGTTGGTTATTCCAGGTCCACCTACACCAAAGATATCGGATGGTGTAGCCAAGGAAAGTACTTTATTTCTGTTCATAGAAATATTAAAGTTGGTATTCCATGTTAAATTTGCGGTAGCTATATTCTTGGTGGCAAGCCCTATTTCAAGACCCTTGTTTTCCATGGACCCTACATTTCTCCTAATGGTAGCGTAACCACTGGATTGCGGTACAGGGGCATCCAAAAGCATATCGGTCGTTTTCCTGTAGTAATAATCGGCTTCAAAGCTAATTCTATTATCAAATAGCCCTAATTCTAACCCAACATCGTACTGTGCGGTCTTTTCCCATTTCAAATCTGGATTCGCCAAGCGATTTAAACCT
The DNA here is from genome assembly GCA_040216555.1 of Arenibacter sp. Taxonomy (GTDB): domain Bacteria; phylum Bacteroidota; class Bacteroidia; order Flavobacteriales; family Flavobacteriaceae; genus Arenibacter. The sequence goes on from JAVJOW010000019.1 coordinate 11,845, forward strand.
GTACCCCCCACACGACTATCATTCCATATGGTAGCGTAGTTAGAGCTCAAAAGCGATAAGGAAGAATAAGGAGGTATTTCGGAGTTACCGGTAACCCCATAACTGGTCCTAAGTTTTAAATTGGAAATAAGAGCATTGTCTACAAGAAAATCCTCGTCCGAAATCCTCCAGGCAACTGCTGCTGAGGGAAAGAAGGAAAACTTATTGTTGTCACCAAATTTTGAGGAACCATCGGCCCTACCCGTAACCGTAAATAGATACTTGCCATATAGGTTATAATTCAATCGTCCAAAATAGGAATTCAATGCTTCCCTGTTTGCATTGGATTGTACTGCTATATTGTCCGATCCTGCACCCAAATTGTTAAATTTAAAAAAGTCGGTCGGGAAGTTTCTGGAATCAGCATTCACAAAGAATTCATTGGATTGTTGCCATGATAACCCCAATAGGGCAGTCAGGGAATTGTTCTCATTGATTTTTTTGTTATAGGTCAAGTAGTTTTCAATAGACCAAAACGTCTGCTTTTCATTGCTCGCTTGAGCTCTGGCTACCGCATTGTTATCCAATACACTGTTTCGGAATTCATTGTTCTCCTGGGTAAGGATATTGGCGCCGATTACAGTCCTCATTTCCAGTTCTTTGGTAAAGTTAAGATTGGTATAAAAACTTCCGGCCGTTGTTTGAGTATTTAAAATATACTCATTATTATCAAGCCAGTTCACGGAATTTCGGGTACCTTCTGCATAAGGATAATCCCTATTATTGGCATATAAGCCTTCCAAGGGTCCTCCCGTATGAAAAGGTGCTGGGTAAAAAGGATAATCCTCAACCATTCTACGTGGTACCTGATCATTGGTATCGGCCAAATTCTCTGTCTGGTTATTATAGCTCAGGGAACCTCCAATCTTTAACCATGTCTTAATCTGATCATCAATAGAAAAACGTCCTGAATAACGCTTTAAATAGGTATTCTTAAGAAGACCTTGTTCATCTCTAATACCAAGGGAGATGGCATATGTTGTTCTTTCATTACCCCCTGAAAAACCCACCTGATGGTTTTGTGATAATTTATGTTGCACCACTTCCTTGGACCAATCGGTATCATAGATGGCTTTACCATCACTATCAAACAAATAAGCCACATTGGGATTGGCTCTTTTTAGTCTTGGCTCATACTGTGCATAGTTCCCAGCAGCCCATCCAGCAGGATCAAATTTCTGAGTGTTCTCCCAAGAAAGCTGCTCTATCATGGCATATTGTTCGGAATTCAAAACCTTGGCCCTATTGGGTCCAAATTGGTTTACACTGTACTCCACATCATAAGTAACCCTGCCTTGTCCGGCGCGACCTCTTTTGGTGGTTACCAGAATAACACCGTTGGCACCACGAGCCCCGTAGATAGCTGTGGATGAAGCATCTTTCAACACTTCAATAGATACTACATCGTTAGGGTTTAGATAATCAATAGCCGAACTAAAGTTAGCTTGATTCCCTTGAGGTAACTGAACCCCATCTATAACGTATAGCGGGTTATTGGAAGAGTTTATAGAACTAAAACCCCTAACCCTAATGTTGGATTTACCACCTGGGCGACCCGAGTTGGTGTTCACCTGAACCCCGGCAATCTTACCCGATAAGGCCTGATTTAAGGATGTAGCAGGACGTTCTTGTAGCTGATCGGCATCTACTTGCCCTACGGCACCGGTAAGATCCGATTTTCGCTGACTACCGTAACCTATCAGTACTACCTCTTCCAGTTCACTGGCATCTTCCTCCAAAACAGCGTTAATTGTAGATTTTCCACCTACGGGTATTTCCATGGTTTTGAAACCTATATAACTGAATACCAAAGTGGCATTACTACTCACATTGTCCAAGGAGTAGTTACCGTCAAAATCTGTTTGGGTTCCATTGGTCGTACCTTTTACCAATACGTTCGCCCCAGGCAAGGGTCCGGATCCATCCGAAACACTTCCTGTCACCGTTTGTGCCCCCACCAGTCCGAAACATAAAAATGCTCCTACTAGCAATAGGCATTTACCTAGTGTAATCTTCATAAATAAATTTTTTAGTTAGTTAATTGTTTTTAATTGTACATCAAGCCGAGTTAAAAGCATAGAACATACAATCGTTAAATATATCTTAAGGAAAATGGAATGTTGCGGATTAGTAAAAAAAGAACTCTAAAATTCATGAATTTTAGAGTTCTTTCCTACATTTTTTAGGACATTCCTAATAACGGCCTTAGTTTCTTGGGCCTTTTCAAGCCAATACAACCAATTGTTGTAATGGCTTGAAATTCTAAATTCAACTTCTATTAAACAGGGCTATAATATATCCAACAATATGATTTTCCCAATTGAAACAACCAAATAGGGATATACCATTATAGCTAAAACATGTAAACCTTGACAAGAAAAATCGGTCCTTATCTTTCCTCTTTTGAATATTCTATTTTAGGATTACTTTTCTTAGTGAATTGCCGAAAGGGGTCTCCAGCACAACCGCATATACCCCTGAGGGCAGACCGGAGATATCGAAGGGAATGTAATAGGAAGATTCTCCCCTGGCCTTTTCAGAAGCCATAAGGGCGTTGTTGTAATTAGTTGTTTTTATTATAGACAGTAAGACCAGCCCTGATTCCAATTATTAAAACTTTCTTCATTGAGCTATTTTAAATAATTAATTACAACGTTTAAGCTATGAACAGTACGGGAGCAAACTAGTGTTTGCTTTCCGTCACACACATAGCAAAATCTTATTGTTTTGAATTATTTTTTCTTTTCAGAGCAAAATCCATAAGATTTTGCGGACTTAATAAAAAAACACAAACCTTGGCGTATAAAGCCTAAGCCCGTATTGTTTATAGGTGTTGTTACCCACCGTTTTTTAAAATCCTCTTAGTTTGATTAATTCAGAGCTGAAAAGTATTTCTTCTAAAAAGTAAGAAGGGACGACCGCTGCAATACCTAAATTCCTGTCCGAAACAGGAATTTTCTGTGTCTCTATTATTTTTATTGGAGAACTTTCTCCAAAGTAGCCCTTCATAATTCCTGCTAGTTTTAGCTCAGGATTTCCTACAAAAAGTCCACCGCCACCTCTGTCTGCACCTAGATAAAAAAATACAGGGGAACCACTATTTCCACCGTAACTTGAGGATTCTACTAGATATAAATTAGTCATTTCTTTATCCCATGGAATTTTTTCCTCAGTTATTAGCGCGACACGACCAAATCTTACAATTGGATAAATTCTTTTATCTCCGATAAATGGACTGAATAATCCAGTAAAAAAGACATCTGACCCTTCTCTAATATTTAATTCTTTAAAACTTTTTTTATTAGAAAGTAAATCCGAGGGCAGAGGTAGATAATCAAATAGTAATGGGTCGGGTAATACAGGAATTACAGCAATATCTACAGTTTTATCTTGATGCGTAAAAACATTTTTGTTAGGACCAGTTATATATAATGGAAGATTTCGAATTTCAGATAGTGAATCCTTTCTATTAAGCCGAATGTAAATGGTATCTAAAAATGAATTTGTCTCCTTATTTTTAATTACGTGTTTAGCGGTAACAAAATTAACTGCTGTTAATTGCCTTGCCGAGTCAGAAACACCAACAAAAAATCCAGTTCCATTTGCTACAAGGTTACCATTGTCATTTTTCTTGTAGATAAAACCAACAACTTTCTTTACTTCAGTCGGGATTCCTTGACCAAAAGATGAAAAACAAATTAGAAATACAGTTATTGATAGAATTTTTTTCATAATGGTGGGTAACAATGGGATATGATCAATGATCATATATCTTTATAAGGTAGGGTTTGGTTATTAGTCATATCTTTCCATAGGATTATAAATTGTCAGATATTAATTAATTTCATCTATTTATTGTGCATTGGAAGTATTCTATTTTACCGGTCGTATTTTCCTAAGTACCTGCAAACTCATTGTTCGAATGATTTATTTCTGTATTTAACATTAACATCTACTCTAAATTATAGCAGATGAATATGGGGGAAGTAATCGCTAATATAGTTTAATTTTTAAATATAAAGAACGGAGATATGTTGGTAATTTATTTACGGTAAACCGCAATAGAACTTGCATTTTTTAAAGATGTCGTAACTTTAGGTTTGAAAAAGCTCAAAGTTGGGAGACTTTGCGCAGCGGGTGGTCTTTCACATATTGTTCCTTATATTTAAAAACATATTCCCCTTCATTTGTTTCTGTTATGATTCCGGCCAAATTATCTTTATAATATACCCTTCCACGTCTCATTTGCGCAATTCTTTATTATTAACGGGAGCTAATACATGTCCAAACATGCGCAGTACCAGGTTCACTTTATCCAAATTAAGATTAGTTTTGCCCTGTTCAATTTTACGTACTACGGTAAGCGCAACGCCGGCACGTTCGGCAAATTCCTCCTGTGTAAGACTAACTTCTTTTCTGCGTTCCTTTACAAATTCAGCCAACTGTTTCATTATATGTAATTAAATATAAAATTAAGTAAATATTTAAAATTATATGTAATTAGATATAAAAATAGCAAAAATTTAAAATTTATATTCTTTTGCATATAGTATGGTCATTGTATTCGATGAATAAGCCATCGCTCTTCATCTTATCGAGACCGTATCCTTTACCCCAAAACAATCAACTTCCATTCCTGTCCTCCGGCATGGTAGGTTTTCAGTTCCTTGAACCCCACGGCGTAATGGGCCTCCAAGGAACGCAGGTTGGTGGCGTCTACCTCTGTAATGATGCTGTTAAATTCAGGTTGTATGGATTGCTTCATGGTTTCGTAAAGCTTTCTAAAAATACCTTGCCTACGGTACTCCTTGTCTATACAGATTTGCCCCATGGCCATATAGGATTCGGTTTCGGGTACCACGGAAGCTATCTCCAAAAACATGGGCTTCAATACCTCTATGTCATTTCCAAAACTGGGGTGCATGCAAAGGGCATAGCCCACTACTTTTTCTTGGTCCTTGGCAATGATGTGTGGACAGGCGTCATTCATTTCCGATAAGATTTCCAGGGTATGGGAAACAGTGACAAAGCCTTCCTTAGCCTTTTCCTCTGCATCTACATTTTGTAAATGGTTCTTTCGTTGCAGTTCCAGGATTTGCTGCAATTCGGTTGTTGTAGTGCAGCGGGTGAATTTTATTTCCATTTAATCCAGTTTTAACCACTCTTTTCTATTTTTCAACACCTGTTTGCTAGGTTTGCCCCCATCCTTTTCTGTTAACTGTATGCCATAGGTTGGGTTTCCTGCGAGAACCACAGTGGTAGATTTAGGAATGCCATAACGAGTATAGGCCACTTGTAGCTTGTCCCCAACCTTAAATTGGTTTATGAGTTCGTTAAAACGCTGTGTTGCAGTCAACGGAACATTATTGATGGCAGTAATAACATCCCCGGAATCCAACCCTGCGGTATAGGCCGGACTACCTATTTTTGTATTCTGTTGTATAATGCCTGCTCCAAATTGATTGATGCTCACACTCGCTCCAAAATAGGGTTGGTCCATGGCCTGTTTTAGCACTATTCCTACCGAGGAGAACAATGACTCATAATCAGGCATTTCACTTTTAAATATGTAACTATCAAAGAATGCATTTCCAAATTCCTTGCCCGCGTATTGTACCAAGGTTTGGCGCAGGTCTTGCAGGGTATAGGGAACTTCATTTTTCCCATAGGTCTGCCACACCAATTTCATATAATCGTCCAAGTTGAGTCCGTTTTGTCGCAACGAAAGATCCAGGGCCAGTCCCAAAACACTGCCATAGGAATAGTAGGAGATAAAGGTGTTCTCCCTGTTCACGGGATCCACAGAAGTAGCTGCGTCCACAAAAGGGGCCTGATAGCTCATTTCTATAGGGTTAAAGAATTGCCTGGCTGGAGAGTTCCAAACATAGTTGAAAGTTCCGATAAGGCCTTCTACATATTCCTCCGGGGTGATGATGCCCGCGCGACACAGTATAAAATTGGTGTAATAACTGGTGAAACCTTCCGCAAACCAAAGCTCCCCACTCATATTGGCTTCGGCAAAATTGAAGGGTTCCAGGGCCTGTGGCCGGATCCGTTCCACGTTCCAACAATGAAAAAATTCATGGGCAACGGTGCCTATATTGTTCTTCATTCCGCCTTCGGCCAAGCCTTCCCTATCCGTTAAAATGGTAGAATTCCTATGTTCCATGCCATCCCCGGAGGCATTGGGGATATAACAGGCCAAGAAGGTATAGGTGCCATAATCGTAGTTGGGCAATTCACCAAAGACCTCCTTTTCGGCAAGAACCACCTTTTTTACCTGTTCAAAATAGGTGTCCAGCTCCACTTCCGTTCCGTTGTGGTGCAATACAAATTGTATGTTCTGTGGTGTTCCATGGTTATCTACTACAAATTGGCGAATCCCGTAATTGCTGATTTCGGTAGGGCTGTCCATAAAGTACTGTAAGTTGGGGGCCGTATAGATATTTCCCGAAACTTTGGGCATTTGGGTGGCCACCTTCCAGTTGAGGTCTTCTCTGACCTTAAAGTCCACTTCTATTTTCCGATCGCTTAAATTGGTCACGTACATGAAGGTAGCAGGGATATTTAAATGGGCATGGGTTTCATCAATTTGGGCATAAGTGCCATCCCCACGATTCGCAAAAAGGGTATAGCTGATGTTTACCTCCCCATCATGGCCGGTAATATCCCACTGATAGGGATTGGGCCTGGAGATATTCAAGGCCTTTCCCTTGCTATCGGTCGCCTTAAAATTGTATACGTTTTTAGCAAACTCATGTAGGGCATAGCGCCCGGGAGAGGAGCGGCCCATACGTACAGAAAGTACACCGGGATTCAGTGAAGGAAAGGAGGCCGTAATTTGTGCTTCGTGATGTTCGGCATTTTCAAAAGAAATGCTATATTGGTTGGTTTGGCCCTGCAGGCTAAGGCTAATGGCAAGAAAAAGGAGGCTTAGAATGTTGATTTTCATAGAATTCGATTTCGATACTTTTTTATAGATGGGAAACCTGGGTTAATACCCGGTCCCGTATTATTATTTTCCAACGCTTTGTATAAACGAATATACTATATAAATACAGGATATGCTACATTTGTGATATGACGGAATTCCCAAAAAAATTGATGGCAAAACTAACCGAAAGGCAAGACAATAATTCCCTTCGGATGTTGCCAATGCCCAAGGGCCTGATCGATTTTTCCTCCAACGACTATTTGGGCCTTGCTAGGAATGAGGCCATATTTATTGAGGCGTCCAAACTTTTGGAACAGAAAGGTGTCATAGCCAATGGAGCTACCGGATCAAGGCTGTTAACCGGTAATAACGCACTGTATGGGGAGTTGGAAGAGGTGTTGGCGAGCTTTTTCGTTACGGAATCGGCACTGGTCATCAATTCGGGATACGATGCCAACGTAGGATTTTTTAGTGCCGTGCCACAGCGGACAGATGTTGTTTTTTATGACGAACTCTCCCATGCCAGTATCCGTGATGGTATTGGGATGGGCCTTGCCCAAAGCTATAAGTTTAAGCACAACCATTTGGAAAGCCTTAATAGGCAGATAGACGGTGCCCGTGAAAGAAAGACTGATGGTGATATATATGTGGTTACGGAATCGGTCTTTTCTATGGATGGGGATACTCCGGATTTAGAAGCACTGGCGGAATTATGCACTTCCAAAGGGGCCTATTTGGTAGTGGACGAAGCACATGCGGTTGGGGTATTTGGTAAAATGGGAGAGGGCCTATTAAATGAATTGGGACTGCAGGACAAGGTATTTGCCAGGATTGTCACCTTCGGTAAGGCTATGGGTTGCCATGGTGCTGCCATATTGGGGAGCAGTGCGCTTAAAAGTTATTTGGTAAATTTTGCACGTAGCTTTATTTATACTACGGGAATGCCCCCGCATTCGTTAGCGACGATATTGGCCGCTTATGAACACTTATCTACCTCGGGCGTGGAGCAAAGGCAACTTAGGGCTAAAATAGAATTTTTTAAGGATCAATTGAGGGGCCATGAACTTGAAACCTATTTTATTTCCAGTAATTCGGCGGTGCATTGTTGTCTGGTGGAAGGCAATGAAAAGGTAAAAAATTGGTCGCTACGGTTGCAGGATAAAGGTTTTGATGTAAAACCCATTATGTCGCCCACCGTACCAAAAGGGCAGGAGCGATTGCGATTTTGTTTGCACAGTTTCAATACCGAAAATGAAATTAAGGATGTACTTTTAAGCTTGGCCAAATTATTTGAAAAGAAATGAATCCAGAATTTTATACCCTGGCTGCCTTTGAGTATGTAGCCGACGTTCAAATTTTAAAAGGGCGATTGGAGGCCGATGGTATCCCGGTATTTCTAAGGGACGAGAACACCCTCAATTCAGACCCCCTGATCAGTAATGCTATAGGTGGAGTGAAGCTTCAGGTGTATTATTCCGATAAGGAAAGTGCTACGGAAATCTACAATGAAATTAGGACCTATGCCATGGATGAGCATGGCAATTTTAGGCGTTGTCCCAACTGCAAAGCAGAGAGGATGGAGATTTATTTTAACAGGAAAGGGATTTTTTATAAACTTTTTCCATTTTTTGAAAAAAGAAAGTATAAATGTCTAAATTGTGAGTTTATAACAGAACCGAGCTAGAATGAAACAATTTTTTGTAACAGGAATATCAACAGATGTAGGAAAGACGATTGCCTCGGCAGTCTTGGTCGAGGCCTTGGAAGCAGATTACTGGAAACCCGTTCAAACTGGGGACGATTCCGATAGTGAAACCATTTCCAGCCTAATCTCCAATACCAAAACAGTAATGCACAAGAGCAGTTACTCCCTAAAGGCACCTTTGAGTCCACATGCTGCCGCTGCTTTGGAAGGAGTTTATATAGATCACAATAAAATAAATGAGCCTAAAACGGAGAACCATATGGTGATCGAAGGGGCCGGTGGCGTTTTGGTGCCGCTGAACGATTCCGATACCATATTGGATATTATTATGCCAACCTACCATGTAGTTGTTGTGGTGAAGCATTATTTGGGAAGCATTAATCATTCCCTGTTAACCATTAAATGGCTCTTGCTGAAGGGTTACGATGTTGCCATACTTTTTAATGGGGAGCCCAATAAGGCGTCCGAAGATATTATTACTAAAATTACGAGAGTTCCTGTCTTGGGCAGGATTGGTCATGAATCCACTTTAACAAAGGAAGTGGTCAAGAAATACGCAGAGCAATTGAGGCCTGCTCTTATGGCCTGGTAAGGGCGTTGGCCGAAAAATTTATTCCTTGGATCCAATAGGGATAATGGTATGTTTATTCGCCTTAAATGAATTGGGATAGGGATAGTGTTTTTAGTCATTATTCCCCATCTTTGCACCTCTATTTAAAAAGGATATTCAATTGAAAAGTCTTTCGGAAAGGGATCAAAAACACCTTTGGCACCCACTTACGCAGCATAAACTGCATCCCAAAATGCTTGGCATTGTTAAGGCAAAAGGGGCGGTTTTATTCGATGAGCACGGCAAGGAATACATAGATGGCATATCTTCATGGTATACCAGTGTCTATGGTCATTGCAATGATGCCATTATTGCTAAGGTTTATGCGCAAATGCAGCAGTTGGATCAGGTGGTCTTTAGCGGATTTACCCATGAACCGGCCATAGGGCTTTCCGAAGCCCTGATTTCCTTGTTGCCGGAAAATCAAGAGAAATTGTTCTTTTCCGATAACGGTTCCACGGCAACGGAGATAGGAATAAAGATGGCTTTACAGTTTCACCATAACCAAGGAAAAAAGCGTTCCGTTTTGTTGGCTTTCGAAGATGGTTTTCATGGGGATACTTTCGGGGCGATGTCCGTCTCCAGTTTATCCGTATATAACGGCCCTTTTGAGGATTATTTTATTGATGTAAAAAGGATTCCTGTTCCTACAGAGGCCAATATGGAGAGCCTGTTACATGAATTGGAAAATAATACTGGTCTTGATGCTATTGCCGGATTTATCTACGAACCTTTGGTACAGGGAGCTGCAGCCATGAAAATGCACAAGGCGGAGCATTTGGAGAAGATTTTAAAAGTGATAAAGTCGCACGGGGTTTTGGCCATTGCCGATGAGGTGATGACCGGCTTCGGAAAGACCGGAAGCCATTTTGCTTCGGATTATATAGCGGAGAAGCCCGATATTATCTGTATGTCCAAGGCGTTGACGGCCGGGATGCTGCCCATGGCAGTAACCAGCTGTACCCAAGAAGTATACGATGCCTTTTATAGCGATGATATAGCCAAGGGCCTCTTCCATGGCCATACCTATACCGCAAATCCCTTGGCATGTGCCGCGGCCTTGGCAGGAATAGAACTGCTGACATCAGACGAAATTCAAAAAAATATTGGTAAAATAATACAATGGCACCAAGAGTTTGATGCTGAAATAAAGGATCATCCCAAAGTAGCTGCCACCCGACAGACGGGGATTATCTACGCCCTGGACCTTAATATTGTCATGGAGCGCTATGGAAATGTTAGGGACAAACTGTTTAAGCATTTTATGGATTCGGGGGTTTTTCTTCGACCTCTAGGCAATACCATTTATATTTTGGCGCCCTATATCACGACCAAGGAGCAAATGCAAAAAATCTACAACAGTATAAAGGAAGTTCTTAATTCATTTTAACCTATGGAGAACCAACCTATTTATATCACTGCCTTAACGTCCATCTCTCCTTTGGGCACTTCCTTAAAGGAAGTGTGGGACAACTATAAACGTCCTGACCATTTTTTAGGAGAGAAAACCTATAACAATACAACCGCCTGGGGAGCTTCCTTGACCGAGGATACACAACAAAAAATAACCGATTTAAAAAATTCGGATTCCAAGTATAAAAACTTGGACCCATCTGTACTATATGCCATTTATGCCTCTAGGGAAGCTATAGGTCAAGCCGGTTGGAAGGATGGTAATTTTGGGGTAAACATTGGCTCATCCAGAGGGGCAACTGCTCTTTTTGAAAAGTATCACAGTGAATTTATCCAAAAGGGACAAGCCTCCACCTTATCTTCCCCTACTACCACCTTGGGGAACATTTCTTCCTGGGTGGCCCATGATCTGCAGACTCAAGGTCCGGAAATATCCCACTCTATAACCTGTTCCACGGCCCTACATTCCCTGTTGAATGGGGTAGCTTGGCTGAAAAGTGGGATGGCAAATAAATTTTTGGTGGGTGGTAGCGAGGCACCATTGACTCCTTTTACCATTGCACAGATGAAGGCCTTAAAAGTCTATTCACGGTTTGTGGCCAACGACCCTGAGGGTTACCCTTGTAGAGCCTTGGACCTGGAAAAGAAACAGAACAGCATGGTTTTGGGTGAGGCTGCCTCCATGGCGTGTTTGGAGAAAGGCAACAAAGAAAATGCCCTTGCCCGTATTGAAGGTCTGGGATACGCAACCGAGATATTGGAACATAATATTTCTATTTCCTCCGATGCCGTTTGTTTTCAGCGATCCATGAAGATGGCTTTGGGCGGAATAGATCCAAAGGAGGTAGATGTTGTAGTACTACATGCTCCTGGAACCATTAAAGGGGATCTGTCCGAAGTAAGGGCTATTGAAAAAGTATTTGGAGTACATGTGCCGGCAATGACCACTAATAAATGGAAGCTAGGACATTCCTTTGGTGCTTCCGGAATGTTGAGTTTGGAATTGGCGGTATTAATGTTGCAGCACCAAGAGTTTATAGGAGTGCCATATGTGACAAATGATGCCAGTCCAAAACAAATCAACAAAGTCATGGTCAACGCAGTGGGTTTTGGTGGGAATGCGGTGAGTGTTCTTTTGGGCAAGATTTAATTGTGAAAGCAAACAGAGTCTGCCTTGTCTATATACTCCCGGACCGTATTTCTTAAATCGATGCTTGCCATAATAACTTCTTATTTCTTAAAGTAAAGATACAATTTATGTTCCAAAAGTTTCTTTCCATTGAGATCAATAAAGTAATGCTAAACGCAGTTGGTTTTGGGGGGAATGCAGTGAGTATTCTTTTGGGCAAGCCTTAACTCTCTTTTGGTGGGTTTTTATTGATATATCAACCTATTTTTTGGTCAATTCCTGGCTAACTTATGTTCTAAAAGCAGTTGAAAACTGCAATAATCGACGAATTAAGGAATGGAATTTTGCAATTTCTGCGGATATTAGGTTATTTTTGACCCCTAAATAAATGTTGGCTTAGGGATTGCAGCGGCATCCTTTTTATGTTTACCGCGCCTAGCGAAGGTAAACTGAAAAAGATATAGCGAATAAGCCCGACCCCGACTTCCTTGCCCTCTCCTGCAAGGTGTAGACCTACAAGGTCTCCAAGACCATGCAGGTCCTCCTTGTAGGAGTTGGGGGAGAAGGAAGTTGGGGAAAGCCCCAAGAACTAAAAAGTATGAGCGAAGTAAGACATAACTGGACCAAACAGGAAATACTGGATATTTACAACAAACCGTTTATGGAGCTGCTCTACGAGGCGGCTACCGTACACAGGGAGAACCATGATCCCAATACGGTGCAGGTTTCCACTTTGCTATCTATTAAAACTGGCGGGTGCCCCGAGGATTGTGGATATTGTCCACAGGCCGCACGTTACCATACCAAGGTAGAGGGTAACGACCTTATGTCCGTTTCCCAGGTAAAGGCACAAGCTTTACGTGCCAAAACGGCCGGAAGCTCCAGGGTATGTATGGGGGCTGCATGGAGGAACGTTAAGGACGGACCAGAGTTTGATCAGGTGTTGGAGATGGTACGTACTATTAACAAGCTGGATATGGAGGTTTGCTGTACCTTGGGAATGATTACCGAGAACCAAGCACATCGATTGGCCGAAGCTGGACTTTATGCTTACAACCATAATTTGGATACTTCCGAGGACTATTATAAAGATGTAATTTCTACCCGTGCTTTTAAGGATCGTTTGGATACCATAGACAATGTCCGCAAAAGTAATGTTACCGTATGTAGCGGCGGAATTATTGGTATGGGCGAGGCTTTGGAAGATAGGGCAGGGATGTTGGTGGCACTTTCCACCTTGGACCCACAACCAGAATCAGTGCCTATTAATGCCCTCGTAGCTGTTGAGGGTACTCCTATGGCCGATTTGCCACCTATTCCAATATGGGATATGGTGCGTATGGTGGCCACTACCCGTATTGTAATGCCGGAAACCCAGGTGCGTTTATCGGCCGGGCGTACACAAATGAGTAGGGAAGGTCAGGCCATGTGTTTCTTTGCAGGCGCCAACTCTATTTTTGCAGGGGATAAATTGTTGACTACCCCCAATCCCGACGTGAACGAGGATATGGCTATGTTCAAGCTTTTGGGGCTAAACCCACAAAAAGCGTTTACCAAGGTTTCCCAGCCTAAAACTGTGGAAGCCGAGGATTCCCAATACCAGGCCAAGGGCGAAAAGCCAAAATGGACCAGACCGGGACATACCATTGATAGGAACGAAGCCGCCAAAAAGAAGGCCAATCTTACTGAGTAATCCTGTATTGGATTATGATTTTAAGATAATTATTTTGGGTTTTTTAACTTTGCATCTATTAAGAAAAAACCGAAATGGTATAAAGGGCAATAGTGAATTTTGTGGCAGCCCTATGCAAAAAAATCATTGTATGTCCGATGCATATAAATTATTTTTCAACGACGGTATGTGGCAATAGGCGCACTGGATTATGCTATATTTTTGACTTAACCTAACACTATCTTAAACAATCAGGTTACATTGAACTTAAAAGAGATTCCAAGAGTAGCTAATATTACCAAAGAAGAGTTTCTCAATGACTATTTTAGACCACAGAGACCGGTGGTTATAGAAAAGTGTATTGAGGAATGGCCAGCCTATTCCAAATGGGATTTTGATTATATGCGACAGGTAGCAGGAAAAAAGGTAGTTCCGCTCTATGATGATCGACCGGTACATCATAAGGACGGATTTAACGAGCCCCATGCCACCATGAAAATGTCCGATTATTTGGACCTTTTGCAACGCGAGCCTACAAAATACCGAATTTTTTTATGGAATATCCTTAAGGAGGTTCCTGAGCTTCAAAAAGACTTTACGTTTCCAGATTTTGGCCTTAACCTAATGAAGGGCCTGCCCATGCTTTTTTTTGGAGGGACCAATTCCCATACCTTTATGCATTACGATATTGATCTGGCCAACATTTTTCATTTTCATTTCGCGGGTAAGAAAGAGATCATTCTATTCCCTCAGTCGGAAAATAAATATTTGTATAAAGTACCACATTCGTTGATTACTCATGAGAGCATAGATTTTTCCAACCCTGATTATGAAAAGTGGCCCGCATTAAAAAATGCAACCGGATTTAAAACATATTTGGAACACGGGGAGGTTTTGTATATGCCGGAAGGGTATTGGCATTATATGAAATATATTAGCCCAGGTTTTTCTATGAGTTTAAGGGCAATAGCAAGAAATCCCGTGAATTTGGGAAGGGCCTTCTACAATGTGTTGGTTATGCGCTATTATGATAATATGATGCGAAAAATAAAAGGTCAGGAGTGGATAGATTGGAAGAACAAACAGGCCATAGAAAGGACAAATAAACAGTTGTCCTAGGTGATATGTGTAAGGAAAGGAATATCTTTGTCCCCTTTAAATAAAATTATATTAAGTAGATAATTATGAGAAAATTATTGTTTGCAGTGGTATTTGTTTTAACGGTGTCTTTTGTTAATGCACAGGCTTTTGAAGGTAAGGATGATATGAAATTTCAGATAGGGGCCAATTTTCAGGACAATGGTACCGGAATTGTTGTTGCCTATGATTATGGTTTGGGAGAAAACTTCTCACTTGGCCTATCGTCCTCCTATGTATTGGGGGTGGCAGAATTGATCAATGCCGATTTTGGGGACAGAATAGACCTTAAAGCAAGGTTCAATGCCAATTTGGGCAGTGTTTTTCAGTTAGGGGACAATGTGGATATATATCCTGGACTGGATCTTAGTCTTAAGAATTTTGGAGGTCATTTGGGTATCCGTTACTTTTTTAGTGATGGCTTTGGGGTGTTTACCGAAATAGGTGCACCACTTGCTAAATATAATACCGATACTTTGACTCCTGCGGAAGAACTGCACAATCAGTTTGTCTTCAGTTTAGGAGCTTCCTTTAACCTTAATTAAAGTATATGATTCTTTTGCCCTCTCGCTAAAGAGGGGGCTGAAGATCAATTTTATTTATTGGGAACCAGGTCATATACTTTTTCATAGACCATTCCACTTTCCCACCCACGGTACAGAAGATAATCGGCAAGTTTTTTTCTCCTTTTTTGTAGGTCCTTTTCTCTTATTTCTGCCAAACGTTTCTGGGCCAGGGTATTAAAGGTTTTTAAATATTCTTTGGACTCTATTTCCTCCAATGCCAGGGTTATGTTGTATTTGGATATTTCCCTGTGCTTCAATTCGTTTACAATTCTATTTTTCCCCCATTTTTTAATTTTGAATTTCCCTCTGGCGAAACTACGTGCAAAGCGTTCCTCATTTAGAAAGTTGTCTTGAATCAGATGTCCTACTATTAGCTCTATGGCCTGGGGAATCATATGCATTTCCCTTAGTTTGGAAATTACCTCTTTATGGCAACGGTCCTGATAGGCGCAATACCCCTCCAATTTTTTGGTGGCTTCGTCTACGGAATAGGAATTTTTAGGAGTTATCATTAGGTAAAAAGGTCTGGATGGTTAATTCCTCCTGTAAAGTTTCTGGAAAATTTATGTAAATATACGGTGGTTTGTGGAATTGATAAATCCGGCACGTTAATTTATTCAAGGGACTAAATTTCCTTAGTTATTGGATAGGTTATTTTGGGGTCGTTAATTGGTGCAGTAGGCATATTGTAATTATATTTACGGTTCATAAAAAACAATTTTTGAAATGAATGATAAATTTAAGATGTGTGTAGTAGCATTTAGCTTTATACTGGCTTTTACCACTTTGTCCTTTGCCCAACAAATAAACCCATTAGAGGGGCGTTGGGATATGGTTATTTCCCAAGAGGGGGAAGAACTTCCTTCTTGGCTGGAAATCCGTCACTCCGGTTCCCGGACTTTGGTAGGCCGGTTTGTTTATGCTATGGGAAGTGCCAGGCCAATTTCCGAGGTAAAAATGAAGGAGGGAAAATTTAGTTTTGCCATTCCCCCCCAATGGGAAGATGGCAATACCTATATGGAGTTTGAAGGAAGTATGGACGGGGATGTCTTAAAAGGCACTATGTTGTATACCAATGGCCAAACATACAATTGGGAGGCTACGCGTGCCCCTAAATTGGAGTATACCAAAAACCCAAAGTGGGGCAAGCCCATTAAATTGTTCAATGGAAAGGATTTAAGTGGATGGAAGGCCATGGGAGAAAACCAGTGGATCGTTGAATCAGGAGTACTGAAAAGTCCTAGATCTGGTTCCAATTTGGTTTCCGAACAAAAGTTCAATGATTTTAAATTGCATTTGGAATTCAAGTATCCCGAAGGAAGCAATAGTGGGGTTTACTTACGAGGACGCTATGAGGTGCAGATTATGGACGGCCATGGGACAGAGCCCTCGGATGTGGAATACAGTGGTGTATACGGCTTCCTAACCCCTAATGAGGTGGTGGCCAAGGCGGCTGGAGAATGGCAGGAATACGATATTACATTGATCGGGAGAAGGGTAACCATTGTGGCTAATGGCACTACTGTGATCAGTGATCAAATTATACCTGGAATTACCGGTGGTGCGTTGGACAGCAAGGAAGGTGAGCCAGGACCATTGTATTTTCAAGGGGATCACGGTCCTATAGAATTTAGGAATATAATAGTTACTCCCAGAGTAGATTAATTCTTTAAGAAATTTTTAGCGCAATTTATTGCGTTAAAACAAAAAAAGCGACTCCGTTTTGGAAGTCGCTTTTTGTTTAATATATGGTTTTACCGTCTTTATTCTTAAAACGATATTCAAGATACGTATAGGCATCCCTGGGTTGAATCTTAATCCATCTTTTGTGTTCCAAAAACCATTTGGAACGTATGGATGGAAACCCTTTGGTTAAATAAGCGGCAATAAATGGATGAATGTTCAAGATAATTCCATTATCCTTTGCCGGACCTTTTAAGAGTTTTTCCAGATCTGAATTTATCTTGTCTATCAAAACAATTGGTGCCTCTACCTCCTGGCCGGTGCCATTGGGATTTTCCTCACTTGTTTTAATGTTCATTTCGGGTCTAACCCGTTGTCTTGTAATTTGTATAAGTCCAAACTTACTAGGGGGTAGTATTTTATGTTTGGCCCTGTCGTCTTTCATCTCATCCCTAAGGTGATCAAAAAGGCGCCTTCTGTGTTCGCCCTTACCCATGTCGATAAAGTCTACCACGATGATTCCTCCCATATCTCGTAGGCGCAATTGCCTTGCGATTTCAGAGGCGGCCAACAAATTTACTTCTAGGGCTGTATCTTCCTGATTTTTGGCCTTATTGGAACGGTTACCGCTGTTAACGTCTATAACGTGCAGCGCTTCTGTATGTTCAATAATTAAATAGGCACCTTTGCTCATGGAGGCTGTACGGCCGAATGAAGTTTTTATTTGTCTTTCTATCCCAAATTTTTCAAATATGGGAACAGTAGAATTATACAATTTTACAATAGATTCTTTTTCTGGTGCAATTTCATGCACATAATCTTTTACTTGCTCAAAAAGCGTTTCGTCATCAACATGGATTCCGGTAAAGGAATCGTTAAAAACATCCCTAAGAATGGAAGAAGCCCTTGTAAGCTCCACCAAAACTTTGGATGGATGCGGTGCTCTTTGGATCTTATTGCACATTACTGACCATTTGTTCAGCAAATTCTGCAAGTCTTTGTCTAGTTCTGCTACTTTTTTACCTTCTGCTACTGTTCGGATAATAACGCCAAACCCTTTTGGTTTAATACTCCTTACGAGTCTTTTTAACCTATCTTTTTCTTCTTTGCTTTCAATTTTTTGTGAAACGGAAACGCGGTCGGAAAAAGGGACCATGACCAAGTATCGGCCAGCTATGGAAAGTTCAGAGCTTATTCGTGGTCCTTTTGTGGAAATGGGTTCCTTTACTATTTGTACGAGTAAGGATTGATTGGCTTTAATAACATCATTGATGCTACCGTTTTTGTCAATATCTTCTTCAAACTGAAAATTACTTAAAGAATAGTCCTTAAGTTTTCCAGTGCTAACTTTTTTAATGAATTGCAACATAGAAGCTAGTTGCGGCCCTAAATCGTGGTAATGTAAAAAGGCATCTTTCTCATACCCTACATTTACGAAGGCTGCATTTAATCCAGTTACCGGCTTTCTAACTTTGGCAATTAAAATATCACCAACGGCAAAGTCGTTACTGTCTTCTTCTTTGTGTAATTCAGTGAGTTTTCCATCCTTTAGCAGGGCAAAATCAACGGCATTGGAACTAGATCTTACGATTAATTCTCTATTCACCTGAATTAATTTATATTCATCCCTCCACTCAATAAATCAAGTGGGGATAAATGATTAAACAATAATTTGTACAGGTTGTATAAACCCGTCGAAATTCTATTACGAATTTCTATGTCAAGGAACGTATAAAAGGAAAAAGTAGTTGTTACAACTACTTTTTCTTGTGTCGGTTAGCTCTCCGGCGTTTTTTACGCTTGTGGGTAGCTACCTTATGTCTTTTTCTTTTTTTACCACTAGGCATAGAGGTCTACTTTTTTAGATTAATAATATTTTATTTGACTTGTACATTACTTTTTACGCCTTCCACAAAAACCTTGGCCGGTTTAAAGGCAGGGATGTTGTGTGCAGGGATTTTAATGGTAGTATTTTTGGATATGTTCCTACCTGTTTTTTCAGCTCTTGTTTTAATGATAAAACTGCCGAAACCTCTTAAGTATACGTTGTCTCCGCTTTCTAAAGATGTCTTGACCTCATCCATGAAAGATTCCACAGTTGCTTGCACATCTCCTTTTTCAATTCCCAGTTTTTCTGAGATTTTCGTTACAATTTCCGCTTTCGTCATTTTAACTAAATAAATTTCTAAAGAATTTTTTTTTCGGGATGCAAATATATGAATTAAATTGAATCTTTCCTTGCTAAGGAACTTAATTTTAAGTGGGTAAACCATTACTTTTGTAAATTAGGCCCTAGTAAATGAACTTTTCCAGAATTATTTTAGAGTGGTACGAGCTAAATAAAAGGCTTCTGCCTTGGCGCAGTACCAGTGAGCCCTACCGTATTTGGCTTTCGGAAATTATGCTGCAACAGACCCGTGTAGCACAAGGTATACCTTACTATTTGAAGTTTGTAGAGGCTTTCCCAAAGGTACAGGATTTGGCTGCGGCATCCGAAGAAAAGGTACTTAAGTTATGGCAAGGTTTGGGGTATTATTCAAGGGCAAGAAACTTGCATGCCACTGCAAAAATAATTACCGAAAAATATAATGGAAATTTTCCAAATACGTATAAGGAGCTAATGCAATTGAAAGGTATTGGGGATTATACGGCCTCGGCAATAGCTTCAATTTGCTTTGGACGGCCAGAGGCTGTAGTAGATGGAAATGTCTATAGGGTCTTGGCCAGATATTATGGTGTAGACCTGCCCATAAACAGTTCGGAGGGTATTTTGTACTTCAAAGAATTGGCCCGCGAAATTATGGATGCCAAAAATATAAGGGACTACAACCAGGGAATTATGGAATTTGGTGCTCTGCAATGCACTCCAAAGAATCCGGACTGCGGTAGCTGTCCCCTTCAGAGATCATGTGTGGCCCTCGCTACTAATGGCATAGATAAGCTTCCGGTAAAAATAAAAAAGAATAATGTCCGTAATCGTTACTTTAATTATTTGGTATTGGTAGACACAAATAAACAGACTTTATTGCAACAGCGAAAAGGAAATGGTATTTGGCAAAATTTATATGAATTTCCGTTACTGGAAACTGAAAAGTATATTGATCAGGGAGCGGTTGCGGGTAATTTGAAAGAATTGGTAGCGTTTGAGGAACCCTCTGAAATATACCTTTACAATGAAAGTAAAATAGTTCATAAACTTTCACACCAACATTTGCATACCCGGTTTTGGATCATCACCTTTGAATCCAATCTTGAAAATGGAATACCTATAGCTGAACTTCATAAATATCCTGTTCCAGTTTTAATAGCAGATTTTATAAAAACGTTTAAAATTTAGTACTTTTGGACTTTACTTTGAGTTATGAGCGGAACACTAAATAAGGTAATGCTGATCGGGCATTTGGGAGATGAGGTTAAAATTCACTTTTTTGAGGGTGGAAACTGTATTGGGAGATTTCCATTGGCTACCAATGAGACCTATACCAATAAGCAGACTGGGGAAAGGGTTACCAATACGGATTGGCATAATATAGTGGTGCGGAACAAGGCTGCGGAAATATGCGAAAAATATCTAAGTAAAGGGGATAAAATTTACGTGGAAGGTCGACTTAAAAACCGTCAATGGCAAGGGGAAGATGGGAATACCAGGTATACTACCGAGGTGCATGTTCAGGATTTTACTTTTTTGACCACCAAAAAGGAAAGTATGGCCAATGCCCAAGCAGGCAACCAGAATCAACCACAGCAGGGTGCATCTGCCACAACAAATAAGGTTAATGAGCCGTTAGTTAACAACGGACCTGAAGATGAAGATGATTTACCATTCTAGACTAATTAAATTTAAAGACTGACTATTGGACCCGGACCCCCTTAGTTTATTATTGAATTTTATTGCAATCGATAGCGGTTTTGCTTTTAAAATCGCATTTCTTTTTATTTTGTTGTCTTTTTCTGCTCTTATTTCTGGGGCTGAAGTTGCTTTTTTTGGCCTATCCCAAACCGAGGTTAATGAGATAGAGGAGAAAAAGTCGGCCCAAGGGAAAATCATTGTTAAGCTTCTAGATCGTCCCAAAAAACTTTTGGCCACCATATTGATTGCAAATAATGCCATAAATATTGGGGTGGTGTTGTTGTTCAATAATATTGGCGACACCATTTTTGCCGACATTACCTATGTTATTTTAGGACTCGTTCCGGTGCGCTTTCTCTTGGAAGTAGTAGTGGTCACCTTTTTGATATTGATGTTTGGGGAGATTTTGCCCAAAGTATATGCCAATCGCAATAAATTTACTTTCGCCTTTTTTATGGCTTTTCCTTTGAAGGTATTGGACTTCCTATTTTCACCTTTAAGTTTGCCAATGAGGTCTGCTACCATTTTTCTATATAACAAATTGGGCAAACAGAAATCCAATCTTAACGTGGGCCATTTGTCCCAGGCATTGGAGCTCACTTCTGAGGGAGATACTACCATGGAAGAACAAAAAATACTAGAGGGAATCGTCTCTTTTGGAAATACGGATACCAAACAAGTGATGAGGCCCAGGATTGATATTTTTGCCCTTAATGAGGAAATGAAATTCTTGGAAGTGTTGTCAGAGATAAAAACTCATGGGTACTCCAGGATCCCGGTATTTTCCCAAAATATGGACAATGTTCTGGGGGTGCTTTATGTGAAGGATCTTCTGCCGTATATTGACCGAAAAACTTTTAATTGGATGTCCTTGATCAGGGAACCCTATTTTGTTCCTGAGAACAAAAAATTGGACAATTTGTTGCTGGATTTCCAGACCAAGAAAAATCATTTGGCCATTGTGGTGGATGAATATGGGGGTACTTCCGGAATAGTTACCCTAGAGGATATTATTGAGGAAATTGTAGGGGATATCAGTGATGAATTTGATGATGAGGACTTAATTTTTTCTAAGCTGGACGATTTTAACTACGTCTTTGATGGCAAAACTGCACTAAAGGATTTTTATAGGGTAGCCAAAATTGAGGATGAGGATGATTTTGAGGAGAAAAAGGGAGAATCCGAAACGGTTGCAGGTTTTGTCTTGGAAATTGCCGGAAGCTTTCCTAAAAGAGGTGAGGTGGTGAGGTTCAAAGAGTATCAATTTATTGTGGAGAGCCTGGACAAAAAACGTTTGAAACAAATAAAAATCACATTGCCCCATGAAGCGTAACCTAGCACTTTTTATTCTATTGTTATGTCTTGTGTCGGCTTGTAAGGATGATGTTTTGCCCAAGCCTAAAGCTATGCTCAGGTTGGAATACCCATCCGGTAAGGAAAGAACAATGGAAACAGAACACTTTTCTATCAAATACAATGAAATGGCTAGATTAAAATCCGAGTCCAATACCTCCTTTACATTGGACTATCCCCTTATGAAAGGCTCTATTTTTATTAATTATAAGGCAGTGAACGGTAATTTGGACAAACTGCTTACCGATGCTCAAAAATTAAGCTACGAGCATGTAGTGAAGGCCGATGGCATTTATGAGGAACCCGTTGTTAATGAGCCTTATAAGGTATATGGTATGTATTATGAGGTAAAGGGAAATGCAGCCTCGCAATCCCAGTTTTATGTAACGGACAGTACAAAACACTTTGTAACCGGGTCATTGTATTTTTATGCCAAACCCAATTATGATTCCATTTTGCCTGCTGCAGTACATCTGCAAAAGGATATTCGCAAAATTATTGAATCCTTACGCTGGAAGGAGTAGCATTGCTCTAATTGCTTTGTAATAAGGCCTCCGCCTGCTTAATGCTGGAATTTATTTGATTCTTAAGGGCCTTGACTTTGGCCTCTTCCTCATCCAGCCATTTTTGTTTTTCTTCCGTCAATGCTTTTCCCTTCAGTATCTCGTCACCATCAAAACGATCGCCAAAGCTTTTCATCCAGTCCATCATAGCCTTGTGTGCTGCTTTTAATTCCTCCCTGGCAGCTGCATAGTCGTTGGAAGTTGCATCGTTCGTGATTTTTTCGTCCAATTGTGCCACTAATTTGCCAATAGTCCCCATTTTGGGCATTACCTCATCATGAATAGCCATTACACTTTCCATTTGTGAATTCTCCTTTTTTTCATCTTTACAGGAATATGCAACCGCAATTATAAGGGATAAAATAAGGATTAATCTCTTTTTTGTCATTGGGTAAAGTTTAATGTTATTACTGGTGGCCAAAGTTGCCTTTAATTTAAATTTTAAGTTGGGCAGACGGTTTTTTACAGGGTCGGCGCCATTACTTTATTAGACCTCAAAGATACTGAATTGTGAACGTTTTATAACTGCATTTGGATCCCATTTTCGCGAAAATCGGCTGGTATTATTTTGCACACTTGAATTATTTTGATGATAATTCAACCAAAATTGCCCCTAACCCCATTAACACCAATTTAATGGGCAAGCTTTTGTGAAAGGAATAATTCGTTTTTCCCATAAATACGGTAATTACGAGAAGTGGCCAATGCGTTTCCAGGGTAAAATTGACTATAAAATCAATTCCTTGTTAATTTGCGTGGTTAAATCATTAAAATTCTGTAAATTAAAGGCATAACCTAAAAATTCTATACAATGAAACAATTTGCACTTCCTATTAGGTTTGGCATAGCTGTTAGCGGCTCATTGATTGCCTATTTCTTATTGTTGTCCCTTTTTAATCTTCATACCAATATTTTTTATAGTCTTTTTAATGGTGTAATTACTGGATTCGGGATATATGAGGCCATAAAATACTATAGGGTAAAGGAAGGGCCTTCCTTTAATTATGGCAAAGGTTTTACGGCAGGGATTGTTACGGGATTTGTAGGAACATTGATCTTTACAATTTTTTTCGCCTTTTACGCTACGGAGATAAATCTGGGATTTTTGAATGAGCTCTCCAAAGTGTGGTTCCGGGATTATAACACTTCACCGGGCATTGTATTCTTTACCGTGGCCATTATGGGCTTTGCTACTTCTTTGGTACTGACCCTTTCATTTATGCAATTGTTCAAGACCTCGAACAACCTCAAAAGAAAATCGGTTTAAAAATCTCAAAAATCACTTGTGGATTAAGGATTTAGGAGTATATTTGCACCCGCCTAAGTAAATATTAGGCTTGTTCTTAAATTTATAAATAACACAAGCTATGTACGCAATTGTAGAGATAGCAGGGCAGCAATTTAAAGTTGCGAAAGACCAAAAAGTGTATGTTCACCGTTTACAAGACGAAGAAGGTAGCAAAGTAACCTTTGATAACGTTCTTTTGTTGGAAGATGGTAGTAACATTACAATTGGCGCCCCAGCTATAGACGGAGCCGCTGTTGAGGCTAAAGTCATTAAGCACCTAAAAGGTGATAAGGTAATTGTCTTTAAAAAGAAAAGACGTAAAGGTTACAAAAAGAAAAACGGTCACCGTCAATATTTGACTGAACTGGTAATAGAAGGTATCATTGCCTCTGGAGCTAAAAAATCAGAGAAAAAGGCGGAACCAAAAAAAGAAGCTAAGCCTGCCGCTAAAAAAGCAGAGGTAAAAGCAGAAGCCCCAAAGAAGGTGGAAGCTAAAGCTACCGAGGATTTGAGTAAAAATACGGTTGCTGAGCTAAGAGAATTGGCAAAAGCTAAAGGAGTTGAAGGTTATTCTTCAATGAAAAAAGCAGAATTAATTGCCGCTTTAAGTTAATAACAAGAATTAAAACAATATATCATGGCACATAAGAAAGGTGTAGGTAGTTCTAAAAACGGTAGGGAATCAGAATCAAAACGCTTGGGCGTTAAGATTTATGGAGGACAAGCTGCCATTGCTGGGAACATCATTGTAAGACAACGTGGTACTAAGCATAACCCAGGTGAAAATGTTTATGCTGGAAAAGATCATACTTTGCATGCAAGGGTAGATGGTCTTGTAAAATTCCAAAAGAAAGCAGGAGGTAAATCCTATGTTTCTATTGAGCCATTTGAGGCTTAATATATTCTAGCTTTTAAGAATTAAAAAACTCTTTCCACTAAGGAAAGAGTTTTTTGTTTTTATGGACTCTACTTAATATTATATTCGTTTTACCACTTCTGATTTCTAAAATTCTTGGCTTTGGCAAAAGCTACGGTTTCGGATAAATAATCCACTAGGTCGTAGTTAGGGATAGGCAAGACGCTCTCTAATAGACGTGTATCCCACTCATTGGGTTTAGAGGTCATGTAGGGATGTAAATGCAGCCCAATGGTTTCATAGTAAAACTCTTCCAACTTTGAAGAAAATCCGGTTGAGATATCAATTTTATCTTCGGTAAAACTAAAATTGGAGAAGCCTACGACCTTCAAAATTTTTGAGATACCTTTTTTCATGTTCGTCTCTTTGGAATTAACAATGTTCAATTGTTGAATATCCGTAGAAATTACCTTGGCAATCACCTGTGCGGCGTAGTCCGTTGGAATAATATTTAATCCTGTACCTGTTTTGGTAGTTATTCGTATAGCTTCCTGGGAATTGTTATTGTGAAAAAATTTCGCAAAAAGGTAAAAGACCATGTATTTTGATATAAAATAATTTGGGATCTCATTAATATTTCCCCCTAGAACGCTGGGCCGTAAAATTTGAATGGGAACATTGTTTTCCTTGCCGGCTTTTAATAGGAACTTCTCCGAAGCGTGTTTGGAGGCTTCGTAATGGTTTCGGTAGTTGCCGTTTATTATTTTGGTATAGTCGTTATGCAATAACCCGCCTATATTCCCTGCGGCAAATGCCGTACTTATAAAAACGAATTTTACAATGCTAGTGCAGTAAGTATTGAATATATCTTTGGTAAACTGTAAATTCTGATTAAATATTTCCTCCTTGGCGGCAGGATCCGTAGATAGATTGACAAATCCGGCCGAGTGTATAAAATAATCTAATTTATTGTTTCCTAGGAAAGTGGCCGGCTTTAATAATTTTTCCGCATCTACCGTAACTATTTTTTTTAAGACCTCATCTAGGTTCTTTTTTATAAAATCCGTCGCAAACTCACTTGATACTACATTTTTGATACGTTGTTCAGGGCTAACCGAAATTTTCTTACGAACAGGGAGATAAATCGTTTCTATACTTTGAAAGCGAAGTGCCAAAAGCGAAAATAATACTCTAGAACCTAAGGTTCCAGTAGCTCCGGTTAAGAGTATGTTCATTAAGTTGATGTAGGAATTAAAAATCAAAATCCTTATCTGTTTGAGTATGATAAGGATTTTGATTTTGTATTAAAAAGGATTCTTGAATCTTTCCAAACAAGAACGTAATCTAGTACCTGTAATAATCGGGCTTAAAAGGACCTGCAACGGTTACTCCAATATATTCTGCCTGTTCAGGTCTTAAAGTTTCCAATTCCACTCCCAATCGGGCTAAGTGCAAAGCGGCCACTTTTTCGTCCAAATGTTTTGGAAGCATATATACGTCATTGTTGTATTTGTCGCTATGGTTCCAAAGTTCCATTTGCGCCAAGGTTTGGTTAGTGAACGAGTTGCTCATTACAAAACTTGGATGACCGGTAGCACATCCCAAGTTTACCAATCTACCTTCGGCCAACACAATTATATCCTTTCCTTCAAGGGTATATTTGTCAACCTGTGGTTTTATTTCATCTTTGGTATGGCCATAATTCTTGTTCAACCATGCCATGTCTATTTCATTGTCGAAATGGCCAATATTACAAACTATGACTTTGTCTTTCATAGCTTTAAAATGCTGCGATTGGATAATATCCTTGTTTCCAGTAGTGGTTATTACGATGTCCGCATTTCCAACAACTGTATCCATTTTCTTTACCTCAAATCCGTCCATAGCTGCCTGTAGTGCACAAATAGGATCAATTTCGGTAACCGTAACTATAGAACCTGCACCTTTGAAAGATGCTGCCGTACCTTTTCCTACATCGCCATATCCGGCAACTACAACTCTTTTACCTGCAAGCATTGTATCCGTAGCCCTCCTGATAGCATCTACGGCACTTTCCCTACAACCGTATTTGTTGTCGAATTTGGATTTGGTTACAGAATCGTTAACATTGATGGCGGGCATTGGCAAGGTTCCTTTTTTTACCCTTTCATAAAGTCTATGAACACCAGTGGTAGTCTCTTCGGAAAGGCCTTTGATGCCTGAGGCCAATTCTGGGTATTTGTCCAATACCATGTTGGTAAGATCCCCTCCGTCATCCAAGATCATGTTTAAGGGTTGGCGATCTTCCCCGAAAAACAAGGTCTGTTCAATGGCCCAATTAAATTCTTCTTCGTTCATTCCCTTCCATGCATAGACAGGTACCCCGGCAGCGGCGATAGCTGCTGCAGCCTGATCTTGAGTAGAGAAAATATTACAGGAACTCCAGGTTACTTCTGCCCCTAGGGCTACCAAAGTCTCAATAAGTACGGCTGTTTGTATGGTCATATGCAAACACCCGGCAATACGGGCGCCTTTAAGGGGCTGTTCTTTTCCGTACTCTTCCCTTAAGGACATAAGTCCAGGCATTTCGGCTTCGGCAAGTTCAATTTCTTTTCTTCCCCATTTGGCCAAGCCAATATCTTTTACTTTATAGGGTACGTAAGGAATGGTTTTGGTACTCATAAATTATATTTGTTATAATTAGTTGTTCAAATGTGTATTAAAAGAAATCGGAGTGATAGATCAAAAATAATATAAATCAAGAATATCTTCGATTAGCCTATTTCATCTCCTTTTTTATTTTTATTTTAGTAATAGAACAATATTCTTATTTTTTGCATTTGCAAAGGTAGTAATAACTTAAATAATCTAATGCCTCTTTACAAAACAATAACAGTTGAGGACAACGCTAAAGTCTTGATTTGGAAAGTTGAAGAAACGGAATCTCAACTTTCTGAAGGGATTGTGCTTACCCCGCATTGCCAAAAACGTATGATGGGAATGAAGTCGGAATTGCATAGAAGGGGGTTTATGAGTATTAGACATTTAATGGCGATAGAGGGCTATGTTGATCATGATCTATTTTACGATGATGCGGGCAAACCGCATCTAACAGATGGCAAGTTTATCTCCATCACACATTCCCATGAATTTACTGGAATTATTATTTCAGATACCAAGGAGGTTGGAATCGATATTGAAATGCAGCGCGATAAGATTCTAAGAATAGCCAACAAGTATACTCCTTTGGAGGAATATAAAACCGTGGCAAATGCGGATGCCCTGGTCAGAAAACTTACTATTGTTTGGGGCGCCAAGGAATCCCTTTACAAGATATATGCCCAACACGGCCTAAGTTTTTTACACCATATAGATATTACGGATTTTTCTTTGTCCGACTCGGAGACTACGGGTACTATTCTATACAAGGGAAAATCCTCCCATTACAATATTATATTTTCGGAGTTCGAGGGATATACCTGTGTATATGCCATTAAGAATTAGTGGTCCGGAATCTAATACGGGCAGCCTTATCCAAGGCAATATTACTGCTATACAGTTATGGGTTAAGTAATTCTCTTGTTTGGGAATAGATGCGATACACCTATCAATTCAGAAGTATTTTTCCTGATAAACCCTAAGATTTATAATGGGAAAAGTTATTTTTGGTCAATATTACTTTACTATAGCCTTAAGGAAATCACCAAAAGGAGACCTATTGAATAATGGATGTATCTTCAGGACTTAGGTAACGGTTGAATGTGGAAAGAAATCTTCATTTGAATTGTTGGAAAGTGGTTTGATAAGAATAAAAAATGTAAAATCTGACCGGAGTAACTATGAGCCCCTTTTTTGATTGGATTTTTGCCCAATACCAAGATATTCCCGTCCATTTGATAATTTTGGAAATGGTAGGAGTATTTTTCGGATTTTTAAGTGTTTGGTACTCCATGCGGGAGAATATATTGGTTTTTCCCACAGGAATCATTAGTACCGGGTTGTTCGTATATATCCTTTTTGTTTTTGGGTTATTGGGAGATATGCTTATCAATGCCTACTATTTCGCAATGAGTGTCTACGGGTGGTATCTATGGACCAGAAAAGTAGATGAGACCCATTTTATTCCCATAACAACAACGAATGCCAAGGAGAAAAAATGGACAGTTGTTTTATTTGTTGCTACTATTTTATTTGTTGTTTTGGTATATGTGGTATTCGATAAGTTGGATAGCTGGACAGCTTATGTGGATACCTTCACAACGGCCGTTTTCTTTGTTGGCATGTGGCTCATGGCCAAGAAAAAACTTGAAAATTGGGTATATTGGATTATCGGCGATGTAATATCCGTTCCATTATATCTTTATAAAGGACTTATATTTACATCTCTGCAATATTTATTGTTCACTATTATTGCCATTTTCGGATACCTTGCATGGAAGAAAAGTTTAAACAAGAGCCCTCAAATATTGTTAAAGTAGTATTATTTGGTCCGGAATCTACGGGAAAAACAACCTTGTCCCAAGATTTAGCCAAGCATTACAATACCGTTTGGGTGCCAGAATATGCTCGTGAATACCTTCAGGATAAATGGGATAGGGAAGGGAAAACTTGTGAGCCAAAAGATTTATTGCCCATCGCTGAAGGGCAGATCAAATTGGAAAATTCCCTGACCAAAAAGGCCAATGAAATTTTAATATGCGATACGGATCTTCTGGAGACCAAGGTTTATTCCGAAGCTTACTATTTGGGATATTGTGATCCGGTCTTGGAAACTTACGCGTTGCAGAATAGTTATGACATCTATTTTCTCACCTATATAGATATTCCTTGGGAAAAAGATGATTTAAGGGATAAACCAAATGACCGTGAACGAATGTTTCTTTATTTCAAGGATACTTTGGAAAAATATAACAAGAATTTTATTATCTTAAAGGGTGATAAAAAAACAAGGCTGACGACGGCCCAGAACTACATTAACCAACTATTGAGAAAATAATGGAATTAACGGAAGCAGACAAAAAACAATTAGAAAAGAAGGGTATTTCTAAAGAAAAAGTTCTTGGTCAAATTGAGACATTTAAGGAGGGTATTCCTTTCGTGAGATTGGAAAAGGCAGCGGTAGTTTCCGATGGCATTTCTAAATTTTCCGAGACAGAGGAACAAAAGTTCATTAAAAAATTTGAGGATGCAAAAAAGAAGATTTCACTTTTAAAATTTGTGCCGGCTTCAGGTGCGGCATCCAGAATGTTCAAGGCTATGTTCAATTTCTTGGATACCTATGATCCCAAAGCCGAAAAATTTGAAGCTTATTTGGATAGGACCAAGGACAAGGATGTTAAAGCCTTTTTTGATGGGTACAAAAAATTTGCCTTTTATGACCTTATTCAAAAACGGATTGCTGGTAAGACAAGCTCCAAGGATGAGGAAAAGTACCTCTTTGTAAAGGAGATGTTATTGTCCGAAGGCTTGGATTTCGGATTTTATCCGAAAGGCCTTTTGCCCTTTCATAACTATGGCAAGCATACCGCAACGCCTTTCGAGGAACATTTAAAGGAGGCTGTTGCCTACGCCCAGGTGAATAACGAGGCAAATTTACACTTTACTATTTCTGAACAACATGGCGAAATGTTCAACAAGGAATTTAAGGTTGCTGGGGAGAGGGTGACAAAGGAGGCTACAACTTCCTTCACGGTAAATTATTCTTTCCAGAAACCCTCCACGGACACTATCGCTGTAACTTTGGACAATAAACCGTTCAGAAATTCCGATGGTTCCTTATTATTCAGACCAGCCGGTCATGGGTCATTGATAGAGAACCTTAACGAGCAGGATGCTGACATTATTTTTATTAAGAATATAGATAATGTGGTTGTTCCAAGATTTTCCGACGATGTTGCCAGAAGCAAAAAGATCTTGGCCGGACTGTTATTGGAATTACAAAGCAAGGCATTTGAATATGCCAAGGTTTTGGACGGGGATAATTTAACTTCCGAATTATTGGAAACTATAAAATCGTTTTTGGAAAAGGATTTAAATGTCCGATTCTCAGATAAATTCGGGGGTTTTAGTTTAGGGGAGCAAATAGAAATTTTAAAGGATAAGATCAACCGTCCCATTCGAATATGCGGAATGGTCAAGAATGAAGGCGAACCCGGAGGTGGCCCATTTTGGATAAGGGATTCCCACGATCATATTTCACTTCAAATTATTGAATCTGCACAAGTTGATATGGATAATCCTGCGCAGGTCGAAATCTTAAAGAACTCTACCCATTTTAATCCGGTAGATTTAGTCTGTGGCGTTAGAAATTATAAGGGAGAGAAATTTAATTTACTCAATTTTGTAGATGCCAAACAAGGTTTTATCACCCAAAAAACTAAAGAAGGCAAGGATCTAAAGGCTTTGGAGCTGCCAGGTCTTTGGAACGGTGCCATGGCTTTTTGGAATACTATTTTTGTGGAAGTTCCCTTGGTGACATTCAATCCTGTAAAAACGGTGAACGACCTTTTGAAACCTGCTCATCAGGTAAAATAGGTTTTTGCTCAACATTTAGGATTATCTACCACTTTTGTTGTTGGGAAGATTTTCCATTTCAAAGAAATATATCAGGTATTGTACCCAAAAAGTGTATAAAAGTTATACACTTTTTTCGGTGCTATACATATTTATACATTCCTTATAAATATTAAAATTAATGTAAACGTTTCACTTTCAGCATTTTAAATATTAAATCATTCAATTTTATATGTTGGCACAATTTTCCTTCTGTGTCCTGTGAGAAACAAATAATATTCACACAAAACATTAGAGATATGAAAAATGATATGAAAAGTTTGGTTTTTGCCACAGCTATGGCAATGGGAAGTTTAAGTCCAGTTTTGGCATCCCCTCCTATATTTCACGATGGAATTATGGAAGTAATTATGGCTCAAGATTTTACCGAAATAGACGTGGATCAGTTGCCCGACACAATTACAAAGGCTTTGGAGAAAGATCATGCCGGAGCGGTAATAAACAAGGCATATGTAAATGATGAAGCCGAATATAAGTTGGAGGTTACTTTTTCGGATGGAACCAATTCCGAATTGTACGCCGATGCCGAGGGCAACTGGATAGAAATGTAATACATTGGTAAAGTGAGTTATAAGCGTTATTTGAATTAGCAGGGCTACCGTATGGTGGCCCTTATGCGTTTCTATAGGCATGTGGCTCCCAATCCTATTATTAGTGTTTAGTGGAAGAGGCGTATAATCATTGCTGCATTTGGTTCCTTACGCGGGTTTTACAGTAAGATCTGTTTGTCCTGATTGTGGTAATGGTGTGTAATTTTAACACAACTGAATACTTTAATACCCATTATTACACAGTTACAGTGCAACAGTAGATGTTCTTTAAGTTATTGAAAGTCAAGTAAATGAAGCGTTTTATTGATTTCGGTATTGTTTTTCCATTGGTAATGGTAATAATTATAAAAATTGAAATCATGAGAAAGCTATTTTTTGGAATTGCATTATCAATAACAAGTTTAACCGCCTGTGCACAGGAGAACAAAGTAGTTAAGGGGGAGGTTACGGAAATGAGTGTTGCCCAAGATAAATTCTCCGAAATAGGGGCTGCGGAATTGCCCGAAGCAGTGACCAAGGCAATAGACACCTATTATCCTTCGGCGCTAATCGATAAGGCTTATGTTAACAATTCCCAACAATTCAGGTTGGATATAATTTTAAAGGAAGGTAATCGCGGAACTATTTATGCAGATAAGGATGGGGATTGGATAGAAAGATAGGATATGCTTATTTTGATACTATTGGTGTGTTCAATAATAATGGGATTGTTTTAACGATCCCATTTTTTGTTTCTGGTATTTTCTAAGTTGAAGTATGTCACTCCCTTAATAGTCTAATCATTTGATTAGCGCCTTTACACAATTAATTATTGAGGAATGAGGAATATGATTTTGGAATATAAAAAGAATATATAAGACGTAGTGTTTAGTTTTTACCCATTAAAAGAATTTGATACCCAAAAATACACAGTTCAATTTTCTATACATATTTTATAACATACACATTTACAAGTTTTTACATCTATATTGGACGTTAATTGAATTGTGGTATCATATTTTCAATAGGTATAACAAGTTTAACTATTAAAATGAAAATCATGAAAAAATTATTTTTTGTAGCAGTATTATCATTCGGAAGTCTAACCGCATTTGCCCAAGCTGGTGAAGATGTAGCCCTAGAAACTACACAAACCGCAATAGTTCAGGACGACTTCTCTGAAATAGAAACAAGTGATTTACCAGAAGCGGTTTCAACTGCTGTTTCAACTGAGTATCCTTCCGGGGCAATCAGTAAGGCTTATGTAAATAAGCAGGAGCAATATAAGTTGGAAGTAACCTTGGAAGACGGTACTACAGGTACTTTGTATGCCGATAAAGACGGTAATTGGATAGAACTATAGTAGAACTTGAATTATTTGTTTTGTATCAAGTTGGTTTGGTAAGAGGGAGATTGTTTATTCAATTCCCCTCTTTTTTTATGAAAATTTTTCAAGGCAACTAACTTTCTTATGGTATTTTTACTATCTATAGTAAATTGTAATAGAAAGGTATGCCCAAACTCCTTATCATTGAAGATGACGCCGCTTTTTGTCAAATGCTTCAAAAATTTTTGATTAGAAACGGATACGATGTCGACGTAAGTTTTACAGCCAAGGATGCCAAGAGCAAATTCAAGGAAACCACCTATAATCTAGTATTGACAGATTTACGTCTTCCCAATTATGATGGGCTAAAACTGTTATCCGATATCAAGGAGGTAAATCCAAAGACTCAGGTTATTGTGATGACCGGTTATGCTGAGGTTGGTTCTGCCGTGGAAGCCATGAAAAAAGGTGCCTACGACTATATTTCCAAACCTTTTACTCCTGAGGAAATTTTAATGCAGATTAAAAGCGCCTTAAACCAAGAGACCAAGCGGCAATTGGATAGTGAGCCGCAAGAAAGCTATGACTTTGAAAATACGGTAGATGATTCCCAAGACGATAGGGTTGTTATTGGAATTAGTGAGGCTTCAATGAAATTACACGAGTATATTAAGTTGGTGGCCCCAACGGACATGTCCGTTTTAATTACTGGGGAAAGTGGGACTGGGAAAGAGGTAACTGCAAGGGCAATACACGACAATAGCAAGCGCAAAGAAAGCAGTTTTGTGGCTGTGGATTGCGGAGCCATTCCGAAAGAAATAGCGACCAGTGAATTTTTTGGACATATTAAAGGGAGTTTTACTGGAGCTGTGGAGGATAAGAAGGGGCATTTTGAAGCTGCCAACGGAGGGACCTTATTTTTGGATGAAATAGGCAACCTTTCTTATGAAAACCAGATACAGTTGTTAAGGGCCTTACAGGAAAGAAAAATTAAAAGAGTTGGCAGCAATAAGGAGATAGAGGTAGATATCCGAATTGTAACGGCCACTAACGAAGACCTTACAGAGGCTGTTGAAAACGGTAGTTTTAGGGAAGATCTTTTTCATAGGATCAACGAATTTTCTGTGGAAATTCCGTCCTTGGAGGAACGCTTTGAAGACCTGCCACTTTTTGCTGATTTCTTTTTGAGAAAAGCGAACCGCTCCCTAGGAAAAAAAGTAGAAGGTTTTTCGGAGGATGTGGAGGATATATTTAAGCAGTATCACTGGCCGGGAAATCTACGGGAATTACAGAACGTTATAAAAAGGGCGGTTTTGTTGACCAGCGGGGATAAGGTGGAGAAAGAGGCCTTGCCCAAAGAAGTATATCGGAGCAAGGAAAGCAATGTTAAAGCCGATAACTTTTCCAAGGCCGATTATGAGAAGGAACAAATAGTAAAGGCCTTAAAACAATCAAATTTTAATAAGTCCAAAGCGGCCAAATTGCTGCAGATCACAAGGAAAACGCTTTACAATAAAATTAATCACTATAATTTGGACTTGTAGCCAAATACGATTTAATGGCCAGGATCAAAACAGTAGACTTATTTTGGAGGTCCCTGTAAGTTTGTTTTATAACCTTAGGTTCCAATTGGTCAATTTCCAAAATCTCCATTTGTTCTAGAATAGGAACTATTTCCGTACTATTTAATTGACGGAACATGGGTAGCATCCTATGAGACACAACATTCATTTTCTTAATGTCCAATTCTTCTACCGCCGCTTTCAGTTTTTCCAAGTTGGTTTTGGTGTCAGTAATAAAGGTCTGTAGAACTTCGGCGATGCCCTCCTCATCATCTCCCAAAAAGGAGGAGATAACCCCCAAGTGGAATAAGTTGGAACCCGAGGCGATGATAGGCCTAGCTTTACTTTCAGCTTCTTCATGAACTGCCTCTGGGAACAAGTTGGTCAATACTTCCAAGAACATATCCTTGGTAAAGGGTTTTTGCAGGATATCTGAAAAACCGGCTTCAATATACTGTTGTCTTTTTAAATCTTTCCGGCCGGTCATGGCTACTATAGGTTGCCCGGCATAATGTGAATAGGTGCCGTTTTGGAGCTTGCTCAACACTTCAAAACCTGTAATATTCGGCATTTGTATATCGGTCAAAACCATGTTGTACTTAAGTGTGCCTGTTTTTGAAACGTCATTAAAATTATTGTAGGTATGGGCAGAGAGGCCCAAATGTTGACAGACTTCCTTTAGTAGTTTTAGCATTGCAGGGTCATCATCTATGATAAGGAGGGATAACTCAACCTTAGGGCTGATTTCAATTTTCTTGGGAGAATTCAAAGGTTTTTTTGATATTTCAAGGGGAATTTCAATTGTAAATGTACTTCCTTTATTTTCCTCGCTCTGAAGGCTGATTTTTCCCCCTAAAAGTTCGGTGAGTTTCTTGGAAATGGTAAGGCCTAATCCATAACCCCCATATTTTTTATCCGTATCCTCCTCCGCTTGGGTAAACTCTTTAAATATGTACTCTTGTTTTTCTTTTTTAATTCCAATGCCTGAATCTGTGACCTTTATTACTGCCTGATAGTTTCCATTTGCCTCGCTTACCACCTTGGCTTCAACTTTTATGAAACCTTCATTGGTGAATTTATAGGCATTGCCGATCAGGTTGGTTAAAATTTGTCTTATCCTAAATGGATCTCCCAAAACGGGATTATCCAATTGCCCATCTATTTTTATAACGAGTTCAATGGGCTTTTTTGAGTGTATTTCCCTTAGGTTTTCGGCCGTTTCCCTAATGAGGTTGGAGAGAATAAATACGGTCTTGTCTACCTTGATTTTCCCAGCCTCGAGTTTGGAAAAATCCAATAGATCGTTCACCAAACTATCCACATATTTTGATGCTGATTTTACATGTTTCAAATAGGAGACTTGTTTTCCGGTAAGGCCAGTGTTTTCCATAAGTTCGGAATACCCGGTTATGGTATTCAAGGGGGTACGCAGGTCATGGCTTACGGTAGAAATTAATTGTTCCCGACTTTTTAAAAGGGATTCGGAAAATTTCTTTTCCTTTTCCAACTGCTGTCTGTATAATTGAACCTTCCAATAATCTTTGGTAATCAAAAAAGTAAAAAGTCCCACAATAGCTATACCCAGCAAGCTGGCAAAACCGGCCAACCGTAGGCTTCTTTTTAGGGCAGTTTGCTTTTTTAGGTTGTCGTTATAGGATTTTGAGATTACTTCCTGTTCAAAGGCAGAAATAATACTACGGAGCTGCTGTGAAATTTCCAGATCGGCCCTGCTTAGTTGCAATTCTTTCTGCGCTACCGAACGCAGGGATTTGGTATTGCTCTGTTTGGCCTCGGTAAGAAGTGACTTAGATGCTGTTAACACCGAATCTACCCGCTGCGAAACTGCAACCTTGCTGGTGTCTTTGGGAATATTTTCACTTAAATATTCTGCCCATTTTTTTACGATATCCCTAGTATCCGGCGGCAGGTCCAAATAATCGGGGGTAAAGCTTTCGGGTGGTATAATACCCAGGGATTCCTCCATTTTGTTAAGCTTCATTATGGCATTGTCAATGGAACTGTTGGTTTCATTATTTCTCTTTAATCTCAAAAGTTCATTGCTATTGAATACCTTTTTTTTAAGAAGGCCCTGCACGCTATCCAACATTTTCTTTTGGTAGTCATTAACCGTAAGTAGTTTAAGTGAGTCTATGGTAATAAAGATAGAATCTATCTTTTGAGCGTAGGCCGTAAAACTTTTTGGAGTCTTTTTTTGGAGTGCCAGCTTGGAAAGACTTTCCGCCTCATATAGTTCTGTAAGTAGGGAGCCCGTTTTTAGTAATTTGGCATCGTTTTCCGTTGCCGCGTCGGTTGATACCAATACCTTAATTTCTGAAAATATAAAATAAGCTACTACAAGGGTCAATATCCCAAGCATGAGGTAGCTGAATATTATTTTAAAGGTGAATTTGTTCTTTGTCTTGTTCATTAATAATTCCAGTTTTTAAGGCTGTTATTCTAATTTACGTATTTCAAGGCCCACTGGTCTATAAATTATAGTTAATTATTTCTTGCTTTTTATTATGATATTAGAATGGCCGTATGTAATTTTACGTCCGTCTCAAAGGGGTGCTTGTTAGGTCAGGCTGAGATTATACCCAAGGAACCTGGGCAGGTAATGCTGCCAAGGGATGCGAAAATCGCGTTTTGGAATTTCCAACGTTTTATTTTTGATACAATATTGTAATCGGAAAAAAACAAAAATCAATTTTTAACAAGAATAATAGCCCCTTTTATTCGTAACAAATGTATTACGGATGAAAACTATGTTCACAACGGTCGCTATCTGTGCGACTACGCTTTTGGCGATTGGCCAAGAGAAACCCAAAGATTCTTTGGAAGGAAAAGAAATTGCATTGGATGAGGTATTGGTATCCGCTGTCAGGGTAACCAAGCAATCTCCGGTAACTTTCACCAACCTGACCAAGGAACAGATCAAACCCAGAAATTTGGGACAGGATATCCCTATTTTAATGAATTTTCTGCCAGCCGTGGTTACCACTTCAGATGCCGGGGCAGGTGTTGGCTACACTGGTATCCGAGTTCGGGGCAGTGATGGTACCCGAGTGAATGTTACCATTAATGGTATTCCCTACAACGATGCCGAATCACATGGTTCTTTTTGGGTAAACATGCCCGACTTCGTGTCTTCCACAGAAAGTCTGCAACTACAACGTGGGGTGGGAACATCAACAAACGGGTCAGGAGCCTTTGGAGCCAGTTTAAATTTGTTGACCGATGCTATTTCGGACGAAGCCTTTGGTCAGATTTCTTCTTCCATAGGCAGCTTTGGAACACTTAGAAATAATTTAAAATTTAGTACTGGCCTATTGAACGATCATGTTGAAATTGCCGGACGCTTGTCCAGAATAACCTCGGACGGTTACATTGATAGAGCTTCTTCCGAATTGGATTCCTATTTTTTGCATGGGTCCTATGTAGATGACAATACCTTGGTGAAAGCTTTGTTATTCGGGGGGCACGAAATTACCTATCAGGCTTGGAACGGTATAGATGCCGAAACTTTGGAGTCTGACAGAACCTTTAATTCCGCCGGAATCTATACCGATGAAAATGGTAATACCCGGTTTTATGACCACGAAGAGGATAATTATAGGCAAAATCATTTTCAATTGCATTGGAACGAACAAATTGCCGATAATTGGAATACCAATCTGGCATTCCATTTTACGAAGGGAAGGGGGTTTTTTGAGCAGTATAGGGAAAACGATGACTTTAGTACCTATGGAATTGAGCCGATAATGGTTGAGGGGGAAGAAGTGGATAATACCGATCTAATACGAAGACGCTGGCTGGTCAATGATTTTTATGGAACCACTTTTTCTGCAACTTATGACAAAGAGAGGTTGAATTTAATTCTTGGAGGAGGTTGGAACAAATATGAAGGAAGCCATTTTGGGGAAATTATTTGGGCCCGCTTTTCCAACAATAAGGATTATGAAGACAGATATTATGATGACAGTTCCGCCAAAACGGACCTAAATCTTTTTGCCAAGGCCAATTACAAGTTTAGCGACCAATGGAGTGCATATGGGGATTTACAGTTTAGGACCATAGGCTATACGGCCAATGGCGAAGACACTGGCCTTGTAGATGACACCTTTAATTTTTTCAACCCTAAGGTAGGTGTTACCTATGATCTAAACATGAATAATAATTTTTATCTCTCTTATGCCAGGGCCAATCGTGAACCTAACAGAAACGATTATGAAAGTGGTAGCCCCAAGCCTGAGAAGTTGAACGATTATGAGTTGGGATGGCGCTATATTTCGGCAGATGTACAGTTGAATACCAATGTGTATTATATGGGATATAAGGATCAATTGGTACTTACTGGCGAGCTAAATGATGTTGGAGCTCCCTTACGTGCCAATGTTGGGGATAGTTACCGCTTAGGTTTGGAAGTGGATGCTACCATAGCCTTGGGAAACCAATTTAAAATACGTCCCAATGTGGCATTGAGCAGAAACAGAAACAGGGATTTTGTGTTTCAACGGGATGGTGAACTGCAAGAACTTGGAGATACCCATATTTCCTTTTCGCCAGATATTATTGTAGGAAACGTTTTAACCTATCAGCCCAAGGAAAATCTTCAATTGAGCTTGTTGACCAAGTTTGTTGGAGAGCAATATATGGGCAATATAGATTCCGAAGGATCCAAGTTGGATTCGTATTCGCAAACCGATTTTAATGTGCAGTACGAAATCAATACCAACGGTTTTGTCAAGAGCATTGTATTATCTGGACTGGTCAATAATATATTCGATTGCTTATATGTGTCCAATGGGTACTTTTATACTTTTGATGATGATTATTCTATGCCTGGAGCTGTTACTACTTATGAAGGAGCTGGTTACTATCCGCAGGCAGGGATTAATTTTCTCTTAGGGGCATCCATTGGTTTTTAAAGACTCCTTACCTCTTTATTCGGAAATTAAAACCCCCGATGTTGGTCAATAGTGCCGACATCGGGGGTTTTTCTTTTTCAATGATACTTTCAAGAATAGGATTATTGGATTCAATAGGACCTAGTTCTAAGGAAGCAGTTCGTGCCTATTATACATTTTCCGGCACTATATAGGGATATCTGTACTTTCTGGTAAGCATAAGGTCAGCTTCTTCATTGTTTATAAATTTTTCGAACTCCCCATTAAATTTTAAGGTTTCTCCGACCCTTAACGCAATATTTGCTATCAATGGCAGTACTGTGGACATATGACCTGTCTCTATATCACAATTTAAATCATGATGGTTTCCTGAGCGTACCCCGTCTATAAAGTTGCCATAATGTCCCTTGCTATCAGGGGCGGTCAAAAAGGAAGTGTCACCTCCAACGGCAGCGCTACCGGCCATTTCAGAACCAGCAAAAGGTTCGGTCTCCTTTCCTTTGTATGCTTTCCAGGTAGAGCCGTTTACTTCCATCCACCCTTCCGTTCCGTAAAACATATTGCCAATTTTTACTCCTAAATTGGCCTCATGGTTGGTATATCTGCCCCTAGTTTCGAATTCTAATATTTTTCCATCTCCATACTCAAATACGGAAGTTTGGGTGTTTGGAGTTTCTTGTGAACATTCCTGTGGTGTAAACCCAAAAATACCTCCCATAGACTGTACTTTTACCGGATGTACTTTTTTGTTGAGTCCCCATCGGGCTATATCAAATTGATGTGGTCCCTGGTTACCGGTGTCACCATTGCCGGTATCCCAGTGCCAATGCCAATTATAGTGCCCCTTTTTTTCATTGTAAGGCCTATAGGCGGCTGGACCCAGCCAAAGATCGTAGTTCAAGGTTGATGGTGAAACACTATCGGGAGAAATTCCAAAGGAATCCCTAGGTTTAAAACAGGTGCCTCGGGATAAAAATACTTCTCCAATACCACCACGATGTAGAAAATCCATTGCCTGCATCACATTGCTAATAGATCGGTTTTGGAACCCTACCTGGACTACCCGATTATATTTTCGGGCTGCCTCTACCATTTTTCTTCCTTCCCATACATTATGGGAACTAGGTTTTTCAACATATACATGTTTTCCTGCCTGGCAGGCCCAGATGGTGGCCAGTGCATGCCAATGATTGGGAACAGCCACGATTACGGCGTCTATTTCCTTGTCCTCAAAAACACGGCGCATATCTTCTTCGGTTCCTGGTTTGTTACCTTTTTGGTTTTTGGTAGCCGTTTTTACATTGTCGCCCAAAACGGCGGAATCAACATCGCAAACAGTTTTAATTCTCACGCCATTGTCGTACATCTCGGAAAAATTTTCCAACAAATCACTACCACGACCCCTAACGCCAATAGATCCCAAAACCACGCGGTCATTGGCACCCATAATGTTCCCGTAAGATTTAGCGGAAAAGGCAGATGCACCAACAACAACGCCGGTACTGGCAAGGGTAGTTTTTTTAATAAAGTCTCTTCTGTTGTCCATAATTATGTTTTATTAATGGGATTGATGATTATTATTTTGATAAGCCTTGCAGCAATTTATTGCACTGAAAATTTGTCAAATTCGGCATCAAGCTCAGCCTTTTCCAAATTCTTACTGGCGACTATAATTCGATGTTTGAAGGTTACATCCTCTCCCTGATCCAGGCTTAGGTTTAAGGATTCCTTTCCATCACTAAAGACTTCCTGTCCTAGGGGATTGGCAGCAAAAAGGCCATAGCCACGGGTATGCCAATAGGTGGGATAGCCGGCATTGGAAGTATGGTCTAAGATTGCCAAGGAGATTTTTTCATCGCCAATGTTGGATCTTAAATTTACCCAATTGGATCTTTTTCCCCAACAATCGTCCCCTTCAATATTTTCGCTATTAATGTAATTTCCATTTACACCTTCATTGTTTAGGACAGGGACACCGGTAGGGATTCCATTGGAATCGGTAAAAATATCGGGCTTGTCAGATGGGTGCTCCAATTCGCGTGTAACCCGTATGCCTAGGACTCCTTCCTTATTGTCCTTAAAAATTACTTTTTCATTGGGGGCAGAAAGGTTGGTGATGCGATCTACCGAATATTCATCGTTATCTCCTCTAAAAATAAAGGTGGTGTTTTCTTTAAGCAATACCTTTCCTTCGTTAGAAACCCAATCCATGGCCACCTTTAGGCTTGCTTCCTCATTGCCGTCTTCCATGCCCAGTATTTCCTTATGAAGAATGGTACCGTAACTTCCTCTCTTTTCTACTTTTATGGAATCGGAATTGTTCCAAAAATCCAATCCGTTAACATCGCCGTAATTAAACCAAACCCCTACGTGATGAGGATGGTCAACCCTTTCTCCTACAGATGGTTCCAAGGGGTATTTTCTAGTAATCTTGGTGCCCTTAGGGGTGATTAGAGGGTATAGTACGGGTTTTTTAATGTTGGTAGGATAGATATAGGAGGTAAATAGATTGCCATTTATAAATACATCCACTTTTTTCTCTTGGTCGTTACGAACAAGTTTTATTCTTTTTTCTGCCTTGGGTTGAATGTCGGCCTCAGCCGTTTTATCGGACTTGGCTTGCTTGCAGGATACCATAAAGAGTAAGGCTATAAGACTGCTTAAACCAGATTTAAGAAGTAAAGTTCGTGTGTTCATTTTTGTTGATCGGTATTGCATTAGATTAATTTGTTCCAAGAGCCAAAAAAAAAAATTTCACTACATTTTTCCAATTTTGATGTTTCGGAAGCTGGCGGTCATCTCGGTGTTGGGATGTAGTTGCAATCCAATGGGTCCCGTTTTAACATAACTGTCGGAGGTGTAACTCATAACATGTTTGTTGTTGAGCCAAACTTCATAATAGCCTGCAATGGCTATAACTTTTATGGTATTCCAGTCGTTGGGCTTTAGAATTTCCTTGACGTTTTGGGCTTCTACGGGATATTTTTTTCCTACAATATAGGGAGAGCCGGTCATATCACGCTTTAAGGAACCCGAAATTCCCATTTGTATCTGTTCTTTGTCGTTTCTGAGGAAAATCCCTGTATCTACCGTTCCTTCATCATATCTGAAGTCGGTTTCTATTACAAAATCGGTATATTCCTTGTCGGTCCATAAAATAGATCCTTTTTTATCGGGACCACTTTTGGCACGTAATATTCCATTTTCTACGGACCACCATATGTTGTTTTCAGGAGCAACCCACCCTTTGAGATTTTTTCCGTTAAAAGCACTTTTAAGTACTGGGTCTTGTGCAAACATGTTTAACGTAATAAAATTCACTATCAGAAACGTACAAATAATTTTTGCTTTCATTTAATTAAGGTTTTAACGGTGATACTATAAATTGGAATGTGGTCTATGATTAACAAAAAAGTTCTTAAATTATTAAGCATTACATTAAAGTATTCTTAATGCCACACCGTTTTTTTATAAAACTATTTAAAAACTATGTCATTTTCCAATTTTATCTGCCAAAATTTAAAGGAAACTTAAGTATTGGTAAAATACCATTAAGTAGAGTTAAGAATTGTACAGTTGATTATGGCCTGTCAAGATGAAATACC
Source organism: Arenibacter sp. (assembly GCA_040216555.1). GTDB lineage: Bacteria > Bacteroidota > Bacteroidia > Flavobacteriales > Flavobacteriaceae > Arenibacter. The sequence goes on from JAVJOW010000019.1 coordinate 55,126, forward strand.
AAGCGCTATGCTGCATATCAGATAATTGAGTTTGCATTTTTCAAGCGTCAATTGGAAAATTATTTATTTCGATTTTAACTTTCCCAATTTGGGTAATTTCTCATAGCATAATGAAGAATCCTCGATTTTGCGGTGATTAATTCATATTTTAACCGTTATTTTTGTGACTTAAGTAGATGACCAAAACCTATAAATTTTTAGATAATGAACAATACTGATTACACGAAACCAATGCGGTGGGGAATAATTGGTTGTGGAGCGGTTACTGAGGTAAAAAGTGGACCGCCTTATCAACAGACCAAAGATTTTCAGTTGCTCGCCGTTATGCGAAGGGATGAAGAAAAGGCGGAGGACTATGCCAAAAGACATGGTGTTCCTAAATTTTATTCCAAAGCAGAGTATTTGATCGGGGATCCAGAGGTAGATGCAGTGTACATTGCCACGCCCCCGGACACCCATAAACATTATGCCTTAATGGTAGCTGAGGCCGGCAAGCCTTGTTGTGTAGAGAAACCCATGGCGCCAAGCTATGCGGACAGCTTGGAGATATACAATGTTTTTAAAGAAAGAAAATTGCCGCTTTTTGTGGCTTATTATAGGCGCTCTTTGCCCAGGTTTCTAAAAATAAAGGAATGGCTGGACAATGGTGCGATTGGGGAAGTAAGACATATCCGTTGGCATCTATCTAAATCGCCAAGTACTGAAGATCTTGAAAAAACATACAATTGGAGGACTGATGGTGAAATTGCACCCGGAGGGTATTTTGATGATTTGGCCAGCCATGGGTTGGACTTGTTTTCGTTTTATCTTGGGGATATTGAAAATGCCTTTGGGGTAAGTACGAATCAACAAAAATTGTATACCGCAAAAGATGCCATCGCTGCTTGTTGGATCTACAAAAACGGGGTTACTGGGGAAGGCAGTTGGAATTTTGGTACCTCGGAAAGGGTGGATGAGGTTGAGATTATAGGCAGCACTGGTAAAATTTCCTTTCCAGTGTTTGATGAAGGGGATATCACCTTAATCAATGAAAATGGTACCCAAAATCTCTTTATTGATCACCCTAAGCACGTGCAGCAGTTCCATGTGGAAAATTTACGGGCGCATTTGTTGGAAAACAGGGAGCATCCTTCAACTGGAAAATCGGGTCTGCATACCAGTTGGATAATGGACAAGATTTTAGGTCAGATCTAAGGGGTGTTAATTGGAAATGATCACGGAATTGCCACTGTAGGTGGCACGGTAAAAAAGTAGATCGTGATATCGCTTGCCGTCCTCTGGTCTGTTCATGAGTTGCCCGGTAAACAAATTGTATTCGTAACCTTCACAGGGGCAGGTTACCAGCTGTCCTTTCAAGGACATTGTGGAGCAGTTATTCGGCGCATGGTTGGGGCAGCTGGCTTCCCAGGCCATAAAGGAGTTAAATCCGGTATTGATGACAAATGCACCTCTAGTGCCTACTGCCGCGTTTCCCACGTATACGGCACTACCTGTATTGGTCAAAGCGCTATATGATGGTAGGTTCAAATTAAGATCAAACCTAAAGCTAATTTCCTGTAGGTAAGGGTTTCTGTTGGTGGTGTTCTTGTCGCAGGACAATAAAAAAAAGAAAAGTAATATTGCCAATATGCGTTTCATACCTCTATGCCTATTTAAATAACTTAAGCAAAATTGAACAAAATTTATGTATATTTGTCCTAAATCCTCTTTAAAAAAAAGAGGATTTTCCTATTTAATTAATGTATAACTTATGAGTAAGGTATCTTATTATACAGCAGAGGGGCTAAAAAAATTGAGGGATGAGCTTAATTACCTAAAGGATGTTGAGCGTCCAAAGGCTTCACAAGCCATAGGTGAAGCCAGGGATAAAGGGGATTTGTCTGAAAATGCCGAGTATGATGCCGCCAAAGAGGCACAAGGTTTATTGGAGATGAAAATTTCCAAGATGGAAGAGACTTTGGCCAATGCTAGGTTAATAGATGAATCGCAACTGGACACCTCCAAGGTGTTGGTATTGTCTACCGTTAAATTGAAAAACTTGAATAACGGAATGGAAATGAAATACACCCTTGTGGCAGAAAGTGAAGCTGACCTGAAGACGGGTAAAATTTCGGTGAGTTCCCCGATAGGTAAGGGACTTTTGGGTAAAAAAGTAGGGGAAACCGCAGAAATCACCGTTCCCAATGGAACATTGAAGTTTGAAATTTTGGAAATCTCCAGATAAATTGTTTTGAAAATATGATGGGCCTCAATTGATGTATTCAATTGAGGCCTTTTTTTTAGGTGGTTGTATTGGCTTTCATGAATGTTATAAATACTATTAAAGTATACAAAATAGCTGTTTGAAGGTAGGTTTTAAAATATTTGTACTATCTTTTATTTTGATTAAAGACCAGAAATATGTCATCAATCTTTACGAGAATTATAAACGGTGAAATCCCGTCCTATAAAATTGCCGAGGACGTTAATTATTTTGCCTTTTTGGATATTAATCCCAATGCCCCTGGGCATACCCTATGTGTCCCTAAAAAAGAGGTGGACAAACTTTTGGACCTGGACGAGGAAACTTATTTGGGGCTTATGGCCTTTTCCAGGAAAATAGGCTTGGCCATAGAAGCTAGTGTGCCGTGTAATAGGGTAGGGCTAACCGTAATTGGCCTCGAGGTTCCCCATGTGCACGTACATTTAATTCCGTTAAATGGAATGAAGGATGCCACTTTTCAGCATAAGACATCATTGACGCCCAAGGATTTTACGGATATAGCGGAAAAAATTAGGGCCAATATTAAATAATTCCTTCCACGACAATATAAACCCCGGCAGCAACTACTATTATAAGCAGTAGTGTTAAAATATAAAACAGAGCGGTAAAACGTATAGAGGCACGGTCTGGGGCAATCATTTTTTGGAAGTAATCATATACGCGCTCTATGTCTTCGGTCCAGGTTACCGGATAGATCGTAGAACCGCATTTTTTGCATTTAATTTCGTGGGTTATGTCCTTGGTGGTCCTGTCGTATAGTCGACCATATGTATGTCTTTGATAAAAGGTCAACTTTAATTCCTGATTAAAACATTCGGGACAATTGTTCGTTAAATCCGCTTCCTTGATTACAACTAATTTCTCCTTTGCCATCACCTTAATTTTTAACTTTAAATGTAATTTGCATTATGGTACCGTCCTTAGTGGAGTTCAGTACTTTAATTTTGCCTTTGTGATATTCTTCCACAATTCTTTTTACCAAGGAAAGCCCTAAGCCCCATCCCCTTTTTTTAGAAGTTACCCCTGGATTAAATATGGTCTGAAAATTCTTTTTTGGTATGCCGCTACCAGTATCTGAAACTAAGACCTTGACCCAGTTGCCGTTTGGAATTATTTCAATGGCAATACTACCCTTGCCCCTCATGGCATCTATTCCGTTCTTTACCAAGTTTTCAATGGTCCAATTGTACAAAGCCCTGTTTAAAAGCACAGGTACATGGTCCACTTGTGAATTAAACGAAAACTGAATGAGTTTGGAACTCCTTAATTTTAAATAATCATATGCATTTTTTGTCTCTTCAACAATGTCGTACTCATTAAGGATGGGTAGGGAGCCAATTTTTGAAAAACGTTCCGTTATGGTTTCCAATCGGCTAATATCCTTGTCTATTTCCTTGGTAATTTCTGGATTAATATTTTCGGCCCTCAATAATTCGTTCCATCCCAGGAGAGAGGAAAGGGGGGTTCCTATCTGGTGGGCTGTTTCTTTGGCCATTCCGGCCCAAAGTTTATTCTGTTCAGATGTTTTATTGGTCTTGAACAAAAAATAGATTACCGTTCCAAATAGGAAGATGATCAATAAAAGGGCAATGGGGTAATACTTTAACTTGGTGAGTACCTCGGAATTCCCGTAATATAGTGTGGCCAAATTTTCTCCCTTGTATTCAATGGAGATAGGTTTGTTTTCCGCCTTGAATTTATTAATTTTTCCATGGATAAATGCGGTGTCCGTTTTCTGGATCCCCGGCATATTGTTCACTTTTATGGTACTGTCCTTGTTGACCAGTATCATGGGCGTGGAAGTGTTGTTCTGAAAGATTTTGATGTGTAGGTTGCCTGGATCTGCATCAACGGGAAGGGACAAAAATTCAGATTGAGCCGTGGCCCAAATTTCCATTTTATGGCGTTCTTCTTCCTTAAACTTCTTGAAAAAACTGTTGGTGTTCCACAGTATTAGGCTCACAATAGCAAAGGAAGCTATTAATAACAGAAGGTTCGAAGTTTTCTTTTTAGGACTAAAATCCATCCATCTATAAAATTATACTTAAATATAACGCAATTTGGACAAAGATATTCTATTTTGATATCTACCTCTTTATTTCATTTTGCCTACATTTTATGTACCTTTACCCGCTATGAAAAAAATGGTTTCCATCATTGCCTCAGAAGTACCTACAGCTAGATTGCATGGGTATTTGTTGGGTGCCGTTGGACCAAGGCCCATTGCTTTTGCCAGTACCATTGATGGTAGGAATAGACCTAATTTATCACCTTTTAGTTTTTTTAATGTCTTTAGTTCCAATCCGCCAATATTGATATTTTCTCCATCCCGAAGGGTGAGGGATAATAGTACTAAACATACCTTGGAGAATGTGTTGGATAATATGGAGGTGGTCATTAATGTAGTGAACTATAATATGGTGCAACAAATGTCCCTGGCAAGCACGGAGTATGGAGAGGGTGAAAACGAATTTATCAAATCAGGTTTAACCATGTTAGCTTCAGATTTGGTTAAACCTTATAGGGTAGCGGAATCACCAGTGCAGTTTGAGTGCAAGGTCATTAAGGTAGAACCATTGGGAAAGGAGGGTGGTGCTGGTAACCTTATCTTTTCAGAAGTATTGAAAATCCATGTAGATACCGATATTTTGGATGAAAATGGATCCATTGATCAATATAAAATAGATCAAGTGGCCCGGATGGGAGGTAACTGGTACAGCAGGGCCAATTTGGGATTGTTTGAAGTGCCCAAGCCGGTTTCCAATTTGGGAATTGGCGTTGATCAAATTCCTGAACATATTAGGTTGAGCAATATCCTTACCGGCAACGATTTGGGAATGTTGGGTAATATAGAAAAATTGCCAACCCAAGAAGAGGTGAGGCAGTACGTTGATAATAATGTGGAACTAAGGTCCATATTGAGTTCAGGTGATGAAGCTTTACTCCATGCAAGGGCCCAAGAGTTGTTAAAGACTAAGGATGTGTTCTCTGCCTGGAAGGTTTTATTGGCCGAAATGCCTTGATAGAAGAATTAACATGAGGCCTTTGGCATGGATTTTTTTGGATTAAAAAAAGGATACGAAGTAAAGCAGATTGATGCCAAGTAATATTTTAGGAGCGGAACCCCTAAAAACTAAGATGCGATATTTTGTTTTAGGTGTTCCTGATCAAAATGCTTAATATTGACAAAAAAAGAATACAAAGTAGAATTATATAAATAGCAAAATGGAAGTACAAGGGAAAATTAAAATGGTAGGTGAGACCCAAACATTTGGGAGCAACGGATTTAGAAAGAGAGAAGTAGTAGTGACTACGGAGGAACAGTATCCACAACATATTATGGTAGAATTTGTACAGGATAAATGCGACCTTTTAAATAATTTTGGAGCTGGCCAAGCTGTAAAAATAAGTATTAATCTAAGAGGTAGGGAATGGGTAAACCCACAGGGCGAGACCAAATATTTTAATTCCATACAAGGTTGGAGAATAGAAAGTTTACAGGATGAAGCAAATGCTCCAGGGATGCCTCCGGTGCCTCCAATGGATGCTTTTGAACCTGCGGACGATATAAATGACGATGAGCATGACGATTTGCCATTTTAATTAGCGGTCAATAATTTTATGGAGCATAATTATACCCGTTTTTAACGGCGGTGTATTTTCAAAAAAAGGAAAACCTATTCAGTTTGTAACTGAATAGGTTTTCTTAATTTTAGGATCATAAATCAACTTTAAAATGTTTCTCCTTAATCATCTTTTACTGTTTCCGGATGTAGAAAAATCTGATGATGACGGATTATTGGCGGTGGGGGGTGATTTGTCCCCGGAGAGGTTGCTTTTGGCCTATAAGAATGGAATATTTCCATGGTTTAATGAGGATTCCATGATTCTTTGGTGGAGTCCAGATCCACGAATGGTGCTATTTCCAAACAACATAAAGATTTCGAAAAGTATGGCCCAGATCATAAAATCCAATGAGTTTAGGATTACTTATAATACACAATTTGAAGAGGTGGTTAATGCATGTTCTGCCATAAAGCGCAAAGGGCAGAAAGGAACTTGGATTACCCCTGAAATGAAAAGTGCCTACTTAAAATTGCATCAAATGGGAATTGCCAAGTCCATTGAAGTATGGGAAAGCGATCTTTTGGCAGGAGGCCTTTATGGAATAGACCTTGGAAATGTATTTTGTGGTGAAAGTATGTTCAGTAAAAAGAGCAATGCCTCCAAATTCGCTTTTATAAGTCTGGCCAAGGAGTTACAGCAAAAAGATTATAAACTTATCGATTGTCAGGTGTACACTGCACATTTGGAAAGCCTAGGAGCTGAAGAGATTCCCAGAAAACAATTTATCGAAATTTTAAAAGGGTAGCTGTTAGATCTTTATACGTACCTTAATATAGCACTCTATCATAATTGGCCGGTAAGGCTATTGCAGTTTTTATCAAATTTCCCTCAGCATCGAATATAGCTATATAATCCTCTTTTTTATCTGCTTTTTTGCCGCGTAGCATTAGTTTGTAGGTATTACTGGGCAATATCAGATTTTGAAAGGTGTTTTTTAGAACATTCTCAGAGGACCCAAGATAGCGTTGTTGGATATATTTGATTTTTATTTTTTTGAAATTCTCTTTTAGATATGAATCTATATTGGCATAGGCATCCGTTGGGATGTCAACTTCCTTTACCATGAATCCCGTATTTTGAAGCGCTCCCTTTTCGTTGTAATTTATATGATAATGCATTTTCCCTTTCTTATATTTTAGGGTATAGGTAATTTTGGAGCTGTCCACTTCTCGGTAGTACCTTATGTGTTTGGTGTTCTCTAAGAGCAGCTTGTCTATGTCAATAGAAGGAAATTGCGATTTTTTTATCCGATGCTCCCGTTCCAATTTTGATTGGGAAAAACATTGTAAGCCAAGCATCAATAATAACATTAAGGTTATAAAGCTATACTTCATTATATCTAAAACAATTTATTTCGTGATCGTTTACCATGCCGGTCGCCTGCATGTGGGCGTATACCACAGTACTTCCCACGAATTTGAACCCCCGCTTTTTTAAATCTTTGCTTATGGTGTCGGACAAATGGGTGTGCGCTGGGGCTTTTTTATAATCCCTATGATCGTTCTTAATGGGCTGGCCGTCAACAAATGCCCAGATATAATTACTAAAACTTCCAAATTCCTTTTGGACGGCAATATAGGCCTGGGCGTTGGTAACAGTGGCCTTAATCTTGAGCTTGTTCCTAATAATTCCCGCATCCTGCAACAAGGATTCAATTTTCGGTTCCCCGTACTTCGCTATCCTTTTGTAATCAAAATGATCAAATGCCCTTCTGAAATTCTCCCTTTTTCTCAAGATGGTGATCCAACTTAATCCGGCCTGGAAGGTTTCCAAAATCAAAAATTCGAACAGTAGGTCATCATCCTTTATGGGGACGCCCCATTCCTCGTCATGGTACTTTTCGTATAGTGCATCGCCCTTGCACCAGCCACATCTATGCTTTTCCATTTTTAATATTCAAACTTGCTTTAAAGATAAAGAAACCTCAAATTTAATAATGGGATTTACCTACTTTTTGTTTTTGGATTTATTCACATGGTTTCTAGGCAAAACTTCCTCCGGGAAGGGAAATAGGATAGTTGAATTTTTTTCTGCCGCAATATTGGATAGGGTTTGGTAGAGCCTTAGTTTTATAGCGGAAGGCGACTGATCTATCAATTTACCCGCTTCCAATAATTTGCCTGCGGCCTGTTCCTCGGCAACGGCCAAGATAATTCGTGCCCTTCTGGACCTTTCGGCTTCTGCTTGGTTGGCCATCATACGTTTCATGTTTTCAGGTAATTGAATGTCCTTTATTTTTACATCGATAATCTCAATACCCCATTCTTTTGTTTCCAATTCAACTATAGCCTTGATATTTTTACCCATTTCCTCGCGTTTGGATAGGATGGTATCCAGTTCTACCTTGCCGCAAACATCCCTTAAGGCAGCTTGAGCCAATTGCGTAATGGCGAAGCGGTATTCTTCCACTTCCAAAACGGCTTTTTCGGGATCGTTTATCTTAAAAAAGACTACGCCGTCAATGCTACAAGGAACATTGTCCTCGGTCATAACTTCTTGCGAAATAATATTGATGGTGATAACACGGATATCGACGACCTGTATGGTCTCCACAATGGGAATAATCCACCTGAATCCAGGTTGTAAGGTCTTTACATACTTACCAAATCTAAATTTTAATGCTCTTTTGTATTCGAAGACTACCCGTATTCCGGCCAAAAGAAATAATACGAGAAGGATGCTGAGAATGAAAGGTGGTGCCATGATAATCGCGGTGTAAAATTTGTAATAAACTCCTATAAAACTATTTGGACGCTAGGGAAAACTAGTTGTTATTTTCCACAGTCCATTGTCAACATCAGAATTGAATTCTAAATTCCCAATTCTGTAAAGGGCAGATATACTTAAAGTTACGAAAATTACAAAGCAGCCAAAAATAAAAATTCGTTTAAATTGATTGGCACAAGTATGAAATGATTATTTATTTGTAGTGAAGCTGTTACAATAATAGTCCTTTATGGAAAAATGGCCGTTAAACTTATTATGTGTTTTTTTAATGATCAAGATGTGTTTTCCACAAGATACAGAAGGGGGACATGAGCAATGGGAATATTTGTTGGAAGATACCGGCGACGTCCTTCAATTGGCACTGCCTTGATCTGCCGGACTCATGACTTTGATAAATAAGGATTATAAGGGCACCAAAAAATTGGCTTTCTCGTACGGCACTACCATGGCATTGACGTATTCCCTAAAACATTTCACCCAAAAAGAAAGGCCTGAAGGTAGAAAACTTTATGACTCCTTTCCTTCCGGTCATACTTCATCCGCTTTCTCTGGAGCATCATTTATACAGCGCAGATATGGTTGGAACTATGGTATCCCGGCCTATCTTATGGCAAGTGTCGTTGCGGTTAGTAGAACGGAAGCCCCGGACGGTTACCATGATTTTTGGGATGTATTGGCCGGTGCTGCCATTGGTATTGGCAGCACTTATATTTTTACAAAACCAAATAAAAAGGAACAAATGTCACTTGGTTTCGCCAATTATCGGGATACCTGTTCTTTAACGTTTTTGTATAAATTTTAAATTATTATTAAAAAGGATATTAATTTTTTGGTTGATATAGTATATTTAAGAATTGTATACAACTAAATACCAAACCAAAACTATGCCTTTACTAATTGTTGTTTTAGGATTATTTCTCCTCTTTTTACTCATTGCCAAATTTAAACTTAACGCCTTTATTGCTTTCATAATTGTTTCGCTCGCCGTGGGGATAGCGGAAGGCATGGATCTGGAGAAGGTGGTAAAATCCATTGAACACGGAATTGGCAATACCCTCGGTTTCTTGGTAATGATTTTAGGATTAGGGGCCATGTTGGGCAAACTGGTGGCAGATAGTGGTGCCGCGCAACAGATAACGACTAAGTTGGTGGCCAAATTTGGTGTAAAAAATATTCAATGGGCCTTGGTGTTGACCGGATTTATTGTGGGCATACCTTTGTTCTATGAGGTTGGTTTTGTGATTTTGGTTCCCTTGATATTTACTATTACCGCCTCAACAGGCTTGCCGTTATTGTATGTAGGTCTTCCAATGTTGGCGTCTCTATCGGTAACTCATGGCTATCTCCCGCCTCACCCAGCCCCAACAGCCATCACAGCAATGTTTAATGCCGATATGGGAAAGGTACTGCTATATGGCATTATCATTGCCATTCCGGCCATCGCGGTTGCCGGTCCGTGGTTTTCGCGTACCATTAAAAATGTTGAGGCCACTCCCTTAAAGGATTTTGTAAACCCTACTGTTTTAAAGGAAGATGAAATGCCTGGAATAAACATCAGTATTTTTACCGCCCTTCTTCCTATTATTTTGATAATGTTTTCTACAGTAGCTGATCTTTTTTTCCCTAAGGATTATGGATTTATGCCTGTTGTCAATTTTATAGGAAATCCTGTAATCGCCATGTTGGTTTCCGTATTGGTAGCCATTTATACCTTGGGCTTGGCCAGAGGCAAACGGATGACAGAGGTTATGGCGTCTATGGCCAGCTCTATTTCCGGGATAACCATGGTACTGCTAATTATAGCAGGAGCAGGGGCGTTAAAGGAGGTTTTAATAGACAGTGGGGTAAGTTTGTATATTGCCGACAGTTTAAAGGATTCCAGTGTTTCACCGCTATTGTTGGCCTGGTTTGTAGCCACGGTTATTAGGGTTTGTGTGGGTTCGGCAACGGTTGCCGGATTAACGACTGCAGGTATAGTCATGCCACTTATTGGTGCTACCGGGGTGAGTCCGGAATTAATGGTCCTCGCCATAGGGTCCGGGAGTTTAATGCTTTCCCATGTAAACGATGGAGGATTCTGGTTGTTCAAGGAATATTTTAACCTTTCCATTAAGGATACTTTAAAAACATGGACGGTTATGGAAACCACCGTGGGCGTAATGGGATTGATAGGAGTAATGATTTTGAGTTTATTTGTTTAATTAAAGTGTCAATTATGAGTAGTTCACCCACAGAAAAAATTAAGGAATTAGGATTGGTTTTTCCCCCAGCCCCAAAACCGGCCGGAGTTTATAGGCCTATTTTGGTAGTAGATAAGTATTTATATGTTTCGGGCCAGGGTCCAATTCAAAATGACGGATCTTTAATAATCGGGATAGCTGGTTTTGATATGAATGCCGATGAAGCCAAACAGGCAGCAAGACAGGTAGGTCTTACTATGCTTTCCACAATTATGACCCATTTTGGGAGCTTGGATAAAATAAAACGGGTAGTAAAGGTTCTAGGGATGGTAAATTCCACCCCAGATTTTGGAAAACAACCCTTTGTTATAAATGGCTTTAGTGAATTGATGGCCGATGTTTTTGGGCAAGAAAATGGAATTGGCGTACGCAGTGCTGTTGGGATGATGCTACCGGATAATATTCCCGTAGAGGTAGAGGCCATGTTTGAGCTTTATTGATGCTAAGCCCTATGTCATAATGAACAAGGAATACTATAAAATTACGGACCCAGGGGATATAATTACCCCTGCCCTTGTGGTTTATCCAGAGCTGATAGAAAAAAATATAAGGACGATGATTGCCATGGCAGGTGGTACCAGCAACCTTAGGCCCCATATAAAAACACATAAAACCGCAGAGATTGTTCAGTTACAGTTAAAGCAAGGCATTAAAAAATTTAAGTGTGCTACCATAGCCGAGGCAGAACTTTTGGGGAATTGTGGTGCAGCTGATATACTACTTGCTGTGCAACCTGTAGGTCCCAATATAGACCGATTTTTTAGTCTGATTTCGGAATTTCCCAATAGTACATTTTCTGCCATTGTTGATGACGCCCAAATTGTTGAAAAAATCGCTAAAATTGCTAGGGACAAAGGCATTCGTGTGCCACTCTGGTTGGATATAAACAGTGGGATGAATAGATCTGGTATTCTGCCCAATGCAGAGGCTATGGAATTGTATAAAAAAATATTCAAGGGCCCCAACTTGGAGGCCTTAGGATTACATGTTTACGACGGCCATATCCGTGATAAAGACCTGTTTGAAAGAGAGCAAAAATGCAACGAAGATTTTGAAGCGGTTTTGGATTTGAAAAAATCCTTGGAGGAACAGGGTTTCCCTATTCCCACTATTGTGGCCGGGGGTTCCCCAACCTTTCCCATTCATTTAAAGCGCGAAGGGGTGGAGACTAGCCCAGGAACTACACTTTTATGGGATGCTGGGTACGCTACTTCCTATAAGGACATGGATTTCCTACCGGCCGCTGTTTTGTTGACCAGGGTAATCAGTAAGCCAAACTCCAATTTGGTATGTTTCGATTTGGGACATAAACACCTGGCCTCAGAGATGAATTTTCCTAGGGTACTGTTGCTGGAAGGTGAAGTTTGTTCCCAAATAGGGCAGAGTGAAGAGCATTTGATTGTGCAATGCCCCAATGATGAAATGTTTGCAGTAGGAGACACCGCCTATGCCATTCCGGTACATATTTGCCCAACTGTTGCCAAATATAAGGAAGTCCTGACGGTAGTTGATGGGAGCTTAACCGGTGCCTGGCAGGTAGCCGCAAGAAACCTTAAAATAAATATATAAACCTCTCCTTTATAAGGACCAATAATTATTGGTTGGGCCTACAGTTGGGATAAATTTAAAATTATGTTCGTATTTGATGCCCATTTGGATCTGGCTATGAATGCCATGGAATGGAATAGGGATTTAACATGGACTGTGGCCGATATTAGGGAAAGTGAATTGGGCATGACCGATAAACCGGATAGGGCCAATAATACAGTGTCTTTTAATGCAATGCGAAAGGGAAATATTGGTCTATGTGTGGCTACCCAAATAGCTAGATATGTAAAAAAAGAAAACCCCTTGCCCGGATGGAACTCTCCTCTCCAGGCCTGGGCCCAGACCCAGGGTCAATTGGCTTGGTACAAGGCCATGGAAGAAATTGGGGAAATGGTCCAAATTAGGAATACAGAACAATTGAATGCGCATTTGGAGCTATGGGAAAATGGGATGGACAAAAAGCCGATCGGCTATATCCTTAGTTTGGAAGGGGCAGATTCCATTATAACCCTAAATCATTTGGAAAGATCTTATGAACAGGGTTTAAGGGCCATTGGACCGGCGCACTATGGCCCGGGCACCTATGCGCATGGTACGGATTCGGTAGGAAGCATTGGCCATAAAGGCAAGGAGCTCTTAAAAGAGATAGAGCGATTAAACCTAATTCTGGATGCTACCCATTTATGCGATCTTAGTTTTTGGGAAACCATGAAAATATACAATGGTCCGGTTTGGGCAAGCCACAATAATTGTCGAAAATTTGTGGATCACAATAGACAATATTCTGATGAACAAATATTGGAACTTATTGGCAGGGACGGCGTAATAGGAATAGCCCTGGACGCTTGGATGATGGTCCCCAATTGGGTAAGGGGTACATCGACCCCAAAGGGAATGGATGTGACCTTGGTCCAAATGATCAACAACATAGACCATATTTGTCAGTTGGCTGGAAATTCCTTGCACGTTGGTATAGGTACAGATCTGGATGGAGGCTTTGGAAAAGAGCAATGTCCTAGCGACCTAAATACAATCGCAGACCTACAGAAAATACGTGGACTATTGGAGGGAAAAGGTTATTCCGAGAATGATATTGAAAATATAATGAGTAAAAATTTTATTCGGTTTCTAAGAAAGGTGTGGGGGTAATTAATTGGCCTATCCAAGAATTTAATATCTCTTTTCCCGAACCACATTGGCTTGATATTCCCCAGGGGAAACATTTTTCTTTCTTTTGAAAACTCGGTTAAAATATGACCTGCTTTCAAATCCGCATTCCATAAAAACTTCTTTTATTGTGCGTTTCGGATCTTGCAAAAGGCTAACTGCCAGTTTAATTCGTTCGTTATTAATAAATTCTACAGGAGAAATACCAAGCTCATTTTTAAAGACCCTGTAAAAATGGGACTCGCTCATATGGGCTTTTTTGCTCAATGTTTCAATACTTAAAGGCTGGTATATATTTTCCCTAATAAAGGAGACAATAAACCCCAACCTGCTGGTGCTGCTGATCTCCAATGTTTGTTCCGTGTAAATTTTGCGCTCATTGCTCTGTAATATGCGTACGATCAATTCGCTTAGCATATTATCCACAAAGAGATCTTTGGATGGATGGTTTTCCGTGAATAGAAAGAGCAATCGCTGTAAAATCTGATATAGACCAATATCATTGGTAAAATGAAAATTATAATCCATCAAGGCCCATTCCTTACCGTCCAATTTTGGGATGGTTTCATTCATTACCCTCAACATTTGCTTTATTTTATCCTCAGAAATAGCCATGGCAAGGCAACGGGTGGGTTTGGCAGCCTTTGCTTCGGGAAAATCAATACACATTATTTCTTTGGATGGCAGTATTAACGACTCACCTGGTAGAAAGTTAAATGACTCATGGTCCCTAAGGTGCATAATTTTTTTGCCGCTAAGCATACTGGCTAGTACTGGCTGGTCAAATTGGAGCAAAATCTGTTCCGCCTGTTGATGGGTTTCAAAAACGTGCATGGCGGCATTGTTCAACGTATAGGTAGTTTGATTCTCGACCAAAGTTTCCAATCTCCTATTATTAAAATATGCGTTGGACAGCTGCATCTCGGACATGTTTAAATTGTCATTAATTTTAATTCAATGAAGGTATTTTGATAAAATTACAAAATTTATAACGTCAAATTAGGATATAAACAATTATTGATAGGATAGTTCATGTTATTGATAGAATGGGTCAGAATTTTAACAAAAACGCTTTATACATTTGAAAACAAGCCACTTGTACTTACAATATGGCTAATCCAATAGCGATTGGCAAAGTAAAATTTAATATTAATTGAAAATATACTATCATGGGAGATGTAAAGACCACAACACAGAATAGGGTTGAAAGACCAGTATTTAAAAGCCAGTATGAAAACTTTATTGGCGGTAAATGGGTGTCGCCCACCAAAGGGGAGTATTTTGATAATATCTCACCGGTGGATGGCAATAGTTTTACAAAAGTAGCACGCTCTACCGCAGAGGATATTGAACTGGCGTTGGATGCCGCATGGGCAGCAGCACCTGAATGGAATAATTCCTCAGCGGCATCAAGAAGTAATTTATTGTTGAAGATTGCAGATATCATGGAGCAAAACCTGGAAGTCTTGGCGCGGTCTGAAACTTGGGATAATGGAAAACCCATTAGGGAAACCATGGCAGCAGATTTGCCTTTGGCCATAGATCATTTCCGATATTTTGCTGGGGTCATAAGGGCAGAGGAGGGCAGCGCAAGTGAATTGGATGCCAATACGTTATCTTTAAACATCCCTGAACCTTTAGGGGTTGTTGGACAAATTATTCCTTGGAACTTTCCACTGCTTATGGCCGCTTGGAAGGTGGCACCTGCGCTGGCAGCTGGAAACTGTGTAGTTTTAAAACCGGCGGAACAAACCCCAGTGGGTATTCTAGTGCTAATGGAACTTATAGAAAATGTATTGCCGGCAGGGGTACTTAATGTAGTGAACGGATTTGGTATTGAAGCTGGTAAACCTTTAGCTTCTAACCCAAGAATTAACAAGATTGCATTTACGGGTGAGACAACTACAGGGCAACTTATTATGCAGTATGCTTCCAAAAACATAATACCGGTTACTCTGGAATTGGGGGGTAAATCGCCCAACGTGTTTTTTGAAAGCATTATGGAAGCGGATGATGATTTCTTTGACAAATGTTTGGAGGGTGCGGCAATGTTTGCCTTCAATCAAGGTGAAGTTTGCACCTCTCCATCCCGTATTTTGGTGCAGGAAAGTATTTACGAAAAATTTATTGAGCGTGTTGTAGCCCGTACCTACAAAATAAGGTTGGGACATCCTTTGGATCCTGAAACCATGATGGGTGCCCAGGCTTCCAACGATCAATATGAAAAAATCCTGAACTATATCAAAATTGGAAAAGAGGAGGGCTGTGAAGTACTTACTGGTGGTGATGCGGCCTATAATGAAGGTTTGGAAGGGGGCTACTATATTCAACCTACCATTTTAAAAGGAAACAATAAAATGAGGGTCTTTCAGGAAGAGATCTTTGGTCCTGTGGTGTGTCTAACAACATTTAAGGATGAAGCTGAGGCCATTGAGATTGCCAATGACACATTATATGGTCTGGGCGCAGGTGTATGGACAAGGGATACCCATCAGGCCTACAAGGTGGCCAGGGCTATAAAAGCCGGTCGCGTATGGGTAAATAGCTATCATACCTATCCTGCGCATGCTCCTTTTGGAGGATATAAGAAATCCGGAATTGGTAGGGAAACCCATAAAATGATGTTGAACCATTATAGGCAGACTAAAAATATGCTTATCTCCTACGACAAAAAAGCACTGGGATTCTTTTAAGAATTAAAGGAAATGATATGGTCAAAAGGGTATTGATTTCAGAAAATGCAAGGCAGGTATTGGGGCAGTTAAAGTCTCAGCACGGGGAGCTAATGTTCCATCAGAGTGGAGGTTGTTGTGATGGTTCATCGCCCATGTGCTTTCCAAAAGGGGAATTAATGCTAAATGAAACCGATGTTTATCTAGGGGATATTGCAAATTGTTCTTTCTATATGTCGAAGGATCAATTTGAATATTGGAAACATACCCAATTGACCATAGATGTCACCAAAGGCCGGGGCTCCAGTTTTTCCTTGGAAATACCGCTGGGATTGCGCTTTGTTATAAAGTCCCGTTTATTTACAGAGGAAGAATTTGCCAATTTGGATCCGATAGCTACGGTCAAAAATTAGGGAATTTCCCCCTGAATGATTAATGCCGGTTTAAGCTCATCCCTAAACCGGCTTTTTTGTTATGCAGCGAATTTAACAGCATTTTAGTGACACATGGCAAGGTATTTGATATTTTTGCAATTGACAGGTACCTTAAATAGCTATATGAGAATAGTATTTATATTTTGCATTCTATTTTTTATTTCGTACTTGGGTATGTCCCAAACAGACCTTCCTACCACGAATCCTCTGAAAATAGAGGGGGATAGAGGGGTTAGGGAAAATCCAAATCAGGGTACTGCTTTGAAAATGCCGTCCATTATCACCTTAAAGCCAACAACCAACCTCAGGGATTCCCTTACCGCCAGAAATGTTAAGATGCTCCCGGACAGGGAACTGGTGCAGGCTGGCTATGGTTTAAAAATAGATCCAAAAGTTGGTGAAAAGGAAAAGGAAGGCTCTTCTACGTTTTTTGGTAATATGTATTTGGGCGATATTAAAAGCAATGGGAAATTCGTAGGTATTGTTTGTCGCGACCATGAATACGTAGATGGTGACAGGGTAAGAATATTGCTCAATGATAAGGTGGTGGAACCCAATGTTTTTTTAACAGGTTCCTTTAAAGGGATTAACTTGGATTTACAGCAGGGTTTTAATAGAATTGATTTTGAGGCCTTGAACCAAGGTACTTCGGGCCCCAATACGGCCCAAGTTAATGTTTATGATGATGAAGGTAAAATGATACATTCCAATATGTGGAATTTATCCACTGGGTCCAAAGCTACCATTATTATTATAAAGGAATAACTCAATAGCTAACACAAAAACTGAGCAAAATGAAAGGATATTACTATTTATTGATCATTAACCTACTGCTTATCCTAATCCCCTATTCCTTAAGATTGCTTAGGAATTCTAGAAGAAACAAGAACTGATCTATAAGTACTATTGCGACAAGATTATCTGGTTTTGATTATCATCGCAATAAGTAGGGTTTAGGCAGCTTAACATTTGTTTTTTAAGTTCGTCTATATGGGATCTATAAGAGGATTTGCTCTTTTCTAAATTAAAACAAACCTTTTAACCCTACCTTTTGTAAATATTGTAAAACACTTTTGATGCGGTTATCACTGTTATTTGTTATTGCTATTGTTTTCTTCGGATGTTCCCAAGAAAGGGAGTTGTCCGTTATTGAACCTTCCATGGGTAATATTTTGGAAACAAAGCCGCCTTCTACCCTAACCAATGAATCGGCTGGACCACATTTAAATGAATCGGGGACATATAATTATTTGGCCTTGGGGGATAGTTATACCATTGGTGCAAGTGTTACTAGTGCAGAAAGCTTTCCAATCCAATTAAAGGATAGACTGGTGCAGGGTTTAAAAGTAACTGTCAATACCGAAATTATTGCTGTTACAGGATGGCGCACAGACAATTTATTGGATGCAGTAAACCGAGGAACCTTGTTGCCTTCCTATGACTTGGTAACCCTTTTAATTGGGGTCAATAATCAATATCAAGGCAAGCCGTTTAAGGTATATACCCGAGAGTTTCCACAGCTGTTGGAAAAGGCTATTGCTTTGGCCTATGGCAATCCCAAAAATGTTGTTGTTATTTCCATTCCGGATTATGCCTATACTCCTTTTGGAGAAGGTAGGGATACCGATAAAATTTCCAAGGAAATTGATGAATACAATAGCTTTGCAGAAGCTACGGCCCTTCAAAATGGCGTACCCTTTGTAAATATTACCGATATAACGCGGAATGGACTGTCCAATCCCGATTTAGTAGCGGGTGATGGTCTACATCCTTCAAGAGAGGCTTATAAGCGATTCGTGGATGAATTATATCCGGTAGTACTACCTATTTTTGAATAATGATATTTTCCTTTTATTCGGATTTGCGAGCAAATCTTGGGATATTTTCTCTTTTTCAATATTAGCTGTTGGCCATTATTAAATTGTAACGGAGAAAGTTTTCATGGTGAGCCTACCAATAACTTTAATTACATTTATACCTTACAAATCCCCTCAATCAAAAAATAATTTAAATGTCCGATAAAAAAGTTAGTATACTTTCCGCCTTTAAAACTATAATATGGCCAAGGAGGAATTTGGTGTTTATAGGACTGATATTGATCGTCATAAGCAATGCGGCAAATTTTGTAGGTCCTATTTCCCTTAAATATTTTATGGATGACGTTATTCCCAACAAGGATATGGACATGCTCAAAATATTGGTAGGTGTGGTAATACTATCTATTTTGGTACGTGCAGTAACTTCTTTTTTGTTGACAAAAATATTGAGCGTACAGGCACAATATCTTATCTCGGAACTAAGGGCACAGGTACAAAAGAAAGTGCTTTCGCTCCCGATCCGTTTTTTTGATAATGCAAAATCAGGGGCTTTGGTCTCCCGAATAATGTCGGACGTGGAAGGGGTAAGAAACCTAATTGGCACAGGATTGGTACAATTGGTAGGGGGAAGCATTACGGCCATAGGTGCCTTGATTTACATGTTGTGGATAAGCCCATCTATGACCTTATTTACCTTTATTCCTTTAGCCATTTTTGCCTTTATAGCCTTAAAGGCTTTTAAGGTTATTAGACCAATTTTTAGAAATAGGGGAAAAATAAATGCTGAGGTTACGGGGAGGCTTACAGAAACCTTAAGTGGAATTAGGGTTATCAAAGGCTTTAACGCTGAGGAGCAGGAAACCAAGGTTTTTGAGAGCGGGGTGGAACTGTTGTTTCAAAATGTAAAAAAGAGTCTTACGGCAACTGCTTTTATGACAAGTTCTGCCACTTTCTTAATTGGTATTGCCACTACTGGAATTATGGGAATTGGGGGGTATAAAATAATGTACGAAGGCTTGAGCCTTGGGGATTTTTTGTCCTTCACCTTTGTCTTGGGCATCATGATTGCACCAATTGTACAAATGAGCAATATAGGTAGTCAGCTTACAGAGGCACTAGCTGGTCTAGACCGTACAGAAGAATTAATGAATATGTTACCTGAAGCCAATGAAGAGGAAAGAACAATTGTTCTGGAAAAAATAAAAGGGGATATAGCCTTCAATGATGTTTCATTTGCTTATGAAGAGGATAAGGATGTATTGCACAATGTTAGTTTTGAAGTGAAGTCGGGCAATGTGGTAGCCTTAGTGGGTAGTTCCGGTTCAGGAAAATCTACCATAGCCGGTTTGGCGGCAACCTTTCTAAATCCGCTTTCCGGGACCATTACTGTTGATGGTCAGGATCTTTCTAAAGTTGATCTGAGCAGCTTTCGCCGAAACTTGGGAGTTGTGTTGCAGGATGAGTTTTTATTTGAAGGTACCATAAGGGAAAATATAATGTTCCCAAGACCAAGTGCAACCGAGGATGAATTGATAAAGGCCGTTAAGGCGGCTTATGTGGATGAATTTACAGATAGGTTTGAAAAAGGTTTGGATACGTTGATCGGGGAACGGGGAGTGAAGCTATCCGGTGGACAGCGGCAACGTATTGCTATAGCTAGGGCGGTCTTGGCCAATCCGAAAATTTTAATTTTGGACGAGGCTACTTCTAATTTGGATACCGAAAGTGAAGCCTTGATACAGAAAAGTTTGGCCACTTTAACCGAAGGAAGAACTACATTTGTCATCGCCCATAGATTGAGTACCATTAGAAAAGCCACTCAGATTCTTGTAATAGAAAATGGACGTATTGCCGAAAAAGGTACGCATGATGAACTTATAGCCAAAGAAGGACGATACTTTAACCTATTTACCTATCAGGCGAGGATTTAAATTCGGTTTGCTGAATTCCTGAGTTAATATTAGGATGTTAATAGTTAGCTCCCAACCGCGTTGCACTATACGTTATGGATTGATGGTTCCGAGAATAGTATTCTCGGAGATGCACATACATTATAATAATTAGCTCTCAGGGGCCAACTCCACTTCCAGGCCTTCCAAATCCTCTGTAATATGGATTTGGCAACCTAGACGGCTGTTGTCCTTCACATTAAAAGCTTCGGCAAGCATGGCGTCCTCATCTTCGGACATTTCAGGTAGTTGGTGGTCAGATTCTATGTAGCACTGGCAGGATGCACACATGGCCATACCGCCACATATCCCAATGGTTCCCTCAGGGGCAAGCTCGTAGGAACGAACTATTTCCATAAGGTTCATATTCATATCCGTGGGTGCTTCTACCTCGTGAACAACCCCATCCCTGTCCTTAATTTTTATTTTAACATCGCTCATGCCAGAAATATTCTTTTTTGCTAATAGCCAGCAAATTTAAGGGATTTACTTTAGGATTTGGTTGTTTTTTTTAATCAATGGCCTTTACAACAGCCTTGGGGGCTTCTTTTTTACTTCCATCAAAACCGGATACACCGCCAACGGTGGTATATTTCATCACATATTTTTTGTCCGGGAAAATACGTTGATAGGCGCTTTGGCACATTAGGGTTGCTTCATGAAAACCGCAAAGGATCAATTTTAATTTGCCTGGATAGGTATTTACATCCCCAATGGCATAAATTCCAGGAATATTGGTCTGGTAGTCGAACGTATCCACTTTAATGGCATTCTTTTCAATTTCTAATCCCCAATCCGCTATAGGTCCTAGTTTGGGAGAAAGCCCGAACAATGGAATAAAATCGTCTATTTCCTTGATAATTTTTTCGTCCTGATCACCCGATTTATGGATTACCACAGCCTCTAGTTTCCCGGAACCCTTTAGGTCAATTACTTCTGCAGGTGTTATTAGGTTTATTTTTCCTATATTTTTCAGGGCCTGTACTTTTTCTACAGAATCCAAAGCACCTCTAAATTCATTTCTTCTGTGTACTAATGTTACCTCGGAAGCAACATCGGCCAAAAAGATACTCCAGTCCAAGGCAGAATCTCCGCCTCCCGCGATAAGTACTTTTTTATTGCGATAAACTTCTGGGTCCTTAATAAAATAAGCAACACCTTTATCCTCAAAAGCACTAATATTATTGATTAAAGGCTTTCTGGGTTCAAAGCTACCAAGGCCACCGGCTATTGCCACTATTGGGGCATTATGCTGCGTGCCCTTATTGGTAGTTACCAAAAAGGTTCCGTCATCCAATTTTTCAATAGTATTGGCCCGTTCCCCCAAAGTAAATCCTGGTTGAAACGCTTTGATCTGTTCCATAAGGTTATTTACCAGGTCACCTGCCAAAACTTCTGGGAAGCCTGGAATATCGTAAATGGGTTTTTTGGGATAAATTTCCGAACACTGCCCTCCTGCTTGTGGCAATGCGTCTATAAGATGGCACTTAAGTTGTAAAAGACCTGCTTCAAAAACTGCAAAAAGGCCTGTTGGGCCTGCACCAATTATTAGAATGTCTGTTTTAATCATGGAGAAATGAACTTAAAATAGCTACAAAGCTAAAAAAGGAGTTGATAATTATTTATGATAAAAGTCAGCTACTTAACCCACATTAATAACCTCCTGTATTTGTGGTGCGTATTTTTTTATGGTCATTTCAACGCCGCTTTTAAGGGTCATCTGGTTTACGGTACAGCCTACACAAGCTCCTTCCAGCCGTACCTTGACGGAAATATCATTGTCTATGGAAATAAGGGAAATATCCCCCCCGTCACTTTGTAAAAAAGGGCGGATTTCCTCCAAAGCCTTTTCTACGTTATTTTTAAGTTCAATCGATGTCATAATCACTTCTTTTTAACAGCCGAACAACCCGCCATTGTAGTTATTTTAATAGCCTCTGTTGGAGGTAAACTTGTGTTTCTTTCCACTACTTCCCTAACTACATTTCTTGTTATTTCTTCAAAAGCGGTTTCAATTGCTGTTGCCGTTTGTAGTGCCGCAGGCC
Organism: Arenibacter sp.; assembly: GCA_040216555.1. Lineage (GTDB taxonomy): Bacteria > Bacteroidota > Bacteroidia > Flavobacteriales > Flavobacteriaceae > Arenibacter. The sequence continues at coordinate 77,615 of JAVJOW010000019.1, forward strand.
TCCCCACATCACCAGCTTCCCTGATACTTTGTACTAGAGGAATCTCCCCTAAAAATGGAACATTCAAATCCTCTGACAAATGTTTGGCACCTTCTTTTCCGAAAATGTAATATTTATTGTTGGGTAGTTCTTCTGGTGTAAAATACGCCATATTTTCCACGATTCCCAATACTGGGACGTTAATGGATTCTTGTTGAAACATCGCCACTCCTTTACGCGCATCTGCCAACGCCACTTCTTGTGGGGTACTTACTACTACAGCACCTGTAATTGGTAAGGATTGCATAATGCTTAGGTGTATATCCCCGGTTCCTGGAGGAAGGTCTAACAACATAAAATCCAATTCTCCCCAATGGGCATCAAATATCATTTGATTTAGTGCTTTGGCCGCCATGGGCCCACGCCAAATTACGGCCTGATTGGGTTGTGTGAAAAAACCAATGGATAAAATCTTCACCCCATAATTCTCTATGGGTTTCATTTTTGATTTTCCTTCGATTTTGATGGATAAAGGTTTTTCTTGGGTTACATCGAACATTATAGGCATTGATGGACCGTAAATATCAGCATCCAAGAGCCCTACTTTAAATCCCATCTTAGCCAAGGATACCGCCAAATTTGCCGTTACCGTCGATTTTCCAACGCCTCCTTTTCCAGAAGCAACTGCAATTATATTTTTAATCCCAGGGACAGGTTTTCCTTTGATCTCATTTGACTTTGGCTTGGCAGCGGGGGCATCAACCTTTACATTAACCGTAATTTTGGCCTTATTGTAAACCTTGTCGTGTATCACTTTCAAAATTTCAACTTCGGTTTTCTTTCTGGCCTGTAAACTTGGGTTGGAAATGGTAATATCAACAACTACCTCGTCCCCAAAAACCATAATATTTTTAACCGCGCCACTCTCCACCATATTCTGCCCTTCTCCAGGCACAGTGATGTTCTCAAGGGCTTTAAGTATATCTTTCTTATCTAATTTCATCCTAAACCATTCTTATTCAGTCATTATTAAAACTGATTCTAAATTACAAAGATAGGGCTTAGGAGCGAGATAAGGAAGGAAGGTAATTGAAAAGTAAAATAAGGCAATAAGTATCCTCTATATGTTGCTATTTATCCAGTATTATCTGCAATTGTAATCAGGAAAACTGCTTCAATTCCTGCCAAGGATCCCAAAAGTGATTTTCAAAATCCACGATTTGATTATCCACCACTTTTATTCCCTCATTTTCCAATAGTTGCTGCATTAAATTGGTGCCTTCAAAATGATGTTTTCCTGTTAATAGCCCTTTTCTGTTAACTACTCTATGAGCGGGGATATCTCCAATTTTATGGGCGCCGTTCATTGCCCAGCCCACCATTCTGGCACTTCTGGCGGTTCCTAAATATTTGGCAATGGCCCCATAGGAGGTAACCCGCCCAAATGGTATTAGTCTGGCCACTGCATATACTTTTTCAAAGAAGTTATCATTTTCCGGTTTCATCAGGTATAAAAAATACGAATTAAGGTAATCACCAATAACAGCATCATTAAGGCGCTTAAGATATAATTGGAATTTTTTGAAAACCTGTTGTTCTTGGTTTCCAATTTGGTAAAGTAGACCGTATACAAATAAAGTACAGTAAAAGTGCCACATCCTGCAGCCAGAATAAAGGTAGCTATATCACGGAATTGGAATTGTATCCATCCTGAGGCGTTCCACATGGCATTTAATCCACTATAATAAGGGATGGTCAATAAATTTACCGCCGCCAACAGTATACCTTTAAAGAAACTATTTTTCTTGCTTACCTTGACTATTTTAGGTCTGCCCAGCTTTTTTTTCTTGGCTTTTACAAAGAAATAGACGGCAAAAAAAGCGAAGACAATAAGGGCAATTTTTAAGAGTAGGTCTATGATCTCCGGGTTTTTGAATAGAAATTTGGAAATTAGAACAGAAATATAGGCCTGAATAATGATCATGGTAGACACCCCAAGGCTAAAAATAATACCATTGGTCTTACCTTTTTCCACACTGATCTTGGCGGCGTTCATGTTCAATAGGCCTGGTGGAACTGTAGCCATGAAGGCCGCTGAGAAAGTAGCAAAAAAAAGGGTAAGCAAATGCTCCATGGTTTACCTTATTCTAAATTTGATATAGGTGATTGGTTTTCCTTTTTCAAGATACTGTTTTTCATAGAAAGTTTGGATTTCCAACACTTCCTTGGGGCTACCTTCGTTTTTGTAGATGTCGTGATTGGCATAGAGTACTTCGTAACCTTTACCGTGCAAGAGACCCAAGGTATAGCCATGCATAAATTCGCTATCGGTCTTTAGATTAACTACACCATCCTCTTTTAGAATCGATTTATACTTTTCCAGAAAAACCTCGTTAGTAAGTCTGTGCTTGGTGCGTTTATATTTTATTTGGGGGTCAGGAAAAGTAATCCAGATTTCAGAAACTTCATGGGGGGCAAAAAGTCCGTCAATTAATTCTATTTGGGTTCTTAAAAAGGCAGCATTGGTTACATTCTCTTCGATGGCCGTTTTGGCACCTCGCCAAAAGCGGGCTCCCTTGATATCTATACCTATGAAGTTTTTATTTTTATTTTGTTTGGCCATCCCAATGGTATATTCGCCTTTGCCACAGCCCAATTCCAAAACCAGAGGATTGTCATTGCCGAAAAATCCATTCCATTTTCCCTTATTTGAAAAAGAACCTTTTGTAATTTCTTCCCTAGTGGGTTGAATTACGTTCTTAAAAGTTTCATTCTCCTTAAATCGTTTCAGCTTGTTCTTACTTCCCACCGTTGATTTATAATTTAAATTTTGGCAAAGCTAATGAAATCTAAATTTGTTTCTTAGGAAGTGGTGGTTCGTTGTTGAATGTTACACTTATTTAATGGGTAAGCATAAATTGTAAACGTCGAACCCAACATTTAACATAGGTTAACCAGCTAATTTTTATAATGAACAGGAAAAAGAGTAAATTAGAGCTATTATCCATATAAATGAAAAAATTAGGACTTCTTTTTTTATTGTTGCTGCAACTTGGTTGTAGTGGCCAGGCAATGGAGAAATTCAATGGTGTAAGTTTTGTTGCTTCCCGAGAAAAGGTAGCTCAAGAACATGTAGACGCTGTTAGGAATGTAAACGCTAAATGTGCCGCAGTTATGCCCTTTGGATTTATTAGGGATGCAGACTCACCAGAAATAATATTCGACACTTCAAGACAATGGTTCGGGGAAACCAGGACTGGGGCGAGACAATATATAGACATCTTGCACAAGAATGGTTTAAAAGTAATGTTGAAACCCCAGATTTGGATCTCCAGAGGCGCGTTTACAGGTAATTTAAAAATGAATTCCGAAGAAAACTGGGGGGCTCTGGAGGAGTCCTATCAGAAATTCATAATGGCTTATGTTTCTCTAGCGCAGGAAACAAAGGCGGATGCATTTTGTATTGGGACCGAGTTGGAGCAATTTGTTAGTCACAGGCCGGAATACTGGAAGGAACTGATCAAAAAGATCAGGAGTGTTTATAAAGGTAAACTTACCTATGCAGCCAATTGGGACGAATATGGAAGAACCCCGTTTTGGGAAGATTTGGATTTTATTGGGATAGATGCCTACTTTCCGCTGAGCGATGAGAAAACTCCCACTGTGGAGCAATTAAGAAAGGGGTGGCAACCACACAAGGAGAAAATAAGATCATTGTCCGTGGCTAAGAACAAACCCATTATTTTTACTGAATACGGATATAGGAGCAATAATTATACTGCCAAGAAGCCTTGGTTGGTAGACCACAGCCAGGACGACGTAAATCTTGAGGCCCAAACGAACGCAACCAAGGCCATTTTTGAAGAATTTTGGAAAGAAGATTGGTTTGCAGGCGGATTTGTTTGGAAATGGTTTATAGATCATGAAAAGGCCGGCGGAATAAATGACAATCGATTTACCCCCCAAAATAAGCCGGCACAAGAGGTAATAAAGAGTTTTTACAATATATATTAAGGCCCCTATTCCCCATATATCCAGTCTTTGTTTTATTTTTTACTGGATTGTAAGGATTATGCTTAAATTTTAGGTTTGTGCAGTCCTAGAATTCCTTCATTTTGGATTGTTTTTGGAATTGGGCAGTATTTTTGATAATATTTGTATAAAATATAGATCGTGTCTGCCAATAGAACTTTTATTTTATCGTGGATCGGGGCTTTATTATGGCTCCCTTTAATTTCCCAAACTTCGGTTAAAACCGTAATAGCGGAAAGGGGAGATGGTATTTATTCCATTCTCAGGAAGCAAGGGATGAATCCGGTTAGGCACTACGGACATTTTGTTGATCTTAACCAGGATAATTTAAGGGATAGTATGCATCTTTATGAGGGGCGGGAATATATTATACCTCCCGTACCAGTTGATACTGTTTCCATAGAGGAATCCGTTATAAAAAAGTCTACCGAAATTAAAACGGTATCCAATATCCTCAACGATGATATTTTTGGTAAACATTACGCTTCCACGGAAATAAAAAGTACCAAGTTACAGGGTGCCATTTATTATTTAATATCAGGTCACGGCGGGCCGGATCCCGGTGCAATTGAAAAATATGAGGACAAAATTATAGCTGAGGACGAGTATGCATACGATATTACGTTGCGATTGGCCAAGGAGCTAATATCCCATGGGGCCAAGACCTACATTATCATTAGGGATTCCAATGATGGCATAAGGGATCAGCGCATTCTGGAAATAGATAGGGACGAGGTGGCCTATCCCAATGAAGAGATACCTTTGAACCAATTATTGCGGTTAAAGCAGCGTGTTGATATAGTGAACAAACTCTATAAGGAAAATGCTGGTAAATATCAACGTTTAATAGTGACGCATGTGGATAGCCGAAGCAGGGGCCAGAATATAGACGTGTTTTTCTATCATCATGAGAACAGTAAGAATGGAAAGCGTTTGGCAGAAAGTATCCATGAGACTTTTTTGAAAAAGTACCAGTTATATCAGCCTAACAGAAATTATGAAGGAACCTTTGCAGATCGAAGTGGACTCTATTTGGTTAAAAATACTTTGCCGGCCATGGCCTATATAGAAATCGGGAATATTAAGAACAAAAAGGACCAAAAGCGAATCTTGGACCCGGACAATAGACAAGCCCTTGCCAAATGGATTTCAGAAGGGGTGTTGTTGGATTTTGACAATAGAAATTAGGGATATTAAGAGGCAATATTTTTCTTGTAATAATGGTACAATTGGTCAGGACCTACCCCCAGTAAATTCTTCAGGTGGATTATCCCAAAATGATACTGCAATTTAAGGGTTCCAATCTGTTCATATTTTCTGGCCGAAGTCACTACATGTTGACGCAATACCTTGAATTTTGTTGTTTTGTAAAGGCGGCCAATAAATTCCGTATCCTCGTAGATAATATACTTTTCATTAAAGCCACCTGTCTTTCTGAAAAGGTCTTTATGAATAAATAAAGATTGATCACCACCCCTACAAATTCGGTTATTTATTCTACTAAACCAGGCAAAGAAGCGTAAAAATTTTTTGGAGGTATCGAACTTCATCCTAAAGCAGCCCGAAGCTATACTTTGATGTACTGCATTTAGAATAAAAACGTCAAAGTCTTTTGGCGGATAGGTGTCCGCATGCAAAAAGTAAAGGACATGGCCTGTGGCCAATTCCGCGCCCTTGTTCATTTGTTTGGCACGCCCCATTTCTGAGCTTATGGTCTTTGCTCCCAAAGTTTTTGCCAAGGTCGGGGTGCCGTCCGTACTACCGCCATCCACTACAATTATTTCCTTGATATTCTTGGGGCTGCTGTTTGCTTTTATATACTCCAACAAATTACCAATACAGGCAGCCTCATTTAGGGTTGGGATTATTATGCTAATAGATATGGAATTAGTCAATTTCATTTAATCCCCAGTTATATTTCAAATAACTTATTTTGGTATCGGCAGTCAATTTTTGGGAGGCATACTTGTTAAGGTAATTTATCAAGGAACCATTTTTGGTAAAATCTTTTTTGTACCAGTTAAAAATTTCAGATAAGGATGCTTTTTCCTTTGTAAGCACATTCCTTTTTGGGTCATTTATAAAATCTATGGCCGTCTGTTCCAAGAGTTTTTCCAGATTGTTGGCAGTAAAAGCTGTGTTCAATAATCTGGGACAGGAATATGAGGCGCAGTTAATGGCAAAATGAATTCGCGGTTCATCCATTTTGCGCAGTATTTTGTGTTCCAGATCGCCCAAAGAAATCTTTGAACTACCCATTTTCACGATATCTTTCCCCCATGGATTTTTGATGTCCTTAATACTTTTGGTAGGATAATTGTCCAAAATAAGGTTTACGGTAGCGGCATTGTAAAGGTTAATGTAATAAGCAAGTTTTTCGGGTTTGGGTGCCTTGTCCGTTGGTCTGTTCTTGGCCAAATAATCCAAATAATCCTGAAGCGCATTGATATCTTCAGAAAAGCCTTTATAGTCAACATTGCCTGTGTTGTCTACATGCTTTTTAAGTAAAATATCCCATTTGGAATGATCCAATTGCCAAGCTGTATCAATGGCAAAAATTTCACTATACCTTGGTGTAGGACCAAAACTATTAGCACTTTCCGTTAGTAGTAGGATTAGTAGTATCGATAATTTTAGGTGCATGGAAATATTATTTACCTCTAATTAGTGCGCCCGGCCCATTAAACCTTACATAAAGATTATGATTAACAGCAGCCTCCGCCATTATAATGCCAAGTACTGTTGCTTATATGAATTTCGGCATTGCTTTTTTGCAAGGCAGCTGCGGTTTTGTCACATACCGCCAAAGGCTGGTTTTGCATAAGAACATGGCCGTTTTTATCATCAAAATATTCCTCATCACCGTAATAAATAGCTGTTTTTCCCGTAAAAACGCAGGGGCCATCCTGAGGCATAGGGTCTTTTATCGCAGCTATTTCAATAGACTCAATAAAGATCAACGCGTCCGTAGAATAGTGATTGGGAGAGAGCACACGGTACGATTTACGCGCCCTAATTTCAATGGTTCCAAAACCTGCATCCGTCAATACTTTTATGTACTCTTTCAAGGGGATACTTCCACTTAAACAAAGGGCCCTTAGTCGGTCATCGTTCCGCAGGGTTTTGTTCATGGGCTGTTCGCATATAGGGTCGCTCATAACCAATCTTCCATGAGGTTTTAATACGCGATACATTTCAGCAACCGCTTTCTTCAAGTCTTCCGCTTTAAAGATGTTGAACAGACAGTTCTGTGCTGCAACATCAATACTTTCGTTTTCAATAGGCAGGTTTAGGGCATCCCCTTTTACCAGATTTACAAACTCGCTCTTAAACCAAGGGTTTTCCTGTTCCGCAATTTTGAAGTTTTCCTTGGAAGCCTCCAACATCTCATCCACAACATCAACTCCGGTTACCCCGCCTACCTGCCTGGAAAAGTAGGAAAACTGCAACAACTCCATTCCACCCCCGACCCCTACATAAAGCACCTTTGGATTGTTGACCAAGTCCTGGGCAGAAACCGTACTTCCACAACCATAGTTCATCTCCTGCATAATTTTGGGGATGGACAATCCTGGGAATTGCCAAATAGGATTTGTGGTACAGCACAGTCCAACATCGGGGGTCAATGCGGCATTCTTGTATAATTCATTTGTTGCTTCTAAATAACTCATGTCTGTCTGCTTAAAAGTTTGTCATCAGGTTTATAATTTTCTTTCTTCACTACTCACTACTCACTACTCACTACTCACTACTCACTACTCACTACTCACTATAGTACCTTAATCAATTCCCTAAATAATTTTATCATTTTTGATTCCGTTTTTCCTGCAATGGCAATTATTTCGGCAATATTGACAGGTTTTAGATTGTCCGGATCGCATTCGTCCGTTAGCACGGATACGGCCAATACAGGTAATTTCAGGTGATTGGCCACGATTACCTCTGGCACGGTGCTCATTCCTACGGCATCAGCACCAATAATTTTTAGCATTCGGTATTCTGCCTTGGTTTCCAGTTGGGGCCCCACAACGGAGGCGTAAACCCCCTTCTGTAGGGTTATGTTTTCCTTTTTGGCTATTTTCTCCAAACTGAGGCGCATCGGAAGGTCATATGGTTCGCTCATATCCGTAAAACGATCTCCAAATTGGCTTACATTTTTAAATGCTAGCGGAGACCCACCTTGGAGGTTAATGTGGTCCTCTATGAGCATGAGGTCTCCCTTCTTAAAATCGGGGTTGATGGCTCCGCCAGCATTGGAGATAAATAGTTTTTTTATTCCTAGCATTTGCATTACCCTAATTGGGTAGGTAACGTCCAAAAGATCGTATCCTTCATAAAAGTGGAACCTGCCTTGCATCACCACCACTTTTTTGCCCTCCAAGATTCCATAGATCAATTTTCCGGAATGAAATTCTACGGTAGCCAAAGGGAAATAGGGAATATGGTTGTAATGTGCTTCTATAGGATTCTCAATATCATCAGCCAGTTTGCCTAATCCTGTTCCTAGTACAATTCCAATTTCAGGGGCTTCAAAGCCTTTTCCGATAAGGTAATCGGTAGATTCCTTAAGTAATTTACCCGTCATATAATTTCAATTTTTTAAAAAGGTTCGGAAGATTTCAATATCCTTGATATCTTCATAATAGTCAATATCATTTTTAGGAGACAGCAGGCTGTAGTTTTTATTTTTCAAATCCTGTAAGGTATCTTTCAACACCGTATCGGTGCCCCAGGTTTTATCTTTAAATAGAGCGGGGCTCAAGACTTTCATCCCCAATAAATAATAGCCGCCATCAATAGCAGGTCCTATTACATAATCATGTTGACTTAAGAAATGAAAAGCTTCCAATAAATCATTTTCGTTTAGATCGTACATATCACTGCCAATAATAATAATTTTTTCATAGCCTGCATTAAATCCGTCAATAAAGGCATTGGACATGCGCTCTCCCAAATCATTGCCGGATTGTATTTTTTTTTCATAAACGAATTTATCCCAAATATCATTTTCCCAAATATCATCGGAATAGTACACCCATTTTCCAATATTTAAGCCCTGCGTTAAATTCTTGGTGTGATTCAGTAAAAATTTATATATGTCAAGGGCAATCTCGTCGCCCACAGTTGCTGCCAATCTGGATTTGCACTTGCCAAGTTCGGGGTTGCGTGTAAATATGATAAGTAAGTCTCTAGGATGGTTCATTTGGACTGTTGAATATATTTTATGTAATGGGCTTGGTCTTAATGGTCGTTATGGGTTGGTGTTCATTACTTAATTCTAGGCTAGAAATTGAGAATTTGATGTGGCACGCCCTTGACCTGCCCATTAGGCGGATTGATGCTTTTTAGCAAAGTCGGCAACTAGTTGTTGTGATTTCTGCGCCCATATACTTTAGTGGCATTGTTCAACATTTTGCCCCAATGCTTGCTATAGGCATGAATCCGATCCGTTTTTTGTCCAATGGAATCATACACAGGTAAACCCTTATTTTTCCACTCAAAAATGCCGCCATAGAGGTTGTAGACCTCAGTAAATCCGTTTTTTATCAGCTTTTCCCCTATGTCTTCAGAACGTATGCCTATGGAGCAATATAGTACAATTGGTGTATTTTTTTCCGGAACCATGTTGTAAGTCCTATCCAAATCGGATATTTTGTTCCCTACCCAGACCGCATTTTCGAGATGGCTTACCTCAAATTCCTCTTTTTCTCTGGTGTCCAAGAGTAGAAACCGGGTATTTCCTGTTAAACTTTCCGCTGTTATATATGGCACACTGTTATTATTGAACTTCCTTAATGCCTGGTCTATCTTACTTTGACCGTGTAGTCCGTAAAGGCAAAAAAGGCTTATGAGTATATGGAACAGATATTTCATGGGAAGGTATAATCGCATTGTAAAGATAGTACAATGGTAACAAAAGCTTATGGGATAATCAGTGACCTGGAAATTAATTTTATTTAAGACCGAAGGGATCTCTATTATTAAAATTTGATTTTTTAATTTCACGGTTCCGTAATTGCGAAGTTTGTTTTCGTATAATGCATTGAAATTTTTTTGGAAAGCACCGTGATAATCTGTCTTTGCTATTAACAAATCTTGTTTTAATTTTAGAATATGCCCGATAAAAAGAAAAAGAATCATGACTTTAGAACCAACCTCTATTCCTATTGGAAAAAATCCCGTAGGTTTAGGGTTGGGATTTTTGCCGACATACATGATGCCCTCTTTATTATAGCCGGTATTTTTTCTGCTGCCTTTGGTTTGGAGAGTTTTTTATTGCCCAATAGCTTTATTGATGGTGGGGCTACGGGAATTTCACTTTTGATCTCTGAAATTTCGGCTATACCCTTATATATATTGATTATTCTTGTAAATATTCCATTTATATTCCTAGGTTATAAAGTGATAGGCAAACAATTTGCAATCAAGGCCTCTTTGGCAATTATTGGCCTGGCAATAGTTTTGGCCACGGTACATTTCCCAGAAGTAACCGAGGACAAACTCTTGGTAGCAGTTTTTGGAGGTTTCTTTCTGGGGGCTGGAATTGGTCTTTCCATTAGAGGAGGTGGTGTCTTGGATGGCACCGAAGTACTCGCCATTTATTTGAGCAGGAAACTAAGGACCAAAATTGGGGATAATATTATAGTGATAAATGTTATCATATTCTTGGCCGCTGCCTATTTCCTTTCTTTGGAAACAGCACTTTATTCCATGTTGACCTATTTATCAGCTTCAAAAACTTTGGATTTCGTGGTGGATGGGATCGAGGAATATACCGGGGTTACCATTATATCTGCCCGCAGTGAGGAGATCAGACTTATGATTACGGAAAAACTGGGACGGGGTCTTACCATTTATAAGGGTCATGGGGGGTACGGCAAAAGTGGTGTCCATAATGAGTACGACATTATTTATGCGGTAATTACAAGATTGGAGATTAGTAAATTAAACACCGAACTGGAAAAGATAGACCCAAATGCTTTTGTTGTGATGAATAGTATAAATGACACTAAAGGCGGGATGATCAAAAAACGGCCCTTGAACCACTAATATTTCCCATTACTATTTGGATATGTAAGTATTGCTGAAGTAATACTACCAATGTAACTATTGTTACCAATTGCTGCCCAAAGAAGGGCTAATTTTGGAGTGAATAGTATTAACATTTTATGGAACAAACAGTACAGAAAAGCAAACAAGAATTGGTTCGAGAGGGTTTAAGATCCTCTATGCGTTATGTGGAATACCGATTAATGATGTCCAATTTAGCTTTAGAGGGAAAATCCACTGGATCAATAGAAAGTCAGGAATTGAGTGATTTTACAAGTCTAAACGATCAACGAATGAAACGTTTGGACAAGACCATTAAGATCGACTCTGATTCCGAAGCCAAAATTAAAGGGGTAGCTAAAAAAACTACTTGGTTGGTGCTTACCGAAAGTTGGTGTGGCGATGCCGCCCAAACCCTACCTGTAATGAATAAGATTGCAGAATTAAATAAGAATATTTCGTTAAGACTTGTATTGCGCGATGAAAACCTGGAGCTAATGGAGCAGTTTTTGTCCAATGGGGCTATGGCCATTCCAAAATTGATTTCCATTGATGATACTACGGGCAAGGTTGTTGGGGAATGGGGTTCCCGACCTACCATAGCTGCCAAAATGGTGCAGGACTACAAAAGTAAATATGGGAAGTTGACAGCAGAATTTAAACAGAATCTACAGCGCTGGTATAATAAGGATAAGGGACAAAATACGGTGAGCGACCTTTTATCTTTGCTTTTCTTGGAATAGATAGGTAATGGTGCCCATTTGTTCAACCTTTTCTCCAGCATTGAATTTAGATTTTAAGGCATATTCAATGGCATTATCCACTAGGCAACCATTCAGGGTGCTGGAACTTTTTTTGTTTACATCGGCTTCTATTACCTTTCCTAATGCGTCAACCTTAATGTTAATCACTACTTTTCCTCCTTCTATACAGGTGTAAATGGGTATGGGAAGGCTGGTATGCCTTCTGTCTACCAAAGAATAGGAAATAGAAGTCCTTCTTTTGGCCAAATTGTTGGTCATAATTTCTTTACTAGCTTCCTTTTCTCCCAATAATTCTTGTTTTTCCCTTCTTCTCTTCGCTAATTCTTTTACCCTTGCAGCATATTCGGAGTCGGAGCTAAGATAGTCTGTAGGGTCGTCACTATCGGAAGACAGCTCTTGTTCCTCCATTATTTCCTCTAGGGTTTTGAGCGGCTCGGGGTTGCCAAAACTTGGTTTATTGGCCTCGTTATAGGCAATATGACTTTTAACGGGATCTGCCTTGGCCATTTCCTCCATGTCCTTTAATTCTTCCTCAATTTGCTTTTCCAGATCCTCCTCTTCCAACAAACTTAATTCAATAACATACTCTTCTTTTTCTTCCTGTCCCAAGTGGATGTTGTATAATCCTAACACTACCAAGGCCATGGAAAAGAATGTTATTAAGAAAGAAAGTTGCTTACGGTTTAAATTCATAGTGATATAACCACGTTTTATCAAAAATATTTCAAATTATCGACGAACGGTTAGGTTACCACTTCTAATATCGAAATTTAACTGTCGATTTGCAGTAATTTACCAAATTCCTCGGGGGTTATGGCTTTATTTACGTTGTAATCACCTATTTTGGTTCTTTTCAACGAGGATAAATGCGCTCCGGATTGCAGGGCTTTTCCAAAATCATGGGCCAAAGACCTAATATAGGTGCCTTTGCTGCAGACCACTCTAAAGTACACCATTGGCAGTTCTATAGCGGTAATTTCAAATTCTGTGATAGTGACCCCTCTTTTTTTAATCTCTACTTCCTTGCCTTCCCTTGCGTATTCATAAAGTCTTTTTCCGTCTTTTTTTAGGGCCGAGAAAACAGGTGGAATTTGTTCTATATTCCCAATAAATTGGGCAGTGGTACTGTGGATCAATTCATTGGTAATATGATGCACGGGGAAGTTTTCGTTTATTTCCGTTTCCAAATCAAACGAAGGGGTTGTACCGCCCAAGGTTATCGTGCCCGTATATTCTTTTTCCTGGCCTTGTAGTTCGTTTATGGTCTTGGTGGCTTTTCCAGTACAGATAAGTAATAATCCGGTCGCCAATGGATCGAGGGTCCCAGCGTGGCCTATCTTAATTTTTTTTAGCTGAAATTTCTTTCTAATTTTCCATTTTAAGGAATTAACGGCCTGAAAGGATGACCAACCAAGGGGTTTGTCAATTAGTATTACCTGCCCTTCTAAAAAATCTTCCTTTGTCATTAGATTACCGTTAGCGGACTTATAAAATAATGTATGACAATGATTGCGATGCCCACTATGATTCTGTAGTAGCCAAAAACCTTAAAACCATGCTTGCTTAAATACCCAATAAAGGTTTTAATTGCGAAAAGGGCCACTACAAAACCAACTACGTTACCTATAATCAATAAATTTATTTGTTCGGCGCTAAGAGTAAAGCCGGCATTGTAATAATCATAACTTTTTTTTAGGGTTGCCCCCAGCATGGTCGGCACGGCCAGAAAGAATGAAAATTCCGCTGCTGCGGTCCTCGATAATTTTTGGGTCATACCACCAACAATACTGGCACCACTTCTGGACACGCCAGGAATCATTGCCAAACACTGGAAGAGACCAATTTTAAAAGCTGTGGAGTATGAAATCTCAGTGTCCTCCGAATTTCCGAACAGCTCGTCCACTCTAAGTAGGATCAGTCCCCCTATAACTAAAGAAATGGCAACCACAATTGGACTTTCCAGTAAGGCGTCTATTACATCACTTAAGAGTAGTCCCAAGACCACTGCCGGAATAAAAGCGACCAAAAGTTTATAGTAAAAATCAATGCTTTGGAAAAATCGCTTAAAGTAAAGTACCACAACAGAAAGTATGGTGCCCATTTGGATGACGATTGTAAACAATTTCGTAAAATCTTCCTGAGCTATACCAAAAAAGGAAGAAGTAATAATCATGTGTCCAGTTGAAGAAACCGGTAAATACTCGGTTATACCTTCAATAATGGCAAGAATAATAGCCTCAAATATGTCCAAAATTTATTTCTTCTTATGCGGATTCAACAGAATGGCGTAGACTTCTATCCCCAGCCCTATCAATACCAATGTTGGAGCCAAGCGTATTCTTCTGAAATTATAGATTTCAGGATTAAACACATTGGGATCGTCACTTCCGCCACCGCTCATAAGGATAAATCCAAGGCTAATCAATGCCAAACCAACAAACATAAAAAGGTAATTTTTTTTCTGAAAAATAAATTCCTGTCTAGGCTTTTGTGGTTGATTATTGTTTTGTTTTTTACTCATGCCGCAAAGTTAATAATATAAATCGTCTGTTCTAAGATTTAAGAAACGTTGTGTTGCAAAAAATGTACTTATAAAGGAAATCAGGACACCTAAAAAGAAGACACTTGCAAAAAGAAATATTAGAATTGCCGGGTCCTGAAAAAGGTTTAGCTCCGGAAAATTTATATTTACATAGTATATTACAAAGCCTAGTGCAATTAAGGCTATTACCGCCCCAAGAACACCCAATTTAATGTTGGTCCAAATAAATGGTCTGCGGATAAAAGTTTTGGTGGCCCCAACCATCTGCATGGTTTTTATAATAAAGCGTTTGGAATAAATGGATAGTCTAATGGAACTGTTGATCAATAGCACGGCGATAAAGGTGAAAATACCACTGGCAACCAATATCCAGAAACTTATTTTTTTTACGTTATCGTTTAAAAGGGTAATCAGGGGTTTGTCGTAGCTCACTTCTTCAATATAGTCCCTGCTAGAAATTTCCTCTGCTATTTCGGCAATCTTCTCTGTAGAAACATAATCGGCCTTAAGTTGCACGTCTATGGAATTCTTAAGGGGGTTATACCCCAAGAAATCCAAAAAATTCTCTCCAATTTCCTCACTGTGCTGTTCCGCTGCCTGTTCCTTGGAAACATAGGTGGCCTTTTTGGTATATTCTGCCATGGCCAAACTTTTTTGCAATTGATCAACCTCCACCTCTTTCGCATTGTCCTTAAGAAATACGGATATAGTGATCTGTTCCTTAAAATGATCGGCCAGTTTTTTGGTGTTTAGCACCAAAAGCCCCAATATACCTAATAGAAAAAGTACCAATCCAATACTTAGGACTACTGAAAAATAAGAGGAGATAAGCTTTCTTTTTTGAAAACGTTCAAAAGATGTACTCATAGTTGAAAATCAATATGTAAAAATAGGAAAGTAAATTGAATTAGAAATGGTTGAGGCCTGTTTCATAATTATTTTCAATATAAAGTGTTGCCGAAAGTAATATCAGTCTTTACAATATTCATTTACAATTTATGCATTTGCTTGCGGAAGGTCAATGTTATGGCTATGGAAATCCCATGAACAAAAGTATTTTGGTACTGTCTTTAATGGCTATGTATATAATACAATCAATGTGCGCCTTCGCTATGGTAGGTAAGTTGATAATATCTTTTTGCTTTCATAGATTAAACTTATTTTTGCCCTGCATTAAATAAATGGAGCGTGTACCCTTAGTGCGCCGGATTTAAAGACAAACAAGACAGTATGACTTACGATTTCAGGAAGATTGAAGAAAAGTGGCAGGAATTTTGGGCGGAAAACCAAACTTTTAAAGCAGAAAACGACTCCCAAAAGGAAAAATTTTATGTACTGGATATGTTTCCATACCCTTCAGGTGCCGGTTTGCATGTGGGACATCCTTTGGGCTATATC
>JAVJOW010000020.1:0-347719 GCA_040216555.1 Arenibacter sp.
TGTCCCTTGATACAAATCCAGAACGGCGGCCTCCGCCAGTTTTGGATCCGACCATACACTTGTATCCGCAACTTCACTAAGCGGGGTAGTTTCCAGGAAATCCTCGTTACATCCCACTAAAAGAAATCCGAAGGCCAAAAAGGCTGTAATTTTTAAAACATTCTTCTTCATTTCTATATTTTTTTAAAACGTTATTTGCAATCCGGTCATAATTGTTCTCAACATGGGGTAAGCACCACCATTGTTGACA
The DNA here is from genome assembly GCA_040216555.1 of Arenibacter sp. Lineage (GTDB taxonomy): Bacteria > Bacteroidota > Bacteroidia > Flavobacteriales > Flavobacteriaceae > Arenibacter. The sequence continues at coordinate 251 of JAVJOW010000020.1, forward strand.
GCTCCACCACTAGCATTTCTAGTGTTACCTACATCTACACCGCCCTGGGTCACCTCTGGGTCAAAAGGAAAATCTGTAATCGTTATCAAGTTAGTACCCGACACTGAAATACGCAAACTTTTTGCACCAAATTGCTTTATAATATCCTCATCCAGACTATACCCGAACTCCAAAGTCTTCAACCTGAAGAAATCCCTGGTTATTAGATAGGCATCTGTTTGCCCAGAATACCATTGGTCACCACGATCCGCCAATCTAGGACCATAAGCATCTGGATTGTCAATTGACCACGCGCGATCTCGAACATCACGTTGAACATTGGCAAGGGTACCGGACATAAAACTCCACTCGTAGGTATTATACCCACCAGCCGAACCTGTCCAATACATATTGAAGTCCAAGTTCTTATAGTTCATGGCAGTATTCCATCCAAACTGAGTATCCGCAAAGGCACTACCACCAACTCGGGTCTTATCCTCTGGTCCAATTTTTCCGTTACCACTAATATCCTGAACTCTGGCATCACCAGGTTTTAACAAAGGTGTTACACCACTGTAATCCAAAGGTTCGGCATCAATTTCGGCTTGGGAACGAAAAACCCCATCGAACTTATACAGCAGTGGTCTTCCTATTTCCCCACCAGTTTCACGTTGCCAAGGACGGTCAGCCAAATCTGGCTCATCAAAGAATACCAATTTGTTGTTGGAATCACTAAAGTTAAACGTTAGGTTATAACTAAAACCAGAATCATTTGCCCCGTTAAGACCCATCGTTATCTCGTAACCAGTGTTTTCAAATTCCCCTATGTTTACAGCCGGTGCGGCAATACCACTATATTCAGGCAATGTTTTCAAAGGGGTGGTTAAAATATCCGTTCTTGAGTTTTTGTAGATATCAAAACCAAGTGTTAATTTGTTGTTCCAGGTTCTCAAATCGATACCAGCGTTTTGTGAGGTGGCCGTTTCCCAAGAAATATTGGGATTTGCCACTTTGCTCTCATATGCGGTACTGTAAACAGGACCTAAACCTGTAGCAGACAATTCATAGGTTGCAAGATACTGAAAAGGCTCCACATTATCATTACCCAACTGCCCATAAGAACCCCTTAGCTTTAAGTAATCAATAAAAGGCAATGCCTTTTTAATGAAGGATTCTTCAGAAACTACCCAACCTGCAGATACTCCTGGAAAGAATCCAAACCTATTATTTTTAGGGAATAGGTAAGACCCGTCATACCTAAACAAACCTTCAATTAAATACTTATTCTTGTAGGTATAGTTTAAACGTCCATAATAGTTTAAACGAGCAGTCTCATAACCATTTCCAAAACTATTTTGCCCCTCATTACCCCCTAGATCCAATTGCGCCAGATCACTGGAAAGGAAAAACCTTCTGAAGGCTCCAAAGAAACTCTGTTCGGATTCCTCACGGGTAACCCCCCCAAGCAATTTAAGATAATGATTGCCAAAATCCTTCTCATATGAGGCATTCAATGATGCCGTAAAATCTGTCAAAGTAGTATGCTGTTGGTTTAAACTTGGATCACCAGGTCCACGTTGTGCCGCTGTTAAACCTGAAGAATTTCTATTTACACCATCCCAAGTATAAAGCGTCCATGGACGATTCCAGTTCTTATAATCGAAATTCATCTTGTCATAAGAAATAGTAGTCATAAACTGCAGTCCCTCAACCCCGGGAACGTCAAAAGTAATTCCCATATTACTTTGAACATAGTTGGTACTTCTATCAGTATATCCAGGACCGTCTGTTACCCTTATTGCAGGGTTGTTCCCATTTTCTATATCTGGTCCATATTCCCCAGAAGGCCAAAATGCAGGGAACCATGGATATTGCCTTACTAAATCATTGAAAACATTACTTGGTTCATTGGTAGCTGTATAATTTTCTTCTTGTCTGGAATAAAGACCTACATTCAACTGTAAATAATCGTTGATCTTTGCATCTAGATTCAATCTAAGATCGTACTGTGTATATCCTTTTGGGGCATTTTTAAAGTTTACATCCTGCCTCAAGTGTCCCAAGGAAGCAAGATACCTTACACCCTCTGTACCCCCTGAAACCTGTAGGTTCTGACGCTGAATAGGAGCTCCCCTAGTGGTCACCTCCTTCATCCAATCAGTATCCGGATACAACCAAGGATCATTGCCCGCAGCAGTATTTAGAATTCTATCAGTTGTATAGGTAGGGTTTAATACCTCCCCATTTGGACGGGTAAAAGGCCTCCCCCTAACTGCATTGGCATCATTCCATTCATTCACAGGAAGCTTATATACATTTAGTAGGTTCACCAAGTCCATATATTCTGCACCCGTTAACATGTCAGGGGTTGTGGTAAAACTTTGTAAACCGTAATTACTGGTAATCTTTACTTCCGGTGCACCTACTTTACCCCGTTTTGTAGTTACCAAGATAACCCCGTTCGCAGCACGGGCTCCATATATAGCTGCAGAAGCATCCTTAAGTACCGATATACTTTCAATATCAGCAGGATTGATCCTTGTAATACCACCTGCTCTATCAGGGATACCATCAATTACCACCAAGGCGGAGGAGTTATTAAAGGTATTGGTACCACGCACCCTAATACCCGTATTTTCTGCTCCAGGAGCGGCATTTCCGGTATCAATGTACAGACCTGCAACCTTACCGGCAAGTGCTGTTCCCAAGTTGGGCGATGAAGACTTTTCAAGTGCCTCACCACCAACCGTAGCTACAGAACCAGTTAAAGTTGACTTTTTCTGGGTACCATAACCTACAACCACCACTTCTTCCAACTGGCTGGCATCTTCTTCCAAGGTAACACTTATTGTAGATTGGCCATTAACAGGCAACTCCATACTTTTATACCCTATATAGCTAAATATCAGGACCGCATTATTGGCTACTCCTGACAGGGTATAATTCCCATCAAAATCGGTCTGAGTACCATTGGTAGTGCCTTTGACTACAATACTCGCACCGGGCAAAGGTCCGTTAGAATCGGACACCACGCCCGAAATGGTTTGCTGTACCCGAACGGAATTAATTGGTTCGGTTTTAAGATTTGCAATTGCCTGCACACTGCAAAATGCCATGGCAAACACCAAAACCGAAAGTTTCCTTTTGAGTTTCCCTCTTTTAATGATTTCTGTTTGGACAGAAAACCAGGTTTTTTTCTCCATAATGTTAATCATTTAGTTAGTTAGTTAAAAGCGGTTTTAATAAAATTATCAATATGGACAAATTCAAATTCGGCACAAAAAGAACCCTCTATTTAACTGTCTATTTGACCTTGACGACCAAGGTACTATTCCATAAAAACTTTTGGGATTTTCATTATTCCAAATCGAATAATAAAATTAAAGTCATGCCATTTCAACTTCAACTTTATTTCAGCAATTAATAACCGTAAAAAAAACGCTTGTTGAGCAAATATATTAAACTTTTGTTAAGATAGTATAATTTTGTGTTAAAAAAATTTTTAGTTGTTAAAAAATTATGCGTAGAATTATTGAATTCACTCCCGCGCATATCTGATGGCATAGAATTAAAGTACCTATCACCTGCAATAAAAGATACCCCTTAATTCCTTATCTTAGTAAAATCTGGCAAATACCTGCCCAATTCCCCCAGACACATCTTAAATAAATTGTTGCACCATAAAACCACCATTATGAAACTAGGAGCATTTTCAATTAGTTTGGCTGTAAAAAATTTAAACCTATCCAAAGAGTTTTATGAAAAACTAGGGTTTAGCGTATTTGCCGGGGATATAAAAATGAACTACCTGATTATGAAAAATGGAAACGCCTTGGTAGGATTGTTCCAAGGCATGTTCCCCAAGAACATCCTTACCTTTAATCCGGGTTGGGACGAGAATGCCACCGCATTATCTTCTTTTGACGATGTTAGAAAAATTCAGGCCCACCTAAAAAGTAAAAAGCTAAAATTGGAACAAGAAGCAGATGAAAAATCGACCGGACCGGCAAGCATAATGCTGACCGACCCCGATGGCAACCAGATTTTGATAGACCAGCATGTTTGATTTAAAAATTGGCCAATTGGAAAGTCGCCTAATTTCAATCTTCACGAATTCCCAAAGTAGGAAAAAATATTTCATTTTAATTTTATCCCTATTTACTATTGGTGGATGTACACATGAAAAAGTCGCCATAAACGGTCAAAAAGATTACGCTCCGAATATCACGGAACTCCAGTCCCAAAATATTTTTGCGGAGACCAAAGATTTTCCCAATAAGACCCAGTTGGCAATCGCCATTCTAAGCAATGGAACTTCTAAATATTATGGAATAAAACGGGAAAATGACACCATTTTCACCGTTGACAACCACGACCGTGTTTTTGAAATTGGCTCTATATCCAAAGTATTTACGGCTACCCTGTTGGCGAATATGGTAGTGCACAATCAACTTGGACTGGAGGATAATATCAACGATTATTTGGCCTGGCCGTTAAAAGGCGATGTGAAAATTACCTTTAAACAGTTGTCCAATCATACTTCAGGACTTCCAAGACTGCCGTCCAATCTAATATTGGATTCCGTAGACCTACAGAACCCATATAAGGACTATGACGAGAGTAAATTAAAAGAGTATTTGACCCAAGATCTTCGACTGAACCAAAATCCAGGGGAGAAATCCGAATACTCCAACCTAGGAGTAGGATTACTAGGGTATGTATTAAGTGAAATAGATAGCACCTCCTATGAAAACCTACTCCAAACCAAAATATGTGAGAAGTACGCCATGGCAAGTACAACAACAGATAACAACACTATTATTAACAAATTGGTTAGTGGGCTAGATTCTAATGGTAACGAAACTCCGAACTGGGATTTGAACGTTTTGGTGGGAGCCGGCGGAATTGTATCATCGGTAATCGACCTGTCAAAATTTGCGCAGGCGCAATTCAATGATACCGACCAAATATTGGCTTTGACCAGAAAACCTACCTTTACCCTACAGGCCAATAAAGCGCATATGGGCTTGGGCTGGGCCATTAAAAATAATTCAGGCGAGGAATGGATCACCCATAGCGGAGGTACTGGAGGATACAGATCTTTCATAACCATTGATATGACAAACAGAACAGGAGTAATTATTCTCTCCAATCTATCGGCCTTTCACAAAAAAAATATGAACATAGACAACCTTGGCATTCGCTTACTGGGGACGCTTAAAAAATCCCATTTAATGGCCCAACATTAGGGCATAAGGCAAATAAGCTACCCTTAGGCAAAAAAGGATTTTCCATCCTTAATAGTTTTTATATATTTTTAAGTCACCTTCTTAAAATAAATATGGAGTACCTGCCAATAATATGTTGATGTCAACCTAAAAAAATATGAAGCATTTTTTTATCCTTATTCTATTATTTCTATCCTTCAGCAGTACGGTCTATTCGCAAAAAGAAAAGCTGAACATTATCGTTTTTATAGCTGATGATGTTAGCTGGGACGATTTAGGATGCTACGGGAATACACAGGTCAATACTCCCAATATTGATAAACTTGCAAAAGGCGGTTTAAAATTTGATAATTTTTATTTAACGGCAAGCTCATGCAGCCCCAGTAGAAATTCCATAATTATGGGGAGATATCCTCATAATACCGGAGCTGCCGAATTACATACCACCCCTCCGCTGGACATGGTATCTTTTCCCGAATTATTAAGGAACAATAATTATTATTCCGTCCTGGCCGGGAAGTTTCATATGGGCCCATATGCCAGACGTGGATTTGATATGATGTATGAGCATCATAAGGAGAATGGGGATGGGGGTGAAGAAAGTTGGCTAAACTCCCTTAAGAAAAGACCAAAAACCAAACCCTTTTTTATGTGGTTCGCATCCTATGATGCCCACCGGGAATGGGGACCCAATAAATTTTCAGGAACACACCAACCCAACCAATTGGAACCCCCATTCTATTTATCCAATGGGAACGAAACCAGAGCGGATTTGGCCAAATACTATGACGAAATAAAAAGGTTCGATTTTTATATTGGAGAGGTCGTCAAGGAACTGAAAACCCAACAAGAACTGGACAACACCTTAATAATTATTATGTCCGATAACGGACGGCCATTTCCCCATAGTAAGACCAGGGTCAATGACCGCGGTATGAAAACTCCCTTTGTTATGCATTGGCCCAACGGAATAAAAAATATAGATACATCCAGTAAAAGTCTGATAAGTGCCGTGGATATCGCCCCCACACTATTAACTCTGGCGGGCATTGATAGCCCCGACACTTTTCAAGGCCATAGTTTCGACCGACTATTAACGGAACCGGACCTCCCCTTTCGCAACTATCTTTTTGCCGAGCACAATTGGCACGATTATGAAGCACACGAACGCATGGTCAGGAACAAGAATTATATGTATATATTAAATTCGAGACCCATGCAACCACAAAACGGGCCAGCAGATGCCGTGGGCAGTCCATCTTTTAACGATTTGGAAATTTTAAGGGCCCATGGAAAACTTTCTGCCATACAGGCCGATGTGTTTATGGTACCCAGGCCTCATGAAGAACTTTACGATTGCAGTCGGGATCCCCTTCAGTTGCTAAATGTAGCCTCATTACCCGAGTACGGGGAAACCTTAATAAGTATGAGAAACATATTAAGCGAATGGATGAAGGAAACTGGCGATAATATTCCCGAAAACCTAACCAAGGATTGGTATCTTAAAGAAGCCGGATTAATAAAAACGGAGTATCATAATATTAGGGGAGAAATGCCAGGACAGAAGTTAAATGCCACAAAAAATAATGCAAAAGGGGCCTTTTAAACCCGCTCCCTTTCCCACAAATGATCTGTTACTGAAATATGAAAAGGAAATACTTAAATGTCATGTTGCTGATTCCAACTATAAGTGCCAAAGAATATAAAATCACTTTCTACAACCACAAGAAGTTCCATATATTTAAAGAATAAAATTCAAATTAAAAATGAGCAACAAGCAATTGACCATCACCGCCAGTATTTTGGCAAAAACAGAAAAACGCGAATTTGTAAAGCAAGCCTTATTAAAACTTATACCTCCTACACTAAAGGAAGATGGCTGCATAAACTACGATCTGCACCAGGATAATGAAAACCCTGATCGTTTTTTCTTCTATGAAAATTGGACCAGTTATGATCATTGGCAACAACATAACAACAGTGCACATATAGCAGCACACAGAAAGGCTACCGAAGGCGCCGTAGTAGAGGTAATTATAGGTCAGTTAACTCCAGTTAGTTAAATATTTTGCATTAAAAAATGTAGTATCTTTCAAAGGCCACGGTAAACACATTTACCGTGGTCCTTAAGTAATTTATAAACATGAAAAAATACGCTACACTATCCCTTTGCATCATCCTACTGACGCTTACGAGCGCTGTGGCCCAAAAAGAACCAATAAAATTGGGAGTGGTTGGCCTTACCCATGGGCATGTTGGCTGGATATTAAATAGGGAAGCCAATGAGGATATCATTATGGTGGGTATTGTAGAAACCGATCGAAATCTGGCGCAGCGCTTGTCGGAGAGGCACGGCTTTCCCATAGAGATGGTCTTTAATACCATGGAAGAGATGATCGCTGCCGTTAAGCCCGATGCCGTGGCCGGATTCGGTAATATATACGACCACCTAGCCATTGTGGAAACCTGTGCCCCTAAAGGCATCCATGTAATGGTGGAAAAACCCCTGGCCGTTAGTTTGGAACACGCCAAAAAAATGGAGGTTCTGGCCAAAAAACATAAGATTCATCTGCTTACCAATTATGAAACCTCCTGGTACCCCACCAATGTAAAGGCCTATGAACTGCTCCACAAAGGCACTATAGGTGCTCTCAGAAAGGTAATTGTAAGGGACGGACACAAAGGGCCTAAAAAAATTGGCGTAAGCCCCGAATTTTTAAATTTCCTAACCGACCCCAAGCTCAATGGGGGTGGTGCCATCATGGACTTTGGCTGTTACGGCGCCAACCTAATGACCTGGATACAACAAGGCAAAAGACCCAACTCGGTTACAGCAGTTACACAGCAGTTACAGCCCGAAAACAACCCCAAAGTAGACGATGATGCCACTATAATACTAACTTATGACACTGCCATGGCCATTTTGGAACCTTCATGGAACTGGCCAATAGGCCGTAAGGATATGGAAATATATGGAGAAAAAGGAGCTATATATTCCGATAATAATCATGATCTACGCCTCCGGATTTCGGAAGGATATAGTGGCTATGATGAGGAAATTTTTAAACTTGGGGAAAGGGATGCCCCTTATGACGAACCCTTCGCCCTGTTCGCTTCCGTGATTAGAGGCGAAACCACTTTGGATAGGTACGACCCCTATACCTTGGAAAACAATATGATTACCATGGAAATCTTGGAGGCTGCCGTTCAAAGCTCAAAATCGCAACGCACCATCCAACTCAAAAAATAGGACTTGGTTAAGGAAACTAAAGCTTTACCCATTTAAAATTATTGGGTACTGTAGCATCCAACAAATCAATATTTAAAGTTTTGGCCGTAGTTTCTCCCATCGCAAATGTGGCTCCCAGATCCAGCCCCTCATAAATGGTAAAGCTTCTATTTCCTTTTACCCACAAATTTACCTCATAGGTATAAGACTTGTTTTCCTTTAATTGTTTAAAAACGGAAACATAGTCTATTTTGGGCAATGTTTTCCATCTACCTAAACATATAGGTCCCACGCGATACTCTTCCTTATATTTCTGATTTTCCAGATCGAAGAAAATGCTCTTTACATTTGAAAATATAACTCCCTGTACCATACAGGCGGTAGCGAAATAAAATACGCCAAAATTCCAGCTGTTGTCCTCTCCGTTTAAAGGAACAATTTCGTACCCAAAAAAGAACATGGCGAGCAAGATAATGGCCAAGGTAAAGAAAATAGAAGCTATCATGGTCTGCCATAAGGGCCTCACTCCCTCTGAAATTACAATTTTACTCTTGTCCATTGGCCTTAAAATCACAAAAGCCATACGAAACGTACAGCTTTTGCTTAATTTATTTTGGCATTAAACTATGTTAATCTGCCAATACAATTACTTTATTGTTCTTCATTTCAATAGTGCCACTACTAATTTCAAGGATTGTATCGCCATTGGAAGCCTTGGAAAATTTGTTCCCATGAGCTTCATCCAATACTATATTACCCTTTATCCTTACCTTTCCTTCCTGTAAAAGAGAAACGATAGGGGCGTGGTTGTTCAACATTTGAAATTCACCATCAATACCAGGGACTGTTACTGCGGTAACTTCTCCGGCAAACAAAGTAGCCTCTGGTGATACAATTTCTAGATACATATTTTTATCGGTATTCAGTATTCAGCACTCAGTATTCAATTGCATCTTGTCAATTGTTAACCGATTACTGCCTACTCATTTACGCTTCAGCAAGCATTTTCTGTCCAGCTTCAATAGCTTCCTCAATGGTACCTTTAAGGTTAAAAGCAGATTCTGGAAGATGATCCAACTCACCATCCATAATCATATTAAATCCTTTAATAGTTTCCTTAATATCTACCAAAACTCCTGGGATACCAGTAAATTGCTCTGCTACGTGGAATGGCTGGGAAAGGAAACGTTGAACACGTCTTGCCCTACCTACGGCCAATTTATCCTCTTCAGATAATTCTTCCATCCCCAAGATGGCAATAATATCCTGAAGTTCCTTATAACGCTGCAATAGCTCCTTTACCCTTTGGGCACAGGCGTAATGATCTTTCCCTAAAATTTCGGCGGTCAAAATCCTTGAAGTTGAATCCAAAGGATCCACTGCTGGATAAATACCCAATTCCGCAATTTTACGGGACAATACTGTAGTAGCATCCAAGTGGGCAAATGTGGTTGCCGGAGCCGGATCCGTTAAATCATCCGCAGGAACGTAAACCGCCTGAACTGAAGTAATGGAACCTCTTTTAGTTGATGTAATACGCTCTTGCATGGCACCCATCTCTGTAGCCAAGGTGGGTTGGTAACCCACCGCTGATGGCATACGTCCCAATAGGGCCGATACCTCAGATCCAGCCTGGGTAAAACGGAAAATATTATCTACGAAGAAAAGAACGTCTTTTCCTTGGCCTTCACCTGCACCATCACGGAAATATTCCGCTATAGTCAATCCAGACAAGGCCACACGAGCACGAGCTCCAGGAGGTTCGTTCATTTGTCCAAAAACGAATGTCGCTTTGGAATCCTTCATTACTTTTTTATCTACTTTGGATAAATCCCATCCGCCTTCTTCCATAGAGTGCAAGAAATCATCCCCATATTTTATAATACCGGACTCCAACATCTCGCGAAGCAAATCGTTCCCTTCACGGGTACGTTCCCCAACTCCGGCGAAAACAGAAAGTCCACCATGTCCTTTTGCAATGTTGTTGATCAATTCCTGGATAAGTACCGTTTTACCTACACCCGCACCACCAAATAAACCAATCTTACCACCTTTTGCATAAGGCTCGATCAAATCGATAACTTTAATTCCAGTAAACAATACTTCCGTAGATGTGGATAAATCCTCAAATTTAGGGGCATCCCTGTGGATTGGAAGACCGTCTTTACCAGCTTTTGGCAAATTGCCAAGACCATCGATAGCATCTCCAATTACATTAAATAGACGACCGTAAACAGCATCACCTATTGGCATCTGGATAGCGTTCCCTGTTGCTTTTACCTCAACACCTCTACTTAAACCATCGGTAGAGTCCATAGAAATTGTCCTTACGGTACTTTCCCCAACATGGGATTGAACCTCCAATACTAATAGTGATCCATCTTCATTTTGTATTTCCAAAGAATCATAAATTCTGGGAAGGTCCGCTCCGGACTGAAATTCAACATCAACTACCGGGCCGATGATTTGAGAAACTTTACCTGTAACTTTAGACATTACTTGAGTATTTACGTTTTACTGTTATCTTTTAAATAAAAACAGTGCGACTTACCGCTTTGTTTTTAAGGCTGCAAAGATATGTTTTCCATTCTTAAAAAGAAATTGTTTTTTTAATTTTTTTGGAAGAACTCAGGTATCCTTTTTCCATTTGCTAAAAAAACTTGCTTTCCACCCCTTTATTAGCTTTTTCTCCTTTCTTAGCTTATGCTAGGTAACATGGAAAAGTTTTCAAATAATAATCATTATTAACTTAAACACAGAAAATTAAAATCATTTATATAAAAAAAGCACCTTTAATAAGGTGCTATATTTCTGTCTAAGTTAACTATATTTTATTGAAGTGTTGAAGAATAATTCGTTGGATAGTCGCCTATATCCAATAAAGAACCTGATGCTTCAAAATTTGAACCATGAGTAACATCTATCGCTTTCATAAATTCATTAGCTATCAAAGCATAACCCCTGGCTGTTGGATGAACACCATCTAGAGAAAATGCCCCACCCCTAACCAATTCGGCCGTTAAGATAAAATTACCACTGGTAACTCCTCCATCTGCCAATTTGTTCATTAAGCCATTGGCGTCAACCAAACCCAAACCTGCTTGAGTAGCAGTTGCTGCGATAGTTGCATTAAATGCACTTGTTGCTGCTGCTATCTCTGCTTGTTCACTTGGTAATAAAACCCATTTATCAGCCAATGGGAAAGACACCCCTTCTACTGAAAATTGCCCAGCCAATGCTTGAGAAAGTCCTCGGGACATTAAAAATGCTACTGAACTGGTGTTTACGGTACCAATAATAGATGAACTAGGCAATACCAACAAATCGTCTGGTGTAGCCTGCCTTGCTTGTCCGTAAATTGCACCAAAAAGATCTGCTACCGTTGGTGCAGCTTGGACCGGCAGACCAAATGATTGTACAAACGCAGGAAACGTAGGACTTGCCTTCAATACTCCTGCAATTTGATCCGATAAATTAATTAAAGATTCATCGTTAACCACAACCGCACTTGCCTCAGTCGTTGAAAAAACAATTTGTCGGTCTGTTGCGTTTGGAATTCCTTGACTCTCCAAAAAAGCAAACACCTGATTCAACTGACCAAATACACCATTTAACGTAGGTATTTGATCAGTATAAGATTGTAAACATTCATCATTAGGGTCTAAGGGATTATAGGGTACCGTTGTAAAATGTGGAATACTTGCTACATCTGGAATATTTGCCACAACACCTTTTGCGCCGCCTGCCGTAACTGCTCCGATCAAGGTTGCATAAGTTTGATTGAAACCAACTCCAGGTGCTCCATCCAATGGGGTGATAGCACTAGATCCGTCTCCGCCAGAAAGCGCATAACCTAAAACATCATTGATCCCAACCCAAAGTGTAAAAAAGGTCGGTGATTGCGCAATAACATCACCTAAAACGCTAGCACTGGGATCTGAAGCCATTCTTATAAAATAAGGATTTGCCAAGCCTAAGGAAAGATTTGCCAAACTTCCATATCCTGGAGCCAATAAATGGAAACTTTTTGCGCCAGGAACACCCATATTATTAAATGGCCCGGTTGGATTATTTAATACAAAATCTGTAGTAGAACCAGTTGCCTGTGTATTGGGATTGTTAGGATCAATTCCAAGAACAACAGGGCCAGTATTATCAGGGCATGCTGAATTGGTATCAGAATAAAAATAGAGTCTTGGAGCGAATAGGTTCTTTCCAGATTGTGGATCTAAAACAGGATTTCCTCCTAATAAAAGTCCTCCAATATTATCATTCGTCAACGGTTGGGAAAAATTACCACCGCCAACCAATGAAAATTTTTGCGACAATAGATTAGGAAAAGAATTTTGCTGTGATGCAATAAATAATGCATTATCAGAGAAACCAGCCGTAAATGAATTTCCTATAGCTACATATTTGGAAAAATCGGCAGAACCAGCGGTCAATGCGGGCTTTGCCTCCTCTTCCGCAACAGCGTTCAAATCTACATCTTCTGGATCGTTACAATTTGTAAACAAGATCAGTGAAGATGCTAAGAATATATATTTTAAATTTTTCATGTCAAATTATGATTTGATTTTAGTTTAGTTATTAATTGTCCAAGATAGGTAGTACATAGACCCAATAAAACCTGTTCCGAAGGCAGTAAAATACTCCTTGCCGGTAATGTTGGTTCCACCTAACTTAAAGGAAGATTTGATGCTTGGAACAGTGTAGCTAATTTGAGCATCAAGTGTATGAAATTCCGGCACAACACCATTGCCAAAAGTGGCTTCCCAAAAATAATCATCACTAAATCTGTATGCTAGATTAAAGCCAAAGTTTTTGAATAATTCTTCATTCCCAAAATTGGCTTTAAACTTATGTTCCGGGGTATTAAAATTCAACATAACATCTGGATTTGCTTCTCTATCAAAATCCAACTTTGTAAAAGTATAACTACCTCCTAAATCAAAATTGCCTAGTACTTTCATGTCTAAACCAATTGAAGCTCCGTAAGAGTTAACATCGGCATCAGTATTGGTGTAAGCACTATAGCGCTGAATATCATCGTTTCGGATAGCATCTACAGAGAGGTTGCCATCACCGGCAATACCATAATAAGGTGCATCAACAACTTCTTGAGAAATGAAGTCTTTATAACTATTGTAATAGGCACTAAAATCAACTACTAGTTTGTCTATCTTTCCTCTATACCCAACCTCAATTGAAGTAACCTGTTCAGGTTTTACCATATCCGGATTTGAAACCTTTAAATCGGCCACGTTATCAGTAATCTTAAAGGTCTCCACAGACTGCGCTGAATAGGAATTTTCATATGCCGCTCTTCCAGTTTGCACTACTGATGCAGGCTGGCCTGACAATTGACCGGTTGAACTTACATCATAGGTGTCAGAATACCGGTTCAAATTTTCAGGTGCTGAACCAACTAAAATTGCTCTTCCTGCATCTAACCCAATAAATAAATCTTGTGTGGTCGGGTTTCTAAATCCTGTTTGCACGGAGGCTCTAATGTTGTGATCTCTATTCAGTGTCAAACCAGCAGAAATACGTGGTGATAAGAAGCCATCAAAAAATTCTGATTTATCATAACGTGCCGATCCTGTCAATTTTATGCTTTTCGTATCAGAAAGTTCAATCTTTTTTTGAATTTGGGTATAAATACCATATTCCGAGTAATCTATTGGACCATCAGTATCGGTATATATTGTACCGCCAGAATTTAAACTGTATTTTCTATAGGATCCACCAATTTGAATTTCAGCAATATCAATCAAATGGCTAAAATTATAATTACCATCAGCATGGTAATATTTAGAGGCATCTTGAAACTTAGAACCTGTTGATAAATCAGGATCATTTATACTTTTATTAAATGCTGCTTCAAATTCCGGTGTTCCTGGTAGGTAACGACCCGTATCTGCAACGGTTCTTGCCTGCACATGTTTTTGATCATCAGTTAAACCAGAAGGATTGCCAGACAATTCTATTCCAGCATAAGTTGCTATATAATCACCAAACCAGTCTTCGTCGGATTTCCAGGATCTGTTAATGTTAATCCCCGTAAACACCATATCATAAGAGTCTCCAGCTTTATCCCCTACCACATATCCTCGTAAAAAGAAATTGTCATTTTTAATTTCCAGTTTATGTTGCTCTTGAAAAAAACCGTTGATATTATAACGGTTTGTTCCTTGATAAATAGTAGTACCAGTACCCACTTTACCCACGTAAGAAAGCTCAAGGCTGTTGTCCTCAATTGGACGATAGTATAATCCCCAATCTGCTTTAATACTTTCTGCGTTATAATTGGTTAAATCACCCTCATTATAACCTGTTCTACTAACCTCTACATCTGGAATAATTCCCAAGCCAGATGCAGATCTAATGTTCGTGGAAACTTCATCTCCGTAAATATTAATTCCATCATAGTTATAATTAGCTCTTGTCCTAGATGGATCGAATTTATCAACCTCACTAGTTGCGGCCCAATCTGTCCCTTTTAAATATCCGAAATTCACTTTTCCAGCGAATTTGTCGGAGAATTTATGAGCCGCACGAATACCAAAATCAGTATACGGATTAGTTCCTGCCGACTCTTGCGAGGTGACACCTCTTTTTATAGATACACTAATTCCTTCATGATCAAAAGGGCTTTTACTGCGCATAAAAAGTATCCCGTTAAAGGCATTGGCACCATAAAGTGCCGAGGATGCCCCTGGAAGTAATTCAACACTTAAAACGTCTGTCTCTATCATTCCCACTAAGTTTCCAATAGGGAAGTTTAACGCGGGAGTAGAATTATCCATACCATCAACCAATTGCATAAATCGCGTATTGGCAAAAGACGCAAAACCCCTAGTGTTTACAGATTTAAAAGTTAAACTGTTAGTATTTACATCGACCCCTTTTAAATTTTCCAAGCCATCATAGAAATCGGCCGAAGCAGTATTCTGGATATCCCTAAGTCCAAATCTTTCCACGGTTACCGGGGATTCAAAAACACGCTCCGGAGTCCTTGATGCAGAAATTACCACCTCGTCCAAACTGGTCTGCTCTTCGTTTAGAATAACTGAAATAGACTGATTGTTTTGGGTAATATCTGCTGTAGAAGCCACAAATCCAATACTCGTAATATTCAATGTAAATGGGGGGTTCTCAGTAGTGTTCAACACAAAGTTCCCGTCAAAATCAGATACGGTACCTATGGCTTTGCCCATAATTACAATGTTGGCCCCAGGTACAGGATCATTGTTTTGATCCACCACATTTCCTTTGATGGTCGTTTGTGAATACGCCAATATTCCAAACATAAAAAAGAATAATAGAAGAATTGATCTCATAAATTTTTGAGTTAAATTAGTATTAGATAATGGTAATATATCATCTAATGCCAATATACATCAAATTTTAAATTAACAATACGAAAATCAAATAAATTATGCATGCATAGTATTTTTTACTCAAAATTTAACATTTATTAGTGGAAATTTGACAAAAAATAGAATGCAAAAAAATGACATCCATAAATAAAGGTCTTTTGGACCACCATCTATGGATGTCATTTTAGTTTTCTAAAGGAGGGATTCTATTCCACTGTTACCGACTTGGCCAAGTTACGGGGCTGATCCACATTACAGCCTCTCATTACCGCAATGTGATAAGATAACAACTGAAGTGGAATAGTGGTCAATAAAGGAGTTAAGCTCTCCAAGGTTTCTGGAATTTCTATAACATGGTCCGCCAACTCCTTAACCTGCTCATCTCCTTCCGTTACCACAGCTATAATTTTCCCTTTTCGGGATTTTATCTCCTGTATATTACTGACTACTTTTTCATAATGCCCTTTATTCGTTGCTATTACCACAACGGGCATATGTTCATCTATAAGCGCAATTGGCCCGTGCTTCATTTCCGCCGCAGGATAGCCCTCGGCATGTATGTAACTAATTTCCTTTAATTTTAAAGCGCCTTCCAAAGCTACCGGAAAATTGTACCCCCTACCCAAATAAAGGCAGTTGGTAGAATCCTTATAGACATTGGCAATTATTTCTACCAGAGGATTGGAAAGCAATGCTTTTTCAACCTTGGAAGGAATATTTTCCAATTCGCTTAAGTACTCATGGAATCTCCTATTATCGAATATTCCCTTTTCCTTGGCCAATTTTAATGCCAATAAGGTCAGTACCGTTATTTGCGTGGTAAATGCCTTGGTCGAGGCCACCCCAATTTCGGGACCGGCATGGGTATAGGCACCTGCATCGGTCTCCCTAGCTATGGAAGAACCAACCACATTGCACACTCCAAAAACAAAGGCTCCTTTTTCCTTGGCCAATTTAATGGCTGCCAGCGTATCTGCCGTTTCCCCCGATTGCGAAATGGCAATAAGCACATCCTTATCCGTTATAACCGGGTTTCTATAGCGGAATTCCGAAGCGTATTCCACTTCTACAGGAATCCTGGCCAAATCTTCAAAAATATATTCTGCCACCAATCCCGCATGCCAAGAAGTACCACAAGCCACAATAATAATACGATTGGCATTCAAGAACTTTTCAAGGTTATCATCTATCCCAGCCATTTTAATGATCCCATCCTTGGCCAACAGCCGTCCACGATAAGTATCCAAAATAGCCCTAGGCTGTTCGTAGATCTCTTTTAACATGAAATGATCAAAACCTCCCTTTTCAATTTCCTCAAGATTAAGCGCCAATTCCTGGATAGAAGGATAGGCAATGGCATCGTTTTTTATTTTTCTCAATTTAATTTCCTTCCCCAATCTAATGACCGCCATTTCTTCATCTTCCAAATAAATGGCGTTATTGGTGAACTCTATAAAAGGTGATGCGTCGGACGCTATAAAAAATTCATTCTCCCCTACACCTATCGCCAAAGGGCTACCTAATTTGGCCACTACTATTTCATCTGGCTTTTGTTTATCAAAAACCGCTATGGCATAAGCCCCAACCACTTCATTCAAGGCAATCTGTACCGCTTTTCCCAGTTTTACCCCTTCCTTGCGCTTCACCTCTTCTATGAGGTTTACCAATACTTCGGTATCGGTTTCTGAAGAAAAAGTATATCCCCTTTTGGTTAATTCCTTCTTTATAGCATCATAATTCTCTATAATCCCATTGTGGATAATTACCAAATCTCCGGAATTGGAATAATGCGGGTGCGAATTAACGTCGTTGGGGACACCATGTGTTGCCCATCTTGTGTGGCCTATACCCAGTTTACCCTCTAGGGAAATGGTACTTTTTGCCTTATTTTTTAGATCCTCTACCTTCCCTTTGGTCTTGGATAAATTTATCTCGTTGCCATCGTATAAGGCTATCCCAGCACTGTCATAGCCTCTGTATTCCAAACGTTGAAGTCCCTTTATAATAATGGGATAAGCATCCCTATACCCTATATATCCTACGATTCCACACATATTTCTAAGTTTAATGGTTAGTAATTAACAAAAGGTTTTCCATAACAAATTTAGTACCTTGTCATGTAAAACCTTTTATCTTTTAGTTAATTAACGTATAAATACTATAAGTGGTATTTTTCTGGCTTTTAATTTGCTTTGGTGTAGAAAATTTCGAGTTTCAATTTTTTGCCCTCCTGTCCACTAGGTAAATTATCACTACCGTAAAGGACTGTCCCAAAAGGGTTTATTGAGGACATTACCGGTACTTCCCCCTCCGTACTATTGGCCAACATAGCCTTTCCGGTGGCTGTAAGCCTTATGTCCGAAGTCAATGCCAAATTAAGTGTGGTATTGATAGAATCCCGCACTATTAGGTCGTTGATATAATTGGTAATCTTAATTTTATAACTCTGACCTTTACCGCCTACCTTATTTAGACCACCATCATAGTTTATAAAATTACCATCGTTGTAATCCTCTTCAGATTCCAGGAATTGATTATAGACTGGTCCATTGGTATTGTCCTTGAACAAATACAGTTTTGAAGGTTCAATAGCACTACCGGCCGCATCCAACGTATTTCGATCTACATAAAACACCAAATTTGCTTCATTTATGATCCAATTCTTGGATTTGATCTGATTGATGATCTCGTCGCCATTTATTTCGTCGAAAAGTTTAATTTGGGTAAAACTTCCCGCCCCACCTTTTAGGTAAATCTTAGAGGCATTTTCCCCATTGTCCAATCCGTTTGTGATTTCAGCGGGATAGTCCTCATTGATATAAGTATTTACGGCATTCCCGATTACAGATCCAGTACTAGTATCACGTCTAATGAAATTTAGAACAAATTCATTCTCGCCTTCAACAATGGTGTCGTCTACAGAACTGGTTACACGATCATATTTATATTTTATGGTAATATTTCCACGTGTTATATCCAACAACACTAAAACATCATCAGGGATAGATAAATGAACACCTCTGAAAAATTCTGCAAAATTCGCCTGACTCAACAACTCGGAATCACCCTCCTTATCCAAAATATTTTGCTGAAAAAATGTTGTATTTAAATTGACCCTAATTCCAGGGGCAATCCTTTGTGGTGCTTCCTCCGATTCGTCCACATCCTCAGTTTCGGGATCGTCTACCTTAAAGATCAATTCTTCTACATTCTTAACCTCCACAGTACCATCGAACAAGAGATCGGATACAAAGGATGGTGAAAATTGTTGGGATGAATAATATTGTTGCGCTTCCTGAAAATTGGTATTGGGATCCAAATCCCTCAAGAAATAAGTAGATCTTTCCACTTTAAAATTAAATGATTCCGGAATATTTCCAGTGGCATCAAAAATACTATCCAAGTCATATTTTACGGGGTATCTGTTCCCTGCGGTATCGTCGTCCAAATTATCATTTATGCCATCCCCGTCCGTATCTGGGTTCAAGGGATCTGTACCAAGTGATTTTTCCTGGATATCCGTTAAGGTATCCCCGTCACTATCGCTATTGGCATCCTCAGGATCGGCATCAAACGCATCGGCCACGCCATCAAGGTCAAGGTCTCCCTTTGGATTGGTCAAAAAAGGTATGAAAAGAATAACCTCGTCCACCGTCTCATTTTCTTCAATGGTAAGGGTACTGGAATCTGTATCGGCAGTTTCTTCCACCGATGCCGAATAATTTCCAAAACTGGGGTTGGCAAAAGATAATTGTACCTGAGTGGTTATACTGGCCTCAGTTTTTCCATATACTGGGTCTGTATAATTCCCGATTTGATAAACCGGTAATTTATTGGTCCTTACAGCTTCTATCTTTTTATTGTAAGCAAAAACATCGTAAACCGCCCTACCGGCCGTAAATGGTTCGCCACCTACTACACCACTACCTACAGTAGTCAAATCCTCCTCACAGGACCCCAAGACCACAACAAGTAATATACCTACCACAGTAGGCAATTTTAATCTGTTCAGTAAATTCATTTAGATTATTTTAAAACTTTGGTGTTATAAAAATTCACGTAAGCTTCCTCAAACTCCTGTAAAGGAACAAATGGCAAAACAGGTTTTTCGAGCTTGGATATGTAGTCTTCCAAGTCGGTCGGAATATCTTCTGCGGCTAAAATAACAGCATCGGCATAATCCACAGCAACTTTTAACAAATTATTATAATTGGGATCCGCAAGCGCTTTTATACTTTCTTCAGGTACACCGTCGAAGGCAATCTTTTTAATAAGGTCTTTATCCAATGTACCATCAAAACCTTGTCCATAAACCGACATGATGATCTTACTCTCGGAAAATAAAGGCTCGTCGGCATAGAATTTTTTAAGATACAGTGGCAACAAAGATGCCATCCATCCATGAACATGTATAATATCCGGCGACCAATTCAATTTCTTCACCGTCTCTACCACACCTTTGGCAAAGAAAATAGCTCTTTCGTCATTATCTGGAAATAATTTCCCGTCCTCATCGGTGAAAGTTGCCTTTCTTTTAAAGTATTCATCATTATCAATAAAATAAACCTGAATACGCTCTCTAGGGATTGAGGCCACTTTTATGATCAATGGCATATCCATATCATTAATCACCAAATTCATCCCGGATAATCTAATAACCTCGTGCAATTGATGTCTACGTTCATTGATATTCCCAAACCTTGGCATAAAAATCCTTATCTGGCCACCATTGCTATTGACCATTCTTGGGGTTTCGTAAGACATTAAGGAAACTTCGTTCTCTGGTAGATAGGGTACTAATTCTGAAGATACAAACAATATCTTTTTGCCATTCATAAAAGCAATATTTTATTAATAGAGTAAGAGAAAGTGCAAAATTACAAAAATTATGCAGATTAGCAGTAATTATAGTAAGTTTGCTCTCTTTTAAGTAAAACGAATGCAGCTAATTAACACTAAAAAGGAGCTTAAGTCTTATCTAGACTCCCATAAAAAAAACAAAACAATTGGTTTGGTCCCTACCATGGGAGCACTGCATATGGGACATATAGCCTTGGTTAAAAAGTCCGTTGAAGAAAATGACCTTACCTTAGTAAGTATTTTTATCAACCCTACCCAATTCAACAATAAGGAAGATTTGGACAAGTACCCAAGTACTTTAGAGGCCGATTTGACCCTATTAAAAGCAGTTTCCGATAGGATAACGGTTTTTGCCCCTTCTGCCTCCGAAATATATTCTGGTAAAATTATCTCCAAAACATACGATTTTGAGGGATTGGAAAATGTTATGGAAGGTGAATTTAGAAAAGGACATTTTGACGGTGTGGGAACTATTGTGGAAAAACTATTGCGTTTAATCTCACCAACCAGGGCCTACTTTGGGGAAAAGGATTTTCAACAACTGCAAATCATAAAAAAACTGGTTAAAAAAGCCCAGTTGCCAATAGAAATAATAGGCTGCCCAATTGTTAGGGAAGCCAACGGACTAGCCATGAGTTCCAGAAACGAAAGGTTGGACACTGAATTAAGAAAAGAGGCCAGTTTTATTTACAAAACCCTAAAAGCTGCCAAACATAAATTTGGCACGAAAAGTGCTAATTTTACAGTGGATTGGGTAAAAAAACAATTTAACGCCCATCCAAAACTAAACTTGGAATATGTTAAAATTGCAGATGTAGACCAATTGAAACCTGTTAAAAGAAAAAACAGAAATGTAAAATATAGAGCCTTTATCGCCGTTTATGCGGGAGATGTTAGACTTATAGATAACATTGCCCTTTAAAGTTGAAAACCTATTCCATAATGCCGACCATAATTAAATTGGAAATCCAATCGGCATAAATGATTAACTTTGTCCCATGCAAATAGAAGTAGTAAAATCTAAAATACACCGCGTGAAAGTAACGGGTGCTGACCTCAACTATATAGGCAGTATTACCATTGATGAAGATTTAATGGACGCGGCCAATATTATTAGAGGCGAAAAGGTACAAATTGTCAATAACGACAATGGTGAAAGGCTTGAGACCTATGCTATTCCCGGAGCCAGAGGAAGCGGGGAGGTAACCTTGAATGGCGCTGCCGCCAGAAAGGTAGCCGTTGGCGATGTTTTAATTCTAATAACTTACGCTACCATGGATATTGAATTGGCCAAAAAATTCAATCCATCCTTGGTTTTCCCCAATGAGGAAACCAATCTATTGACCTAATTTTGAAGTCTTCCATCAAGAATACGTTAAAAACAATTCTCCCCATCCTGCTGGGAGTTTTTTTAGTATGGTATTCCTATTATTCCACCTCTGAAAAGGATAGGTCGGAAATAATTCATTACGTAAAAAATGCAGATCTTTTTTGGGTAGGGGTATCCGTTTTTTTAGGGATCCTTACACACCTTTCCAGAGCTGTAAGATGGAATTATCTGTTGCAGCCATTAGGCTATAAGCCAAAACTATTCAACAATATATTGATCATATTAACGGCCTATTTTACAAACCTGGGGATCCCTAGGTCCGGTGAAATATTGAGGGCCACGGCCTTGGCCACCTACGAGCATGTTCCATTCCAAAAAGGATTTGGAACCATAGTCACCGAAAGGGTCATCGATTTGGTAATGCTATTCCTCATAGTTGCCATAGCACTCTTCCTTCAAACCGATATTATCTGGGACTTCCTTCAACAAAAAGGTTTTAATTTAGTGTTGTTACTGGTACTCCTTGGTTCAGGGATATTGGGCCTATCTCTGGGGACATATATGGTAAAAAAATCAAAATCAAAATTTGCCCTAAAACTAAAAACATTTTTGCGAGGCCTTTTGGAGGGCATCCTTAGTATTTTTAGAATGAAAAATAAATGGGGTTTTGTTTTTCACACTTTGTTTATTTGGCTAGCCTATATAGTTATGTTTTGGGTAATAAAATATACGGTATTGGAAACCGTGGACCTAAGCATAAGTCAGCTACTGGTAGCCTTTGTGGCAGGAGCCTTTGCTATGTCCGCCACCAATGGAGGTATAGGCATTTACCCCATTGCCGTAAGTAGCGCCTTGGCAATTTTCGGCATTAGCAAGGTTTCAGGGGATGCCTTTGGGTGGATTATGTGGATTTCACAAACTTTAATGATAGTAGTATTTGGCGCAATATCTTTTCTGATTTTACCGTTATGGAACAGAAACAAATAGTCTTCTATTGCCCAAATACTGTTCTATGCAACGTTTTTTTACTCTATTGGCCTTGTTCGTCTACTTTGGTAGCAATGCACAAGTAACCCAAGAAATATTCGAATCCTTTAAATTACAGGAGCGCAGGGATGTACAATACTACTTCCCCGAAACCTATACCGCAGAAAAAAAGTATCCGGTCATTGTTGTTCTGGATGGGGAATATCTATTTGATCAAGTGGTGGCCAACGCAAAATTTTACAGTAATTTCCACGGTATGCCCGAAGCTATTGTAGTTGGTGTACATCAATCCAAAAATAACCTAAGGAATCAGGATTGTGGCTTTGATCCCGATAGCGGTCTGCCCACCGAAAAAGGCAAATTGTTCTTCGAGTTTTTGGGAATGGAACTTATTCCTTATTTGGAAACCAAATTCAGTACGGCTCCCTTTAAAATGTTTGTGGGATACGATATCACTGCCAATTTTGGAAATTTTTATCTCTTTAAGGACGATTCCCTATTTAACGCCTATATCAGTATTTCACCATATTTGGCCCCTGAAATGGAAACAAGGGTGCCTTCCAGATTATCCGTGATGAAAAAGAAAATATTCTACCAATTGATCTTGGAGGGCGAAAAAAGTGAAAATAGCAATAGAGTATTGGCCATGCACCAAACATTAAAAGGTACGGAGTCTGATAATCTGCGCTATTTCTTTGATCAGTATGAGTATGCCGATCATATTTCTGTAGCCACCTACGGCATTGGAAAAGCCTTTGACAATATCTTCGGTATGTTCAAACCCATAAGTCCAAAAGAGTATAAAGAAAAAATCTTAACCCAAGTTGGACCTGTATTTGATTATTTGGCGGACAAACAGGCTTCTATAGAAAATCTATTTGGCTTTAGAAAAACAACCAGTCTAAACGACATTATGGCCATTTACGCTGCCTCCAGAAAAAAGGAGGATTTTGAATCCCTGAAGCCCTTATCAGATCTTTGCAAAAAAGAGTATCCCAATACCATGTTGGGCTTTTATTTTGAAGCTGAATATTACGAGCAATTGGGGGAACCTAAAAAGGCCCTTAGAACTTTTGAAAAGGCATTTGGTATGGAAGAAATAGATTTTCTTACCAAAGAAATGGCTTTGGAAAAAATTGATGCCCTCAAAGCAGATTTTGGATACTAAAAAAGCCTTTGCTTAAATGAATAGGGGAAATTAAAAATCCTCTATCCCAAAATTTAAATCATTGCATTGCTGTTACCCGTACGGCCAATAATACGTCTTGTTGGAGGATAATTAATACCCCTACCCATTTGCCTTAAATACACTTAGTATCATTTTAGCCTAAGTGTGTAAAACCGTACCTCCTTTTCAAACTTCTTATTACCTTAGCGCAAACCATAATTTAAATAATGGCTAAAACAAAAACCGCTTATTTTTGTCAGAACTGTGGTACACAATATGCCAAGTGGGTAGGACAATGTGGAGCATGCAAGCAATGGAACACCGTTGTGGAAGAGGTAATTCAGAAAGAGGAGAAAATGTCCTGGAAAAGTACTTCCCAACCCTCAAAAAAAATTGCAAAACCATTAAGGGTCAATGAAATCAGCACCGATAAGGAAATAAGACTCAACACTTACGATTTGGAATTTAATAGGGTCCTAGGTGGTGGATTGGTCCCTGGCTCCCTAACCCTTTTGGGCGGGGAACCGGGTGTAGGAAAAAGTACTTTGTTACTACAGATAGCCCTTAAACTCCCCTACAAAACTTTATATGTTTCCGGGGAAGAGAGTCAAAAGCAGATTAAAATGCGCGCCGATCGCATTCACCCCAATAGTGAAACTTGTTTTATCCTTACCGAGACCAAAACCCAGAATATCTTTCAACAGATCGAAGCCACGGAGCCCGAAATTGTGGTCATCGATTCTATACAAACCCTTCATACAGATTATATTGAGTCTACTGCAGGCAGTATTTCCCAAATAAGGGAATGTACCGCGGAACTCATCAAATTTGCCAAGGAAACCAACACTCCCGTTATCCTCATTGGCCATATCACAAAAGACGGCACCATTGCCGGGCCCAAAATATTGGAGCATATGGTAGATACCGTATTGCAATTTGAGGGCGATAGAAATTACGTATACCGCATCCTAAGGTCTTTAAAAAACCGTTTTGGATCTACTTCAGAATTGGGAATATATGAAATGCAGGGTAGCGGTTTAAGGGAAGTGAACAACCCGTCCGAGATTCTAATTTCCAAGAACGATGAAGGATTAAGCGGAACATCCATTGCGTCTACCGTAGAGGGCATGCGCCCATTGATGATAGAAATACAAGCCCTGGTAAGCACGGCAGTATATGGCACGCCACAGCGTTCTACCACTGGTTACAACGCTAAGCGATTAAACATGCTTTTGGCAGTTTTGGAAAAAAGGGCCGGATTTAAATTGGCGGCGAAGGATGTTTTTCTCAACATCACCGGAGGTATAACTGTAGACGATCCCGCAATTGATCTTGCCGTTATTGCGGCCATCCTCTCCAGTAACGAGGACATCCCCATAGAAAAAGGAGTTTGTTTTGCTGCCGAGGTAGGTCTTGCCGGTGAAATAAGGCCGGTACAGCGTATAGATCAGCGTATTTTGGAGGCAGAAAAATTGGGTTTTAGCACAATCTATGTTTCCAAAAACAACAAAATAACCTTGAAAAACACTCAAATCCGAATACAGTTGGTCTCCAAGATCGAAGATGTAGCCAATAGTCTATTCTCCTAGTGCCCGCTTAAGTATTCGCTATTTTTTAGAATTGAACATCCTTGCCAAAACCATCATTAGAACCACGACCACAACAATTAAGCCTAGTTGCCAAAAACCTACTTTTAAAAAACTTATCGCTATCATATTCTCAAGGAGCTGGGTTAGGAATTTCATTATGTATGGCCTCTATACCATTAAGTACCTCCTCGCTTAATTGCAACTCTATACTTCCTATATTTTCCTTAAGCTGATCCATTGTGGTGGCGCCAATTATATTGGAAGTCAGAAATGGTCTCGAATTTACAAAGGCAAGTGCCATTTGCGCCAATGACAAGCCGTTTGCCTGAGCCAATTCATAATATTTTTGGGTAGCTAGGACGGCTGCTCCACTACTATATCTGTTGTAATTTGGAAAAAGGGTAACCCTTGCATTCTCGGGCTTTCTTCCTCCAAGGTACTTGCCGCTCAAAGTACCAAAACCCAAAGGCGAATAGGCCAACAAGCCCAAATTTTCTCGATGTGAGATTTCCGCCAAACCAACTTCAAAAAGCCTATTTAATAGACTATATGGATTCTGTATGGTGATCATTCTCGGCAAACTGGCATGTACCTTGCTTTCTTCCAAGTACCGCATAGCTCCCCATGGGGTTTCATTGGAAATACCCACATGTCTAATTTTACCTTCTCTTACAAGGTCTCTTAAAGCTTCCAATATCTGATGGATATTGTCCTCCCAAAAATCTGTGCTACTGTGTTTATATCCTCTTTTTCCAAAATAATTCGTTGTCCGATCTGGCCAATGCAACTGATATAGATCCAAGTAGTCTGTTTGCAAACGGGAAAGACTTCCTTCAACGGCCAATTTAATGGTATCGCGGTTTATTCCTGTGGTTCTGATGAACTTGGTCATTTCGGCTTTTCCCACAATCTTGGATGCCAAAATTACCTGATCGCGGTTCTTTTTCTTTTTGAACCAATTACCGATAATTCTTTCGGTGTCCGCATATCGTTCCTTTGTGGCGGGAATGGGATACAATTCTGCGGTATCAAAGAAATTAATTCCCTGTTCCAGGGCATAATCCATCTGTTCATGACCTTCTTCTTCCGTATTTTGTCGGCCCCAGGTCATGGTGCCCAGGCATATTTTACTTACTTCAATATCGGTATGGGGGAGATGCGTAAACTTCATTCAGGCGATTTTTGATTGTAAAAAAAATAATTATTAATAACTAAAGCAAATAAATGTCCTAACTCTTGTTATGTCACTCGATTTGAGTCAGCAGCAATACTTGTGGAAATGAAGATATACCAGTAGAAGTGACCACCTTGGCCATTTCATTAAAATTAAACATAAAGGACCCCAACATTACATCCGGCCTATTATCCCCGTTAAAATCCGCAACTTCCATAGTTAACCATTTACCATATATAGCGTCTGGATGAAAGGATGCGGTATATTTCAAATCCCCATTGTTCGATAAATAGACAAAGCTTTCTCTAGGGTCTTTAAGATCGGCATAAAATGATACGGCCACTATGTCCAAATCCCCATCATTATCAAAATCCCTGGCCACTGCCTTACTGCACCCGAACATGGGATAAAAGAATGTTTCTTTAAAATTATTATGCCCATTATTCAAGTATATTCTAAGTCCCTGGTATGGTTTATCCACATTGGAATAATCCCAGTTGTCCCCATTGGTAAGTAAAATATCTTGAAATCCGTCATTATTAAAATCGGCCAATTCAAAATAACTAACGCCGTGGACCGGGGAGAATTCCAATACCTTCGCCTGCTCAAATTCCCCCTTTCCCTTATTGTAATAGATTGTGATTTGTTCATATGCCTGGGCCATTAAGGCTATAATATCAGGTTTTTGATCTCCATTTAAATCTTCGATCGCTACCATTCGGGCCCCAGGCAAATTACTTAATACATGTTCCTTAGAGGGTTCAAAATTATCGAACCATGATAATTTTCCGCCGTAATTTCCAAAGCTACAGACCACTACATCCTTTTTATTATCTCCGTTTAAATCGGCCGAAGCAAAGTGAACCGGTCTACGCAGTTTTGAAATAGCTATAGTAGCGCTCTGGTTATTCTCCCTTATTTTTAAATTGGCGAGCCTTCCCAACTCCTGATCGGAAGGTCTAAATTGCCCTATGGTCAAGAGCAAGGGATCTGAATTTTCGTTAAACTCAATGTGCGAAGCAGGACTATTCAATAACCAACTATTACTTATTTCACCCGTATTTTTAAGGGCGTAAAGATTATTGTTGTCGCCAATATATAGTTCCGACGATGCTTCATTAAAGTTGAGCAATGACACTTTTGGAAGCTTGTTGTCCCCGATGGTAATAAATTGTGATTTAAAAGGGGCCTTTTCTTTGGTACGACCAACGGTTACATGTTGCGACTCCAGTTTAATCGGGGCGTTTTGAACATAATAATCTACAATTCTGACCCAATCTTCCTTTAGAATTAATGGAGCATCGGGATAGATATTTAGATTCCTTACAATACTTTCATCTACAGGGTCAAGATCTTCAAAAGGATCAGCTCCATTGGTCCTAATACCCAGGCGCATACCCATATTGGGCAGAACACTCTTCTCCCAAGTATTCCTATCCAATAAACCTGGCTCCGGAAATGTATGGCACATTTGACAATACCGTTCCGCCAATTCCTTGCCCGATGACTTTAATTTGGGTTTTTGATTCTGTGCAGGGAATATGCTTTCACCTTGAAAAAAAATTGCCAAACAAACTAATGATAGGCATAGCGCATAAATCAATCGAGTAACACTAAACATTTTCATGCCCGCTATTATTAGTCAAATTAAATTAGCAATATTCCCTTGCCGATCAAAGTACCAAGGATGGAAGATTAGGCCTAAAATTATAATTTAATTCTAATATACACCCCGTTCCAATATACTTTAATAAAGCAATCACTTCACAATTGAATGACTACAAAATCTATGTTCCAAGCCTTTATTCCTAATCCAACTCCACGAGAATGGGACAATGGTCACTATGAACGGCCTGTGACAAAATAACGGAACGTTTTAGGCGGCTCTCCAATGGCCTGCTTACCAATCCATAATCCAATCTCCATCCCTTATTATTGGCACGTGAGTTTGCCCTATAGCTCCACCAGGTATAATTATGGGGTTCCTTGTTAAAATGCCTGAAGCTATCTATAAACCCACTATCCATAAAACTGCCGATCCACTCCCTTTCCACGGGTAAAAACCCCGAAACATTTTTGTTCCTAACCGGATCATGAATATCTATTGCCTCATGACATATATTATAATCCCCGCAAATAACAAGATTAGGTTTGTCCTTTTTTAAATGATCTACATAGTCTTGAAAATCGGCCATATACTGCAGTTTATGATCCAATCGGGCTATATTGGTTCCAGAGGGCAAATAAAGGCTCATGACAGAAACCCCATTAAAATCGGCCCTAAGATTTCGCCCTTCAAAATCCATATAGTCTATTCCCGTTCCGTACTCAACATGGTCCGGTTGTATTTTGGCAAGAATTGCCACACCACTATATCCTTTCTTTTGGGCACTGTACCAGTAATGATAGTGGTAACCCAAGGCCTCAAAAACGGCCAGATCCAATTGATCCCGATTGGCCTTAATTTCTTGCAAACAGACCACATCCGGATTTACTGTTTTTAACCAATCCAAAAATCCTTTGTTCACCGCAGCCCTGATTCCATTTACATTATAAGAAACAATTTTCATTTAAATTTATTTATGCCACATTAACCCCTCTTAAATTCAAGGGAAGACTCATGTGCCTTTATTCACTTCAATGTCAACTTTGAGAAAATATGGCTAAAAATAGCCAATGTTTTTTGTAACCAAAAAGCCAAAGCAAAAAAGTTGATATTTAAACCTGACTTAAAGGGCAAGCCATGGATTTTGGGAATTTGAATGAAAAAAAATCAGATAATAATACTTAAGTTTGAAACTTAAATTTAATTCATGAAATCCTCCTTTCTTTTTCTATTTGCCATAATTTTTCTATTTGTATCCAATGCCCAAGAACCTGTCCAAAGAGATAGCATCACCATATTGGACGAAATAATCCTTTTGGATTCCCTTCACTCTGCCACGGATAATGGCATAATTGCTACTAAAATTATAGGCGCCAAAATATTTCAGAACTATAGTCCAGTAGATATGGTTTCGGCAATCAATCAAATATCCGGAGTTTATATATTGTCCGGGGCTTTAAATACCAACAGGATCACCATCAGGGGAGTAGGTGCAAGAACCTTGTACGGGACGGATAAATTAAGGCTGTACTATAACGACATCCCAATAACTAACGGTTCGGGTTTCTCCTCCATAGAATCTTTCGATTTGGAAAATCTAAGTTCGGTGGAGGTAATCAAGGGCCCAAAAGCAACCAATTATGGCACAAATTTGGGGGGGGCAATTTTGTTAAATTCCAAACAGCCTACCAACGAGTCCACCTATTTTAGAAACAACTTTACCGTAGGTTCCTATAATCTAATAAAGAACAATCTGCAATTTAGTTTAAAGGAAAATAAGGTTACGCTCAACTTACATTATGGCTTTTTGGAAACCGATGGCTACAGGGAAAACAATAAATTTAAACGCGAAGGCTTGCTCTTGGATTTAAATTACCAAATAAATCCCAAAACCAACATTGGCGTTCTCTTCAATCATGTTGATTATAACGCCCAGATTCCCAGCTCTTTGGGAGAGACCGATTTTAAGGAAAACCCAACAAAGGCAGCTTTTACCTGGAAATCTGCCAAAGGATACGAGGATAACAAATATAGTCTGGCAGGCCTGACCTTAAATCATTCCTTTTCAGATAAATTGAAAAACACCAGCAGTATTTTCTATTCCTATTTGGATCACTACGAACCCGCGCCTTTTGGTATTTTGGAGGAATACACCAATGGCTATGGTTTCCGGACAAAGTTCGCCGGTACTTGGACTGGCAATGAATCCAAGATCGACTACAATTTTGGTGCGGAATTATACAAGGATGAATACCAAGGGAGCCAATTTGAAAATCTATATCAAGACAATAATGGACAAGGAAGTTTACAGGGCGATCAATTTGCCGATAACAAAGAGTTTAGGCGACAGTTTAATGCCTTTGGGAATCTACTTATCCCTTTCGGGAAGGCTTTTTCTACCCAAATTGGGCTGAACGTGAACAAGACCTATTACGATTTTAGGGATGAATTTAATCAAGGAGCGGACAATAAGAGCGCGGAAAGGAATTTTGACGCCATAGTGCTGCCCAGCCTAAACCTCAACTATGATTTTTCAGCAGTAAATTCAATCTTTGCCAATATAAGTAGAGGTTTTTCCAATCCTACAGTGGAGGAAACGCTAACACCGGAGGGCGTTATTAACCCTGATATAGCCCAAGAAACGGGTATGAACTATGAAATAGGCACTAGATTTCGCCTTCTAGATCGAAGATTAAATCTAAATATGGCCATTTACAGGATGGATATCAAAAATTTGTTGGTGGCAGAAAGGGTCGGTGAAGATCAGTACATTGGCAAAAACGCAGGCAAGACCAAACATCAAGGGCTGGAATTGGAAGCAGATTTCAATATGGACATTAGTACAAAACTTAAACTCACGCCTTTTATCAGCTATACGTACAACGATCACAGTTTTGTGACCTTTGTAGACGAGGACAACAATTATTCTGGAAATCCATTGACAGGGGTACCCAAAAACAGGTTGAACTCTGGTCTACAAGCCCAACTTAATAATAAATTTTATTGGTATTCCACCCATCAATATGTAGGGGAAATTCCTATGACGGATGCCAATACTCTCTACAGTGAAGCCTTTAATGTAGTGAACAGTAAAGTGGGGTATAAAAATCAGTTGGGTAAAAAGCTATCGATGGACATAGCCTTTGGGGTCAACAATATCTTCGATGTCAACTATGCCCAATCCGTACTTATCAACACAACAGGATTTGGCGGGGCCGAGCCTAGGTACTACTATCCCGGAAACGATAGAAATTATTATGGTAGTTTAAGATTGGGGTATAGCTTGTAAATAATTTAATTCCCAGCTTCAATGTGTTGTATTGCCATTTCAAGCACCTCATCCCTTCCTTCCAAAATTCCGGAAATTGAAGG
This sequence comes from Arenibacter sp., assembly GCA_040216555.1. Taxonomy (GTDB): domain Bacteria; phylum Bacteroidota; class Bacteroidia; order Flavobacteriales; family Flavobacteriaceae; genus Arenibacter. Next base: position 32,155 of record JAVJOW010000020.1, read on the forward strand.
TTTCACTTCATAATTCAGTTTTATGCCATTTCGCTGGGTTTCGGTTCCATCCGGATAAAACACCCCTATTCCTGATATCCAGGTGGATAGTCCTCCTGGCAGTTCCATTTTACTAACATTGCCGTCAGCTCCAGCAGTTTGACTACCAATAGTGGTAACCTGATCACCAGTCTGTAAACACATAGCTGTAAACTCTCCAAAACTTTGGGTAAATTCATTTACCAACAAGACAACTCTATTGGCATATTTTAACCCTTTCTCTTTACCAACCTTCATATATTTCTCATAGGTATACCGGCCGGGATAGTTTAATACTGGCCGTGTAAAATTTACAAATTCCTTGGGTTCCGAATTCAAATATGATACAATAGAATACAAGGTGTTTTTAGGATAATTTCTAATATCAAAGATGATGGCTTTTGTGTTTTTTAAACTGTCCATCATTCCAGAAACGTCATCACGTTCCAGAGAACCAAGATTAACATAACCAATATTGTTCTCCAGAATACGCCATTTATCCTTTACAGGTCTCTTATAATTGAAATCTTCAAAAAAATATCGACCAACTTTTTTTGACTGCAATATGTTATTTCTAAGATATTCAACTTCCACAGAGTCTGTTGAACCATTAAAAATTGAATAATTATTGTTTCTCAATTTTGTAGCTTGATTTGACCCATGGATATATTTATCATTGCCATTGATTATTTGGGAGATACTTTCGCCATTTACTTTTGTAAACACATCTCCTATTTGAATATCATTCACTAGGGCCAATGAATCGTTATAAAAGCCTAATACCACCGCCTTATCGTCTATTATCTTATAATAAGCCGCTATATATTTTTTGCCAAAATATTCTTTGGTGATTTCTGTAAAAAAGCCAGCATGGCTATCATCAATCTTAACCACAAGCTCCAAAAGGGATAAATGATAGTCCAACTCGGAATTAACATTCAGGAATTTAGGTATCATCTCCTTCAGAACCGCATCCCAATCTTCGTCCATTTGGTATTTATACGGAAAGAAGTATTCAATGTTATTCCAATACCGAAACAGGGTAAGAATTCTTAAACTCCTGTTATCCCAGGTAAAATCCTCGTAAACTTTCTCATTTTCAATTTTTACATTTTGAGCACCCTTACCAACACTAGCATAATATTGCTTGCCGAGCGCCCTATTGTGTTCAATAAATTTCAGCTTGTCATGCAAATCGTTTGAAATCAGAAGGCTATCTTGCATCCAGGATAAATCAAAATTTTTGTCGAAATAATCCTGCTTGGATAACTTTAGGCATTTACTGCAATTATTGATTTTACCCAAGGATTCAATCAAAGCAATACAAATTTTTGAAAATTCATCCTTTGTGTTTGCCTTTTCTATTAGTGGTAAAATCTCAAATAATTGCTTATCCCAGTCAAATTTACCTTTGGCGACATTTGGATGATAGTATTTCAAGAACCCCCAAACTTTGGCCGTAGCAAATAACTTGTCGTTATAGGATAACGATCTCTGTGCCAAAAGAAAATTCGTTCCACAAAAAAACAGCAATATAAATCGTTTAACTAGATTCATTCGAATGGTTTAACATTAGTAAACAAGGGGAAGCCATTTCAAAAATAGAAAAGAGTAGCCATTACCTAGTTAAGGTAATAGTTAAACTAAACCAAAAATTAAGACATATTACAAGATTGAATCCTTTGGACTATTAACTATTATGCTTGACCAATTTCCCAATAACCCAATAAAACAAAAAAAGGTCCAATACCTTAACTTATTGGACCTTTAATTTCTTGTAGATTACTGAGCTATTCCATTCTTTTCAACCAGCTTTTCATATCCACTTCCTTATGAATGATTGCCTTAACATCTGCAATGGCTAAACGTTGTTGTTCCATGGTGTCTCTATGTCTTATGGTCACTGTTTTATCTTCTAGAGATTGATGATCCACGGTAATGCAAAAAGGTGTACCATTGGCATCCTGTCTTCTGTAGCGACGGCCTACGGCATCTTTTTCATCGTATACCACATTAAAGTCCCATTTAAGGTCATCTATGATTTCTTGGGCCAATTCCGGCAAACCGTCCTTTTTTACCAAAGGCAATACTGCAGCCTTCATAGGTGCCAAAACAGCCGGTAATTTAAGTACTGTTCTAGTAGTGTTGTTATCCAACTCCTCTTCTACCAAGGAGTTTGAAAAAACGGCCAAGAACATGCGATCCAGACCTATGGAAGTTTCAACCACGTAGGGAACATAACTTTCATTCAGTTCAGGATCGAAATACTGTAATTTTTTACCAGAGTATTTTTCGTGGCTACCTAAGTCAAAATCGGTTCTGGAATGAATCCCTTCCAATTCCTTAAATCCAAAAGGAAATTTAAATTCTATATCGGCTGCGGCATCTGCGTAATGCGCCAATTTTTCGTGATCGTGAAATCTATAGTTCTCGGCTCCCAAGCCCAAGGACAAATGCCAAGCCATCCTTTTTTCCTTCCAGGTTTCGTACCATTCCTTTTGAGATCCGGGACGAATAAAAAATTGCATTTCCATTTGTTCAAACTCCCTTTGACGAAAGATAAACTGTCTTGCAACGATTTCGTTTCTAAAAGCCTTGCCCACTTGGGCAATCCCGAACGGAATCTTCATTCTTCCAGTTTTTTGAACATTTAGGAAATTTACAAAAATACCTTGAGCTGTTTCTGGTCTAAGGTACAGATCCATGGCACTATCGGCGGAAGCCCCCAATTTGGTGCCGAACATTAGATTGAATTGCTTTACGTCCGTCCAATTCCTTGATCCAGACAAGGGACATGCAATTTCCAATTCCTCAATTAGATTTTTCACATCTGCCAAATCCTCGTTCTCCAAGGATTTTCCCAAACGCTTCAAGATGGTATTGATTTGTTCTTGGTAACCGACCACTCTTGGATTGGTTTCCAAAAATTGTTTTTTATCAAAGGTATCTCCAAAGCGTTTTTCCGCCTTGGTTACTTCCTTATCTATTTTAGCTTCAATTTTAGCGGTATAATCCTCCACCAAAACATCTGCACGATATCTTTTTTTGGAATCTTTGTTATCTATTAATGGATCGTTAAAAGCATCTACGTGTCCGGATGCCTTCCAAACGGTTGGGTGCATAAATATTGCGGAATCCAGTCCTACAATATTATCGTTCAACTGAACCATGGCCTTCCACCAATATTCACGGATATTCTTTTTTAACTCTGCTCCATTTTGGGCATAGTCGTATACGGCACTTAGTCCGTCGTAAATTTCGCTGGATTGGAAAACGTATCCATACTCCTTTGCATGCGAGATTACTTTTTTAAAATCGTCTTCTTGTTTCACCATTTGGCAAAAATATAATATTAGTGGAAAATGAAGAGGTTTATTTCAATTGAAATTCTGAAGTCGCCAATAATTTTTCGTTCTCGAAAACATTTAGGGTGTAGGTGCCCTCCGCCAAAGATCCTTCCGGTACTGAAATAGCGTCACATACGCTAAATTCCTGCCCCATAAAAACCAGTTCTACGCGTTTGCTATAAACATTTCCATTTACGGAAATGGTATTGGCATTATCCTCTATGATACCCATATTTGGATTCAAGAACTGCAGGTAGATAACCCGCTCCTCATTTTTGGAATTGGGATTTCCCATTACGGTAACACAGCCCCTTAGTTTGGATATGATATTAGCCTTATTGGTTTTGATATGTTTGCCACTTCTAAACCTAAAACCACTTCCCTCCGAATTCTCCAATTTTAGATAGCTTTTGGTCTTAAGCTCCTGACTAAGTTCTTTGTTCTTTCTCCTAAGTGCAGCTTCGGCCTCGGCCAACGAACTGCTCTTTCCCCTGAGTTCTTCGATCATCTTCCTGGTTTCCTCATATTTGTCCCCTAGGAGCATATTGTTATACTTAAGAAAATTGTTCTTCAGCTTAAGGCTATCATTTTTAGCCTCGAGCTTTCTAAGTTCGGTTTTGTATTCCTTTAATTTTTCGACTGTAAAATTTAAGCGGCCCACGGAATCCAACAACTGTTGCACCCTATATTTTGAATCCTGTAATTCTATTTCATTTACTTCATTAAGTGCCGAGAGCCTATCTACATCAGATTTCATCAAAGTAAGGTCCTTAACAAGCAATTCTTTCTCTTGCTCCAAAAAACTGATGCGACTTTTGGATTGGGCATAACTATAATAGAAGGCAATAAGAATACCCAGTATAATGGCTGCCAAAGCGGCAAGTATTATCTTATAATTAAATTTATTATCTTCAGTATCCATCTAAAAGCATGCGTATTAAGTAGGTTAATAGTAATCTAGATTTGTGTATTCCAAGATTTCAAATATACTAAACGATATCAACACGGTCCTTCTACCAAGGCTATGTTTTGGATGTAATGCTCTATTATATAGAGGAGAAGAACATGTCTGTACCGTTTGTCGAAATCAATTACCACTCACCGAGTATACTTTTAACGCTGTAAATCCTGTTGACCGTATATTTTATGGAAGAATTAACATTATTAAAGCCAGTTCTTTTCTGTTTTTTACTGAAAAGGGAATTGTAAAAAGTATTATTCACTACCTAAAATACAAAAACCAAGAGCAAATTGGTGCTTTTTTAGGGAATTGGTATGGCCATATATTGAAGCAAAACAACTTTCTTAACAACATTGATTATGTAGTGCCGGTTCCCTTACACCGAAAAAAATTAAAAAGAAGAGGTTACAACCAGGTTTCCCTATTTGCCAAATCGATAGCGGAACACATTGGTGCCCAGTACCATGAAGGCGTCCTTATTAAAACCGCCAATACCAAGACCCAGACAAAAAAATCCAGAATACTAAGGTGGCAGAACAAACAGGCCCTTTATGTTTTAACAGACTATGAAATATTCAAGGGCAAAAACGTATTGTTAGTGGACGATGTCATTACAACGGGGGCTACCATGGAGGTCTGTGCCACAGCCTTATCTGCAACAGAGGGAATTAATATATATGTTGCCTCCATGGCCATAGTACCTTAATTTTACAATTCTCCAAATTAGTTGTTTCTTTGTTGAACATTTTCATTACTGCTATGATCCAACGCATTTTAGGGTTTTTGTTTCTCCTTTTAACCGTATCGGCCCTGATACAGTGCGCACGTAGAGGTGCGCCTAGTGGAGGTGACAAGGATATTACACCTCCAAAATTGGTAAAGGCAGAGCCCAATAACATGTCCATAAACTTTAAAACCAATAAAATTCGTTTGTATTTTGACGAATACGTTAAGCTCAAGGATATTGAAAAACAACTAATTGTTTCCCCACCTTTAAAGTACACTCCCTTAATATCCCCACAGGGCTCGGCCAACAGGTATGTAGAGGTTATCTTAAAGGATACCCTAAAAGCGAATACCACCTATACCCTAAATTTTGGCCAAAGTATAATCGATAACAACGAGGGGAACCCACTCAGTTATTTTACCTACGTGTTTTCAACAGGGGACTATATAGATTCCCTAACAGTCTCTGGCGTGGTCAAGGATGCATATAACAAGAATGCGGACACTTTTATAAGCATTATGCTTTATGAGATAGATAGTGTCTATACCGATTCTACCATCTATCGGCAACCACCAAATTATATTACCAACACCTTGGACAGTACTCCTATTTTTCATTTAAAAAATCTAAAAGAGGGAAAATATGCCATGTTCGGGGTAAAAGATGAGGCAAAAAACAACATTTTCAATCAAAAAGTGGATAAAATTGCCTTTATAAAGGACACCGTAAACCTTCCAACAGATTCCGTTTATTTATTGACCATGTTTAAGGAATTGCCAGATTATAGTATTTCTGTTCCCAACTTTGCGGCAAAAAACAAGATCATTTTTGGATATCAGGGCAATGCAAAAGATATATCGATTAGAGCCCTGAGCAACATTCCGGATACGGTAAAGACCAAAATCACCAAAGAGCGGGAAAAGGACACCTTAAACTTTTGGTTTACTCCCTTCGCAGCGGATTCCTTGGTTTTTACAGTTGCCAATGAGAAAGAAAGCCTAATTGATACCTTTACCGTTAAAACAAAAAAAGTTGGTTTGGATACCCTTGTTGTACAGCCTAACCAAAGAGGGAGCCTGGAGTTTGGAACACCTTTTTTTATAGGGGCCAATACTCCAATTTCCCGTATAGACAGTTCAAAAATCAGTTTGTCACGCAAGGATTCGACCCAGGTAAAATTCATGACGGCCTTGGATACTGTGGGCAATAAAATTGATTTTGATTTTGAAGTGGAGCCCAACGAAAATTATGCCCTGGAACTACTCCCAGGGGCGATAGTAGATTTTTTTGAAACCGAAAATGACACCATATCCATTAAACTGTCTACCAAAAGTTATGCAGATTTTGGCAATATAAGTCTTACTTTGGAGGGACCCGTTACCTACCCGTTGATTGTGCAATTAACAGACGAAAAAGGGGCTACCGTAAAGGAATTATTTGCCAATGAACAAAAGGTTTTTGAATTCACCAATATTAAACCGGCAAAATATCTGATTCGGGTCATATTCGATAGTAACGGTAATCAAAAATGGGATACGGGAAGCTATCTTCAACGGATTAATCCAGAAAGGATTAGCTATTTCCCGAATGCGGTAGAAGTTAGGGCCAACTGGGAAATACCACTCACTTTTACCCTATTAGATTAAATTGATCTCTATCGTCCAAAAACTTTAGTTTTTCCCTCGCTTCGGAAATATGTTTTTTATCCAAAGTGGCATAAAGTACCTTTTCCTCCTTCGAAAAAACTATTGGTTCGCCAAAGACATTGTTTACAGTAGAATGGCCGGGATAACTATGCCCGGTATTATCCGTTCCCGTCCTATTGACCCCTATTACATAAGCCATATTTTCAATGGCACGTGCTTTTAACAGGGCATCCCAGGCATTAATTCTTGGCTGCGGCCAATTGGCAACATAGATAAGCACATCATAGTCCTCCCTATTCCTTGCCCAAACAGGAAAGCGTAAATCATAACAAATAAGCGGACAGATTCTAAAACCTTTGAAGTTGATCACGATCCTTTTTTCACCTTTGTTATATACCTTATCCTCACCGGCTAAGGTGAAGGTGTGTCGCTTGTCATAAAAAATCGATTTTCCGTCGGGCTCCACAAACCAAAGTCGGTTATAATAATGCCCGTCAGCAAAATAGACCATACTACCTGTTAAAGCCATTTTTTTTCTCTCCGCTTCCTTTTGCATCCATTTTACCGTTTCTTCCCCTTCCTCCTTGGCAATATTCCAGGGGTTCATGGTAAAGGCCGTGGTAAACATTTCAGGAAGTATCACCAGATCTACCTCCTTATTTATGGAATCGAGTTTCTTGGAAAAGTGTTCCCGGTTTTTTTCCGGATTCTCCCAAACTAGGGAGGATTGTATAAGTGCTATTTTAAGTTCATTTTCCATGGCCTAATTTCTTAATCACAATATACATTGGTATGCTTTTCGGTGGTAAGTTTATAAAGTTGTCTTATTTGCGGTTCCAGAATTCTGTCCAAAGAAAGTTCCGGCAAATTGTCGATGTCAAAAAAAGCAGCTCCCTGCATATCAAATCCAGGCCTTAATTCTCCCTTTTCTATCTTACAGAGGAATACCATTTTGTAAATATAAAAAGGCTGGGGAGGATGGGAGTGGCATTTCTTATCATATACCGCCAATAGCCTGTCTACCGAAGTGTGTAGACCTGTTTCTTCCTCGATTTCCCTGATCACCATTTCCGAAGGGGTAAATCCAATATCGGCCCAACCACCTGGAATGGTCCATTTCCCGTCGATGCTCTCTTTGGCCATTAATAACTGGTTCTTATGGTTTAGTACAAAACCCCTTACATCAACCTTAGGAGTAGGATAGTCGGCCACCGGCATTAAAAATTCTTGCCAAGCTTTCATGGGAACATCACTCATAAGGCTTAGAAGTTGCAGACCAATACTTCTTAATTCCTGATAGCGCTCCCGATTATAATCATCTTCACAGTACACCAGGCCCGTATCGGCCAATGCTTTAATTCTTTTTACAAGGGTTAATTGTTCCTGTAAATCCATATTTATCCTTGGGCATTTTCCAACAGTGCAATCAGCGATGGCTTTCCTTGCATTTTGGCATGGTCCAAGGCGGTAAGACCGCGAACGTCTTTAATCGTTGTATCTACACCTTTGTCCATAAGCATTTTGGCAATCTCTTCCCTATCAAAGGTTGCCGCATAAATAAGACAGGTAGCGCCCATAGTATTTCGTTCATTAATACTGGCACCCTTATCTATAAGCTTCTTGGCGGTATCCGTATAGCCTTTAAAGCAGACACCCATCAAGGCCGTATTGCCAGAGGCATCCTTGGCATCTATTTTAGCGCCCAATTCCAATAAAAGGTCGGTTATTTCCTCCTGATCGTAATAGGTAGAAAGTATTAATGGGGTAGACCCTCTTTGGTCCTTACTGTCCAAGAGTAAGGCGTTCTTCTTCAACATGGCCCTTACCTCATCAAAGTTACCGTTTCTAATTTCGTTAAAGAAAAATTCGTTCATATGTAAATGCCATTAGTTAAATGTATAAAAAAACAATCACTTTAGTAAATTGAAAATATAGTTTAAAATTGTCTTTCCCTTTATGACCGATAATTTACCAGAAAATTCTTAAAATGTTCCATATAGTTCCTAATCCAGAAGTAACTATTTATATTATCAGTTCCTCTATAGATCCAATGGATGTAATTAAGGTCCAGGATTATGGTTTGGTAAGCAATTACATATTGAAACCTATCAAATCCGCAGATCTGCTTAAATTACTATCTGATGGTAGTAACAGAGAAAATTACCTAATGCCCGGATTAAAATTGTCCGGAGCGTTTTGAGGTTCATTGATAGTACCCGCTTCTCCAGTATCATTATATATTGTCCATTCGCTGGGAGTATAAATTGGATTGGCTTCCGAGACATCTCCATTTCGTATTGCCCTGCCATCTTCAAATTCATGGTTGGTGCCAGACCCATCCTCGCCAATAACTCCAAAACTATCTATTACAGTTCCGAACGGATCCACCAATTCCAAATTATCGTCGCCATTGGAATCTGCAGGACTATTTGTGGAAACACCATGGTTGGGCGGAAAGCCATAGACCATTTCAAACTCTGAGGCATTGGGAGAAATAACAAAGGCACTATTGCCTTCGATTACAAATCCCGACAAATCTACGGTAGAACTTATTTCCGTATTATCATTGGTGTACCTTCTTAAAGTCCATCCCTTTAGATCAAAAGGTTCCGAATCCGAATTATAGAGCTCTACGAACCTTGCTCCCACATTGTTATCCGGATCCGCCAACTCGGAGATAAAAATCTTTGTTGACGTAAATTCATCCACCAAATCCTCACACCGAATATCCGTAAAAGCAATATCCAAAGTATCCCTTATTACCAATTGATAATCCTTATTGTCCTTTATTAAAACCCCGGTTATGGTTCCATTCCCTTCTGGCAAAAGCTTGGCCTGAAAATCGGAATACCCACTGTTCAGTAGTTCAAGTTCCAAATCCTCACAATTGATCAAGGTCCTTATGGTTTCTTCCTCTTTAATCGCAAAGGTTTGTCCCAATTCTGCCCATAAAATTTCCATGTTGACAAATTGGACCAAGGTGCTTATCATGGAATCCTCCAAATTATTAATACCGACTTTTTTTGGTTGGAGCCCTCCCAATGGCTCACAGGAATTAAACAAATGCTCCCCAACTATGGCCGCAGGTAAACGCCCCACAGTGGGGTTGCCAAAAGCACTAAAAACGCCCCCCAATTTAAATACCCCTTTACTCATCCCCAAATAAAGCCCCTTGGTTTTTATAAGAATTTTAGAGCCCACTTCATAAAACAAATGCGAATCCCTTATATCAATTTCCAATTGCAGGCCCTGAGTGGGATTGACTAAATTGTCCTGGATGTGCAATGTTCCAAAAAAGTTGCCTGCCAGATCAGAAGATACTACATACCCTTCTATAACCCAATCTTCCTGAATTTGTATCAATTCATCCACATACCGCGATTTTAAATCCCCTATGCTTAAATTGGCCGAAAGCTCAGATGTACAATCGCTTTTGGGAGTCTCAAAATTTGCATCCTTAACACAGGCCATTAGCAGGTATAAACCCAGAAGGGAAGCAAGGCATCCATTAATGTTGATTCTGAAATTCATTGATCCATTATTTCTATCCAGAATGATTACAAAAGCGAATTTTAAAAACTAATCGCAAAATTTATAAAATAGGTACGTCCATAGCCATACCAATATTTAGGTGCAAATGAGGGGTTACCGCTTAAATTGTCCTGTTGCAACTGTCCAAAATTACCGTTCCTGCTTTGTTCGTAGCCACCAGTTCTAAAAACTGCATCAAATACATTGTTAATACTTGCAAAAACACTCATATACTTGCCTTTTTTTAACCAAGATTTGCCCCCTACCATATTCAATAAATAAAAATTGTCCAATTTATTTTGGGTCAATAAGCGTTCTACATTTTCATCCGTAGCCTCTGGAAACGCCGAACCCGTATCTGGATCCAAATAAAAACTCTGTGTCCTTGTTATCGTGGAAATACTAGCATAATTGTTCCCCAAATAATTGGCGGTAGCTCCTATCCACCAATATTTGGGATCTCGGTATTCCACCCCTAGGGCAAATGCCTTTTGAGGCCCTTGGGACAATTTATAATCCTTTACCTTTGCAATTCCCAAATCTAAATTGCCTTCTGGACTAAGGATATCTTCCTCTGCTCCGGCCGTATCAAAATTTATGGTTACAAAAGGATCACTGGCAAAAAGAAATTTGCCTACGGCAGCCACAAAGGATAATTTCACCGCCGATGAAAGCTGGTACTCCAAACCCAGTTCCGTCCCTAAATGAAGCTTGTCCAAATCCGTAAGGACTTCCTGCACAAAATCGCTGCCTACCCCTGCATCCACAAAGAAAAAATTAATATCGGTAATATTCTGAAATCGGGTATAATAGCCGGTTACGCGTCCAGTTAAATTTGGTAGTCTTATATAATAGTTAAGGTCTGATGTTGTAATAGTTTCACTTTGAATATCATTTACCACTTGATTATTCTCCCTTGGGTTAATAAAAACATTTTGATAAACCGGTGGCTTGGTCAAATACGCTCCGTTTAAGGCAACCCAATGCCTGCCGTTAAATTTATAGGTTAAACCTGCCTTGGCCCCAAAATTGGAAAACTCAACTTTTTCACCCTTTCCGAAGGAGGTATTCAAAAAACGCTCATTCCTAAATTGGCCGTCCCTTTGATAATTGGTTGAGGTATAATTAGCCCCAAAAAACCCGTCCCATTTGGGATACCGTATAGCAAATTGGGCAAAAGCGTCATAGACTGCAGCTTTAATATGATAATGGTAGTTGAATAGATTGGATGTTGTTTTATTTAGACTTCCATCCAGATCATTTTTTGTGTTGGAAAACGGATCTATATCCTCATGATATTCAGCCCCCAACATATCGCTGATTTCCGCATAGTTATCCGAGTCCAAATAGGTATAATGCCCGCCAAAATCAATTTTTAGGTGATCATTTAGGGCGTAATTACCAATCGTGGAGACATTAAACTGTTGGTCCTCATTGGTATCCTCATAGTAAATATAAGCCGCTTTGCCATGGGCAGACAAACTGGAATTTGCCTGGTATAGATCGTTCCAATTTAACTGTGGATTATTCAGGAATCCATCTTTGGCCATATTAGCGCCAATAAAATTGGCTCCAATAGGACTATTGATATAATAACTTGGTAAATATCTGTAATAAGTCTTATCCGGATTTGGGGCATTATAGTATCCCACCCTGCCTTTGGAATTGGTTCCAAATTGATAAGATATCCCGGTATTTAAGGTAAATCTTTTGGAGTTATAAAAGTGATTGAACATAAATATGGGCTCCACAATTTTTCGTTCCCTAGAGTTCCTGATTTTACCGTTTTGTGTGCCCCAATAAGGATTATATCTTTTCCCGGCCATCTGAAAAACTTCCTCGGTAACAGCAGAAGACCTTCCCCGACGATTGGAAGCCCAAATGCTTGTTAGATTGATGCTTTGTTTGTCATTCAATTGATATTCAAAAGCACCAAAAAAAGAATAGGCATCGTACAAGGTACCATCAATATAACCCTCCTTTGCCCAACGTCTAGAGGCCGAGACACTGTAATTGATGCCTTTTTGAGGCAGACCTGAGGAATAGGTAGCCATAAATCGGCCCGCATAGGTTCTATTGGATGCCGAGGAAGACAAACGCATCCCTTTTCTAAAAGTGGATGGCCTGGTACTAATATTTGTGGTTCCCAAAATACCTCCGAAGGAGTAATCCGATGTCTGTAACCCATGGGTGAATTCCTGATTTCGTGTTACATCGTTAAGGCCGCCCCAATTATTCCATTGAGGACGCCCGTCCATCAATTTGTTCATGGGAATGCCGTTTAGCAGGATAACGCCATTTTCCGAGCCATAGCCCCTTACACGAAAAAAAGCCTGACCAAAATCGAATGCCGCCCTATTTAGAAAAATATCCTTGGTAGCCTGTAACATGCCCGAGGTCATTGAAATACTTTCATCTTCCAACAATTCGGAATCCGTTAATGTTATTAAATTGTCCGTATTCTCCTGTACAATATCTCGATCTAAAAAAATAATTCCCAGATCAAGATCTTCTGTACCTATAGAAATGGGCATTCTAATAATTAGATAATCTTGGGCGGTGATGGATAGTATATAATCTCCAGGCTGTTTTACCGAAAGAACAAATTTTCCATCGATGGGATCAGGTTTTATAGAGGCCGATCCTGAAATTTCAATCTTGGCATATTCAATGGTTTCTTGGGTTACCATATCCTTTACAAAACCCTTTACATAGTAGATTTCCTGTGCATAAACCCAGATGCCCTGTAGTAATAAAAAGGATATTGCCAAACCATTTTTCATTGCTGAAGATGAAATATTTTAACAATTTGGTTATAAGATATTAATAATTGAGAGTTTATTCTTAATTTATTCCAAGAAAAGTTAATATATAGCTTACAGTATTCAAGAAATAATGTAATCCATGAATATTACTTACACCTTATTTGTGACCTTCTTTGCAATTAGTAGTGCCCTAGCACAGGAGGCCAAGACGTACAAAGTTAGAACCGTGGCCTTTTACAATTTGGAAAACTTGTTTGATACCGTTAATGACTCATTGACAATGGACGACGATCGTACCCCGGATGGAAAGGATAATTGGACCATTGAAAGGTATAACCAAAAAATTTACAATATGTCCAAGGTATTATCGGAAATAGGAAGCCCCGAGGCCCTAAGTTCCCCAGACATTATTGGGTTATGTGAATTGGAAAATAGACAGGTAGTAGAGGACCTAACGAACCATCCCCATCTTAGGGAGAAGGACTATGGAATAATTCATTTTGATTCCCCGGATGAACGAGGTATAGATGTGGCCCTTTTATATAAAAAAACAGTTTTTCTGCCCACTTCATTTGCCAGTCTGCGACTATTGCTCACTAATGAAAACGACTATAGGGATTACACTAGGGACCAATTGGTAGTAAGCGGTATTTTAGATGGGGAGGAAATACATTTCATTGTAAACCATTGGCCTTCAAGAAGCGGTGGGGAAGCCAGGAGCAAGCCCAACAGAATAGAGGCTGCCCGACTAAACAAGAGGATCATAGATTCCATCTCAAAATTGAATCCAGAAGCAAAAATCATCAGTATGGGCGATCTTAACGACGACCCGATAGACGATAGTTTAAAAAAAATATTGAAAACCAAGGGAAAGGCTGCAAATTTAGAAAATGGTGATCTTTATAATCCTATGGAAATGCTCTATAAAAAAGGAGTTGGCTCCTTGGCCTATAGGGACCGATGGAACCTATTTGATCAAATTTATATCACCGCCAATATGACTCAAGCATCGCCGCACCAATACCGTTTCTGGAAAGCAGGGATATATAGTCCGACTTACCTGATTGATAAAAAGGGCCAATACAAAGGATATCCCTTACGTACCTATGCAGGAGGAAATTATATTGGCGGCTATAGCGACCATTTCCCAGTATATATCCACCTAATTAAGACTGTAAACTAGACAATTATTGTGGAAGAACAATATTGATATTTCTCCACTTTACCTTAATACCGCCACCGTCATGTATCTGAAGGGCAATGGAGCCCTTACCTTCACCAATTTTATCATCGGTAATGCTCACCATTTCCGTACCATTGAGCCATGAAGTTAATTTATTGCCAGACAGCTTAATTTTCATTGTATTCCACTCCCCTTCCTTGAGGACCTTGTCTTTTTCAGGATCTGGCTTAATTAGCCATCCTCTACCATAGGATTCGTAAACACCTCCGGTATCATGGCCCGGGGGTGCAACTTCTACCTGCCAGCCACTAACTTTGGTGCCATCTACAGTAGACCTAACAAACACCCCGCTGTTCCCATTGGCTTCCTGTTTAAACTCCAAGGTAAGTTCAAAATCATCGTAATATTTATCGGTGGCCAAATAACCATATTGTTTGTCCGGTCCACTCTCAGAAACAAGAAGTCCATCTTCCACGTACCATTTTTCGGTGCCGTAGATCGTCCAACCCGATAAATCTTTGCCATTAAACAGCGACATTTCTTGGGAGATCCCCGGTATAGCCATAAGGGCCAGAACAACAACTACTAAATTTTTCATATGGTACATAAATTAGGTTTATGATTTATTGATATTTTTAATTTGTTAAGATTCTTCCAACGGCCAATAATCCAGCCCGTGTCCAAATAACATTAATCTCCCTAAAGGCAATTAATTAATTGAGCCATTGTGCCCATGGAATTCTGCTAAGGATAAGGATCAATCCCAAACCATAAAAAATGGTAATGGTCTTAAACTTTCTTTTGCCTTCCAATACTTTTTTGTGTTTGGACCAGCCTACCGTAATAAAGACAACTGCAATTATATTGATAAACGGATGTTCTACGGCCAATAAACGGGCGGCCGAGTTTAACCCGCCCATACCCAAGGTTTTTATAGCATTCAACCCATTGGAAGACACAAAATAGAGTATTAGGCCCACAAGGAGTTGCAGATGTGATAAAATCAGCGCAAATAGGCTAATTCTAAAATCCTTTCTCAGAGTAAAATCCTTATTTCCTGTCCATCCCAAAATACCATTGGCCACGGCTAAAAATAATACAGCCAATACCACATAGGCAAAATAAGAATGTAAGGCGAGAATCCATTGATGTGCTAATCCGTAATCTTCCATAGTTTTTATTTTAATTTATAAATGTAAGGATTTTTGGGAATAAAAAAACCCCGCGAAATAGCGGGGTCATCATTTTTTAATTTTGTTAGTACTTAAAAGTTGTAGCGCATACTAACGTTCCAGGTCCTACCATAACCAAACCTAACTCGGTTATCTGTATTTACACCGTTCCAAACGTCATCTCCAGTTTCAACATGTCTGTTATCACTAGAGCTTTCCAAATAAACCTCATCAAAGACATTGTTAATGTTTAATCGGAATTGAATGGATTTGTTGTTCTCCTTACCAACCAACATCCGGTAAGAGAGCCCGGCATCCATAGTATCATAAGCAGGTAATTTAATTGCACCTCTGTTGTTGGCAGTTGAAAATTCGGAATCCCCAAAAAGGGTAGAACCGTATAAGTTGTCATAAAGATTCCAGTTGGCATCCAGCTTAAGTCTGGGCAATATTTCGTAATCTCCACTAATACCGGCAGTAAACTGGGCAGCCTGGCCTACTTTTACACCATCTATATAACTAGTGTCTCCCGTAGAAAGTATATTTCCGTTTTCATCAGAGGTGGTAGTGGTAACGTTTCCATCGTATTCCCAATTACCAATGGACACAAATCCCTGAAAATTCAACCCGTCCGCAGGTCGCAAAAATACCTCCAATTCCACACCGGAATGTACCTGCTTTAGAGGACTCGTCTGAGTAAACTCGTCCACGATATTGTCATTATTGGTGTCATCAGAGCTATATTGTATCCTATTATCCCAAATAGTGTAATACACGTTCAGGTTGGCCGATAAAATATCGCCCATAAATTTATATCCACCTTCCAATCCCGTAATCTTTTGATTTTCGGTAGCCAATGGATTCAATTCATTTGAATTTCTATCGTCTATATACAAGTCACTGTGATAGGGCTGACGTGAGTAGTAACCTGCATTGGCAAATATTGCGTTTTGCTCGGATAGATTATAAGCCACACCTGCTTTAACGTTGAATCCCGGGTTGTTTACTTTTTCTGATTCTTCTGATTGACCTTCATTGGCCGCATTCAAAAATTCCTCCCTGATGTGCGATTGTGTAGAAACCGACCCTTGAAAGAAGGTAGAAAAAGCACCTTTGGAATACTCCAATTGTCCAAACACCCCGGCGTAGTTGATTTTTTCCTCATAATCATAACCGAATCTTTGGGAGTGATCATCATTGGGGTTAAAGGTTATATTCCAAGGATTAATACCGCCATAGGCATTGGTAAGTTCATAGGCACCTCCGTTGTAATTGCTGGAAGCCGAAACCGAATTAACCCCAATGAACTCCCTTACATCCCTAAAGTGGATTCCGTTGTACAAACGAACATCCGCCCCAATATTGAAATTAAGGTTTTCATTGATTTGCTTATTGAAGTTAGTTACCAAACCTCCCCAGTTATGGTTGTTGTTGGAACCCCTGGCATAGAGCGCCTCCCCTGTATTTCTATCTGTAATTAATTGGGCAAAACTTCCCCTTCCTATTGATCCGTACAAAACGGTAGACAAAGAGGCCGTATCGTTAAAGGTTAAGTCCCAGCTTAGGTTGGCTACCGGTTTGTGGTAAATATTTCTACCTCCAGGGTAACCGCCCCCATTTAAGGTGTTAGGACTGTTGACATCCGGAGTATTCCAAGAATTGTATTTTCTTCCATTATCCAAAAAAGTCCTAAGATTATCGGATCCTGCGGCAGCATGCCATTGTGGAGCACCCGTTATCAAAAAGTTGAAGATGTTATTTTCATTGGGAACATAACCAAAGGACAAGAAATAAGTCTGACCTTGACCTCCGGTATTATTCACATAACCATCCCCTTGCCAATGGCCCAACATTGCGGCAACAGACAAGCCATTTTCCATTATCCCGGTTGAGTAATATCCTGTGGTCTTAATATAATTATCATTGGCAATCATAGATTGAAAAAAACCTCCTTCGCGCTTGTCCAAGGTTTTGGTCACAATGTTTACCGTACCTCCAACAGATGAAATAGCCAATTTAGAAGATCCCAATCCCCTCTGCACCTGAACAGCGTTGGCAATATCCAATACTCCTGACCAGTTGGACCAGTACATTTTTCCATCTTCCATTCCGTTGATTGGTTGTCCGTTTAATAGGAATGCAGTATTGGTCTGATCAAATCCCCTCAAGAACATTTGGCCATCTCCAAAACCACCTCCCTTAACGTTCTGAACTGAAGGCGTAGATTTTAATAATTCAGGTAAATCCCAGTTTCCTGTTTTCTCCCTGATTTCCCGGGCCTTTATGGTAGACACTGCTATGGGAGTTTGTCTGTCCTCGGCCAAATCTATAATTCCGGATCCCACAATAACAACCCCTTCCAATTCCTGTGCGTCCGGATTAAGGGATATGGCACCAATGTTACCGAAAGTTGTGAAATCTACTTTTTTGCTAATAAATCCAATATAGGAAATTACCAAAGTTCCAGAACTCTGGGATACCTCAATGGTGAAGTTACCATCAAAATCTGCGGCAACCCCTGTAGTGGTCCCCTGAACCATAATATTCGCTCCAGGTAACGGATCACCAAAATCACCATCTACTACAGAACCAGTAATAGTTCCTTGAGCAAATCCTATTGCCGTTAACAAAAAAACAGCAATAACAAAGTACATTTTTTTCATTTTTCTAAGAGTTAATTAGTTTTAAATAATGGCTGCAAAAGTGAGTAAATTTTTACAACAATACATTACTATAATGTTAAATTAGTAAGTGCAATTTAACATTAAAAAACTTAATAACTCCTGAAAGACAGTACGTTAATACCGTTTATTAGGAATTGGCAAAATTGCCAATTATTTCTTAAATAAATTTAAAAGATTTAACGTAGAAGCATCATGATTCGCAATGGAGGACCCTTCAATATCGTTCAATATGGCAGTAGCCAATTGCTTGCCCAATTCCACACCCCACTGATCGTAGCTAAATATGTTCCAAACTATACCCTGAACAAATATTTTATGTTCGTACATGGCAATAAGGGATCCCAAAGTCTTGGGAGTTAGCTTATCAATTAATAGGGTATTGGTAGGTTTGTTTCCCTCAAAAACTTTAAATGGCAAGATTTCCGCAATCTCTTTTTCCGAAACCTTTTTATCCTCCAATTCCTTTCTAACCTCATCAGCAGACTTACCATTCATTAGCGCCTCTGTTTGGGCAAAGAAATTGGCCATTAATTTATTGTGATGGTCTTTGTCCCCGTGCAGGGATTCCTTAAACCCGATAAAATCGGTAGGAATTAATTTAGTGCCTTGGTGGATCAATTGAAAAAAGGCGTGCTGGGAATTGGTTCCTGGTTCCCCCCATATAATGGTTCCAGTTTCATAAGTTACCCTATTTCCTTTCCTGTCCACACTTTTCCCGTTACTCTCCATGATCCCTTGCTGCAAATAGGCCGAAAACCTGCTTAAATATTGGGTATAGGGAATAATGGCCTCTGTCTCGGCACCGTAAAAATTATTATACCAAACACTTATGAGAGCAAGGATTACCGGTATGTTCCCTTCAAACTCGGAAGTTGCAAAATGCTGATCCATTTCATTGGCACCAGTTAACATGGCATCAAAATTATCGTATCCTACTGCCAAACCTATAGATAGTCCAACCGCACTCCATAATGAAAACCTACCGCCTACCCAATCCCACATAGGGAATACGTTATCTGCATCAATTCCAAATTCCGAAATTTTCTCTGCATTGGTAGAGACTGCGGCAAAATGCTTGGCTACATCTGCCTGGGTAGCGTGTTTTAGAAACCATTTTTTTATGGTCGTGGCATTGCTTAAAGTTTCCTGGGTAGTAAACGTCTTGGAAACCACGACGAACAATGTTGTTTCAGGATCTAAACCCTTAAGGGTTTCGTAAACATGATCGCCATCAACATTGCTTACAAAATGCATTTTTAAATGGTTGCCATAAAATTTTAAAGCTTCCACTACCATCGCCGGACCAAGATCCGATCCACCAATACCAATATTAACTACATCGGTAAAGGCCTTTCCGGTAAATCCGGTTTTAGACCCTGAAATGACGGAATCCGTAAAGGTTTTTATCTTTTTTTTTACCTTGTAAACTTCTGGGACAATGTTTACACCATCTACCATGATGACATCCGATTCTTTGGCCCTTAAAGCTGTGTGAAGAACCGCCCTACCTTCTGTTTTATTGATAATATCTCCTTCAAACTGTTTCCGGATAGCATCCTTCAAGCCAACTTCATTTGCCAATTGCAGAAGTAGTTGAAGGGTTTCTTGAGTAATCCTATTTTTTGAAAAGTCTACGAAAAATTCATTCCAGCGAATGCTGTGTTTATTAGCCCTATCCGAATCATTTCCAAACAAATCCCTTAAGGAAAGATCGGTATTCTCTTTATAATGTTGTGAAAGTTTTTTCCAAGCTTCTGTTTTGGTCGGGTCGGTATTCTGTAAAGCCATGTTATTCGTTGAGTGTTAGCAAATCTTCTTCCGGTAATTCTATGTATTCAATACAATCCAATTGACTTTTCTTAGGCCCTACAAAATCCAAATAAGCAGTTTTTAGGCTATCCGCAATAGGTTCGGCAGCTGGTAATTTTTCCTTTAGCGGATCTACCTGTTGCCCATTTTTCCAAAAACGATAACATACGTGCGGACCTCCGGTATTACCCGTCATTCCAATCTCACCTATTACATCGCCCTGCTTTACAAAATCACCCTTCTTAACATGCTGTTTCCTCATATGCAGATACTGGGTGCTATAGGTGCCATTGTGCTGAATTTTGACATATTTACCATTGCCACCTCTCCTAGTAGACTCTGTAACGGTGCCATTGGCGGTAGCTAGGATAGGGGTTCCAATAGGAGCGGCATAATCCGTTCCCTTATGTGGTCTTACCTTGTATCCATAATAGGCAATTCTTCTGTTTAAATTATATCTGGAAGAAATTCTACTAAACTGAACTGGCGACTGCAAAAATGTACGTCTCAGATTTTTTGCCTGATCGTCATAATAGTCATTGATGTTTTTGGTAGAATCGGACACAAAATTAAAGGCATAAAATGGCTCACCATTGTGCTCAAAATAGGCTGCTTCTATACCACTGGCACCGGCATAAATAGTATCGTTGATATATTTTTCCTTGTAGATTACCTTGAAGCGATCCCCTTTCTGGAGTCTAAAGAAATCTATGGTCCATGCATAAATTTCAGATAAACTATTGGTAACGTTGTAATCAATGCCCTGTTTCAATATTGCTTCCGACAAAGAAGATTCAATAATTCCAGAAGCTTCACGCTCTACATATTTTACCTTTTGCTTTTTCTTATAAGCTAGGACGCTGTCCCTAAAATCGACCACGGTATAGTTAATGGGATCATTTTGATAAATAAATACCTGTGCATTATTAAGTGTGTCCTTGGACTTCAAAATAAGATAAGGTTTGCCAACTACTATTTTCCTAACATCGAAAGTATCCCGAAAATGTTCTGAAACTCTTGCAATCTTGGGGTATTCCACGCTGTTCCTCAGCATTAGCTCACCAAAGCTGTCCCCATTTTTGACAGTATCCCGCAAGACCTCAAAATCCTCCAGATTAAACCCGAACTCTTTTACTACGACGGGTTTTTCTATGGTTACCACCTCTGCTATTTCCTCTGTAACAGGTTTGTCGTCCTTACATGAGAAAATAAATACTATACTAAAAACTAGGCCCCAATATTTTTGCATTGTTATTCTAAACTTTTTCTGGGTTAAAGATATGGTCTACCCACTGTTTCCCCCAATTATTTAACTCTTGTTTTGTATACAATTCCGGAAAAAATACAACTTTTTGAAAACTTGGAGGCAAATATTCCTTCCAATTTGTTCCGCCAGTAGCATCGATTTGTGCATTGTCCTTGGTCAAATAACGATATGCCGACCCCATGTGCATCAGTGGCCAATTTATATTAGCATTAACGTCCAAAGCTTTTAACGCTTCAACCAAGGTTTTATTATCCTTACTTTTTTGTGGTAACTGCTGGTATTTATGGTATATAGTACTGTTTTTAACCTCATTGGCTATACGTATCAGCCTGGGCGTGTAACGATATTCGAACTGCTTTAGGGTCAGTGTTTTTTCACCGGTAACCACATCGGTAGCCCCTTTTTTCCAATAGATGTGTTCATATAATTCCTCAATACTGTTTTTCGAGGAGAAATTATGTCTTTCAGAAAATTGCACCAGATTTTCCAAGGGAGTAGCATACAGCTCTATCATTCTATATTGTGCAGACTGAAATCCACTGGCCGGAAGCAATGCCATTCTGTACTGCATAAATTGTTCCCGCTGCATACCCTTTATCATAACACTAAAGGACGATATCAAAACCTTGTAGTAACTATTTATCCGATCTGCCTTCTCAATAAAAAAGTCAACATCCTGGGTCTTGTCGTCCACAATTTGCTTTTGCTCATGAAGGATAAGTTTAAAATATAATTCGGTAATCTGATGGTACATAATAAAGATCTCCTCGTCCGGAAAATGGGTCCGAGGCACTTGGATACTGAGTAGTGTATCTAGGTGAATATAATCCCAATAAGTAAGATATCGCTGATATAAAAGTCCGTCCAAATAAGAGCTTAGGTCTTGTCCAGAATCCTTGTATTTTTCTTCTAGTTTGGAAATCTGGGAATCAATATGCTCTTTATTCATTTTAATCCATTATTATTTTAAATTGATGCTTGAGTCCATTATATCCGTCCAAATCCGCCTTTATGGACCCAACACTCAAATCCGCCTGTATCCTTATGGGAATTCTATTATTGTCATTGGATACCCAGAGGGACAAGCTTTCCTGTTCCTTGAAAACCCGTCCGGATTGAACATAAGGCCTAAACCTTAAACATTCTACCTTCCCATATTTTGTTCTTAGGACCTCCTTGCCCAAGTACTTAAGCTTAAACTTAAAAACTCCGTCATCGTCATACAAGAGGTTCAATTCAATGGACTCCCCTTCAACCAACTCTTCTACCTTGTAGTTGTTACGTAGAAAATAAAAGGCCGAAATCAAATCCTGAATACCCTCTTGAATGGTAAAATTAAACTTTTTATCCTTTTTTTTATCGTTTAATACCGCAATATCCTTGTCGTGGTGAAAATTCACCTCAATATCCTTGGTATATCCGCCTTCATCAATTTTTCTTATAAATTTATAGGGCTTGCCATCTTTTTTATCAAAATAGCTTTCATAGGTGTCATCCACCTTAAAAAATATACTGGCAAAACCGGTTGTTTTACCATTCCCGACCACATGATAGACCGGAACCCCGTCCAATTCATGGGATTTTACCTGAAGTGTAGCGTAACTGGCATTTAGAAATCCGTAATGTATCCTAAACTTTAGCCATTCCCCTATTTTAAAAGCAGATGTATTTTCTGTATTCTCAGGCAAATGAAACCCACCTTCATTTGGAAGTTGTTGAACCTGGGAATTGATAGTAAATCCAAAAATTAAAACCAGTACAATGCAAATCTTTTTCATCTGTTTAAATTCATCTAATTACAGTAGGCAATGATGTACTTTCAACCCAGCAAATACATAGGCGATCTTGATTTTGATGGTTATGTCCAAAAATTGCAATAGTCTATGTAACACCTCGTTACTACTGTAAAATTAATAAAAACGATTTTACTTTTCTTTTATTTGATAATACTTAAACAAAATTTGTTCCAAAAATTAGCTCATAAAAAAAAGCCCAGTCGCAAAACTGGGCTTTTCCTAAATAACCAACCAAACTTTAAATTATGAAAAACCAATACTTAAAGTTGTAAGGGAACCACCCCTTACGAGTACAAATTTAATACAAGATTCACTTCATAAATAAGATTTAACTTACTTTAACGATTCTATTAACACTATTTAATAATTAGGTACCTAAAATTGGCAAAAAGTTAAGAAAAGGGGG
The DNA here is from genome assembly GCA_040216555.1 of Arenibacter sp. GTDB lineage: Bacteria > Bacteroidota > Bacteroidia > Flavobacteriales > Flavobacteriaceae > Arenibacter. The sequence continues at coordinate 55,467 of JAVJOW010000020.1, forward strand.
GCTTTTATAACGTTCCTCGGGATTCTTGTTCCCGCTCTATCGCTTCAAACAATGCTTTAAAATTTCCTTTCCCAAAAGATTTTGCACCCTTCCTCTGGATTATTTCAATGAACATAGTTGGCCTGTCCAAAATAGGCTTTGTAAAGATTTGGAGCAAATAACCTTCATCATCCCGATCTATTAGTATCCCCAGCTCACTTAAAGGCGCCAAATCCTCGTCTATAGTACCGACCCTGTCCAAAACATCTTCATAATAACTAGCGGGTACGTTCAGGAACTCGACCCCTCTATTTTTAAGGGCGCTGACCGTTTCAATAATATTGTCGGTTGCCAGTGCCATATGCTGTACCCCTGCTCCGTTATAAAATTCTATATACTCCTCAATTTGGGATTTCTTTTTTCCGTCCGCCGGCTCATTGATCGGGAATTTAATTCTGCCGTTCCCATTACTCATAACCTTGCTCATTAGAGCGGTGTATTCCGTTGAAATATCGTTATCATCAAAGGAAACCAATTGGGCAAACCCCATTACTTTGGCGTAGAACTGACACCATTTGTTCATTTCGTTCCAACCCACATTACCTACCATATGATCTATATACTTCAATCCAACATCCGATGCTTTATAAAAGGGATTCCAGAGCCTAAATCCGGGCATAAATGCCCCCTTGTAGTTTTTGCGTTCCACAAAAACATGTACCGTTTCCCCATAGGTATGGATACCGGATGTAACCACCTCCCCATCTTTATCCCTTTTGGCCCTAGGCTCAAAGTAACTTTCGGCCCCTCGTTTCATTGTTTCCACATAACTCTCCCTCGCGTCCTCTACCCACAATGCAATTACCTTTACCCCATCACCATGGGCATCTATATGCCTATTGATATCCCCTCCAGATTTTAAGGGCGAAGTTAACACCAGCCTAATCTTGTCCTGTTGCACCACATAGGAAACCCTATCTTTTAATCCTGTTTCCAATCCTGAATATGCTACTGGTTGAAAGCCCCATGCCGCCATGTAGTAATAGGCCGCCTGTTTTGCATTGCCCACATATAGTTCTACATAATCGGTGCCAAGAAGTGGCAGAAAATCCTGAGCTTCCAGATTTTCCTTTGTTAATTTTAAAGATGTTTTATCGGTAGTTCCCATAGTAATAGATTTTTGAATTGATTTAATAGATATGTAGCCAAGTCCTTAGCTATTGGTAGAAAGTAGCCAAAACAAAAATTGGACAACTTCCAATTCGCGTTAAATTACCACATAGCCCTGAGATGGGCAGTTATATCAATTCTAAATTGAAGCATAATCCTATTTAACAAATATCGGAATAAATGTTGGCTTAAAGTGTTAAGAGGCACCCATTAGCTTACAAAAAAAACACCCAAAAGCGATATTTAAAACCAATATCCAATACTAAAAAAGAAGTGGTTTTCCTTAATTTGGGGGGAATAGGAATAAATCACCTGAATTGGCCCAATAAAAGATTCCAACCCATAACCCAGTGCATAACCTGAAAACTCCGGAGCTTTGAACCAATCTGCCGTTCTAAAAAGGTCATCGCCCACATTGGCTACATTTGCTGCCAACAATATATGGTTCTTGGGAACAAACTCAAAATCCAGTCTGCCATATGCCTTTACATAACTGTTCCCTACCAAACTTAAAAAATCGTAACCATAGAACGGCACTACATTATTTACCAAATGGTTTCCATATCCCCCCAAAATAAAATCGAGGGAGGTTATTGGAGATATGCCCCATTTAAAACCCCCTTCTGTTTCCAGGTTAAGGTACAGGTTTTTGGCCAAGGAAAACGCTCCGCCCATTCTGGCCTTGCCTATAGAAAATTCCTTGAAATTATCGTTAAAATCCGATGATAGGATATAAAAATGAAAGTCCCCGTCGAAGAATAATCCTTTGGTAGGAAAGTAAACATCATCATAAGTGTCAAAGGTAAGCTGTCCGTAGGTACTGTAATAATTACTTTTTTCAAAATAGGTTCTCTTATTGGCCGAAGGAGAAGTACTAATAGTATCTATCTGCCCCAAGGTTTTGGTGCTATATTTCAGCAATTTATGTTCCACCCCAATGGTAAACGCAAATTCCTCTTCTATTACGGTCTGTAAATACACCTGATTGGTCAGATCCGAGGCACTCAGGTTTATCTTTCTTATATTGGAACTATTAACGACATCAAAATTGGATTTTATCAGGTCAAAATTTATTTCTTTATTAAAGTCGTCGAACCTGGAATTAATCCCAAAACTCCAATAAAAACCCTTGTCCACATAATATTCCAAATTGTACCTCAGATTATCCCCAATAATAAAATCTACCGAGGCTACGTCATCATCCATAAAAACATTCTTTCTGGTCAGATTTACGATTCCCGCACTTTTGTACAGATCATCAAAATGAACTCCAAGGCGAATAAACATTTTATCTGGATTTTCCTTAACATTCAACATCAACTCTACCCCTTCCCCGTTATTGAGCAATTCATATTTAATGGCCCTAAAGTTTCCCGTGGCGGACAAATTGTTGATTCCCTGCTGCAGTTTATCAAAGGTTATTTTATCATCTACATTAAATCTTAATTTACCCTTGATATAGGCTCTGGAATAATTATAGTTCCCTTTGATTGTCAATTCATTGACAAACAGTGTATCCTTTATCCCGGCAGCTAAAATCTTTGACCTCTTAATATTGGGGTCTTTGGCAATTTTCAACAATTCCCCCATGTGCAATCTGGCCGCCTCCTCGCCCCTATCTATTATAACATTTCCCATGTCAAAATCGATTACCGAGTAATCTTTAATATCCGGAGTGATATAGATATCGGTTTGGGCCGATTTCTTTTGCATATCCCTAACCGTTCTGTAATTGTTGATCTGTAGTAGTATTTCCGTAGCACTCAACAAGGATTCCCTGTCGGACAGCCCATGCTGTACATCCACTCCTATTACCACATCGGCACCCATCTTCTTCAATTCACCTATGGGGTAGTTGTTCACCACACCCCCATCAATCAGCACTCTTCCATTGATCTCTACGGGTCTAAAAAGTGAGGGAAACGTTCCACTAGCTAAAATTGCCTCGGGCAAATAGCCTTTATCCAATAATATCTGATCCCCGGTCTCCACGTCTGTGGCAATACATAGGAATGGAATGGGCAGTTTACTAAAATCATCAACGTCCTTAACGTGGTACAATAACCTAACAAACTCGTTGTATATACTTTGCCCGCCCGATATTGCTTGGGGAATGGAAATTTTAAACTTGTTGAACGGAAGTGTAAGGGCGTATCTTTCCGAATCTTCCTTCTCATAAAACGTTTTGGCACTTCTGGGTACGTTATCCTGTATCAATGACTCGAAATCCGTATTTCTAAAAATAGAATCCAATTCTTTTGCAGAATATCCCGAAGCGTAAAGAGCACCAACAATGGCACCCATACTGGTTCCGGTTATATAGTCTATTTTTACCCCGGCCTCTTCAATTACCTTCAGGGCACCAATATGTGCCAACCCTTTAGCACCACCCCCACTCAAGACCAGTCCAACTTTTACATCCTTATTTTCCAACCGTTCCTGTGAAAGGACCAGTAACGGAAAAATTAACGTACAATATATAAAAAGCGACTTTAGCATAAAGTTAATACAGTGGTTTAATGAAAGGTTTCATATATTTTCTTGGCTTTGGACATTCCAATGGTTTGGGCCAAATTCTCTAAACTGGCCTCTTTTATCCTTTTTACGGATTTATAATTTTTCAACAACTCTTCCACGGTTTTGTTCCCTATCCCTTCTATACTTTCCAATTCCGAATTAATGGCCGCCTTACTTCTCTTGTTTCTGTGAAAGGTTATCCCAAATCTATGGGCTTCATTTCGCAACTGCTGAATTATTTTCAGGGATTCGGACTTTTTATCCAAATATAAAGGAATAGGATCTTCCGGGAAGTAAATTTCCTCCAATCTTTTGGCAATACCTATAATGGCTATCTTCCCTCTTAACCCCAGGGCATCCAAACTGTTAAGGGCAGATGATAGTTGGCCCTTGCCTCCATCAATAACAATAAGTTGTGGCAATGACTGTTCCTCGTCCAAAAGTCGCTTATAGCGTCTAAAAACAACTTCCTCCATGGAGGCAAAATCATCCGGACCTTCAACCGTCTTAATATTGTAATGCCTGTACTCCTTTTTTGAAGGTTTTCCATCCCTAAATACAACGCAGGCTGCCACTGGATTGCTACCTTGGATGTTCGAATTATCAAAACACTCTATATGCCTCGGTTCCATGGAAAGGCGCAAATCCTTTTTCATTTGCGCCATTATCCTATTGGTATGCCTATCCGGATCGATAATCTTTATTTGCTTAAACCTATCCTGTCTAAAGAATTTGGCGTTGCGTTCCGATAGCTCCAAGATCTTTTTTTTATCCCCTAGTTTAGGTACTACCACTTTTAGGTGGGATTCCAAGGTAACCTCAAAGGGAACGTAAATCTCTGTTGAATGGGAATTGAAGCGTTGTCTAATTTCAATTATTGCCAATTGGAGCAAATCCTCATCCGTTTCATCCAATTTCTTCTTGATTTCCAATGTATGGGAACGTATAATGGAGCCATGGGACAGTTGCAGAAAATTTACATAGGCAAAAACCTCATCAGAAATTATAGTAAATACATCCACATTATTAATCTTGGGATTTACAATAGTGGTCTTAACCTGATAGTTTTCCAGAACCACTATTTTATCCTTTATAAGCTGTGCCTCTTCAAACTTCATCTCTTGGGCCAACAATTTCATACGACTTTTGAAATAGTGCAGGGAAGACTTAAAATTACCTTTGATAATTTCCCTGATATCCTGTATTTGCCGATTGTATTCCTCCTCCAGTTGAAACCCTTCGCAAGGACCCTTACAATTTCCCAAATGGTACTCCAAGCAAACCTTGTATTTCCCTGCCGCCACTTTATCTTGTGCAAGATCATAGTTACAGGTGCGAAGAGGGTATACACTTTTAATCAGATCCAATAATGTATGAATGGTTTTCATGCTGGTATAAGGTCCAAAATACTCCGAACCATCCTTGATAAATTTTCTGGTAGGGAAGATTCTCGGGAACTTTTCATTTTTTATGCAGATCCAGGGAAATGTCTTGTCATCCTTAAGCAAAACATTGTACCTAGGACGGTATTTTTTGATTAGATTATTCTCTAACAGCAGAGCATCTGACTCGGTAGGCACCACTATATGTCTGATACTACTTATTTTCCTTACCAGAACACGGGTTTTTCCTTGTTCGTGCGTTTTATTAAAATAGGAGCTAACCCTTTTTTTCAAATTTTTAGCCTTACCAACATATAAAATCTTATCCTCCAAATCATAAAACTGATATACCCCGGGATTGGCAGGAAGCGAACTTAACTGTACTTCAATAGGTATATGGGACATGTATTCAAATAAATTTATTCTTCACTAAGGAAAATTACTGTGTTTTTCCCAAAGGACACAAAGATTATAGTTTTTTAACTCCGATGTTGCCATCCCTAACCTGAAATTTTATAAATCCTAAATTTTCTATGGTATTTCACTATTAAAAAAATATTGCCCCCCTAGTCAAAATTTAACATTCAATCCAACAAAATTCGATAAGTCAAAAAAAATATCGATTAAATACACAATTTCAAAAAATTAACGTTATCGTACACTATATTGTAATATATTGATAAACAGCTTTTTATAAAAAATAAGAACGAAATACTATTAACAAATAATTCAAAAACCAAAATATTTGTTAAAAATGATGCATTTCATCGATAAAACGATACCCTTTGTGGAGGATTTATTAATATTTTACCTATATTTAGAAAATTAAAATTATTAACACATGGATAACTATATTATAACCTTGGGCACATACTTAATTCTAATGCTTTTTTTCAAAATTTACTACGCAGTGGCCTCTAAGGAATAGTTTTCCTATTTAAACCTTGTCCCCAAAGCCCCGAGTTTAACCAATCCCCTTATGCTGAAAAAAGATTTGCGTTTAATCTACTCCGGACGCAGAGAAAATCTTACTTCACAAACAATATCAGATTCAAGCTTATTGATAGCCAACCGGCTGCTTCAGTTACCCATTTGGAATTATTCCTATTATCATCTATTCCTATCCATAACAGAGAAAAAGGAAGTCGACACCAGTTTTATCATGTCCATTTTACAAGGTAAGGACAAAAATATACTTCTTCCGAAAATGAAGGATAGCCTAAACCTTGTCAATTATTTACTCACCGATAGTACGCCCATAAAAAAAAATCGCTGGAACATCCCTGAACCGGTAGACGGAATTGAAGTGCCTCCTGAAAAAATAGATGTAGTCTTTCTTCCGTTAATGGCTTTTGACGCAGAAGGCCACAGAGTTGGTTACGGCAAAGGATTTTATGATGTGCTACTGAACAAGTGCAGACCGGATGTTGTTAAGGTGGGACTCTCGCTATTCAATGCAGAAGAAAAAATTGAGGATATAGACACCCACGATGTTCCCTTGAACTTTTGCGTTACTCCTGATCGGACTTATCAGTTTTAATTTCTTCCGAACTTTCCCCAAAAGCTTTTTTATTAAATACAATTAGTATACCCACACCTGTGCTAATTGCGGTATCCGCAATATTAAAAACAGGTTCGAAAAAACGAAAATTATTTCCCCCAACCATAGGTACCCAATTTGGCCAAACGGAATCAATCATAGGAAAATAGAGCATATCTACCACCTTACCGTGAAAAAGACTGCCATAAGGTTCCGAAGAAAATGCCGTGGCTACTTGGGAATAGCTATCATTGAAGATCATACCGTAAAAAACGGAATCCAAAATGTTTCCGAGTGCCCCCGCGAATATAAGGGATACCGCCAAAATTAAGGTTTTGGAAGAATTCTTTTTTATGGTATCAAATAACCAATATCCTATCCCAACAATTGCAAACAATCGAAATATGGTAAGTATCAGTTTCCCTACTTCATCGGATATAGGAAGTAAATCACTCAGTTTGGTTCCCCAAGCAGCACCTTCGTTTTCTATAAACAAAATCTTGAACCAACTAAAGACATCTACCGACTCGCCCAAAACAAAGTTTGTCTTAATATATACTTTGCTTATCTGGTCTATAGCCAGAATTGCTATTATGATTACTAGGGATTTCTTTAAACTCATTACTTAAAAAATAGATTCGGCAAAAATAAACATATTATTCGGTTTTCCTTATGCGGATATTTCCGGTTACGGAATTCAGCGTAAAATGATCATCTCCAAAGGCAATCACTTCCCTTTTAATTTTGCCATATTTTGTAGTAGCCATAATTTGAGCGTTTGTTGAAATCAACTCAATATTTCCACTTTGGGTATTTACATCCACATTTTTTCCCCTTCCATTCAAGGTGCAATTGCCATCGGACAAACTAATTTTTAAGTTGGCATAATGCCCCGTAACGCCAACATTTGTGCTGGTACCGTATATGTTAACATTAAGGTTTTTGGGGATTGAGATCTTTAAGGAAATGGAAATAACCTTGTGGGCACTTAATTTATCGTTTGGAAAAACGAAATTGGGCTGAAAACCCGTACTGACCAATACGGTTGTTCCCTCTTGTTTTACATTTACCAATAAATCCTGTAAGTACTCGCCGTCTATTGAAGCCTCAACCTTTATTTTTGAAATATCTACAGTTTCCATGGCAAGGGAAAAACAATTATTACCGTCGATCTGAATAAAGGAGACATTGGAATTTTCAATAGTTTTAACGACTTTTTTTTGGGCGTGTAAAATACAACTGAACATTAGGAAGATAACAACAGCAACTGGTCTCATAGAATAAAAAAACGCCTTTAAAGGCGTTTTTAAAATTAGGATTGCATATTTTTCGCTTCAATACTCAGCGTTGCATGCGGTACTAGCTTAAGTCGCTCTTTACTGATCAACTTACCAGTAACTCGGCAAATGCCATAGGTTTTGTTCTCTATGCGCAACAAGGCATTCTTTAAATCCCTTATAAATTTCTCCTGACGAATGGCCAATTGGGTATTTGCTTCCTTGCTCATTGTTTCAGAGCCTTCTTCAAAAGCCTTGAATGTTGGCGATGTATCATCGGTTCCGTTATTGCCATCATTCATATAGGAACTCTTTAAAAGTTCCAAGTGACTTTTTGCTTTTTCAATTTTTTCCTCGATCAGGACTTTAAACTCGTTTAAATCCTTATCCGCGTACCTTACTTTTAATTCTTCGGCCATAATCTTAGTGTTTTACTATAAACAATCTGGTATTAACTTCGTCGAAAGCTACTTCTATTCCAATGTCCATGCTTTCTTCAAAATTAAGTTCTGCTGCCAAGGTTTCGGTTTTAATATATGCCATATTACTTTCTACCGCATCCTGGACAAATCCATTTTTCAATAATTTAATATCTATTTTATCTGTCACTTCAAACCCCGATTCCTTTCTCAGGTTCTGAATTCTATTGACTAGTTCCCTAGCAATACCTTCCTTTCTAAGGTCTTCATTGATAGATATGTCCAAGGCCACCGTTATGGGGCCTGAACTTGCTACCAACCAACCTTCTATATCTTGGGAGGAAATTTCTACATCCTGTAACTGTAAATTAATACTTTTATTATCAAAATACAGTAAAATTTCGCCTTCCTGTTCAATTTTCTGGATATCATTTTGATTTAGCAGTGCTACAGCACTGGCAATCAACTTCATATCCTTCCCAAACTTTGGTCCTAAAGTTTTAAAGTTTGGCTTTATCTGCTTAACCAAAATTCCTGAAGCGTCATCCAACAATTCTATCTCCTTCACGTTCACTTCGGACTTTATTAAACCCGCCACAGCTTCAATTTCCGACCTTTGTTTATTATCCGATACCGGAATCATTATCTTTTGCAATGGCTGGCGTACTTTAATCTTCTCCTTCTGACGAATGGACAGGACCAAGGATGATATGGTCTGTGCCTTTGCCATTTTACTTTCCAATTCCTTATTCACCATCTTGGCATCATATTTCGGAAAGTCGGCCAAATGTACACTTTCAAAAGGCTCTTTCTGTGTTGTAATTGTTAAATCTTTGTACAGCCTATCCATATAAAATGGCGCAACCGGTGCAGAAAGTTTTGCTACAGTGGTCAAACAAGTATACAGTGTTTGGTAAGCAGATATTTTATCTTTTTGATAGTCGCCTTTCCAAAAACGCCTTCTACTTAAACGCACATACCAATTGCTCAAATTCTCCTGCACGTAGTCAGAAATGGCCCTTGTTGCTCTGGTGGGTTCGTAATCCTCATAAGCCTCGTCAACAGTTTTGATCAGGGAATGCAATTCCGATAAAATCCATTGGTCTATTTCTGGTCTTTCAAGTAAGGGAATATCCTCTTCAGAATAATCAAAACCATCTATGTTGGTATACAGGGCAAAGAAAGAGTAGGTATTGTACAAGGTACCAAAAAACTTTCGTTTCACCTCTGCGATACCTTCTACATCAAACTTTAAATTATCCCATGGATTTGCATTGGATATCATGTACCATCGAGTGGCATCGGCCCCAAATTCATCCATGGTTTCAAAAGGATCTACTGCATTGCCCAAACGCTTGGACATTTTTTTTCCTTCCTTATCCAACACCAGACCATTGGAAACAACATTTTTATAAGCTACAGAATCGAATACCATGGTGGCTATGGCATGCAGGGTATAAAACCAACCACGGGTCTGATCAACCCCTTCGGCAATAAAATCGGCCGGAAAAGTCTTTCCCTTATCTATCAAATCCCTGTTCTCAAAAGGATAGTGCCATTGGGCGTAAGGCATGGAACCGCTATCGAACCAAACATCTATCAGGTCACTTTCGCGCTTCATAGGCTTGCCCGATTTGGAGACCAAAGTAATCTGATCCACAATATTTTTATGCAGGTCTATTTTGTCATAATTGTCCTCACCCATATCGCCTACCACAAAATCTTGAAAAATATCTTTTTCAAGAACTCCTGCTTTTATGGCTTTTTGCATTTTTTCCTTGAGTTCGGCCACAGAACCTATCATCAATTCTTCCTTCCCATCTTCTGTACGCCAAATGGGCAAGGGAATACCCCAATAACGGGATCTGGAAAGGTTCCAATCATTGGCATTTGCTAGCCAATTACCAAATCTTCCCTCTCCTGTAGCCTTTGGCTTCCAATTAATGGTTTGGTTAAGATCAAACATCCTATCCTTGATATCGGTGACCTTGATAAACCATGAATCCAACGGATAGTATAGGATAGGCTTATCCGTACGCCAACAGTTGGGATAATTGTGTACATATTTTTCCACCTTAAAGGCCCTATTTTCCTCTTTTAGTTTGATGGCTATTTCAACATCTACAGACCGCTCTGGGGCCTCACCATCATCATAGTACTCGTTTTTTACATACTTACCGGCATACTCTCCCATTTCAGGTCTAAATCTACCCTGTAAATCTACCAATGGCACAGGATTATTATTTTCGTCCAAAACCAACATGGGCGGTACTTCCGGTTGTGCCAGTTTTGCTACCAAGGCATCATCTGCCCCAAAAGTGGGTGCCGTATGAACAATCCCCGTACCGTCTTCCGTGGTAACAAAATCTCCAGCAATGACCCTAAAGGCATTTTCTGGATTTTGATAGGGCTTTGCATAATCCAAGAGCTGCTCGTATCTTACCCCTAACAAATCCTGTCCTTTTGCTCCAGCTACTATTTGGTAAGGGATTTTCTTATCCTTGGATGAGAAGTTTTCAAAATCAGTATCGCTTTCCGCTACAAAAAATTTACCGCTAAACTGTTTTCCCACCAAAGATTTGGCCAAGACAACATGCATGGGTTCAAAAGTATATTGATTGAAGGTTTTCACTACTACATATTCAATCTTAGGACCTACGGTCAATGCCGTATTGGACGGCAAGGTCCAAGGCGTGGTCGTCCAAGCCAAAAAGAACACATCACCATCTAGTTCCTTCAAATTCTGTGGCAAGGTCGCTTTATCCGCTTTAAACTGTGCCACCACGGTGGTGTCCGTAACATCTTGATAGGTTCCCGGTTGATTTAGCTCATGAGAGCTTAATCCGGTTCCTGCCTTTGGGGAATAGGGTTGAATGGTATATCCCTTATAAATAAGTCCTTTGTCATAAATCTGCTTGAGCAACCACCACACAGATTCCATATATTTGGATTTGTAGGTAATATATGGATCCTCCATATCTACCCAATATCCTACTCTTTCGGTCATGGCGTTCCATACATCGGTATAGCGCATAACAGCCTTCTTACAGGCTGCATTGTATTCTTCAACGGATATTTTAGTGCCTATGTCTTCCTTGGTAATTCCCAATTCCTTCTCCACTCCCAATTCAATGGGGAGTCCATGGGTATCCCATCCGGCCTTTCGCTTTACCTGAAAACCCTTCATAGTCTTATAGCGTGGAAAAATATCCTTGATGGTCCTGGCCATTACATGGTGAATACCAGGCAATCCATTTGCAGAAGGTGGTCCTTCATAGAAAACAAAACTATCCTTCCCTTCCCTGCTCGTGACACTTTTCTCAAAAACATTGTTCTCCTTCCAATAGTGCAATACCTCCTCAGCCACTTTCGGTAAATCTAAACCCTTGTATTCTGCAAACTTCATAATAACAGCTTCTAATGCTACATTTTAAGTTTGCAAAACTAATGATTTTTAGCGTAAAATGATTCTGTAAAAAGCAAAAAGCCCCTTTGAAAAGGAGCTTTTTAAAAATTTTATTCGTTGTTAAAATTATTTTGTCCCGGTTACGGTAACATTTGCGCTTATTTGGATGGCCGAGCTTACCTCTATAGCACCTAAATTAAGGCCTGTGGTCGACTCTACATTCAACAAAGCATTGAAGCTGAACTCACTATTGTCATCTTCCTTATAGGAAGCAAAAATTAATTCGTATTCCCCTTCTTCCAAGAAATCCAGACTATAGGATCCGCTTAAGCCTTTTACTTCTCCACTGGTTACGGCATTGGCAAAGGTAACTTCGCTTTCCCCTTTTCCCTGTGTTTTAACATCGGCATTGAAAGTTCCTTTTTCATTGGCATAGACAATAATCTTGTCCGATGTATTGTTGGCATCGTTGACACTCCCTGATATTTTTCCGGTCAATTCTGCATTTACCGTTCTTATTCCTGCTGTAAGCTCTGCCATGGTAACAAAATTGAAATCGCTGGACAATCCATCCTTCTCTTCCTTAATAGTTTTTCTAAGGTCGAAATCTACCACAATTACATTAGTGGCATTGGCCAACACCTCAAAGGTATCATTAATGGTAATTTTGTTTGAGGAAGCCACCAAGGCATCTTTTTTCCCATTGGCCTTTCTACGTAACAACCCGGAGCTTCACCGTTCACATCCTTATCAAAATCCAATTCAAAAACGATACTGGAATAAGATTTTGCCTGTAGGTCCAAGTTCCCCAAAGCCTCAGTTTTACCATTTACCAAAGCCGCAAGGTTTATTGTTGTTGCAGTGAATCCCTCTAAAGACTTTCCATCTACGGAAACATTGGCAATAGTAACAAAAACCGCTTCTACCTCGGCCTTATCTATGGGTGCATCTGTAACTTCAAAGGATGTATTATACGATTCCCCCTCCATGGCATCATCGCCGTTTTTGCTACATGACATCATCCCTACTAATGCTATTAAAGCTAATCCTGAAATCTTTAAATAATTCTTTATAATAATTTATTTTTAAACATTTGCCTATATAACAACCAAGACCAGGCTTCCCCTACCAACAATATCTCCCCAAAAAAATTGATTCTTGCCTAGAAACCTGATTTTCAGAATTCTAAATGATTAATTTTCTTACATATTTTTTCTGCCCTGGAACGATAAATATGGTCTTTATCTCCAATTCATCCGTATATATTGATATCAGATTCAAATTAATTTCTAAAACAAAAAATATGAAAAAAGTAATTTTAAGTTCAATTTTGATGATAGCCCTCAGTATTTCATTTGTATCGTGCAGAGAAACAAAGGATAAGGCCAAGGATGCTATGGAAGAAACAAATGAAGCATTAAAAGAAGTTGGTGAGGATATGCAGAAAGTTGGGGAAGACGTAAAAGGTGCAGCATCAGAAGCCATGGACGATGCCAAAGAAATGGGAGAGGATATTAAGGGTGCTGCTACCGATGCAGTAGACAAAACCAAAGCTGCTGCCAAAGAGGTGGGTGAAGAGGTGAAAGATGCCGCTACCAATGCTGCAGAGAAGACCAAGGCCGCTGCCAAAGAGGCAAAGGAGAAAATACAGGAATAATTTCCCTTATTTTCATCAAAACTTAAGTCCGGTATGCATATACCGGACTTTTTTTTTAAAACGTATAGCCCACACCCAAAATTAAATTGATTCCCGGTGCCACGATTCCGGAGGAATAGGAACGATACCTTTGATCGGTAATATTTTCCAAATTTGCTGTAAGTTTAAAAGCATTGGAGAGTTGATACTGTGATCTAAAGTTTAAGGTATACCAGGAAGGGGAGTAAGGATTGCCGTCAGCATCTACTGCATATATATAGTCCTTTGTTTTTTCGGACATTGCCATATCCCTATTACTGATTTCCCCGTTAAAGTTGGCAAAGAGATCGGTTTTCAGTTTTTGGTTCTTCCAAACTATATGAAAATCGCCAAAAGTTGGGGCCACATGTCTACCCGGGGTATCCGTACCGTCCTGCTCTTCCTCTATCCCCTCGGTAAGGGTAAGGTTGGCGTTCACAGACAGGCTTTCGGTTAAAAAGGCATCCAATCCAAATTCAAAACCGTAAACATAGGCCTTTGCAGCATTCTGTATTGCTTGGACATTATGTAATTCCCCATTGTACATTAATTCACTGTTCCCATTAAATCGAAAGTCCCGTCGTACAAGGGCATCTACCAAATAAGTATAAAAGGTGGCTCCTTTTAACAGAAGTCTATCATTAAAATTCTTCTGGATCCCTACTTCCAAGTTATAGGCATACTCTGGCTCCAAATCCGGATTGGGAACTACCACTGACCCGGGTTCCGAGTCAAATATCTTACCAACATCATCTATATTCGGGGCCCTAAAACCTGTAGACCCATTGAAAGTCAACTGTAAATCCGCTTTTGGAAACCAACTAAATCCCAAGCTTCCTGTTAAAGCTCCGGTACTAAGATCGGCATCCTTAAAAGGAAAAGAATAAAAGGTTTGGTCAAAAATTGCATCGATCCAAACATGGCTATATCTAAGCCCCGATAGAAATGTAAAGTTAGGCTTCGCCCTTAGTTCACCACTAATATAGCCCGCAAGGGTTTGCCAAGTAGAATTGTCCGGATATCTGGATGCACTGTTCGAACCAGTCATGGTTTCTATATTAAACTCATTTCCTGTAGAACCAATTTTATTAAATATATATTCTCCTCCGTAGTAAAGCCTAAGATTTCCAATACGTTTATTTTCAAAATCGACGTTGGCAGAAATAGCATCTACATTCTCTTCGGTACTGTACCTAATGGCATCCCCAAAATCCCTATCGTTCCTACTTTCCACAAAATTTTGATACGCAGTGGTTATTTTTAACCCATCATAAAATTTTCCCTTGCCGTTTTTATAAAACTGCAGGTTCCCCATAAACCATTTCTGAGGGCCATAGAACCACTCTGCTGAGCGTAGGCCAAGTCCGTCCTTTGATGGTCTAATAAGCCTATCATATCTGGAAAATTCGGAAGTTTCTGAGTAATATGCGCTTAGATTGATATTCCAATTGCTATTGGGCCTAAAGAGCACTTTTTGCATTAAATTAATTTGATCATATCCTGTAGGTACCTGCTTTTTGGTGTTCTCATTTTCCCATAACCTGTCCTGCCCGTTTTCCCTAACCACGTAATTGTTCCTTAGGTAGGAAGATGGTCCATGGGCACCCATTTTAAGATCTCCAAAGTGGTTGAAGGTAAGGCTGCTCAAAAATGCCCATTCCCTTTTGCCCAAATTGAAATCTACGTGAACCGTATTTTCGTTATTGGCCGATGAATACCTGTAATTTGATTTCCCGAAGAACTGTAAACTATCGGTCTTTGAAAATTGAGGATTGTTGGTGTAAAAATTCATAACCCCTCCAATAGCATCAGAACCGTAAATTACAGATCCAGGCCCAAAAATCACCTCAGTACTTTTAATGGTAAAGGGATCTATTGAAATCACATTTTGAATGTTACCCCCTCTGAATATGGCATTGTTCATGCGAACACCGTCTACTGAAAGCAACAATCTATTGGTGGCAAAACCCCGTATCATTGGACTACCCCCTCCAAGCTGACTTTTCTGAACAAATACTTTTCCGCTATTTTGAAGGAGATCTGCCGAAGTTTGGGAAGCTGTAAATTCTATGGTTTTAGCATTCATCAGCGATATTTTCTGAGGAATGTCCTTTTTCTGCTGCTCCCATTTGGAGATAGACATCACCACCTCATCCAACTGCTCGGCAATCAAAGCTAGGTATAGCTTTCCTTTTCTAAGCACATGGGACTTTGTACTTCTATAGTTTTGGTAGCCAATATGCGTAAAGGTAATCCGTTCTCCCAGATCAAATTTAGAAAGGTCACATTTGCCGTCAAAATCGGTTAGGGCCGTTCTGGATTTATCCCAATTATAAACAATAACATTGGGAATCGGCTGATGGTCTTCCTCGTCCAAAATAACAATTTCCTGCCCCAATGCACCTTTAAAAAAAAAGAGGACAACTATGAAAACTATTTTTTGCATATCAGCTAAAAACTTCATTTAACACGGCCAATGACTTCGGTTTTCTAAATCCCTGCAAATGTAATTCAAAATAAAGGACAAGATTTTTCAAGAGCTCCTGACGGTTCTTTTTGTTAAGTTTAATAGAATGTAATGCATCAAAATTTATGCCCAAAAGCTCTTTAAAGTGTTTTAAATTCTCCCCTTCCAGGATTGGGTTCAATGATGGTACTTTTATAAATTCTCCCTCCAAAAGGTCAAAGTACATATAGTCCATATTATTGGTGTCCGGGTAAAAACCAAAATACTTGGTCAATGACAGTACAAAATAGAGGTGAAAATTGGCAAATTCATCATGGGCATCCAACCATTGCAAGGCCGCTTCAATAAAATTAAACAGCCTTTCATTGGCCTCTTCCTCGTGAATGCTATTGCTTAACATTTCTGCCAAAAAAAATGTTAGGGCATTCTTGGCAATATCCGTGTGCAGCGACTGATAATGATAACCTACCTTGGCTTCGGTAATGCTTTCCAAGGTTCCCTTGTTTTTATGAGAGGCAATCAGGTCCAATTGAAGCAAAGGCTGAAAGTAGGCGGTTTTTAACTTCCCTTTTTTAGAGGCAAGAATCCCTCTCAACAGATAGGATTTTATTCCATCAGAAAAAGTAAATATCCGGACAATTAAACTGGTATCCCCATATTTAATAGATGATAAAACAATTCCTTTGGTTGCAACCTGCATTACATATATATATCTTAAAACAAAGATACTACAAAGAGACCCTTAAGGTCATGAAAACCTTAAGGGTCTTGGAAATCACTTGGATCTCAATTCCAAATACCGGCCAATGCCGTGATACTCTGTCGACTTATTAAACCTTAAATAACTCCCTGCGCCAACATAGCGTCGGCAACTTTTACGAACCCGGCAATATTCGCTCCCTTTACATAGTTGCAATAGCCATCTTCGTCCATGCCATATTCTATGCACGAATCATGAATATCCTTCATAATTTTTTGAAGACGTTCATCTACTTCTTCGCGGGTCCAACTAATACGCAATGAGTTCTGTGACATTTCCAAACCTGAGGTGGCCACCCCACCTGCGTTTGACGCCTTGCCCGGGGCAAATAGTATTCTAGCTTCATGAAAGGCATGTATTGCTTCCGGGGTCGATGGCATATTTGCTCCTTCGGCCACACAGATACATCCATTTTTCAGCAAGGTCTTGGCATCTTTCCCGTCCAACTCATTTTGGGTTGCACAGGGCAAGGCTATATTGCATGGCACCTCCCAAGGTGTCCTTCCTTTATGGAATTCTGCGGATTTATACTTATCCAAATAATCTGATATTCTTCCGCGTTTTTTGTTCTTAATGTCCATAACGAAGGCGAGTTTTTCCTCATCAATACCATCCTTATCGTAAATATATCCGCCAGAATCCGAAAGGGTAACTACTTTACCTCCCAATTGAATCACTTTTTCAGCGGCATATTGGGCAACGTTTCCAGATCCGGAAATAACCACGGTCTTTCCCTTAACATCGTCCTTTTTGGATTGCAACATACTTTGGGCAAAGTAAACGGTCCCGTATCCTGTAGCCTCAGGTCGTATTTTAGATCCGCCCCAAGAAAGTCCCTTTCCTGTCAAAACTCCGGTAAATTCATTTCTGATCTTTTTGTACATTCCGAACAAGTATCCAATTTCCCTTGCACCAACACCTATATCGCCTGCAGGAACATCCGTATTGGGCCCAATGTGCCTACAAAGCTCCGTCATAAAGGCATGGCAAAAACGCATTACCTCATCATCCGATTTTCCTTTTGGATCAAAATCAGATCCTCCTTTGCCACCACCCATAGGCAGAGTAGTTAGGCTATTTTTAAAAACCTGCTCAAAGGCCAGGAATTTTAAAACACTTGCGTTTACGGTAGGATGAAACCTAAGCCCTCCTTTATAAGGGCCAATGGCAGAATTCATTTGAATCCTATAGCCTCTATTTACATGTATTTCGCCGTCATCATCGACCCAGGAAACCCTAAAGGAAATTAACCTTTCCGGCTCCACCATTCTTAATAATATATTCTTGCCATTGTAAATTTCATGATTACTAATGTAGGGAATAACTGTTTCTGCAACTTCTTGCACTGCTTGTATGAATTCCGGCTCATGGCTATTTCGCCCTTTTACCTCATCCATAAAGGCATTTATCTTGTCTTCCATAAAATCTGATTTATTGCTAATTTTTGATAAATATTGAGTTTAACGGCAAAATTATATTATTTCTATAATTTAAACTCTATTTTTTTTCAAATTTGGCAAAATATTTATTCTATAGCCTGACGCAAATCCTCAATTAAATCCTCCTTATCCTCTATGCCCACACTAAGTCTTATAAGAGCGTCAACTACACCACTTTTTTCCCTTTCCTCCTTCGGAATACTGGCATGGGTCATGCTGGCCGGGTGACCTGCCAAACTTTCTACCCCGCCCAAGGATTCTGCTAGGGTAAACAACTGCAGTTTTTCGACAATTTTAATGGCATCTTGGTAATTGCCCCCTTTTGGAACAAAGGATATCATTCCCCCAAAATCCTTCATTTGGCTTTTTGCAACTTCATGATTGGGATGATCAGGAAACCCTGGCCAAAAGACCTTTTCAATTTTTGGATGATTTGCCAAATATTCCGCCACTACTCTACCATTTTCGCAGTGTCTCTGCATCCTAACATGCAAGGTTTTTATTCCCCTCAGCACCAAAAAGCTGTCCATGGGTCCACATACAGCACCGCTTGCATTTTGAATAAAATACAATTGGTCCGCCAATTCCTTATCCCTGACTACCAGTGCCCCCAGGACCACATCGCTATGACCCCCAAGGTATTTTGTGGCCGAGTGCATTACAATATCGGCCCCCAAATCCAAAGGTAGTTGCAGATACGGCGTCGCAAAAGTGTTGTCGACCGCCAGTAGGATTTTATGTCTTCTTGCCAATTGGGAAACCGACATAATATCAATAATATTCATCATTGGATTAGTAGGGGTCTCCACCCAAATAAGCTTGGTTTTACTACTAATGTGTTTGGCTATCTCCCCCGTATCCTGCATCCCAACAAAATGGAAAACGATTCCGAACTTTTCGAATATTTTTTTGAAAATCCTATAACTGCCCCCATACAGGTCACTGGTGGAAATTACCTCGTCCCCAGGGCTCAATAATTTTATAACCGCGTCAATGGCCGCCAATCCACTACCAAAAGCCAAACCATAATTCCCATTCTCAATACTGGCCAAGGAATTCTCCAGTGCCGTCCTTGTTGGATTGGCACTTCTGGAATATTCATATCCCTTATGGCCGCCCGGGGTACTTTGGGCGTAGGTAGATGTCTGATATATCGGGGGCATAACCGCACCATAGGCCACATCGGGAGTCTGTCCACCATGAATTGTTCTGCTATTGAATTTTAATTGTTTCTTACCCATATCTAAATTTCTATACACAAATGTACCTTTATCTTTTTGGGAATACAATGATGTTGTAGCTTTGTACCTTTCTAAAACAATCGCTTTAATGAAGATTAGATTCGCCTATTTATTGATCGTTTTATTTTTATGGAATTGTGAAAAGGATGATCGGCTCACTTTTGAACCCGTCGATTTTATAACCGAAAATTGTAAGAGTTGTCCTAAGGTAACCATCCACATTCCTAAAGCCTTGGATGACAAACCTATAAGCAACATAATAAACAACTCGGTAAAGGAAGAGGTGATATCCTTGCTCATTTACGATGATGAAATAGAAGCTACTAATATAGAAGAGGCTATCCAATCCTTTAAGAACGGATATTTGGAATTAAAAAAAATGTATCCCGATGAGCCGGTTGGCTGGGAGGCCGATATTGAAGGCAAAGTAACCTATGAGGATAAAAATATACTGACCATACAAGTCAGTTCCTATTTATTTACCGGCGGGGCACACGGTTTTTCCGCTACCCGATTTTTAAATTTTGACAAGGCAAAAGCGCTGGAATTGGAAACCTTGGAGTTATTTAATGACCCTTTGGAATTTCAAAGTTTTGCCGAGGGCAAATTTAGGGACCAAGAAAAAATTCCAGCTAACGGCTCAATAAATGCCACTGGTTTTATGTTTGAGGATGACGAATTTTACCTTCCGGAGAATATTGGATTTACCCAAGAAGGCCTACAATTGTTCTACGAACAGTATGAAGTTGCCTCCTATGCGGACGGCCCAATTATTTTAACCCTGAAATTCAAAGAATTAGAGCCCTACATAAAATTTAAAAAGGAATTGTAATTGCCGCCCTAGGATACCACTTTCATCAAGGATAAAATGGCCCCAAGATGAAGTCCTTCGTGATAAACATTAAAAATAATGGCATCATCCACCGAGCTTAAGGTAACATTGGCACTGGTAGTATATTCAGTATAACCCTTAAATAGTCCTTTCGCATAGTCCTCTTGCATCCATTCAACTGTGGCCAATAATAAATCTGCCACTTGATCAATCTCCTCCCCTGTAGCAGTACCATCCGGCATAGTGCCCTTTTTAAATTTTTCCACCAAGGCATCATTCACCCGCATGGGCTGTCCACTAAATTTGTACACCAGAAGTTGTTGGGTAACTACAACATGGGCAATATTCCACCAAATATTGTTGCGGAAGCCATGGGGAATCTCGAGAAGAACCTTCTTTGGAGTCTCTTTTAAAAATTTATATAGTCTTTTTCTGTTTTGAAGCGTTACCTCGAATGCATTTTCCAAAGTTGACATAATTTTCGGTTATTATTTTTTTACAATTGCCGCTAAAAATAGTACAATTCAATGTAATTGGGTTTCTTTGCAGGGCAAAATATAGGAAGGAACAGATTTATAAAAGGAAACCAACAAGATTAAAATAATCTTTCCCTCAGGCAATTAATAGATATTTTAATCATAAATGGTTACATGCGACCTCTAAAAGCAATAAAAAATACACATGAAAAAGATATTTTACCTGAGTTCTTGTGATACCTGCCAACGAATTTTAAAAGAGTTGGAACCCCCCAAAGATTTTATACTTCAAGATATAAAAAACGAGGCTATTACACCGGACCAATTGGAAAGCATGGCGCAATTGTCAGGGAACTACGAAAGCTTGTTCAGCAAGCGTGCGCGACTCTATAAAGAGCGAAATTTAAAGGAACAAAAATTATCCGAAGTAGACTACAAGGCCCTTATCCTTGAGCACTATACCTTTTTAAAACGCCCGGTTATCATTATTGACAACGATATTTTTGTGGGAAATAGCAAGGCTGTTGTGGCTTCAGCCAAAGCAAAAATAAATTCGTGAGTAGACGAACCCTTGCTATCTTGGCCGCCTTGGGGGCGACCACCATTTACGGTATAAACCACACCATTGCCAAGGGGGTAATGCCTACCTACGTAAAACCATTTGGATTTATTTTCCTGCGACTTTTCGGGGCAACCCTGCTATTCTGGGGCATTTCATTTTTCGGGCCAAAAGAAAAACTGGAACGGAGGGATTGGGGCAGATTACTGGTTTGCGCCTTCTTTGGAATGGGTATCAATATGCTATCGTTCTTTAAGGGTTTGGACCTTTCCACCCCGATAAATAGTGCCGTACTCATTACCATTACGCCAATACTTGTTGTAATCTTATCTGCTCTGTTTATCAAGGAAAAAATTACACTTCAGCGGGGCATTGGTGTTTTTATGGGCTTGATAGGAGCACTGGCATTAATTCTATTTGGTGCTGAAATTAGACAGGATGCCACCAATATACCATTGGGAAACCTGCTATTTATAGTCAATGCCACATCCTATGGGTTCTACCTTATATTGGTAAAAAAACTCCTCGAAAAATACCACCCTTTCACCCTAATGAAATGGATGTTCGGGATTGGTTTCATCATTACACTACCCATAACATACACAGAATTTAAGGAGATACAATGGAGCCATCTTCCTGGGGAAGCCCTTGGAGCTATTGCTTTTGTTATCATTGGAACTACCTTTTTGACCTATTTGTTCAATGTTTTTGCCCTTACCCAATTAAAGGCCTCCACAGTAGGTGTTTTTATGTACCTACAACCCTTGATAGGAATCATATTTGCAATTGTGGCCGGCAAAGACCATCTTACTTTGGTTAAGTTTTTGGCAATAGTCTTGGTTTTGATCGGTGTATATCTGGTAAGCAAAAAAGTTAAACCAGGTCCTTAGGACGCACCGAAAACTTACGGGTATCCTCCTTGGTAAGCACCTTAAATCCGTCTCCCTTGGGTACCTTGTTAAAAGCCCTAAGAAACTCATGACCCAAACCGGTAAGGGTTCTTGCTTTTAAATCTATCCATGCACCCATAATCTGGCAATGGGCAAAATTCTTTCCATTTCCATCGTAAAAATTGTGATGAAATTCAAAAAACATTCCGTCCTCACTAAGTCCCACCAACTCCAAGGAAACTTTTACCGGCTTCCCTAAAAATGCTTCCTTAAAATAATAGACATGCTCATGGAACACCACCGGGCCAATATTGTTTTGTGACATCGTCTTTTGGTTAAAGCCTATTTCCAACAAGAAAGACATCCTAGTATGGCTCATAAAATTTAAATAGGCGGAATTGGCCATATGGCGATTGGCATCTACATCACTCCATCGAATTTCGAATTCCTTTAAATACATCCTTTTTATTTAGTACATTTGAATTGTTATGCATGCATAACAATTCAAATGTACTGTTTTTTATAAAAATTTAAATGTAATAATTACTAACTTTTAGGTTATCCAAGTATATCCAATACATTAAAACCATAATTTAAATGAGCAAAAAAGCCGCTTTTATAAAAGAACTAGCACTACCAGTGGTAGCAGCACCCATGTTTCTTATATCTGGTCCACAATTGGTCATTGAATGCTGTAAAAATGGAATAGTAGGTACTTTTCCCGCTCTCAATCAGCGGAGTACGGAAGGTTTTGAGGATTGGTTGGTAGAAATTGAAACAGAATTAGAAAAATATGAAGAAGAAACCGGAAAGAAAGCCGCCCCATATGGGGTGAATCTAATTGTACACCCTACCAATCCTAGATTGGAAGCGGATTTAAAAATATGTATAAAACATAAAGTCCCTTTAATAATTACCTCCTTAGGTGCAGTATCCGAAGTAGTCAATGCCATACATAGTTATGGTGGTCTGGTATTTCATGATATCATTAAAAAAAGACATGCCGAAAAAGCTGCCGAAGCCGGGGTAGACGGATTAATACTGGTTTCCGCTGGAGCGGGAGGCCATGCGGGCACCATAAACCCCATGTCCTTAGTTGCAGAAATAAAGAAATTCTACGACAAAACCATTTTACTCTCTGGCTGTATCAGTACCGGAAGGGATATTGCCTCGGCCTTGCAGATGGGAGCAGATCTGGCCTATATGGGCACTAGATTTATAAACACCAAAGAAAGTAAAGCCCCAGAGGAATATCGACAAATGATCATCAAGGCCGGGGCCAGCGATGTGGTCTATACTGCCGCAATATCGGGTGTACACGCCAATTTTTTAGGCGCCAGCCTAAAAGCGGCTGGAATTACGGAAGAGGATTTAAAAAAAGACAGAAAGATAGATTTTGGAAAGGAACTCAATACCGAAGCCAAAGCTTGGAAAACCATTTGGTCTGCCGGACAGGGGGTTGCATCCATAGACGATGTAGAATCTGTATCAGAATTGGTGACGAATTTAAAATCAGAATTTAAATCGGCCGTTGAAGAACAGATCAAAAATTTGGAAATCTACCCAAAATAGGATTGTCCACGCTATACTTTTAATTGAAATTATGCCAGCACCGTGAATAACTATTGAGCGAATTTTATTAATGCCCCACGCTTTAATCTAAAACGCATCGCAATTTTCCTCCACAATAATTTCTACAGGGACATCCATATTCAAATCTGAGGGATCCTGTTCCGTTAGGAATTTAAACATTCCCTTAATAGCAGTATACCCTTGAAATTCAGGTTTTTGATTGATTAAAAAATCTATTTCCTGTTTTTTTAGACATTCCAGGTTATCTTCATGAAGATCAAACCCCACCACTGACACATTGGAAACATTATAAGTCTTAAGAATATCCGGAATTAAATAAGATCTTGCATTGGTCACAAATATGCCTTTTCGCCTGGGATCCCTGAACCAATTTTCTATTTCAGGATTAATTTCAAAAGGTCGATCTATAGGATGATTAATGGTCATAATGGAAATTGGCCTGCCTTCAAAATTCGTTGCAAAGAATTCCCTAAAGCCATTTTCCCTTTGTTGATTATTTGCGTGCAATCCCCTCTCCGTTACAATATTGATTACAAAATAGAGTCCCTCAGTGCCAACCAATCCATGTAAAAGTCTTGCTCCCACCATTCCGGCCTTATGCGAATTCTGCCGAATAAAATAGGAGGGGTAATCCAGTTTGATCTCTGTGTCCATAAAGACCACAGGAATCCTTTCGTTTTTGGCCTTACTTAACAGATTGTTGCATTCTGCCATAAAAAATGGGACCGTCACCAAGCCGTCATATTTATTATTCATAATGGCATCGCCCATTTTTATAAAGGAGAAAGGATCGGTAAAATAGTAATATGAAACAAGGATACCCATCTCACTTAATTCTTCCACAGCCTTTTCAATGCCTTTTTTAGGCAGTTCCCAATAACTCCAATTACTGGAAACCTCTGGAATAAGTACGGCAATTTTTACTTTCTTTCGTCCAGCCAAATTAAGGCGACTTGCCACCGTATTCTTTTTATATCCGGTTTCCTTGATAATGGCCTTTATCTTTTCGCGTGTAGCTTTGGATACCCCTGGCCTATTGTGTAACACCCTATCTACCGTGCCAATGGAGACATTGGCAAGTTTTGCAATTTGTTTAATCCCGACAAGATTGTCCATAGACCGGTTTGCTTAGATTAGCCATATAAGGGCATTATAAAACGGCGGCAAAATTACTACTTGATTCTGTTTAGTGCCTGCCTAAAACTATTTTTTTAAAGTGTATTGCCATTCCCCTCCCTCAGTTATTTTCCCAGACCTCAATGTTTTACCTTTGAGCAGGCAGTACATAGACGTCTTGTCCTAATCTTGGGCTATTGCATTGTTGGCAAAAGTCAGTAAAAACAATAAAATCGCAATATATTTCATATTACTATTATTGATTTTTGCTAAAATCAGAAAAATATTTGTTTAGTGAATCTTGTGTCAATTGCTCACCGTTGTGGACCAAAATGGTGTATTTAAAAGTAACGGAATCCCCTTTGGCCAAAGAGAAATTCAATTTTTCCTTACCTTCCGAAAACACCTCTTGTCCCAATGGGTTGGCCGCAAAAAGGCCGTAACCGCGCGCATGCCAATAGGTAGGATAACCCACATTATTGGGATGATCCATTATGGTTACCGAAACAGGCTCATCAGCAATCTTTCCGTATAAAGTAGTCCATTTGGCACGGGTTCCCCAAGCCGCTTCACCAGTCTTACCTTCACTAGTTAAATAATTACCATTAACACCTTCATTGTTCAAAACTTTTACCTCGGTTGGTATCCCGTTGGCATCCATAAATATATCTGGTCGATCAGAAGGAAGCTCCAGCCCTCTGGTTACCCTGATAGCAATCATTCCCTCTTTATTGTCCTTAAAGGAAACATCCTCCAAGGCTTTCAAGATAGTAGTTCTGATTATCTTCCTAGTATCCCCACTTTGACTAAAGGTGAATTCCGTTGTTTCCTCCAGGAGCGTTTTATTATCAGAAGTATCCCAGCTGGCCTTGGTAATAAGAGTACCCTTTTCCGCGTTGACTTCCACGATCTGCTGATGGTGTATGGTTCCATATTTATGTTTATCCTCCTCTTTTATGGCATAGGAATTGTTCCAAAAATCCAATCCGTTTACATCTCCATAGTTAAACCATATCCCCACATGGTGCGGATGATCTACCCTTTCCCCCTCTACAGGTTCTAAAGGGAATCCCCTGGTTATTTTTTTACCGCTTTTGGTAATTACCGGATAGAGAACCGGTTTAGGAGTTTTACCATCGTACACATAGCTTGTGAATAAATTTCCATCTATTAGTACGTCTACCTTTTGATTCTTTTCATCATTGTTAAAGGTTACTTGATCCATCTTTGGAGAAGGTTCTTCAACCTTCCCCTTTGCTACATTATCCTTACAGGAAGAAATTACCATAAGAATTAGTATACAACCAATATTGATTTTATTCATGCTATTGATGATTTTGGATTAATATTTGAAAACCTTATCCCCGGCCAATACATCCTGAGCCTTCTCGTCGAAAGTGGATTTTAATCCCGTCCTAAGGGCTGCAGTTGTCATTATATTGGCAATGGAATGATTGTAGGCTGCTTCTATAGGACCATTTGTTTCCTTTCTGCTCCTTACACATTCCATCCAATTCAGCATGTGCAAGGAGGTCATATCGTCTGCACCCGTATCGGCTGAAGTAACCACCTGTGTAGCACTATCCGAAAGATCGTATTCCGGTAATAGATTTGCCTCCATACCCATCTTATTGGCATGGGAGGCCTTCAAACCACCATTGGGACTCACCTTATTGGTGTCCAAGTTTAATTCTCCCCCGTTGGAATAGTAAATCTCCTTGGTACCCCCAGCAGAATTGGTAAACCTGGAAGAATATACCACTTGAAAACCTTTGGAAAGGTCATCCAGTGGGCCATAATCGAATACCGCTGTCATAGTATCGTAATTCTTTCTGCCATCTTTCCAAAGATAGATTCCGCCATTGGCTGCAACGCTCCTTGGATGGTTCAGTCCGGTAAACCAGTGAACTGTATCAATCTGGTGGGACATCCATTGTCCTGGAATTCCTGAAGAAAAAGGCCAAAACAATCTATATTCCAAATATTTTCTAGGATCCCAGGCCTCATAAGGTCTGTTGAGTAAATAACGCTTCCAATCGGTATCCGATTCCTTGATCTGACTGGTCAATTCGGGCAAGCGCCATCTGTCAGGCTGATTTACGTTCCAACTCATTTCAACCATTACGATATCCCCAAATTTTCCCGATTTAATATAGTCATTGGCCGCATGATAATTTTTTCCACTTCGTCTTTGGGAACCAATTTGAAACACGATACCGGAATCTTCCACCGCCTTTTTACCAACCCTTGCATCGTCCATTGTTTCTGCAAATGGCTTTTCTACGTAGATATCCTTTTTGGCATTGGCCGCCTGAACAGTATGTAGGGCATGTTGAAAATCTGGAGTGGAAATTATGACGGCATCAATTTTATTTTCCTCGTACATTTCATCATGGTTTCTCCAAACCTTCATTTTGTCCCCGGTTTTTTCCTTCAGGTAGGCAGCTCCTTCATCCCTTCTGCGGTTCCAAATATCGGAAACCCCCACAATTTCAAAATTCTGCTTTTTGTGATGCCCCAAAAATGCAGGAATCAATGCACCTTTAGCCCTATTGGAAAACCCTGCAATTCCTACCCTTACCCTATCATTGGCACCAATTATCTTACTGTAACTTTTGGCACTCATAGCATTAATTCCCAAGGCCATTCCTCCTGAGGCCAATGCCGTTTTCTTTATGAAATTTCTACGTCCTTCACCCATTATCTTAATATTTTAAATTGAACCATATTTAAAACTCACGAATTTTTATACTTCTAAAGGAAACATGGTCCCCGTGATCCTGCAATAGGATCCTACCTGCTGGGATTGTTCCGAAATTTTCCCATTTCTCGTACTTGCTTTTTTCCACCAGAGCCTTAAATGCCTGGCTAAAACGGTCGTATTCCACCACTTTTACATTATTCAGCCAATGTTCAACATGGCCGCCTTTTACAACGATACGGGCATTGTTCCATTTATCTACTCCATTAAAGTTTTTGCCCCTTGAATTTTCAAAGTTCTCCGCACGGATCAGATCATATAGGGAGCCCACGGTCCTATTGCCATTTTTTCCCATTTTGGCATCTGGATGCTCTTTGTCATCCAATACCTGAAACTCCAGGCCAATGGCCGAACCTTCGCCCATATTAAGCCCTGGATCTACAAAATATTTAATCCCGCTATTGGCCCCTTTGGTCAACTTAAAATCAACACTTAACTCAAAATTGCTAAACGCATCCGTTGTTACAATGTCTCCACCATTTCTAGATTCGGCACCATCAGATGACAGCACACTTAATATCCCGTCTTCCATATTCCATCCTTTTTCTGGAAATGAATTGAGTTTGGCTCCTCGCCATCCTTCTGACGTTTTGCCATCCCATAATAATCTCCAGCCTTTTCTAATTTCATCTGAGGTAAGCTGATTTTGCAAATAGCTTATTTCCGGAGCATATACGGCCACTTGCTTACGCTCCTTCTCCAAATCTGTGGTTTTTATCCTAATATTCTTCCATTTCACTATTTTGCCTTCCAAACTAGCTTCGTGAATGGAATGAACCTGAAAAGCAATAAATCCTTTGGCAGTAACATCATCTACCAAGTTGGCACACTGTATTCCGTTTATCCAAGTTCTAATGTTGTTGCCAATGGCCTCAATTCTATAATGGTTCCATTCCCCAGGCTTAAAAGCATTTTGTCCCTTAACGTTTCTGGACAAAGGATATAACCATCCCCTTCTTGCCTCATCGTAAATTCCCCCCGCCCATTTCCTATCACTGGTTTCAATTTCACACTGATATCCATGCACCCTTCCATCCATATATTCGGGAAGGCTCAAACTTCTAAATTGAACTCCGGAATTCAGTCCGTTTTCTACAAATACATCAAACTCCAAAATAAAATCGCCATAGGTCTTTTTGGTGGCCATAAAACTATTGGGCGTATTCAACCTAGAGGTTCCGATCATTTCCCCATTTTCAATTTTATACTTTGCGTTTCCGTTCAATTGTTCAAAATTGGAAAAATCCTTACCATTAAAAAGTGTTTCCCACCCATCTTGGGCAAAAGCATTGAAAAAAGCAGAGTGAAGCAGTATTACCAAGATTATCTTGGTCAGTTTCCTATTAGCCATAACATTAAAGTATTAATTTCGTTAACGTTAACGAAAATATAAAAATATGTTGAGACAACCACACAATAATTTACAAATTCATACATAAAATTTGTAATAGACATGAATTAACTAAAATTACCAACAAATTTATAGCATATTCTGAAATTTTAAGCCCACAGGCTACTTCCTTATATATACTGGCAACCTATCTTTGAAAAATTAGAGGATTGCCTTATATTGTGTCTTTATACTTATAATTCCTCAACCCCATTTAGAATACTATCAATGCCTATAATCCATTCCAGATACGACCCACCATTCCCCTTTAAAAGTGGACATTTCTCGACAATCTATTCTGGATTGATCAGAAAGGTTGATGGATTGGCCCAAATAAGGGAACGTTTGGAGCTAAGTGATGGGGATTTTTTGGATTTGGATTGGAGCTACGCCCCAAAGCCCTCCAACACAGTGGTAATACTTTTGCACGGTTTGGAAGGAAATGCGCAAAGACCCTATATTACGGGGAGTGCAAAACAGTTCAATGCCGCTGGTATAGATGCCTGTGCCGTTAACTATAGAGGTTGCAGTGGTGAAACCAATCGCCTTTTCCAATCTTATCATTCCGGAGCCACGGAAGATTTAGAAGCTGTAATAAACCATATACTAAAAGAAAAAAAATACGCCAATATTTACCTAAAGGGGTTTAGCCTAGGCGGTAATTTGACCCTGAAATACCTAGGAGAAGGAAGGTCCGTACCCAAAGAAATAAAAGGGGCGGTGGCAGTCTCTGTCCCCTGTAACTTACACAGTTCCCTATTAGAACTATTGAAACCAAAAAACATACTGTATGCCAAACGTTTTAAGAACCATCTTATAGAAAAACTTCGTGCAAAACAGCTTCTTTTTCCGGATAAGATAAATGATATGGATATTGCCAAGATAAACAACCTAAAAGATTTTGACGACGTTTATACCAGTCGGGCACATGGATTTAAGGATGCCATTGATTATTACGAAAAATCCAGTTCACTTCAATTTATCCATGCCATTAGAACCCCAACCCTGATTATAAATGCGCAAAATGATTCCTTTTTAGGGGACAAATGTTACCCTCACAAGGAAGCTGAACAAAATAACAATGTACATTTTGAACTTCCCTTGTACGGAGGTCATGTGGGCTTTTATGGCCAAAAAAATATCACCTATACAGAAAAAAGGGCATTAAAATTCGTTGAAGAATTACATTAAAATAATCTATTTATTATCTTCGTGAAATAATATACCTAAACGATGAGAAAATTATTTATCCCTTTGGCCTTAGCTGGATTAATCCTTAGCTGTGGCGAAAAAAAAGAAGAAAAAAAGGAAGGTTTTGAAATGAACCGTACCAAAAAAGAAGTCAAAGCCGAACCTGTAAGTGAGGCCGTGCCTGTTGACATGAACAACAAAGGTGTTGGACCTATTAAATCTGTAACATTCGCAGACGAAATAGATACCGAACTTGCAGCCAAAGGACAAAAAACATTCAGTACCATTTGTGTGGCCTGCCATATGGCAGAACAGCGATTGATTGGGCCTGCACTAAAAGGTGTTTTTGAAAGAAGAAGCCCAGAATGGGTTATGAACATGATCATGAACCCAGATGGTATGCTTAAGGAAGACCCTATAGCCAAAGCCTTGTTGAAGGAATATAACAATGCGGTTATGCTAAACCAGAATCTTTCCGAAGAGGATGCTCGTGCGGTAGCGGAGTATTTAAGGACCTTATAGTACACAATACATTAAAAATAAAAAGCGTTTGCACCAATAATTTAGGTTGTTGCAAACGCTTTTCTTATCTAATATTATTCTGTGACGAATATCCTAAGGTCGAAACTAAACCTTATCCACAACTACCTTGTAAGTAGGATCTTCGATTACATTCACATCAATAATTTCATTGGCATTCTCCAACAACCTGATACAGTCGCGACTTAAATGTTTTAGGTGCACTTTTTTACCCACCTTGGCATAGCGTTCCGTTAATTTGTTCAGGGCCTCAATTCCGGACATATCTGCAACCCTACTTTCCTTAAAATCGATAATTACTTCGTTGGGATCGTTCTGTATATCAAACTTTTCGGCAAAGGCAGTGGTCGACCCAAAAAATAATGGTCCGTAAATTTCATAATGTTTTATCCCGTTTTCATCCGTAGATTTTCTAGCCCTAATCCGTTTGGCATTCTCCCAGGAATAGGCCAAGGCAGAAATAATTACCCCGAACAATACGGCAACGGCTAAATTATGTGTAATGGCCGTAATCAAGGTAACCAGCACCATTACAACAACATCTGAGGTAGGCATTTTTCTAAATGTCTTAAAACTTGCCCACTCAAAAGTTCCAATAGCCACCATAAACATCAGTCCAACCAAAGCGGCCATGGGCAATTGTTCTATCAAATTGGAACCGAACATTATAAATACCAACAACATTACTGCAGCGGTGATACCCGACAATCGGGCCCTGGCGCCAGCCGATGTATTGATCAAACTTTGTCCTATCATAGCACAACCTCCCATCCCAGATAAGAATCCGGAAAAAATATTCGCTGTTCCCTGCGCTATACATTCTTTGTTACCACTTCCGCGAGTGTCGGTAATTTCGTCTATTATATTTAAGGTAAGCAAACTCTCAATTAAACCGACTCCGGCAACAATGCCCGCAAAGGGAAAGATTATTTTTAAGGTTTCCAGTGTAAAAGGTATATTGGGAATGGACAAGGGAGGAAATCCTCCTTTTATGGATTGGCCTTCAACCATTGTATCCGCTACGGTAAGCGTATCTATACCAAAGCCCAAAACGATGGCCGATACCACTACAATCGCCAACAAGGAAGAGGGAACCGCCTTGGTTATTTTTGGGAAGCCCCAAATGATCAACATTGTTAAAAGAGTTAATCCAAGCATGGTCCAAAAAGGCATTCCCGACATCAATTCTGAGGTTCCCTTGATATAGAAATTAGGGAACTGGGCCATAAATATTATAATGGCCAGTCCGTTTACAAATCCGAACATCACCGGATGTGGAACCAAACGTATAAATTTACCCAATTTCAAAACTCCGGCCATTATTTGCAATAGGCCGGCAATGATCACTGTAGCAAAAACATAATTCAATATAGTTTCCGGAGTAATCCCTGGGAAAGTATTTTTCAACTCCAAAATTAATCCCACAAAAATAACTGCTACTGCTCCCGTTGCACCGGAAATCATTCCTGGTCTACCTCCCAAAATAGAGGTTACCAATGCCAGAACAAAGGCTGCATATAGTCCTGTTAGCGGTGAAAACCCAGGGATCAAGGCGAAAGCAATTGCCTCGGGAACCAAAGCAAGGGCCACGGTCAAACCGGACAAAATCTCGGTCCTATAATCTACTTTTTGTTTAAAATCGAATAGATTTAAATACTTCTTCACGTCTTTGTTTTTAAGGGCGCAAAAATAGTGGATTTTCTTGTTTTAAGGACCATGATATCCCTAAATGTGACATATACAACAAATTACCAGGATTGAAGCCCTAATAATTTCTCTCCCAAAATGGTTAATTCAGCAGTATTATATTTGGTCTGTTCCCAATTTCTAGGATCACCTGGAAAGGCGTAACCCTCCGGCGCCAATCTATTTCTCCAAGCGTTGATGCGCCAATCCCTGAGCGGCCCGTTATCCTCTTCCGCCGGCATCATAGAAATATACTGGGCAATACGCACTTTGTCCTTTGAACGATTGGGCCTTATTCCATGAGGTAGGGTACTATTAAAAATTAATAGATCGCCCGCCTCCATTTTAACCTTTACTATTTTGTCCTGTAAGGCGCTTATGTCCGGCTTAAAACGATCCCTTTCTTGGGGCTGGGTCAGTTTCCAAGTATCATAATTTCTGTATAACCAAGGGATGCATTGAAATCCACCCATATTTTCATCGGTCTGGTCTACTAGAGCCAATACGCCCTGCACATTCTGGGGCCTTGTTTCCGGGTCGTAGTCCCAATGTATAAACCCTTTTTGTTGATATCCGGGTCTAATTGGGAAATTTAGATTGGCCCTGTCAATGGTTACCCAAAGTTTTTCAGTGCCCCAGACATCCACGAAGGAATCATAAATTTTCCGTTCCTGTCTATTGTTCCATAAAAGTTGGTGATTATACACTTCTACCATTCCAGTTCCCGTTAATTCCTTCATTTTCATTTCTGCCCTTGGTGCCGTATACCATGTCTTGGGATCCCCTGAATCTTTTTCTTCAAATTCCCATATAAAATTGGCTGTTATCTGTGCTTGATCTTTAGAAATCACATTTTTGATAACGATATATCCGTTGTACAGCCAAAATTTCCAATCCTCTTCACTCAGTATCCTTAATGGTTTTCCATTACTTCTGTCGTTCAAAATAATTTTGCTGGTGGTGGAGGTAGATGGGTTGCCCGGTATCTCCGCATGGGGATTCCCCTTTTTCAAATTAATATCCTTGGATTTCATTTCCTTGACTTTTTAAGGTAGCGTACAGTACCTTAAATTAAGGAATATAATTGAAAAAAAACTTAGTTGGACGCTAAACGGATTCTGGAATTGCTCCTATGGAATGTTCGGAGAAAATGATGAATAAAAAAACCGCCCTGGGCAATTACTCCAAGACGGTCTTTAACTAAATAACCAACCAAAAACTTCTTTATATCGCTACCGTAAAACCTTACGGCAATAATTATATCTTTCTTTTTCTGACCACCTTCATGTTTCCATATTCGGTTTTCGTCCTCTTCTTGTCCAATTGGGATATACCAGATTTCAAATAGCTAATAAATCCCTTTCCCTTAAACTTGTAAACCGTTCCACTAGAGGAATGATACAGCTCTATTGTACTATCATTTATAACGTACAACTCAAAGTAATCATTGCCCATAAAGTCATAATCCAGTGTTAAAGTTTTAAGCGTTTCATCGTTATAAACGCCAAATACTGAATACTCCCCTCTATAATCCCATAAAATATCGTCGAAATGCATCCCACTGGGGTCTACCGAGGAATTAAACATACTTCTGTTTCCGTCAATATAGAACTGTAAATAATTTTCCGAATCGAAATCGTTCACTAATCCTTCCTTACTAGTGGCTACCTTTTCCCAAACATCATATTCCTGCAATAGATATTCCATATTGTCATAAAATACCATGTCATAATCAAAGTTATTTCTTTGATATCCCTCCAAATAATATGAGGTTCGACTATTGGAATCATATAATTCAATGGTATTGTTATCCACCATGAATACCTCCAAGCTCCAATATCCGTCCACATCATGGTTAATTTGCAGCCTTCCATTGGCGGTATTAAAATACCCAACATCCAATCCAAAGCCATTCCCTGTTTTACCAATACCTACAATATTGTTATTGGCAAAAACGGTTTCACCCACAAATGAGACGGTAAATGCACGTTGTAAAAAAGGAACCTCCCCATTGCCTGAAGTAGCATTGATATCTACATACCAAAGCTCGTGGGATTTTAATAAGGCATGAACATTTAGAACAGGGTCCTCAATATATTCGTCCTCAATAATAACTTCGGTATAACAAGCTGTTGCCAAAACGGCCAGGGTTAAAGTTGTAAATAGTAGTTTTATAGCTCTCATATTATATAGATTGATGTTACCTATACCAACAAAACAATCATTATGCCAATAATATAAAATATTGATTATCACAATTTTATAAACAAAAACCGTTGAAAAATATTTACAAGAACAAAAACTTGGGTTGCCAATTAGACACCAAAACTTATACCTATGGTATTGAATTCTAGTTTTGAATCTCCAAAAAACAGTCCTACATTGCCATAGATTTTATTGAACCATGTGCGCCTCTAAATTAATACCGGAAAATTGATGGTCCATTGATTTTTTTTAATATAAAGATACCTTGGTTATTGGGTCTTGGGTGTACAACAAGAAATATCAATTAAATGAAAAACAATATAAAGTTTGCAATGTTGGGTGGTGGTAGCTGGGCAACTGCCATTGTTAAGATGTTGACAGAGAATGCCGATGTGGTTAATTGGTACATGCGCAATACCGATGCTATTGAACATATTAGAACACAGAAACACAACCCCAATTACCTAAGTTCGGTAGAATTTCATACTGAACAATTAAACCTCACGGACAATATTAATGAGGCTGTTGCCGATGCCGATGTCCTTATTTTTGCCATTCCCTCCGCTTTTTTAGAAAGCGAATTGAAGCAATTGACCGTAGATATCAAGGATAAGATTATTTTTTCGGCCATTAAAGGTATTGTGCCGGAATCCAGTTTAATCGTGGGAGAGCATTTTCATGTCAACTATAACGTTCCTTTCGAAAATATTGGGGTCATTACAGGACCATGTCATGCCGAAGAAGTTGCTTTGGAACGTTTGTCCTATTTAACCATAGCCTGTGCGGATACCGAAAAAGCCAAACTAGTGGCCAAACACCTAAGTAGCGACTACATAAAAACCAAAATATCCGACGATATTATAGGAACGGAATATGCGGCTATGCTAAAAAATATTTACGCCATTGCTGCCGGTATCGCCCATGGATTAGGCTATGGCGACAACTTCCAAAGTGTACTAATGAGCAACTCTATAAGAGAAATGAAGCGGTTTATAAAACGGGTACATAAGATGAAACGTAACATTAACGACTCTGCTTATTTAGGGGACCTTTTGGTAACGGGCTACTCCGTTTTTAGCCGTAACCGTATGTTTGGGAATATGATCGGCAAAGGCTACACCGTAAAAAGTGCCATGATGGAAATGAAAATGGTGGCCGAAGGATATTATGCCACCAATAGTGCCTATCTAATAGTTTC
Organism: Arenibacter sp.; assembly: GCA_040216555.1. Taxonomy (GTDB): domain Bacteria; phylum Bacteroidota; class Bacteroidia; order Flavobacteriales; family Flavobacteriaceae; genus Arenibacter. The sequence continues at coordinate 91,176 of JAVJOW010000020.1, forward strand.
CAAACACAAGAAAAAGTCAAAAACGCCCATTTTAAATGCCGTTTACGAAGTACTTTATGAAAATAAAAACCCGAAAAAGGTCTTTAAAGAGCTCACCGAAAAGCTGGATTAGCCCCACGCTTTAACTCCCATATGCCTCCAATAATCAACTTAACCACTTTCCTTAAATACGATCTAGGGAAAAATTGGAATGCTCGTCCATTTCTCGTTCCAAGGTTTTCCGGTAGGAGTTAATGACGTCATCATCCAATTTGTAAATAGTTTTGAACTCGGCCAGGATAGGTTCCATCAATTTTCTAATACTATCTATATCAAAGTATAATCTACCAGTTCTACGGATAAAAAAATCCATAGGAGTTTGAACCATTTCATTTTCTATGGTAAACTTTAACTCGGCCTTTGCCATGCCCAATACATGATCATCCTCCTTCTGTTTGGAATAATACTGCAAAATTGTTTCGGTCTGCTTTCCATAATTGGTTACCAAATACCAGGCGTCATATTGAGAAAATCCCTCAGGGGTTAGTCTTTCATGGATTTCGGCAATATATTTCTTAACATATTTATACTTTTTAAAATCGTTTCCGCAAAGAGGAATATGCTCCGTATCCGAATCCTTTACACTAATACCATAATCTTCTTCCATTTTTTTGGCCACCCTGTTCACCACGCGCTCCGCCATTTTACGATAGCCCGTTAGCTTTCCGCCGGCAATACTTATGAGGCCGGAATCTGAAGTAAAAATTTCATCTTTACGCGATAATTCGGAGGCAGACTTGCCTTCTTCGTGTATAAGTGGGCGCAGTCCTGCCCATGAGGAGATTATATCTTCCATTTCCAAATTTATCTTCGGAAACATATTATTTACGGCAGATATTAAATAAATAGCATCGGCCACATCCGTTTTTACATTATCCTTGTTCTCGTTATAATTTGTGTCCGTAGTGCCAATGTAGGTAATCTTGCCCCTTGGAATCGCAAACATCATGCGACCGTCCGGGATATCAAAATAAACGGATTGCTTTATAGGCAATTTCTCATACGGAAAAACCAAATGCACCCCTTTGGTAAGATGCAAGCGCTTTCCTTTTTTAGAATTGTTAATACCACGTAGCTCATCTACCCAAGGTCCTGCTGCGCTTATAACATATCTGGCCTTTATTGGGAATTCCGTATCCAAGGCCGTGTCCTTTACTTTAACCCCTGCAATCATATCCCCCTCATAAATAAAGTCTGTCACCTCTGCATAGTTTAGGGGTATGGCTCCATATTGCAGACTGGTTTTTATGGTCTCCATGGTGAGTCGGGCATCATCTGTCCTATACTCCGCATAGTACCCCGCTCCTTTTAAGATTTTTTTGGGCAACAAAGGTTCCAATTTCAGGGCTTCCTTCTTCTCCAACATTTTGCGTTTATCATCTCCTGTCACCTGGGCCAAAATATCATAGACCTTTAACCCAATAGAGGTAAGCCATTTACCATACGACCCATTTTCTATCAATGGCAACAACATTTTCTCAGGCAGCACTAAATGCGGCGCCAAATTATGGACTATGGCCCTTTCGGAACCCACTTCCTTTACCAACCAGAAATCAAATTGTTTTAGATATCTCAATCCACCGTGAATCAGTTTAGTTGATTTACTACTGGTGCCAGATGCAAAGTCATTTTTTTCGACCAAGGCAACCTTTAAACCCCTGGACGCAGCATCCAACGCAATTCCACCACCTGTAATACCTCCACCTATTACCACCAGATCAAAGGTCTCCCCCTTTAGTTTGGCAATTGTTTTTTTCCTATCCAAATTAGAAAATCGAATATTTTTTGTCATCTTTTTATACGATATCAGTTTATTGCGGCTGTATTTATCTTACTTTGACCAACGTCATTAAAGGTAATTGATTATAGATCCAAATCAAAGGACAATTGTTACTCTATCGTTATCTTTATAACCACTTCATTGCCCAGGGCATCAACTGCCGTAATTCCATGTTCTCCAGGTACCGGCATCAATCCTATTTCGTGATAGTCTGTGGTTTGACCTATAAATTTCTCATCCAAATACCAATAAACCGGTGTTGCCGGTTTAACATGGGCCAACTTAACTACCAATTCATTCTTCTTACCTTCAAAATTTCTTGCCAAGGTAATTCTACTTCCGTTCCTTGGATATATAAACTCCATTGCCGCAATATTGGTTTCCCTACAATTTTCTAGAAAGGGAGGCAAGGTCCTGTAGGAAGGATGTCCCTTTTTATAATAGTATTCCATCAACGGGGGCAATACAAACCAAGATTCGCTGACCGTTTCGGACAAATCTGCACAGGAGGAATTGACCCTAAACTGCTTCTGAGCATTTAAATGCACCACTTGATGATAAGCACATGCCTTTACGAAATTTTGCTTTTTGGGAATAGAAATTACTGTTTTGGGACAAATGTCAGTAGCCAGGTAACCACTTTCCGAACATACCGTAATTTCCGTAAACTCATCCTCTGGCTTTTGAAACCAGGTAGACCTGGGCAGAACATCGAAAACATCGAATAAAATTGGCGCGGCACTGGTAAGTCCGGTTACATTTGGTCTTCCTTCGCCATCGGCATTTCCGGCCCAAACCCCAACTACGTAGTCTTTGGTAATACCAATGGCCCAAGCATCCTTGTTCCCAAAACTGGTACCCGTTTTCCAAGCTATGTGTTTGGAGGAATCAAAAAACTCCCATGATTCACTGCCTTCGGGCCGGTTGACCTTTTTCATGGCTTCAAAAGTGAGATAGATGCTGGCTGCATCAAAAATAGTCACTTCGGTAGATTTGGTGCCAAAATCTACCTTGGTTTCCGATGTTAGGATTGGTTCTACAAATTCCTTGGTATAGTACTCACTGGAGGTGGTGTTAAAATGGTTTACGGTTGATGCCATGGAGGTATAGGTCTTGCACAAATCCCACAAGTTGCTCTCTGCTCCACCAAGAATTAATGTTAAACCATAATGATCGGCAGACTTATCCAGGCCCCTTAAATTAAACAAATCCAGTTGATCCCTGAATTTTTCAAGTCCGTAGGAACGTAGCAAGCGCACTGCAGGGATATTTAGGGACTTGGCCAAAGCTTTATCCGCCTCCACGGCGCCACTATAGCTTTCGTTAAAATTCTCAGGGGTATAACCTGCAATTTGGGTGGGAACATCCGGTATTAGCATACCGGGCAACAATTCTCCCGCATTCATCATGGCGGTATACAATAAAGGCTTTAGCACACTCCCAGTACTGCGATTTGCCTGCACCATATCCACATCCTTTTCGTGTTCGTTGTCCGTTGGAGTGTTACCAACGTATGAAAGTACCTTACGTGTTTTAACATCCATCAACAGAACTGCTGCATTGTAAACCTGATTCTGCTTCAAGTTTTTATAATGCTTATTCACAATATTGTTTATACTCGCCTGTAGGTTCCCATCCACATGGGTCAAAATTCTTTTCCCCTTATATTTATTGGCCAAATATTGAACCAAATGGGGTGATGTATCCGGTAATTGAAAAGGCTTTTTAGGCAATTCTTCCAAAAGCGAAAGCTGGTAAGTAGTACTATCTATATAATTATTATCCAGTAATTTATGAAGTAACCTATTTCTTTTGTTCCGCAATTTTGTTTGATTTTTTCCAGGGTAAATCAAACTTGGGGCATTGGGCAATACGGCCAAAGTAGCTGCTTCGGCCCATGATAATTGACTGGGCTGCATGCCAAAGTAACGCCAAGCCGCGGCCTCCAACCCTACCACATTGCCACCAAATGGGGCATAACTGGCATATAGTTTTAAAATATATTTCTTGGAATACCCCAACTCTAATCTTGTAGCCAAAACCAGTTCCCTCACTTTTTCCCAATAGGACCGTTTTTTGTGGTTACGGGATAAACGTATCACCTGTTGGGTAAGGGTACTGCCCCCCCTTACTGTTTTCCCTGCCAAAATATTAGCTAAAAAAGCTTTGCCTATGGAAACGGGATTAAAACCGGGATGCCAATAAAAATGGGCGTCCTCAAAATTTAAAATACAGGCCTCAAATTTGTAGGGCACGCTGTCCACCACCGGGAATCTCCATTGCCCGTCCTCGGCAATAAGTGCTCCCAAAAGTTTGCCCGATCTACTCTCAACAACGGTAGCATGGGGGGTATGGAATAGTTGTTTGGGCAAACAGAAATAATAGGCAATCAGCAGTAAAGTAAGGATAAGCAACTTCTTAGGGTGCTTTTGAATTAGCCCCTTCAACCGTTGTAAGGTTGTTACTCCCTTGTCTGGATCACTATCCGTTCCCAAATCTATATTCCCTTTCCACCATACAAATACGGACCTTATACCATTTGTACCATTCTTCCCTGCCTTTTTTTTGGGCAAACAAATGATCCGCCTGCATTTTCCAATCCGCAATGGCACCCAGACTATCCCAATAACTTACACTGATCCCTATTTGGTCCCTGGCGCTTTCAAAGCCTAGAAAGCCTGTCTGACTTTTTGCCAATAACTCCATCTGATGGGCCATTTCCAAATACCCCTTATCATCTTTTGTTGTAGCAGAAGTAAATATTACCGCGTAATAGGGCTTTTTAAGTTCCATAGCTATAAAATGTATTCCTTTTCCAAGAAATAGCTCACCAAAGCTTCTTTCATTAAAACGGATTGTTCGCCGGCCTTTAATGGGGGCAGTTCTTCCTTTATGTTATAATGTGGCCAGCCATCTTCATCAAAAAAATCGAATTCATAATATCCGTAAGGTTCCAATAACCTGCAGATAGCTATATGCATTAGATTTAATTTTTCATCCTTCTTAAAGGTGTTATGAATTTGCCCCAGTTCCTGTACTCCTACCAGATATATAATGGCATCCAATTCCAGGGGATCGTTGTCCGCAAATTGGGAAGACAGTTTTTTTACCAAAATCTCCCACCTATCTTTTAATTGTGTGTCTCTAGACATCGTAATTTATCTTAATTTGAATCTATTGTTGGATTCACTAACCCAAACAGAATAGAATTCTTCAAAGGTACAAATCAAAGTTTTATATTTGTCAAAAGACTTTTGTATGGGTGTATTGGATATTATTATTGGACTACTATTACTATACGGCCTATACAAAGGAATTAAAAATGGGCTCTTTGTAGAATTGGCTTCTCTGATTGCCCTTGTAGCAGGTTTGTACGGTGCCATTCACTTCTCCTACATTGTAGGGGAATATCTTTCCAAAAATATGGAGTGGAACGAAAGATATATGAACACTGCTTCCTTCTTGATTACCTTTTTAATTATTGTCCTTGTTGTAAATATGGCCGGAAGATTATTGACCAAGATTGCCGATTTTGCCATGTTGGGAATACTAAATAAAATAGCGGGAGGAATATTTGGCGCACTCAAGGTTGCTGTAATCCTCGGGGCCCTATTGATATTTTTTGACAGGACCAATAATCAACTTGGATTTGTTAAACAAGAATCAATTAACGAATCCAAACTATATATGCCTGTAAAGGAAATAGGGGCTCTTGTTTTTAGCAAGGTTCTTAAGGATAACGAACCCCTTGAAGTTGAACCACCAAAGGACAAGGATAAAAACACCTTCATTAAGGTAGGTGGTTAATTATATCATCCTATGGCACCAAAAAAAATAATTTGGACGCCATTAGGATGATTTGAACTTTCACTCAATACCAATTAATCGGTAGCTCCCATTTTAGTATAGGTAAAGGTAACGTCTGTTTGTACGGTTTGCCCATTAACATCTGTTATGTTATAGTTGGAAGTAGTGGTAAACGCAGATTTGCCCTCATTCAAAACTATTTTCAAATTTTGGGCGGAACAATTCCCAATTAAACCTAGGATGTCACTGGAAAGCTTCCAAGTCCCTTCAATCTTAACTTTATTACTGCAGCTTGACGCATTTTGACCTTGGGCGAATTCGTAGGCGCGACCCGGTCCGAAAGTATACTCGGCATCCTTTTCGCAGTCCGTATATTGCACATAAATATCCTTTTTTGGATTCTGCACGTCGTCTTTAGTAATATCTACCTCCTTTACCGCAACAATGGCCGTCAACTCCCAAGTTCCGAGCAACCCATTTTCCTCCGCAACAAGTGCCCCTTCATAATCAGCAGGACATTCAACGGTATTATCTGTACTACAACCCACCAATAAACTATTAAACGCAATTGCCCCAAAGAGCCCAAACCAAATTATTTTTTTCATATGATATCATTTATATTTTTATTCATAAATGCAAAAAATACAAAATGGTTGCGTTAAGAAGCGTTCATTTTTTTAGGGCCGCCAAGAACAATTACTGCACTACTTCTACCCATTGGCCCTTGGTACGCAGAGCATAATCATTGTTGTACATGGCCTCTGCCTGTATTCCCGGCAAATAATATCTTCCCAAATAAGAGGCATTCAACAATACCCTGAAGACTTTTGTTTCGTTCTTCTTCAAGTCAAAATAAAAATTGGCCCTATCATCCCTCAAATCCGTATACGTCACCTCGTTTTCAGCAAAATCGCCAAAATCCGTGAACCTCGTATTTACTATTTCCCAGCCACTAGGGAATATTTCGGACAGTGCCACATTTCTAATCAATTCTGCCTTGGTATTGGTAAGCGATACTTCTGCGACAAAATCCGTACCCTGCATTATGGAAGAAGGGTCCAATTTAACTCCGTTCCTTCCCTTAAAGACCACATTGGCCACCAAATTCCGTTGCAACTCCCTTTCCTCTCCCACAGGCAAAATCCCACTCTTAATGATACTTACATAAAGTAAATTTTCGCCAGTATTATTTACATTAATGGAATTGGCCCCCGTTCTAATGCCCAATCCTGTATTGGCCAAGGTCTTATCCGTGTTAATGGTGGTATTGGCCCCATTAACAGTTATGCTGGCCTTAATTCCCTTACCCCCTATCATATCGGCAAATTTTGCCAATGCCAGGAGGCAATAAGCGGTACTTTGGGTACTCATCCATTGATCTGAACTTAAACGTTGTGCCAAATTCTTGGCCATTTCCTGAGCCTTTACCTTATCCTTTAAAAACACAAAGGTTTCCAAGGCCATTGCCCTATTGCGATCGGAGGATCCATAGGTTTGGTAATCATATTTGCCTTCTGAAAAATCATAATTGGCAGATTTAATTATTTGTCGGGCCACAAATTCCTGCCCAACAAGTCCGTAAGCAGCCGCCAAGCGGAATTTCCCCTCATTGGATAGATTGGGTGTTTCCCTTAGTCTGTTCATTGAAGCAATATCCGCATTTCCAGAAAGTGCCAGGGTATACAGGCGATATGCCTGGGCCAAATCTGAAGACCCTGTTCCCGATCTCCATTGCCTGGCAATATTCTGCTGATAACTTAACCAAGAAGACCTAAACCCTAGAGGCAAAACATATCCCTTTTTCTCGGCCTCCAATAAAAAGTGTCCTACATAGGAGGAACTCCAATCATCGGCATAATTTTGTCCAGGCCAATAGGCGAATCCACCATTTGGGGTTTGATAGCTACCTACCCTTTTTATGGCACTTTCAACATTTTGCTGTATCTCTTTTTTCTTTGTGGTGTTAATATCGAAGATATCCGTAATAAATAACTGAGGAAAAGCACTAGAGGTGGTCTGCTCCAAACACCCATGTGGGTATTGTATCAAATATTGCATTCTTCCATTAAAATTCATGGGTGGAAGGGTAGAAAATTCCACCTCCGCATTATTGCTCCCGGGAATACCAAAAGTTTCAAGGTCTATATTTTTGCTACTGGTGGCCTCCAAGACAATATCCTCTGTAACCGTAGTCAATGGATTAGGGTTTACCACATCTATAGGCACCTCAAAAGATGCCTTTTCTCCATTACCCGAAGCCTCCACCACAACCTTGCCGATACCTTTAAAATCGGCTACCTTTAATTGAAAATAAGCCATTTTTTCATCGGGTTGGGTGAAAGAAACGTTTTGTACGGACTTCCCTTCTATAGTAAAAGAAGGATCCGGTTTAATTTTTAAAGTCACCTCCTTTACTTTGTTTTCCATAGCAAAAACCGTAACCGGTAAGGTTACTGTCTCCCCAGGGGTAATTTTCCTTGGTAAGGAAGCCAAGACCATAAGTGGTTTTCTTACGGGGGTTGCTTTTTCTGCCATGCCATATGCGGCTTCCCCTGAATTTCCAGCTATGACCATAGTTCGGACAGAACCAACATATTTGGGAATGCCTATTTTATGTGATTTTGTCTCCCCTTCATTCAAGCTAAAGGGACCCAAATAAACCACCATAGGTTCAAAGCGATTTGCCTTTTTATTTTTGGCACCGGCCAATTCTCCGTCCCCACCTATAGCAAAGACCTGATTTATTCTTCCTCCAAAGGCCCCGATTACATCATCGTATACATCCCAACTCCGTACCCCAAGTGCTTCCCTTGCATAAAAAGTATTCCACGGATTTGGAGTTTTATAACGTGTTAGATCCAGCAAGCCTTCATCCACTATGGCAATACTATAGGTCATGGCCCTGCCTTGTTTCTCATTTACTTTGAGGGTTATACTTTCCTCCGGCTTTAAGACATCCGGCATAACAATTTCAGGTTGCAGTTTGGTCAAAGGGTCTTCTACCGATATAGGAACTACCCCGTACATCCGTATAGGGGAATCGTTTAAAGTTGAGGCATGTGGCTGCAACAAGCTAATGTTGATATAAACATTGGGGGTATACAATTCGGTTATAGGAATTTCAAATTTTGTTTCACCATTTTCGGATTCCACCCACTGCGAATGCAGTACTTCACTACCATTTTCAACGGTAACCAATGCCCTGCCACCTTCTGAACCAGGAAAGGTAACGATGGCCGTTTCCCCTACTTTATAGACTTCCTTATCCGTGGAGAACATTAACATACTTGCAGAGGAAGGATCATTTTTCATGGATTTTCCGGCCCATCCCGGCCAATCTACGTATATGGTTTTACCAGTTGCATGCCCTCCCTTTGGATCTTCCACTCTAACCAAATAGCGGCCCCATTCGGGATATTTTAACTCAAAATTAAATGATGCCTTACCATTGGAATCAGTACTTATGGTTTTCTCCAATACTTTTTGCTGATACTCACTGCTGTTAAAATTGGAAAGATTATCGGCTGAAGTCTCCCACCACCATCTCCAACTTACTTTATAAATAGTTACTTTTAAATTGTTGGTGGCTTTGGCATTGCCCATTTCATCTACCGTTACCACCTCAAATTTATGCGGCTGATCTGTGAGCAACATTCCCCTTGTTTTATCGCCTTTGGGTACATTAAGGCCGACATAAGTATTAAAGGGTGAAAATTGTTTTGTGAAGACGTCCGTACTAAAATCGCCCCCATTTTCATAAACCTTGGTAATAAATGCAGCCGTAAGCATTCCAGGTGCCTGACTATTAATTTGCGGATTTAGCGAAAAAGCTGCCTTACCTTCGGTATTGACGGCATTATTGAATACTATTTGATCCTCTGTGGCAAACGCCCTAGTGGGATCATCAAAAACATAAGCCGGAAAGTTCCTAAAAGTTGTAGTCTGTACATTGAACTTGGCAGTAATATCGGCTTTAAGGTTTTTGGCCACCGCGCCGTGAAGCCAAGTTACCTCTAGCATCCCTTTAATGGGTTTACCGCCAGACAAGATCTCGTTTTCAAACGTTGTCTTAATTTTTAATCTGTTTGGCTTGATTGTTTCAATCTTTAGGGTTTTGGTAAAAGTTGCCCCTCCCACTGAAACCTTTGCCAACCAATTACCGGTAGGTGCATTTTCATCCGTCCTTAAAACGAAACTATAAAAATTGTTGAGGGAATTTGTCCTTACCTCCCGGTACACCACCTTGTTGTAGGGGTCTATCAATTCCAATTTCACAGGATGCCCTTCAGGAAGTTTATTGGCCTTATCATTCAACATAAACGAAAGAAAAAGTTTGTCTCCAGGCCGCCAGACTCCCCTTTCCCCAAAAACAAAACCTTTTATACCTTTTTGTAATGCAACCCCATCAACATTAAACTTACTTAGGGACAGGGAGTTTCCGTCATTTAGTTTAACATAGGTCTTTTGACCATTGCTCTCAGCTACTGCAAAGTAGGCCAAATGATCGGTATCAAAAAGAGAGGTACCATCCAAGGCTGTTACTACCTGCCCAATGGGCTGTTGCTGGTAATTATAGAAGGTTACCTTGGCCCCGGCAACAGGTGCTGTGTTTACAATATTATTTACCGCCACAAAATAACTCTTGTTCATCCCTTGTTTTACGGTTACCCCCAAATCCGAGGCCAAAACATTGGTCCCTACCGTTTTATCATAGTAATAGGAGGTATGACAAGGATTATCCCTTTGATTCCAGTCATAGTTAAAGTAATAATCTTCATAATAGGATTCCACTCCGTCCCATGAGCTGTTTTCCGTTTCCTGATCAAAATCATCTTCCGAAGGGGCTTCTTGTTCAAAATTGGTGTCCTCACATTTGTATAGGCTATACGAAGGATTAAAACCAAATTCAACTCTATAAATAGCCCCTACCTCCGGTGCAATAAGGGTTCTTAAATCAATGGCATGCGCGGACCATTTACCATTATTGTTGCCAAGACCGGCTTCCAAATCCAATTTCTTGGAGGCTATTGGCCTTGCCACCGTTTTTAAATTGTAACTCCCATTAAGATCATTGCCTTGTAGGAACTGCAAAATATTGCTCTCAAAAATTTTATAGACGGTTAGGTCGACCGACTTCAGATTGACCGCCTCAAAATTAATTTTTAGATTATTGGAGGATGGTAAAATTGTACCATTGGAAAGCAGGCGGACCTCGGGTTTTATTTGTTCGAATGCTACCCTTTCTATAAGCTTTGTTTTAAGCTTGTACCCATCAATACTTTCAATACCTTCAAAAACCTCGAGCCTTTGCGTTGTGCTCATCTCCTTGGAAGGATATATCTTTAGAGTATTGCCCTCTACATTGTATTTTAGGTTCCCATCACCTTCCAGCACTACCAGGCCCTTAAAGTTTTGTCCTTTTTTTAAGGGATCTGAAAAATTGATATTTATGATTTGGTTTTCCCCTGTTTCCAAGCCAACATCCAAAATGCTAAAATTACTCTTGCCCGGTATTTTTATAGTGTTTTTTCCAGCACTTCCAATATCCATTCGGGTGCCGTCCCACACAACCTCCAAATCCGTATCCTCTGCAAATCGCTGAATACTATCAATTTTAAAATAAAATTGGGTTCCTTCAGCAATGGATGTGTCAAATTTAACAGGGACCATTTTCCCTTTCTGTTTTACCTCCAACAACTGTTTGGCTTTTTCCAAACTTAATTGATCGGCACTTTTCAATTGACCTTCCAAATATTGATAATCCTTGGAATAGGACTGTAGGGCCTGGGTATACACATTAAATTGTTGTTTCAATGTTTTCACCTCAAAATTAAATTTGCGCAATTCCTTTGGGATCCCTGAAATAAAAGATCCCAGATCTAAAGTAAACCCATAAATACTATCCTGCTGAAAGCCGGCCTCGGGCACAAAAGCAATGGTTCTACTGTCCAAGGCTATTACCTTGCCGTTTGTCTTGGGAAATACGACTAATAAATCGCTGTCCAATTCCTTTCCGCTTTCCCAGGAATCAACCGGACGGCTCAGCACAACCCGTACATCTGCTTTAACAGAAATTATTCCATGGGACACTTCAGTTATATATTCCTGATAAAGATTTAAGTTATCTACTGGGGTTTTGCCAGTCTCTTTTTTCGGGTTACAACCAAGGATAAAAAGAAATATTAGGGCATGGACAAATAATTTCATGAAAAGAACCAATTTAGTACAGTAAAGATAAAAGGTTTTCCTTTTGTGGAATATTTTTTGATCTAATTAGCTCTGTAAAAATTTATTTACCTGCCATTTCAATTTCAGGTAAAGTGCCGAAATTCCAAAAAAAAAATTTGCATCAGAAAATATACAGTTGAAATTAATACATAAGTAATCCATGGATTACAGGATTCTTAAAGAGCTATGCATTTCGTCGAATAAAGTGGATTATTCGACTTTGTGATAAATTAATTTTTTAATATTACAATCGTTGGTTACGAGAAGCCAATTACGAGAACACAAGAATTCCCCATTCTTCCCTTTCTTCCTACTTACAAATAGAACATTATATGAAAATGAAAATGCATTATTTTGTAATGCTATTGTTCGCATTTGTAGTAGTCTCCTGTAGCACAGAGTCTATTGAGCTGGCAATTAGTCCCGAAGTCGAAAATGCGGTTGAAGTGGAGCAGGAATTACTTGGGATTGTCAACGACCATCGTATTTCCTTAGGCTATAACGATTTGGATTTCAGCTCAGTGGCATATGAGTATGCCAACAAGCATACAGACTATATGATAGCCAAAGGATCCATTAACCATGACAATTTTAGCGCTCGTGCATCGGATATATCCCAAGCAGTAAATGCCTCTTTTGTTTCCGAAAATGTAGCAAAGGACTACGATTCCGCCCTTGAGGCTTTTCAAAAATGGTTGGCCAGTTCTGACCATAGGAAAACTATGGAAGGCGAATTTACGCACACTGCTGTAAGTGTAAAGAGGAACACGGACGGCAAGCTATATTTTACACAACTCTTCTACCGATAGTCTTCTTAAAAGCAGTTTACTTTTCTTATTTTTGATGTTATACCGTGTCTTGACATATAATAGCAATTCAGCTGTTATCAAATATCAGGGGGCGGCAGTATAATATTAACTTCAATAATCTACACTATGTCCATAAAACAACCATTCAATCTAAATAAATGGATTTCCGAGAATAGGGATACTTTAAAGCCTCCGGTAGGAAATAAAAACCTTTACACGGAATCAGGAGACTACATTGTTATGGTCGTAGCCGGCCCCAACGCCAGAAAAGATTATCATTATAATGAAACAGAGGAACTGTTTTATCAATTGGAAGGCAATATTGAAGTCCATATTCAAGAAAACGGCCAAAAAAAGACGATGCAATTGGGACCTGGAGACATGTACCTTCATCCGGCCAAAATACCGCATTCCCCCGTTAGGAAAGAAGGGTCCATAGGTTTGGTTATAGAGCGTAAGCGTGCCGATATGAACGTTGATGATGGCCTGCTTTGGTTTTGCGATAACTGTAACAATAAACTTTATGAAGTATATTTCACCTTAAATAATATAGAAAAGGACTTTTTGGGGCATTTTAAAACCTTCTACGGTTCGGAGGAACTTAGAACCTGTAGCAATTGTGGCACTATAATGCCTGTTGATGATAGGTTTATTGCAAAGGAAGACCAATAGTCGAGATCCTTATTTAGTGTTACTTCCCATATCCTAGGTTAGACTAAAAGTCGTACAGCCGGTATTAAAACATTTATGGTTGGTTACACCATAGACTGCCCATTAATTTGTAAATTTGAAAAATATAACAATTAACAATAAAATAGTTATAAATGTCAAGAATTGCACAAGAATTTGAAATCCAAGAAGCCCTAAAAAAATTAAGTGTCGAAGCTATAAATAATGGCACCTCAACAGGTTCTGATAATTTTTCTTCCGGAGAGGAGTTAAGCTCCTTTTCTCCTGTAGATGGTGTTTTAATTGCCAAAGTAAGAACCACCACTAATAAGGACTACGAAAAAGTGATGGATGCAGCCACCAATGCATTTAAAATTTGGAGAACAAAACCAGCACCCCAAAGGGGGGAAATAGTGCGACAGTTTGGCGATAAACTTCGTGAACTCAAGGAACCTTTGGGAAAATTGGTTTCCTATGAAATGGGAAAATCATATCAGGAAGGCTTGGGAGAGGTGCAGGAAATGATCGATATCTGTGATTTCGCAGTAGGTCTATCCAGACAATTGCACGGACTTACCATGCACTCCGAAAGACCCGGACATAGAATGTATGAACAATATCATCCTTTAGGGGTGGTCGGTATAATCTCGGCGTTCAATTTCCCAGTGGCAGTATGGGCCTGGAATACCGCCCTAGCATGGATATCGGGTGATGTCTGCGTTTGGAAACCGAGTGAAAAAACACCTCTGTGCGGGATTGCCTGTCAAAACATAGCAGCAACAGTTTTTAAAGAAAATAATCTTCCTGAAGGTATTTCCTGCTTGATAAATGGTGATTATAAGGTAGGTGAATTTATGACCCATGACAAAAGGGTGCCTCTAGTTTCTGCCACAGGGTCTATACGCATGGGAAAAATCGTGGCCCAGGCAGTAGCGGCCCGATTGGGAAAATCTCTCTTGGAGCTAGGAGGAAACAATGCCATTATAGTAACCCCTGACGCGGACATAAAAATGACCGTTATAGGAGCTGTTTTTGGGGCCGTTGGCACAGCAGGCCAACGATGTACCTCCACACGAAGATTAATCATACACGAATCTATTTATGACAAGGTGAAAGATGCAGTTGTTACCGCCTATAAACAATTACGAATCGGAAATCCACTGGATCAGAAGAACCATGTAGGTCCCTTGATAGATACCGATGCGGTAAAGATGTACCAACAGGCACTTAAGAAAGTGGTGGAAGAAGGAGGCAAGCTAATTGTTGAAGGAGGGGTGCTGAAAGGGGAAGGATATGAAAGTGGATGCTATGTAAAACCGGCCATTGCCGAAGCAAACAATACTTATGAGATTGTACAACACGAGACCTTTGCCCCAGTGCTTTACCTATTAAAATATTCCGGAGATGTAGATAATGCTATTGCTATACAGAACGGAGTGGTCCAGGGATTGTCCTCTGCAATAATGACAAATAATCTGCGGGAAGCGGAGCGTTTTTTATCCGTTCAAGGCAGCGATTGTGGTATAGCCAATGTTAATATTGGGACTTCCGGTGCTGAAATAGGAGGAGCTTTTGGAGGGGAAAAAGAAACAGGTGGAGGACGTGAATCTGGCTCGGATGCTTGGAAAATATATATGAGAAGACAGACCAACACCATTAACTACACTACAGAATTGCCTTTAGCTCAAGGGATAAAGTTTGATCTTTAGAAGAGAATTCAACCAATAAAAAACCCGCTATGTACTGGATGTAAACCAGTACATAGCGGGTTTTAAACTAACCAACCAAATTACATCCTGAAGAATAGCTCTATACTCCAAGACAAAAAGTTTCTACTTGCATGTTCGAGAAAATATAAACCCGTAGCCACTTGAAAATTTCCCCTCCCCCCGAATAGGTCCATTAGAAATAGCTGCGGGTTTAACCAAACTAACTCAAATAATTATGGTGAAAAAGACCTACTTCAATGCCGGAACTTAGTCGGGAGAAATAAGGTCTTTATAATTTCATTATTTACGCTAAAATCTACATTTCATTCCATGTTTAAAAGCAAAACTATATGGATGGTAATAAAATTTGTATAATTGGTAAATTTTGCAACTACTGTCTTTAATTGCCCTACCCCCCTTGCAGTCTAAAGTTGTTTAAATATAGGGTGGAAACAATTTTTACAACCGGCTATATAAATCATTGCCTTCCTAAATTTTAACTGAGGGCAAGTAAACTTCGCTAAGCCAATTATTTAGCTAACTATTTGATATGGAATATTTAATACCATTTTTTTAACATTTAAGGGAATTTTTTAATACATTTAGACAAAACCCTAACAGCTATTCGAAATGTCCAAAAAAACAACCAATTTATTGGGTATTGTTATTGCCATTCTTGCTGGAACCTATTTTAACCTCATGTTGTGCAATACCTGCATAACCAAAACAGATGATACTCCCTCGGTTGAAAAAACAGCGGATGTTACTAAAAATAGTATGCTGGCAGAGAAAAAAAATGAGCGTCAGAACCTTGATAAAGACAACTAACCCAAAACAATAAAAAACATGGAAAACCTGAATATTTGGTGCTGGTTAATACCCGCCGTGGTAGGTATAGTCTGCGCACTATTTGGCTATTTAATTGGAAAAGGCAAGAATTCCCAAATAGACCACACTTCAGAATTAAATATTTTAAAGGACAAAAACGGAAAACTGGAAATCGATTTGGCGGCATGTAAGAAACAACTATCCCAAAAAGTGGAGCTTGTTGTTCCTGCCAAACCCGTTGCCCCAATAGCCGCTGCAGATGCCCTACTTCCGTTTAATGCACAGGCAGCAAAGGCCGCCCTTGGAAAAACTGTAAAACGGGACGACCTTAAGATTGTTGAAGGAATCGGACCGAAAATCCAGCAACTATTTAATTCTTTTGATATTAAAACTTGGAAAGATTTGTCCGAAACTGCCGTAGCCAAATGTCAGGAGATACTGGACAGTGGCGGTGCCCGTTATAAAATTCACGATCCCGCCTCCTGGCCTATGCAAGCAAAAATGGCCTACGAAGGCAAATGGAAAGAATTGCACAAGTGGCAGGAAGAACACAAAAGAGGAAAACTATAGAAAATACAGTCTTCTAAATCTGCACTTCAGTTAGATCAAAAGAAGTGCTCCTATACAGATTACAAATATGTCTTTGGTCTATTGGCAGTAAAGAATATAATAAAAAACACCCCACTTAATTATCTAAGTGGGGTGTTTTTGTCTTTTATTACTTTATGTATTAAACCATTCTTCCATTGGCCTCCACCCACTTGAACTTGTAATTGTCCTCAGGGAATTTCATCCTGGTCGCGATTCGCTCTAATCTATCCGGTAATTTCATTAAATAGTCCCTCGCCCTTTCCGCATCATCGTTAAGACTTCTAATACTATCCAATTCCCAGTAGCTATTCAGTTTTTTCAAAATTTCTATGTAATCCTGAGCAGTGTAAACCCCCAATCTTTGGGCGCAATTGGAAAAGTTTTCAAAAGCGGTCCCTATGCTCCCACCGGACTCCCTCAGGAAATGGGCTGGCATTACAATTTTTTTCTTCATCATATCGGCAAAGGCCAACATCATCTGACTAGGATCATTTTCAAAGATAACCTTAACAAACTCCCTGTAGGCCAAATGATGACGCATTTCATCTCCGGCAATAATGGTACACATTTTACCAAGAAGTGTATTGCCTCCCTTTTTACACATTTGACCTACCCTTTTATGTGAAATATTAGTGGCCAACTCTTGAAAAGAGGTATAAACAAAGTTTTTATAAGGATCTCTATCCGTTCCTATATCAAAACCATCGGCAATTAAATACTGGGTAGTTATTTCCACTTCCCTCATATTGACCCTACCAGCCAAATAAAGGTATTTGTTAAGCACATCGCCATGCCTATTTTCCTCAGCGGTCCAATGACGCACCCATTTGGACCAGCCATTCTTGTTTTCACCATGTTGGTCTATTCCTTCTACGTCCATTAGCCAAGATTCATAGGTAGGCAATGCCTCCTCGGTAATAGTATCCGCTACCAAGGTGACCCAAAGATCATACCCCAATTCCTTGGCTTCCTCACGTATCTGAGTTACGTGATCCATAAAGCCTTCACTTTGTGTATCCGGTAAAAAATCCGTGGGTTGCCAAATGTCTTGTATTGGAATAAGGTACTGGTCTATAAAACCATCCACCTTGCCCTCAATGGACTTCATCACTTCTATTCTAACGTTCTTATTAGACATTCTTCAAATTTTATGTAAATATCCTTAATAATCTTGATAATTTAGCCCAAAGGACTGTAAAATTTAGTTTCTTCCCATTTCGGAGGGATAAAACAAATATACCGGATCACTTTGCCAATATTGCTTGGAGCCAACATCCATGATGGTCAACGGACCTCTAAAGGCTGCCCCTGTATCAACATTCCAAATATTGGCAGCATTCTTTGGAGTTGTCCTCCCTATCCTTGTTACCGGAGTGTGGCCAATAAAAATCTCCTTGTAATGTGTTAACCTTTGAGGGTAATATTCATCCTCTTTGGTCAGTGCTGGGTCCAAGGACAATGCCAATTCCCAAAGGGTCCTATCCCAATAATAGGTTTTGGTAAAATACTCGTGGCCCACACCCCTTAAGTTAGTAAATCCCGCGTGGATAAACAAGCGATTTTCAGCGTCCAGAATATAATTTTCCAAATTATCATAAAATTGAATGTGGTCTTCCTTTATTTCATCCCCCACCAACCGATAAGAATCCTGGGTAGCACTCCCTCCATGTTGTAACCACATTGGGTTATTCTCGCCACTTTTTAACCAATCATTGCAAAGTTCATCGTGATTTCCTCTTATGAAAGAGCATTTATGCGTATGCCCAAGTTCCAATAAAAAATTTACCGTATTCACAGCATCACTCCAGCCATCCACATAATCCCCCAAAAAAATAAGATGGTCACTGGGACTCACTTTTGCCCTTGTCAAAACTTGCTTCAAGGCCTTTAACCCAGAATGCAGGTCTCCGATTACCAATGTTCTCATTTTGCAAAAATCGCAAATACCAGTTTAATATCCATGCCAAAAAGAACTAAAAATGGATTTATTCCAATAATTTATGTGCAAATCCTATAAGCTGTAGAGAATCCGATGTTCGTTAAAAGCCCATGGAACAAGATCAAACCAAGTGGAAACATATCCACAAAATCTAATGCCAATAGGCCTCCAAGACCAGGGATTATATTTAAAACGACAGTAACCAAAAATAATAAATTAAAAAAGTACATTTTATTTGTTAACTTTTGTTTGTTGATAAATCTTTATTTTATTGATTATTAAGTATTTAAATGATTTTTCTTGTAAACTTTTATGATAAATATCATGTTTTGCTTTCTATTTTTTTTAATACTTTTGTTCCTAATTCCATTTTCATTACAACCCTTAAAAATCATTATATGCCAACTAAAATTGCCCAAGGACCGCACAAGACTTACAGTCAGGAAGAAGCCTATAATGCCTCATTAAAATATTTTAAAGGTGATGACCTTGCTGCCAGGGTATGGGTAAATAAATATGCCTTAAAAGATTCCGAGGGGAATATTTATGAGCTGACCCCAGATGATATGCACCACAGGATAGCCAAGGAGATTTCCAGAATTGAACAACAATATCCAAACCCTCTTAATGAAAAGCAAGTTTTTGACCTGATCAAAAATTTTCAATATATAGTGCCACAAGGTAGCCCAATGGCGGGAATTGGCAATCCTTTTCAGATTGCATCCCTGTCCAACTGCTTTGTAATAGGCAATGAAGGCCAGTCCGATTCGTACGGGGGAATCATGAAAATAGACCAAGAACAGGTGCAGCTTATGAAGCGCCGCGGAGGCGTTGGGCATGACCTATCCCATATACGACCCAAGGGATCACCGGTAAAAAACTCGGCCTTGACCTCAACCGGCCTAGTGCCTTTTATGGAAAGATATTCCAATACTACCAGGGAAGTAGCCCAAGATGGCAGAAGAGGAGCGCTAATGCTTTCCGTCTCCATTAACCATCCGGATGCAGAAGATTTTATAGACGCTAAAATGGAACAGGGCAAGGTAACGGGTGCCAATGTTTCTGTTAGAATGGACGATGATTTCATGAAGGCAGTTGAAAGTGGACAACCCTATACCCAAAAATTTCCTGTTCAAAGCCCCAATCCCAAGGTTTCCAAAACTATAGATGCCCAAAAATTATGGGACAAGATAGTCCATAACGCCTGGCAATCGGCAGAACCAGGTATTTTGTTCTGGGATACCATTATAAAGGAATCCGTACCGGATTGTTATTCAGATTTGGGTTATAAAACCGTATCTACCAATCCCTGTGGCGAAATTCCGCTATGTCCTTATGATTCCTGTCGCTTGTTGGCCATTAATCTCTTCTCCTATGTTGACCAGCCCTTTAAAGATAATGCGACCTTTAATTTTAAATTATTTAAAGAGCATATTGCTGCGGCACAGCGTATCATGGACGATATTATTGACCTTGAATTGGAGAAGGTAGATGTGATTCTGAAAAAAATAAAAGAGGATCCGGAATTGGATGATACAAAAGCCGTGGAATATAATTTATGGACCAACATCAAAGAAAAAGCCCAACAAGGAAGGCGAACAGGAATAGGCATAACCGCAGAAGGAGATATGCTGGCAGCACTTGGCCTGCGATATGGTAGTGAAGAGGCCAACAAATTTTCAATTGAAGTACACAAAACTATTGCCTTGGAAGCCTATAGAGCCTCTGTACATACCGCAAAGGATAGAGGAGCCTTTGAAATTTTTGATGCGGAAAGGGAAAAAAACAACCCTTTTATCCTTAGACTAAAGGAAGCCGATGAAAAACTGTATTACGAAATGTTGGAATACGGCCGAAGAAATATTGCGCTATTAACCATTGCACCAACAGGTACTACAAGTTTAATGACCCAAACCACATCTGGTGTAGAACCGGTTTTCCTACCTGTATACAAGCGCCGTAGAAAAGTTAACCCCAATGACAAAAATGTTCGTATTGATTTTGTGGATGAAGTTGGGGATTCTTGGGAAGAATATTTGGTTTTCCATCATAAATTTAAACAATGGATGTCCGTCCAAGGAATTGATACCGAAAAAAAATATTCCGAGGAGGAGTTACAGAAGATTGTAGAAAGTTCCCCGTATTACAAGGCTACTTCCAATGATGTGGATTGGTTAAGCAAAGTCCGTTTACAGGGTGCGGTGCAAAAATGGGTAGACCATTCCATAAGTGTCACTATAAACCTTCCTAACGATGTGTCCGAAGAATTGGTCGGCAAACTCTATTTGGAAGCTTGGAAAGCAGGCTGCAAGGGTGTCACTGTTTACCGGGATGGTTCCAGATCTGGTGTATTAATCTCCAATGACCAAAAAAAATCGGAAAATGAGGAATCCCTCACCCATTTCCCCACCAAACGTCCCCAAATTTTGGAGGCAGATGTTGTTCGACTTCAAAATAACAAAGAAAAATGGATCGCTTTTATTGGCCTTATTAACGACCAGCCCTATGAAATTTTCACCGGTATGGCCGATGACGAAGACGGTATATTAATTCCTAGATGGGTGAACAATGGAGTAATTATAAAAAGTAGGAACGAGGACGGTTCCTCCCGATATGATTTCCAGTACAAGAACAAAAGAGGTTATAAAACAACCATTGAAGGACTATCCCATAAATTTAATCCGGAATATTGGAACTATGCTAAGTTGATTTCGAGCACCCTTCGCCATGGCATGCCCATAGAAAAAGTGGTAGACCTTATCAATAGTCTACAACTGGACAGTGAATCTATCAACACTTGGAAAAATGGGGTAGCAAGATCATTAAAAAGATACGTTGCCGATGGGACGGAGGCCAAGGGACAAAAATGTGATTCCTGTAATTCCAAGAATCTTATTTACCAAGAAGGTTGCCTTACCTGTAAGGATTGTGGTTCGTCCAAATGCGGATAAAGCATTATTATTAAAATTATAATTTTCTTTCTAAAAGTAACTCCCCCAACTGCATGCATTTGGGGGAGTTTTTAGTATAACTCCGTATTTCTATCTATTTTAGATCAATCATTTAAAAACAAGACATGAAAAACGTTTTCTGTATAGGGGAATTATTAATAGATTTTGTAGCTGAAAAACAAGGGAGCGATCTATCAAAAGCCCATAATTTTACTAAAAAAGCAGGGGGTGCCCCGGCTAATGTAGCCTCGGCAATAGCCAAACTGGGGGGTAAAAGTTTTTTTATTGGCTGCGTAGGCAAGGACCCCTTTGGCACTTTTCTAATCAATACCTTAACGGAAGGGCAAGTGGACGTATCCTTGGCACAGAGGTCCGACACTTTCACTACCTTGGCATTTGTTTCCATAGCAGAGGATGGGGAGCGCGATTTTGTTTTTAGCCGTGGGGCGGACAAAGAATTAACGCACGACATAAGATTGAAAAATCTATTTAGAAACCAGATTGTACATTTTGGAGCCGCAACCTCTTTCCTTGGCGGTAGTTTGGAAGAGGCTTATTCCCTCTATTTCCAGGAAGCCATATCCCACAATAGTTTTATCTGTTTCGACCCTAATTTTAGGGCAGACCTATGGAAAGGAACTGAGGAAGTTTTTATCCAAAAATGCCTCCCTTTTGTAGGAAAATCACATATGTGCAAATTTAGTTTGGAAGAGGCCCAATTGCTTTCAAAAAAAGAAAATTTAAAAGAGGCCTGTACTTTTTTACACCAGTTGGGCACAAAAATAATTACAGTTACCCTAGGTGGGGAGGGCACCTATTTAAGCACCCCTTCCATACAAAAAATAATCCCTAGCATTAAGGTAAAACCTATTGATACAACGGGAGCTGGAGATGCATTTATTGGATGTTTATTGAAACAAATTTCCAATATAACCAACCTAGACGCCCTCCTAGACGATTCTGGATTGTTGGAAAAAATGGTTCAGGATGCCAACAAGGCCGGTGCCATTACCACCCTGAACTATGGAGCCATAGAATCCTTGCCCACTCAAGAACAAATAAATCAGGTTTAAATGTAATGGTCCTCGTCCCCTAATTATATTTCATCTTTCTAATGATGCGCAGCGATTCTTTTATGGATTGATACACGGGAAGATTATATTTTTTCATGATGGGCTTTACGTTTTCCATAATATCCTTGGCTTCTTCAAAGCCATTTACATAACAAATTAAAAAAGTATCGGACAACAGACTTAAATCCCTTTCCTCGTTTGGGGTCAAAGGAATTTCCTTTTCAATTTTTTTAATCATGGCCACATTGGCATTGTATATATGGTGAAGTGTTTTCTTGTCATATAAGGGAGGTTCAAATATTAAATCGCTTTGAATGTTATAGGTGCCATTGTCCATGAAGGTAATGACTACTTTTTCCAAGGGATAATATTTCTGTTGGCTACTTAAGCCCAACTGCACATATTCTATGGTAGTGAAGGAATTTTCATCATAAGCTATCGTAATTTCATCGAATTCAGAAAAAAACAATTTCACTTGTTCATTTATCAATTCTATGTCGACCCGCGAATAATAGGTTTCATTTTTTACTTTTTTTTGATGCCCCGCCCAACAAACCACAAATTGTTCCTTAAAAACCTTATAATTACTGGTAAGATCCTTATGCCTTTCGTTTAAAAAATCGATTACGCCATCCAAGGTAAGTTCAATGTTGTTTTTGGCATGATTTTCTATGGTGGCCACTACATCTGCATTAACATCCTTCAACTCAATGCCATAAGCTTTGGGCATACTTATGCTGCCGTCCCTAAAAAATACCGATCCCCCGTAATACTTCCAGATGTTCTTTCTCAAGGAACAAACCTTCCCATTGGATTTTATAGTTACCAGACCAACTACCTTGCCCATGGGCAAATGTGGAAATGGAATGTTTTCATAGGTAATCCTAGGGGGATTGTCCAAATAGGCGTTAACCAAATTTTGAATCTTGCTGTCATCAAAAAAATCGACCCCTACAATTTCATTGTCCTCATCCTCGACCCCAATAACGATAAAAGAATTGTTTTGAGGATTGCTATTGGCAAGTGCACAGACATGTTTTAAAAATTTAGCCTTCCCTTCCCTCTGTCCAATATCTATAAAGCGCTTTTTATCATAAAAGCTATTCTCATCATTATGGGCCAGTAGGTTTTTTACGAGCAGGCGTTTATTGATCATAATTTCTTATTGACAATGGTGGCACTCGCTTGTGCCGTAGGCAAAATTAATAAATCTGCAATATTAACATGGGGGGGTCTAGTAACCATAAAATGGATGACATCCGCAATATCTTCAGGTTGCAACGGCATATACCCCTTGTAGGTAGCCTCGGCCCTGCCATCATCCCCCTTAAACCGTACCTTGCTGAATTCAGTTTCCACCAATCCCGGATTAATGGCCCCAACGCGAATGCCATATTTATTCAAATCTATTCTCATCCCTTGGTTTATGGCATCCACAGCGTATTTACTAGCGCAGTACACATTCCCCATAGGATACACTTCTTTCCCCGCAATAGAACCAATGTTTATAATATGTCCAGATTTGTTTTTAATCATTATTGGCACTATTGCCTTGGAAACATATAAAAGCCCTTTGACGTTAATGTCCAACATAGCCTCCCAATCATCAATATTCCCTTCCTCTATAGAATCCAGACCATGGGCATTGCCGGCATTATTGATTAGAATATCAATATTGGAAAACTCCACCGGGAGGGAAGCAATGGCTTCAAAAACTGCTTTTTTATCCTGTACATCAAATTCCAGAATGAAAACCTTGGTATGTCTGGACAGTTCCTTTTTAAGTTCGTTCAAGCGATTTTTCCGCCTGCCACAAATAACTAAATTAATCTTATTTGAGGCAAATAGTTTTGCGGTTGCAAGCCCAATTCCGCTAGTAGCCCCGGTTATAAATGCTGTTGGTTTATCATTAATGGTAATACTCATAAAAATTAGTTCTTTATTTTATTTCTAACTATGCCGTTGGTACGCAACCAACGGTTCTTTTTCTTATACATGCATCCAGGGACAAAATCAATCTGTCTGCAGTTGGTCTATATTGACAGCCTTCATAAAATGAGTCATCAAATTAGTATGATTGTCAATTAAAAGCTGAATTTACATTTTGTTATATAAGCCGTGGAAAAGGCATTTTTAAAAATCGAATCATTGCCTAGTAATCCATAAATATCAGCCCAATTATAAGTAGTATTTCCCTGTGCCCAGCAATGACGAATTAACATAGATACTTCCCAATATAAAATGTCTTACCCCATTTGTCCCAAGTAATTGTCCTTGTAACGATTTTGAAATAAGATGTTTTATTTTTCATATGTTTGTGAAATTATGAATAATTCCCTTAAATAGTTCATAAAACTGGACCCATTGCTTAACTTTTAACCATACATTAACAGCCAATAACTAAATAAATTTTCAATTTGCATCCACTTTTGGAGTAAACCAATGTAAACAAAACAAAACAAAGGATTATATGGAAGAAAATACTTCGGTAGATATCAGTGCCGTGAACGAGAAAATTGCCCAGGAGAGTGCTTTTATAGACCTACTTATTTTAGAAATGAACAAAGTAATCGTAGGACAAAAACATATGGTTGAACGATTGCTGATTGGACTTTTAGGACAGGGCCATATTCTACTGGAAGGTGTCCCCGGTTTGGCCAAAACCTTAGCGATAAATACCTTGGCGAAAGCGGTACAAGGAAGCTTTAGTAGAATTCAGTTCACTCCCGATCTTCTACCGGCAGATGTTGTTGGTACTATGATCTACAATATGAAGCTAAACGATTTTTCCATAAAGAAAGGTCCCATCTTCGCCAATTTTGTTCTGGCAGATGAAATTAACCGTGCCCCTGCGAAAGTGCAATCCGCCCTTTTGGAAGCCATGCAGGAAAAACAGGTTACCATAGGTGACGAAACTTTTATACTGGACAAGCCTTTTCTGGTTATGGCTACCCAGAACCCTGTGGAACAAGAAGGAACTTATCCCTTACCGGAAGCCCAGGTAGATCGTTTTATGTTAAAGACCGTTATAGATTATCCAAAACTCAACGAGGAGCAATTAATTATTAGGCAAAACCTTAAAGGCGCCTATGAAGAGGTAAAACCCGTGGTTAGTGTTAAGCAGATTCTTAGTGCCCAAAAGGCGGTAAGGGATGTATATATGGACGAAAAAATTGAGAAATATATTCTCGATATTGTATTTGCCACCCGTTACCCAGAAAAATATAATTTAGAAAGCCTAAAGCCTTTGATTAGTTTCGGAGCTTCGCCTAGGGGTAGTATAAATTTAGCGGTAGCTGCTAAATGCTATGCCTTTATTAAAAGACGGGGCTATGTTGTTCCTGAAGATGTAAGGGCAGTGATCCATGACGTTTTGCGCCACAGGATAGGCATAACCTACGAGGCAGAGGCAGAAAACATTACTTCGGAAGAAATAATAAACAAGATCGTAAACGAAATTGAAGTACCTTAATCAGTCTACAGTTATCCGTCTACAGCTTTTGGCCTTTAATCCTTAAAACTGTACCTGAATACTTTTTACTGCAAACTGCAAACTGAAAATGGATACCAAGGAATTATTAAAAAAAGTTCGCAAGATCGAAATAAAGACGAGGCGCCTATCCGACCATATTTTTGGCGGGGAATACCACTCGACTTTTAAAGGCAGGGGTATGACTTTTAGTGAGGTGCGCCAATATCAATTCGGCGACGATGTTAGATCCATAGATTGGAACGTAACCGCACGCTATAACGAACCCTATGTTAAGGTATTTGAGGAGGAAAGAGAACTTACCATGATGCTTATGGTAGATGTAAGCGGCTCAGAACTTTTTGGCACAAGCAATCAGTTTAAAAAGGAAATTATTACAGAAATTTCTGCTACGCTGGCATTTTCAGCACTTCAGAACAATGATAAAGTTGGACTTCTTTTGTTTACCAATGAAGTGGAACTTTACATTCCACCAAAAAAAGGAAAAAGTCACGCCCTTAGAATAATACGGGAATTGCTGGAATTTTCTCCCAAGAGCAGTGAGACCGATTTGGGAGCTGCCTTAAAATTCCTGACCAATGTAATGAAGAAGAAGGCTATTGTATTTGTACTCTCGGATTTTATTACCGATGACTACCTTCAAACCTTGCGTATTACAGGTAAAAAGCACGATCTTACAGGTATTAGGGTGTTTGACGAAAGGGAAGAGACCATCCCAAATTTAGGCATGGTACAAATGCAGGATGCCGAAACGGGCACCATTCAATTGGTGAATACCCAGTCCAAAAAAGTAAGGATGGCCTATGGTAAACACTATAGTGAGCGCGTTGCCTATTTTCAAGAGACTTTTACCAAATCTGGTTGTGGGGTGTTGAGTTGTAGGGTGGATGAAAGTTATGTAAAGAAATTATTGGGCTATTTTAAGAGAAGAGGTTGATTTAAATGAGGAACTTAAATTTGAGCATTATAAATAGTTATTCGTATTTTCTACGATATATTACATGGTGTCTACTATTTGCTTCGGCACAAGGTTTTTCCCAAAATAACCCCACCATTGTGTCTGGGGTGGATACTACCTATATAAAGATTGGCGAACAGATCAATTTTAAGGTCACCGTAGAAACAGATTCCACAGCCCAGGTAATCTTCCCCGAAGGGCAAACCTTTTCCCCTTTGGAAACCGTGGAGGCCCTAAAGACGGATACGGTTAAAAAATTGGATAGGATGACCCTGCAAAAAATCTATGCCCTTACCCAATTTGATTCCGGTTCCTACACCCTTCCAAGACAACAGATTATGGTAAACGGAAAACCGTTTTTTACGGATTCCATAAAAATTGATGTTGCTACGGTACCCGTCGATACCTTGGCGCAAAAGATGTACGACATAAAACCCATAATAAATGTAGAAAAATCGAACGGGGCCCTTTGGAGAATCCTCCTTTGGGTACTGGGTATTTTAATTTTGGTCGGGGCAGCATTATATTGGTTCGTATTCAGAAAAAAACCATTGAGCGAAGAGGAAAAAGTTGCCCTATTACCTCCTTTTGACCGTGCTATCCTTGGTTTAAAACAATTGGAAAAATCAAAATATTTAATCCAGGACGATTATAAATCCTATTATTCCGAGTTAACGGACATTGTGAGATCCTACTTGGAAGAAGACGTTCATGTTACCGCTTTGGAAAGTACTACGGACCAATTGATAGATAAATTGGAAATGATGAAGGATGCTGGTCAATTGAAACTGGACCATGAGACCATACAACAGTTCAAAAAGGTTTTACAGACCTCCGATTTGGTGAAATTTGCAAAATCCAAGCCGGAGTCGTCAGCAGCCGAAGAGGATAGAAAATCTGTAGAGCAGATTGTGATCAAGACCAAAGAAGCCATTCCAGAGCCTACTGAAGAGGAGTTATTGCAACGGGAAGAGTATTTGGAGGAGCTGGAACGCAAGAAACAGAAGAAAAAAATAGTAATTGTTGCTGTCACTGCGGTACTTGTACTATTAATTTCCACCGTAGCAGCAATAGGTTACTACGGATTTGGACAAGTAAAGGATACCGTTTTGGGCCACCCGACCAAAGAATTATTGGATGGGGAATGGGTGCAAAGCGATTACGGTTTCCCTCCGATAAGTCTACAGACCCCAAAAGTTTTGTTGCGACAAGCGGTAAAACTCCCGCCAGAAGCCCAAGCCTCCATCAAAGAAATGCAGGCATTTGCCTATACGAGCTCTATTGGACTTTTCACCATTGGCGCCACATCTATTACGTTGGCACAACCGGAAGAACCGGATTTTGAAAAGGCCTCCGAACAGATTTTGAAAAATTTTGAAAATCAAGGTGCCAGGAACATCACGACCAAGCAAGAAGCTTTTTCTACCCTTACAGGGGTTAAAGGTGTTAAACTTTACGGAAGTGCAAAATTTGTAGTGCCCGAATCCAAAGAATTGATCTCTGGTAACTATGTGGTCCTATTTTTTGGCGGTAAAGGTTTTCAGCAAAATGTAATCATGACATGGTTGGCAGATGACCACTATGCAGACCAGATAGTAGACCGAATATTGAATTCAGTAGAAGTAAAAACGAGCTTATAAATGTTTGAGAATATTTCCTTTGCGAACCCACAATTTTTCTGGTTGTTACTACTACTTCCAGTGGCAATGCTTTGGTATTTCTTTAAAAGAAGGGAACAAACCGCTTCTTTAAAAATATCGAGCATCAAGGGCTTCCCCAAAGGTAGTATATTGCCCAAATTAAAACCGGCGCTGTTTGTTATGCGCTTATTGGCATTGGCCGCTATCATAGTTGCAATGGCGAGACCACAGACCGAGGATATCTCCACAAGGACCAAAACCACAAAAGGAATCGATATTGTTATGGCTATCGATGTTTCCTCCAGTATGTTGGCAAAAGATCTAAAGCCGTATAGATTGGCAGCACTTAAAAAAGTAGCGGCCGATTTTATTAACGAAAGACCAAACGATAGGATAGGCTTAGTGGCCTATGCCGGGGAAAGCTATACCAAAACACCTATTACAAGTGATAAAAATATAGTTTTAAGGGCCTTGGACGAAATAACCTATGGACAATTAAATGATGGTACCGCTATTGGGATGGGGCTTGCAACCTCTGTCAACAGACTTAAGGAAAGTAAGGCTCTGAGCAAAGTAATTATACTTCTTACAGACGGAGTAAACAATTCGGGATTTATAGAGCCTCAAACTGCCGCAGATCTGGCGGTAGAGTTCGGTATTAAAACCTACACCATAGGTATTGGCACCAACGGAAACGCCATGACCCCCATAGCCTATAATGCCGACGGATCCTTCAGATATGGGATGCGGGAGGTAGAAATAGACGAAAGCCTATTGAAATCGATAGCGGAAACCACTGGCGGGCAGTATTTTAGAGCCACCGACAATAAAAAACTGGAGGCCATTTACGAGGAGATAAATAAGTTGGAAAAAACAGAGGTAGAGGAGTTTAAATACTACAAATACGAAGAAAGATTTAGACCTTGGGTCTATTTGGCAGGGGTTTTGCTCTTGTTGGAATGGCTGGCAAGGAACACTTTGTTCAGGAGTTTTATTTAATATCAAAGAACTAGTTTTAGAGGGAATTGATTTAAAAAGGAAGAATACAAAATGATTCAGTTAGACGAAAAATCATATTTATACCTATTATCCATCATTCCGGTGATGGTGGTTCTATTTGTGTTCCTTCAAATCTGGAAAAAAAGAACACAAAAAAAGTTTGCAGACCTAAGTCTTTTAAAGCGATTGACTCCTGACAGGTCCAACTTCAAATCCACCTTAAAATTAATTTTTATTCTATTGGGGATAGCCTCTTTGACCATGGCATTGGTCAACCCAAAGATAGGCACCAAATTGGAAACGGTTAAAAGGGAAGGGGTCGATATTGTATTTGCGGTAGATGTTTCCAAAAGTATGTTGGCCGAGGATATAGCCCCTAACAGGCTGGAAAAGGCCAAACGTTTGGTTTCCGAAATTATCAATCAACTGGCGAGTGATAGAATTGGAATTATTGCATATGCCGGGCAGGCATTTCCACAACTACCTATAACGACCGATTACGGGGCCGCCAAAATGTTCTTGCAAAACATGAACACCGATATGCTTTCCTCCCAAGGAACGGCTATTGACCAGGCCATTGAATTGGCATCGACTTATTATGACGATGAGGAACAAACCAACCGTGTGCTTTTCATTATCTCGGACGGGGAAGACCATTCTGAAGGAAATGTATCCAATGCCGTTGAGGATGCCACCAATGAAGGCATAAGGGTATTCACCATTGGGGTAGGAAAAACAAAAGGAGCACCCATACCCCTTAAAAGAAACGGTATTGTTGAAAGCCTAAAAAAAGACAACCAAGGCGAAGTGGTCATTACAAAATTAAATGAAGACGTGCTTCAAGAAATTGCCGATGAGGGCAATGGGGAATACATAAACGGCGAAAACACGGAAGAGGCAGTTGCCTTTATTAAGGAGCAATTGAACCAAATGGACAAGAAAGAGTTTGAGGCCAAACAATTTGCCGAATTCAAAGATCAGTTCCAGTGGTTTTTGGCCGCGGGCCTATTATTCTTATTTTTAGACATTTTTGTACTGGATAGAAAAACGAAGTGGCTTAAAAAATTAAATCTGTTTAACGAGCGAGAAACGCAGTAGGATTATGAAAAAGATAGCCTTTATCATTATTTTGGTCGGAGGCCTTGTCCAAGCTCAGGAAGTGGATAAGGACAAGGAAAAATCACTTAAAATTGCCAACAATTATACTTGGGAGGGTAATAAAGACCTGTCCGAAAGCAATTTTGTAAATGCCGAAGCCAATTATAGGCGGGCCATCTCCAAGAGTGCGGAAAACAGTATAGCTCCCTATAATTTGGGGAACGCCTACTACGAAAATGAAACCTATAGCGAAGCCTTCGGCAGATTTAAGCAGGCGGGAGAAAATGCCACCAGCAAAAAGGACAAGCACATGGCATACCATAACATGGGCAATGTCTTTATGAAAAACAAAGAATACCAAAAAGCGGTAGATGCCTTTAAAGAAGCTTTAAGGAACGACCCTACGGATGAAGAGACCCGTTACAATTTGGCATTAGCCAAGGAAATGCTAAAAAAGCAACAGGAAGAAGAACAAAAAAACGATCAGAATAAGGACGAACAAAACCAGGAAGACCAAAAAGATCAAAAGGACCAGAACCAGGATAAAAAGGAAGGAGACCAGAACGAGGACAATAAAGGCGACCAAAAAGAGGAAAACCAGGGCGACAAAAAGGAAGAGGGGGATAAAGGGGAGCAAGAGAAAGAAGACAATAAAGAAGGTGAAGGAGATGATGAAGAGAAAAACAACGAGCCCTATAAGGCAGAAGAGCAGAAGCAACAACCAAGACCTAACCAATTATCTCCTCAGCAAGTGAAAAACTTATTGGAGGCCATGCAGAACGAGGAGAAAAAAGTACAGGAAAAAATTGATGCACAAAAAGTAAAAGGTGCAAAAATCCAAAATGAAAAAGACTGGTAAGACACGTGAATATTAAAAGATACATATCGTTACTTTCATTGTTGTTCCTAGGTATACTCTCGTATGCCCAGAATGATGAAACCGTTACCTTCGAAATGAATCTCAGCAAGGATGTGTTGGGCATTAACGAACGTCTAAGGGTAGACTTTACCATGAACAGGGATGGAGATAATTTTGTGCCGCCGGATTTTGAAGGTTTCAGGGTGCTTATGGGACCTTCCCAATCCATTAGCTCCTCATGGGTGAACGGGGTTAGGAGCTTTTCCAAAACCTACACCTATACGCTTGCGCCTACGGCAAGGGGCAAATTTACCATTAAACAGGCCACGATTGTCATAAAGGGTGAAACCTATAAATCACTTCCCAAAGAAGTGGAAGTTACCGCTGCGGTCGAAAGACCGGACGGGGAAAAAACGGTAGATGATGTTGCGGATGAAAGCTTGCATCTGGTAGCTGAAATATCCAAAACCAGCCCATATTTAAATGAAGCTGTTACAGTAGTTTATAAACTTTACGCAAGTCCTTCTATAGACGTCACCAATTTTAGGGCACTGGACAATCCTAAATATAACAATTTCTGGAGCCAGGATATTCCAGTCACCAAATACGATGTACAGAATACTACCTTTGATGGCAAGTCTTATAGATCCGTAATTTTAAAAAGGGTAGTTTTATATCCACAGAGAACGGGAGAATTGGAAATTGAGCCACTTTCACTGGATGTAAGTCTCCAGGTTCCTACCAACAAACGGGATTTCTTTGGGGGAAGAATATTTGCCCAAACCAACAAGACCGTATCCGCTGGCAATAGGAAAATTAATGTAAAACCTTTGCCTACAGAAGGTAAACCGGCAGATTTTAGTGGTGCTGTAGGAGAATTCCAGTTTTCGGTGACCACCAGTAAGAACCAACTAAATGCATCAGAATCCCTGCAGGCCAAAGTAGCCATAAATGGTAAGGGAAATTTAAAACTCTTCGAAATTCCAAGTTTAAATATCCCGAGTTCCTTGGAAGTATATGATCCAGAGTTCAACGAAAGTGTTCGTACTACCCTGTCCGGCATGGAAGGAAATGTAAGCAATAGTTACACGGTAGTGCCCACGTTCAAGGGTAAGTATCCCATTCCCAGCATAGCCTTTAGCTTTTTTAACCCTAAGACTGAAAAATATCAAACCTTGAGTTCAGGGGAAATTATGATCAATGTGCTGGAAGGCCCCACAAGCGGAGCGGCAGATAACACTGGTTCTATTTCCAATAATAAACAAAGAGTGGTGGCTACGGGAGATCAATTTGTATTCAATAAAATAAAACCAAATCTAACTACCATCAATAATCAATACTTTTTTGGTTCTACAAGCTTTTTTCTATGGTGGCTACTACCGGTTCTATTAATTCCTCTGGCTATCCTATTTGGTAAAAAAAGAGAGGCCATTGCCAGTGACGTGGAAGGAAACAAAATTAAACGTGCCAATAAATTGGCGAAGAAATACCTATCTGCAGCCAAAAAAGCCTTAGGGTCCAAGGAGTCATTTTATGTGGCCTTGGAAAAGGCATTGCACAATTATTTGAAGGCCAAACTTAAAATTGAGACATCAGAATTCAGTAAGGATAAAATAGCCTCTTTACTAAGTGAAAAAAATGTAGACGAAGCCACACGGGAGGGCTTTATGGGCTTACTGAAAAATTGTGAAATGGCCAGATATAGTCCTTTCTCTGACGTTCAGATGCAACAGGATTACAATAAAGCGAGTGAGGTTATTTCACAACTGGATAAACAAATTTAAACAATGGTACGTGTATTAACTATTTTAGCCTTTTTGGTAAGTACCTTGGGATTCTCCCAAAATGAACAATTATTTGATGAAGCAACGGCTTTTTACAACCAAGGAGAGTATTCAAAAGCTGCGGACAATTATTTAAAGATATTGGAGAATGGTGAGCATTCGGCCGAACTCTATTTCAATCTGGGCAACACCTATTATAAGCTTAACAAAATTGCCCCTAGTATCTATTACTACGAGAAGGCATTATTATTAAAACCAAATGATCAGGACATTAGGAACAATCTGGCGTATGCTCAAAATATGACTTTGGATGCCATTGAACCCCTGCCCCAGACCGCTATTTCCAAATTGTATAACAGACTGACTACCTACCTTTCATTTGACCAATGGGCCTATGTTGCAATTGGTTTTATGATGCTATTTGTCTGCTGTTATATCGCCTTTTATTATTTTAAATTTTCTACCCAAAAACGAATAGCCTTTATAAGCAGCCTTATTTTTCTGCTCTTAACAGTATTGGCGGTTGTTTTGGCCTATATACAATTTTCCAAATTTGAATCGGAACAACCTGCCATAGTTTTTACGGAAGAAGTTGGTATTAAATCCGAGCCCAACAACAGGAGTCAGGCTATTTTTACTTTGCATGCCGGTACCAAGGTCAATGTACTTGAACAATTGAATGACTGGAAAAAAATTGAAATTGCCGATGGCACCACGGGTTGGATTCCATCGGAGGATATAAAAGTCCTTAAGGATTTTTAATATTTCTTTAACGTCTAATAAATCCGATGGTGTTATATTTGCTCTAATTTGTGATTCTATGAAAGTCTTCGCTCGTATACTTTTGCTTTCTCTATGGCTATTTGCCATAGTGGCTCCGAGCGCGATTACTTTAATGGACATCGACAATCCCGTTATTGTAACCAACCTTAACGAGGAAGAACAGCAAGAAACCGGTAAGAAATCTCCCTTGCAGGAAAAGTTCGTAAACGATAGTTCATCAAATTTCTCTTTAATAGCCCTGTCCCAAAAATCTATAATGGGTGTATACCACCCAATGGGCCATGTCAACATCACCCAAAAAATTCTTCTACCACCACCTGAACATATAAGTTAATCTTAAAAGTTAACCTATTTCGATTAATTAAAAACTTGTCCTTGATTCCCATTAAGGACTAAATTATTATTTTATATGTTCAAAAATCTTAAGAGCGACCTTCCCGCAAGTGTCGTGGTATTTTTTGTTGCGCTACCCCTATGTTTGGGTATAGCCTTAGCCAGTGGCGCGCCCCTGTTTTCAGGTTTAATTGCCGGTATAATCGGCGGTATTGTTGTAGGGGCACTTAGTGGCTCTAAAATTGGTGTTAGTGGACCAGCAGCCGGTCTGGCCGCTATTGTTTTAACCGCAATCGGTGCATTGGGAGGTTTTGAAAACTTCTTGGTTGCCGTTGTACTTGGTGGAATCATTCAGTTGATATTCGGTATTTTAAAAGCGGGTGTTATTGGGTACTATTTTCCTTCATCGGTAATAAAAGGCATGCTGACCGGTATAGGTATCATTATTATACTTAAACAAATTCCACATTTTTTCGGTTATGACCCAGATCCCGAAGGCGATTGGGCCTTTTTTCAAGTGGACGGGGAGAACACCTTTTCGGAAATCATAAATACTGTAAACAATATTAGCCCGGGTGCAACGCTGGTGGCTATAGCTGGCTTATCCATATTACTGTTATGGGATAAGATACTTTCCAAAAAAGGAAAGATTTTTCAGCTTATCCAAGGGCCATTGGTTGCCGTCGCGGTAGGTATCATATTCTTTGTTTTAACACAGAACAGTTCATTTTTGGCCATTTCTTCCGATCACTTGGTAAGTGTACCCATTCCTGAAGATGCCGCATCATTCTTAGGACAGTTCAGTTTCCCTAATTTTGCCGCAATCACGAACCCGGATGTATGGATTACCGCCTTTACCATTGCTTTGGTTGCCAGTCTCGAGACCCTTTTATGCGTGGAGGCCACCGATAAGTTGGATCCTGAAAAAAACGTAACACCCACCAACCGTGAGCTGCTTGCACAAGGTACTGGCAATATTATATCGGGGTTAATTGGAGGACTACCCATAACCCAAGTAATCGTTAGAAGTTCTGCCAACATTCAATCTGGTGGGAAATCAAAATTATCGACCATTTTTCACGGTTTTCTATTGCTTATTTCCGTTATTCTTATTCCAAAATTATTGAACATGATACCCCTTTCGGTTTTAGCGGCCATACTTTTTATCGTAGGCTATAAGTTGGCAAAACCGGCTCTTTTTGTTAAAATGTACAAATTGGGATGGAAACAGTTCGTTCCCTTTTCGGTGACCGTATTTGGTATCATATTTACAGATTTACTTGTTGGTATCAGCCTCGGCCTTGCTGTTGGCATTGTGGTAATCCTATTGAAAAGCTATCAAAATTCCCATTTCCTTCATATGGAAGATATAAGCAATGGTAAACACAGGATAAAAATGACCCTTGCAGAAGAAGTGACCTTTTTTAATAAAGGTGCCATTCTTAAAGAATTGGATAGCCTGCCAAGGGATACCTATTTGGAGTTAAATTTGCTCAAGACAAGATATCTTGATCTGGATATAATTGAAATTCTAGACGATTTTTCGGTTAAGGCAAAGGAACGTAATATAGATATTCAATTAATCTCAAAGCGTGGTGTAGTTGAAAATCCACCAAGTTTTACAGAATTCTTTAGAACAAGACCAAAATCTAAATTAAGTTTAAGCTAATGGCCATGAAGACAAATAAACACAAGATAGCTTTGTTCACGGATTTACAAGGAGACATTTCCAGTCTATTAAAAAGTGCCGTTAGTTTGGCTCAAATGATCAATGGGGAAATTGAAGTCTTAAATGTAACGAAGCCCACGGCAGTTATTGGTAAGGAAAACCAATTGTCGGCTATGCGCACACTAAACCGTGAATATATTCTTACGGATAAAAGAATGAAAGATATATTATCGCCTATAATTGATAATTACGGGGTAGCTGTTAATTATTCCAGTACCTTTGGGAATATTAGAAATGAGATTGATAGGTATCTACGCGAAAATAACCCAGACATTATAGTCTTGGGAAGACTTAAGAGCAAACATTTTAATACGGCTGAAAATAGAATAATCAACTTTGTTCTAAGTGTTTTTAAGGGCACTGTATTGATTGTTTCACATGATAAAGGTCTTGAACCAGGTATGAAGATACGAATAGGATCCCTTAATTGTTCCGAAGCGGTATTTAACGCTTCCTTTACAGAGGAGCTCTTTTTAAATACAAATAGCGTTTTGAAGTCGTTCAATATTCTTGAATCTTCAAATGTTGTACCACAAACCGTGGGTTCCTTAGGGCGCAAGACCATCAATTATGTTTTTGATAATAATGAAAATACGGTGAACAATCTTCCCGTTTATCTATCCATAAGTAATATTGATCTCTTGTTTTTGGATGGAGGAAATAAGGAAAAAGAGGCTCTTTCCAGATTATTGAATACATATAATATGGTAAGGAAATCGGATATTAATATTTTGGTAACCGGAGAAAAACACACTCAATACAACTTTAACACAACACTAAAAATAGCATAATTAAAATATTTAAATATGAAAGCACATACTAAAGAAACACAAGCAACAATGACCCCGAATAAGGCGTTGCAATATTTGAAAGAAGGAAACCAAAGATTTCAAAACAACTTGAAGGCCAATAGAAACCTTCTTGAACAAGTTAACGATACGAGTGAAGGCCAGTTTCCATTTGCAACCATTTTAAGTTGTATCGACTCCAGGGTTTCTGCCGAATTGGTCTTTGACCAAGGCCTCGGTGATATCTTTAGTATTCGCATAGCCGGTAACTTTGTAAATGAAGATATTTTAGGTAGTATGGAGTTTGCATGCAAACTTGCAGGAACCAAACTGATTGTTGTTCTGGGCCACACAAGCTGTGGTGCCATAAAAGGGGCCTGTGATCATGCAAGATTGGGTAATCTTACCGCCTTGATCAATAAGATAGAACCAGCAGTAGACGCAGTTACGGAACCAACTGACGAGAATTTAAGAAATTCTAAAAACCTTGAGTTTGTAGATAATGTTGCTGCAAAGAACGTGCTTTTAACAATTGGAAATATACGGAAGAAGAGCCCTGTTCTAACAGAAATGGAAGATAATGGAGAAATAAAAGTTGTTGGCGCCATGTACGATGTTTCCAATGGTGAAGTTGTTTTCTACGATTAATACACCTAATGAAAGGAAATAGAAGGCCAATGTTACCAAATTGGCCTTCTTCCCAATGAAACCAAAAGTTGGTTTCAATCTTAAGTGATTTTTGCTTAAACTAACTGGCATTAAATTCAATTTTATGAAAAATCTTTTTTCAAATTTTAGAGGAGACCTTTTTGGTGGAATAACAGCAGGTATTGTTGCCCTTCCTTTGGCCTTGGCCTTTGGTGTAAGTTCCGGGCTTGGACCAAGTGCCGGACTGTATGGAGCTATATTTATCAGTTTTTTTGCTGCTCTTTTTGGAGGCACCAACACTCAAATATCTGGCCCCACCGCTCCAATGACCGCAGTAAGTATGGTGGTTATTGCCGGTATCGTGGCGCTTAATGACGGAAGCATTGAAAAGGCGCTTCCAGCCATTCTTATTGTATTTTTATTGGCCGGTCTTATGCAAATAGGTCTTGGCCTTTTAGGTATTGGCAAGTACATTCGTTACATCCCTTACCCAGTAGTTTCCGGTTTTATGACCGCAATTGGGGTAATTATATTGGTTACTCAAATTTTACCGGCCGTAGGGTATTACCCAAAAGAAGATGATGAGTATGTATCACAATACAAACCACTAGCCGAGGAAATCATCTTAGAAAATATTCTTAAAGAAGAGGCAGGCGAAGGTATTCTAGTTTTGGAAGATTTTGAGGAAACAATCAAACGCGCGGAAGGAATTACCCAAGATGATGTTAACAAAGAAGCCAGTACTCTGGCCAAAACTGATGCTTCAGGGGTTTTTGGGACAATAAAAGTCCTTCCCAGGGCCATGCAAAACATCAATTGGCTGGAACTTATCTTGGCACTATCAACAATCGCTATAATTTATGGTTTCAAAAAAATTACAACTGCCATACCAAGTGCATTGGTAGCCCTAATTGTTGTTTCGGGAGTGGCATACGGATTTGGACTCAATTATCGTCCTATTGAAGAAATACCTAGTGGTTTTCCCGTGCCCAATCTTGAAATATTCACCGCATTTAAACTCAACTCCGTAACTCCTTATATCTTTACAGCTTTGACCCTGGCCTTATTGGGAGCCATAGATTCGCTTTTGACATCTGTAGTAGCGGATAACATGACCAAAACAAAGCACCAACCCAATAAAGAACTTGTGGGTCAGGGAATAGGCAACAGTATAGCCGCAATTTTTGGAGGAATACCTGGAGCTGGTGCTACTATCCGTACCGTAGTAAATATAAACGCAGGGGGTAAAACCAAACTATCGGGTATGGTCGCAGGTGTACTGCTTTTAATAATTCTTTTAGCTTTGGGTCCGGTTGCATCCCAAATACCTGCAGCTGTGCTTGCCGGGATATTGGTTACCGTAGGTATAGGTGTTATGGACTATAAAGGCCTGAAAGCCATACCAAGTTTACCGAAAGACATAAGCATAGGCCCACTTAAATTAAGTTCTGAGGTTATCATTATGCTTGTTGTACTGGTTCTTTCTTCCGTATGGAATTTGGTCTATGCGGTGGGTGTTGGCCTGGTAATTGCCTCGTTAATGTTCATGAAAAAAATGGGGGATCTTACCGCCGAAAGGTCAGACGTAAAAACCTTGGAAAATGAAAAAGGATGGGCAGATGAAACCAATTTCCCGAAACATTTAAAAGAGAAAGTCTTTATAAAGCACATTAAAGGCCCCCTATTCTTTGGTTCCACCAGTGAATTTCAAGCCTTGGCAAACCAAATTCCAAGAACGGCATCAACGGTTATTATTCGTATGGACCGTATGCAGTACATGGATCAATCAGGTCTCTACACTTTGGAAGACGTGCTTATAGATTTACTTAATTCCAACATCGAAGTATTATTGGTAGATGTACTGGATCAGCCACGTTACATGATGGAACGGGTAGATCTAATACCTGATTTAATTCCAAAAGACCGCATTTTTGAGACTTTTGAGGAATGCATTACCTACTTAAATCAAAAGCCGGTTAAACAAAAGACCGAAGCTTCCGCATAGTTTCTAAGCCAATTTATGCTGAAATATGTAGTCGGTAATGCCGTAAATATCTTAAATTTGCGGCATTAGCCGAACAGCATGATCGATACCATAAAAAAGCACATTACCGAGGTAGAAAATTTTTCTTCTACCGATATTGAGGCCATAGAGGCATTCCGAATAAAATACTTGGGAAAAAAAGGATTGTTCAATCATTTTTTTTCAGATTTCAAAAACGTTCCAAACGAACAAAAAAAGGAGTTCGGGAAAACTGTCAATTTACTTAAAACCGTTGCTACGGAAAAAGTCAATGAGTTAAAGGAAGCCCTTGAAAATAAGAAAGAAGAAAAAGGAATTTATGGCGATTTAACAAGACCGGGGGAACCTTTGGGCCTTGGAACGCGCCATCCCATCTCGATAGTCAAAAATCAGATAATAGACATTTTTTCCAGAATTGGGTTCAATGTTTCCGAAGGACCGGAAATAGAAGATGATTGGCATAACTTTACTGCTCTAAACCTTCCGGAATACCATCCTGCAAGGGATATGCAGGACACCTTCTTTATACAGACCGATCCCGACATTTTATTGCGTACCCATACCTCATCGGTCCAAGTGCGCTATATGGAAAACAACAAACCCCCTATAAGGACCATTTCTCCGGGCAGGGTGTACAGGAACGAGGCTATATCCGCTCGTTCCCATTGCTTCTTTCATCAAGTGGAAGGACTATACATTGACAAGGATGTTTCCTTTGCCGATTTAAAACAAACCTTACAATTTTTTACTACCGAATTGTTCGGAAAATCTAAAATTAGGCTTAGGCCTTCCTACTTTCCATTTACCGAGCCCAGTGCCGAGGTAGATGTTTATTGGGGACTGGAAACCGAAACCGATTATAAAATGACAAAGGGAACCGGATGGCTGGAAATCATGGGCTGCGGTATGGTAGACCCCAATGTGCTTACCAATTGCGGCATCGATGCCAACGAATACTCCGGCTTTGCTTTTGGTATGGGTATAGATAGAATTGCCTTATTGCTACATCAAATTTCAGATATTAGATTATTAAGCGAAAATGATGTGCGCTTTTTGGAGCAGTTTAAGAGTGCTTTTTAATTCTATGCCCTGTATTCCAACAAATATGGCAATATCATATAGGGTACCTTTTAAATATTGTTTTAACCAAATTTCACCAACTATTAAAGTTGGGAGTATTCTGAAATATTTTCTGTACAATTGAAAAAAGATATAGAAATTCCAATTGCGAAAAATGTACATGTTGCCATTATACATGAATGGAATGATGAATTCTTGGAGAAAAATTGGAATGCCTACCTTATCAACGATAGGGATTCCAGGATTGAAGCTGTCATAGTAGTTTCCAATGGTTATGAAGGAGATCGAAAAACGTCCACCATGAGACATGGATTGGGTGACATCCCGGCCAAAGGCTTTCGAAAAATTGAAATAATCCATGAAGATATCCTGGCCTTTAACAACGAATTCTTTGTTACTTTTTTCGCGGATGACAAATTATACGAGAAACGCTTCCTCTTCGAAAAATACGCTATTAGCGAATCCAATCTAGGGCCTATCCCAGTAATGGAATTAGAGGGTATTATGGCCAAATAATCCCTAAAACCCCTACATATTTACATTAACAAAATATTAACCCTCCATTAGTTCGGTTTTTACCGAACCAATCGTACTTTTGTCCTTTCGTTTAAACATTATTATTGTGGAACCCAACACCCAAATAAAGAAACTTACGGAAGAATTGGGGGTATATTTTGAACAAAACAAGATACTATCCCCCCTATCGGCTAGAATATTTTCTATGTTGATCTTGACGGACAAGGATGGTCTAAGTTTCGAGGAGATCATAGAAGGATTGGATTCCTGTAAGAGCTCGGTATCTACCAATCTACAATTATTACAAACCCAAGGAAGAGTTGTCTATTTTACAAAACCCGGTAATAGAAAACGCTATTTCAAAATTGCTTCCAATGATATTTTTGTACAGTTGGACAAAAAGATTGAACAATGGCAAAAAGAAAAGAATATTCACTTAAAGGTTTATGATTTTAAAAAGCAGCTTTATCAAAAAACGAATATAACTGCTGAAAAAAACCGTGGTCTACAATACATTGAAAATTACGTCTTATTTGTAGACGATTTTATTAAAAATCTCATTCAACTTAAAGAAAACCTTCAAAAAACATTTAATTCCGAGACCCTATGAAAAAAATATTTTTTCAGATTGCCCCAGTGCTATGCCTTGTTTTATTCATCAATTGTGGTGAAGACAAGACCGCTCAACAACCACCGGCGGCTCTGCCCTTTCCAACTATTAAAGTGGTAAGGACCTCCGTAGATAATTCTGTGAGTTATCCTGCCAGTATAGAAGGAATCGTAAATAGCCAGATAAGGGCCAAAGTAGCCGGTTATGTGCAGGAAGTATTTGTTGATGAAGGAGAAATGGTTAAAAAGGGACAGCCCTTGTTCAGGTTGGAAACCCAGGCCCTGTCACAGGATGCCGGAGCTGCCAAGGCCAGAATTAATGTAGCCCAGGTTGAAGTGGACAAACTAAAACCCCTAGTGGAAAAAAATATAATTAGTAAAGTTCAACTGCAAACCGCTATGGCCAATTTAGAACAGGCCAAAAGCAATTATCAGAGTATTAC
The DNA here is from genome assembly GCA_040216555.1 of Arenibacter sp. Classification (GTDB taxonomy): domain Bacteria; phylum Bacteroidota; class Bacteroidia; order Flavobacteriales; family Flavobacteriaceae; genus Arenibacter. The sequence goes on from JAVJOW010000020.1 coordinate 133,379, forward strand.
AGCCAATATAGATTATGCCAAAATAAAAAGCCCTATAAACGGCGTAGTGGGTTCCATTCCATTTAGAAAGGGAAATTTGGTAAGTGGGCAGGATTCCCAGCCTTTGACAACCGTATCGAACATTGAACAAGTTTATGCCTTTTTTTCCATGAATGAAAAGGATCTTTTGGGATTTATCAAAAGTATAGCGGGAGAAACTTTGGAAGAAAAGGCCAAAAACCTTCCCAAAGTACAATTAAAATTAGCCGATGGTTCCATATATGTTCATTTGGGTGAAATAGAGACCATTGGTGGCGAAATAAATCCTAATACGGGTACTGTGCAATTTAGGGCAACGTTTCCAAATCCTCAGGGACTTCTTAGGAACGGCAGCAGCGCCACCCTACTCCTATCTGAAAAATTAGAAAATGTATTGGCCGTACCGGCACTTTCCACCTTTGAGCAGCAAAATAAAAATTTTGTATATCTGGTACAGGGCGATTCCTTGGTCACCAAAGCTATCGTTCCAGTTGCCAATGTAAATGGATTAACTATTTTGGAAGGATTGAACGAAGGCGATCAAATCTTGGCAAAAGGTGTTGGCTCCGTACGTCCGGGAACAAAAATTATTCCCCAATTAACAAGCTTGGATAGTATTTTAAACTCCTTCGATAAAGTTTTTAAATAACGTAATATGCTAAAAACATTTATTGAAAGGCCAGTCCTTTCAACCGTCATATCTATAATTATAATGCTGTTGGGTATTTTAGGCCTATCCAGCTTACCCGTAACGCAATATCCGGATATTGCCCCACCTACCGTCCAAGTTTCTGCCAACTACCCTGGTGCCAACGCCGAGACAATTTTGGAAAGCGTAATTGTCCCTATAGAGGAACAGATTAACGGAGTGGAAGGAATGACCTATTTAACGTCTTCTGCGAGTAATGACGGTAGTGCCAACATAACTGTATTTTTTGAACAAGGAGTTGACCCGGACATCGCAGCGGTCAATGTTCAAAACAGGGTTTCCAGGGCAAATTCGCTTTTACCCTCAGAAGTAATAAGATCTGGCGTAATTACCCAAAAACAACAGAGTTCCGCACTAATGTACGTAGCCCTGTATTCTACCAATCCCGATTACGATGACACTTTTGTACAGAACTATCTAAACATTAATGTTAAACCAGAAATTCAACGAATTAATGGCGTAGGTGCCGTAAATGTTTTCGGTGCAAAAGACTATTCCATGAGGGTATGGATAGACCCAGTGAAACTAGCTTCCTATGGCCTTACAACCACCGAGGTGGTCCAGGCCATTAATGAACAGAGTTTGGAAGCAGCCGCAGGGTCCCTAGGTCAAAATACTGGGCAGTCCTTCGAATATGTAATTAAATATAAAGGTCGATACAAGTCCGCGGAAGAATATCAGGACATCATAATTAAGGCGCTTGATAATGGCCAATTTTTGCGTTTAAAGGATGTTGCAAAAGTTGAACTTGAAGCGTTTTCCTATAGCTCTACATCGAGATCGAAGGGTTATCCCGGAATTAACTTTGGAGTTTTTCAAACCCCGGGTTCCAATGCTCAGGAGATTATAGAAAGCCTTTATGTTGAACTAGACCGCTTACAGGAAAATTTCCCCGAAGGGGTAGAGTATCTAATCAATTACGATACCAATAAATTTCTTACTGCGTCTATAAACAAGGTAAAAGCAACGCTCATTGAAGCCTTTATCTTGGTATTTTTGGTGGTATTTATATTCTTGCAAGATTTTAAATCCACACTTATCCCGGCCATCTCGGTTCCCGTTTCCATCATTGGAACATTTTTCTTTCTGGGGGTTTTGGGTTATTCCATAAACCTACTTACGCTATTTGCTCTAATTTTGGCAATTGGAATTGTAGTGGACGATGCCATTGTAGTTGTTGAGGCGGTTCATGCCAAATTGGAAGAAGGATACAATGATGCTAAAACGGCTACGGTTTCTGCCATGAGTGAAATTAGCGGGGCCATTATCTCCATTACCTTAGTAATGGCTGCGGTGTTCATTCCTATTACATTTATTAAGGGTCCTTCCGGTGTATTTTATGAACAATTTGGTATAACCTTAATCATCGCCATTCTCATATCGGCAGTAAACGCCTTGACCTTAAGTCCGGCCTTATGTGCCATTCTATTAAAACCACACTCTGAAAAAGATAATAGGAAAGGGTTATTACAACGATTCTATACCGCATTCAACATAGCCTTTAAAGCCACCACGAACAAATACATAAAATCTCTGGGTTTTTTGGTAAAGCACAAGTGGATAACCGCAGTTATACTTTTAATAGCCAGTGCCGCCATTTGGTGGGCCAACGAAACAACCAGAACCGGTTTTGTACCCACAGAGGACAGAGGTGTGGTATTTATGAATATGGAACTGCCCCAGGCAGCCTCATTGGACAGGACTTACAGTGCTACTCAGGAATTATATGAGCAAATAAGCAGTATTAAGGGAATCCGTACAGCATCCCTAATTAACGGAAGGAACTTTTTCTCAGGTTCTGGAAGTTCTTATGGAATGGGCTTTATTATTCTGGAAGACTGGGAAAGTAGGGATACCGAAGATACTTCAATTGATGCCATTTTAGGACAACTCTATGCCAAAGCAACTTCCATTCCCGATGCCAAAATTATATTTTTCACCCCACCAAGCATTCCCGGATTTGGTTCGGTAGAAGGGTTTGAAATGCGATTACTGGATCGTTCTTCAGGTAGTTTAAAGGACTTGGACATTGCCGCCAATGAATTTATTTCTAATTTAATACAACGCCCGGAGGTAAGTTTTGCCTCCAACTCGTTTAGCACCAATTTTCCTCAACTTCAAATGGATATTAATATCCCCAAGGCTAAGGAAGCAGGGGTTGGCGTGAGCAATATACTTACTACCCTACAGGGTTATATAGGTGGGTTTTATGCCGCCGACTTCAGCAGGTTCGGGAAGCAGTTTAGAGTGTTTGTACAAGCAGACCCCGAGGACAGAAAGGATATTGCCAGTTTAAACAGTATGTTCGTTAAGAACGATAAAGGGGAAATGGCCCCGGTTTCAGAATTTGTTACCTTAAATAGAGTCTATGGCCCACAGACTGTTAGTCGCTTCAACTTATTCAATGCCGTGACCATCAATGGCTCAGCGGCCAAAGGATTCAGTTCCGGTGACGCCATTAAGGCCGTAAACGAAGTAGCCAAGGAACATCTTCCAAACAACTATGAAGTTGCCTTTTCGGGTATTACCCGAGAGGAAATTGCCTCAGCAGGTCAATCGGGCGTAATATTTCTACTTAGTATCGTGTTTGTATATTTCTTTCTGTCCGCACAATATGAAAGTTACTTATTGCCCTTATCGGTACTATTATCCTTGCCGATTGGGGTAATGGGCGCCTTCCTGTCGACCAAATTTGCAGGTTTGGAAAACAATATTTATTTCCAAATCGCCTTAATTATGTTGATTGGGCTTTTGGCAAAAAATGCCATCCTTATAGTGGAGTTCGCACTCCAAAGAAGACGGCAAGGACTTTCATTATCCGAATCGGCCATACAGGGAGCCAAAGCTAGATTAAGACCAATTTTAATGACTTCCTTTGCCTTTATTCTAGGGTTGATGCCCCTAGTATTGGCAAAAGGTGTAGGAGCGGCTGGAAATAACGCCATTGGAACAGGGGCCGCTGGGGGTATGCTAATTGGGACAGTATTTGGTGTTTTTATTATCCCTGTTCTATTTATAGTCTTTCAATGGTTACAAGAGAAAATTACCGGAGTACCTGTTGCCGTTAAGGAAACGGAATCAACCGAATCATTTCCGAAAGGATCATAAAATGACAAGCGGGTATAATTTACCTTAAAAACAATAATTATCAGTTAATGAAAAATATTTTTGCCTATAAACTTTCCGCACTGCTACTACTTGCATTCACTTTGCAATCCTGTTTTGTTGCGAAAAACTATGACCGGCCCAAATTACAGGAAATAGACAGGCTGTACCGAACAGACCTTGTTGTTACCGACAGCGCTTCAACTGCTGCACTTTCTTGGAAAGAACTTTTTTCGGACCCCTTGCTTTCAGAATATATAGAAGAAGGGCTTCATAACAATTTGGATATCCGAATCGCCTTACAGCAAATGGCTGCGGCCGAATCGTATATGAAGCAGGGTAAAATGGGTTATTTGCCCTCTCTGGATGCAAAAGCTTCCATGACCCATCAGGAACTGGCCCAGAACAGTCAATTTGGTTCTTTTTTTAGCGGGTCCATAGAACAGTTCGAACTAACGGGAAATTTATCCTGGGAAGCCGACATATGGGGCAAGATCCGAAGTAACCAAAGGGCTACCCAAGCGTCCTACCTGCAAAGCATGGCAGCCCATCAGGCAGTAAAAACAAGGCTTATTTCGCAAATTGCATCCAATTACTACCTGCTGTTGGCTCTGGACCAACAGCATAAAATTACCGAGGAGACCATAGAAAACAGAAAGAAAAGTCTACAAACGATCCAGGCGCTCAAGGAAGCAGGCAATGTAACACAAGTAGCCGTAGATCAAACTGCAGCTCAATTATACAATGCCCTGGCTCTGCTTATCGATATTGAAAAGAACATTTTTAGAACAGAAAATGCGTTTGCCATACTATTGGGCAAGCCCGCCACACATATAGACCGCAGTTTCTTGGAAAACCAAATCCTGAACCGGGATCTAAAAATTGGCCTTCCGGCCCATTTATTGGCTAACCGTCCAGATGTGCTTGCGGCGGAATACAGCCTTATGAATGCATTTGAACTGACCAATGTGGCCAATAGCAGTTTCTATCCTTCCCTGACCTTAACAGGAACTGGAGGATTACAAAGTTTGGAATTTAAGGAATGGTTTAGTTCGGGATCCTTGTTCGCTACTCTTGTGGGTGGAATTGCCCAACCTATTTTTAACAAAAGAAGGATAAGAACCCAATACGAAGTAGCCAAAGCCCAGCAAGAAGAGAGCTTATTGAACTTCAAGAAAACACTTTTGACCGCAGGACAGGAGGTATCAAATGCCCTATACGAGTACGAAGCTGAAACCAAAAAATACGAATTCAGACAAAATGAGGTAGAATCCTTGCGCAAAGCAGAACTTAATTCCGAAATACTTTTAAACAATGGGTTTGGAACTTATCTCGATTTGTTGACCGCTAGACAAAATGCCTTGAATGCCGAACTAAATACCATTGACAATAAATTACAACAACTGCAGGCAATAGTGGAACTGTACAGAGCTTTGGGCGGTGGATGGAAATAAACTGGCCTACATATGGAAAGCAAGGAGGAGTTCTTGGAATTTGCCATTTCCAAATTTTTGAGATATGGGAGCAAACGATTTAGCTTGGACGATTTGGCCCATGAAATCGGTATTTCCAAGAAAACCATCTATCAGCACTTTACCAATAAGGAGGCCTTGGTCTATGAAAGCCTTGGGTTTTTATTGGACAAGATAAAAGTCGAAGTTAGTCAGAGTGTGGAACAAGTTAGATCCAATCCTCTTTTGGGAATCATTATGATAGATAAAATAGGGTTGGAATATTTGAAGTTGTTTAGTCCCACTTTTTTGGACGGAATTAAAAAATACTACCCCATGGTTAATGAGCAGTACCACAACTTTAAAAATCGGGAAATAAACAACCTAGTGCTTTCACTACTGAAAACCGCCCAAAAAAATGGCCAGATCAGGAAAAGCGTTTATGTGGAACTGAGCTGTCAATTATATCTGAACCGCCAGGAATCTTTATTTTTTCAATCCAATAACCTATTCGATCAGTAGAGCAATCGGGAACTTTTAGAAAATTTGATCATAAACGATTTCAGGGGAATTGCAACTGATGGCCCCCTTGAAATGGGGCTATCTTAACCTAAACCCCTTAGCTGCCCACCATGGATGAATTTCAATGGTCAACCTGCCCGTTTTTACCATAGGATCCATATTGGCCAGACTATCTGCTATTTCTAGGGTTGGTACGTTGTAAATAGTAATGCCGCGTATGTCACCATTGTCTCCAAAAGGACCCGAAATATCGGCATAACCTTCCTCGTACATTCTACCTAAATGGGCCAAATGCAAGGATTGCAGACTATCCGTCTCTGCCTTGGATTGCGAGCGATTTGGACCACTCTTTAAAAAGGCAATGAAATATAGCTGCATTAAGACGGTATCCTGAGTCTTTTCATCTATATAATCGAAAGTTTGAAATCCCTGTGTTTCCAAGCGCTTCTTCAGTTGAGCCGTGGAAAGCTGTGGTTCAGCAACTTGCTGGTCTATTTTTACACTTGGCACCTCTACTGAATCCTTACAGGAAAATAACTGTCCCAATAATAGTAAAGCCCACAACAACCTTATTTTTTCCATGTCTTAAAAGGGTTTTTACTCAACTGTGAATTGTAGTATTTAACATCTGTAGTTACCTCATCTCCCAACCATTGGGGCTTCAAAAAGTCCTCATCTTCATGCTCCAATTCAATTTCTGCTATTATCAATCCCGAATTATCACCATAAAATTCGTCTACTTCAAATATATGTTTCCCAACCTCTATATAGTATCTCAACTTATCTATTACCCCGGGCTCGGACAATTTAATCAAGGCATCCGCCTCCTTCACTGATATTTCCTTTTCCCACTCAAAGCGCGTCGTGCCATTGTGGTTGCCCTTTCCTTTCACGGTCATATACCCTTTATCTCCCTTGATCCTTACCCTTACCGTTCTTAAGGGATCCGTATTTAAAAAACCTTGTACTATTCTTTCCTTTTGAACAGCGTCTGATTTGAAAGCTTCCGACTTCACTAAAAATTTGCGCTCTATTTCTATCATTTATAGTAGTTGGTTACTGATATATTACAAATGGCCATGGTATATCTTTTTAATTTCATCTGATTGAATCCTAGCATTCCCATAATAATTATTGGCCAACCAGACCATGGTGCCTGCTATGACTTTTGGGTCAATGGACCTATATTTTTCCAAAGGTCCTAATAGAACAAAATTAAAAACCTTCATAAATTGCTTGGCCAGCCATTCCCCTAACCGTTTCTCCTCCCGCTGACCACTAATTAACGAGGGTTGTAAAATGTAGGTATTAGGGATACCACACTTTAAAACAACTACTTCCATTTCCCCTTTTATCCTGTTGTAAGTAACGGCGCTTTTGGAATTGGCCCCCATGGCCGAGATGACCAGGAAGGTTTCAATCCCATTCGTATCGCTTATTTTAGCTGCCGAAACCGGTATCCCAAAATCGATCCTTCTGTACATTTCCAAATCGGGGGTTTTTGCCTTGGTAGTACCAATACAACAAAACACTTCATCCGCTAAAAAATTGGTCTTATAACTCTCCAAATTTAAGAGGTCTACTATATATTCCTCTAATTTTGGGTGGGAAAAACCAATACTCGACCTAGAAAAGAGCCTTATTTTTACATAGCGTTCATCCTTGAGCAACATCTGTAATAAATATCCTCCTGTTAAGCCTGTAGCCCCCAAGATAATAGCCGTTTTCTCCTTTAATTTAATTTGTCCCTTCCCCATTGAACATGTTTAACATTTTAGGTGGGGCCTTATAGCGCCAACTTGTTATAAATTTACGGTATGAAATTGGATTTCCCACAACGAAAAATAATCCATGTAGATATGGACGCGTTTTACGCTTCCGTGGAACAAATGGATAACCCTGCCTTAAAGGGCAAGCCTTTGGCCGTTGGTGGGGCCGAAAAAAGAGGTGTGGTTTCCGCCGCCAGTTATGAGGCCAGGAAATTTGGAGTCCGCAGCGCCATGAGTGGTTATTTGGCCAAAAGGAACTGTCCCGACTTAATATTTGTAACCCCACGTTTTGAGCGTTATAAGGAGATTTCCGTTAAAATTAGAAACATATTTTTTGATTATACGGATTTAGTGGAACCACTTTCCTTGGACGAGGCCTATTTGGACGTTACCACCAACAAAAAGGGCAATCCATCAGCCTCACTAATAGCAAAGGAGATTAGAAAGCGCATTTTTGACGAAGTGGGCCTTACTGCATCTGCAGGAATATCCATTAATAAATTCCTTGCCAAGGTTGCCAGTGATTACAACAAACCCAATGGTCAAAAAACAGTTAATCCAGAAGAAGTAATACCATTTTTGGAAGACTTGGAAATCAGGAAATTCTATGGTGTGGGGAAGGTTACGGCCGACAAAATGTATCATCTCGGTATTTTTACAGGGAAAGACCTTAAGCAGAAATCCGTTGAATTTCTAAGGGAATATTTTGGTAAAAGCGGCGATTACTACTACCATGTAGTACGGGGAATTCACAATAGCGAGGTAAAGCCCAATAGAATACCAAAATCGGTAGGTGCTGAACGTACTTTCGATAAAAACCTGAGCAGTGAGATATTTATGCTCCAAAAATTAGAAAACATTGCCATAGAGCTGGAAAAGCGCCTAAAAAAATCAAAGATATCAGGGAAAACGGTAACCTTGAAAATAAAATATAGCGATTTTACCCTTCAAACGCGGAGTAAGACCCTACCCTATTACATTACCGACAAATCCTTGATCCTGGAAACTACCAAGGAACTGCTTTACCAGGAAAAACTGGAAAATTCCGTACGCCTATTGGGGATATCCCTGTCCAATTTAAATACGGAAAAAAATGAACCCATGGATCAAAAGGTGCTTACCGTACAACTAAAATTTGACTTGTAGCGATAAAAAAAGACCTGTCCGGTTTTAAAACCGGACAGGCCCATTTTAAATATGCTATTTTTTGCTTCTAAAAATTACTGCTTTCTATTTGTGAGACGCGCAAGGTATTCACCATACCCTTGTCCTTTATGGGCATCGCTGCCAAGCTTATCAACATGTCCCCTACCTCTAAAAACCCTTTCTGACACGCCATTCTATTTACATCCTCAATAGTTTCGTCCGTAGACACATATCTATCGTAATAAAAGGCCTTTACTCCCCATAATAAATTAAGCTGTGTAAGGATTCTTTTATTGGAGGTAAATACCAATATGTGGGCTTTTGGTCTCCACGCGGATATCTGGAATGCTGTATATCCACTGTTGGTCAAGGTAGAAATGGCCTTGGCCTTAATTTCATTGGCCATATTGGCGGCATGGTAACAAATGGATTTGGTAATATATCTATTTGTCCTCACCTGTGGTGGTTCGTGCGGCACCTTAATTAGTTCTGAGTTCTCTACACTTTCCAGGATACTGGACATTTTTTGTATCACCTGTACAGGATAATTTCCAACAGAAGTCTCCCCTGAAAGCATTACGGCATCCGCCCCATCCATCACGGAGTTGGCCACATCGTTCACCTCTGCACGGGTAGGAGTAAGGCTCGTAATCATGGTTTCCATCATCTGTGTTGCAATAATCACCGGAATCCTTGCTTTTTTGGCCCTCAACACCAATTGTTTTTGAATAAGAGGCACTTCCTGAGCAGGAACTTCAACCCCCAGATCACCTCTTGCAACCATTAATCCGTCACAATAGGCCACAATCTTATCGATGTTTTCCACTGCTTCCGGTTTTTCAATTTTTGCAATAATTGGAATTTTATGCTCCGAATGCTCCTTGATAATATTTTGTAGATCTATTAAATCCTGACTAAATCTTACGAAAGAAAGTGCTATCCAATCCACATCCTGCGAAATGGCAAAAATAGCATCCTTAATATCCTTTTCTGTTAGTGCTGGTAAAGAGATGTTGGTGTTTGGCAAGTTCACCCCTTTTTTGGACTTCAAAGGCCCGCCTTGGATTACTTTTGCCCTAACTTCATCCTTGGAATTTGTAGAAATCACCTGGAACATTAACTTTCCGTCATCCAACAAGATGCGCTCACCAGCTTTAACATCTTTGGGGAAATTGGTGTAGTTCATATACACTTTCTCCGCATTTCCTTCAAAAGGCTTACCGGTAACAAAAGTTATTTCGTCCCCTGGGGCAACTACCACTTCACCTGCCATTACACCGACCCTTAATTTTGGTCCTTGTAGATCCGCAAGAATAGAAGTGTAGGTACCTAATTCCTCATTCAAATCACGAATCATTTGTATGCGCTCTGCAACATCCTTATAATCGGCATGGGAAAAATTTATCCTAAAGACATCCACTCCAGCCTCAATCATGTCCCTAAGAACACTCTTCGTACTAGTAGCTGGTCCTAGGGTCGCTACTATTTTTGTCTTTTTATTTGTTGGCATTATTTTAAAATATTAAATTATTTTTAGATTTTAGTTTACTTGCATCCACTAAATAGGCGGTTATGATCTTGGGGATAGTTAGTACAGACTTCAAAATATTTTCTTCCACGTCCAATTCGTCGTGTTCTATCTTTAAAAAGTAGTCCACATCCCTATATTCAGGAACCAAATGATACTTTGTTAATGTTGGCTGATCCTGAAATAGATTTGCAATACTTAATACCTCTTCCCGTACATCATTATTGCTAACAAATGTGTAATAGCGATCATTTACCTCATCTCTCCAATCAAAAACTGGGAACGATCCATTTTCCGATAAATCCAAATCGTTCACGGACCTCTTCAACTTTGTTTTAAGACAAGAATTAAGTGCATATACCAGCATAAAATCTTCTATACTGCTGTGCAAAGCGATTAAAGTAAAAGTTTCTTCATAAAAATCTTCCGAAATTTTGTGTATCGCTGCCATACTTTCCGTGAAAGGCGTAAATATAGGATTAATAACGAAACTAGCCTATCCATTCCAAGTATAAAACGTAGTTCAGACTACGAAAACGTTGGAGTTTAATAAAATTTTATTAGCCCGAGGCAATTGTCAAGTTTTCCCTTCAAATTTTAGCGATGATCCATTTATTTAGGAATTTTCACTCATTGGATTTATCCATTTTGTCCTGTAAGGCAAAATAGGCCCTCTTGGAAGCACGTTCTTCCGCCTTCTTTTTCGAGGTTGCCCTAGCTTTGGCCACAATTTTGCCCCCAATGGACAATTTTACGGCAAAATGCTTAATAACATCATTTCCCGTATCCTCGTAGATATCATAATTAAAAGATTTTTTCTGTTTTTGGCACCATTCTATTACCAAGCTTTTATAACTTATAACCTTACCTTCCAATTGTTCTATATCCACATAGGGAACTATAATTCTCTTGTTTATGAACTTTTCGCAGAATTTATACCCTCTATCCAGGTATATGGCGCCTACCAAGGCTTCAAAAACATTTCCGTGTATATTATCCCCAAAGCGCGATTTAGGAATTCTACTCTCCACAAAATCGATTAATTTAAGATCCTTCCCTAGCTCATTGAGGTGTTCCCTACTTACGATTTTAGATCTCATTTTGGTGAGATATCCTTCGTCCCCATCCGGGACCATGCTATATAAATGTTTGGAGATTATGGTCCCCAACATAGCATCCCCTAAAAATTCCAGACGCTCATAATTCATTGGGAAGCCTGCTTTATCCTTTCTGTTAGCAGAACGATGAACGAACGCTTTTTGATAAACTTCGAGGTTTTTTGGCTTAAATCCCAAAATTTTTTTCATTCCCAAAAAAAAATCCCCATCCTTTTTTGAATGGGAATTAAATATATTGGAAAAAGCGTTCATACTATGAATTAGCTAATTTTTTTAAATATCACACATGCATTATGTCCCCCAAATCCGAAGGTATTGCTCAATGCAACATTTACCTCTCTTTTTTGTGCCTTATTAAGGGTGAGGTTTAATTTGGGATCAATATTCTCATCTACGGTAGTATGATTTATTGTAGGAGGTACCAATCCATGCTCCATGGCCAAAATTGAAGCTATAGCTTCTATAGCCCCTGCAGCACCTAAAAGATGCCCAGTCATTGATTTGGTAGAATTTATGTTAATATCGGGAGCATGCTCACCAAAAACCTTGGATATAGCCTTTAGTTCGGCTACATCACCTAATGGTGTAGAAGTACCATGTGTATTTATGGCATCTACATCTTCCGGTTTTAATCCGGCATCCTTTAAGCAATTTTCCATTACCCGAACAACACCAATTCCATCAGGATGTGGGGCAGTCATATGGTAGGCATCACTAGATAAACCTCCACCGGCCACTTCGGCATATATTTTTGCACCCCTAGCTTTGGCATGCTCATATTCTTCAAGGATCAGAGCTCCTGCTCCTTCTCCCAGGACAAATCCGTCCCTAGTGGCATCAAATGGCCTAGAAGCAGTTTCTGGGCTCTCATTACGTGTGGAAAGTGCGTGCATTGCCCCAAAACCACCCATTCCGGCTATGGTAACCGCTGCCTCACTACCACCAGTAACTACAACATCACAATACCCCAAACGAATAGTGTTCAAGGCATCTATTATGGCATTGGCCGAGGAGGCACAAGCCGATACCGTAGTATAATTGGGACCCATAAAACCATGCTTTATAGAGATATTGCCAGGAGCAATATCAGCAATCATTTTTGGGATAAAGAATGGATTAAACCTTGGCGTTCCGTCTCCTGCGGCAAAATTTAAAACTTCGTTCTGAAAAGTTTCCAATCCTCCTATACCGGCGCCCCAAATTACTCCAACTCTAAATTTATCTAACTTATCAAGATCCAATCCCGAATCCTTAATGGCCTCATCTGAAGAAATGAGCGCATATTGGGCAAACCTGTCCAACTTGCGGGCCTCTTTTCTATCAAAATAATCTTCAGCATTATAGTTCTTTAATTCGCATGCAAATTTTACTTTAAACTTCTCTGTATCATAATAAGTTATAGGGGCCGAGCCACTTTTTCCGCTCTTCAGGCCTTCCCAATACTCTTCAATATTATTGCCAATAGGTGTCAAAGCACCTAGACCAGTAACCACAACTCGCTTTAATTGCATTGAACTAAAATTTTGTTTAACTTATTAAGTTAGGTGTAAATTAAAAAAAATTATCCATGCAGCGTCTTTACCACATGGATAATTTTGAAACTTGTTCAAGAAATCATAAAATTACTTGGCTTCTTCTATATAACTTATAGCTTGACCAACTGTAGCAATGTTTTCTGCTTGATCGTCCGGAATTTGAATATCAAATTCTTTTTCGAACTCCATTATCAACTCAACAGTATCCAATGAATCTGCGCCTAGGTCGTTGGTAAAGCTAGCTTCGGTTACAACTTCGTTCTCATCAACACCTAATTTATCTACGATGATAGCTTTTACTCTTGATGCAATGTCTGACATAATAATATCGGTTTTAAAAATTTAAATTGATGGCAAAAATAAAAAACTTTGGTTTAATAACACTATTTGTCGTTAAAATGTGATGTAATTTAATAAAATTAAATACAAGAGTGCTATTTTAGCCCAAAATTATTTTCTGTCCTAACCCCAAAATAATTCATGAAAAGGATTGTCCTATTTGCTTCCGGCTCCGGTTCCAACGTTGAAAACATAGCACATTATTTTCGCGACAATCCCGAGTTTTCCATTAGCTGTGTACTATCCAATAAAAAGGACGCCAAAGTTTTTGAAAGATGTAACCGATTAAATTTGAATGCCTTATACTTTAATAGACATTCGTTTTATAATTCGGATTGCGTTTTAAACATACTTAAATCGCTCAGTCCGGACCTTATTGTTTTGGCAGGATTTCTCTGGAAAATTCCAGATAACCTAATCAGCAGCTATCCCAATAAAATAATTAATATTCATCCGGCATTGCTTCCCAAATACGGCGGCAAAGGAATGTACGGAATGCACGTTCACGAAGCGGTAAAGAACAATAATGAGACAGAAACGGGAATAACCATTCATTATGTAAACGAGAATTACGACGAAGGAGGCATAATTAAGCAGGCAAAGATTGATTTGAGCCCAAATGATACTCCAGAAATGATTGCGGAAAAGGTCCATCATTTGGAATATGACTATTTTCCCAAGGTGATAGAACAGGTTTTGATGGGTACATAATGGCCAAAAAAGAAAAATTCTATACCGTTTGGAAGGGAAGTCGACCAGGAATATACACCTGCTGGAAAGACTGCAAAGCTGCTATCACCAACTACAAGGGAGCCCAATATAAATCTTTCCCAACCTTTGAAGCCGCAAAAAAGGCCTACAACGGCAATTATGATGATTATAGGGGCAAAAAAAATGCTTCCTCCACACTCAGCAAGGAGCAGATTAGTAAAATTGGCGAGCCCAACTATAATTCCATTTCGGTAGATGCCGCCTCAAGTGGTAATCCCGGTATCATGGAATACAGAGGAGTAGATACCAAAACCAAAAAAGAGCTTTTTAAACAGGGACCATTTAAACAAGGCACCAATAATATTGGCGAGTTTTTAGCCTTGGTGCATGGACTGGCTTTTTTAAAGCAACAGAATAGCGACAGAATAATTTATACGGATTCCAAGACGGCCATGAGCTGGGTCCGAAAAAAGAGTTGTAACTCCAAATTGCCCGAGACCCCAGAAAACAAAGTGGTTTTCGATTTGGTAAGGCGTGCCATTACTTGGCTGGAAAAAAACACCTACACTACAACTATTGTTAAATGGGAAACCAAGGCCTGGGGTGAAATTCCTGCAGATTTTGGCAGAAAATAGGGATATAATCATTTTTTAAAATTTGATTTCCAATGCTGAGGAATTGGCAGTTCAAAAACCTATCTTTGCAGCAAATTTCGAAATTTAATGGGCAAACTTTTAATCGTAGGAACAGTTGCATTTGACGCTATAGAAACCCCTTTCGGCAAAACCGATAAAATTTTGGGAGGAGCAGCCACCTTTATTGGTTTGGCTGCTTCCCAGTTTAGAGTAAAATCTGCTATTGTTTCTGTTGTGGGCGAAGATTTTCCCCAGGATTATTTGGATCTTTTGACCAAAAAGAATATTGATATTTCTGGCCTACAAGTCATTAAAGGTGGTAAAACCTTCTTTTGGAGTGGCAAATATCACAACGATCTTAATTCAAGGGATACCTTATCTACAGAATTGAATGTACTTGCCGACTTTGCTCCGGTAGTTCCCGACAATTTTAAGGACGCGGACGTATTAATGTTGGGGAATTTACACCCGGACACACAACTGAGTGTAATTAATCAGATGGAAGAACGACCAAAGCTAATAGTACTTGACACCATGAACTTTTGGATGGATCATGCCCTTAAAGAGTTGATGGAAGTTGTAAAACATATAGATGTGATCACCATTAACGATGAAGAGGCCAGACAGCTAACAGGAGAGCACTCCTTGGTAAAGGCTGCTGAGAAAATACATCTAATGGGCCCTAAATTTGTGGTGATAAAAAAAGGGGAACACGGGGCGCTGTTGTTTCACAAATCCAAGGTGTTTTTTGCACCGGCGTTGCCTTTGGAAGAAGTATTTGATCCAACAGGTGCGGGAGATACCTTTGCAGGCGGCTTTTCCGGATATTTGGCGGAATCCGAAAACATAAGTTTCAACAACCTAAAGAGTGCAGTTATACACGGGTCCAATTTAGCCTCATTTTGTGTTGAACGTTTTGGCACCGAGAGAATGGAAAAATTAGAAAAGAAAGAAGTCAACGACAGGCTGCTCCAATTTAAGGAGCTTACCCAATTTGATATTGAATTACAATAAATATGTGCCCTAATTTTACAGGGCATTTTTAATTTAACATTACCATGAGCGACGCTATTAAGCATGAATGTGGAATTTCCTTAATTCGGTTATTAAAGCCGTTGGAATATTATCAAGAAAAGTACGGTTCTGCCTTTTACGGGGTAAACAAGATGTACTTGATGATGGAAAAACAGCATAACCGTGGCCAGGATGGTGCAGGTTTTGCCAGTATTAAATTGGATATGGAAGCGGGCGAAAGGTATATGAGTCGTGTACGCTCTATAGACCAACAACCCATACAGGACATTTTTGCCCAAATAAATGACCGTATCAACACTTCTTTTAAAGAAAATCCGGAATATATCAATGATGTGGCCAAACAAAAAAAGTATATTCCCTATATCGGGGAGGTACTTTTAGGACACGTGCGTTACGGAACTTTTGGAAAAAACAGTATAGAGAGTGTACATCCCTTTTTAAGACAAAACAATTGGATGCACCGTAACCTGATCGTTGCCGGAAATTTTAACATGACCAATGTTAATGAACTTTTCGACAACCTTGTACAAATTGGGCAACACCCCAAAGAAAAGGCCGATACCGTAACGGTAATGGAGAAAATTGGACATTTTCTAGACGATGCCGTAGCTCAACTCTATAAGGATATTAAAAAAGAAGGCTTTAACAAGAGGGAAGCCTCTCCCTTAATTGCTGAGCGACTAAATGTTGCCAAGATTTTAAGAAGAGCGGCCAAAAACTTTGACGGGGGTTATGCCATGGCCGGTCTTTTGGGACATGGCGATTCCTTTGTTCTAAGAGACCCTGCAGGGATTAGACCTGCATATTACTATCAAGATGATGAAATTGCCGTGGTAGCGTCCGAAAGACCGGCAATACAGACGGTATTCAACGTTAGCTTTGACGACGTTAAGGAGTTGGATCCTGGGCATGCCATCATCATCAAAAAAAATGGCAAGGTCAAGATCAAGAGAATTTTAGAACCTACAGAAAGAAAAGCCTGTTCCTTTGAACGTATTTATTTCTCACGTGGAAGTGACAAGGAAATTTATCAAGAAAGAAAAATGTTGGGCAAACTACTTTTCCCACTAATCTTGAAATCGATAGATTACGATATAAAAAATACCGTATTCTCCTATATTCCCAATACCGCGGAAACCTCATTTTTCGGAATGGTAATCGCGGCACAGAATTACATGAACAAGAAGAAAGAAGAACAAATTCTTTCTATTGGAAGAAAAATAACACGGGAAGAACTACATGAGATTCTGGAAGTGAGACCCAGGATAGAGAAAGTAGCCATAAAAGATGCCAAGCTCAGGACCTTTATAACACAGGATAGCAGTAGGGACGATTTGGTAGCGCACGTCTATGATATCTCCTATGGATCTGTGAAGGAAAACGACAATTTGGTAATTATAGATGATAGTATCGTTAGAGGGACAACCCTTCAAAAGAGTATCCTTAGGATATTGGACCGACTATTGCCAAAGAAAATTATAGTTGTCTCATCCGCACCCCAAATCCGTTATCCAGACTGTTACGGTATAGATATGGCCAAACTGGAAGATTTTGTTGCATTTAAAGCCGCTTTGGCCCTTCATGAAGAAAGGAACACCATGCACCTTGTGGAGGAAATTTACAAAAAATGTTTACAGCAAACCAATACACATGATTCAGAGGTGGTGAATTACGTTAAGGAATTCTATGCACCTTTTACAGCAGATGAGATTTCCGACAAAATTGGACAATTATTAAGTCCACCGGACATCAAAGCCAAGGTTCAGGTGATTTATCAAAACATTGAAAACTTACATGAAGCCTGTCCAAAAAACTTGGGAGATTGGTACTTTACCGGAAATTATCCCACTCCAGGAGGCAACCGGGTGGTAAACAGAGCATTTATAAACTTTTTCGAAGGCAAGAACGAACGGGCATACTAATCATTTCATCGATGAAGTGCAGGTTTTTATGCACTTCATCGATGAAATACACTCTTTAACGTCTTTTTGATCATAAACCTCTTGTGCACATGTACATTAGTAGTGCCATAGCATAAGTAGGTTAAGTTCATGGTAAGATTTGGGGCAAAAAAGGTGGAGACTTCTCCACCTTTTTTATTGGACCTAATTCAGACCCCCTGTCGCCGCTGCATTACATCCAATATAAACCACTGTTCATCGGATAAGAAGTATTTCAACTTATTAAAGAGACATTCATCTAAAACCTTTTTCCCACGGCTTATATTAATATACTTTTGGAGGACCATAGCATAAGTAGGTTAAGTTCATGGTAAGATTTGGGGAAAAAGGTAGAGCATAGCTCTACCTTTTTATTTTTGGTAAAATATATAAAAGCATTTTGGAATTAAATAAGCTTCCCGATACCTTATTCTCTAATTCCGATAGACTTCATATTAGGAATAAACAGTGTAGTAATTATTCCTTGTAAAATATCTCAAGTACGGAATTCCACAAGACTAATTGAGTTTCATTAAAGGATGTGCCAATTACAAGAAAAAGTATTTTCGCTAAACATGTTTGCCCTTCTCCCATCCATATTTTTCCAAATACTGCTTACCACTTTCTAAAGCACCATCCTCCAAGCTTGTAGCCATGGTGTCGTTCCAGCGATTTAAAAAGCCGAACAAAGAAATGACCCCCATCATTTCTACAATTTCACCTTCATCCCAATGCTTATATAAGGCCTTCTTTATCTTTGAATTCATGGTATTGGGTACCTGGGAAGCAGCCAACGCAAAATCCAAGGCCGCCCGTTCGGCCTCCGAGAATGCAGAATGGGTCCTATACTCCCATATATTATCCAATTGTCCCTGTTCCGCCCCATAACGTTCTGCCGCCCTTATTGCGTGGGCTTGGCAATACCTACAACCAGTGGCGTTACTACTTACCCAGGCCATCATTCTTTTTAGAGCGGAACTAACCCTTCCCTCATTGGCCATAACTGCCATACTAAGATTAATAAATGCCTTGGAAATAGCCGGCCGATGTTGCATTGTCAAAACCGAATTGGGACAGAAACCCAAAGTTTCATTAAAAAATTCAGCCAACTTTTTGGTCGCTGCATCATGATTGGCATCTAAAGGATCTACAAGGGACATGATTTGTGAATTATGCGTATTTTTGACCTATACAAGTAACGAAAAATCACCTACATGACAAATCAAATCACTACGAAATGGCTTGGTAATATGGCCTTTGAAAGCAATAATCCTTCCGGAAACAGCTTAACTATAGATGTAGCTCCCGAAAATGGTGGAGAAGGCATGGGATATAGACCAAAAGCTCTTATGCTTACCGCTTTGGCCGGCTGCTCAGGTCTTGATGTAGCCTCACTTATTAAAAAAATGAAACTGGAGGTGGAAGCGTTTAGAATAGAGACTATTGCCAACTTAACAGAGGAAGACCCCAAATATTACGACAAAGTATTGATAGAGTATCATTTTACCGGTGCTAACCTCAATGAAAAAAAGTTACAAAGAGCGGTTGACCTTTCCGTTGAAAAATATTGTGGGGTAATGGAAATGTTCCGTCAATTCGCAACCTTGGAGATTAAGACTTATTTTAATAAATAATAGTTTCCCTTCTACTTTTTACTATGATTCAAAGATTTTTATATCTGTTAGCTAGTTTTATACTGGTACAACAAAACTTATATGCCCAAACTACAGAAAATATAATATCCCACAAACAGGAAACCATTGTTACCGATCCGTCAAAAGGTGAGAATAGTTATAAGAATTGGGCTGTTTTTCCTCCCAAAAACAAGGAAATTCGCCAGATATTCTTAAATCTTACCTTTGAATGCCCGGACAAAATGCGTTGTGCTGATTGGGATTATGTTGACCATATTAAAGTGAGACAAAAAAACGACTCTGTCAACTATGAGATTGCCAGAATGCTCACCCCATACGGAGGCAGATTTCAGGAAGATTGGCGATTTGATTGGAAGGTTGACATTACGGATTTTAGTACTATTTTAAGGGATAGCATAGAAGTTGATTACATACACACAGGCTATGAGGATAATAAGACCCGTGGATGGAAGGTTACCGTAGATTTTGAAATAACTTATGGAATACCCGTTGCCGAGCCACTGGTCATACATAAGATCTATGATGGCAATTATAGTTATGGAGATAAATCAGATCCGATTGAAAATCACTTGGTAACAACAGCTTTAAAGGCCAGTACCCAATCCAACTTTGGGAAGGTAAAAATTCATCAGACAGGACATGGAATGGATGCTAACGGCTGTGGAGAATTTTGTGACAAATACCGCGAAATACTGCATAACGGAAAAATTATCGATAGAAAACAATTGTGGATGGAATGTGGGGATAACCCCTTATATCCACAAGCCGGGACCTGGATCTTTGACCGTGCCAATTGGTGCCCTGGGTATTTACTGCAACCGGATGAAGTGGAGTTCGATATTAAGGCAGGACAAGAATTTACCATTGATCTCAATATGGAACCATATGAAACGGAAAAACCAAGTGCCAAGGAACTTCTAGTAGCCTATGTACTGGAATATGGGAAGATAAACTCCGAAAATGACGTCACTTTAGTGGATATCATATCCCCTTCCAACGAAAAAATCCATAGTAGAAAAAATGAAACGGGGGCCTTGGCAGTTATCCGGATTAAGAATAATGGCAAGGAAAATTTAAAATCTTTGGCAATCAAATATTTTCTAGAGGGACAAAAACCAAAAGAATTTAGATGGAAAGGAGATATTCCATTCGGGGAAACTGCATTACTAACATTGCCAGAAGAAATATTTAGTGAAAAAGATTCCACTTGTTTTTATGTGGAGCTAAAAAGACCCAATGATAAAAAAGACGGGTACATAGGGGATAATTCCAAAAGTTCGGTCTATACCAGGCCAAACATATTGCCGGAGACTACTATCATTTATTTTAAGACGAATAATAAGCCTGGGCAAAATGAATACTCTGTTACCAATAGTTACGGAAAGATACTATTTAAAAGGGACAGTATGGATCTCAAACCCAATACCTCCTATATGGATACCCTTAAACTTCAAAAGGGCAACTATACTTTTAAGGTAAGGGATATCGGAGGGGATGGACTTGAGTTTTGGTTCAAGGCAAAAGATGGCAATGGAAGCGTTAAACTATTGGATACTTTAGGGCAGGCCACAAAACATTTTAATTCCGACTTTGGAAGCCATATTATTTATAACTTTAAGGTACAACCTGGAGCTATCTATCATTTGGACAACGAACCGTCCATAAACATGTTCCCTGCCAGAACCGATGGCCCGGTAACATTGGATTATTTTGCCAACGACGAAAAAGATGTAAAGGTCATTATAACCCAACAAGAGGATGAGACGAAAATAGTGGAAACACATACCTACTTAAATTTCAAAAAAGGTATTTTTACATACGACCTCTCTTATTTACCCAAAATGCGCTACTATATAAAAGTTGTTATAGACGGCAATGAGGTATTTAAAAATAGAATTAGGCTAAAGGAGTAATCACCATGCGCTGGACCATTAAACCAAAACCCGAACAACCTCAGATAGATGCATTGGCAGCTGCATTAGGCGTGGAAGATTTGGTAGCGCAATTATTACTAGAGCGCGGCATTACCAACTATGAGGATGCCAAAAGGTTTTTTAGGCCACAGCTTTCAGACCTTCACGATCCCTTTTTAATGAAGGATATGGACAAGGCTGTGGAACGTATAGAAAAGGCCATTGCAGAGCAGGAAAATATATTGATTTTCGGTGACTACGACGTGGATGGCACTACGGCAGTAGCCTTGGTTTCCTCCTATTTGGAAAGCACCTACCCCAACGTGGCCACCTATATACCGGACAGATATAACGAAGGCTATGGGGTTTCCTATCAAGGTATAGATTTCGCGGAGGATAACGGCTTTTCCTTAATAATTGCCTTGGATTGTGGGGTAAAGGCCATTGAAAAGGTGAAATATGCAAAGGAAAAAGGTATCGACTTTATTATCTGTGATCACCACAGGCCAGGGAATACATTGCCCGATGCAGTGGCCGTATTGGATGCCAAAAGGGCAGATTGTTCCTATCCTTATGACGAACTCTGTGGCTGTGGGGTCGGATTTAAATTGATTCAGGCACTGGGGAGCAAAAAGGGGGAAACTATAGAAGATTTAGTTCCTTATATGGATTTGGTGGCTACGGCCATAGGGGCAGATATAGTTCCTATTAATGGAGAAAACCGGGTTATGGCCTATTGGGGACTACAGGTAATCAATCAAGATCCAAGAGCAGGATTCAAGGCCATCATCAATCAACTAAAAAAACAAGTGCTTACCATTACGGACGTGGTTTTTATAATTGCTCCGCGAATTAATGCGGCAGGGCGAATGGAGCACGGGCAACACGCGGTTAATCTTTTAAAGGAAACCGATTTGGAACGGGCCGAATTTTTTGCCGCCGAAATAGAGAAATACAACACGGACAGAAGAAACCTGGACCAGATCATTGCCCAAGAGGCTTTATTACAGATCCAAGAAAACAAAGAGGAAGAAGGGTTTACCTCGGTGGTATATAACGAAACTTGGCATAAGGGAGTGATCGGAATTGTAGCCTCCCGTCTCATTGAAACTTATTATAGACCCACTTTGGTTTTTACAAAGAGCGGCGATAAATTAGCGGCCTCCGCCAGATCCATTAAAGGCTTCGATGTATATGAGGCCCTGGAGGGCTGTTCCGATACCATTGAACAATTTGGCGGGCACATGTATGCCGCCGGACTTACCTTACTTGAAGAAAATTACGAGGCCTTTAAATCCAAATTTGAGGAAGTAGTTGCCAATACCATGGATCCAAATCTGATGTCGCCTGAAATTATGGTAGATGCCATAATTAGCCTGGATCAAATTACTCCAAAACTAATGCGCATTCTTAAACAATTTGCCCCCTTTGGCCCAGGTAACATGACCCCTGTTTTCATGGTCGAAAATCTCAACGATACCGGCTACGCAAAAGTAGTTGGCCAAGAAGGAAAGCATTTAAAATGTAAGCTTTTTGATAAAAATAATGGCTCCAAGAGGTCGGGAATTGATTCCATTGGCTTTAATTTGGGTAAGTATTTACCTATAGTGGCAAGCAAAAGCGTTAGTGCCGTTTTTACTCTGGATGAAAACGAATGGCAGGGTAAAATAGCCCTTCAAATGAAGTTAAAGGACCTAAAAGAGCATGATAGTTATCAATTTTAATTTATTGATAATTAAAAGTTATTAATAGAATACAACTTTAACAGGCCGTAATTACAAATTAAGGTACGAATTTTATTCCTTTTTCATAACGCCAATTATTATATCGACCGTATTACGATTTTAACTCTAGATGTTTCACAATATCTGCCGTCTTTCAGCTTAGAGAAGACCCATATTTTTTCAGGGACAAGGAAGATCCATCAAACTCGCCATAGGTAAAATAGGAAATCCAATCTCCTAAATTTACATAGGTAGAATTTTCATTTAAAGGTATTTCCAAAGGCAGGTGCCGATGTCCAAAAACAAAATAATCATAGTGCTGCTGCTCCAGTTTTCGCCTACAATATTGCACCAACCATTCGTTCTCCTCTCCCAGAAATTTAATATCCTCATCCCCGGAAATCATTTTGTTCTTTACAGAAAGATATTGGGCAAGTTTAACCCCAAAATCGGGATGCAACCAATTGTAAAGCCATTTGGATACTGGGTTGGTAAAAACTTTTTTCATCCGTTTGTATCCTTTGTCCCCCGGGCCCAAACCATCTCCATGCCCAATTAAAAACGAATTTCCGTTTAAAAGAAAGGATTGAGGTTCGTGATATACAGGAATGTTCAACTCCTCTTCAAAATAGCCGTTCATCCATAAATCATGGTTGCCCACAAAATAGTACACCGGTATGCCCGAATCGGTAATTTCCGCCAATTTCCCCAAGGTACGGGTAAAGCCCTTGGGCACTACCGTTTTATATTCGAACCAAAAATCGAAAAGATCCCCCAAAAGAAAAATAGCGGCAGCATCTTCTTTTATAGAATCCAACCAAGCTACAAACTTTTTTTCTCGTGGAAAACTAAGGTCCTTGGTAGGAGCCCCTAAATGATTGTCACTTGAGAAGTAAATTTTTTTGCCCGCGGGAACGTCAATAGTTTTCATGCAGGGCCTTTTTAATTATCGGAAGCATACCATTCCGCAAAGGAGGTGTCGGTTTCCTGCAGCTTTAAAGAATGTAGGCTGATATTTTTTGGCAACCTGGCCTTAATTCTATCTGCAAAATCCAAAACCATATTTTCACTGGTAGGTTGGTAGTTGGCCAATATTACATTGTGCCCCCTATCCGTTAGTTCCTGTGCCAATTCCACATGCGGAGTATTTTTATTAAAAACGGTAGCATGATCAAACTGGTCCACAATCTCTTCCTTCACAATTCTCTTCAAATCCCCAAAGTCTATGACCATTCCCAATTTTACGTGGGCAGTATCGGTAATAGGCTTTCCAATTACCGTTACGGAAAGTTTATAACTGTGTCCATGTACATTTCTACATTTACCATCGTAACCGAACAAGGCATGTCCAGTTTCAAAATTAAACTGTTTGGTAATACGAATATTGCCCATAATATTTATTTGGACTGCAAAGGTAATTTATTCTGCGAAACTAATCGTTTAGAAGAGGCTGCGTCCAAGCCGATTCATATTTGATGTCCTCTATTGGATTTTCCTGAAGTTTTGTAGAGGATATTTTACTCCTTACAAAGAGTATATCATCGGTTAGCTCGAAATTGGCAGAACTGCCTTCAACCGTCTTCAACTCCCTGACCTCCGTTTCCCCTTTTAGGCAGCCAAGAAAAATAATCGTATAATCAATACCTGCCTCAGGTTCTACTTCCACCTTTAAATTCTTTTTGTCAAAATCCAAACTTTTAAGGGTAACCCCGGTGGTGGAATAAAAATCGCCTCTTTCCATGGCCTCTATTATTGCAGGAGCCGATAAGGTATCAGACTGTACCATCACCCAACCCCTGCCGGAATTGCTCCATTTACTGCCCATTTTATGGTAATTATGGGAATCATCGGTTGCCAATCCATACATAATGGGCTTTTTGGCCGCTATATAGGAAATATTGATCTGATCCCACATTTCCTCTGTAGAAATATGTGTTGCATCCCCCATATTATGAACCATGGGATGACCGTTGTACACTTCAAAAAAGCGCTCTCCCTTCAAGGATATCATATCCTCAAGACTTATGCTGTAATAAAAGTTGGGATGATTTATATGCGGCATAATAGGAACTCCCGTTTCCTTCCTTTGATTCAACACCGCATCCAGATTGTTTTGCATGACTTCGGAAATGCTATTTCCTCCCTGGGGATCTATCTTTTCTTGAATATTGGTAGCGTTCATATGAACATGCTTATCCTCGTACCTGTCCGTTATTTCTTCCGCATGAATTACCAAAAATTCTCCAGGCTTTTCAAAAAGATCCCTATACTCTGCATAAGTCTTTAATTTTACCTGCACTTTTCCCGAGTCCACTTTATGTTCTACCCAATCCTCCCCATAGGTTGCCAAATAGTTCTCAAAGCTTTTTTGATAAACAGCATCTTCCCTGACCTGTATCCATTTTTCCTCCATAGAAACGGTATTATGGTCCGATAGCGCTATAAATTGGTAATTGTTGGACTTATACCAATCTAAAATAGTCTCAGGAAATTCGTCCCCATCACTCCAGAAGGAATGGGTATGCAAATTTCCTTTATACCACCTTTTCTTTACAATTTCCTCTGCATTCTTAGTACTATCTCCACAGCTTCCGAATATAAAGACCAAAATCAATAAAATAGAGGGTAAAATATGTTTCATTACTAGGCTTGTTTGGAAATTAATGCTCAAAAGTTAATGAAAATGTATCAGAAATCAGGGAATAAGATAAAAATCAACAATAAACATTTCAATTACATAATGCGCGTTTAGGGACAATTAATACACACTTAATAAACTGTGTGAAACCAATGGCATTTTCGTCTATTTTTGTCCGATTTTTAAAACCACACAAACTTGGAAGAATTATTTGAACAACTGGAATTTAAGGAGAATCCTCTTTTTGAAAAAGTGATAGAGGATATCCTAATACAGAAATACAGTATTGTAGACGATTTTTTCTCTTCACAAGATGTGGCGCAATTACGGGATTCCTTACTGGCCAAATATGATGAAGACCAGTTTAAAAAGGCGGCTATTGGGAATCGTGTCAACGAATTGGTCATTAAGGCAATCCGTGGCGATTTTATCCTTTGGATGGATGAAAGCAGTAAGGATGTACTGGAACAGCAATTTTTTCTGAAAATAAACGAATTGGCCAATTATCTGAACAAGACTTGCTTTATGGGCATCCTTTTCAAAGAATTTCACTATGCCATCTATCCTGAAGGCACTTTTTATAAAAGGCATTTGGACACCTTTCAGAATGACGATAGGCGTAAACTTTCCATGGTCTGTTATCTAAATGAACCGGACTGGAAGCCAAAGCAGGATGGTGGGGAATTGGTACTATACTTACCCACGGAAAATGGGGAAGAGGCAAAACATATTACCCCCTTTCCGGGAAGGGTAGTTATATTTGAAAGTCAGGAATTGGAGCACGAGGTAAAACCCGCCCATCGCGAACGGCTGAGCATCACTGGGTGGTTAAAGACCCGATAACCGACTTATCTTTTATATTTTCTATTGTTTTTAATTCGATTAACGAAATAAACTACCAATAAAACCAAGGCTAGTAGAGGGAAAACAAAGTTTCCGTTTAAAAACGATAAAATATCCATTGCAAAAGTTTAAAAAAATAAAACGGTGAACTGTGCCAGTTATTGCTTCTTCACAAAAAACGCCACAATCGCCGAAGTAACGATTCCCATGGTCAATGCGCCAAAAAGACTTTGAATTATATAACTTTTCAAATTAAAATAACTCTCTGCAGCTTCTTGATCCATTTTCCCCGAATCTACCACAAAATTAGTAATATTTTTAAAATATTCGGGCGTAATTATAGTACTGGTGATATACTGTGTTAGCGGACTAATTACGGCAATGATCACGCTTAAAATGATTCCGCTGATAAATCCCTGTTTCCAATTCATTTTTCCATTGTAATCCACTTTTCTTTTGTCCAACAAGGCCAATACATATACTGCTATAGCTATGATGGCAAAAAAGTTGGTATAAATGGCGTGCTTTTCAATGAGTACATCGTGCCAGCCCATAGATTTCTCAAAGGCCATCCAAAGTAGGGTAGCCAATGCAAAAATAATGGCCCATTTAATTTCAATCCGGAACTTGCTCATAATCTACTTATTTTTGAATTTTTCCAATGCTTGCTTAGTTTCTTCAGAGATTGCCAAACGTCCGGTTATTTCTGCCCGGTTGGTCAATAAAGTGTCCCAATGTCCAGTCCCTTCCCAGAGCACTTTTTTCCATTCCTCCATAGCCTCAGGATTATACGTGGCCAATTTTTCCGTAAAAATTTCCAATTCCTTATCCATTTCGTCATGTTTATCAAAGACCTTGGAAAACAGCCCCTTTTCCTGTGCCCAATAGGCATTTTTCCATTCGTTCGGGGAAAGCGACAGCTCCGATAGGGCGGCAACACCAATTTTTCGCTGTACTGCTGGTGCAATTACCAAGGGTGCGATGCCTATGGTTAGTTCGGACAAGCGTATGGAAGCTGCCTCTACGGCAAATACATAATCGCAGGCAGCTATAATTCCTACCCCTCCGCCAACGGCCTTACCTTGCACCCTGCCCACGATAAGCTTTTTGCAGGTCCGCATTGCATTGATAAGATGGGCAAACCCACTAAAAAATATTTTCCCCTTGGACAAGTTGTCCACTTCCAAAAGTTCATCAAAGGAGGCCCCCGCACAGAACGCCCTATCCCCTTCAGATTTTAATAGAATTACCGACACCTCTTCCGTATTGGATAATTCCCCCAATGTCTTTGTGAGCCTTTCCAATAGTTCCGATACAAATGAATTGCTGGCTGGATGTCCAAATTCTACTGTGGCCACACCATTGATGATGTTGGTATATAAACTTCCGTTAGATCGGCTAGTGCCCATATTATTATGGTTAGTGGTATTCTAATTAAATTTTCCTCCTACTCTGAATTTTTTACTAAAAACCAAAGTGCGGTATTTCAAATTTAAACGTTTTGAAGTAGCGGACGAAACTTTCGCCTAAATTTCCATACCAAAGCCCCGCCCCTAATAAACATCCAAAGCGTAAAGGCAATCCATATTCCATAGAGGCCCCATCCCAGGAATTTGCCAAGGAAGAGCATAGGAACAAAGCCTAGAAAAGTGGCCACCAACAATACATTCCTAAGGTATTTCATTTCTCCTAAACCTTTAAAAAGTCCGTCGAAAACAAATGCCACCATATTCATTGGAATCCCAAGTATAAGGATAAAAAATATGGAATAGAAGGCTTGCAAAACCGTTATGTCATTGGAAAATATCCGGCCTATGGGCCTGTAGAACAGGAAGCCCGCTGCTGCAAGGATCAAACTTATCACAAAACCATAGAGCATAATTTTTTTCGCTAATTCCCAAAGTCCGTCGTAATTCTTGGCCCCCAATAGTTTACCTCCCATAATATTCCCGGCGGCACCATAGCCATCAATAAAAAAGGCAGAAAAAAGCCAAAGATTAATAGCTATGGTATGTGCCCCGATATACTTATCCCCTAGGGCAGTTGCCTCCCTAACGGCCAAAATTAAGGCAATGTTCAAGGCCAGCGCCCTTACAAAAAGGTTTAGGCTCATAACCACCAACCTACCCAATTCCGGGTGTAGGGGGAATTTAAGTCTAAGGCTGATATTTGTTTTTGTAATCAGCAGCACAAACGCCATTACGGCCATTATACCTTGGGCAATTAAACTGGCCCAAGCCGCCCCTTCCAAATACATTGGGGAAATAATCCCTTCCACCCCATATACCAAAATAAAATCTAAAATTATATTCAAAACAGCTCCGGTTATGGCAATCAACATAGGATAAAAGGTATTCTGCAAACCTCTAAAAATTCCCATAACAGCAAATACGAATAAGGTCAGGGGAAAACCCCATACCCGTATGGAATAGTAAGAAATACAGAGTTCCAGAATTTTGCCGGAAGCATTGAGCAAAACAAAAATTTCCTCCACTACAAAAACAGTGGAAAGGAGAATCACAATACTCAACAAAATATTTAGGAAAATAGCTTGTGCCGGGAGCGTTTGAACCCTTTCCAACTTCCCCGCACCCAAGTATTGCGAAATAATAGCCGAGATGGCGCTCCGTGTCTGTCCCAATATCCAAATTAACATGGACAAAAACGAACCCACTATTCCTGCGGCTGCCAAGGACTCCATGCCATCATGGGGAATATTGCCCACTATGGCCGTATCGGTTATAGATAGGATTGGTTCTGCTATGCCTGCAATAGTGGCGGGAATGGCAAGATTATTAATGGTTTTAAAATTAATTGGGTTCTTCAAAAAAGAATATTTTATAAAATTAGTTCATAACAATGAAAGGGAAATTCACTTTGCTTAGGAAAATAGATATCCCCAACTGCTTGGTAACCGCGTGCCTGATAAAACTTATTATTGCGGCCATTTTTACTGAAAGTATCAAGCCTTACGGAAATAAAGCCGCTTTTTCGGGCATAATCCTCTGCAAAATCCATTAAATCCTGGGCATAGCCCTTCTTTTGTTGTTTAGGATGTACTGCCAAGCGGTGAATGTAAATATTGTTTATATTAGGCGTTAACCAGTTAATGGGAATATACTCCCCATCCATAAGGGTGGATACGACGATTGTTCCAATTATTTCATCATTTTTCTCCAAAACATAAAGTTCCTTACGGGCTATATCCTTTTCAAAGGCTTCTTTTGAAGGATAATACTCGTTCCACTGATAAATGCCGTGGTCTATCATATTTTTTGCGCAGGCCTGTGTAATAATAAGAATATCCGGAATTTCCAATATCTTTGCTAGTCGAATCATGGACGGTTGAATTTAATTTGTAAATTTATGCTATTCATGAATAATCCTATCAAAGAAAGGGAAGAACCCTTTAGTTGATAATAACCAAGATGTTTAACTGCGCCATGTCTGACCAACAAACAAGTATAGGCGTTAAAAACGATTAATACTGAACCGATGAAAAATATCCTTGTTCCTATTGGAACCTCTGAAAATGCCCATGAAACATTGCAATATGCGGTTGATTTTGCTACCGAATTTGACTCCAACATTTATGTAATGGAAGTATTTAGCGTTAGTTCCAGTGCCAGCAGTTTGGCCAATATCAAGGAAAAACTGGACGATCTTACCAAAGAACACATAAAAGGCGTCCTTGAAAAGGTAAATGCAAGAAATATCAACATTAAGATTGCCACCTATAACGGCGACATTGTTGATGGACTTAAAGATATTGATAAGGACCTTGGGATTGATTTAATTATTTTGGCTCCTAGAAGTAATGACATACAGGAGGAATATTACCTAGGAAATACTTCGGGAAAAATTGTAAAACAAACCGATATTCCTACCCTTATTGTACCAAAAGGGACCGTTTTTAAACCGTTTAAAACAATTTTGACGGCCTTTAAATCCGGGGTATTAAAGCAGAAGAGTATTTTATACCCATTGGTTGAAATCAAGAAAAGATTTGATTCCAAGGTTAGTCTATTATTTGTAAAAACTCCTGGCTACACCAAGGAAGATCTTAAAATAAACATGTCTTTAATGGGGCTAAGTTCTGAACTTACCCAATCTGAAAATCCATCTACCTATTTGGGGGTACTTCAGCATTTTGAGGCCAAACATCCAGACTTATTATGTGTTTTTAGGAGAAAAAGAGGATTCTTTAAAAAACTATGGGAAAGGAACACTATTCTTAAATCGGAATTTTATGCCCCGGTACCTGTTTTAGTCCTTAGTGTAAAGAAAGACTAAGAAATTTGGAATTAGCTGTAATTGTACTTTGATTATGTTGGAAAAAGTATTTTCTTTGCGGCAGCCAAATATGGGGGATTAGCTCAGCTGGCTAGAGCGCTTGCCTGGCAGGCAAGAGGTCACCGGTTCGACTCCGGTATTCTCCACCCAGTAAATACAGAGCTTCAAGAGTATAAAACTCTTGAAGCTTTTTTTATTTGCAAGTGAATTATAGATGAAAAAAAGGTCATCCTCAATCACGATATTTAGTTACTAATAACTATTTGATTTTATATACTTTAGAAGGTATTGCTTCGAAAATTACTAAATTGTATTTCGGAATTACAGCAATACATTTCATAAAATCAATTGTTCACAATGAAAATTGGATATAAATTAATCTTCTTTATTTTACTATCCCACCCCATTTTTTCCCAAGATAATAACAAGGATATAGATTTATCAGTTGCTGAAAAGATTTACCTTCAACTCCATTCCAATACCTATGCCACGGACCAGGACATTTGGTTCAAGGCCATTGTCACCGGCACGGAAAACCTTATGCCATCAAACCTAAGTCGTCTGCTCTATGTAGATCTGATCGGACCCAATGAACAAATTATAGCACATAGATTAGTGAAACTTACCCAAGGTATTGGCACGGGTTCTTTTGAACTCAACAAGGACATGCCAACAGGGCGCTATTTGATCCGCGCCTATACCCAATGGAACCGTAATTTCGGCGATGATTTCATGTTCAAGGCCTATGTGGACCTATATGCTCCAACTCAAAACAATGATAAGGCCCCTATTGAGGCACTGTCCGTAGTGGAAAAAGAGCATGGGCGTTGGAACTTAACAGGGCAGCTCTGGCCACAAAGGATGGGGAGTGAAAATGAACGGCAGGTCCAGGTGTATCTGGACTGGGGCAAGGACAAGGACACAATCAAGGTCAATAGAAAAGGTCGGAATCTATTTCCATTGGATTACGAAATTCCGGAAAAATTAGACTGGATTACCCTCACCTTGGAAACAGAACAAGCTCTTCGTCATACCAAGACAATAGTACTCAACCATCCCCCATTAGATCTGCAGTTCTTTCCGGAAGGTGGTGAAATCATCCATGGGTTCCGCAACAAAATCGGTTTTAAGGCCGTAGGTTTGGATGGAAATGGAAAAGCGGTCCAAGGCAAGGTTTTGGATGCCAAAGGCCAAAAGGTAGCCTCTTTTAAGAGCAACCATTTGGGTATGGGATTTTTCTTTTTGGAGGCCGATAGTAGTTCCTCCTATAGTGCAAACATAGTTCATTCGGACAGCCTAGAAACCGAAATAACCTATCCCTTGCCCAAAGTAGTATCTAAGGGGAGCATCCTATCTGTGGGCAGGGACAAAGATAAGATCCGTATCCAAGTGGCATCCAATTTTTTGAAAGACCGTGTATTTATAAAAGCTAGTTGTAGGGGAAGAGATTATTATTTAATGGAAGGACCCTTAAGGGAAGGTCGCTTGTATTACCAATTGCCGTCTAGCAAGTTGCCCGAAGGAATCATTGTCTTTACCCTCATGGACGAACAACGGATTCCATTAGCCGAACGCTTATACTTTAACGAATCCGAACAGGACCGGTTGGATATTTCCCTGTCTACTGACAAAGAACATTATGGGCGGAAGGAATCCACCAAACTAGATATTGAGGTTTCTGGAAAGGGTTCGGCACCAACGACCACCGATCTATCTATTATGGCAATAAACAAGGAACATTGGCATCAGGGGAAGGGAGAGACCATTCGCTCCTATTTTTTATTGACTTCCGAACTAAAGGGAGAAGTGGAAGAACCCGACTTTTATTTCAGGCAAGACGTGCCAAACAGCTACAACGATCTGGATGCCCTATTGCTTACGCAAGGATGGCGACGTTACAAATATCCGGTAAAGCGACGAGGTGCGAAATTCTTTTGGCCCCAACCTGCACTTGCAGTCAAGGGTACAGTGCGCTCGGGCTTTCCGAAAAGTCAGCTTGTCAGCGATGCCGATATCTCCTTGGTCACCTTTGGCAAGGCACCTTCCTTTTATACACAGGAAACAGATAGTATGGGAAGGTTCCATTTTTTATTGGACGATGCCTATGGCAAACGGATGAAGATATTGCTCAATAGCAAGGACCAAGAGGGCAAAAAAACCAACTACACCATTTTTATGGATACCCTGAATAGTCCAAAAGTGGAATATGAACCGATTATTTCTGTACAAAAGGTAAACCCCTTAGCACGAGCAGTGGTACGGGCCCAACAGGAGCGACAAAAAGTAGAGACGATATTCGACTCCCTGTATGGCGTAACCCAATTGGACGAGGTAGTGGTCGAGGGTTACCGATTGACCCCGGAACGGCAAAAGGCCTATAAACAATTCGGGGAGCCTGACGTGGTCATAGAAGGGGACGTCCTACGTTCCAAAGAAAGGAAATGGTCCTATGGGCTATACAGTATCCTAATGTTTGAATATGGAGATCAGGTAACAATTGAACAATTTTCCGATGGGTTTATGATGGCCAATATTAGAGGAGGCCGAGGTGAACCGACCTTACTAGTCGTGGATGGCAAATTACTCACTAAAGAGGAATATGAGTTTGTTCCCCATATGCCTCCCGGTATCGTGGAAAGTGTGGAGCTTATTAAATATGCTAAATTTTTTGTAAAACAGTATCTGACCGTTTTCCCCGAGACAGATCCCTTGGAAGCTCCTACTTTAGGCCATATTATTTCTGTCTATACCAAAGGAGGGGTAGGTATCCATGGTACCAATCGTCCTGCACCAGGCACACTCGAATCAACAATAGAGGTCTTCTCCCCTGTAAAGGAATTCTACGCCCCTAAATACGATAGACCGCTACCTGAAGATAGTCAAAAACCCGATCTAAGATCATTGATCCACTGGGCTCCAAGCATAAAGACCGATCAAAACGGAAAGTCATCAGTTAACTTTTACAATGGGGACATTGCAGGGGACTATATAATTGTTGTAGAAGCGATTTCCTCTGATGGGCGTATTGGGTACCTAGAAAAAAATTATTCTGTTGAAGAGGAAGACTACTAAGTGAATTGAAATATTCCAACACCAAAATATACGTACCAGAAACCTACAACCCTCCCATCCCACCAAGTAAACTCCACTCCTGGACTTTCTGGGAAAAACTATGGAACAAAATAGGAAGATGGAAGAAACTAATCCCCAAGACAGGGTGTATTTACATAAATTTGGTATGGAAGCCTTCGATAGCACAATACCTAGGTTTTTACATCTTATTAACCATCTTTTCAAGAACCTCTATTATTTCCCTTGGGCCCATCCTTTCTGTATAATTGGCCTCAACATGTGCTGCTTCAATGATCTGGTTGGTATTGACTATGAAAGTAGCTGGAACTGGCAAGGTTTTTAAACCCCCGCCATTTAAAAGGGTCAAATCTCGACGCTGGTGATAATCCTCCCCTGGATCAAACTGAAGGTTATATACCTTTATCACTTTCTGATCAACATCGCTAAGCACCTCAAATTCCAGTTCGTTTTTTTGAACAGCCGTTAGTGCATCATCAGGTTTTTGCGGACTAATAGCAATTAAAGAAGCACCTAAAGACTTTATTTGTTGCAAGTGATTCTGAATTTCCCGAAGATCCAAATTACAAATTGGGCACCACTCCCCTCTATAGAATTTTATGATCACAATTCCGGATTTTAAAGTATCGGATAGTGTTATTTTTTTTCCTAATGCATTGGGCAGACTAAAATCTGGCGCCTTATCTCCTTCAGAAAGCCCTTTTACTCCAGAAGCATTGGCGATAACCAACTTTTGAAAATCCTTCAGTTCACTCATAAGAAACTATTTAAACAGTGAAATTACAATAAACAGGATAAGCGGACAACCAGAAATTTAATTTCCCTTCCGGAAAATTCGAGCCTGGAGTTCAAAAAAATGTCATTCAGAATGTCATTTTGACATTTTAAAACTGGTATGTTGGGATAAATCGACATAATTTTCTTAAAAAGATTTTAAAATTTTGCAGATCATTTTTGGGTTATGGATTTTGGCATTTTTTTTGTCCGAGATAGGCTGAATGTATTGTTTAACTTAAATCTTTATTATTATGAGCACTTTAGCAAAAGTTTCGAACAATAGGGGTTTGACACAAACAAATCCCAATAGGTCAACAAACCTTCCCATTTGGTCATTGATTGATGACTTTTTTAATGGCAATCTACCATCTGTCTTTTCCCAAAATTTTAATACCGGGATGAGCCTTCCGATGGTGAACATCAAGGAAACAGCGGATGCCTATTTCGTTGAAATGGCAGTTCCAGGGCTAAAAAAATCCGATTTTCAAATAGACCTAGACAATCAGGTCCTATCCATTTCAACCGAAACAGAGGAGGAAAAAGAGCAGAAGGAGGAAAACTACACCCGCAGGGAATTCGGGTATTCTTCTTTCAAAAGAACCTTTACATTGCCCGAAACTGTTGATGATGGCAAGATCAAGGCCGAATATAACCAGGGCATTCTGAGCATCCACCTTCCAAAGAAGGAAGAGGCCAAGCAGAAACCGGCAAGAAGCATCAAGATTTCTTAAACTATTAGCTAGTGGAAAGGCGGGCCAAAGATGCGGCCCGCCTTCCCTATTTTGTTGAACCTAAAACATTGGTGAATATGAAAGTATTTGGCAAAAAATTGGGCAAGGCAATCAAGTTTCCCCCTTCTTGGACAATTTTGTGGACAGGCTATTGCAACACGATAAAAACAATAACGAAGAACCGGTCACGATACCCTCCACTAACATAATTGACGACGATCTTGTCTTTGAGCTTTCCGTGGCCTTGCCAGGATTGGAAAAAAAAGACGTGCGTATCGAAGTGGTCGATGATTAACTGACCATAACCGCACAGCTCACACACAAAAGTGAGGAAAAAGGCAGAAACTGAGTACGCCAAGAATTCGTTCATAATTCCTTTTATAGGGCGTTTGGGCTACTGCATAAGGCGGATCCAGAAAAAGTAGTGGCAAAAATGAAAGACGGCCTATTGACCCTAAAAATAGGAAAGAAAAAAGGTCGCCAGACCCAGAGGGTCATTCATGTAAATTAGAAAAAGGTTCAGTTAGCTAAATATGTAACCTAAAAAAACAAGAAGTACCCACTAGGCTAGGTCCTATGCATAGTATTGAGAAGCCCAAAAAAGAATTATTTGAAAGAGGTACGGTTTCAAAAGGTAATAAACGAAAAAATACAACAAAATATACAATTGGCGAAGGACGAACGGATAAACGATGCCGCGAAATCATCACGGCTACCAATGATGCGCCAAGGGCGATATGCAATAGTAGCTATACCAATGCCAAGTTGCATATTTAAAACTCCATCGCTAAGGACGAGACGGCAACAGCTTTGTAGCCTAACCTCTCGTTCACTATGTTGGACTCTAAAATCAGTAAAAATGATTTGGTTAACGATATACCTATTGATTAGAGAATTACCTAAGAAACTACGAAGGCCTGGGAAAATGCAAGGATGCAGAAGACGAGGTAATTGTTAAAGGCCTCAGCAATAAAATTACTAAAGCCGCCAATAAACTTCACAGTGGCGTCAAAAAATAAATTAGGGATAGTGGCCCAAATGCAGTCGCCTTCCCTATTAAGTTCCTAACCTTAAAAACAATATAATCATGATAATTAGAAAATTCAAACCCGGTGATTGGGTAAAGATCAAAGGGGATGGCAATGCGCCAAAAATGGAGATTGTAAAATATGTACCCAAAAAAGACCCGTTGACGGGTGCCATCAACAACAACACTTTTGTAGAATGTGTCTATTATAGCAATGGGGAGCGCTATAGCCGAACCATACATCAGAACCGGTTGTTGAAGCTGCTCGAATCTGGAGGTATTTACCAATCTTAGCCCATGTTGTATGTCCTGAAAAGGACTTTAACTCAAATGATTTTAGAAAAATGAAATTGCAGGTACTTAAAGGAAAGACTATTGGACTCGTGCTATCGGGCGGAGGGCTTAAGGGAATGGCACATATCGGAATCATCAAGGCTCTTAACGAACGGGAAATCTACCCCGATATCATGTCAGGGGTAAGCGCAGGTGCTATAGTGGGGGCATTGTATGCCCATGGAACCAGTCCATTGAATATGTTGGACTTTTTTAAAGAAACACCACTGTTCAAATACAATTTTTTTACCATTAATAAACCAGGACTGTTCGATACCGAAAAATATTATCCCTTTTTTTCGAAATACTTTGAGAAGGATAATTTCAACGTATTGGAAAAAGAGTTGTTCGTTACTACCACCGACCTCCAATCGGGGGTTCCAAAGGTTTTCAGTTCTGGTGAACTGATACGGCCATTGCTTGCCTCAGCAGCGCTGCCTCCAGTCTTCAATCCGGTCACCATCGATGGCCGTCTATACGCTGATGGCGGGATAATGAACAATTTTCCCTTGGAACCGCTAACCAATAAGGTCGATTATATCATCGGTAGCTACACCTCCGGAATGAAGGAAATTGCAAAGTCGGTCCTAAAAAGCCCCCTCCAATTGGCCAACCGTACCAACAGACTCATGCTACATGCAAACAGCAGGGAAAAGCTATGTGCCACGGACATCCTTTTCCGACCAAAGGATCTCGAATATATCAAGGTCTTGGACAAAAACGGAATCGATAAAGCGTATATAATCGGATACGACCATGCCTCTAGGCACCTAGATAGTGTATTGGATTCATAACTTGCCCTTTGGCGTGTAGGAGAACCAATGGCATTGAATTCAGTTGAGGTGTTCCCTTATATTGATTTACTTAAAACGAAAAAAGAAATATGCTACGAACAAAAGAACAATGGTAAACATTAACAAGAATATATAGGCAATCTCAAGGGTCATTATTTGTGTTTACGAATATATTATTAAGGTGGTATGATCAGGGATTTTTGAAAAAGGACCATTGCCTAAAAAATCAATATTTTAACATTTTTTAACCTGTCACCCCTTGGTTTTCAGATGTTTTGGCAAAAATTTTGTGGAATTTTAGATGAAGTTTGTGTAACTAAAAATTGTTTAAAATGAAAAAAATAGCGATTCTTTCAATGGCGGCAATTTTGAACCTAAGTTGCAACGCCCAAGAGAACATTAAAGAAGAAAACCTTCACAATGAACAGGACAGCATGGCGCAAGTAGAATCGCCCAAAGGAACCTGGAAGGTCGATAAAGAGTTCGACGAGGAGGGGAACCTTATTCGATACGACTCCATTTATTCGTGGTCCTCTGCCGATAATCTGGACGAGTTGGCCCACAAAAATCCGGATAGTGTGTTGCGGTCCTTCCGATCTAAATTTTACAGAAATTTTTCTGGAGTCGATAATCAGAAGTTCGGAGATCTTTTCACCGGTGATTCCCTATTTATAAAACGCTTCTTCGACAACGATTTTTTTGACAGCGAGTTCGGCCAAGATTTTATGGACATCGACAGGCTGCGAAAAAGAATGGAGAGCATGCAGCAAAGGTTTTTGGAAAGGTATCAGTCAGAATTTGAGAAACTTGAAAACCAACCTTCACAAGAGAAGAGCTGATAACATAATCCCAAAAAGGGATTATGTTTTTTATTCTTCGTTTAGTTTTTAACGCTTCGGACATTGATTTTTATTCTTAACCATTGGGTAGACTATTGATAGTTATAGATGTCCTTTAATTTCTGTACTTTTCCCTTTTCATCCAAAATATCCAGATCATAGCGTATTTGGACATGGGTATTTAAGGGCGCATGGTAATAAATAATCCAAGCGTCTGCCTCGGTAACCCCAATACATCCATTGGAAGATGCCTTGCCCAGGGTTACTGGATTAGTGGTGGGATGAATCATTTGCCCGTTACGAATGCCATTAATTTCTGTTTCTATCCATGGAATTACAGGCATTATGGTCGTTTTTTCATCGTCCCTTCTGGTTACATAAAATCGCTTGCCTGTTACAGGATTATAAAAACTGGGATTCCGCTCCAACCTTACAATCTTGCCTTTTCCTGTCTTGGTTCTTAGATCTGTTATTCGATCTCCCATGGCCATATACCTTTTTCTATCTTGCCCAACCCTGATTGGAAAGGTATATAACAACGAGGAATCATGATAAATGCGGAGCTTATATTCGGGAATATTTATGTCTATCAATGTACTTTCCATTTCCTTGATAAGTTGCTGCCCCACTTCGGTATCCGGTATCAACAAAGAATCATTGGCCCGTAGTACGATCATTTTTCTTTGATCATAAACAAAGGAATCCTTTGCCATTTGCCTGTAATAATCCGTATTGGCCAGAGTATCCATTATCCACGGATTGGCACGAACCAGTACATGTTCAGACAAAGCATAGGGCACTAAGGAATCATACTTCCTGGTCAAAGCATCCATAAAATTGAAATAGTTAGCCACAGTAATATCCTTGTCAACATAAGCCATTAGGGGTGTGGCTTTCTTAATGATATTATTTTGCGTCATTATTTTTTGTTGAACAGCGGGAGGGTTTTGAGCGGATGGGTTTTTTGTGGAAATAGGTCGGTTAACATTACATGAAACTATCAAAAGAACTAATAGATGGAGAATGATCACATTCGATTTAATCATATTGGCAAAGTTTGGTGTTATTATAATCAAAACTAATGCGCCTCAAGGGATTATAATATGACAATAGTCACTCCACAACACATGGTATTCCTCATTTTAAGCCCATATTTTTGGATTTATATTATTAATTGGAACCGGTCAACTTAAAATAGGTCCCTAAAAATTAGTGGAACAATACAAATAACGAAAGTTTGTTCTTTTTCTATTTAAATAATCCACATAAGTAAGGGAAATGGATGCTGGACTAAAACGAAAAAATTAAATTAAAGTTTAAATTTACTGATGACATATTTAATATAAAGCACATAATGCTTTTTGTGTTTTTCAGGCGGTAACCCAAGCAACATTAAAACTAGAAAAAAATGAAAAACAGCTTCCTTTTAATCCTGTACACTTTTCTGGCCATGCAATTGTTATACCCCCAGGGTAATAAGGGTAATACTGAACAAAGGCAAGGAATTTATACCTTGATAGAAACCTATGCCCAGGCAAGGGAAAAGAAAGATACCCTATTGCTCAAAGAAATTCTAACGACAGATGTAGATCAACTGGTTTCGTCAGGGATGTGGAGAACGGGTAAAAAGGAATCCATACAAGGGATGCTCCAAAGCTCGGCTGGCAACCCAGGAACTCGAACCCTCAAAATTGAAAAAATACGCTTTCTTAATTCGGAGAGCGCAATAGCAGATGCAAGATATCAAATACAGAATCCCGATGGTACCCTTAGGAATATGTGGAGCACTTTTATTGTTGTTTTCGAGGAAAATAGGTGGAAAATTTCGGCTATAAGAAATATGTTGCCGGCAACGCCACAATAAGCTTTCACCATGGCATTTAAGAAAAATCGATAATAAAATTACCAAAATCGATTCTGATATCCAATTGACCATCATTCAGGACTAAATTCCAAAATATCGCCAGGCTGACACTCCAAAACCTCGCATATGGAGTTAAGCGTACTGAAGCGAACAGCTTTTGCCTTCCCATTTTTAAGAATGGAAAGACATCTGTCACAACAACACATGACATTCCTCATTTTAAGCCCCCACCTTTCAAGTTATCTTTGATGAAATAGACCCTTACAAAGGGATTTGGGTATGGGCAAAACAGCTACATTATTTAAAGGGGCGAAAGAGTTTTTCATAGAGATAGGGGATCTCTCCTACTTTGGTGCCCGATTTTTTAAGGAGGTATTAAAGCCTCCTTTCGAGTTTAAGGAACTAATGCGCCAATGCTATCAAATGGGAAATAGGTCTCTGATGCTGGTTACGGTAACAGGCTTTATCATTGGGCTGGTACTCACCTTACAATCTAGACCCACTTTAATTCAATTTGGAGCAGTTTCCTGGATGCCGAATATGGTAGGAATCTCCATAGTACGGGAAATAGGACCTGTAATTACCGCCCTTATCTGTGCTGGCAGAATTGCATCAGGGATAGGGGCAGAATTAGGTTCCATGCGGGTTACGGAACAAATTGATGCCATGGAAGTCTCGGGGACCAACCCTTTTAAGTATTTGGTAATAACAAGGATAATGGCCACCACTTTAATGCTCCCTATTTTAGTGATATACGGGGATTTGGTAGCTCTTTACGGATCAGCACTGGTAGAAAATTTAAAAGGAGATGTTTCCTTTCAACTTTATTTTAATACGGTTTTTGATGCTCTGTCCTTTAGTGACCTGGTACCGGCCACCATAAAATCGTTCTTTTTTGGCTTTGCAATAGGATTGGTAGGCTGTTATAAAGGCTATTATTCCAAGAAGGGAACCGCAGGTGTAGGGGTAGCGGCCAATACCGCTGTAGTAATGGCATCATTACTTTTGTTTGTGGTAGATTTTATTGCGGTATTTATTTCAGATATTTTTTATGAGCTTTAATATGACAGAACCGGACCAAATAACAACTTCAAACGAATCTGCCCAAGGCGGTAAGGCAGTTATAGAGATCAAAGACCTTTATAAAAGTTTTGGGGACAACCACGTCCTGAACGGATTTAATATGACCCTAATGGAAGGGGAAAACCTAGTGGTCATGGGAAAATCGGGCTCGGGGAAATCGGTAATGATCAAATGCCTGGTTGGCCTGGTAAAACCCGATAGCGGAACGGTTAAAGTATTGGGCGAGGAAATAAACAAACTGGACCAACAGACATTGGACGAATTGCGATCGGATATTGGATTTCTTTTTCAAGGAAGTGCACTCTACGATTCCATGACAGTGCGTGAAAATTTGGAATTTCCCATGCGTAGGCACAAGGAAAAATTGGGAGTGGTTACGGATACAGAACCGCTGGTTCGGGAAGCCCTTGAAAATGTTGGATTGGCCAATACCATAGATTTAATGCCAGTGGAGTTATCCGGGGGTATGAAAAGAAGGGTAGCCCTGGCACGTACCCTGATTCTAAAACCCAAGGTAATTCTCTATGACGAGCCTACCAGTGGCTTGGATCCAATTACCTCTAAAGAAATTATAGAACTTATGCGTTCCATACAAAAGAAATACGGCACTTCTTCCCTGATCATTACCCATGATGTGGATTGCGCCCGGGTAATTTCGGAGCGGATGATACTCTTGGTAGATGGCATTAATTATGCCGAAGGCACCTATGCACAATTATCACAATCTACCGATCCAAAAGTGGATGCGTTTTTTAAAAAATAAGAACATGGCAAAGACAACATTAGAAAATTTGAAACTTGGGATATTCGTTGTCCTCGGCACGGCACTGCTTGTCGTTGCAACATATTTAATTGGGAACAGACAGAATATGTTTGGTAAAACCATCTCTATAAGTGCCCTTTTTAAAGATGCCAACGGACTTCAGAATGGAAATAATGTACGCTTTTCCGGTATAAATGTAGGCACGGTGAACAAAATTGAAATGATCAACGATACTACCATTCGCGTTCATATGATCATTGAGGAAAAAATGCAAAATCACATTAAAAAAGATGCCGTAGCCACTATTGGTTCCGATGGACTAGTGGGCAGTATGCTCATCAATATTGTACCTGGGCAAGGAAAGACAACCCACATTGGCCCAGGGGACGAATTACAATCCTTTAGCAGGGTGGCCACCCAAGATATGCTGAACACCCTTAACCAAACCAATGAAAATGCCGCTTTATTAACGCAAGACCTGCTAAAAGTAACGAGATCCTTGACCCAAGGAAAAGGCACCTTTGGCAGGTTGCTGAACGATTCCCTTATGGCAAAGGAACTGCACCAAACCATTACCAATCTGAAACATACCAGTAATGAAGCCAATATAATGATAGCAGAGATAAACCAGATTGTAAAGCAGGTAGATTTTGACAATAGTACTGCAGGTGTTCTCTTAAAGGACTCCATTACTGGGGATAAAATGAAAAGTGTTATTTCCCATCTGGAAAACTCCAGCCTGGAGATCGAAAAAATGTCCAAGAACCTAAATTCGGTCATCGGGGATATTAAAACAGGGAAGGGGGCCATTAATTATTTGGCCACAGACACCGTATTGGTAGGA
This sequence comes from Arenibacter sp., assembly GCA_040216555.1. GTDB lineage: Bacteria > Bacteroidota > Bacteroidia > Flavobacteriales > Flavobacteriaceae > Arenibacter. The sequence continues at coordinate 176,151 of JAVJOW010000020.1, forward strand.
CAATTGGAAACTAGTATGGAAAACGTTACGGAAGGAGTTAAAAATTTCAACGAAGTTACAGAAGCCTTAAAGCATAACTTTCTCACCCGCCGCTTCTTCAAAAAGAAAGAAAAAGAGGAAAAAAAGAAGCTGGAAAAAAAATGATGAATAAGTACCTTGAAGGCATTTATACTTTGAAACAGGTAGATGGAAAACAAAATAATCCCACTATTCTTTCTCAAGCTCTATAAAGGTAATTTCCGGACGCATGCCCAATCGGCCAGGAAATCCCATCCATCCCAATCCACGGCTTACATACAGAAATTGAGGGCCCAAACTATATAGTCCTGCCCAATGTTTGTATTTGTATTTTATGGGACTCCATTCTTTATTTCCAATGTTGATCCCCGCCTGCATACCATGGGTATGCCCTGAGAGCGTAAGCGCTATATTAGTCTTATCCGCCACCTCTTCGCTCCAATGCGAGGGGTCATGCGACAATAAAATTTTAAATCCTATACCCTCTACTTCCTGTAGGGATTTTTGAAGGTCCCCGTATTGCTTAAAGGGTGGATTCCCCCAGTTTTCTACTCCGACAATTGCAATTTTCTCCCCCTTGTTCTCAATACTTTCGGCTTCATTCAGCAAAAGCTTAAAACCAATTTGGGCATGAAAATCCTTTATATCCTCAAAATTGTTCTTTCTCTCTTCTTCCGATTCCCATTTACTGTAATCCCCATAATCATGATTTCCCAAAACCGAATATTTTCCCTGTTGGGCGGTCAACTTCTTTAGTACATCCTCCCATCCATTTAATTCCCAAGCATAATTGTTGACCAAATCGCCCGTGAAAAAAATAAAATCGGGCTTTAAATTATTTATGGTATTGATGGCGTGGCGCAATATATGATAGCGATAATTAAAACTGCCCAAGTGAAGATCGGATATTTGAACTATGCGCAATCCGCTAAAATTTTGTGGAAGTAAATCAGATTTTATAACAACCTGGTGTACCTTAAATCTGTATACCGCCCTGAATACGGCATACACAATAACGAAGAATGGTAAAAACCCAAAAAAAACACCTACTAAAGGAATAATCAGCAAGGATTTCTCCCCAGTGATCAAAAAATTTGAGAAGTAAAGTATGGAAATAACAACTACGAATATCAGCTTGGGAATAAAGGAGGAAACCGTTAATCCATATAAGGACGAAATAAGGAGTTGTTTTCTAAAAGGTGATATACTTTCCAATCTAATTTTCAACACCAAAATAGAAATAATGAGAGCGATGGTAAAAAACCAAAAGGCGATTAAAATAATATTCTTAATGTTGGAAGATTCAATCGGCTCCATGATAGATTTAAGCCAGTAGAAAGCCAGGGCATCGATCAATAAAATGGCCAAACATAAAAGGACTATTGCAAAAAAAGTGTAGGATCGCATTAAAAGGGGTTTTACTACTGGTTATTGTTATTCGCTAGCCGTCTTTTATCTTTCAACGCCCAGAAATAACCTTTTACATCCTCTACCCAGTTATCATACATAAAGATAAGCGTAATTTCCTCAAGAGTTTCCAATACCCCCAAAACAATCATTGCATAAAACAGCCAATATACCGGTCCAAAGAACAACAGCCATAAAATAAATATGCCTTGGGTAATGGCAGATATTTTGGCCAAATAGGTATGAAAGGCAGTTGCTTTACCATATTTCGCAAACGCAATGGACATTTGAATCAAGTATGGTACAAATGCAATAATTATAAGTAGAAAGTTTTCCCTAATGAAATTATTCTCAAAAAAGAACAGACCGATCAATCCAATAATAAGGGTTATTTGATCTCCCATAGAATCCAACTGTGATCCCCTGGCGCTTGTAATTTTCAATCTTCTTGCCAAAAATCCGTCTATGGCATCGGTAGCATAACTTATAAGAAGCATCCAACTAAACCATTCCCGTTCGCCATACCAAATTAAAGCAAGTAATAGGGGTACGGCCATAATTCGATAAAACGAAAACCAATCGGCTATATTGAAATTTTTAAAATTATACATCACTATTCTTCTGTAGTATATATCCTATGATCAGAAACCGTATTGCAACATTTACAACTTTAGCAGAGAGTTCAATTTTTTAATAATTTCACCCACGAACATAGGAGTCTCTTCCAAATTAGATTCTCCCGTAAAAGCATCCACTCCTTCCATTTTGTAGGAGCCTTCTCCGGAGGTAGTCAGGACAACGGTCTTATCCCTGTAATCCTTGGTTCTGTCCATAAACGCTTTGACCGCCGAGGGTGGCTTCCAATTCTCCCAGGTATGGATTATCAATAGGGCGTCGTAATTATTAGGATTTACGCCTGCCAATGCGGAAACATCTATTACCTTGATATATACCGCCTCCGTTTTGTAATAATCCACAATGGCGGCAGTAATCGTATTTTTAAATTCGCTGCCCTGTGTAGCCACTAGCAATCTAGAATTTTCCCCGGGAGAATTTACCTCGTACTCCTGGGCATTGTCCATAGCATATTCATTTTGATACCAAAACATAAACACCAAGAAGACAACGGCAATCGATAATAATACAAGAAATATCTTTCTAAATTTTTTCATAGAATTCCATCATTTAAAATACCGCCCTTAAGAAGGAAAAGTAAAGTAGCACAGATCTTTATCCTTCTTGTATAGTTTTGTGCGCAATCTTTTTAATTCCTGCTAAGGATTATAAAGCTATACCTTAACTGTAGACCGCCCTATGACCATTGTCAGTTAAACAAGTAACCCTTAATAATAGCTAGATTCAGTTCAGGGAACCAAACAGATGAAGTGTTGTGGAGAAAGAATACCAATATCTAAAAACTTAAAGGTCAATGTCCTACATGATAATTATCATTTGATTACTATTACATTGTGACTTTATTTATAGGACAACTATTATTCAATAAACTTATGACTATGAAAACACTATTTCTTTATGTATTGGCACTAACACTTTTTACTTCCTGTGTAAGCCAAAAAAAATATACCGCTATGCAAGACCGGGCAGCAAATTGTGAAAATGAATTAAATACCAGCAAGAACCAAATTAATTTACTGGAAGCCGGATTGGCCAATGAGAAAAACAGAGCCAAATCCTTGGAGCAACAAATGGAATACTTTAAAAGCACCAATACGGACCTTTTGGCTCGACTTTCAGATCTATCCGTAGTGAGTAAATCCGGAGCGGAAAGCATAAAAAAATCTTTGGAAGCCCTAAACGAGCAGAATAAATATATAAAAGACCTTACCAGTAACATGCAGCGAAAAGACTCCATTAATCTGGTATTGGTCATGAACTTAAAAAGGTCCTTGGACAATTTTGAGGATGAGGATATAAATATTGAGGTGAAAAAAGGAGTGGTCTATGTCTCTATCTCGGACAAAATACTTTTCCGTTCTGGAAGTTATAACATAAGTAACAGGGCAGAAGAAGTTATTGGTAAAATAGCCAAGATTATAAATGACCATAAGGAACTGGATATTTTGGTGGAAGGGCACACAGACAATGTTCCCATTTCTACAGACTGCATGACAGATAACTGGGACTTAAGTGTAAAAAGAGCGACCTCCATTGTACGATTAATGCAAACTAAATTTGGGGTACAACCCTTAAGGATGACCGCTGGGGGAAGATCTGAATACCTTCCCAAGACTACCAATGCAACCACTGAAGGCAGAGCAATTAACCGTAGAACGGAAATTATCATTTTACCCAAACTAGATCAATTCTTTGAACTACTAGAACCCCCAACCACGAATGTAGAGGGACAGGGAAAAGGATAAAGAACTTAGAAAGGAAACTTAGTAATCCTGTTTCCTTTATTAAAAAACAAGAAAAAAAACACCCAACTGATCTATGTCATTTCGTATCCAATATGATAACCATATATTAGTTTCAGTAAAAAAGCAATCGTTCTTTGAAAGAAATAAAAGTAAAGTTTCTAAGCAGTAATGCCTTAGCGACCATAAACCGGTGCACAAGTAATTACTTGAGCCTTATTACCCTACCCCCTTGCACAGCCGTTACAATTATAGCTTGCTGCTCGGGACTCGGATAAGTGCAAAAGTGCTGCCCAAGCCCGGATATTAAGGATTGGGATATTTAGATATCCCAATCCTTTTTTTTTGTAAAGTCCTCCTAGAATTACAAGTCAACTTTGGCTGATCTTTAGGACAGACTTATTTAAATGTACAGATTTAAATAATAGATCATTAATCACTATATTAGAAACAGGAGACTTTAGTTGACTGTTTTTATTTTTTAAAAACCCAATAAATATCATAATATGGAGTACTATTTTAACAAAACAATTGGTAATATACCCTTTGACCAGGCCATTGAAAAAACTAAATTGGCACTGCAGGAAGAGGGCTTTGGGGTACTAACGGAAATAGACATGAAGGCTACCTTAAAAAAGAAATTAGATGTAGATTTCTATAATTACATGGTTTTGGGTGCCTGCAACGCTCCCTTTGCGCATAAAGCCTTACAGGCCGAAGATAAAATCGGGACCATGTTGCCCTGTAATGTAATTGTTATGGAAAAAGAACCTGGGCTTGTGGAAATTGCAGCGGTAAACCCCATGGCCTCCATGCAGGCGGTCATTAACTTGGATTTAATGAACATTGCGGATGAAGTGGGCGAGAAACTAAAAAGGGTGGTAGAAAAGATCCACTAATCACTAAGAACCATATTTTTTAATGATGACCAGTTGGCCAGAATGGTGAATGGTGTGCGATACAATTCTTCCAAAGGCCTCCGCCTTGGTCTTGGTCCCAAATTCTTTGGTGGTAATTGTGGCTTCCCAATCTTCCTCTTGTTGTTTTTCCAATACCGATTTAAGCATTTGGAAAGAATATTCCACATATTCCAATAAGTCGGTAAGATTGGTCCACTCTCCCGTATCCTTTTGCGCAATGACCGTTTTTGCAGTTACCTTTACTTCCTGTGCTCCAAATACGTTCTTTGCAAAAAGCAATTCCACATCCCCAATATGCCTAATAAGAAAACCAATACTGTTAGGGGCTGGCAACAATCTTTTGCTTAAATCCTCCTGGGTTATATTGGACAATTGGTTGGAAAACCGGGTCCTAGCCTCTTCCCATAATTCAATAAATAGTTGTGTCTTTGATTTCATGCAAAGTCAATTATAGATAAAAAGTTGCGGACATGATGCAGAATATTCCGAGCTAGAAATAAACAATTTGCATCCAATAATTTTCAAACTCTTCTGGAATATTTTAGTAATAATAAGGATATTATAGAAACAAGGGCATAAGCAATAAGTGCTAAAAATAAGGTCATGGTATTGGTATTTAGAATGTTAAATTATTAAAGATCATCCCCTTTAGATTTTTTGGAAGGCTATCCCTGATATCGGACATTTCTCCCTGGGAAACGTATTTTCTTAAATAAAGAAATGTGGTATTTACATACTCTTCGGCTACTTCATAACTGTAATCAAAATCGTTTATTGCTGCAGGCCCATCGAACTGTCTAACCAAATCCAAAAACTCGGTCATATTTTTAATTTTGGGCTTCACCTTTTTTACGGACCATCCGTTAACGTAAACAGCCTTCAGAAACATGGGCATCTGGGCAATAAATTGCAAGGATTCCTCCACCGGAATAATTTCCCTCAATGCATGAAGTACGGAGGTCAAAATTCGACCGGCTTTGTCGGTCTCCTTCCCCATATCCATTTGCTTAGTGTAATCCTTTAGAAAGGTATGCCCCTCCGTAGCGTACTGATTGAAATTTAGTGCCATAATTTCCTGTTTTTGGGATATAAACAAAAATGGTCATATCCTTTCAATTGTAAAATGACCTGGGTCATTTGTATTGTAATGGTGGCTTAAATTAATTTGAATTTGTGCAAAAGTGTCTTCCTGATGGCCTTGGGTTCTCCTTCTGCTTTAAAATAAGGAGAATGGATGCATAAAAACCCATATCCCCGCCTTAAGCGATATTTAGCGCTATATCTATCATATCCTTAAAAGTAGTTTCCCTTTCTATGGAATTGGATTTTTGGCCAGTGACCAAAGAATCCGAAATCGTTAATATGGTTAGGGCCTTAACATTAAACTTGGCAGCTATGGTATATAAACCGGCCGCCTCCATTTCTACACAAAGCACCCCGAATTTAGCCCACAATTTGTAAGATTCAGAATCATCCTCATAAAATTCATCCGAAGAAAGTACATTTCCGGCCTTAATTGCAATTCCCTTGTCCTTGGCGTAAAGAGCAGCTTTCAAAAGTAGGTCGAAATCAGCCGTTGGCGCATAGTCGGCATTTATAAATCTGGAATTATTGATCCCCGAGGTGGTGGAAGCAGCCATTGCCAAAACAATATCGCGTATTTTCACCTCTTTTTGATAAGAGCCGGCGGTACCCACACGAATTAGATTTTTCACCCCATAATCCTTGATCAGTTCATTATAGTAAATTAGTGCCGAAGGTATGCCCATGCCACTTCCTTGAACCGATATGCGTTTGCCCTTAAAGGTGCCGGTATATCCCAACATACCACGAACCTGGTTATAGCAGATGGGATTTTCAAGAAAGGTATTCGCTATCCATTTGGCCCGCAAAGGATCCCCGGGCATCAGTACGGTTTCTGCAATTTCACCTGGCTTGGCCTCAATATGTGTGCTCATATATCATTGAATTTTTTTTTCAATTCCATAGTACCTCTAAACGTAAACCTTTAATTTTGGTTGGAGACTATGGCAACCCCGGAGGATGTACCTATCCTAGCCACCCCTAAATCAATATATTTTTGGGCGGTAACCGCATCCTTAATTCCTCCTGATGCCTTTATCTTTATTTTGTTACCAACAGCTTTCTTCATCAAAACTACATCTTCAAAAGATGCCCCTCTGGGACCGAATCCTGTTGAAGTTTTTACAAAATCTGCTTTAGCATTTACCGCTAGTTTGCATGCTGTAATTATTTCTTCATCGGTTAAATAACAGGTTTCCAAAATAACCTTAAGCACTTTTTTGCCTACAACTTCCTTTACTTGCCTTATTTCCTCTTGGACAGCTAAATAATCTCCAGATCTTAACCACCCAATATTTAATACCATATCCAATTCATTGGCCCCATGCTCCATATAATCCATGGCTTCATACACCTTTGCCCTGGTGGACATGCTCCCTAAAGGAAATCCCACGACCGAGACCAACCTTACCTTCGAATCCTTAAGTAGATCCTTTGCAAGGGATATATGACATCCGTTGATACACACCCCATAGAAATTATAGTTCAAAGCCTCTGTACAAAGTTGTTCAATATCCTTCTCTGTTGCCGTGGGCTTTAATAAGGTGTGATCAATAAAATTTTCAAAGTGCATTTGTCAAATTAAAACCCGTTGGTAATTAAATGTTTCAAAAGCGAACACATTTTACCAAAAGTAAACTTCTTAAATATGCTATTTTATGACAACGATCATCAAAACAATAGTTGGGCAGAACTCTCCAACTACAGAAATATTCACAAACTACTATTAAACTAACGTGAGTTCGATATGTATTTTATTTAAAATCAGTTGTTTATACGACATCTGTCCGGTCGAGCGGAGTCGAGACTTCATTGTAAATACATTACAGTAAAATAACCTCTCGACTCCGCTCGAGGGGACCGTAGCATTTATTATAACTTACATTAAATCAATGTGTTGATAATATTTTTATGTCGAACTCACGTTAAACTACTGTTATTGTTTAAAATTTACAGAAGGGTATTACAAATAAAATAAGTTTATCGGAAGCATTGAGAGGTGCGGCGGATAAAACAGAACCATTAAAAATATGCCTATAAAAACTGGATGAGGACTAAATTAGGCAAAGGCGGTCTCAATACTACCATCGCCTTGAAAATTAGGACTTAATGTAGAAAGAAACCTAAAATGTCGTATTGGATATCCAATCCTCCAAAGTTCTTGCTTTACTTGTTCCAAAGCTATTGGACTATAGTAAAGGAAAATGAGCCTTCCTGTGTCAACCTCAAGATCTATTACCCTAATATCCATAATACGGCTAAGGTTCCGAAGAATCATCACCTTGTCGTTATTAGAGATTAGGTTACTAATTTTTGCAATAGCTTTCATATAGTTTTATATAGTTTTATATTTTAAAGATTCCAATATATACTAAAATACAACTGTAAATTGTCCTTCCAAATGATACAGATCAGTTAACATTTATTTTATGATTAATATGGGCTTTGATTTAAATAAGAACTAGCCAAAGAAGCATTTTATCATCATTAATATGTGCATCCAAAGTACCCAAAAGCCAGTTGTGCTATAGCTTATGACCAATATCATATTTATTATGGGCAATAGCGTTTAGATTTAACCTTTAAATAAAGCTACTATGAAGACAATACTTTACGCCTCCGATCGCACTGAACACTCCGCTGAGGCCTTGAAATACGCTTATCATTTAAGCCTCCAGTTAAAGGCTAAGCTGATGGTCCTCTATGTTCATGAAATAGATCCTATTAGGGTTTCCGTTTCTCGACCAGCGGCGCAAATTGAATACCACGTAATTAAGGAGCAGACCGAAATTTTGACCAAATACTGTGAAAAGCATTTGGGCGTTGCCGTAGATGATAAAAAGTTACAGGTGGCAGTAGTCCATAACGATTCGGTTTCCGATGCTATTTTGGAAAAATCCAAGGATTTTAAAACCGATTTGATTATCATAGGGAGAAAGGACAAGCATACGGATCGTGGTCTATTTGTGGGCAATATTGGCAAGGGGCTTCAGGAAAAAGTTCCATGTCCCCTACTAATTATACCAAATAAGGTTGCGGCCAAATCTATAAAAACTATTTTGTATGCTACGGATTTTGAGGAAGCGGATATTTCGGCGCTTAAGAAATTGGTCCCACTGGCAAAGGCACTTGGCGCTAAAATACAGGTAGCCCATATATCCACTGAAAAAGAATATGCAGGAAAAGAGCAGATGGAGTGGTTTAAGGATATGCTTCGGCAAGAGATTGACGACGCTTCCATAGACTTCACCTTGATTTTCTCTGATGAGATACAGGATAAACTTAAAGCCCATGCCAAGACCATTGGGGCCGACTTATTGGTACTCTTGGAGCGGGAGGAAAAGGGCTTTTTTCAAAAGATATTCCATATAAGCCTGGTGGCAAAAATGGAGGAACATATCGGCATCCCCTTACTGAGTTATAACGAGCTTAATTTATAGTTTTTGCAAAAAAAGGTCTACTACATAAACATATTAACTCTCATGTGGTTGCCCAGGGATATGAAATAGGCACTACTTTCACTTGGCTTCCCTCCCCCCTACTTTTTACAAAAAAATAGGTGTTTATGGAATATATTTTACGTCCGGGTTTAAGAAAATAATAACGCTTCCTTTTTTCTTTTCTGCCCATATAATTATAATTTCACCTAAAACTAAACATCATGAATAATTTGAAGGATAAAGTAGCCTATATTACAGGAGGCTCCAAAGGAATAGGACTTGGGATAGCGTCCAAACTATTGAAAGCGGGAATGAAAGTGGCCATTAGTAGCAGGCTGTTGGAAAATGCCGAAAATGCCGCCAAAGAACTTGGCCCGGAAGACATGGTGCTTGCAGTTGCCTCGGATGTATCAAAACTTGGGGACGAACAAGCGGCAGTAAAAAAGATTTTGGATAAGTGGGGAAAATTGGATGTGATGGTGGCCAATGCCGGAGTTGGACATTTTGCTCCCATAGATCAAATTTCCGACACTCTATGGCATGAGATGGTAAACACCAACCTAAATGGAGTGTTTCACTCACTAAAAGCTTCGGTAGAAGCCCTGAAGAAATCCAAAGGATATTATATTACTGTAGCGAGTTTGGCCGGCACCAATTTCTTTGCCAATGGTGCGGGATATAATGCCACCAAATTTGGAGTAGTAGGCTTTACCCAAGCTGCCATGTTGGATCTAAGACCTTATGACATTAAGGTTTCTACCATAATGCCAGGTTCCGTGGCCACTAATTTTAATGGCCATGAACCCTCCAAAGAGGATGCTTGGAAGATACAACCAGAAGATATTGGTGAGCTGGTTTTAGACCTCTTGAACATGAATCCAAGGACCTTGCCAAGTAAGATCGAGGTAAGACCTACGCGACCCGATAAAAAATAAGGCTATACCTCTTTTTCGGTAAACGGCATCTGGGGATTACCTATTTCAGATATTAAAGTTTTAATCGATTCCATAAATTGGGCAATAGTATCTTGGGTAATGGAATTATCCTTGTTTCTACTGCCCTTTTTTTCTTTTACGGCAAATTTGAGCAGACCCGAACTTAAATTTTTAAAGGAAATAATCCCGGCCTCTAAATTACCAATAGATTTACTATTGTTGTACATAATTGCATAACATAGCAATTGAAAGGCTTTGCTGTAATTGTAGTCCGCAATAACATCTTCCCAGGCCACAATTTCAACTTGGGAACTGGTTACTGTTCCTGTTTTATAGTCGATAATTCTTATGACCCCATCTTTTTCATCAATCCGATCCAATTTTCCTTTTAGGACTACAGGAAAATCCAGTCCTGGAACATTAATTTCCATTCGTAGTTTTTCTTCTACCCCCAATATCCTTATTTGATGTTGCTCCACTTCCGCCAATTCCAGTTTTAGAAAATTTTCCACATACCTCACAACCACATTATATGCAATTAGGTTTTTCCCTCTGGAAATATCGCCATCTGCAAAGCTTTTTGAAAAGTGGCCAATAACTAGAGGCCTTACTTTCCTTTTCATTTCCTGCAGCATGGACTCCTCCAAAAAGGTATTTAAATAAGGCCTATAGAGGTCCTCCAAGGTATCGTGTACAATTGTTCCAAAGGTATTGTTGGCAACGGTTTCCTCCACCTCCAGAATATCGTCTATTCCCAATAAATTTCGCTTATAAAAATCTATGGGGTTTCTGATATAGTTGCTCAGGGAGGTAGGAGAAAATCCTTTGGCGGCATGCGCCTTGATCAAATCCATAAGGCTTTCATCCTTGGCTATGGACTGCAAAACCTTAATAGAAGGAGTAATTTCCGGTGCCGCAATGATCTCCGTGATCTCTGCCAACTTATTTTCATCCGTTAGCAGCTGGGACAGCAATCTGCTCTTCTCCCCACCTTCCAGGACATCCGGCTCGGTATTGTACACCAAGTAGATGTTTTTTGCCCGTTGCAATAAGCGATAAAAGTGATAGGTATATACCGCATCCTTTTCCTTATAGGTTGGAAGTTTGTAATATTTTTTAAGGTCGAAGGGGATAAAGGAATTATTGGACTTTCCGGATGGAAGAATCCCTTCGTTAACGGAAGTTAGAATTACGGTTTCAAAATCGAGCACCCTACTTTCCAACATTCCCATTATTTGCAAGCCTTCCAATGGTTCTCCCTGAAAATCCAGGGTTTCGTTCCTGACAATTTCCAAATAAAGGCTTTCCAAGGATTTTAGGTCATTGACAAATGAGTATTGTTCTACCATGTCCTGAAGTTGATTGAACAGGGAGTAAAACTTGTACAAGTACTCCAATTCAAGGGAATTTTTTGACAGGGCAAACCTTTCCCTAAGAATTTGGATAATTTGATGGCATTTATTTAAAAAAACGGTTCCCTGGACCTCCCCACGAAAAAAGAGTAAACTTAGCAAATCATCGTTTCCTTCCTCTAGGGACCGTAAATTATCAGATGTAATAAATGCCCAATTCTTTGTTCTAATGGCTTCACTTATCCGAGTAGCCTTGTTTTGTTGGTTTACAGTACATAAAATCTGAATGTAGGGATGTGATAAAAAGTCCAGCACCTGCTGGAAATACCAGCCTTGGGAATCCTTTTTTATATGTATAGAAAGATATTGTGAAAACAAACTGGCCAAAGGAGTGCTCTTTAAGGGATATCCCATGGTGATGTTCACCGTATCCAATTCCGAGGGGATAGAATTTAAAAGTGGGTTCAACAAGGTTTCTTCGCCAAGAACTATTGCGGTGTTCTTAAGAATGTTATTGTCCTCTTTTTTAAGTTGTAATAAAAGGTTTCCAACGTACTTTGCTTGGGAAACATTCTTAGGTACACCTATTATCTTGATATTCTTTTGGGACAAATAATTACTTTCCACACCCTTTAGCGCCTTCTCTTTTAGCCAGGGCCAGGTATTTAAATGTTGCCTTATAAAATAACCCGCGTCATGAATGGGATCCTCCACAAAATAGGTATCCCCATCCCAAAAAATGTCCGCTTTGGTCTGGGCAAGTATTTCCTGAATTATGTACGATTCCGCCGTATTTAAGGCATTAAAGCCAATGAATATGTGTGTGTTGTTTTTGTAATTGCTTAAATAATCCTTAAGCTGTTCACAGGCCGTACGATAAATTAGCCCCTGATGGCCTAGATTTTGGGCTTTAAGCAAATTGTTGAAAGCGTTATACAGAGGCTCAAGATTATTCCAGAATTTAATGTAATTTGTTATTATTTCAGATTTTTCCTTCTGTAATGACCAATGATTTATTTCTTGGATATTGGCCAAATAGGAAAAGATATCTTTGGTGTTTATTAGGTATCTATCTATTTCATTAAAATCCTGTAATAAGGTCTGTCCCCATTTGGAAAAGGTGTAAAAGTTATCCTTTTCTCCATATTCCATGGACGAGTATGCTTTATAAAGTGTAAAAAGTTGCTCCATATTGGAGGCCGTCTGCAGGTTGGATATTTGTTCCACAAAGCCCTCAATACTGTATATTTTTGGTGAAAAAATAGTTTTATTGGCCGTATTGGCCAATGTTGTCCTTAAAATAGTTCCCGCCCTTTTACTGGGCAGTATTAAGATTAGGTCGTCTAAGGAGTCATAGGTCTGTAATATATCATTAACTACCTGTTGGAGAAAGCTTTTCAACTGATTATATTTTATTTTAAGTTCATAGGCAGACCACCTACGGGCCGGGCAGCTATAATTTGCAATAGCCCAACAATATCCGCAGTTGCCAAGAAAAATATCCTTTATTTACTGTAGCACCTTCAGCAATACAGTTGTCTGCAATTATGGGGTAATTTAATTATAATAAATAGAAAGAAAGCATGCACTCGGTTCCATTATGAAAAATAAAATAATATCTGGCCAAGGTATATTTAGATCAATCCCATAAGTTCTTAATAAATTTGAAAAAGATAGAATTCGTTATCCAGAGTTGATGTCTGTTCATTTTTTGCATCGCCCAAAAAACGACCAGGGCCGAAAAACCAAGGTACAGTGTACCTTGGTTTTAAGGAGCCAGCTGTAGCGGGGGCAAGGTCTTGGGTGAAATGCTCTATGGACGCTTGCTTGGCGGAAGACAGGGCTACCCCCGCCCAGTGTGAAAACCACTTGATTTAAGACGGAATTGAAAATAAGCCGTTTCTTTGTTCCGTCAACCTACATAGTACCGATAAATCATAGTGCCTAATTCGGTACCGTTGAACATTGCCTGCAAAGCATGTTGTTTGGCAGGTCTTCTTCCGTGGTGGAGATGGCATGGCCGTAAAGAATTATTGAAGCCTTGGAAATAATTTAGGCCATGGCATCGTTCCCTAAAATCACGAGATTTTAGGAACCACATAGTGAAGAAGGGTCTTTTCTCTTGCCGGACGGCAAGGCGGGATTGTTTCGTTTTATTCATTGCATGTCTATATTGCAATATGGTATTCATGAACCTCCTGCGTCGGTTTCAATGGACAAGCAAAGAAATCGCAGATTCACGAAATCCGATTAAAAACAGTAACAACCACTTGAGTAAAATGAAAGAAGAGGCTATACATGAATTTCTTTTGCCGGATTCATTATTCATAAGCTGATTCAATATTTTTTTAAAAAAAATATGAATTCTTCCCTTACAGAATAACTACAGCTTTTGAATAAACCCAACAATTGGTCTAGACCCGATTATATTTTAGAAATATATCCTGTTAATATTAAATAAAAAAAGCCCCGCAATTGCGGGGCTTTTAATTATAGTTTTAAAACTAATTGGAAATTACTTTACCAAGTTAATTTCAACCCTTCTGTTTTGTGTTCTACCAGCCTTAGTATTGTTGGTAGCGATTGGCTTATCCTCACCGTAACCTACAGCAGATAATCTGAATTGCTCAATACCTTTCTCTACTAAGAAATCTTTAACTGAAAGCGCTCTTGACTCAGATAATTTTTGGTTCAAGGAAGCACTACCTACACTGTCAGTATGACCTTCTACAGTAAATTTAGCAGTAGGATACTCTTTAAGGATAGTGATAATATCAACCATTACAGAAGTAGATTCTGCTTTGATAGAAGATTTACCAGTATCGAACAAGATTGTTCTAGCGTATTCGTTCAATTGCTTCTGAACTTCTTCAGTAACTTCAGGACAACCTTGGTTAGCTACAGTTCCGGCAACATCTGGACAAGCATCATCTTTATCCAATACACCGTCACCATCTTTATCTTGGTAAGGACATCCTTTGTTAGCGGCAGGACCAGCTTCGTTAGGACAAGCATCATCTTTATCAGCAACACCGTCACCGTCTGCATCTGGACAACCAGCTAAAGCAGCAAGACCAGCTTCGTTAGGACAAGCATCATCTTTATCGGCAACACCGTCACCGTCAGCATCTGGACACCCGTTCATTTCTTTAGAACCAGCTTCGTTAGGACAAGCATCTTTGCTATCCTCTATACCATCACCGTCAGCATCTGGACATCCGTTGAAAATCTCAAGACCAGCAACTTCTGGACAAGCATCATCTTTGTCGTATATTCCGTCACCATCAGTATCAGTACCACCAAATTTGATAGCAATACCGGCCATATGTTGGAAATGCTTAGCTAAATAATCTTCGAAAGCGTGCTTGTAACTAGATTGTAAAGTAAGACCGATGTTCTCAGTGAACCAAATGTTAAGTCCAACACCTCCATTTACGGTACCAGCACCAATTTCGTCTATCCAAGTATAACCACCACCTATTTCGATAAATGGATCGATTACTGTACTTTTTAAGAAATTATATTTTATTGTACCATCAACAGCATAGTGAGACAAATCGTCAACGCTTGTATCCCCCAATTTGTCAATACGGTTCAAAGAACCTCTTGCCCCAATTGAGAAGCCGCTACCTACGTACTTGGAAACTCCAACATAGGAAATAGATGGAAGTATATTCCAGTGGTCTGTTGCATTAAAGAATTCATTCCCAAAGCTGCTATAATCTTCAGTAGGGAAAACGTCAATTGCGTTAGCTCCGAAACTTACTTGCCAAGGGTTATTCTCGTCTTGCGCTTGTACGTTGTTAAAACCTACAATAAGTAAGGCAACAACCAATAATTTGCTAAGATGTTTCATGTTCAATTTTTTAAGTTTAAGTGTTTATTAGCTGCAAATGTAAGTTGTTAAAAATTATTAACAAAATCATTCTCTTAATTTTTTTAACGTATTTCAAACCAAAAAAGACGCATTTAAACGATATTTCATGCTGTCTCCCCCTTGCCAAAATCCCATATAGAATAACCAGAGTCCAAAAAAGCAATACCAATAAGACCTTGTAGGCAAGTTCTTGCTTAACCTTTAAGTAATATAGAAAGATTAATCTGATATGATAAAAGCTTATTAGGACAACTATTTGGAGTGATTCCACCTTGAATCAGACATTAAATAACAAGATAGAAGACCAAAAATAGAAGCATCACAATCAATTCTGCCGCAACCTGCACCTTTCAATACCAAAAATTCCCCCTCCTTGCACTGCACAGACCATGACCTTAACCCCAACTAAATAAAGTCTAGCGTAATATCCTCATTTATATAAATAAGGATTTTATTTTCAATTTCATATCCCATAGCTTCCAAGGCGTCTGCATAGGAATAGATTTGCTCATGGTACGAGGGATTCTTTTTCCCTGTCTTATAATCTATAATGGTTGCCTTGTTATCCCTGATGACCAGCCTGTCCGGGCGGAGTACCTTCCCATTATTGGTAAGGATGTCCTGTTCATTCCTAATTAGGCTTCCTTTGAGAAAGTAGGAGGATAACTTTGGATGGTCTGCAATGGCTTTTATCCTTTGCTTCATCCCCAGACTATCATCATGGCCAAGGTCCCCATTTCTAATAAGTATATCAAGGGCACCGTCAATATCTTCATTGGTCTCTATGAGCCCCATCACATAATGTAGCAAATTTCCTTTGCTAAGCGCTTTTCCCCTCTGCGTATCCCATAAGGCACCGGACTTGGTCAAGATCCTAAATTCGGGTCGCTCTTTATAAGTGTACAAATGTGTTATCTTTTCCTGTTGTTCCCCTTGGCCGGTGGGCACATTCTGTATTTCAAGATTTCCGAAGTGATAACAGGTCTTGGCATCTTCCCAAAGCCCCTTTTCCTTTAAATAGTGAATAAATAATCCGGAATAATAATTTGGTTTATGCTCCCCCTTTGGAGTAAGGTCTTTTTTGGATATAATATAGAGACCTTTAATCGCCCTGGTCAAGGCTACGTACAAAAGGTTAAAGGCATCCAATTCCAATTTATGCTGTTCTTCGTTATAAATTGTTTCCGCAAGAGGGCCATAGCCTATAACTTCCTGTTTTTTGTTTATTAGAATTTCCTCAAATCCTTTAAAGGAAATAGGATTTACCGGCAGCCAGAGTTTAGCATCCCTTTCTTCATATATATTGGTATTGGCAAAGGGAAAGATAACAATAGGAAACTCCAATCCCTTGGATTTATGCACGGTCATTATTTGAACGGCATCCACATTTTCCGGAGCGGTAATGCTTAAACTGTCCTTTTTCTTATCCCAGTAGGCCAAAAAGACTTGAGTATTGGCTCCTTCTTTTTGTTCCACCTCCAAAACAACATCCAGGAAATAAGTTATATAAGCATCGGAGCTGTCTGCCAAACCAAACTTTTTTATGGCATACTCCAAGCCGTCATAAACCGAAGAATGCCCAATAATATCAACATTAAAGGCGTAGGCCCCCATTAGTAGCTGGGATACTTTATTAATATTGGCGTTTATAAATTGATGCCTATTTTCAAGGTCCTCAGAAAGAAAACTCAGTATTTCATAACACCTTTCCATTTCAATGGGCTGAAGGCTATAATGCAATAAATTAACTAGGAACCTTACCTTGGGGTTGCTATTTAGTAATAGTGTTTCAGACGAAATGATGGGAATTTTGCTCTGCATTAGAAAATCTGCCAACAGAATCCCGTGTTTCTTTTTACGGGTGAGGATGCAAACATCCTTTAGGGAATAGTTTTTATGCAAAACCTCTTCCAAGGTTTTCAATACCAAATTACAGTATTCCCCATCTTCTTCTTGAGATTCCTCAACATCAATAAAGGAAAGTTGTACCAAACCTCCTTTTTTATGATTATAGTCTTGACTATTGCCTTCTACAAACAACTTATTATACACCGTATTCTCCAAAAAGGGACTGGTAACCGTAAAAAAATCGTTGTTAAATTTTATTACCTCTTCATGACTCCTATAGTTTGCTGGAAGATTTGCCGTGGATGGTGGAAAAACAAACGGATTTTCCTTTAGATTGATAAGGTTTAGGAATTGTTCGGCCTTACCACCCCTCCAGCGGTAAATGGCCTGTTTGGCATCGCCCACCAAAAGTAAGGAACCTATTTTGCCTTGATCGTCCTGACTTTCCAATGCGTTGCCTATTAATGGTATAAGGTTGTGCCATTGCATTTCGGAAGTATCCTGAAATTCATCCACAAAATAATGACGGTACTTTTCCCCAATGCGCTCGTAAATAAAAGGTGCCGGCTGATCCTTTATTTCTTTGGAAATAATACTATTGAAAGAGGAGATTGGCAAAAGATCGCGCTCCCGTTCTAGGGTTTTTATTTCATGTTGAATAGCGCTGAGTACCGTAAGCGGAACTATATTGTTATAGGCGTTCTTAACTAAGGACAAGGCACTATAATGGTCTTTAATCTCGTTGAACAAACTTATAAATCTAGGATGGAGTCCGTCCAGAATATCCTTAATTCCTTGGGGGCAGGTCTTGGTGTATAGGGGCTCGGTTTCAAAATTTTGTTTCCAACCCGCGTTGAAATCCATATTTAAATCTCCCGAGGCGATTTTGGCTATAAATTTTGGAAAATAGCTGGATTTAAAATTATTGAATTCCAAATTATTCCCATCAATAATATCGAGTATATCCGTTGCCCAAGCTACAATCTTTGTTTCATGGGACTGTATGTGATGTACCAATTCCTTTTTTAAATCCAAAAAATCATCGATGCCCTTGTCTTCAAGCTTTTTAAGGTGGGGAGCCTGATTTTCATTGAACAATAAAATCCCGATCTTTTGTAGATCGAAAGCTATATCCCAACTTTTATCGTCATCAATTTTTTCCAAGGCAAAATCAATCAACACTTTGGTCAATTGTGTATCGGCACCTGCCTTATTGATCAGTTTGGCAATGGCCTCATCCAACAATAATTTGGTATCCAGTACTACCTCAAAATTTTGTGGCAGTTTTAGATCTTTAGCAAATGTCCTTATAAGCCTATGTGTAAATTTATCAATGGTGGAAACATCAAAAAATGCATAATTATGCAGAATTTCCTTGAGTACCTTTTTGGATCTATTTCGCAGCGTGCCTATATCTATTCCCAACTCTTGGGAAATATCAGCCAGCATGGACGGAATTTCATTACTATCGGACGTTTTGCCAAAGGCAAATAGACTACCCAGAATTCGCTGTTTCATTTCGTTTACGGCCTTGTTGGTAAACGTAATAGCCAGAATACTGCGATAGTTCCTGTTAAAATCAGAAGTAAGGATAATTTTTAAATATTCTTTTGCAAGCGTATAGGTCTTGCCAGACCCAGCAGAGGCGTTATAGATTTTGTATGGAGCGTCCTGCACGTAATTTTAGTCGCAAAATAAGCAATATTAAACAGTTCTTAACAAATTATTAGTTGAATTTCTATGATAAAACCGTAATTTTGGGAAACAACATTTTTTAACATAAAAACGAAAACATTATGGCTTTTGAATTACCTAAATTACCTTATGCGTACGACGCTTTGGAACCACATATTGATGCCAGAACCATGGAAATACATCACACCAAGCATCACAACGGGTATACTACCAATTTAAATAACGCTATTGAGGGAACAGATTTGGCAAAAAAATCCATTATGGATATTTTGACCAACTTGGACATGTCCAATGCCGCAGTAAGAAACAACGGAGGAGGATTCTATAACCACTCTTTATTTTGGGAAATAATGTCTCCAAATGGTGGTGGACAACCTTCGGGTGAGCTTGCCGATGCCATTAAATCCGCTTTTGGTTCGTTCGAATCATTTAAGGATGCTTTTTCCAAAGCGGCGGCTACAAGATTTGGCTCCGGCTGGGCCTGGTTATGTGTTCACAAAGGAGGAAAACTGGAAATATGCTCAACTCCAAACCAGGACAATCCACTTATGCCCGGAACAGGCTGTGGCGGATTTCCAATTTTGGGCTTGGATGTTTGGGAGCATGCTTATTACCTAAATTATCAGAATAGAAGACCGGACTATATCAACGCATTTTTTAATGTAGTGAATTGGGATAAAGTAGCCGCCTCCTATAAGGCTAATAAATAAGAGTCACAATTAAGGAGGATTTCGAATATTCTTGGCCAATAAGCAAAGGCTTGGATTGGATTGGCCCTAAGGAGACTTTGCGATTGCTTTCTTAATACCGTTCTTGGAATAAATTAAAGTCCGCTCGTCAAAAATTTGACGAGCGGACTTTTTTGTATCCAAAAAATAGAAAAGGGTGGAGAAGCCTCCACCCTTTTCGTCCCAAATCTTACCATAAACTTAACCTACTTATGCTATGGCGATACTAAAATACTGGTATTGTGAGAAATAACAAAAATAATTATGACCTTTTATCCATAATTTTTTTCGATGATGTTCAACAATTATCGTTAAAAGTGACTAAAAATTGGTTAAAATACTGATTTTCAGCAATAAAAAAGGCGAAGCTAAGCTCCGCCTTTTTTCCCCAAATCTTACCATGAACTTAACCTACTTATGCTATGGTCCTCCAAAAGTAAATCAAAAGCAGTGGCGTAAAAAAGGTTTTAGATAAACACCCCAATTATAGGTCAAAATACTTTTGGGAAAGTATTCTGGAGCGAAAGTTCGTGGATAAATAAAATATACAAATGAAGATGATCAGTCAAGATCAAGAATACGGGCAACACTTTCCTGTAATACAGGTACTACTTCATTCCCGAACCAAGGATTTTTAGATTGCCAAAATCTGTTCCTAGGAGAAGGATGGGGCAAAGGAAAGTATTTCGGCAAAAAATCGTTATAGCTTTTTACGGTTTCTGTCAAGGTAGCTTTAGCGGTGTTTTTAAGGTAATATTGTTGGGAATAGGTGCCAATGAGAATAATTAGTTCCAGGCTTGGCATACATGTCAGTAAGGCATTGTGCCATAAGGGGGCACATTCCGGTCTAGGAGGCAAGTCCCCACCTTTGCCTCTGCCGGGATAGCAAAAGCCCATAGGCATCAGTGCTATTTTGCTTTCATCATAAAAAACGGAATCCGAAATATTAAGCCATTTTCTCAACTGCTTGCCACTAGGATCGTCCCAAGGAATTCCCGTTTCGTGAACCTTAGTGCCCGGTGCTTGGCCTATAATAACTATTCTGGCACTGGGATGTGCTGCAACCACAGGTTTCGGGCCCAAGGGTAAATGGGATTTACATACTTGGCAACTTCTTATTTCCGATAATAATCGTTCCATTATTTTTTACCTGCCACCACAATAACGATCTCTCCTTTGGGTGGATTGTCTGTATAATGTTGCAAAACCGCCTTTACTGTGCCCCTGATAGTCTCCTCATACATTTTGGACAGCTCCCGGGAAACGGAAACCAATCTGTCCGGACCAAAATAGGCTTCAAAATGTGACAAGGTCTTGACCAATTTATGGGGCGATTCGTAAAAAATAATTGTTCTAGGTTCTTCTGCCAATAAGGTGAATCTGGTCTGTCTCCCCTTTTTCACGGGCAAGAAGCCCTCAAAAACAAATTTATCATTTGGCAAACCGCTATTAACCAAGGCAGGTACAAAAGCGGTAGCCCCGGGTAGACAGTCTACTTCTATCTTATTTTCTACACAGGCACGGGTAAGCAAAAAACCAGGATCTGAAATAGCAGGGGTCCCCGCATCCGATATCAATGCCACATTCTCCCCAGATTGCAAGCGCCTTACAACCCCTTCCACCGTTTTATGCTCATTGTGCATATGGTGACTTTGCATAGGAGTAGCTATACTGTAGTGGTGCAATAATTTTCCACTGGTACGGGTATCTTCCGCCAAAATTAGGTCTACTTCCTTTAACACCCTAATAGCGCGCAATGTAATATCCTCTAAGTTACCTATAGGTGTAGGTACTATATATAATTTCCCCATTAATTCTTTTAAACACCAGCCTTTGGTACTATGGCAGATGGATAGTGGCAAAATTAATAAAAATCAAGAAGAATGATTTCCATTATTGTAGCTTAAAAATCCTTAAGCAAATTTGCGAGCAATTACGTTCATAAATCTTTGTTCGTAATCTTCTTTTCCCTCCCAATTATTATAATCCGGTTTTACCATGTTTGCAATAAATGAAATAGATCGTTCTTCACTATCTATGGTGCTCAATTGGGACAATACCCTGTTGTAATCTTCCATATTATTGTTGAAGAGATGTTTTACAAATGCCAGGCGATCGTTCAAATCTACTTTCAATACCTTTTTAGAGGTTTGCTCCACAGATTGGGCAGTACCGACCGCTTTCACCGTTTTCACCTCCTTGGGCATAAATAGATCCTTATCGTTTTTGATCAGATCCGGCTTGTTGGTAAACTGGGATAAAACCTCGTCGATGGTAGTGGCGCCCGGCATCTCCGATACCATATCCTTTATAGTATCGATACCAGGAATAATTATATCCTCTTCGTGCGGGTTACTTTCCGGTACCGAAGAATTGGCACTTAACACGGAGTTGGCCATGGTTTCAAATTTTGCCGCAATGGCATTCTTGGAAACATCTATCTCCACCTCATTCAATTTTTCCTCTATATATTTAAGAACTGCCAACTTTTCATATAATTGCCTGGCAGTTTCATATAAGGCCGAGTAATCGTTTAAATTTCTCGAGGTTATTATTTCAGTTGATAATTTTCTCAATTCCTCTTTTAGTCTCTTTTTCATCTGAATGTATTTTAAAATTAGTAGGAGCTCAATTGGAGCACCAATATAGCAATTCCTTTCAGGTAATAAATGGCTGGCTAAAGTACAAGTAATGAAGATTACCAACTTTTACCAACATTAATACCAGAAGGATTATTTTTTTAATAATTTTATGCCTCCTAATATAAAAACGGAAAACAAATTACTTTCGTCTAAAATTACAAAATGTTTCTCGAAAATACTGTTAACCCTAAAGAACAATTCGGTTGGATCGAAGTAATCTGCGGTTCCATGTTCTCTGGCAAGACCGAGGAACTTATCCGAAGGTTAAAAAGAGCCAAATTTGCCAAGCAAAAAGTAGAAATTTTCAAGCCTATGGTAGATAAAAGATACCACGAGGAAATGGTAGTCTCCCACGATGCCAATGAAATTAGATCTACCCCGGTTCCGGCCGCTGCCAATATTCGCCTTTTGGCAGATGACTGCGATGTGGTGGGGATTGATGAGGCCCAATTCTTCGATGATGAAATTGTTACCGTTTGCAATGATCTGGCCAACAAGGGTGTCCGAGTGGTAGTGGCAGGATTGGACATGGATTTCAAAGGCAATCCGTTCGGACCCATGCCCGCGTTGATGGCCACAGCCGAATACGTCACAAAAGTTCATGCCGTTTGTACCAGAACAGGCAACTTGGCCAATTATAGTTTTAGAAAGGCCAACAACAACAAATTGGTTTTTTTGGGAGAAACTGAAGAATATGAACCCCTTAGTAGGGCCGCGTACTACAAAGCCATGTTAAAAGAAAAAGTGAGTGCCATAGAAGTTACATCCGAGGAAGTAATACCCCCTCAAACAAAATCGAATGACTAAGGTCGGAGAAACCGTTCTGGAAATAGACCTTAGGGCACTGGAACACAATTACCTTTATTTAAGATCCAAGATAAATCCGGAAACTAAATTTCTTGGAGTGGTGAAGGCTTTCGCCTATGGAAGCGATTCCATTGCCATTGCCAAAAAATTGGAATCCCTTGGTGCCGATTATTTGGCCGTAGCTTACACTTCGGAAGGGGTAGCCTTAAGGAATGCCGGAATTAAATTGCCCATCCTGGTACTGCATGCCCAAGAGGTAAGTTTCGCCACGATGATAGAAAATTGTCTGGAGCCCAGTCTATATTCCCGTGCAATTTTCTCCACCTTTTTAAAAATGGCAAAAGACCTAGGCCAAAGGGATTACCCAGTACATCTAAAATTCAACACCGGTCTTAACAGATTGGGGCTTGGGGCAAAGGATATAGATTTTATTTTAGCGTCCTTGGAAGGAGTGGATCAAATAAAAATAAGCTCCCTTTTTTCCCATCTGGCCGCTTCCGAGGATTTGAATGAAAGGGATTTTACTATTTCTCAGATTGAGCAATTCGAAAAAATAAGTTCGGCAGTACTCTCTAAATTAAAGTACAGACCCAAAAGGCACATGTTGAATACCTCTGGCATCATCAATTACCCGAAGGCACAGTACGATATGGTAAGAAGCGGTATTGGACTTTACGGTTATGGAAACGAAGCCGCCGAAGACGAAAAGTTAAATCCTGTCGCTACCCTTAAAACTATAATATCGCAGATCCACAGAATAGGACCTAATGAAAGCGTGGGTTATAATAGGGCCTTTGTTTCCCATACTTCCAAGGTAACGGCAACACTGCCCTTAGGCCATGCGGACGGAATTGGCAGACAATATGGCAACCGCATAGGGCATGTTTACATACACGGAAAACTAGCACCGATTATTGGCAATGTTTGCATGGATATGATTATGGTGGATATTACAGGAATTGATTGCAAGGAAGGCGACGAGGTCATAGTTTTTGGTAAGGAACATAGTGCTGAAGATTTGGCATCTTCTGCCAAAACCATCACCTATGAGCTTCTCACCGGAATTTCGCAGCGTGTGAAACGCATTTATATTGATAAGGGCTTATAAAATTAGTTTTCCCTAGGGCGTTGAAGCCTCAATTTAAAAGTTATGCTTACTGTTTCAAACATTTTAATTTAACATTTTGTTAAGACGTCTATTTAAGTTAAATTGCAGATACTATTAATCATTAAAAACCTAATTATGTTAAAAGAATTTAAGGCTTTTATTATGACCGGCAATGTCATTGATTTGGCAGTGGCAGTACTGTTGGCTGGCGCCGCAGGCTTGGTTGTCAGTGGATTTGTCAACGATATCATGATGCCGATCGTGGGATATTTCACTGGAGGAGTAGATTTCTCCGATATGCAAATTGTACTTTCAGAGGCCGTTGTGGCCGCAGACGGAACGGTTGAAAAACCTGCCAGTGCTATCCGTTACGGGGCATGGGTAAATTCTATCATTAACTTAATTATTGTTGGATTTGTTTTGTTCATCATTGTAAAAGCCTACAACAAAACCAAAACTCCACCAGCACCTCCTGCCCCAGAGGCACCAAAAGGTCCAAGTCAAGAGGAGCTTTTGACCCAGATCAGGGATTTGCTAAAAAAATAATTTTTATAAAAACGTTATGTCCTTTGGCTTCAAGTCAAAGTTCAGCCGCTACACTACCAACTAACCAACAAAAACCGTCAGCTGGGATTCGCTATCCAAGTTGACGGTTCTTTTTTGCAATTAAGTTATTTTTGTAACAATTTGTTATATTTTTAATATATTCTATTTTATGTATTGTTTAATACCCTATAATCAGTACATTTGCCAACTGAAATTTTAAATTCATCGTAATGAAAGTAGTTGTAGTTGGTGCAACAGGAATGGTAGGGGAGGTAATGCTAAAAGTATTGGCAGAACGTAACTTTCCAGTAACTGAATTATTGGTAGTGGCCTCGGAAAGGTCTGTTGGCAAAAAGTTAAGCTTCCAAGGCAAGGAGTACACCCTTATTGGGTTGGAAACTGCGGTTGCCGCCAAACCGGACGTTGCCATTTTTTCAGCAGGAGGAGATACTTCCTTGGAATGGGCACCAAAATTTGCCGCTGTTGGTACCACGGTAATAGACAATTCTTCCGCTTGGCGTATGGATCCTACCAAAAAATTGGTAGTGCCCGAAATAAACGCGTCAGAGTTGACCAAAGAGGATAAGATTATAGCCAACCCAAACTGTTCCACAATACAAATGGTATTGGCACTTTCTTCACTACATAAAAAATACAAAATGAAAAGGGTAGTTGTTTCTACCTACCAGTCGGTTTCCGGAACAGGGGTAAAAGCTGTTCAGCAATTGGAAAACGAAATTGCAGGAATCAAAGGAGAAATGGCATACCCCTATCCTATTGGGAAAAATGCATTGCCCCACTGCGATGTGTTCCTGGATAATGGATATACCAAAGAAGAAATGAAGTTGGCCAAAGAGCCTCAAAAAATATTCAACGACAATTCATTCTCCGTAACGGCTACAGCAGTTCGTATCCCAACCTCAGGGGGGCATTCGGAGTCCGTTAACGTGGAGTTTGAAAATGATTTCGAACTTTCGGAAGTTAGAAGATTGTTGAGTGAAACTCCAGGAATCGTTGTTCAGGACAATACCGATACCAATACCTACCCAATGCCCATTTATGCACATGGTAAGGATGATGTTTTTGTGGGACGTATTAGAAGGGACGAAACACAAGCCAATACCTTGAACATGTGGATCGTTGCGGACAACTTAAGAAAGGGAGCGGCCACTAATGCAGTTCAAATTGCCGAATATTTGGTTCAAAACCAACTTGTATAATAGAATTTTGTGACGACACCCTTCAATCCCAAAAGGGAATAGGGCAAGATGTTAAAACCTTTGTAACCAACATTTACAAAGGTTTTTTTTATGCTATTTTTGGTTTATCAACATCAACAAATGAAAACCCTAATATTAATCCCACTAGTTGGAATACTGCTGTTCACCTGTAAGAACACCCAAAAAAAAGATACTATAATTTTGAATTATCCAAACACAAAAAAAGTTGATTCCGTGGACACCTACTTCGGAATAAAAATACAAGATCCCTTCCGTTGGCTGGAAGATGACCAAAGTCCCGAAACCGAAAACTGGGTAAAGGAACAAAATAAGACCACATTTAATTATTTGGACAAAATTCCCTTCAGAAAAGAGCTAAAAAAGCGCTTGGAGCAATTATGGGATTTTGAAAAACTGGGATCCCCGTTCGAAGAAGGTAATTACATCTATTTTTTTAAGAACGATGGTTTACAAAATCAAAATGTATTGTATCGTAAAAAGGGAGAGGAGGCCGAAGCAGAGGTATTTTTGGATCCCAATTCCTTTTCCGAAGATGCCACCACTTCCTTGGCAGGAATAAATTTTTCCAAGGATGGTTCCATTGCCGCTTATTCCATATCCGAAGGTGGAAGCGATTGGCGAAAAGTAATCGTAATCAATGCCGAAAATAAGTCAATTGTTGAAGATACTCTGGTGGATATTAAATTTAGTGGCGTTTCCTGGAAGGGAAACGAAGGCTTCTTTTACTCCAGTTACGACAAACCTGAAGGAAGTGAACTATCTGCCAAAACCGACCAACATAAACTTTACTATCACAAATTGGGAACTCCCCAAAAGAGTGATAAGGTGGTCTTTGGCGGTATTCCAGGTCAAAAACATAGGTATGTTGGGGGCTATGTCACCGAAGACGATAGGTATCTAATTATTTCGGCCGCTATTTCCACCTCTGGGAACAAATTATTTATAAAAGATTTGACCCAGCCGGAAAGTGAACTGCTGACCATATTAAATACTACGGACAGCGATAGTCAAATCATAGACAATGTAGGGCCCAAACTCTTCATATTGACCAACAGAAATGCGCCCAATAAAAAAGTAGTTACCGTGGAAGCCGAAAATCCAACGCCGGAAAATTGGACGGATCTAATTCCAGAAACGCAAAATGTACTATCTGTGGGTACAGGCGGAGGCTATTTCTTTGCGGAGTACATGGTAGACGCCATTTCCAAAGTGTATCAATATGATAACCAAGGCAAAATGTTACGCGAAATAGCACTTCCAGGACTTGGAAGTGCTGGTGGTTTCGGTGGAAAAAAGAAGGAAACAGCACTTTATTTCAGTTTTACCAATTATAATAACCCGGAATCCATATATAAATTGGATATAAAAACGGGAGACTATACCGCTTATTGGAAACCGGAAATAGATTTCAACCCAGAAGATTATGTGTCCACGCAAGTCTTTTATCCTTCCAAGGACGGTACTAAAATGCCCATGATGATTACCCATAAAAAAGGATTACAGTTAAATGGCCAAAATCCGACCATTTTATATGGCTATGGGGGCTTTAATATAAGCCTTACCCCCGCTTTTAATGTTATAAATGCCGTATGGATGGAGCAAGGTGGGGTCTATGCCGTACCCAACCTTAGAGGAGGAGGTGAATATGGTAAGCAATGGCATGATGCCGGTATTAAAACTAAAAAGCAGAACGTCTTTGACGATTTTATCGCTGCCGCCGAATATCTAATAGCTGAAAAATATACCTCATCGGATTATTTGGCCATTAAGGGAGGTTCCAATGGTGGACTCTTGGTGGGCGCTACCATGACACAAAGACCGGATTTAATGAAGGTGGCCCTGCCTGCCGTGGGCGTTCTGGATATGCTGAGGTATCATACATTTACCGCCGGTGCCGGTTGGGCCTATGATTACGGAACCTCTGAAGACAACTTGGAAATGTTCAATTATCTCAAGAGTTATTCCCCTGTACATAATGTTAGGAAAGGCATAGAATATCCAGCCACCTTAATTACCACAGGCGATCATGACGACAGGGTGGTACCGGCGCATAGTTTTAAGTTCGCCGCGGAATTGCAAGAAAAGCAGTCGGGGGAAAACCCCGCTTTAATACGAATAGAAGTAAATGCCGGCCACGGTGCTGGAACTCCTGTGAGCAAGACCATTGAACAAAATGTGGATATTTTCGGTTTTACCTTGTTCAATATGGGCTTTAAGGAACTCCCCAACAAGGGAGTATTAAAAGATTTTAAGGGTTAGTTTAAAAAAAATCGATAATTTTGTTTTAGAGTCCGTTTCTTTTAGAAATGGACTTTTTTTATCCCTTCTAGGTACAAATATAGTTTTAGCCCATGTTACAAGTCAATTCCCTTTCGTTCGCTTATGATAAAAAACCGGTACTTACCGATATCAACTTTAAGGTAGACCAGGGAGAACATATTTCTATTGTAGGAGAAAGCGGTTGTGGCAAAAGTACCCTGCTCAAAATTATTTACGGCCATATACAGCCCCAGCAAGGCGAAATATTTTGGGGAGAAAAACAGGTGATGGGTCCTGATTTTAATCTGGTACCCGGAGAGTCCTACATGAAATACCTCTCCCAAGATTTTGATTTAATGCCCTTCACCACTGTGGCTGAAAACGTAAGTCAGTTTTTATCTGTTTTTTATCCAGAGGAATTAAAGGCTAGAACCACGGAATTGTTGGAAATGATAGATATGGTGTCTTTTGCCAAGGTAAAGGTTAAAAATCTTAGCGGGGGGCAACAGCAGCGGGTGGCCTTGGCCAGGGTTCTGGCACAAAAACCAGAATTGCTTTTGTTGGATGAGCCCTTTGGACATATAGACAATTTTAGAAAGAATCAATTGAGAAGAAATCTCTTTGAATACTTAAAGAAAGAGGGAATTAGCTGTATCACCGCTACCCATGACCACCAGGACATTTTGCCCTATGCCAATAGGATCATTGTTATTAAGGATCAGGGAATAATGGCCAATGCCAATACCAAAGACTTGTATAACAACCCTAAAAATATCTATACGGCCACCTTGTTCGGGGAGGCCAACCTAATCCCCATAAATATAATAAAATCTTATGGCGATCTGGAACGGGAAATTATTGTTTATGCCCATGAATTTAGGGTTTCAAACAAAAAAGGAATCCCGGTAACGGTAGAAAAATGCTATTTTATGGGCAGTCATTTTTTGATTGAAGCCATGTCTGAAGAGCAAATAATACGTTTCAATTCCGAGGAAGCCTTAACCCTTGGCAAAAAGGTATTCCTAAATATTGCCCTGGAAACCATAAGCCAACGTCTAAAGCCATAATAAACTATTGAACAGGGAGGACATCATACAGGAACTTACATTTAAAGCGGTGCGGAGCAGTGGTGCCGGGGGTCAACATGTAAACAAGGTATCCTCCAAAGTTGAATTGACCTTTGATCTGGAAAACTCTATGGCCCTAACGGACCATGAAAAAACCCGACTTCTCAAAAAACTGTCTTCCAAACTAAGTAAAGAAAACATCCTATTAATGCAGTGTGAGGAAACCCGCAGTCAGCACAAAAACAAGGAACTGGTCATTAAAAAATTCCTTGAAACCCTAGAAACCAATTTGGCGGTCCCAAAAAGAAGAAGAAAGACCAAACCCAGCAGATCGGCTATTGAAAAGCGATTGAAGGGTAAAAAAAAGGCAGCACTCAAAAAAGTAAACCGAAGTAAGCCCAAATTAGATTAGTAATCCGGAAATTACCTAAAACTTCCCTTCCCCAAAAATGGCAACGGCACGGACCGGAGATCCGGTACCTCCCCTGATTTTCAAAGGCAATCCAATAAATCTAAAACGTCCACGACCAAGTAAGAGCTGTAAATTGATCATATTTTCATAATGGGTAAAGCCCATCTCCCCACAAATACGATGTACCTCCTTATTGGATACCCCTGGAATTCCTGGCGACATCATCTCAACCCCAAAGGCAGAAATACCCTGCTCCCCCAGCCATTGTGTAGCAGCAACACTTAGGCCAGGACCACGTCCCCAATCGGCGCTTCCGTAAGTCCTTCTATAGTGATCCGTATGGACCAAAACCGTATCTCCTCTTTTAATAGTCAAATTGCCTTTGGAACAAGCCAAGACCAAATCTGCCGGTTCTATTAATTCCATTAAACCCTTGTGCGACAAGTCCAAACAAATTCCCTCAGTATAGAACATAGAGAGCGGCATGGTATCTATGGATTGCCCCTTAAATTCAGGTGCCATATGACTTAGGGAATCCACATGGGTTCCGGTATGTTCGCTCATATCCAATTTGTAGACACTTGGCGATACCGTAATGCTATCGGTAATTCCGTCCCATTCTTCATGGGAAGCATACATCTCCATCCTTACTTCAGGAAGGCTTTTATAGACTGGCATCCCTGAAAATATTTCTTGGCTTAGATCAATTATTTCGACCATAATAAGAAAATTATTCTTTTAAACTAAATACTTCCCACAGCAGCTTTAAAAATTACTCAATTTGCTGTATTACCATTTTCCTGGAATTAAAATCAACCACATCACCCACTACTTTACCCAATAGCAATTTCCCTATGGGGGTATTGGGCGCAATGGCAAAATATGATACACCATCCCACTTCAATTCCCCTGCGCTGATTCCCATATAATAATTTTGTTGGTCGGTTAGCACCACGCTACCCAAGCCCACTTTTGAAAAACTAGTTTGTAGCGGTATCTTTTTAAACAACTCTTGTAACAATTTTGCTTCAGCAAGCTGATTGCCCAATTTTTCGCGCTCCAATTGAATCATGGCCCTCCCAGTTTCATGCTTGTCGCCAGCACTACTTTTGGTCTCGGAGGTCAAAGCTTCTTGCAGGAAATCGATATTGCTATTGATGCGCACTAGCCTATTATCTATAAATGATTTGCAAAACCCATATAGTTGTTGTTTCACTGATGCGTCCATTCAGAATGTATTGTTTTTAAATTAATCAGCCTTAAGACTATGGATACTTTATATCTACTTCACCAAATTAGCCAATTCCTTTCCTACCAAACTTCCAATGGCTATTCCCATACCTCCCATTCGTACCCCGCAATACACATTATTGGCAAGTTGTTTTACAATAGGCTTCTTCTGATTTCCCATTCCCATTATACCGCTCCATCGCAAGTCTATCTCAATAGGGGTATTGGGCAAGATAATGCTGTGCATTATTTCCTCCAGCCTGTTCTGGATCAAAGCGGTCTCTCCAAACGAGCTGGTTTCCTCTCCTTTAAAATCGAGATTTCTCCCACCTCCCAATAGAATTCGATTATCTACGTTCCTAAAATAATAGTAGCCCTCATCCAAATGAAAAGTACCTTTTATGGAAAGATTTTCGATGGGCTTGGTAATCAACACCTGAGCTCGGGCAGGTTTCACCTTTTCCCCAATTAATTGGGAGGCAAAACCATTGGTTGCAATGAACAATTTGTTGGTCTTAAATTCGAATTGATCGGTTTTAACAATAACATGATCCGCATTCTCTTGGTAACTATCTACGCCAATGGCATTAAGGATTATTACCCCACTGTTCTGCACCTTGGCTACTAAGGTTTTCATCATTTTGCCGGTATTGATCTGGCCTTCGAAGGGATTTGTAATATAATTTTTCCAAACCCCTTTAAAATTAAAGCTATTGGGATGTTCTACAAAAGCATCTTTGCCAAATACTGGTTTCAATAAAGTATTTACCCTATGCAAATTCTCCAGACAATCTTCATATAGATGTATCTGCTCCTTTAAAAAAACCTCATGTCCCCCACCGTAATTTTGATAATCCATTTGTTTATCACCAAGAGTCTCCCTTAGCAATTGTATCCCCTCCCAACGCTTTAGAACCAATTTTAGGACTTCCTCCTCGGAATGCATTTTTATGTCGGACAAAACCTCTGAAATACTTCCAAAACATGCGAATCCAGCATTTTTTGTACTGGCTCCTTGTGGCAGCACGCCTCTTTCCAGGACCAATAGCTTTGCTTTGGGATATTGTTTCTTTAAATGTAAGGCACAATTTAACCCAACTATTCCACTGCCTACAATGGTGTAGTCGATGTTGGTCAACCAGCTTTTATATTCCCAATAACTTAAATTCATAGAGGTCCTATGTGTAATGAATCGTTTTAAAATATGAATTCTGGAATAAAGTTATTATTAATTTAGATAGGAATAATCATGGATGATGGGGTTCCTTCAATAATTCTTTAAACCAAAAAAGCGGATTAAACAATTGTTGACCAACAGTTTAATCCGCCCCTTCCAAGAAATAATTATATTATTAAAATCTGATTATTCCGCTGGTTGTGGTGCCATTACAAAGTCTTCCATAAACTTTGTGGTATAATTCCCAGCCAAGTAATCTGGATGATCCATTAGCTGTCTATGAAAGGGAATGGTTGTCTTGATACCCTCAATAACAAACTCATCCAGTGCACGTTTCATTTTATTGATGGCCTCTTCCCTTGTTTGGGCCGTTGTAATAAGCTTGGCAATCATGGAATCATAATTGGGAGGAATGGTATAGCCACTATAAACATGGGTGTCCAATCTAATTCCATGTCCCCCTGGGGTATGCAAGGTGGTGATCTTTCCAGGGGAAGGCCTAAATCCGTTATACGGATCCTCGGCATTTATCCTACATTCAATAGAATGCAGCTTTGGAAGATAATTTTTCCCTGAAATGGGTACCCCGCCAG
Source organism: Arenibacter sp. (assembly GCA_040216555.1). Lineage (GTDB taxonomy): Bacteria > Bacteroidota > Bacteroidia > Flavobacteriales > Flavobacteriaceae > Arenibacter. Next base: position 208,914 of record JAVJOW010000020.1, read on the forward strand.
CAACCAAAATTTGTTCCCTAATAAGGTCATAATCTATTACTTGCTCAGTTATGGGATGTTCTACTTGGATCCTGGTATTCATTTCCATAAAATAGAAATTCCTGTGCTTGTCCACGAGGAATTCTATTGTGCCAGCTCCTTCATATTTAATATATTCTGCTGCTTTAACAGCCGCTTTCCCCATATCGTCCCTCAACTTATCGGTCATGAATGGTGAAGGCGTCTCCTCTGTTAATTTTTGGTGGCGACGCTGAATAGAGCAGTCCCTTTCCGAAAGGTGACATGCCTTTCCATATTGGTCCCCTACAATCTGGATTTCTATATGACGAGGTTCCTCTATCAACTTTTCCATGTACATACCGCCATTGCCAAAAGCTGCCGTGGCCTCTTTCACCGCACTGTCAAAAAGATCCTCCATCTTGTCCTCGGACATTACGGCACGCATTCCCTTACCACCACCACCTGCGGTAGCCTTTATCATAACGGGATAACCCATCTTTTTGGCCACTTTTTTGGCATCTTCCACATCTTTAAGCAAACCTTCAGAACCTGGCACACAGGGTACCCCCGCCTTCTTCATAGTCTCTTTAGCCGTGGCCTTATCACCCATCCTATCGATTTGTTCTCCAGTGGCTCCAATAAATTTGATATCGTGCTCAGCGCAAATTCTGGAAAATTTGGAGTTTTCGGAAAGAAAACCATATCCTGGGTGAATGGCATCTGCATTGGTAATTTCTGCCGCTGCAATGATATTTGGTATTTTTAGATAGGATTCACTACTTGGAGGAGGACCTATACAAACAGCTTCGTCCGCAAAGCGAACGTGTAGGCTTTCCTCATCTGCTTTAGAATATACCGCTACCGTTTTTATACCCATTTCCTTACATGTCCTAATAATACGCAGCGCTATTTCTCCCCTATTTGCAATAAGTATTTTCTTAAACATCTTTTGAAATTTTAAATTTTGTATTCTAAATTTTAAATGATTCGGAGTGACCATAAAAAATCGTCATCCGACATTTAGCATTTAAAACTTCTTATGATGGATCTACCAAAAATAAAGGTTGATCAAATTCTACAGGTGAACTATCATCTACAAGAACTTTCACAATTGTACCGGAAACTTCCGACTCAATATCGTTAAATAATTTCATTGCTTCTATGACACATAGCACATCACCTTTCCCTATCGTATCCCCTACCTCAACAAAAGTTGGCTTATCTGGAGAGGGCTTTCTATAAAAAGTTCCAATGATAGGTGATTTTATGGTAATATATCTTGAATTTTCGTCAGCTTCCTTTTTCACCTCTACATCAACAGAAGGAGAGCCTGCAGGAGCTGCAGCCATCTGTTGTGGCATATGGCCTCCCATAGGAATTTGCTGTACATAAGTTGGTTCTACCGTATGACCAGCTGCACCGGTTCGGATGGTGATCTTTATATCTTCCATCTCCAATTTTACTTCACTAGCCCCAGATTTGGCCACAAATTTGATTAAGCTTTGAATTTCTTTAATATCCATAGAGTTCGTATTAGTTTATAGGTTGATTCAGATTTATGAATTGTATGCCCATTTTAAATATATGGAGCCCCAGGTGAAACCACCACCAAAGGCTGCAAAAACCAAATTATCACCTTTTTTAAGCTGGCTTTCATAGTCGCTCAATAAAAGTGGAAGAGTTGCGGAGGTGGTATTTCCGTATCTCTGTATGTTCATCATTACTTTGGAATCGTCCAATCCCATTCTATTGGAAGTGGCGTCTATAATTCTTTTGTTGGCCTGATGGGGTATTAACCAATCTACATCCTCGTGCGACAATTTATTCCTCTCCATTATCTTCGCGGCGGAATCGGCCATATTGGTAACTGCAAATTTAAAGACCGACTTACCATCCTGATAAATAAAATGTTGTCTATTCTTAACGGTTTCCTCGGAAGCTGGAAGCAATGAGCCACCGGCATCCATTTTAAGAAAATTTCTTCCTACGCCATCAGATCTTAAATATTCGTCCTGAAGACCTAGACCTTCGTTATTTGGCTCAAAAAGCGCCGCACCGGCACCATCCCCAAAAATAATACAGGTAGTTCTATCGGTATAGTCTATAATAGAGGACATTTTATCTGCCCCGATAAGCAATACTTTTTTATATCGTCCGGATTCTATATAACTGGCCGCAGTGGACATACCATATAAAAAACTGGAACATGCAGCTTGCAAATCATAGGCGAAGGCGTTGGTCGCTCCAATTTCCGAAGCTACATAGGCGGCAGTTGCAGCAACCATCATATCTGGAGTTGCGGTTGCAACAATAATCAATTCGATCTCCTTGGGATCTAATTTTCTTTTTTCCAGAAGTTGCTCCGCAGCTTTTATGGCAAGATAAGATGTTCCTAGACCCTCACCCTTTAAGATTCTCCTTTCCTTGATACCCGTCCTGGTCGTAATCCACTCGTCATTGGTATCTACCAAAGTCTCCAAAATCTTATTTGTCATTACAAAGTCTGGTACATAAGACCCTACAGCGGTAATTGCAGCTGTTGTTTTGCTCATCTAAATCTGATTTTTATCAATAAATCTTCAAAATCAATTGAAAATTTGTGAAAATTAGTGATTTTCTATGACTTTAAGTTCAAAAATGCCTTGTTTTTGAATTTTACATCTCCTTCATAAAAAAACTCCCACTCTTAAGAAGTGGGAGTCCAAATTATATTGTTCTAGCTTAATTTATGCTACTGCTTCCTCAGTTTTGTCGATCAAAACCTCTCCGCGGTAGTACAATTTACCTTCATGCCAATGAGCTCTGTGAAACAAATGCATTTCTCCAGTAGTTGGATCTTGTGCTACAGTAGGAGCTACCGCCTTATAATGCGTTCTTCTCTTGTCTCTTCTGGTTTTGGAAATTTTTCTTTTAGGATGTGCCATTATGAAACTTATTTATCCGTTAATAATTTTTTTAAAGCGTCCCACCGGGGATCAATATCTTCTTTGTTTTCCTTTGTATCTTTTGGTTGGAGTTCTTCCAGCTTGTCCAACACCTCTGATTGTAAAGTGCCGTCCAAAACCCCAGGGTGAACCTTTTTAAGAGGTACCGACAATACCAACATTTCATAAACATATTGCGCAATATTGATTTGGTATTCACTGTGCGGAATAATCAATATTTCATCATTGTCGTTGTTGTACTCATCACCAAACTTAACAACCAATTCCAAATCGGCCTTGATTTTTTGATCATAAGGTTCGCTCGTGAGGTCACAATTAACATTTACTGTTCCCCGTGCCTTCATTTCCAACTCCATCATGGTACTCATTTTATTCAAGGTAACGTCTAATTTAATATCAGCACCGTTGAACTCATCATACTCAAAAGACTCAAAGAACGTATTCTCAATTGTGTACTCAAACTCGTGTTTTCCCTGTTTCAGTCCCGAAAAAGGAATAATAAACTCCTTATGCTGCATCATGATCCACACTGGTTTTAACGTACCCGCCGCAATAAAGGCGGGTGCAAAGATACTATTATTTTGTAAAAAGCCAACAAATAGAACGAAATAAATATATTCAAGTTAAATTTACTTAATTCAATGATCCAATGCCGAATAGCTTCCTAATATTTCTGAAAGACTATCCCTGCCTTTTTAGCTTGTGCTTTTTTAAAGGATTCCCTGTCAACTCCTTATATTCCTGTCTATTTTTAAATATATGGAGGGCCATAAATACGGCCTCCTTAAAGGAACTATTGTCCGCAACCCCTTTCCCTGCAATTTCATAGGCCGTTCCATGGTCCGGGGAAGTGCGCACTTTATTAAGACCTGCGGTAAAGTTTACCCCTTTACCAAAGGATAAAGTTTTAAACGGTATAAGTCCCTGGTCATGATAGGCTGCCAAAATAGCATCGAAATTCTTGTAATTGTCAGATCCAAAAAAGCTATCTGCAGAATAAGGCCCAAATACCAAATACCCTTTTTCCGACATTTCCTTGATAACTGGCTTTAAAACCTCGTCATCTTCTTTTCCAATTACACCATTATCCCCACTATGCGGATTAATTCCCAAAAGCGCGATTTTCGGCTTCCTAATCCCAAAATCCATCTTTAAGGAGTTTGAAATAGTGGTAATTTTAGAGCGTATCAATTGAGGTGTTATATTAGATGCAACATCCTTTACCGCTACATGATCGGTAAGCAACCCAATCCTTAGCCCATCTGTCACCATAAACATTAAGCTTTCCCCTTCCAATTCTTGGGCCAAATAATCTGTATGTCCTGGAAATTTAAAATCCTCTGCCTGTATGTTGTTCTTATTGATCGGTGCCGTTACCAAAACGTCTATCTCGTTATTCTTTAGGGCCGCTACTGCTGCCTTAAGCGACTGTATAGCGTATTTTCCGCTCTCTGGTGTTGGTTCCCCAAAATTAACAACAGGGGTTTCCTTCCAGACGTTCACCACATTTATCTTTCCGTCAATTGCTTTGGAAGCGTCCTGGATGCCATTATAATTTATTTCCAATCCCAACTCCGATTTTTGGTGGGAGATAGTTTTATTGGATGCAAAAATAACCGGTGTGCAGAAATCCAACATCCGGGAATCTTCAAAAGTCTTAAGCACCACTTCGCACCCAATCCCATTTAAATCCCCAATGGATATCCCCAATTTTATATTTCCAGTTTCCTGCATTTTGTCTTTTCGTTTAATATGAAATAAACTCCTAAATTTACAACACAAAACTACTTAATAAAAACGACACATGTTTACTGGGATTATTGAAACTTTGGGAGAAGTAAAAAAAATGGAAAAAGAGGGTGGCAATCTTCATATTACCTTAAGCTCTAATATTACCCAAGAACTAAAAATAGACCAAAGTGTTGCGCATAATGGAGTATGTCTTACAGTTGTAAAAATTGCCGCTGATCAGTATACCGTAACCGCCATTGAGGAAACCTTGGAAAAAACCAATTTGAACGATCTTCTTGAAGGTGATCTTGTAAACTTGGAACGTGCCATGGTACTAGGATCCAGACTGGACGGACATATTGTACAGGGCCATGTGGACCAAACAGGGGAGTGTATCAATATAGAAGAAAAGGATGGTAGCTGGTTTTTTACATTCCGTTACGATCCAAAACAAAATAACGTTACTATAGAGAAAGGATCCATAACCATAGACGGAACCAGTTTAACAGTGGTGGATTCCCAAAAAAACAGCTTTAGCGTGGCCATAATCCCCTATACTTATGAGCATACCCGATTTGGGAGCTATAAGATGGGGACGAGGGTTAATTTGGAGTTTGATGTAATAGGCAAGTACGTTTCCCGATTGTTGGAAATCAGAGGTTAATTTGTAGCAGACATTTGTATAATTTCCAGTTGACCAGGACGAATTATTATTAAAATTGTACTAATTTAATCACCTGCAACCCTATAAGGTTTAATACATATGCTTTATATAATAATTGGAATTGGCCTTCTATTTATAACCATGGCATTTCTTGTGACGGAAAACAATTCAAAATATCTTCTTTCTGGCTACAACGCCATGAGTGAGGCAGAAAGAAAAATGGTAGATATAAAATCGTACCTCCCTTATTTCAAAAAGTTCCACCTGTTTTTGGGAGTTAGCTTTATTGGTATTGGCCTTTTTTTGCACTATGCCATTGGGGAAAGCGCAAGCGGAATATTTATAGGCGTTTACCCTATTCTGGCCTATATCTATTTCATAAGGGAAAGCAATAAATACTGGAAAGGATCCAGCAACAAATGGAATAAAATTGGACTTTATGTTCTAGTAGCGACCTTAATCCTTGTGATTGGACTCCTAGCCCTGGGTTTTAAGGAAAACCCTGTAATCATATCCGCAAATAATATCCAATTTACGGGCAGTTATGGGGAAACTCTAAGTACGTCGGATATAGCATCCGTAACCCTTGTGGACCATTTGCCTATAATTGTATCAAAAACCAACGGATTTGCCCTTGGAAGTATCAGGAAGGGTTATTTTAAGACCAAGGAAGGAGAGAAAGTAAAATTGATAGTGAACTCAGAAAGTAAAGCCTACCTACTCTTTACTAAAAAAAATGGAGATAAAATTTACTTCTCGCCAAAGGAAAAACCTAGTGTTCAAATCTTTAATGAGGTAAGAAATATCCTTCCTAAAGACTTTGAAAAGTAGTAGTTTATTATCCACTGTACAGTGATAAACATGATCAGGATGATTAAATACCCAATTTCTGTACAATATTATTTTCAAGAATCGTTATACTTGCAAGATTTGAAGTTTTTTTATGCAGTTTACGAGCGATTATATTAGTTTAAAAGGAAGTGTTTTTTCTTTCCATTTAGATAGAAGCGTGGCCTTTAGATTGGTTGCGCCTCCAAACTATAGGGAATCACAGACTCCATTTTCTGTGCTGTTAATGAATGATGGCCAGGATTATGTGGGATTGAATTTAGAAAAAACACTGTCCGATGCCTATAAGGACAAGAAAACTATTCCATTTATTTTTGTGGGTATCGAAGCCGATCAAAATAGACTTTATGAGTACGGCACTTCTATATCGGCAGACTTTAAAGGTAGGGGCAACAAGGCCCTGCAATACTCTAAATTTATCATAGAAGAATTGATCCCCTTCCTAGGCAAAGAATTTAAAGTTTCCCCTCCTGTACAAAACTGGGTCTATTGTGGCTTTTCCTTAGGAGGTCTTTCCGCTTTTGATATTGTATTCAACAACTCCCAGTTTTTTGGTAAAGTCGGGGTTTTTAGCGGTTCCTTTTGGTGGCGAAAGAAAGCATACCATAAACACGATATGGAGGATAGAAGCAGGATTACTTTGGACATGATCAAGAACTCAAAGCATCGGGCGCCTTTGCAATACTTTTTTCAATGTGGTACCGAGGAAGAAACCGATGACCGTAATAACAATGGTGTAATAGATGTAATAGACGACACCTTGGACGTTATAAACGAATTACAGTTAAAAGGGTATTCCTATCCCGGGGACATTTGCTATAAAGAAATTGAAGGGGGAAAGCACGATTTATCCACTTGGGGCTCGGCACTGCCCCAATTTATAAAATGGGCATTCCGAAAGGACTAAAAAATTTCTTGAAATTGAAAATTTCTAGCCTTGTCAAGCAATTCAACAACTGTACCTTAACATAGTACGGTGCATCTTTGCCATTTTTTTCCTCACCCGGAACTGTTGAATAGGCAGTTCCGACCCTGCCTGTCGCAAACTGGCTCTCCCGAGGAGAAGTAAATAGGAAACCCGATCCAGTGCAAAAAGGCGAGAGACAATGACCTCTTAAAATTATTGATTAGCCTATACCTTTATAAATATTTTTTTTCTGTAAAGGATATAACCCAATAACACGTATAAAGAGACTAATGAAAGTGCGTACAACAAGGAAGAGGTTTTCATTGCTACAAAATCCTGAACATAAAAGGTATTAAAAAGCCAGCCTTTTAGGGAGGTGTCCCCGTCTACCTTTACTAAACCCATAATTTTGCCCATGAAACTGGAAAGAAAATACAGGACAATGGCATTTGCCCCGGCATATCTAAATATACTCCCAAAGTTAATTCCCTTCACATCGGACACATAATATATTAGGCCCAATATAATATTGGCCCAGCCTGCAGTAACCATTACAAAACTACTGCTCCATAACGCCTTGTTAATCGGGAAAAATATATCCCAAACATAGCCTACGACCAACATTAAAATTCCCAATCCAAAAAGGAGCAATTCCTTTTTTGCTTTTTGGGAGCGCAGAACAAGTCCAGTAAAGATGCCCATTAAAGCGGTAGCTATGGACGGCAAGGTACTTAATAAGCCTTCCGGGTCATAATCTGCCTTATAGCTATGGCTTCCGAATACAAGAACATCCAAATAATTGGCCAAATTGTTCGGGGCGCGTTCAAAGGTAGGTGCCATTCCGTTGACCGGTACATAGCCCATCAACAACCAATATCCTACCAATAGAAAAGCACAAATACCAACCAAGGTTTTCCAATTGAAATTAATGAACAGCACAGAGGCAAAGAAAAAAACTACCCCAATTCGTTGCAGTACTCCTGGGAAACGTATTTTTTCAAAATCCTTAAAGAATGGGAAGGAAATAGTAAACGCTCCCAAGAATAGACCCAGGCCTATTAATTTCAAGGCCCTTACAGTAATTTTTTTATAAGTGCTGGAATCTACAGGTTTGTGCTGATAAGCGAAAACAATGGAACAACCCACGATGAACAAGAAAAAAGGAAATACGAGATCGGTTGGGGTGTATCCGTGCCAGGGAGCATGTAAAAAAGGAGCATACACATGGGACCAGGTACCTGGATTGTTTACCAATATCATAAGGACAATGGTAATTCCCCTAAAGATATCCACCGAAATTATTCTGTTCTTTATGTCCATGCCCAGTTTTGTGTGCACTTTCTATTTATAATGCCTTCACCTATAGAATATGATCCTTCATCTTATTCCAGGCCCGCGACAACAAAAATCCGGACACCACGGCCACAAAAGTTAGGATAAGTGCATTGGTGGTTTTTCCATATATCCAATATCCAGTGGCAAACATGCAGGAGTAGATCAATACACAACCCAGCAACATGGCAGTGATACCCGCGGGAACACTCCATTTTTCTTTGGTGTTCACAATCTCAACGTTTTCGTCCTTCGCATCCTTGATAACTTTGGACCATCCTGGCCCTCCAGGTTGAATTTTTTTGTAAAAATCCTGCAATACCTGTTTGGATTCTGGCTGGGTCATATATGTTGCTCCCAACCATATAATTGTCGTTACCAATACCACGAAAGGATATTCCGCCCAATCTGGGAAAACCCCGGTTTCAGCAGCAAACAGGAAGGGGCCAACTGCCGTTAATTTTAAGATAATGGAGATGATTCCCGAAGCAAACATTGCGGTAATCTCACTCCAGGCATTGATGCGCCACCAGAACCATCTCAAAATAAAAATTAGCCCTGTTCCTGCACCAAATACCAAAAGAACCTCGAACAACTGTAAGGCATTCTGCAAAAGCAAAGCCAATGCCGCACTGAAGACCATTAAAATTACCGTGGAAATTCTACCAACGGCCACCAATCTTTTCTCGGAAGCATTGGGGTTTATCTGTTGTTTATAGAAGTCATAAACAATATAAGACGATCCCCAATTTAATTGGGTAGAAATTGTACTCATATAAGCCGCAATAAGGGAAGCTAATACCAATCCCAATAATCCACTTGGCAATTTGGTCAACATGGCGGAATAAGCCAAATCATGACCTAATTTATCCACTGCAACATTGGGGAAAGCCTCATGGATACTAGCTATGTCCGGGTATACCACCAAAGATGCCAAAGCCACCAAAATCCATGGCCATGGACGTAAGGCATAGTGCATAATGTTGAAAAAGAAAGTGGCTCCAATAGCATGATTTTCATTTTTGGCAGCCAACATACGCTGGGCTATATAACCTCCACCACCTGGTTCCGCCCCTGGATACCAGGAACTCCACCATTGTACTGCCAACGGGATTATAAATAGGGTGATCAAAGCATTGGTATTGCTAAAGTCCGGCACAATAGCAAGTTTATCCGCTACATTCTCATTGGCCATCAAGGCCGTTATACCTCCAACTTCTGGAATATTCACCAAATAGTAAGCTGCTCCAATAGCCCCGCCCATAGCTACAAAGAATAACAAGAAATCTGTATAGACCACTCCTTTAAACCCACCCAAGGCACTAAAAGTCACGGTAATCAATCCTGCACTTACCACGGTTACCCATGGTTCCAAGCCCAACATAATTCCGCCTATCTTAATTGCTGCCAAAGTAACGGCAGACATAGTAATCACATTAAATATCACCCCTAAATAAACCGCCCTGAATTTTCTTAGAAAGCTTGCCGGTTTACCCCCATAACGCAGTTCATAAAATTCCAGATCCGTATTTACATTGGATTTCCTCCAAAGTTTGGCGTAGACAAAGACCGTCAATAAACCGGTCAATAGGAATGCCCACCAGACCCAGTTTCCGGAAACTCCGTTGGTACGTACAATATCGGTCACCAAATTGGGCGTATCGGTAGAAAAGGTTGTGGCCACCATAGAGAGACCCAACAACCACCACGGCATAGTTCTGCCAGAAAGAAAATATTCCGAAGAACTGGCCCCGGATTTCTTAGAGACATAAATTCCGATAAATAAAACGATTGAGAAAAAAACGACAATAAAACTGTAATCAAGGGTACTTAGTTCCATTAGTTTGGCTTAGGTTTGAGAATTGAAAGCTAAAGATAAATTTTTTTGGGATACTTTTGCCCTTTGTTCGCCAAATGTCACATATGATACTCTTAACAACACCAGATATAACCGCAACGGCTTGGGTACTTGCCTTAACCGCCGCATTTGTAATAGGGATTTCGAAAGCTGGGATCAAGGGAATAGCTATCATAAATGTAACGCTAATGGCATTGGCCTTTGGGGCCAAGGAATCAACGGGATTGATCGTGCCTTTACTAGTGGTGGGGGATGCCTTTGCCGTAGTTTATTACAATAGACATGCACAGTGGAAGTATATAGCGGCCTTTTTACCCTGGATGATCCTGGGTATCCTTATTGGCACGGCCATAGGCAAGGATTTACCAGAGACAACTTTTAAAATCAGCATGTCCATTATTATATTGGGAACGGTTATAATGATGTATTGGTGGGACAGAAAAAAATCTAAAAACGTTCCTACCCATTGGGCATTTGCCGGTTTTATAGGAACCATGGCAGGGATTACTACCATGATTGGCAATTTGGCCGGAGCCTTTTCCAATATTTACTTTTTGGCCATGAGGCTACCGAAGAACGAATTTATTGGAACCGCGGCATGGCTGTTTTTTATTGTAAATATCTTTAAACTGCCCTTCCATATTTTCATTTGGAAGACCATTACCCCAGAGACCTTGCTCATAAATTTAAAATTGGTTCCCGGAATTGTTCTCGGAATTATAGTTGGGGTACGTTTGGTAAAAATTATAAAAGAACAATTCTATCGCAAAATGATTTTGATCCTTACTGCAGTAGGGGCGTTTCTCATTCTTTTTAGATAAAAAAAGCTGGTGCAATGCACCAGCTCTTCAACTAGACTAACTCAAACTAATACTAACTCAAACTTTACGAGACAAAAATCGTATTAATAATCCGACCTGAAGTTAACTAAACTTCAAGCTAATATTACCAAAAACAAAAGCTTCTGTCTCCTTAAAATGCCTATATCTCCCAACCCCTTGAACACCATTTATATTTTTCATCCATTTCCTGATAATTATCATATTCTAAGAACCCATTTCTTCTAAAATTTGTCGATTCATATTTGGAGTGTCCTACAACCAGAAGGCACCCCATAAATGGTAACCTCTGTTGTGATTTTAGTGATGACATATAGAAACGGTACAACAAAAAATGATAAAATGAATAAACATAGCTTTCATATTCCGGTTATGGGAATTGGGTTTACCATCGATTCACCCCTAAAGGTTTCCCACCTTGGTATAGATTCGGTCATTTCTTTGGTCGATGACATCCTGATTGAAAAATTAAGGAAAATGTACTGTGAAGAATTTGAACTTCCCTATCAGGAAATTTCAGATAAATTCGAAGATTTTAGGGCCAAAAGAATTACCAATTATCTCAACTTGATCAATGATGTGGCTCACAAGAAATTTGCGGACCTAATTAATTCTGCCCATGAAACAGGTAAAGAAATAAAGGAATATTTAAGTCTCCTGCCTAATGCTTCCCATTTAAAGGAAGAATTTGAAAAACTGACTTCCGGTGATTACAGTGTCACGGAAATTAAAAAATGGTTAAAGGAAAATTTGTCCATGGGCAGCATCGATGTCAATATTATGACCAAGGTGGACAAGGACAATTATACAAAAAATGACAAATTGCCCACCGAATTTAATGATGCCCATGCAGCCTTGCGCGGATATGCCAATAGCGAACTAATTTCCTCCGTAATCCTTTCTGCCGGGATGAACCCCCGACTTTATAGTTATATGGAAAATTTTGATGATTTTTTTCCAGATGAAGATGGGAACATAAAGAAGAAAATAGTCCTAAAAGTAAGCGATTATAGGTCTGCCTTGATCCAAGGCAAATTTTTGGCCAAGAAAGGGATTTGGGTATCGGAGTATAGGATAGAATCCGGGTTAAATTGTGGTGGTCATGCTTTTGCTACAGATGGTTATTTAATGGGTCCTATCATGGCCGAGTTCAGGGACAACAAACAAGCCTATATAAATGAAATCCACGATATATTAATTCCGGCACTTGCCAACAAGGGCCGTGAAGTACCCAAACAAAACCTATCCTTAAAAATAACTGCCCAAGGAGGTGTTGGTACTGCAGAGGAACACCAATTTCTAATGGAACATTTCAAGGTGGATTCAGTAGGTTGGGGAACTCCATTTTTACTGGTTCCTGAGGCCACCACTGTTGACAAGGCTACCTTGGAGAAATTGGTTGCCGCCAAAGAAGAGGATTTGTACCTGAGCGATATCTCCCCATTGGGAGTACCCTTCCACAACCTTCGTGGAAACACCAAGGATTTGGAGAAGTTTAAAAACATAGATAAGGATCGTCCTGGAAGTTCCTGTCCAAAGAAATTTGTGGCCTTGAACAAGGACTATTCTGAGAAAGGACTTTGTACTGCCTCACGGCAATACCAACATTTAAAAATTAAGGAACTGGATGCTCTGGATTTAACCGAAAAGGAATATGCCGGAAAATTCAATAAAATAACAGAGAAATCATGCACCTGTGTAGGTCTTGGCACCTCAGCATTATTGGCCTATGGCCTGGATACCAAAACTGAAGGATCTGGAGTTTCCATCTGCCCTGGGCCCAATATGGCCTATTACTCCAAAATAATGACCTTAAAGGAAATGGTAGACCATATTTACGGGCGTGGCAATGTAATTACCAGAACCGACAGGCCCCATATGTTCATTAAGGAACTTGGAATCTACTTGGATTATCTCAAAAATAGAATTGATGAATCCAGGGAATCAATGAATAAGAAGCAAGAAAAATACCTATTGACCTTTACCCTTAATTTAAATGAGGGCATCGCCTATTACCAACAATTATTCGGAAACCTAAAAGGACAATTTGAAGATGTAAAGGTTGCTGTTCAGGCGGAATTGACCCAAGGATTAAAAACCTTGCAAGGCTTCAAACAAGACATAGAGACACTTTCTTTGTCGGAGGTTTAGAAAAATAGTATGTCCCAGGACAAATGTTGTCCCGAGATATCCTAAATTAGGTTGGTTAATAAAATTGGCGGACGCCAACTTTTAATATACTATTTGATATTCAACAAAATGGGCTTCCCTTTAAAACTATGGTCCTTTAATTCCACCCCTAGGGAATTCAATACTGTAGGTGCAATCTGATTGGTATATAATTGTTCCGTAGAAGTGACTTCCCCTATGGCGCTAACTCCTTTCCCAAAAACCACCATCCACACTTGGTCAGCGCCCTTAATATCACCCCCGTGGCTTTTCCATGTTTCCAAAGGTTGTGTACCTCTTCCGTGATCTGTGGTGATAATAAAGGTAGTGTTGTCTTTGTAAAAATCATCGCCCTGTACAAATTGCCATAATTCCTTAATTAAACTGTCTGTATTATGGGCCGATTTTAAATAAGCCTCATAATCTCCATCATGGGCAAAATCATCCGTTTCCCCATAGGAGATAAACACTAATTTTGGATTTTCCTTTTTCATATGCTCCAAGGCATAATGATGTGTAAAAGCATCCAAACGTACTGTCCCCCAAGGACTGGGTATTTGCGGCTGAAGTTGGTTCAAAAATACTTCCCGCGAGCTTAGATTTGCTCCCACTGCAATGTCAAATCCAGCATTCACTGGCACCCCCGATCGCTCCTCATTTATTATATAAGGAAATACGTCCCAACTGCCAAAAGCCGCCACCTTCCCCCTATACTCGGGTAAATTAATTACCCGTTCCAAAATGGTTGTATTGGGATTGTTAATCTTCTTATTGCTGGTAATGCGACTATCATCTGCTCCACCAGTTAAAATCTCGTTATATCCAGGGTAGGAAAACCACATTGTATTGGTCAAGTTAACCATACTGCCCTTAGATCTATTGCCGTGTAGTTGACCCATTTTTGCCACTTCGTTCCAAAAAAATGGCATTAGCAACGATCTTCTTTCTTCTTGGGTCGATTTCCAAAAGTGGGATTTCAATGCCGTAGTATCCCCAACATAATCCTTGTTCGCGACTAATAAGGAATCTGCCCCTGAAAATAGTTCCTGCCATCGGAAACCGTCCAAGGTAATCAATACAACATTTGGGGCTTCCTTACTTTGGGCGGCAAGTGGACCAAATAGGCCCATTAGCATTATCACGACAATGGGTTTAAGGATATTCTTCATTTTTTTCTTTGTGTAAATATTAATTGTTCGTCTTAAAGGAGGCAGTTTTGGACCAATCGCTCCAATTTAAATTTTGGTCGCGGTAGCGGACCCTCCAATAATAGGTGGTGCCAGGTTTCAATCTATTTGTCTTTTCATCGGTAAGGTCATCGTCCTTTTGCCTATTTTCCTTGTAGTACCAATTTTCGTATTGTTTCCAGCTGTCAAAAAATGGCTTTTCAAAATCATTACTCTCTGCAATCTGCCAATGTGAGGCCGCATGGAATGCATTGCTAAAAGTACTATTGAAATCCCCTGCCTTCAAGGTAGTTCCGATAAAATCGACCGTTTCGTTATTAGGTGAGACAACACTGGGCACCGCAGGCTTTCTTTCATTTTTATAAATTACAAGGCTGTCCCGTAGTTCGTTTTTCCGTTCCAGCTCCTCGTTCCCTTGACTAATTCTCTTTACGGTAAACTTAGGGTCTTCCTGGCTGGCATCAACTTCCACCATCACAAAACCATATTCGTCTTGGGTTACCGTAAATTCATCGTAATCCCTGCCTTCAAATTCTCCCCAATTATCAATGGCCCCTCCTGCAGAGGCAACGTTGATCCATAAGTGTTTGTGATTCTTGGACTGCCCTCTTGAATAGCCATGGGTATGCCCAAAAAAGTGAATACTAGGCTTCCCCGTCTTGGTGGTAAAGGCCTCCAAAAGGGCTACCACCTTTCCAGTAAAATCCTCCTCTCCAGGAATCCAAAGTTCCGATTTGTGGGGATGGTGCAACTGTGCAAAAACAAAATCTACCTCATCATTCTTTGCTGTTTCGTCCAACAGCTTTTGCAACCATTCGTACTGATCCCTACTGTTATTATAGCCATCGTTGGAATTAAGCCCGATAATCCTGGTATTGCCATAATCCTTAAACCACCAGTGTTCCGCATAGGCAGGCGTACCATTTTCTGGAAGGCTGAAGTATTTGAAATAAAATACCGAATTTTTTTCATGATTCCCCAATACGGGATAAACCGGCACCTCTGAAAACAATTTTTCGGCAGGATTAAAAAAATGCTCTTTCCATTGGTAGTATTTTGTGCCATTTTCAACCAAATCGCCAGGTATCATCACCATGGCCAAATTATTGGGAAGCTTGCCCCCAAACTCCTTTTCCAAGTATTGCAATATACCCTCATTGACCACTTCGGAAAACTTATTGGGATTATTGTGATCTATTTGCATATCGCTCATAGCCACAATTTTGAAGGATTCATGATCACTTGCAAAGGGTGGAGTTTTAAATTGAAAGATATCCGAAACCATTTTACCCGTTTTTACACGGTAATAATATTCTGTAAAGCGTTGCAGACCCTCCAATTTTACCTCATGGATGCGGGATTCACTAAAATTGATGTCAAAAGCGATTCCCTTGGTCTTTTTACCCAGCTTTGGTGTTAATCCCCATTCCACTATGCTTTCTTCCCCCACAGATGTTTCCCACATAATTTTAATGGAATTGGGCTCAGCATCCTGAAGATAGGGTTGAATGAAAAACGCTCCCTGTACATTTTGGGCACTACCAACTAAAGGGAATGTCATGGCAAAAAACAACACTACTTTAATCTTAATTTTCATTTTTTGATCTCAATATTTCTGGTGATTAAATCCAAAATTTATTTTAACAAATATCATAAAGGTCTCTCCTTATAGCCATCGGGATGCGCCTATCTACCGATAAGCTGACCGGCCTGCGGAAGGCAAGCTCGGCCGGACAATACCCATTCAATGTGCCCCCTCGATTGCAGTCGAGAGGTCAATAAAATTAGGAATTCACCATTCCCAAGCTTTCATCCAGAATATTTAAGGCCGAATCCAGTTCTTTTCTACTTATGGTCAGTGCTGGTGACAATTGTAGAACATTGCCAGCGGATACTTTATAACTAAGACCTCTTTTTAGGCATTCGTACATGACCACTTCGGCCTCATTAATAGCCTTTTCCTTGGTTTTTTTATCCAATACCAGTTCCACGCCCCACAATAATCCCATGCCCCTAACATCGCCAATAAGGGGATATTTTAATTGCAATGCAGCCAAGGACGATTTCATATATTTCTCATCTGCCCTGACCTTATCCAATATTTTTTCATTTTCCAAAAAAGAAATGGTGCCCAGACCTGCCGCGGCACCTAACGGACTTTTTTCATGGGTATAATGCCCAAGGGAAATATCCCCAAATTTGTTGTATTCGTCCCTGGTAATTATTGCGGCCTGTGGAAAAATACCGCCTCCCAATCCTTTGCCGATACACAATATATCGGGTTCAATATCATAATGTTCAAAAACGAACATTTTACCGGTTCTCCCCAAGGCTATCGGAATTTCGTCCAGAATCAGCAATACGCCATATTTGGTACAAAGCTCCCTCGCCTTTTTCCAAAATGATTTGGAGGGCAATTGCACATCCGTATTCCGGATAGTTTCGGCAATAAAAGCCCCAATATCGCCTTCTTTGGCAAACACATATTCCAAATATTCCAAGCATTTATCCTCGTTGTCCTCAAAAATACCGCGATAGGTTATTGGAGGGGGAATACGCTCTACGCCCGGCATTAAAGGCCCCATAGACTCCCTAAATACGGCTTCCCCACCTACGCTAATGGCATCCAAGGAGGCCCCATGAAATGAATCCCAAAAGGAAACCACTTTAAATCTTCCCGTAACTGCCCTCGCTAATTTTAAGGCAATCCCTATAGAAGAACTACCGTTGGGTGTTAGCAGCACCCGGTTAAGGTCGGATGGCATCAAAGAGGCCAATTTCTCGGCAAAATCAATGGCAGGTATATTGGTATAGCGTCTTGGAGAAAAAGGCAAAACCCTTAATTGCTCAATAATTTTTTCAATTAATTGTGGATTGGCGTAACCCACCTGGTGCACGTTGTTGCCATGGAAATCCAAGTATTTTTTTCCTGATATATTTTCAATATATGGGCCCTCGCAAGCCTGTAAAACGTCCAAACAAGGGGTCGATAATGACTGGTGCAGAAAATATCTGGCATCCCTTTCCAAAATCTCCTTGGTTTCGGCACTTATCTCAGAATCCATCCAGGCAGCACGTGCCGGAGTAAAATTAATATCCCCTTCTGTTTTTTTGTTCTGGGCAATAATTCCCAAATTATCTTGCTTCATAAGGTCCGTATTTTGCTATTATTTCTCGTTCTCTTGTAGTGTCGTTAAGGATGTAGATATCATATTGCTTTCCCTGATTATACACTCGGATCACAATATGTCCATTTTGACTTTTGTACTGGTCCAATTTATTGCCAATTACATCCTTGTTGGCCTGTAACATCACGGTAGAGAACAAATCACGCTCGCCAGGATACAATGTCTTAGATGTAATTCTCCTTAATACTTCCTCACCAGGATGGTCCGATGACCAATTCTGTTGGACCCAAACCCTGGGTCTAATTGTTTTAACATAAAATACATTTTGGGAATCCCTGTTCCCATGGTGGTTCAGGGTAGCCACATCCACTGGACCAATTACCGGCGCTACATGGGATTCCAAGGCATTTAAATCAGTTTGTCCCAAAGCATCCACTCCGCTTATATCCCCTCCGGTAAAATAATCGAACTCTCCATAGGTGATTTTAAGGCATGTGCTTAAAGGGTTCTCTCCCGGATACTCCCCTTTAGAGAATAAAGAATAATAATCCTCTTTTACTCCAGTCCAAATATCCCCATTAACAGCAATATTACGAACTTTAAAATTGGAATATTTATTAGGTGATTTTTTTAGATTGATTTGATTGATAGCCCCGGGTTTTAAGGTTTCGTAAACCATGCCATCTTCCTTGGCATGATATTCCAGATACTTCCAATATTCTTGCAAGGTCTCTATAATGCTATAGGAATCGTTGTCCTTTATTTCCTTTTGCACCAGAGGGTTTTTTAAATCGATGGGGTAATTACTTCCACGGTCCAAGTGGACTTTGACAGGCAATAAACTCCCCACTTCCATCATTCCAGTTAATCCATAACCCCCTTTGGGATGTCTTGTCCTATTAACATCCATCTCCCCAAAATGATCGTCATGGTAATGTGTAATTACTCCATAATCCAGTTGCAAAGTTTTATTTTTTGGGAAGAATTGACGTACATAATCCACGACCCATTCAGGTGCCGTTTTGGAATTATCGGGTTTTTGAACCGCATTTCTGGCAGACAAAGTTCTTGGATGTGTTTCGGACATATCCCCTGCATCCAACAAAAGGGTGGTGGCATCAGGAAAAACAAAAAAAGCGGCATCCCCACGACCAGTATTGATATGGTGTATATCCAACATTCCCTCTTCCCAAGGAGGCAATTGCCCAACTTTGTCTTGGGCCGTTACCACCATAATGGACAAAAGAAAGAATATCGGTTTCATTGACTATCTTTTTACTGCTATTTCCAATTACTTTAAAATTGTAGAAGGTAGTACTTGTTTAGGAGTGGTCGTAGTTTGATAATCCACGTTCAACCATCCACTTCCACCACCATTAAACCATACCACTTGTAAAGGGTAGGTCCCCGGCTTCAAGTAAATACTACCATTCTTTTCAATCACTCCATGGTCTCCATCATTATCCACTACCAATTCATTATTTACCCATAATTTACTTCCATCGTCAGAATTGGTATAAAAGGTATACCTATCTTCCTTTTCAACCTGAATGGCGGTGCTGAATCTTACCACAGTATTGCTTCTAATTTCTTCCTTTACCTCATCCGAAGTAATTTCAAAACAAGTTCCCTTGCCATCCGGCCTTTTATTTTCCAGACTTGGAATGCTGGTCAAGTTGTCCAAATAAAATACCTCATAAGATATGGGCGGGACCATTGTCTTATTTTTTATTCTAAAAAAGGCCTCCGAGACCGTACTGGCAATTTTCCCATTTCTAAAAATAGCACTTTTAACAACAACATTTTCGGTAGTCTTGACGGCCTCTGTGTATAAGGTGGAATTTGCATTGGGCATAGAACCATCCAAGGTATACCTTATCTCACCAGCGCCATTTGTATTTTCCATAATAATGTTCGCGGTGTCATCAAATAGACCCCCAGCCCTTTTATTGAGTGTCGACAGAGGTAGAACAGCAGGTTCTTCAACTCTTTCCGTTGTTGGATAGTCATCTCTAAGATTATAACCCTCAAAAGCATTTTTTACGGGTTTGCCAATCCAGGCCATAGGTGTTTTTATTCCCAGAGCAAATGCGACCGTGGCTGCATTGTCGTACTGATAAACAGGATATTTAAGTACATGGTTCTTCTTGACCGATTTTCCCCAAAGGATAAAAGGAATTTCTATTTCCTGTAAAGATTCCCCTCCATGCCCTTTGCCCAAGCCACCATGATCTGCGCTTATAATGACCAATGTTTCATCTGCCATTCCAGATGCCTTGATAGCTGCCATTACTTCTGCTAGCATGGCATCCGCCTTTTCTACGGATTTATAGTATTCAGGACTCCCGTGACCGTATTCGTGTCCGCCGTGATCCACATGATCAAAATGGATAAAAGTGAAGGTGGGCTTTTTGTCTCTTATATAGGCACTTGCCATGGCTGCTGTTTCATCTTCGGAATCAGGGTTAATATCATAATCCACGGCACCCTTCTCGAACAAGCGTCCAAACCCCGTCCAATGATAAATAGCTCCAATTTCCGCATTTTCCTTTTGGTCATCTATCAATTGAAAGATGCTGGGAAAAAGAAAGTCCTCACTTTGGGTAATTGTGGGCAAAACAAAATTGTTTTTCTCCCAACTATTGGAAGTAATTCCATGCTGCTCCGGACCCGCGCCCATAATCATGGAAGCCCAGTTGGAACTAGAACTTGTAGGCAGAACCGCCCGGGCATGCATTGTTGAAGCCCCCTCACTTATTACCTTATCAAAGGTCGGGGTTGTTGCATTTTTCAATCCATCGGGACTCAATCCGTCAAAACCAATAACCACCACATGTTTTACTAAAGGAGAATTATCATGATCTTTTTTGGTACAGGACCAAAATGAACCGGAAATAATCATAAATGCAATTGCTTTAAGCAATATTTCTTTAACGAAAACTTTTTGCAAGATGCCCGAAATAGCCGAAATCAAGGTATTTTTAAGTACAAAATTGGCTTTGCTCATTTTGATTGGTTTTAATTTTTGATTATTGAAGAAGTGTAAATATCATGAGACTAAGTTAAGTTAAATAGTTAATAATATTAAATTTTTGTAACTATAACTATAATTTATATATGATATTTATAATTGCCGACACCATACAAAGCTTACTCCCTCCTATCATAATTGCCTATACTTAAGTAACTAAAAACCCAAGGCCATAGTGGAAAACCACTATGGCCTTGGGTTTTGTATTGCCAATCAATATCGGCAATAGGCCCCCATAATCCTTTTTGGTGCCGAAAATTATTCCAACCACCAGGTTATTTCACGAATCTTATCGTTCCCGGCCCCAAACTGTCTTTCAATTGCTGCAGATACATTTGCCGAATTGTTGTTGTACTCAGTATTAGGGTAAATCCATCGAGTAGGAGGTGTGGCTCCCGGTAATTGTGCAAATGCCGGATAACCTGTCCTTAAATGATCAAAATAAGCCCTCCAGCCTGTTTGCAAAAAGGAAGTAAAATATTTCTGAGTCAAAATGAGCTCCAATTTCACTTCTGTGGTCAGGCTATTATCGAACGTCACCTCTGCTCCCAAAAGATAGGTATCGGCATCCGCAGGCTCTACATAAGTTACAAAATCCTTGGCATAGGTATTATAAAAATCAAAAGATGATTTTATGCCATTTTCATAATGTTCCTTTGCGTCGGTAGCAATCCATCCACGAACGGATGCTTCGGCCAATACAAACTCCAGTTCCCAATATCCCATCAAGTTGTGCGGCTCGGTAGTAGGGTCTGTGGTATATCTCAGGTTTACCTTGGAAACATCGCCAGCAGCTGCCTTGTCATTTACCTCTGCATAAGGTGCCAAGGGATCTCCACCCTCGTAGGCCATAAAATCGTCTATGGCCAATCCTGCCTCCTTGGCATTCTTGGTCTGTCCGCAATATATGAACAACCTGGGATCCTGCCTGTCCTGAAGCATTTCAATGAAGGTAGAGGACATGTACATTCCCGATCCATAACCACTGGAGTTGAATTCTGTATACCTACTTCCCTCCTCGTCCAAAAAAACCAATTGGCCATTGTCCTCGTTGGATTCCATTATGGGCTCATTATTATATACGTTGGCAAAGGAACTTATTATGTTCAAGTCGGCATCGCCAACCTTTTTGGAAAGGGTCATAAGAACTTTTAATCTAAAGGAATTGACCAATTTTTGCCATTTGGTTGTATTCCCTCCAAAAATAATATCCCCGGCAATAATGTTGGTATTTCCCTCCAAAAGATCATTGGCTTCCGACAATTCCTTTAATATCCCAACAAAAACTTCTTTTTGGGTATCATACTTGGGCAGATACTGCTCCCCAGTTTCACCTTTAAGGGCTTCACTATAAGGAATATCGCCAAATGTAAGGGTCAGGTTATAAAAGTAAAATGCCCTAAAAAATTTGGACAGAGCAATATATTCATCACTTTCTATACGTTCTGCCTCCTGCATCATTTTGGTGACCTCCCCCAACATACTATAGTCGTCAAAACTGGCACGGTCCCAGTTGTAATATTGGCCAGTGTTCTCCCCATCGGTCTGCACCAAAATACGGGATGCGTACATGGCCCCCGTACCATCGACCGCAAAGGCATTGCTTGCAATATTGGTCAACAACAATTGTGGGTGCGTTTCACTGACATTATTTGGGTTGTCGTTCAATTCCGTCAGATCTTGACAGCTGGTAAGGGCCATCAATACTGTTAGTCCGAATAAAATTCCTATTTTTTTCATTGTGTGTCTTTTTCTAAAATTTAACATTAACGCCTATACCAATGTACCTAGTGGAAGGATCCTGTAAATTATTGTCGTTCCCAAAATCCGGATCAATGATATCTGCCTTTTTCCATACCAACAGGTTATAGCCGCTAAGGGTTACATCAAGATTTTTTACACCGTTGATATTAGCCAGTTCGGTGATATCATATTTAAAGGAAAGGGTCCTTAACTTAAAGAAGCTGCGATCGAAAATATTGGCAAACTTTTCATTTTCCTTGTAAGTCACGGCAGCTCTATAAGGATATTGTTGACCCCAGGTCTGCCAGCTCACCGCCGTGGTATTCTGGGTATACGTCCTGGTATCGGAAATAACATCCCCGTTAACATCCCGTACCAGTTCACCACTGGCTATCTGCACCCCATCAGGTACATATACCGGAACCCCGGCAGCGTATTCCGCATCCCTATACTCCGTAGAATAAGGGTGCTTGCCGCCCCACCACATTTTCTCAACGGTCAAGGAACGGATCAAACCGCCCCAGCCACCGTCTATGCCTACGTTAACGGTAAGGTTCTTGTACTTAAAACTATTCTGAAGACCCAGGGTCCAATCTTGATCGTTATGCCCCAAAAGTTGTGGGTAGTTGTCCCTGATCGGCAATCCATTGGTTCCTAAAATTAAATCTCCATCAGCCGACTTCTGCCACACGGTTGCATAGTAGCTATCCGCCCTATCGTTCAGCCTTAAATTGTTATAAGTGGTATTGTCCCCATATATTTCCGTGATTTTCTGAACCTTTCTGCTCCAGTTGGCAGTTATGTTCCAACTAAAGTCTTCCGTAAGGATCGGTTTGGCATTAATTACCACTTCCAGACCATTGGTAGTATATTCATTGCCATTTACCTTTCTGTTTTCAAATCCCGAGGTGTTTGAAATTGGCAGGTCAATAATCTGGTTCGTGTCCACTACATTATAATAGGTAAGGTCCAATGCAAGCCTATTCTTTAAAAAAGCAGAACTTAGACCAAGTTCGAAGGAATTGGAACTTTCCGGCTCTATGTTGGAATTTACAAGTCCATTGGGGTATTGTAATTTTATATTTCCTCCAAAAACACCATTATTGGTGTAGTACGATGATATACTATAAGGGTTCAGATCACTGGAAACCTGTGCCCATGACCCATAAAGCTTTAAATAATCCACAGCCTTGGGCATAGTAACAATATTGGACACTACCGTACTTAAGGAAACCGATGGGTAGAAGTAAGAACGATTTTCCTTGGGCAATGTAGAAGACCAATCGTTTCTGGCAGCGGCCGTTAAAAACACTGCATTGTAAAAATCCAGTCCAAAAGTAGCATAGAGACTATTAGTTGCCCTTTCCTCTACATATGTAGTTGCAGCCACATTGCCACTGGTATTGTTAAGGCTATACACAAATGGCACCACAAGACCATCTGTAGAATTGTATTCTTGCTGGTATTTTCTATAAAAGGTAGAGGCACCAGCGTTAACATCAAAGGAGATATCCTCGGTTAAAGATTTGGTATAAGAGGCCAAAATATCATAGTCTACGGTCAATCTTTTAGAATTCCATGTCTTATAATCACCTTCCCTGGCATCACCATAATTTAAATAGGTCTTGGGACTTTGTCTGTCCTCAAAAATATCCTGCATAACGGCCGAGCCCCTTCCCTGTAGATTTAGACCTTCGGCTATATTGTACTTAAGTACCATCTGGGCATTGATGAGATCGGCGTCGTATTTCTGGTTCAATTCATTGGCCGCGAAATACACGTTGTTGTACCAAGCGTAATTATAGTTGGCCTGTCGGTAACCCTCCTGTCCGGGAACGTACATATGCTCTTTTAAGTCCTGGCCATCGACATCGTCCCCCATCCAAATTAGTATGGTATACATGTGGTTCTTTGGTCCGTAGCCATGTCTTGGGTAGTTGGGAGAATACACCTTATTATAGGATAATTTGCTGTCCAACGTAAGTGATTTGGAAAGGTTCGTGGTAGACTTAAAAGTCAGCCCCCCTGTTTTAAGACCGGAATTGGGAACCCTATCCTTTTGGTCCGAATAATTTCCCGACAAACGGAACGACCCTTTTTCGGATTTGCTCGATATGGAAAAATCCGTACTGGAAATATATCCGGTTCCCATGAAATCCTTTAAGTTATTGTGATATTCCCAAGGTGTTGGCACTCTGGAATAACGGGATTTATCGTCATATTGGGTACCATAAACATCTCCCCACCAGGGAATGGTTTCCCCGGTAACATTATCCAAAATGGGACTGTTCCATTGGGAGACCAAAACCCCGGGTTCAAACTTGGGACCCCAGATCATATCCCCATCGGAAATACCTCCGTCCTTACCGTCCCAGAATTCATACTTTCCATTGGATCCGTTACCATATTCTGTCTGGGTTTCCGGAAAAACAGTGAAGCCCGCAGATACCATTGTATTGTGGGAAACCGAAATTTCCAATCCGTCTACGTTCGCATTCTTGGTCGTGATCAATATGGCACCATTTCTACCCCTAGATCCATAAAGTGCAGAAGCCGTGGTTCCTTTTAAGACGTTTACATTGGCAATATTATTGGCAGAAACATCATAAAAATCGGTCTCCACAGGTATCCCATCTATCACGATCAAAGGCGATTTACCCCTTAGGGAAAATGAAGGCTTTTGAAATAGTCCTGTGGGATTGCTTACGCTTAGTCCCGCTACCTGACCGGTAAATAAATTGCCCACATTGGGCGCATTTATTTCCTCTATTATCTCCACATCCATCTTTTGGGTGGCATAACCGATCTTTTTCTCCGCTCTGGTAATTCCCAAAGCCGTTACAACCACCTCGTTCAATTTTTCGGAATCGGGAAGAAGTACTATTTCCGCTGATGTTTTGCCAGAAGTGGCAAGTTCGGTTGGGATATATCCTATATAGGAAACGAGGAGGATATCGTTTACCGAATTTAACTCAATTTCAAAATTTCCGTCAAAATCGGTAGCCACACCCTTGGCACTACCTTTAATGACCACTGACGCCCCTGGTAAAGGCGCATTGTTCTCATCCAAAACCTTTCCCGTAAATACTCCCTGGGAATGGCCCATGATAAATGCAAAAAAGGCAAATACCATAACAATACTTGTTTTGTTCATTCTTTTTAGTTTGTGATTTTTTAATTATTTAGTGAGCGCAAATATCCTAGGCATAGGTTAACTGAACCCTCACATAATATTAAAAGATTGCAATGAAATATGCTTAAATGTTAAAACAACGTTAACGGGGAAAATGAAACAAGAAAAGAACAAAATAGTACTTAAGAAGTTCTAAGAAAAGTGCATCCCTAAAAGAAATGTAAGGAGTGATAATGGGGAATAAACCGTAGAAAATTTATACCTCTGCCAATTGTATTTCGGACTTTTCCACTAATAAATTCTTCTTGTATTTTCTTTTAAAGTAGAAAAGTGAAACTAGAGTAATAATAGTCCCCAAAACGGCGATTAGATAAGTGCTGGCCATAAAGAAATTGAGCCAAGAAAGGGTACTCTGACCAAAATTCTTATAAAGCAGCACCCCCATGCTACCTAAATAACCAAAGGCATCCGCAATATATATAAGGTAACCAGCATTGCCTTTTATACGGAAAGTCGCAATCATGCGATCGAAAAAAATACAGTTAAAAGGTACATAACATATATAGAGTCCAAAACCAACACTGATCATCCAAAGGATGGGTGAAATTAAGGCCAATTGAAACAACAAGGTAGAAAGACCAATGGCAATAGTACCAAAAAGCAACAGATAGTGATAGGAAACAAAGGCCTTATAATTATTTTTGATCACTCCCAAAAAACCTATGATCACCAATACCAATATGGCGATAGGCAGTTCCGATATGGTATATATAGCAGCATCACCTTCGAAACCTAAGGCATCCCAAATCTCCCTGGAAAAATTATCCCTGAAATCGCGCAATGCCGTTAAAAAAGTGTAGAAAAAGACCAAAATTATTATCGGGAAGAGGAAGGCAAGAAAAACCCTCTTTCTATCCTTTCCGGTCATAGGTTTCCGTTCAGTTCTAAGTTCTTTATCCTCCTGGGTAGGTTGGGGCATTCTATTCAATAACCAGGCAAAAAACACAAAAGGAGCCAAAAAAATAGCTCCAGTAACGGATGGCATCCAAAATTGGGACACCTGCCAGTTTTCCATAACCAAAAGACCAACCGATTTTACCGCTCCACTGGATACAATAAAGCTGGAACATAAAGCCACACCCAAAAATTCGGTAAACTTTCTACCTTCCAAATAGGAAAACACAATTCCCCAGACCATCCCCAAGGGAAGTCCATTTAAAAACATGAATATAAAATTATAGGGGGCAGGAGTGATAGCGAACAAAAGAAGACTAACCTCAGCAGCAAAAATAAGGCCCAGAAGATAATATATTCTCTTATTGGGCTGAAGCTCGGAAATTACTTTGATCCCAATAAATTTGGAAAGCATATAGCCGAGTACCTGCGCAATGATCAAAATTATCTTGTAATCTACTCCGGCGAAGGACAGGTCTTCAAATGTGGCCACGGTAAAGGGCTTGCGAAAAGCATACATGCAGAAATAAGTGCCAAAGGAGGCAAATGCCCCATATAGCAAAAACGAAATATCTTTTTTTACTAGCTTCAAAAAGGTTGGTAGTTTGGTGTAAATTTTCTCAAAAGATAAATATTAAAAGACAATATTCCCCCCTTTTTAAGTTTAAATGAATTTTTTAAAGTTATTAAGTCGTTAAGTAAAGATTAAAATAATAAACCACGGCATATTTTGTCAATTTTCATGAAAGGACCGGATCAAGAAATATCGGCATTTCTCAGTCTAAGTGCATTCGCAATTACGGAAACCGAACTAAAACTCATAGCCAAAGCGGCTATCATGGGTGATAATAGAAGCCCAAAAAATGGATATAGAACACCCGCCGCAATGGGGACACCAAGCGTATTATATACAAGTGCAAAAAACAGGTTTTGTTTAATATTTCCCATCACTTTTACACTTAGGTTCCTAGCTTTTACTATTCCTTGTAAATCTCCTTTTACCAAAGTGATGGAAGCACTTTCAATAGCCACATCGGTACCTGTTCCCATGGCAATCCCAACCTCGCTCTTCGCCAAGGCAGGTGCGTCGTTTATACCATCGCCTGCCACAGCAACTTTTTTGCCCTGTTTTTGTAAGCCTTCCACTTCATTCAGCTTGTCCTGAGGAAGCATCCCAGCCTTAAAATCGGTGAGATCTAGTTCCTCGGCCACAGCCTTTGCCGTATCATAGTTATCACCTGTCAACATGATTACCGATATTCCCAAGGATTGCAATTCTGCAATGGCCTTTTTGCTGGTTTCTTTGATTTTATCAGTAATCACAACAAATCCCACCAAAATACTGTCCACTGAAATCATGGAAACCGTTTTTCCAAGCTGCTGCTGTGATTTAACCTTATTGGTAAGCTCCTCCGACATTGTGGCCTTGACTTCCTCCATCATTCTTTCATTCCCCAAGGCCAGCTTTTTCCCATTAACAATTCCTTTGACCCCTTTTCCTGTGACCGAATTAAATTCTGACACCTTCAATATTTCCGCTCCTTGTTCCTTCCCGTATGCAACCGTTGCTACAGCCAAGGGATGTTTGCTCATTTGATTGAGTGATATAATGTATTGCAACACTTTTTCCTCTGGGTAGTCGTCCGAGCTAACCACTACCTTTTCCACAGATGGCTTGCCTGCTGTAATTGTTCCGGTCTTATCAATAATTAGTGTATCAATTTTGTTCATTTTCTCCAAAGCCTCAGCGTTTTTCACCAACACCCCGGATTGTGCCCCTTTACCTATTCCTACCATAACAGACATTGGTGTAGCCAAGCCCAAGGCACAGGGACAGGCTATTATCAATACGGCAATAGCATTTACAAAGGCATAGACATACTTGGGTTCGGGACCAAAAACAACCCAAACAATAAAAGTAATTACAGAAACCAATACCACCACGGGAACAAAATATCCTGAAATTTTATCCGCCAATTTCTGAATGGGGGCCTGACTACGACTTGCTTTATTGACCATTTCTATAATTTGTGCCAACAAAGTGTCCGAGCCCACTTTTTCCGCCGTCATCACAAAGGATTGGTTTCCATTTATAGTTCCGGAACTAACTTGGTCACCTTTGTTCTTATCTACCGGTATAGGTTCTCCTGTAATCATAGATTCGTCTATGGAGCTCATTCCCTCCTGAATGACCCCATCTACAGGAATTTTATCCCCCGGCTTAACCCTGAGCAAATCCCCTATTTTAATTTTATCGATGGTAATAACTTCTTCTTTCCCATCCACCATTTTAATGGCCTTATTGGGCGCCAATTTTAGCAGCTCTTTCACTGCATTATTCGTCTTACTATGGGCCCGGGCCTCCAAAAGCTGTCCCAATAAAACTAGTGTCAATATTACCGTAGCGGCCTCAAAATAAACATGTACCGTGCCGTGATGGGTTTTAAATTGGGAAGGGAAAATATCTGGAAAAAGCATCCCGAATACACTAAATAACCAAGCAACCCCAGATCCGATCCCAATAAGCGTAAACATATTTAAATTCCATGTCTTTATTGAGCGATATGCCCTTTCAAAAAACATCCAAGTAGCATAAAATACTACAGGAATGGACATTCCAAATTGGATCCAATTCCAATATTTCATATCCAGAATTGTATACAAAGGGTTATTGGGTACCATCTCGGACATGGCAATAATAAAAATGGGCAACGTAAAGGCAAGGGCTAGCCAAAATTTCTTCAATAATTTTTTATAGTTTTTCTCCTCTGCCGAAACATCTGCCTTTAGTGGCACCAAATCCATTCCACAGATAGGACAGGATCCTGGTTCATCCTCGACAATCTCAGGGTGCATGGGACAGGTGAATAGAGTCCCGCTATTGGCATTCATTTTTACCTCTTCCACCAGATCCATTCCACAAACCGGACAATCGCCCGGCTGATCATAGGTCTTATCTCCCTCACAATGCATGGGGCAATAGAAGGTCCCTGTTCCTTTACCATTGCCCTTTTGTTTTTTAGGGGAATGATGTTCGTGTTCCTCACCGGGTAAAGAAATGCCATAGGCTGCACCATCATCTTCCAAGGCCTTCTTAAAAGCAGATAGGGGTATATGCCCTTCCATTTCAATGACAGCTTCGGCCTTTTCCAGATCTACAGTTGCCTGGGTAACGCCTTCCACTGCATTTAAGGTATTCTCTACATGCACCCTACAACCGTTGCAGGTCATCCCTTGTATCTTATAGGTGTGTCTCATCTCCAAGTTTTTTAATTTGTAAGTAAAATTAAACATATTGATATGGAACACTTTTTACAATTATGGAGATTCTTTACATAATTTTGTCCAGCGATTTTCTATCCCATTGTTGTAATTTTTTATACTCCCCCATGGACATGCCGGTAACCGACTTAAACTGCGAAGCCAAATGGCTACTGTTCTTATAATTTAGGGCATAACCAATTTCAGAAAAATTGAGTTCGTTCATTTGGATGAGTTCCTTTGCCCTTTCGATTTTTAGATCAATGTAGTATTTTTCAATGGTAACGCCTTCCCTTTTACGGAACATTTTACTTAGGATAGAGTAGTCTTTATTCAATTTTTCGGACAATAAGGCGGACATGTTCCCCGCTATATCATTTTCCCCATTTTTGATCGTATTAATTAATTCGATTTTAATGTTTTCAATGATCATATCCGATGTATCCTTAACCAATTCGAAGCCGTTATTTTTCAATATGCCTTCTATTATTTCATCATCGTTGTCAACGTTTTCCTCATAAACGATCTCTCCCAACTTAATAGATACAATGGCAATCCCAGCCTTGGAAAACTCCTGATTCAAAAGAGTTTTACATCTATCGCAAACCATATTTTTGATCAGAAGTTTTTTCATCTGTTAAACATTTGAAATTTGGGTTTGGCCCAACCTTAGTTGCGTACTTTACCACAAAACTATCATAAAAGGTATTAAACCTCAGGGCAAGCCTGTCTGCCGACAAAGGCAGGCCCTGAACCCAATAATAGGAATCGACCCAAGGGTCGAGGTATTGAACCTAGATCCCGCCGAAAAAGGCGGGATTAGTTCAACTTACAATTTTCAGTGCGTCTTACTGACTTCTCAAAATTGAGTTTCACTAATAAATATAACAATATTCCCCTTCCAAAACTGGGAAGGCGAATTTACTAGCATTCATAATTCGTTGGTTACAAAAGGAATATTACTTTCGGCTCCTACGTGGAAATCCAAAAGCTACTAAGCAACGTCCATGGCGGATTACATCATAATAGCAAAAAAGACGAAATACATAATTTTGGTATCAAATTCAGTCCGGCATTACCTCCACTATCATTTCGATCTCTACGGCAATATTTCCGGGAAGGGATCCCATACCTACGGCAGCGCGGGCATGTTTTCCCCTTTCTCCAAATACGGCCACCATTAAATCTGAATATCCGTTGATTACCTTGGGATGATCCGGAAAATCCGGCCCGGCATTTACCATACCTAAGACCTTGACCACCCTAACTACCTTATTTAAATTTCCCAATTCAGATTTTAAGACGGATAATTGATTAATCCCCGTAATTCGTGCGGCTTCATAACCCTCCTCAATAGTTAAATCTGTCCCGACCTTACCCTCAATATTTTCCCCATTACTCTGGAGTGGCCCTTTTCCCGATAGAAAAATTAAATTTCCAGAGCGAACGGCATTTACATAATTGGCTACGGGAGCACTTGCTTCCATTAAAGTTATTCCCAGTTCCTTAAGTTTTTCCTCTGGATTGTAATCGGCCGGAATCGTTGGGGCTTCTATCTTTACCGGCGGCACTACATCTTCCTTCTTTGTGTTACAGGAAATGGTGATTATAGCCATTAATGGGACTAAAAAATACTTGAAATTCATACGCTTGCTTTAAAAACCAATTTCTATTTACGATACATTCTCCAACACTTCCTTAAGGCGTTTGGCTACTATTCTTTCTTGTCCCGGATCCATCATCCAGGTAGTTATGCCTATCGTTTCCTTGTCGCCTACAGTGGCTATAGCAGGGTGACCTTCCATTAACTTTTTCCTGGCTTCCTCTGGACTAATCTTAACCAAATTGCTATCCCATTTAATACGCAGGGAAGGGACATGATTGGCATAAGGTGGTACATATATTTCTGTCTGCACTCCTTTTACGGATAAGGCACTGTCGCTAATTAATTTGATTTGATTTTCCCATAGCTCCCATTCCTTTTGATGATCTTTGGACAAATACATTTCCAGGGCCACCAGCATCCCCAGAACTTCTTCCTTGTTTACTTTCATCCCCCTGCCAATAGTACTTCCACGGGGAGGGGTATGCATTCTTGCCGCTTTAATGAGATCCCTTTTGCCCAACAACAATCCCGCACTCTGAGGCCCTCTAATTCCTTTTCCGCCTGAAAATGCCACTAAATCGAACCCCATCTTGGTGAATTTAAATAAGTTTTCCACAGGGGGTACGTCTGCGGCACAGTCAATAAAAGTTGGAATGTTGTGCTTTTTTCCAATAGCGATGAACTCGTCATATTTAATTTCACCATTGTCCGTATTGGCATTTAAAAACCAGAGCATTGCCGTATTTTTGTTAATGGCCTTCTCCATTTCCTTGGCTGTTTTTACCACCACTAATTTGGCGCCAACGTTTAAAAGGGCATGTGTGTAACCAATATTATGGCCCTCCTGAATTATTACCTCATGCTTTAGCCCTGTGGTATCCGGAAGTTGGGCAGCTATTTCGGAATCCATTCCAGAAATGACCCCTGCAAGACCAATAGACATGGCACCGAACGCTCCTGAAGATACCGTGGCATATTCGCACTGTAACAATTCTGCAATACGTTCACCAACCTTGTCCTGAAGGTCATCCAAATCTACGTATTCCGTTGCGCCGAAAACAATTGCCGAAGTAACCTCTTCGGACATTAGAGAACCGGTCATAGAAGTATAGGTTCCTGCTGCATTGATAAATGTTCGTATACCCAGCTCCTTGAAAAAATTCCGTTTTGCCGGTTGGCTTACTGCAGCACCAAGCAATTGTGGCGTTAATAATCCAGTACCTACCAATCCGCCCACCACGGGAACACTGGATAAGGTCTTTAATAATTTCCTCCTACTAAGCATAATTCATATTTTTTAGATTAACCAATTCATTTCCCTTAGACTATTGCCTTTAAACGGGTTTATTTCGCATTCCACATAGGTCTGGAAATGCCATTAAGGTCCCAAACCACATCTCCCTCCCTGAGGGTTAGCTCACATTCCAATTTTTGATCGCCCATCATTTTTTTCCCCTGTGTATCAATAAACCCAAAGTTCCCTTTTCTTAGATTTAAAATTGTTAGGTCCGCCACGGCCCCAACCGTGAGGTGTCCCAGATCAGTGCGTTTAATATATTGGGCCGGATTCCAGGTTGCACATTCAATTACTTGCTTTACCGGCATGCCCATATTGATAAATTTTGACATTATATTAAGCATATCCTTCATTCCCCCGTTCATACTTCCCGTATGCAGATCCGTACTAATCGAATTAGGTAAAAAACCCTGTTTTATGGCCGGAATGGCTTGCTCGAAGACAAAGCTGCCACCGCCATGACCAACATCAAAAATGACCCCTCGTTTTTGAGCCTCAAAGACATACTTCCTTACCTCGCCATTTTCATCCACTACAGGGATTCTCCCTTTTACATGGGCATATGCATGGGTAAAGATATCACCAGGACGAAGCTTTTCCATAAGCAATGTTTCCAAGGACAACTCGGGTTCACTACCTCCAAAATCGATCATCACTGGAATATCGGCCATGGTGCCCGCTGCAACCGCCCTATTTACGGGCTCCCAATCAAAACCGCTGTAATGGGCCAATTTCACCCCTACTATGGTTCCCTTGTGCTGCGAGGCAACATAAGCTGTCATTTTAGGGTTCATATCCTCTATATTTTGCTCAATGGCACCTCCCTTCATGCCCGATCCAATAATATTTAAGAAAGACAATACCCTTGTTTTTGAATGATCGATTGTCTGCTCCTTAAACTGCCTAAAATTCTTCCAACCGGCTCCACCTACATCAACAATAGTGGTGACCCCACTTCTAAAGGTAAATCCATCAGGGGGCAAGGCACTAAAACTATTACTTAAATACGCATCCTCCTCGGTCCCAAAAAAATTGTGCCCATGAATATCAAGGAGTCCGGGAGCCACTATTAACCCCTTAGCATCAATCACCGTTTTTGCTTGGTTTTCCGGAATTTTGGAATCGACTTTTGCGATTTTGCCATCTTTTATGGCTACATCCATTACTTGGTCCAAATTATTTTTTGTGTCTACCACATGCCCCCCCTTAACCAAGATATCGTAGTCCTGTGCTGCCAAGGAAGTAGTTGCCGCAAACAATAAAATAATAACCCAAATTCGATTTTCTAGTATATTTTTCATTTTTTAAAATTATTAGTTGATCTAAACACCTGGCATATAAATTCTATAAACTGTTTCTTAGCTTCTTTACTTCTTCTGCTTTTATCTCCCCAGCATCATTCCCAAAATTGGTCCTGATATAGGTCAGTACATCGGCCACTTCTTCATCATTTAAAAAACTATGTTGTGGCATTACCCCATTGTAGACCTCCCCGTTCACCTCCATAGAACCGTCCATTCCATTTAATATAATATTGATTAACCTCTCCTTGTCACCAATTACCCATTCTGTTCCATTCAAAGGTGGAAATCTACCCGTTGCACCTCTACCATCCTGTTGATGACAGGTACTGCAATAGGTATAATAAATCTTTTCACCTCCTGTAAAATTTCCTGCCATAAGATTATCCTTGGTTTCATCGGGTGTTCTAATGTGGGCCAATAGCTTTCTTTTTTCCATTTCCACCAATTGATCCCGGCCAAAATTATTTTTGTCGCCCTCAAAAACTATCTTCCATATCTTTCCCTTTACTGAATCGGAAATGTACATACTATCGTCCGGACCAAAGGCAATACCCATAGGCCTATATTCGGCATCTTTAACACTTACGATGGGATCTACCCCTGCAAAACCATCAGCAAAAACCTCCCAATCCCCGGAAGGCTTTCCGTCCTTAAAGGGAACAAATCCAACAAAATACCCGGATTGCGGATAAGGTGCTCTGTTAGTTGATCCATGAAAAGCTATAAAAGCCCCATTTTTATACCGCTTTGGTAACTTGTCACCATTATAAAAAACCAAATCATTTGGTGCCCAGTGCCCCGGAAAACCCATGATAGGATCATCAAAATCCTGACATCTCCCGATAATGTTTCCGTCACCCCCGTATTCAGGGGCGAGCACCTTTGTTCCCTGCATTTGGTCATAGTAACAATAGGGCCATCCAAAATTTGAACCTTCCGTAACCCTTATAAATTCTTCGGAAGGGAGCAAGGCACTTTCCCAACCGGAATAGATATTGGGAAATAATCTCAGTAAATCATCCCGACCGTGCATTACAATATACAGATTTTCATCCTGAGAATTCCAATCCATTGCCACAACACTTCGTATACCTGAAGCATATTTGTAACCATCCTTTTGGGTCTGTCCCAGTTTATTGGCATCAAAGCGCCAGACACCTCCATGGTCTTCCAATTGTGGACATGGATCCATGCCAGGAGCTCCCGGTGTTCTTTTAGGGTTTTGGCAAGCATTGGAAGGGGCTCCAAAAGGAACATACATATGACCCTTGTTATCAAAAGCAATGGGTTTCCCTATATGTTCGTGCTTACCATGCTCATGGTCATCGGTCATGACTATTTCCATTTCTCCTTCAGGAATCAAAGTTCCTGGTTTTAATTTATAGCGATAAATAACCAGTTCAGAACTAAAATATAGATAGCCATTATAGATTCTCATAGCCGTGGAATAACTCCATTTTTGAAGCGTGCGGTACGCCCCAAATTTTTGAATTACCTCGGCCCTGCCATCATTATTTTTATCTTGAAGTGCAACTATGCCTCCTTTTTCATTGGAATTTCTAAGTTTGCCGTACAATATACCATCGTTGGTCACAGCCATATGCCGAACCCTTTCCTCTATACTATCCACGACCACTACTGCCTGGAAACCTTCAGGTAAAAAAAGACCTCCGTTAGGTGGTTGCTGCTCACATTGAACCAAAAACAATAACGGGGCAATGCAAAAAATTAGTTTTTTGAAATGCGGGGAAACTAGCATTGTATTTACATTTAGAAAAATATTGAATCGATTCCTCAAGACATCAAACTTGTCAGCCCTTTCATAAATCCTAATCCTATTCTAACACGAAATTATAATTGTTCGGAATTATAATAGTATTACTGATACCCCATTTGAAATAAGCCGTAAATCTTCAGGATGTGTTCGAACACATCTTAAATTTAACAATACTTTAGAATAATCAGTGTGTTTTTTGGCAATATTTAACACTTATTTTACTCAATTCGAATAAAATTACCGCTTAAGGCAGTAGATTACCAAAAATTGCCCTTTTAAAATGTCCTATTTTAAAAGCAAATAATTGTTTTACTCCTATTGTTTACTGAAATATCAGTTTGCCAAAAAATTCGGGTCTGTGATAATCCGGCTTTTCGGTTCCAACCGGATTCCAGGTTAAATAATGCCGTTCCGAAGTAGCATCGCCACATTTATAAAAATTTGCAGTGCTCTTTAAGCCCTTTATTTTAATTTCAGGATTATGGGTCAGGATCTCAGCAGGTATTATTATGGTCATTTCCCAAGAAAAATCGCCCGTTCTTTCCGTGAAAGTTTGTGATCCCAAAGAGCTTTCTACATCAATCAAATTCCTTATGGTATTTGGGTCAACAAATTGACGCTGACCTCTTCCTGGTCCATAAGCCAAATGGACGGTGCCGATACAATTGAATTCAAAATTATAATAATCCCCGTTCCCTAGGGGGTCAAAAAAAAATTCCACACAACTATCGCGGGCCACTGGTCCATTGGTATCCCCAACACTGGCTAGAATGTTTTTTTCCTTGACGTAATATTTAATCCAAATAGCATTATTGCTATGTGCTATCCTAAACGCTACACTTGGCCGATAAGAAAATTGATCCCAATTTACTAAATCAATTGCCTGTAGTTCGGTATGCTCTTCCAAAAGTCGGGATACCTGTTCCAAACCAACTTGTCCTTTAAATTCTATTTCTTTGACACTTAGCATTTTCTCCTGACTATGTATTTCAGATTTGCAAGACATCATTATCCCGCATAAGCACAAAATAAATAATTTCCTTTTACACATATATAACAAATCTTATAATAGTACAAATTAGCTAAAATTTGTCATCCAGACTTGATGTTACCAAAAATATAACCATAATAATAAACAAGAATTTATCCAGGAATATTACTCCTCTCTTAGAAGGCTACTCAAAATTTCATAGGACTTTAAGCGGTCCTGATGATCAAAGATATGGGATACCGCCATTATTTCATTGACACGGGTTGTTTCAATAAAATCGGCAAGTTGTGCCTTTATAGTTTCCCTTGATCCTACAAAACTATAGTGCATCATGTGTTGAATTTGGGCTTTTTCCATCCCCTGCCATAAACCATCCATACTCTCTACTGGTGGTGGCAAGGGCCTTCTTGTATTTCTTATAATTCCTAGGGCCAATTGTTGAAGGCTGGTCTCCAAATATCTGGCCTTTTCATCTGTTTCAGCAGCAATTACATTTACACAGGCAATAGTATAGGGAACTTTACATTGTTGTGAAGCTTCAAAATTTTGATGGTAAAGCCTAAGAGCCTCGTGCAAATGGGTTGGTGCAAAATGACTCGCAAAAGCATATGGTAATCCCATTGCTCCCGCCAATTGTGCACTAAATGTACTTGAACCCAGTAAATACAACGGAATCTCCAAGCCTTCTCCAGGAATGGCACGTACTGCCGCTTGACTGTTTTCTTTAGAAAAATAAGTCTGTAATGCTACAATATCCCTTGGGAAATCATGCACAGTTTCCGTACGATCCCTTCTTAAGGCCTTGGCTGTTAGTTGATCGGTTCCAGGAGCTCTTCCCAAACCTAAGTCCACTCTCCCTGGATAAAGTGTCTCTAAGGTGCCAAATTGTTCCGCCACAATTAAAGGGGCGTGATTGGGCAACATAATTCCTCCAGAGCCTACCCTAATCGTCTTGGTGCCTTGGGCAATATATCCTATTAAAATGGGCGTGGCCGAACTCACCAAGCTTTCCATATTATGATGCTCGGATATCCAAAACCGCTCAAAACCCAAACTTTCCACATGTTGAGCCAATTCCAAGCTCTTCCGCACAGATTGCAGTGCTGTTGATCCCTCTGCCACAGGCACCAAATCCAAAACAGAGAATTTAATATCCCCTATGTTTTCGCCGTTATTATGCGCCATCTTCCTGATATTTTTGAGTGTATTACAAAACCTTAGTCGAATATGGTTATCAATACTTAAAACGAAACAAATTTATGAAGTCTACAATCGATAAAAGGAAAAAACTATGATTGAAAATCTAAAATTATTCCCGCTCATATATAACGGTAAGACCTGGATTTTCTTTTTTTAATTCGGCTATGTTTTCACTTGTTACTTGGGTTTGCCAGAGATAGATTTTCTTTAACCTAGTTAGTTGAGGCACGAGTTCCAAAACTCCTTTTGAAATTTTTGTTCCGTATAGATTGAGGGATTCCAAATTCTCCAGTTTCGACAAGTGTTTTATGCCAGCATCTGTAATTTCATTTCCCTTAAGGTCCAACTTTACCAAATTTTGCAGTAACCCAATTTTTTCGAGATATGCGTCCTTGACCTTGGAATTGCCCAAGTTTAACCAAACCAATTGCTCTTTTAGTTTTAAAAGGATGTCCATATCGGATGCTTCAAGAGTGTATTCGCTTAAACTATAATTAGCGTCTATAAAATAATTATCCTTCATCAAAGGATTGATGACAAACCCGCGATTTATCAAGGAATCGACCACAGCCTGATCTGGAGGAGGAACTTTCCTGTTAAAAAGGCTGTTCTTATCCAATCCAAGATAGTTACTTACCAAAGAGGAGAGTGATTTTTCTGTATCCAACTGGGTAACATAACCACTGGACGGGGCACCCATTTTGATCCACCATTTGATCAACACCACTTCTTGATCGGTCAAGGGCAGCTTTCCTTCTGAAGGCATAAAATCTTCGTGCTCCATAGGCAGGGTAATCCTTCGTACCAATTCACTCTTCAAAGCATCTCCAGGTACAATCGTATTATCACTTTTTCCGCCAAGCATAATCTTCTCATAAGAAGTAAGCAAAAGACCTCCTTTCTTTTTCCCTTCGTTATGACAACTAACGCATTTGGATTGCATCATTGGCAGCACCAAATCCAGAAAGACATCTGCCGAATCCAATACCGTGACTTTTTTACGGGGCTCCGCCTTGGAGGGCAATCCGGCCAAATTCCTAACTGGATTTGGAGCATATTGCAATAAATAGGTGGAACCATGGGTAAGATTACCCCCCAAATGGCCTGTGAACATGAGCAAAAAACCAACTATGAACCCTAAGATCCCTTTGGAAATGGTTAGGGAATTGTTCCATTTTTTATGGATTATGTAACACCCAAAAGACAATAGCATTAAGGCAACACCCCCCCATTGATGATAGAACAAGGTATTTTCATCATAATCGCCACTAAGGGACAGTAAATACCCAAAAACTACAGCGAAAAGTGCACTTACAGCTCCCATAAGCCATGCTAGGGGGATATAGATACCCAATGCACTGAATTTGGGCCAGTGGGCAGCCAACTGTATTAAAATGGCCATAACTATAAACCCAATGGGAAGATGTACCACTACTGGGTGAAATCTTCCTAAAAACAGAAGAATATCTGGCGGATTATCCAAAATACCCCCAATCATTAACAAAATAAAACCCATTTATGCTATTTAAGTGGAGTACCTTTCAAAGGTTTTCCATTGGTAGTCAAAATCTGAAAGTGATGTACCCTTTGCCCGTCATAGCTCCAGACCATAGATTTATCGGGAGACACTTCAAATAGTTTTATTCCTTTTTGTGCCCCGTAACTGGCAATCACCGTATTTCCATTGGGTAATCTTTGAGCTCCGCAAGGGTCAACAAAGGGAGACTCCTTTACATCAGCGTTGCTTATTTCCCAAACCACCTTACCATTGGTATCAAACTCTACCACCTTGTTCCCATGGGTTAAGGTAACTAAGGTATTGCCATTGTCCAAGCGAATAGCCGTAAAGGGCCAATTTTCTGCTTCCCTTCCTCCCAAATCTGCCAAATCCGTTCTAAAAACATTTACAACATTACCGTCCGGTTGGTATTCCTTAACGGCAAAGGCCAATAAATGGGGTACAAGGTAATTACCATTGGGCAATTTTCTAGCCATTCTCGTCTGCATATGAATATTATCAGTATCTGGTTTTAAAGGTACACTCCTAACTACCTCTCCTTTTCTATTAACCTCGACTATTCTGGGATTTGATCCCGATTCTGTAATCATGGTATTGCCATTGGACAAACGTACCGCGGTCCCCAATTCCATAGATTTCTCTGCTCTGGAATAGGTAAAAATTACCTTCTTTTTCTTATTGTACTCACGCACTTCATCTGCCCAACAAATAAGAATGTTACCATTTTTTAAGACATAGCCATCCCTGGCACTTTTTTTTCCGGAATCCCAGATTTCCTCTCCGTCCTCTCCAATAATACCTGTAAAATTGGGTCCGGCCACAAAAAACGAATGCTTAATTTCCTTATTCATTATTGGCTGTTGACCAGATACCAAAGTAATAACTTGATCTACAAAAAACAGGGGAGACATCATTAAAAGTAGCAGTCCTTTGCTAAAAATATTCATACGCGTGTATTAGAATTAAAGTTTAATTTAGGCCAAAATATCCTTTACCAGATTCCCGTGAACATCTGTCAATCTCATATCACGGCCCCCAAATCGGAAGGTCAATTGTTTGTGATCCAATCCCAGCAAATGCATAATAGTGGCATGTAGGTCATGTACCGTTACCTCATTTTCTATTACCCGATATCCGTATTCATCCGTTTTTCCAAAGATAGTACCTCCCTTTACACCTGCTCCTGCCATCCACATACTAA
The DNA here is from genome assembly GCA_040216555.1 of Arenibacter sp. GTDB lineage: Bacteria > Bacteroidota > Bacteroidia > Flavobacteriales > Flavobacteriaceae > Arenibacter. The sequence goes on from JAVJOW010000020.1 coordinate 249,540, forward strand.
ATGCCGATGGGTTATGGTCCCTCCCATCAGATCCCTGTGCGAAGGGTGTTCTTCCAAATTCTCCGGTCCAAACTACCAATGTTTCCTCCAAAAGACCACGGGACTTTAAATCTTTGAGCAGTCCAGCTATAGGTTGATCGACGGCATGGGCGTTTCTTTCATGGCCAACCTTTAAGTTGCTGTGCTGGTCCCACCTATCGGCTCCTACATTAGGGCATGTAAGTTCCACAAACCTAACTCCACGTTCGATCAGCCTTCGGGCCAAAATACATTGGGAGGCGTATCCTCTAAGATGGGAGTCGCTGGAATCCAATCCATATAATTTTTTGGTAGCCTCGGTCTCCTCCTTGAACTCGGTAAGCTCAGGAATGGAAGATTGCATTTTATACGCAAGTTCATAATTGGAAATTGCAGATTCCACGGCATCGGCCTCCCCAATTTTTCCTATTAAACTATCGTCCATTTGTTTAATAAACTGAAGTTTCTCTTCTTGAAGGTTTTTGATGCCTTCCCTTGGGTTGATATTGGCCACAGGTTCCGGCCCTGTCTTAAAGACAGAGGCTTGGTACGAAGCCGGTAAGAATCCGTTTTTAAAATTATCCAATCCACCCGGAGGTATTAAACCTCCATCCAGTACAACATAACCGGGAATATTTTTGTTTTCACTTCCCAAACCATAGTTCATCCAAGCGCCCATACTTGGCCTTCCCTGTAGTCCACTGCCCGTGTGTAAAAAATAATTGGCGTTGGTATGTTCCGGAAAGTTGGAAACCATAGATCGTATCAAGGCAATATCGTCCACGCAGGTTGCAATATGAGGAAAAAGGTCGCTCACTGGCATTCCACATTCTCCGTATTGCTTAAAATCCCAGGGGCTTTTTAATATTTTCCCTACATTGTCGAACTGTGTGGCATCTACCTTAAATTTCTTTCTTGGATCCTCCCCGTTCTCCTTGGCGAGCCGTGGTTTGGGATCAAAGGAGTCCACTTGCGATACTCCCCCATCCATATATAGAAAGATTACGTTTTTCGCTTTGGGCAAATAATGTGGTCCCAAATAAAGATTGGAAGCAGTTTCTAGGTGACTTGCCCTTTTGCAACCAAATGGCAGGGTACCAAATAGGCCCATAAATGCCAATGACCCGAAACCTCCGGCCGATAAGCCCAACATTTCCCGCCGGGAAATCACTTTTGGTTTAGTATTGTGATGATGTCCCATTATATAAGGTATATAAATTCTTTTAAATTAAAAACACTATGGCAATACTCTTTCCAAGCCTCGGTTTCTTTATTATCACCGTCATTTTCCTTCCCCTCCATTGTCCTTAACATATCAAAAAAACTGGAAGCCTTTTTTAGTTCTTCCGAAGTTGCCAAACGTGAAAAAGCCTGCATATAGATCCATTGCACTTTTTCTTCAAAACTGACCAATCCTTTTTTCATCAATTTTTCGGCCATAATTTCTGCCTGTTGCGCAACCAGTGGATCGTTCATTAAAATCAAGGATTGTGAAGGCACATTGGTAACGTTCCTACTCCCAAAAGTGCTAAAGGGAATTGGACGATCGAAGGTGGTCATCATGGGTTCCAGGAAATTCCTCCTCACCTCCAAATAAATACTTCTTCGCCCTTCCCCGTCTAAGGGACCCGATTTTCCTGGCCGTCCACGTCCTTGCATAAATTCAGTTAGATAAGTGGCCACCGGTGGCCCGTACAAGGTGGAATCCAAACTTTCAGTAACAAACAGTATTCCATCGCGAATGGCCTCAGCCTCCAACCTTCTTACGGGAAAAGATGCCAAATAAATATTATTGGGATCAGCATTGGCAAGACCATCACTTCTCAAAGTACTTCTTTTAAAAGTCTCTGAAGTGACAATTGTCCTTATCATATTTTTTATGGACCAACCATCATTTTGAAATCTAACGGCCAAATAATCCAAGAGTTCCGGGTGCGAGGGCAATTTACCCTGTAGACCAAAATTATCAACCGTCTCTACTATTCCCTTGCCGAACAAATGGTGCCAAATCCGGTTTACCATTACTCTGGATGTCAAAGGGTTATCCTTGTTCAACATTACCTCCGCCAATTCCTTACGGCCGCTACCTTCAGATTTAAATATGGAATCGCCCAATGACAGTACCGATAAAAATCTCCTGGGAATAGGTTCTTCAGAAGGCTCCTTATAATTGCCTCTATTGAAAACTGGACTATCAATTCCATAGCCATCGTATACCCCATTAAAAAAAGAATCGGTTTTTAATCTTTTGGCCAACTGTTGGCTACTATCGGCCAGTATTTTCAATTCAGGGAAATTCAAAGGCAATTTTCCTTTCTTCAAATCCTTATTTAGCATTTTTACGTTCTCCGGGGAGATATCCAAGGTGGCCCAATTATCTTTGGTCTGTTCTGAACTAATATTATTTTCCAAATCGGCGGGCCATTCCCCATCATAGGTCACGGCATATTGTGCCTCTATAAATGCATCCTCCTGCAGATTATATATATGGCGTTCATAGCCCCCAGGAATAATCTCAATATACGCCTTTCTACCTTTCCAGGCCGCAACGTTAAAAACAAAATTATTCCAGTTTTCGGTATTCACCTTTTGGTCCATTCCCCCGTAAATAGGATTTTGGATCAATTGAAAATTGTCTATGATTATTCTGATACTACTGTTTTGTCCAAGGGCTCTAACTCCAACAAAATCTTTATCTAAGACCATATTTGGGGATCGTAATGCCCCAAAAATTCCCGTCCCCATAAACTTGCTGGAAGCCTTTCCATCCTGTAATCCAAGTAATTTGCCCGTAGCTGGATTTACTATGGGATCGCCTAAGGTGGTCCGTTGTCCAAAAGCAAAACCATCACTTGTCCATCCGTCAAAATCCTTCCCTCTAAAATCGCCTATAACGGTATAGCTCCCATTGTTTGTGGAAGACGCTGTATTCTGTGCAAAATCTGTCTTTTCCTTACTATTTTTAGCTGAGGACCATTTATTGGCCACTAACTCTCGCATATAGGATTTAAGATCAACCAATTCCTTGGCTGCCAATTTTTGGTCTTTACTTACATCGGCTGGAACAGGGGAAAACCTGGTACTTTCCATTACCCCATAAAGCGCATAATAATCTTCCGCGGTAATAGGATCAAACTTATGATCGTGACATTTTGCGCAGGAAACTGTCAAACCTTGAAAGGTCTTGGTAGTAACGTCTATCATATTATCAATCCGATCTGCCTCGTCTTGGCGTACATCCACAGGGCTATGGGTTCCTTCGCCCATAACAAAAAAAGTGGTACCGAGCCTAGATTCAGAAACACCAGTTTCCTTATTCTCCCTAACGTTCTCCAATAAGTCCCCTGCGATATGTTCCTTCAAAATTTGATCGTAGGGTACATCTTCATTAAATGCCCTGATCAGATAGTCCCTGTATTTCCAGGCACCCGTTATGGTATAGTCAAATTCATGGCCCTTTGTTTCAGCGTAGCGCACCAAGTCCATCCAATGTCGTGCCCATCGTTCCCCATAGGCGGAAGAATTCAGGTAACGGTCTACCATTTTTTCGTAAGCTACGCTAGTGGTATCCGAGATAAAATCATGTACTTCCTTAGGATTCGGAGGTAAACCGGTAAGTAAATAAGATACTCTGCGGATTAGTGAGTTTTTATTGGCAATTGGAACTTTTTCCAACCCTTTCACTACCATTTGCTTATCTATTAAAAAATCAATAGCATTGGGGTCTTCTAGATCTATCTTGGTTTCCGGACTAATAAAGGACCAATGCTCTTTCCATTGGGCCCCTTGGTCAATCCACTTGTTCAAAAGGGCTTTTTCCCTCTGGGTGAGTTTCAGATTGGTCTCTGGTGGAGGCATGATCTTCCCTGGATCTTCATTATAAATCCGTTTTACCAATTCACTTTTTGAAGTCTTACCAGGAACAATGGCATGACCGCCTTCCTTAAGCGCCGCTACGGCACCCTCGTAAGTATCTAAGCGCAATTCCGCTTTCCTGCTACTAGGATCAGGGCCATGGCACAAATAACAATTCTGTACCAATATGGGTTTTACGTGAAAATTAAAGTCGACCACCTTAGGTAAAGGTTCGGAGAATTTTTCTGATCGGTCACAAGAAATTCCCAAACTTCCTAATGCACAAATTACAATCAGAATCTTTATTCTCCTGAAAATCATTATCAAAATTTTATAGTCATTGTCAAATATAAAGATCCAAAGCCTTAAATCCAACTATTTAAATAGCATGGATAGATAATAATTGTACCCTAGGAAAACTAATGGATTTTACTTTATATTGGTATTAAGAATGCTGTCTAAAAAACTTAAGTTTAAGTTAAAAGGGATTTCAAAACCCTTCGTCGAAGCCACCTCCCTTCGTCACAAGGAAGTAGCTTTCGGAACCCCCGCATAAGCAAAGGATTAGAGAAATCACAGTGGTAGCTCAACGACAATTTGAAATTTAAACGTGAAGAAACCACTCTATTAAAAACACAAAATCAATACTCCAAAAATGAAAACCTTGCTTGTGCGACTTCTCTCCCTAAGGTAGCTATTGGGACGCCCAAAAAAGGCTCATATCGAAGAGACTACCCTAGTCATTTTCGAATAGCGTGAGAAACTTAAGGTTCACGAATAATACTGAAATAAAATAGACATGAGCTATTTCACACTAATTGCCTTAGACAATATAGGTATGGGTTAAAGAAGATCCTTTAAATCGGTAATTTTATTGATGATATGTACCGGATTGGGAACATCACCAAATCCGTATTTGGCAAAAACAAAAGGTATATGGTTCCCATTCGCCGCCTCATAGTCCCCTAGGGTATCCCCAATATAAATGGGTTTGGAGAGTTTGTTTTTTTCAATGATCATTTTTACATTTTCGGTCTTGGACAAGCCCGTATTTCCAGAGCATTCAAAATCTTTAAAATAGGCGCCCAGACCATGGTATGCATAAAAGGCCTCAATATATCCAGCCTGACAATTACTGACTATATACAGATCGTATTTGGGCTCCAAGGCCATCAAGGTTTCTTCCAATCCATGGTACAAAACTCCTCCAGATTCCTTAATGTCTTTCACCTCCTGCACATAGCAACTGTTCATAACCTCGTCTTGCTGTTCCTTGGAGAGATATGGAAACAGCTTTTTTCCTACCAGGTCGTGCTGCATTCCAAGAATACCCTGAATATCTTCCTCTGAAATAGGGTTTTTAATACAATCGAAGCCGTTCAAAGCTGTATGCCAAGCCTTTATGCTCATCGGCATTGGGTCCCAAAGGGTACCATCAAGATCAAAAATGATGTTTTCAATATGACGGCTTAATTCACTCAGAGCCATTTTTTTAATGTTTTGAATACTACGGATACTAAATTAAGTTGACTACCTCACCAGTTTCGGCCGATTTATAGGCAGCATCTACTATGTCCAACACCATTTGTCCTTCCATTAGTCCTGGAACCGGTTGTTGTCTAGTTTTGATACATGCTACAAAATATTCCATTTGACGGGTATAGATTATTTGGTCGCAATGATCTTCCCTTTTTGGAAGCTCTGGCACAGTTGTTACCGTACCTTCCCCTTCTTTCATTTTTAAAAATGTGGGAAACAGATTAGCGTAGCCTTTGGTTCCAAACAGGCTGGTACTAGCTTCTGGTCCGTCCATATGGGGATGCCACCATCCACTTTCAATGATGCTTTCCGTACCATTGTCCCATGTAATTACCAAGATTCCCGTATCGTCTACATCATAATCTCCAAATTCCGTAGAAATTCTAGCATATACCTTGACGGGTTTTGGATCTCCCAATATATATCTAACGGCATCAATGGCATGGACCCCCATATCTGCCAAGGCACCGCCCCCGGCTAATTCCTTTTTGGTAAACCACCCGGAAGGCCCCCAATTTTCATGTATTCCGTAGCCTTTGGTCTTAAATACTCTTCCTATGGTACCCGAGGCTACGGTATCCCTTATAAAGCGGGTATCGGTGTCAAAACGCCACATATGGCCAACCATCACCAATTGGTTATGTCTGTTTGCCACCTCAGCTATTTGTCTGCCTTCATCACCGCTCATTCCCATGGGTTTTTCAAGAAAAACATCCTTGCCCTTTTTCAAAAACTCTATGGCATAGGGAGCGTGAAATTGATTGGGAGTGCTTATAATAACTGCATCCAGATCATCTCTTTTTACAAGCGATGAAATATCGTTCAAAGCCTCTTTTATATTGTACTTAAGGGCAAATTTCTGGGCATTATCCAGATTTTTGGACACCACCGCCACAATTTCAACATCGGCTAGCGTTTGTAGTCCACGCGCGTGATAATCCGATATAAATCCTGCACCTATAAGGGCTATTCTGGTTTTCATCTGTTTAATATTTTATAATTACTTTTTTATTAAAAGTTCATCAACAATTTCTCCGTCCAGATTGTAGGTTGTGTATTTCAAAGTTTTATCGGTCAAAGTCATGTATTGATAAAATTGACCTTCTTTGAACCTCTTTTCAGCATAAGGTTCTTCCCCTATATTATCATGATTACCATGGGTTCCAATAGATACTGTATACACGGTTCCATCTTTAAAGGAATCCACAACCCTGCCATTATTCATAGGCTTAGACCGCATATAATAATGGATATGCCCGGACATGACCAGGTCCACATGATAGGTATCAAAAAGGCCGCCCCATTCCTGTTGAATATCCAAATAGGGCTCTTCAAAATTAAAGGGAGGAAAATGAAACATGACGAATTTCCAAGTGGCATTAGAATTTTTCAATTGATTTTCTATCCATTCGGTTTGTGCTTCATTGGGTTGGGTAGAATCGATCATCAAAAATAAGGCGTTCCCATATTTGAAGGCGTAAGTGCTTTCCGGATCCACTTTTTCAGGTCCGTTTTTGGGCAAACTAAAGAGTTGATAATACATCCAAGCTCCCAAACCATCCTGCCGATCATGATTTCCGGGGACGGGCATTAAAGGCCTATGGGAGAACACCTCTTTTGAATATCCGAAAAACATGTCCCATTCCGTACGGTAAAGTCCTGTGGTCACAATATCGCCTGCTATGGAATAAAATGCCGTTTCCGGGTGCCGGAGGTCTGCTTCATTGAGCATTTGTGCCCATTTGGGATCCCTATGGGTATCCCCAAACCATATAAATGAAAACTCCTTGGCATCCTTGGCTTCGGTCTTAAAGTCCCTAACCGTAGACCATGACTTTTCTTCAACCGAACCTACACGATACTCATAGGTAGTACCAGCCTCCAAATTGTTCAGATTGGCTGTAAATCGATTTATATATCGGTCATTGAACAACATTCTATCTTCCATACCCGATACAGAGGCATTTAAGGCAATGGTGTCGGAAGTATTTTTTTTCCAATACTGTACCGTTCCATCTTTTACGTTAGTATTGGTTCTCCATTGTACATCCATAGAATTTGTAGGATCCGCACTCCAGGTAAGCATAATCTGATCGGGTTGACTTGAAGATGGGAATATCGTTTCTCGAAACGCTCCTTCTACATGTGCTTCCCTGGCCCTTCCCCTTACGGTAGTAAATAACACTTGACCCTCAAGTTCTTTTGGCAGGTCCGTAATTTTTAAGTCGGACCAATCATGGTAGGTAAAAGCCCCTTTTTTAAAAACTTCCAAAGAGTATTCCTCAGGGTAGCGTTCGGTAATTTTAAGTTCATCATTAGAATTCTTTGGCCCTACAGAAATAAAATAGACCACCCTATCCATGTCAAACCCTGGAATTCCCAAATTTACCCAACCTGCACTAAAATCCTTTTGCCAAACTTCATACTCATATACTTCATTTTTTACAAGTTCATTGGTTTTTACAAAGCCACTTTCTTTAAGCCAGAAAGGTACTGTGACCTGATCAACATGTCTCATTAACGAAACTGTTACAGGCACGTTTACCTTAAAATATTGATAGCGGGTGGCAAGCACCAATTTCTCGTTATCGGTCAAAAATTGGAGCATAAAGGTATCGTCAATGGAATCGTAGTCCTTGGGTTCCACCTTTTCATATAATCTTGTGATCACAGTATCCATTATCCCTTTTACAGAAGCATTGTTCTGTTGTTCTTCCTTTTTGGTTTCGGAACAGGAAAAAACTAATAATAAGGTGGAAACTACTAAGTATTTTTTCATTTAATTAGAATGTGTTTATTCTTTGAATTTTCTAATATTCTATGATTATTATTGGGCTTCTTTGCCATGGTGACTAATTAGTTTTTGCAAAGGCATCCAACATATCCGCCAAGTGGTCTGTGAGAATAAAATCGACCCCGGCATCCAACAATTCCTTCACTTTAGATTGCTCTTCGGAATGAAAGTAATTGATGCGAACTCCATTATCCTTTAACTTCTTTAAGTCCGTTAAAATATTTTCATCGTCCCTACTACTTCTTAATTGAAGAAATGCAAAGCCATTTTCTATGGTTCCATTTATATATTCAGCACGTGTGGATAAGCGTTCCATATTGCACATCATAATATTTGGATTTATCCGCCTTACCCCATTTGCAGCCTCATTTTCACAGGCTATAACAGCCTGATGGATCCTGTCCGCGGAAATCACGGCTTCGGCTGTTGCCGCTCCCAAACTTTCATCCCCTTTTAGGTGGATATTAAGCCAAATATTTTTCGGCATTATATCCAGGGCCTCCTTTAAAGTGGGAACCCTTTCTTTTTTAAACTCTTTGGATTTCCATTTGCCGGCATCGAGTTTTTTTAATTTTCTCAAGGTATACTCCCTAACCTGTCCACGGCGATTGGTTGTCCTATTTACCTTATCATCGTGCATAATAACCAACTGATGGTCCTTGGTCATTTGAACATCCAACTCTATCATCTGTGCGCCCAGTCTAATTGCCTCCTCAAAGGCCGCCAAAGTATTCTCCGGATGGGTTTCATTAGCACCCCTATGGGCACAAATGCCCTTTTCCGGCATACTATAATTTTCTTGGACAACCACGGAATCTTGGGCAAAAACAAGGTTGTTCCAAGTGAAAATAGCAAGAAGGCCTATAAAGAATTTCATCTGTTAAAATTTTATTTAATCGTTCAGACCTGCCCGACTTCTTCATTCCCGTCCGTACCGGAACGGGCGGACAGGCGGGTGTTATTCGCCATTGAACATCTCTATGAGCAACAAGAATTGTTTTGGCTCATTTCATATCTTCAAAATATTACTTTCTAAAAGCTACAACTTTAGCACGACCAATACTGCCTTAGTCCAATAATTCCTCGGCATGGGTATAAATCTTTTTTATGGCATCGGCCACCAAATCCATATCAGCCTTGGTTCCCATTAACACCTTGTGGTGTACACAAACCGATTCTTCCTTAAAAATACGTTCACAGACCGGTAGAGAAAATCTTTTTGGATCAATGGCTTTCCAATAGGCATCATTTAATTTGTGTCTGGAAGGTTTTGTGTGCGGCACATACAATGAGCAATTATTTAAAGGCTCATAACAAGCATCTACGATTATACCCAATTCCGCCTCAAGGGCAGACCTAAATTTCTCTATAGGCAAATTCTTGAACTTGCTAGAATCATATCGAAAAGCAAAATTGAAATAAGCCTTTTTAGTTTCCCGATCATCTCTTTTTAAAGGGGTCACCCCTTCTATTTCCTTAAGAAGCGTATTTAAATAAACCCCATTGGCGTCTCTATTTGCATTTTGTTCTGGCAATCTTTTTAAACCCTCTACCAGTATAGCTGCTTGAAATTCCGTAATCCGATAGTTACCGGACTGTATAAAATTACCGTCATCACCATAATCCCCTATCCCTTTGTCCGCACCAATAAGCGAATCTCCTTCAGGTCTGCGGCCAACATTTCTTAGGGCATCCATTTTCTCGGCCAAATCAGTATCATCAGTAGTAATAGACCCCCCTTCACCAGCAGTTAAATGTTTTGATAATTGAAAGCTGAAACTACCGGCATTACCGATACTTCCCGCTTTTTTACCTTTCCATTCCCCTCCGTGCTTGTGGGCACAATCCTCAATTACATAAAGATTATGTTTTTTGGCAATAGCCATTATCGCATCCATATCCGCAAAAGCGCCATACAAATGTACTGGCATAATAGCCTTTGTTCTTGGAGTTATGGCCTTTTCAATTTCTTTTGGATCTATACACCAGGTATCCTCACAAATATCCACCAATATAGGAGTAGCATTTACATCGATTACGGTGGCAGCAGTAGCCTGCCAGGTTAGGCCAGGGACAATAACCTCGTCTCCAACACCTATACCCAAGGCTTCCAAAGCAATTTGCATGGTTATGGTACCGTTTACAACACATATAGCATGTTTTACCCCTGTATATTCCGCAAATAGTTTATTGAACTCCATTTCCTTTGGTCCATTATAGGACCAAACCCCACTATTCAGGACCTCTATCAGAGCAACTTCCTCTTCCTTCCCCCAGACCGGCCATTTAGGCCAAGGATTCTTATTGGTATCGCGACTAGGTAAGCCGCCATTTATTGCTAGTTTTTTCATTGTCAATGGTTGTTATAATATGATTTCGTTTATAATTTTTTAGGGTCCAATACTACGTGCTTCACGGTCTTTCTATTCCATGTATACACTATATGTATCATTCCGTCAGGGTTTTGAATCAGGGTGGGGTACGAATACTCCTCTCCCTTTTTGTCTGTTGTTGCCGTTAAGGGTTCCAAATCCAACACTCTCTTCCATGTTTTGCCGTCTTGGGAAAGACCTACGCTCAAAGGAACCCTATCCTCGGATTCAATGGTTGTAGGATTATAGATCAATACATGTCGACCATCTTTTAGGGTAATGGCATCAATCCCTGAATCAGGATTGGGAAGATCCGTGGCAGTCATTTCGCTCCAGCTAAGTCCACCGTCATAGGACCAATTTTGCCCTATTGCCCCCTGATAGGTCCTGCTTAATAATTGGATGGTATCGTTGCCGTGATCTAGGATAGCTGGTTGTATGGCCTTAAATGTTATACCATCGTTCAAAGGCGCCGTTTTGATCCATGTTTTGCCAAAATCCACACTTCTTTCCAAATGAATTTTATGGCCTACCGTTTCGCTCTCTGTACTGGAGGGAGATAGAATATCCCCATTGGATAAGGTAACAGGCCTATTCTTTATAGGTCCCAAAATACTGTCTGCCAATCTGATAGGGACAGACCAACTAAGACCATCATCTTCAGAGGTCTTATACATTCCCCACCAATATAATGGATCCGGACCAACTTTGTAAAAGAGTATCAAAGGCTTATTTTGAAGTTTAAAAAGAACTGGATTCCAACTTGGATATCGAGTTCCATCTTCCTCCACACCGTTGGCTACCTCTACCGGAGTTGTCCATGTATCCTGAATTTTTCTGGAAACCCAGATACCAACGTCATTGTTTTTTTCTTCCGTCCCCCCGAACCAGGAAGCTACTAGTGTACCATTGCTGACATCTATAGTTGGCGCGTGACATTGGGGCGTTAGCCCTTGGCCAATGGGGTAAATGTATTCTTCAAGGGTTATGGCAGGGTGCTTTCCCAATGTTTCAGATCCATTTTCCTTCACCTTTTCCTTACAGGACAAAGCTGAGATTAGAAGGGCAATGGCAACTATATATTCTTTACAAATTGGCATAGTAACAGTTATTAAAAGTCTACTTATCAAAACAAGGAAAGGAATTCTGACATGGGACTATTCCAAATTCCATCCCTCCACCTTCAAAGCGGCCTCGGAAGTTCCTTTAAAATTGGCGCAAACCATGCGTTCTTCCCCTGGAAGTAAGTTTATAAAATTATCCTCCCAGAATATGGGCAGTATAAGTTCTCCTGTCTTTATATCCACTACCTTTAGGTTTATCAAAAATGCTATATGATCACTGTTGTTTTTGAGTTCTACCTTGATATTTTGTTGTTCTCCGTCCTGCTCAAAATAATGTGATTGCTCCAACTGGGTTTTTGGCAGCCCGTTCAACTGGGTAAAATCTGCATATACCTTACTAGGCGTGTGAAACGCAAATGGCCCCAAATCGGCCTCATAGTCCAACACCTCTTCTTTGGTGGATAGCCAGTAAAAATTATTGCTGATCTCTGCGCCCATTTTATCCAACAAACGAAGATCTACAAAATAGGTAGTGCTAAGGCCTTTCAGTTCCCCCAATGCGTAAATAGATTTTGATGAATCTGGATTTAGTGTAAAGTTTACCTTATCCTCGAACAAAATTTCCGACCCTATGGAATATACTCTAATATGGGCAGTCAAATTTTCCACCGTCCCTAAACGGTCATTTATGGCATAAATATGTTTATCGCCATAATTGTAAATAAGACTTAGGGGCAAACATGCTTTTTGGGTAGCGTAGAACGCAGCGGTTGGGTTTAAGTAATAGTCGTACAACTGCCAATACATCTTTGGCCATGCCGCATTCAACATCCATTGGACAATGCCCGTAGATTTCTTTTTATTGACCTGAAAAGCTTCGAACATAGGCCGCATAAGCTCATAGTTCATGGCCTGCGCCTTTATATCGAATTCCTCCAAAGAATTAGGAGCTCCATATTTTTCATCCATAGCCTTGGTAAACCTACTGAGATCGGCAAACTCATACCGGCCACAATGATAGTTCCAGGATTCTCCAATGGGCCATAATTGTTCCTCGGGGATCATCTTTTTTAAACTTTCCAATTGAGGTACTTGGGCACCAGGACCTGTTTCCGTATTAAACCCATAGGCACCACCAAATTTGGTGTCCGTAAACCAATATACCGGTGCCGTATAGGCATAAGGACCCAACATTTTTACACCTGAGGACCCACTGATTTCGCTAATAACATCCTCACTGCCTATAACATGTTGGTCACTTCCTACTCCCCCTGTAGAATTTAAATAAGGCCTTGTGGGGTCATATTTGGCGAAAGTGTCTATATATTTTTGTTCCAATTCCGTAATCGGTACCTTATCACTGGCAACGGTCCAAACAAAGATACTAGGATGATTACGTAGCCAAATTACCTGGTCTTCCCAGGCCTGGGCAACATGGGCTATATGCTCTGGCTTATATACGCCTCCAAAACGCTCATTAACGGGTACCCCCATATGTATTTCATGCTCCCAATGACAGCTCCAACCTACCATTAACAGTATACCCTGTTCATCACAGAGGTCGTACAATTTGTGGTCCTTGCCCCAGAATCCTTCCAAACGAATACAATTAAGATTCATTTGCTTTACGTACTTCACTTGTGCCTCAATACTATCATCAGTATCCATCAAAAGCATATCATCTGTCCATCCGCCACCTTTGATCAATACCTTCTTTCCATTTACCTTATAACCGCGATGAATATTATTTAACCAATAATCCTGTATATCGCGAATTCCAAATCTCAACTGGGTCGCATCCAAAACCTCCTCCTTGGCAATAAATTTTATATCAAGATCATAGAGATCGGGATTCCCCAAGTTAATTGGCCACCAAAGTTTTGGTTCCTTAAAATTAAGTCCAACAAACTCCTTACTATCAAAGGTAATCAGCTCTTTATTATTTGGAGCTAAGCTTATATTTTTCTTGAATACCATATCCCCTATAGTCCCTACTAAATCTCCAGATATTACCATATTGGAATAATTGGTGAGTTCTGCAGAAACAGTAAGATCGGCCTCTTTCAAGGTTTCAAGATTTACCTTGGTCTGCACAAAGGGTTTTTCAATTTGTACCCCGCCATGTAGGTGCAAGGTTACAGGTCTAAAAACACCCATGTCCCCATCTGGTGGGGCAGGATTCCAATCTACAAATCCTATACTAAAATCGCCGGGTTGGGGTGGCATTACCTCAATGGCCAAAATATTGGATCCACTTTTAATATGTGTACTTACATCAAAAGAGGTAATTCGAAATGCCCCGTCTATATCAGTAGCATCAGCGATGAGCTGTCCATTTAACCAAACATTGGCCTTATAGTTTATACCATCAAATTTTAAGCTGGCATACTCCTTGGATTGCTCCTTTGTAAGTTCAAAACTCGTAGTGTACCACCAGGATACCTTAAATAGTTCTGTTGGGATAGTCTTTAAATTCTCCCCAAAATAGGGGTCTTCGTAAACCTTGTTGGCCACCAAAGTGCTCAAAACCGTTGAGGGAACAACGGCAGGAAACCAATTTTCTGAAATTGTGGGCTTGGTAGAGATTTCACTCCCCTTTTCCGAAACTTTACTTGAACTCTGGATTCTCCAATTATCCGATAACTTTATTTGGAAGGACTTATGCATTCTATGTGTTTTATTATTCCTTCTTGGATTTTAATTTCTTTATAGTTCTTTTTGCTTTCCACATCATTCCCCCGCCAATGGATATTAGTATTAAACCAGCAACCATATCGGTCATATGTTCTACAAAGGTTTCCGTGTAGATCATTGCAAAAAGCACAATAACCCCAAAAGCCAAAATGAAAAATCCAAGAGCATTATTAATTTGAGCGGCCTTTAATCCCGCATTTGTTTCATTTGTCTCCATACTTTTTATATTAAGGGGTTAAAAATGATTATAAATCGATGCCAAAATACAAAGTACGGCAATAGACCATAGTTTTAAATTGTTCCACCAGTGCCGATCTTCCTTCGCAATGCCCTGGTAAACATACTCCGTAGGCAATAAAAGCACCAAAAGACCTATTAGTGCATACAAAGAAAGAAATATCATTTTTGCAGTTTCTTGAGAAACACCGGAAAGCCAGTCAAAATTGAACATATTACAGTTTTTTATTTTCCACTAAAATTTTTGAACTAAACACCAAGCCTTTAAGTTGTTCTTCGGTATGCTTCTTGGTGAGCAGACTTACCACAACATTAATTATAAACCCGAGAAGGAAGGACCACCAGGAAATATAGAGAAAAGGGTCTTCTATGGTAAAGAATTGCTCCTTAAATACATTAAGATAAACAGCAAATCCAATACCTATGACCAATGCTGAAAGTCCTCCCCATTCCGTAGTTCGTTTCCAGAATATACCCAAAAGGAGAATCGAGAATATTGGTCCTTGGAAATAGGACATAAAAGTTTGTATGGCCACATAAATCCCTGGGAAATCGCTGCTTATTGGCGAGGTAGCAACTCCTATAAGTAACAGTACCAAGGTCGTGATCTGCCCAACCTTCAAATAATGTTTGTCATCCGCCCCTTTTTTAATAAAAGGTTCGTAGATATCCTTTGTGAATAAGGTGGCCGTTGAATTCAACAACGAATCCACACTGGACATAAGCCCGGCAAAAAATGCGGCAAACATAAGTCCGACCAAACCAGGAGGCAGAATGGATTTGATCATCATTGGAAGTGCCTGGTCCCCATCTGCCAATCCGGGGTGAACCACGACTGCCATAAGCCCTGGAAACAAAACTAAAATGGGGATAAACATTTTAAGGGCAGATCCAAAAATCATACTAGCCTTGGCGTGCCACTCGTTTTTGGCAGTAAGACATCGCTGCACAATAGATTGGTTCCCTATCATATAGGCATTGGCCATAACAAAGGTTAGACCGAATAAAATTCCAGTCCAAGGAAATGGCGATTTCGTATCCTGTGGTTGAATAATGTCGAAGTGGTTTTGATACTCTGGACCCATTGTTGCAATTTTATCTACCATATTATCCCAACCCCCAACTTCGTAAAGACTTAAAAAAACCAAGGCGAAACCACCTATGAACATGATAACGAATTGCACTACATCGGTCATTATTACAGCGGTAATACCGCCAAAATAAGTATAGAGGCCAACTACCCCGGCAGTGGAAATAATAGATATCCATATTGGCCAGCCCATAAGTATATTTAATAGTACCGCACTGGCCCAAAAAAGAACTCCCAAATCCAATGCAAAGAACAAAATCCAAGTTACAGAGGCTATGGTCCTAACCTTTTGGTTATACCTTCTACCCAAATATTCCGGAATAGTGTACATACCTCCTCGCCAGAAATAGGGTATAAAAATAAATGCCGCCAGCAACATGGCCGGAACCGAGCCAACCCAATCAAAGTTGCCGACAGAAATACCATATCTATAAGCTTGACCGGAAACACCCACAAAATCCAATGCTCCAATATCCGATACAACTATGGACATTCCAATGGCCCAGAAAGGTAGACTTTTGCCTCCAAGAAAATAGTCTTCGGAACTACTTACAAATTTTTTGAAATATAGCCCCAATAATAACATTCCTATTATATAAGCTATTACTATAAAATAATCTATACCTGCTAACATGGTTTGGCATTTTGGTTAATTACCTACAAATTAAATTCAATTAGAGGTGATTGAATAAGTAAATCTTATTGCATTTGCATGGTATATTGACATAAGACCTAGTTTTTTGACTTATTTCTTGATAATTAAGTTAAAATTGTAGCAGTTTGTACAATGAATGAAGTATCACTTAATAAATATTGATATGACCTACCTATATCCATATATATGATACCTCTACCAATTTTAACTATAATTCGGTCCCAAATAGTGAGGTTCCAATATGTTGAAGTTTACGTTTAAGAAATATTCTTGCCCAAAATCACACATATCTTAACCTAAAATTTTCAATATCATAATATTGACCCCATTAAAGGTAAAATTCCATAAGTATCTAATAAAATACTATGCTTTTTGTCGATTATTTTACAATAGTTTTGTTAACGAAATGCTAATTACTCAACCAATTAATATAAATGAATATGAAAAAAAGCAGCTTGAAATTTTTGACTTTCCTTTTGTTCAGCATGGTTTCTGGAATCATGTTGGCACAACAAGGTGTAACGGGAGTCGTCAGCAGTGATGATGGCGAATTGCTCCCAGGGGTGTCCGTGGTGATTAAGGGAACTACCACAGGTGTAACCACCGATTTTGACGGAAATTACAGTATTACTGTTCCGAACAGTAGTGCTGTTTTGGTATTTTCCTATTTGGGAATGGAAACAAAGGAGGTAGTTGTTGGGAACCAATCTACCCTCAATGTTACTATGGCAACCTCCTCCGAACAATTGGAAGAAGTTGTAGTAACAGCACTAGGTATATCGAGGGAAAAGAAATCCTTGGGGTATTCGGTAAGCGAAGTAGGAGGTGATGCTTTGGACAATGTTCCACAAGAGAACGTTTTAAACGCGCTTTCCGGTAAAGTGTCCGGGGTGAATATCAACTCTACTGGTGTTGCAGGTTCTACCGTAAACATTAATGTTAGGGGTGCAGCTTCATTATCCAGTGACAACCAACCATTATTTGTAATCGATGGCTCTCCTGTAATTAATACCGCTAACAACATTACAGAGATAGGCCGGGACAACAAAGTGGATTATGGTAATGCTATTTCTGATATCAATGCAGACGATATTGCCAGTGTTACCGTCCTAAAAGGTGCCAGTGCAGCAGCACTTTACGGTTCCCGGGCAGGTAACGGGGTTATATTAATTACTACCAAGTCTGGAAAATCAAAAAAAGGCTTGGGAGTAACTATTAATTCCAGTACTGTTTTTGATATTCCGAGTCGTTTCTTAGATACCCATAGGAGGTTTGCGACAGGTTCCAGACCTTTTACCGAAGATAATTTCCCAGCGAATTCTTATGGAGCCATTATCATTGGTGAAACCTCCGCTGCTTGGGCAGGTCCTGAACTGGATAAAGGCATCAAGGCCATCCAATGGCCTTATAGTGCTTCTGAAATTGCAAGTGGTGTTCCTGTTCCAAGGGAATTGAAGTCGTACAACAATCCAAAGAATTTCTTTCAAACGGCCATTACAACAACCAATAACATCTCTATCCAGGACAATACGGAAAAGATTAATTATAGGTTGTCCTATTCGGATTTAAAGAACAAAGGAAACATCCCGAATACGGATTTAAACAGACATAGCATCAGTTTAAATTCAGGATTAAAGTTAAACGATAAATTTACGGTTAGCACTAGTCTTAACTATACAAAATCTGGTGCAGACAACAGACCTGTTGGTAACCGTGGTGCTAATGCAATGCAGGCAGTATATGAATTGAACCCACATATTGATGTGCGCCAAATGAAGGATTATTGGTTGCCGGGATACGAAGGCATCTTCCAAAATTCACCTTATAATTTTGGGGACGATCCAACAGAAACCGAATGGAATAACCCTTATTTCTTAGCTTACGAGAATAACAATGGTTTTGAAAGAAATAGATTCTATGGTAACGTTAAAGGAGAGTATAAAATCACCGATGATCTAACGGGTATGGTTCGTTACAACATGGATGAAATTAATGAAGGAAGAGAAACCAAATTGTCCAAGGGCTATACTGGAGACATGAATGGGGCCTACGGTATCAACAAAATTTTCACAAATGAAACAAATATCGATTTCTTATTAACTTACGCCAAAAGACTGGAAGGATGGGATTTCTCAATATCTGGAGGTGGTAACAAAAGGGTTTTAAAAGGAAACAATTTGTTAAATTCCACAATAAGTAGAGGATCTGGACTTTTAACACCGGGTTTGTTTACCTTATCCAATATTGCTAACGACAATTTAGTTTATTCATACAACACGTACGAAAAACAAGTAAATAGTTTGTATGGCATGGCTAGTATTGGTATTAAAGATATGTTCTATGTAGACGTTACAGGAAGAAATGATTGGTCTAGCACCTTGCCAGATAATAACAATTCCTATTTTTACCCTT
Organism: Arenibacter sp.; assembly: GCA_040216555.1. Taxonomy (GTDB): domain Bacteria; phylum Bacteroidota; class Bacteroidia; order Flavobacteriales; family Flavobacteriaceae; genus Arenibacter. The sequence continues at coordinate 268,270 of JAVJOW010000020.1, forward strand.
CCGTATCTACTAGTTTATTGGTTAATAGGCTTCTTGGTTTTGGCAATGGGGTATCCTTATTTAAACTTCGTGGAGGTTATGCTGAAGTAGGTAACGATACTGGGGCATACAACCTACAACCTACTTTAAATGGTGGTTCCTCATGGGGATCAGGATCTTTGTTATCCGTGCCTTCTACGCTACTTAACCCAGATTTAAAACCAGAAAGTATTACATCTTGGGAAGGAGGAGCTGATTTGGCCTTCTTTAACAACAGGCTAAGTATGGATTTCACTTATTACACTGCCGATAACGAAAATCAAATTTTTGGAATTGCGCTACCTATCTCCTCAGGATATAGCTCTAAAAACACCAATGCTGGTCTTTTGAGAAGTACAGGTATAGAGGCTGGTTTAAATGCTAACATTATAAACTCCAAGGATTGGCGTTGGGATATGGGCTTCGTGTTTAACAGAAACCGAACCAAGGTGATTGAATTGGCTGAAGGTATGAATTCCATTACGTTTTGGACCGATGCCCGTGGTGGTGCTATAACTTGGGTTGGAGAGGAAATTGGAAATATTTTTGATGCCGCTCTAGTGCGTGTTGAAGATCCAAACTCGCCATATTTTGGCTGGCCTATTATTGATGATTCAGGTTTCGAGAATAGCGACAGAACTAGAGAAGATGCAGATGGAAATAGAGTTGCCCCAATAATTGGTAACTTTAACCCAGATTTCACTTTAGGGATGACAACATCTGCGTCCTATAAGAACTGGAGCATCTCCATGAATTTTGACTGGAGAAAAGGCGGACAGTTTGTTTCGCAAACTCACAGATACGGAGAATCTGATTTACATACCCAAAGATGGATTGATAAATTGCATAATTTTAACGATATTACCGATGTTCCTGCCTACTTAAGGGAAAATGCAGACCAATTCTTATCAGAAAATGGTGAATTCTATGTATTGGTAGGTGGGCCTACTGCAGCAGATGGTGGTCTTCCTTATACTGAAGGAGGCATTACCTTAAACGATGGTGTATTTATGCCTGGTGTTCAAGGGGATTATGACGATAACGGTAACTTTGTGGCCACTGCCGAAAACTTAGGCGGCCCTGGAACTGTAGTTACAAGATACCAAGATCACTACGGATGGGACTTTACTAGAAATGCAACTTTTGATTCTGATTTCTTAAAATTAAGAGAAATTTCACTTACTTATTCCGTGCCAAGTAAACATATTAAGCAAATAGGGCTTCAAAATCTAAATATCTCTTTATTTAGCCGAAATATAATCCTTTGGACCAAGGCCGATATAGGAATAGACCCTGAGATGGCTTTCCAGCACGAATCAAGTACACAAGGAGGAAGTGGTATCCAATTTAAGCAAGGTATTGAGCGCTTTAATATAAATCCATTTACCATTCCAGTAGGTTTCAAACTTAACGTAAGTTTCTAATTAGGCACTTTAAACAAAAAACAAAAAATCATGAGTAAACTAAATAAGATATTTAAACTATTTCTCGTAGTTTGTCTACTGTCCGCTACTTCATGCGACAATGAGCTTACAGAAATTAACCAAAACCCCAACGGGGTAGATCCTAGCCAAGGCAATCCAAGTTTTCTATTAACGCAAGTGATGGTGAATACTGCTTTGGACGTAGGTAACAAAGGCTATAGTGGAGAACTATCTGCCTTTGTGCAATACACCCAAAAAGATTCTTGGGGTAACAACAATTACGATTGGGATGGTAGTGGATGGGACACCTATTACGGAAACTTGCGTAGTGCTAAATTAGCACTTCAACGGTCCCAAGAATTAGGTTATACTTTACATGAAGCCATTGCCCAAATATTAATGGCGCAGAACTTTATTACTTTGGCAGATTACTATGGAGACGTACCCTATTCCAATGCGATACAAGCGGACGAGGATGTTATTCTACCAACATACGATTCCCAAGAAGCCGTTTATAAAGGGGCTATTGCCGATTTTGTAGCTGCTGCAGCTTTGATATCCAACAATATGGGTAGCTTAGAGGCCTTTGGTGCCAGCCAAGATATTTTCTTTGGAGGCGATGCCGAAAAATGGATGAAATATGCCAACTCCTTGGCCCTACGGTATTACATGCGATTGTCTGAAAAGGACCCATCTTATGCGCAAGCAGGCGTAATAGCCACTTTGGCGAAACCTTTGATCAGCAGTGTGGATGAGGAGTGCGCTTTGGCCTATACAGGTACAGATGCCAATTCCTCTCAGCCAAGTAACAGCTCAACAGGAGGAGCATCCGCCTTCAATCGTGTTAAGCCTTGTACTACTTTTACCGATAGATTGCGGGAACTTAATGTCCCAAGAGCCAACGTTTGGTTTGCACCTGTTGCAATTCCAATTAAAGTTGTGGCTGCCGCAGACGTTCCTGGTGGAGAAGATGATGTAGTTGTAGATGGAGTACGTTATATCAATGAAGAAACACTTGCTGATAATGGTTTAAAGATATATGACAAAAATACTTGGAAAGCCGATCGTTTGGCCGGATTAAGTCTAGTAGATACTAGTAGTACTTATGTGGGTCTCCCAGTATCTTATCAAGGATCAGAGCCCTATACTTATAACTTGAACCCTAACCCTGTACAAGGTGGAGGCAATGTACATGTTTCATTAATGAACGATCAGTTTAAGGACGCTAGTGGTGATTACTTAAAAGCTAGGGTGCTATCCTATGCAGAAGTTTGTTTCTTAAAAGCAGAAGCTGCCCTAAAAGGCTGGGGTTCAGATGCGGAAGGAAATTATAACAAAGGAGTACAAGCATCTATGGACACCTGGGGAATTGGTGATGAATATGCAGATTATATAGATAATGCCGAAGTTGCCTATAACGGAACACTGGCCCAGATTATGGAACAAAAATGGATAGCCAACTTTGCTACCGCTTCTGAAGCCTATTTGGATTGGAGACGTACTGGATTACCTGATCTTCAGACAGGTCCTTTCGCCCTATCGTCAGTAATCCCGGTTCGTTTTCAGTATCCTGATGAAGAAAGAAATATTAATGAAGCTAATTACAATGCAGCATTATCTTCTTTGGAAACAACCAGCTACACGAACGATGTGCCCGGAAAATACGAAAACGATACACCTTGGTCCAAACCATGGATATTACAAGGAGTTACAAAACCTTGGTAAACCAACTCCTCTAGGCAGGCATTTGACTGCACAGAGCATGTTAAAATAGAATTGAGTTTCATTTATTGAGTATTGAGTTAGTTTTAGAATGCCCCGGTTTCCCGGGGCATTTTTTATTCCAACTCATCAAGGACAAAAAAAGGTTTGAAGTCTTCCTTTATCCTCACAAAACTATAACTACATAAGGAAAAGAGAGGTAACCCTTAGGCTTAAAAATACTATCTAACATGGCTTCATTAGATTCTTAAATTTTAATGGGTTATTTAGTATAATGTTGTCCGGTCTAGCGCATCCCTAAGGTGGCTATCGGGAGAGACCTCATTTCAAAAGACACAATTATCCAAAACCTCTCGACTGTTCTCGAGGAGACAGTAACATTGCTATACTAAATTTTAATCAACTATATGTTGACACTCTTACCTCGACACCGCCTTCATCGGCAGAATTTGGTGCACTAAACAGTACAGCTATCGCCTTCTTTCTTTACTCCCAATTTGAATAAAATCTTTTCCATAAGGCACCATTGGGTAAAGGCAGATTGAAAAAGATTGACCCCAACAAAAACGGTAAACCACAACCAGTTTATGTTTACATATACAGCCAATACAACACTAATAACTACAAAAGCCCCGGCAATTGCCCTAATATATCTGTTAATCATAATACTATTTTTTAAAGGTTATTAAATATACTTTTCTATGGGAACCACGGCAGCCCTTATGGGGTTGTTGGTTTCCAAATTATTGTTAAATTCAGAGATAAGTTGAAAAAACATTTCAATATTCTCTTCTGTGGTAAAGGAGAAAAACATCGTTGATCCTACGCCTCCTTTTTGGCTTGGGAACCAATTTGATGCCATTAACATCGAAGCAGAATTTTTGTACCCATCAATATCGGAACCACTAAAGTTTTCAATATTGGCTTTTTTAAAGAGTTGTAGAATTTCTTTATCGTACTCCTCCACAACGGTTACTATGAGTAATTTCATTTTTTATATTTTTAGTTTCTATTGTATTGGCATTATGTCTCGTTGGGCCATAGCCATCCAAACGCTTTACCTGGGTCTCTTGGGCTACGCTCAGAGACCCGTCCTTAAAAGATTGAAAATAGCTATACCCAGGACCGTTCTTACTTATAGTTCTTCCTTTCTATCATATAATACACCAATGGCACTACCAACAATGTCAGTACCGTGGATACAATGGTACCGCCCATCAAAGAAATGGCCAGCCCTTGGAAAATAGGATCGAACAAGATTACGAACGCCCCAATAACTACCGTTCCCGCTGTTAATAGAATAGGGGTAGTCCTCACGGCACCCGCCTCTATTACAGCCAGCTTTAAAGGAATACCTTCCGCCAATCGCAGATTAATAAAATCGATCAACAACACCGAATTCCGCACCATTATTCCCGCTAGGGCAATCATTCCTATAAAGGAGGTTGCTGTAAAAAACGCATCCAACATCCAATGCCCCAATACAATCCCGATCAAGGAAAGTGGTATGGCCACCATCATTACAATAGGAGCTTTAAAATTCTGGAACCATCCCACAATCAAAATATAGATTATAAAAATCACCCCTAGGAATGCCAATCCCAAATCCCGAAATACCTCTAAAGTAATCTGCCATTCCCCATCCCATTTTACAGTATAATTATCCTCAAAATCGGGTTGCTTTATGTACAGTTCATCAATGGAATATCCTTTTGGCAAATTCATTCCCTTTAATTTGTCGGTCATTCCTAATATAGCATACACCGGACTTTCCAGATCCCCCGCCATATCGGCCAGTACATAGACCACCCTCTTTTGGTTTTTTCTATATATAGTTTTGGCCCTTGTAGTTTGCTCTATTGTTACCAAATCCGCTATTGGGACCATATTTCCTTGCTGGGATTTCAACTTCAATTGGGCAATATCCTGAATAGTGGATTTCTCTTTTTCCTCCAAGGCCAAAATCAAACCTATTTGATTGGAAGCATTTTCATCGTATAGGTTGGTCACCGCCCTTTCCGATAGGGCCATATTCATGGTATGGGCAATCTGTGCGGGTGCCACCCCATAAAGCATTGCTTTTTCCTTGTCCATGATAAACTCAAATTCCACCTGATCGGCTTCAACCATCCAATCCACATCTACCACATCCGGGGTTTTTTTCAAAATCTGCTGTACCTGGTCAGCAATATCCATCTGTGTATCGTAATCAGGCCCATATATTTCCCCAACAATGGTAGAAAGCACTGGAGGTCCAGGTGGTACCTCAACAATCTTAACGTTGGCATTGTACTTGTTACCAATACGTTGGATCTCTGGACGCAATAAACTGGCTATCTCATGACTTTGGGCAGTTCGGTCGCCCTTATCCAATAAATTCACCTGAATATCGGCCATATTACTTCCTCCCCTCATGTCGTAATGACGTACAAGACCATTGAAAGTAATTGGTGCGGAAGTACCTACATAACTTTGGTAGTTTATCACTTCGGGACGAGTGTTCAGGTATTGGGCAATCTCTCCTGCCACCACACCCGTACGCTCCAAAGTAGTGCCCTCGGGCATATCTATGACCACCTGAAATTCATTCTTATTGTCGAACGGCAACATTTTTACGGCTACCGATTTGGTAAAGAACATCCCTATGGAACCCAAGAGCAACACGAAGGTAATTCCCAAAAACACCCAGCGCATCTTCTTGTTTTCAATCAACGGATTTTCAAACTTATGGTACATTCTATATATAAAGGTTTCCTCCAAAGGTTTCTCTACCTTTTCCTCTCCTTTTTTATCTTTCTCCCTAAGAAATATATATCCCAAATAAGGCGTAATCGTCAAGGCCACAAAAAGCGACAACAACATGGCAATGGAAGCTCCAATAGGCATTGGAGACATATAAGGTCCCATTAAACCGGAGACAAAAGCCATGGGCAATACGGATGCAATTACCGTAAAAGTGGCCAATATAGTTGGGTTGCCCACTTCATTTATAGCATACAATGCAGCCTGTTTAAACGGCAAGCGTTTCATTTTAAAATGCCGGTGCATGTTTTCCGCAATAATAATGGAGTCGTCCACTACAATCCCTGTTACGAAAACCAATGCAAATAAGGTGATACGGTTCAAGGTATAATCCAACAAATAATAGCTCAACAAGGTCAGGGCAAAGGTGATGGGTACGGAAAGAAACACGACCAATCCTCCACGCCATCCCATGGCCAACATTACAACAAAAGTTACCGCTATTATGGCGCCAATAAGGTGCATCAATAATTCCGATACCTTATGGGAAGCGGTTTCCCCATAATTTCGGGTCACCTCCACATGCACATCATCCGGAATAAGATTCTTTTTTAAATGATCTACTTTCTCCAAAATAATATCCGAAATATTCATGGCGTCCGCCCCTTTTCGCTTGGCTATGGAAATGGTAACGGCAGGATATTCGGACTTGTAGGTTTCCCCTTTTTCACTTCCCTTTCCAAAACCTAGTGATACGTATTCCTTAGGAATTTCAGGTCCATCCTGTATACTGGCAATCTGCTTCAAATAAATGGGACGGTTCTGTTGTACGCCTACCACCAAATTTTCCACGTCGGTAGCAGATTCCAAAAATTTACCTGTGGTCACCATAAATTCGGTGTCATTTTTATCAAAAGTACCTCCGCTTATTTGTTGGTTATTGGCTTTAATCATTTCGGCAATGGTAAGAAAATCCAATCCGCTTTCCGCCAATTTATCCTTGTCCAATACCACCCTTAATTGTCGATTTCGCCCACCAATTCTTTGGGTAGCGGAAACATCGTTTACTTTCTCAATTTCATCCGTAAGCTCCTGAGCGATTTGCTTCAATTGGTAATCGTCATAAGTTTCACTCCATAAGGTAAGTCCCAACATGGGAACATCATCTATGGCCCTGGTTTTTATCAAAGGGAAGGTAACGCCTTGTGGCATTTCGTCCATATGCTTATTGATCTCGTTCTGTAGTTTAACAAAAGAACGTTCTATATCCTCACCTACATAAAACTGCACTATAACCATTCCCTGTTCCTCCATGGAAGTAGAGTACACATATTCCACACCCTTAATATTGGAGATTAATTTTTCAAGGGGTTTGGTTACCCTACTCTCTACTTCGGTGGGACTGGCCCCGGGGTAGCCCACGAAGATATCCGCCATGGGAACATCTATCTGAGGCTCTTCCTCCCTGGGTATCAAGAACGAACTGTATACCCCAATGACCATGAATACGATCATTAGAAGGACCGTTAACTTAGATCCTATAAATGCTTTGGCAATTTTGCCTGCTAATCCTTCTTTCATCTTTTTCTTTTATTTTTTATTTGGGCGTTACCTTCGCCAATTCTTGTGTTTGTCTTGAATGTTCTTTATACTTTTAACCTCTTTTTTATACCTACAAGGTCTTGGAAACCTTGCTGGAAGATCATTCAGAAAAGCTCAGGTCGGGCTTTCCGCTTTTACGCCAACTCCTTTTTAGCCTAAATCCACTAAAAAGTCTTGGGGTAACCGCTACAATACTTGCCTACCGGCAGGCAGGTCTAACGCAAATCCGATTTTTCAAACTTTGGTTATTGGACACTAATCCTGGCCCCATTGAACAATTTCCCCTCGGCCGATATTATATATTGTTCCTCAGCGGAAAGTCCTGACAATACTTCTACACTATCACCATAAGTCCTGCCCAATCGCAACCAGCGTAAAAGTGCCGTGTTGCTCTCACTAACCGTATACACCCCGGATAATTGTCCGTTGTGCACTACCGCCTCTAAAGGAATAAGCACTCTATTGGTATTCTCTTTTTTTGCAGTAGGAAATTGTACAGTGGCATACATTCCAGAAAGTAGATTGGAATTGGACTCATCCAACATTACCTTAACCATATACTGTCCTCCAGTATTTTTGGCCGATGTACTCACTTCCGTTACTGTTCCCTTGAAGGATTCGTTCAGGGTCTTTATCAATACTTCCACCTCCGAACCGGACTTGATCTCTAGAATTTCCGATTCCGGTACCATGGCCAATACCTGAAAATTACCCGGGCTTTCTACTTCCACTAAAGGCATCACTGGATTTGCCATATCCCCAACATTAATAAATTTGTTGGTGACCACTCCGTTAAAAGGAGCACGTATATTGCTATATGAAAATTGGGCATTCACCTCGTTCTTCATTTGTTTGGCTCCTTCCAATCTAGCCTTGGCCATGTTGTAGTTGGCCGTAATATCGTCCAGTTCCTTTTGGGAAGCACTGTTCTCATTAAACAAGGCTGTATACCTGTTATAATCTTTTTCAGCATTGTTAAAAGCAGCAGTTGCTTCGGTAATACCGGCATTTACCTGGGCCAATTTGGCAGATATATCTGCATTGTTTATACTTATCAATTGCTGTCCTTTAGTAACTTTATCACCTACCTGCACGTAAATTTTATCTACATAACCCATCATTCGGGTACTAATATTGGCACTGTTTACCGCCTCTATCTTTCCGCTAGCGGATAGGTACGGACTGCTGTTCCCTTCAGAAACCGTGCTCACTTCAACGGCCACGGCAGGAGAATTGTCCGCCACAATTTTTTTATCATCACTTCCACAACTGCTAATCGTTATGGCAAGCATAAATAGTGCTGCTATGTATAATTTTGTCTTCATGTTTTTCGTTTAATTTTAAATGTTGGATACAAGTATTTCTTTTTATGGTTTCTTATATTGATGAACTGTATGCCATTATTCCTTGGTTAAAAACTTTACATAGGCCAAGGCGTAATTATAATTGAAAATAGTGGTGTAATATTCCAATCTCTTCTGGGAAAATTGGGTTTCGGTATTTAATAGATCGGTCGTTTTCTCCAATCCTTGTTCAAATCTATTGGTACGGATTCGGAGAGATTCTTCCGACTGTTGCAATGCTAAAGAGGTAAGCTCCAAATTGTTTTTGGCGTCTTGAAGCAAACGCATGGCCCTATTCAACTCTACCTGACTTTCCGCCTTATATTGATGCATTTCCAGCTTGGATTTTTCAAATTCGGCCCTACTTTTTTGAACCTTTCCAAAACGTTTGCTGCCTTCAAAAATGTTCCATTTTAATTCTGCCCCGATCAAATATCCATTGGCATTGCCCTGAAAAACTTGATCATCGTGCAATTCATAGGTTCCAAAAGCATTTAAGCTAGGAAGGAAACTCATTTTATCTGCCCTGTACATTTGTTGGTATGCCTCACTGGACAAGGACATGGCCTTTAGGTCCTTTCTATTCTCCGGTAATCCTTCCGTATAAATGTCACTGACCACTAAGGTCAAGGAGTCCGATGGTTGTAAAACCGCATAGCTGTTATCGTTCATCAAGACGGATAGGTAATTGGAAACATTGTGGATATTGCTCTTGGCGTACTGCAACTGATTATCTATTTCGGTTAGCCTTACCTCTACGGCCAAGACATCCGATTTTTGAAGATACCCCTGCTTAAAACTATTATCTGCCAAACGTTTATTTTCCAATGCTGCCTTTTTCGCTTCCTCCAAAACCTTTACCGACTTGTAGGCCAATTGTAACTGCATATAGGCCTTTTCCACCTCCAAGTCTATATAATCATTGGTCCTATCCGCTTTTAACTCCACAGCATTCAATTTGGCTTTTGCCGCCTTACGCTGAAAAATTCCGTCCAGATTTACCAAAGGCTGCTGCACAACTATACGCGTGGCATAATCCTCGATCTGACTGGGGTTGTTTAATAAAAGGGGATTAAAATCCGCTTGGGTCAAAATTTCCTGATTTAATTTGGAACCGAATGCCATTAGAGGATTGGTAGTAGCAATAGCAGTATGGGAGACACTTATATTAGGCAATATTACCGCATTGGACTGATTAAAATCTCCTTTGGCGGCCAACACATCCTGTTGGGACATTTTAAGGGTATTGTTGTTTTCCCTCACTTTGGTCAACACTTCTTCCTTGCTGATCAACACCCTTTCCTGAGCGTGAACCAAGGACAAGGTTCCCAAAAAAGACAATATATAAATGATATTCTTCATCGTTTTAATTATTTAGGACAAAATTAGGGGGACTAAAAGGATTGCACAGTAACTAATGTTACCAAGGGATTGATACTAAAAGGAAAACCAATTTTAGTTTCCTTTTTTGGTATAAAACCAATAGCTAACGCCGATGGTCCAATAGAATGTATTTTTCAAATCTTCTTTTATAATGGTATCCTCGGTGCTAATAGTGGCACTGCTTTGGGGAAAAGATAAAGAAGGGGTAAAAGAAAAAATAAATTGCTTGTGATAAAATTGCGCAGGAAGACTTAACTCCAGGTTTAAGAGATTAAACTCTGATGCCTCCTTTATTTCCACCACAGTGGAGGTAGTTGGTTCTGTAACTATGGTTCCTTTTCCTTTTCCCTTTCTGTTGCCTAAACGACTACTGCTGTAATATTCCTGATAGAAATATTGTGATCCGGCATAAAGGGAAATACCCGGATTCAGCAATAGCTTGTTCCCAAGAGTATAAAAGGTTCTATCCAATTTTAGTCCAGTAAAAATATCTACTGAACTTTCTTTATTAAAATATGTACTAGCCGAAAGTGTAATTTCCAGAAACTTTAAGTCATAACTTAAAACACCGGTAATATCGCCAATAACTTCGGACCTTACATTGTAACTGTCCTCATTAAAAAAATAAGCGGTTCCCGATATTCCTCCACTAATCTTTGATCCGTTAAATATATACCCTGAACTGATTAAAAAAAGATCTACCCTGTTTTCGTCGGATGCCGTTAAATACGATACTGAGGCATCTGCGAAAAACCCAGTCTTATCGTAATAGCCAATAGAAGGGAAAATATACGGGGCCGCAATAGAATCCCGCCTTCCCATAAACACAGCATCATTTATGTAGCTTACATCGGTTAGAACGTAAGATTCATTGTCATTGAATTTATCTTGGATAGATTTTTTATTGTTTTGGGACATCATCCCGGTATGAAGAGCAAAAAATATTAAGATAGATATAATTAGCCGGGATTTCATTGCGTATAAGTTTAAGTTCTTTATTAGAAATGGGATGTAGAAATTTCAAAACCCCTACATCCCTATCATATTCCTTAATTCTTGCCTTTATTCATTTTTTTCATGGGAGCCTTATTAATACCTTTTTGCATATTCATGTTTTTATTGCCCATCATATTTTTCTGAACCATCATTTTTCGATGTTGATACGAATTTTTAAACATGGCACCATCCATATTTAAACATTCTCCATCTTGCAATTTAAGCTGTTTACGGTCTTGGCTTTGGTAGGTTCCATCAGGATTAACTAATATTCCGTCACCGAGGTTCAATTGCTGCTGAAGACGTTTTTGTTCCTGATTTCTAATTTGATATACTTCCCCCCCTATTTGCATGATCTGAAACCTATTTTGGTTACGTTCCTGCATTTGAGCCTCGGTAAGCCCTTTGTTCTCCTGCTTTACTTTGTATCTGTATTGGTACTCATTGCGGTATTTAATACCATCATTGTCCAAACATTCCCCATCCTTTAGACGTAGACGATCCTTATCCCTTGTTACATAAGACCCATCAGGATTTACTACCGTTCCATCATTTAAAGTTATTGGGTCTTGTAACCTTATTTGGTCGCGATCTCTAATTTGTAGCACGTCACCATCTACCAGCATTAATCGATCTTGATCCCTATCCCGCAATTGATCTTGATCCTGTGCATTAAGCATTATTGATCCAAATGCAATAAATACCATTGTAAAAATTATTCTTTTCATGATTTGTGTTTTTATAAATTAATATGGTTAAATGTACCTTCTATTCCAGGGACTGAAAATGATTTAAGTCAGTTAATGTATTTTATATCAATAAGTTACAACCTGTGATGTGTAACAATTGTTACATAAGAAGATCTAACTACAGTTGTTATGGTCCAGTAATATTATAAGACAGCCAACATGCATAATATATATGAACTGTGCTCAAAATTGGGTCGGCCAAATAATTCAGTTCTTTTTTTGGAAGTCTGTTTAATAAAATCCTTTACGGACCACACTGTTCTTGACTATCATTGATTATTAAGGTATAGTCTTCCTGGCTCAAATACTGGGGCTCATAAGTATTCCCCGAAAGTTCAATGGCATTGACAAAGCTCCTGAGGTGGTTTCGGCTACCACATTGCAGACTTTCAAATACTTGTATCATGGCACTATTGGTCGTGGCATCAATATAATTGGCTAAATCCAAAATGTCCAAGTCTTCAATGTTGGCGCCAACTTCTAAGGCATTGGTACTAGATACACTTCCATGATTTATAAAGCCATCATATAAATCCTGAATAACCGGATCGTTAAATTCGCCATAAGGCATAAGGGTATAGGAAATATCGTATTGATCCAAAAGGCCTATAACGGCATTCATATGACTTTGTTCACTTTTCTTAATATTTGAAAATTGATTGATATTCCATAAATCCTCCAAATAGGTATAGGTGTCCCGCGCCAGCTTTTCCTCTTCCAACATATACAGTAATGCCACATTGTCTTCATTAGTGAGGTTTGTATTTTCCGGATCCGCAACGAATGAATCATTATTGCTACAGGAGAACACTGCCAACAGCAACGGCAAGCCAAAAATGAATAAATTGATTTTTATCTGTTTAAAAAATTTCATTGCTAATAGATTTAAATTATATAAGCAATATCCAACATATTAAAAAGATATACAGCCACTTAAGTTACACAAGCCTCAGCCTTGAAATATAAAGGAAGGTTGGATTTTTTTCGGAAGATTTTCAAATTTTCAGCTAGGGAAAAGTTAAATTTCAAGGCAATAATTTTCCTTTGCCCAGATTAGATTTCAATTCACTGCTCCGTGCAAAACACATTATGGTCCGGGATAATTTATTGTGCCTTTCTGGTGCCCCCGTGACCACCTGCAACGATCAACATTATTTTTATACTCAACCAAATGAATTTAAAAAATTGGATAATAGGGTTCATCATATAAAAACGCTTGGATTTTGATATTCTTCGTGTCATCTTTTTAATTTTTGGGTTAACGGGTGTTTTTAATTGCCATTTGGCGTTCCTAAATTTAGTAGGAAAGGCTTTTATTCTGGAACCAACCACCAAAAGGGTTTCATTTTGGCCTTATACAGAAAGGCATAATGCAAGGCCAATTTAAGCCAATGACCGGCCAGACCAATTTCTCCAAAGGTTTTACCCAGTTGACGTCCCTGGGTATCAGGATACTTATTATAATCGGGAACTATGGGAAAAGTGGTTATACTAATTCCGCTTCCCTTGGTCATTCCATAACCAGCAGAGGCTATACATGCGGCACCCATGTTGCCCATGGATCCACGGTGATTTAGAGAGGATTTGCCGTTCTTTATGGTATCTATAATATTATCGGCCACCAACTTTGCGGTTATGCCAGATGGCATTCCAGTTCTTGGGGGCGATGGGGAAATGGCCGTACCATTTTTACTCACCCTGGGTTTTGAAATGGCATGCGGGGGAGCAAAAGCTATGCCCGGGGCAAAGATATTGGGGTAGGAAGGATTCTGATAAGTCTCCGGCCAATCCTGAACGGACCATTCCTCATAGGGTTTAGGGGTATAGTCGGCATCTACGATCATAAAACCTTTAAACAGTTTTTCCGTAATATCTTGGTCGTTCTTATCGAAGGCCTTAAAGCCATGGCCCGAAAAAGCAGGGATAAGCATGGCAAAATCGTAAGTTTCCTTATGGTATTCCCCATCCAAAGTTTCATAATGTGCCACTCCATCTTCAATTTTATTTACGCCGGCACCAATGATCCATTTTATGCCACGATCTTCAAAAACCATTTCTACCATTTCGCTCGACTTCATTATGTTGTTGCCGTAGCTCAAAAGCATCCCATCCATTCCAAAATCTCCCAGTTGAGGCTCATTGGCAATCCAGACCAATTCTGCCATATCCCGGACCTTATGTCGCCTTAATTCCTGCTCTACATTTAAAATATACTCAAAAGCAGCCCCTTGGCAAGTAGACTTGGCATGGCCGGTACCAATCAATATTTTGGCTTTTTTACCCTGCTTCATCTGTTGTATTAAATCGTCAAGAGCCTCCCAAGCCTGGTTGGCGTGATGGTAGGTGCAAACGGAATAGGCCTTGTTGGTGCCAGGTATCAGACCCTCGGTCATATCAAAGGCCAGTTTGGGTCCTGTTGCATTGATAAGATAATCGTAGGTAACTTTTTCTTGTTCCCCTTTTTGGTCCTCCGTAACATATTCCACCATAACAAAAGGTTTTTCCACTTCCTTATCCCCTTCGGGATGAAAGGTGACCACCTTTGCCTGTTTATACCCTATTTTTTTCCTTTTGTAAAGTGGGGCCAACGGAAAGATAATATCCTTTGGTTCCATTCTTCCAATTCCTATCCAAATATTGGAAGGGATCCATTGGTAATTGCTATTGGGGGAGACCACTAAAACTTCGTGTTCTTTGGGGAGTTTTCTACGGAGGTGCGCTGCGGCCACATGACCAGAGATTCCAGCACCGAGAATGACTATTTTTGACATTGCGATTGGATTTATTTAAAGATAAATTTAGCGAGTTACTCAAACACTTAACATGATTATTATCAGCATGTTAAATATTATTGCGAATATAAATTTGAGACTTTAAAATCTATTCCACAGCAACATTTGTTACAGAGACATTATAAAACCATTTCAATAATTGGCGTTTTATAAAAATCAATTATGAGCCTAAACTAACAGATGCCCAATAAACATGATTCCAGAGTTACATATATTTTCTATAAGAAAAGGAAGTGACCCCTAATTGAAGAACCTTAGGCCATGTAAAATAAATCTTTTATAGCTCAATCCTGCGATGCCTATTTTTCCCCAAACCACCAATTAGGCCTTTGAGGTTTTTTAACCAATTTAAACCTTTCAATGGCGTGGGTTTTTATATGATTTGCCATCTCCTCCACAGAGTCGGTTACGAACAACAACTCCATATCCATAGGGCTTATACTTTCATTCTCCGCCATGATCCTTATGTGTTCACAGAGCTCTTTATGGTACTCGGACCCGAAAATGACCATGGGAAAATTTTGGATCATCTTGGTTTGTATCAGGGTAATGGATTCAAAAAGCTCGTCCAATGTACCCATGCCGCCGGGCATAACCACAAAGGCATAGGAGTACTTTATCAACAGGAACTTCCGTACAAAAAAATACCTAATGTTGATCCATTTGTGCAGATAGGGATTAGGTTTTTGTTCAAAGGGCAGTATTATATTACAGCCTACAGAATAACCTCCCGCTTCATAAGCCCCTTTATTGGCGGCTTCCATAATACCGGGCCCCCCTCCTGTCATCACCGTAAATCCCAAGTTGGCCAAGGCGGCACCAACCTGTTCGGCCTTTTTGTAAAAAGGATTGGTTTCGTCAAATCTGGCCGATCCAAAAACCGTTACGCAGGGGCCAATAAAGTGCATTTTTCTAAATGCCTTGATAAAACTGTATTGTACCCTAAAAGTAAAAAACAGTTCTTTAAACCTGGAGCGCGGCCCACGTAGAAAACGTGACTCTTCTGGTTGTAAATGATTGTTGTTATGGTTATTTTCCATTAACTTACTTTTTTATAACTTATCACTGCCAAAGCATTCATGACTATGGCAAATACCAATGTTTTCAATACTTGTGGATAAATATCGGAAAGGCCGGCCCCTTTTAACATCACCATTCTCATTACCTGTACAAAATATTTAATAGGATTGAATTCCGTTAACAGCTGTGCCCATTGCGGCATACTTTCTATAGGGGTAAACAAACCGCTCATAAGAATAAAAATAACCATAAAAAACCAGGCTATAAACATGGCCTGCTGTTGGGTATCCGTAAAATTGGAAATAAATAGGCCCATACCCAAAATCACCAAAATGTAGATAGTGGTATAGAGATACATCAAGCCTAAGCTTCCAACTATAGGAATGTGGAACAATAGTTTAGAGATGATCAGACCCACGGTCAACAATACCATGCCCAAAACCAAAAAAGGAAATAATTTTCCAATAATAAACTGGTGTTTTTTTATGGGGGTAACGTTAATTTGCTCCAGAGTCCCTATTTCTTTTTCCCGAACAATGTTCATCCCGGATAGGAAAAGGGTAATCATGGTTACCAAAAGGACCAATATTCCAGGCACCATAAAGGTTTTGTAATTCAAGGTCTCATTGTACCAGAAGGACGGGATGGTTTCAATATTCATCGGCTGGTTCCCCGACCTGTTAAAAAGGGATAATTCTACCAGTGCCTTTTTATTAAACTGTTGCACAATCTGATTGATGTACACATTTTCCACCCCCGCAGCTGCTCCATCAATAGCATTGATTATAACCGACAGATCTGCTCTTTTATTCTTAAGAAGTTGCCTTTCAAAATATGAGGGAATCTCTAGGATTACATCCACATTGCCTTCCAACATTGCCATGCCGGCCTGTTTAGCCGATGGAAATTGGGACACCACATTGAAATAGGTAGAAGCTTCAAATTTTTCCACCAACTCCCGTGAAAGCGATGTTTTATCATTATCAACAAAGGCAAACTTTATATTTTTTACTTCAAAGGTGGCGGCATTGGACAGAATGATCAGTTGGATCAACGGCAAGACAAAAATAATGGGCAACATCGCCTTATTTCTAAAGATCTGTTTAAATTCCTTTTGGATGATATAGCGGATGATGTTCATATACTTTTAAGTACTAAGTATTAAGAAGTTAGTATTGGGATGAAAAAATTTAAATTGATTTTTAAGGCCTTATCTTTTGACCATAATTCATTTGCATTGCCTTTAACTACCTGCCAAATTACCTTCACTCCAATCTTATTTTATATTTTTTTACGCTCAAGCCTATAAAAAATATGGTCATTCCAATCAATATTAAAGTTTCTTTCCATACGTAGGCCAATCCCACTCCTTTTAGCATTATTCCCTTTATGATGATTATAAACCATTTGGCAGGAATTATATTACTGATCATCTGTAATGGTAAAGGCATACTGGAAATAGGAAAAATAAATCCGGACAATAATATAACGGGCAACATAAGTCCCATTAATGAGGTCATCATGGCTGCTTGTTGGGTCGCGGCAATTGTGGAGATTAGAATGCCCAACGACAGTGCATTTATGATAAATAAAGTACTCTCTGCACCCAATAAAAACAAACTGCCCTGCACCGGCATTTTAAAAACAAAAATGCTTAAAAGAATAATCACCACGGCGTTAATAATAGACAGCAAAATATAAGGAACTACCTTCCCCACAATAACTTGGAACGGGTTTAGGGGAGATACAAGCAAAATTTCCATGGTTCCCAATTCCTTTTCCTTGGTAATGGATATCGAGGTCATCATGGCCGATACCAGCATTAGGATAATGGTCATAACCCCAGGCACGAACATATATACACTTTTTAGTTCCGGATTAAAGACCATCCTTGTTTTTGGTATTATTTGGTAAGGAAGCTTTAGTCCTTGATTTAATTCCTGTTGGTAATTCTGTAAAATAGACGCTATATAATTGCTTATCGTATTCGCCGTATTGGGATCGGTGGCATCCGTAAGAATTTGAACGGTGGCTTTTTTTTGCGTAACCAGGTTTTTGCTAAAATCCTTTTCAAAATTGAGTACTGCCTTTATATTGCCTTTTCTAAAGGTAGGTTCAATCTCATCCTCATGGCTTATAAACCCTTTGATACTGAAATATTTTGAAGTCGCTATTTTATTTATGATCTCCTTGGTATTTACATCCTTGGAATGATCCAAAATGGCGATATCTACATTATTGATCTCATTGGTAATGGCAAAACCAAAAAGCATCACCTGCACTATGGGCATGCCGAACAAGATAAACAATGAACGCCTGTCCCTTAAAATATGGTAAAATTCCTTTTTGATGAATCCTATAAATCTGTTCATTTTGCCCTTGTTATTCTATGTTCCTTGCCAATTTTAGGAATACCTGATTCATGGAATCCACTTGAAACTGACGTTTTAGATTCTTTGGCGTGTCCAAAGCCTCTATCTTTCCGGCTACCATGATAGACACCCGATCACAATATTCGGCCTCATCCATATAATGGGTAGTTACAAAAATGGTAACCCCTCTATTGGCCTCCATATAGATCATTTCCCAAAATTGGCGTCTGGTAATGGGGTCTACTCCTCCGGTGGGTTCATCCAAAAAAATAATTTTTGGATTGTGGAGCATTGCAACTGAAAAGGCCACTTTTTGCTTCCAACCCAAAGGAAGGGAACCTACTAGGGAATCGGCCATATCATGCAATCCTAATTCATTGATCATGGCCTGTGACTTTTCTTTGATGTCCCTAGATGACAAGCCATATATACCCCCAAAAAAGACAATATTTTCTTTGATGGTCAAATCATTGTAAAGAGAGAAGCGTTGGCTCATATACCCAATATTCTTCTTTACCTGTTCGGCCTGGGTAAGCACATTATATCCGGCCACGGTGGCATTGCCATGGGTAGGTTCGGAAATTCCGATCAACATTTTCATAGCCGTTGTCTTTCCGGCCCCATTGGCACCCAAAAATCCAAAAACCTCACCTTTTCCCACCTCAAAAGAGATGTTATTTACAGCGGTGAAATCCCCGAACATTTTGGTCAGGTTCTCGACCTGTATCATATTATCTTCTGTCATCTATTCATTTGCTTTAGATAGGTCCATAAAGGTATCCTCAATAGTTGCCACGGTCTCTTTAACCTCAATCTCCTTATGCTGTCTTTCCTCCAAATATTTGGTTAAATCCATTGGCCTAAATGCTTCGGACTTAGGAGTAAAATGAAGATATTCTCCAAATGGATAAGCGCTATGGGTATCTGGGTAAATTCTTAAGTCTTCGATCAATTTATAGGTATTGGAACTACGTACCTTAAATATTTTCTTTGGGAACGATGCGATAATTGCCCCTGGCGTGTTGATCTGCAGTATTTTTCCGTTGGTGATCAACGCAATCCTATCACAAAGTTCGGCTTCGTCCATATACGGAGTAGATACCAAAATAGTGATGTCCTTTTGCTGTAACCGTTTTAACATCTCCCAAAACTCTTTACGGGAAACGGGATCTACCCCTGTGGTAGGCTCATCCAAAAACAACACCTTGGGTTTATGGATCAAAGCGCAGCTAAGGGCCAGTTTTTGTTTCATCCCACCCGATAATTTTCCTGCCCTACGATCTTTAAATGGTTCTATTTGGACATAGATATCCTTGATCAAATCATAGTTCTCCGCTATTGTAGTTCCAAAAATAGTAGCGAAAAAATTAAGATTCTCTTCAACGGTAAGGTCTTGGTATAAGGAAAACCTACCTGGCATATAGCCCACATGATTTCTAATATCCTTGTACTGTTTTTGGACATCGTAGCCCCCCACTGAAGCCTTTCCCCCATCCTGAATCAATAAGGTGGTCAAGATTCGAAAAAGGGTTGTCTTTCCTGCCCCGTCCGGACCTATCAATCCAAACAGTTCCCCTGGCTTTACCTCAAAGGAAATATCGTCCACAGCTTTTACTTTGTTGTACGATTTGCTGATATTGTTTAGTATGATGCTCATTTTCTTAACCGTTCAATAAAAATTATCCATTGTATCTCATTCAAAATAAATGTAGTAGGCATTTAAATGTCCTGCTATGCTTTCCTTGATTTGTGCACCCGTTTCCGCGCTACCCGTCTTTTGTAGCAGTTCTATTTTTTGGATCAACGGATGTAAAAAAATATGTAGATTATCGTGCGAAGCTCCTGTCATGGTGCATTCCTTAACTAGGGTGTTTTTAACATCGTTTAAGGAGTCTCCTAAATTTCTGTAGTCTCCCAAAGAAATGGTTTTCCTCTCCGCGATGAGTTTGGCCATATTTGCTACCCCAGAGGTAGTTTCCAGATTTGCCTCCCATTTTGCTCCATTGTTCAGGGCCATTTCGGCTACCCAATTATTATTTAAATGCGGAGTTTTTTCCTGCTTCGTATTTGATATTGCAGTATCCTTAGATTTCGCTTCTACCTTTACCTCCTGTTTACAGTTAATAAAATTTAAGGATAGCACTATCAGGAAGGTGATTTTTAATTTCATGGTTCATGATTTTATTTTGTTACTTAATGTTTTTGTACGATTTAGAAGTACCAGAATTAGTATTGCTACCCATATGCCTACCCTAAAGGCCATTGCCTTTATACTCTCATCAGCTACCATATCATTAAAAAAGTACAAATAGACCAATACCAAAAAGTGCAAAAGCAGGATGGTCATTATCATTAATTTAGACCTAATGTGTTGTTTACCTATTTGATAGGCCACCAAAATGGATATAATTCCAAGAGTAACGTTATAGACCACCAACCAATCCAGTACCCTATAATCCACGGAACGCAGCCCCAAAAGGACCATGGAACCCGAGATTACGGATAGGATGCCGATCAGGATTGCAAGTATGGTCGCGATAATCATGGTCGTTTTCATTCTTCATTAGTTTTTGTGGCAATCCACATTTCTGCAGGCATCCCAATTTTTAAACTTCCATCATTACGGACTTTAACTTTAACTGCGTAGACCAGATTGACACGTTCTTCTTTGGTTTGAATAATTTTAGGGGTAAATTCTGCGCTTTCCGCGATCCAGGATACTACCCCTGGATAAGATTTCATCTCCTCGCCTGCATCAATTTTTACGCTTACCTCTTGCCCAATTTTCAGTTGGGACAATTGGTTTTCACTGATATAGACCCTTAAAATCATGTCTTCCAAGTCGGCAATTTTATATAAGGGTTTCCCAAATGCAGTAATTTCATTGGGTTCGGCATATTTAACCAGGACCGTGCCCTTCACAGGGTTCTGAATGACACTTTTATTGATCTGGTCTTCAATTTGCCGTATTTGTATTTCTATACTTTTTATCTCATTGATAATGGGAGAATTTTGAGTTTCCACACTCTTAATCTGTTCTTTGATAATGTTGATCTGTCCATTAATGTCGTCCAATTGTTTGGTAGTTGCGGCTTTTGCCTGCAATAGGTTCTCTACCCTGGCCCTATCATTTTGGGCCACTTTTAATTGTTCCTTAAGTACTTCCCTTTGTGATAGCACGTTCCTGGATTTTGAAAAAATGGTGTTTTTGGAAGCCAATAATTGGTCGCGCTTTAAAGAAAGCTGAACGGTGTCTATAACGCCAACAACCTTATTTTGGGCCAGTACATTTCCTTCTTCCGCATCCAGGAACAAAATTTTTCCATTGGCCTCTGCCGAAATAGTTATTTCCGTAGCTTCAAAATTACCGTAACCATCGGCCTTTTCCCCATTGCCGGTACATGAACCCAAAAGGCTTATGAGAAGACTTGTTAATATTAAATATGGATGTTTCATTTTATTCAGGTATTGTTATATATCAGTTATTGTAATAGCTTCCTTTAGTAATTTCGTATTGAATTTTGTGCAATAGCAATTGTGTTTCGTGTAGATTTAAATTGCTTTTTGCCTCATATAAATTTGTAAATTCGGTAATATAGGCCGATGCTGTAATTACACCGTTGTTCAATTGGGATTCCGCTGTTTTTAGAATATCTTCCCGTAGTACTATAATCTCCCTATCGGTGAAAATCAAGGCATCGATCTTATCAATTTCAGACTTGAGTTTTACCAATTCCAAATTGTTGTTCAGTTCAAAGGTCTCTTTTTGGGTATCTATTATTTCCTTGTTAATTTCAAGGGATTGTTTCTCGGTCCTGGTCTTGTTCCAGTCAAAAATGTTCAGATTCAATTTTAAACCTGCCATATAGAAGGTTTTAAAAGAATTGTCCAACATATTCAGCCCCGGATTGCCATAACCCCCTTGGGCAAAAGCATTGATTTTTGGGAGATTGGTCTTTGAAATTAGTTTGGAGGAAAAATCTATCTGTTCCTTTTGAAGGTCGAAAAGCTGAATTTCTGGTCGCTCGGATTGGGTTTCCGACATAAAAACGGCAGGTCTTTCAAGGTTTACATTGGACGATAATTCCATGCCAATAAGTAAGGACAAGCGTTGTACCAACTCCAATTTATTGTACCTCAACTCCGTAAACTGTTGTCTTAATTTTAGGAGTTCCGCTTCCAGTGTTTTTTCAGAAGACCCCAACAAAGTCCCATATTTTACCCCAGCCTTAACATCTTCTAAACGAGCCTTTAATTGCTCCTCTTTGGCTTGGAGCAATGCCTGGTTTTCCTGAAGCAATAAGACCGATAAGTAGATGGAATTGACCTGGCTTTTTAATCCGTAGAGGCTCACCTCCAACTGCTGTTGGTTTACCTTTGAGGCTGCCTCCTTCACCTTGGAGGAAGCATTGATCAACCCCCCGTTATAAATCATTTGGTTTACATCCAAGGTGGCGCGATATTGGTCCTTATTGGGAGGTTCTACCGTTACATTCGGTATCTGGATCGGCAAACTTGTTACATCGGACTGGTAGGTGGCCTGAGCGTTCAGATCCAGTTTGGGCAAATACCCCGTTCTTAAGGCTTCAATATCCAATTGTGCCTGGTTTTCCAATAATCCAGTTTGTTTGGCCAAGGGATAATTCTTGGTAACAAGTTCAAAACACTCCTCCAACCTAAGGGTCTGCTGGGCCAAGGCGCCAAGAGGTATAGTGAAAATTAATATTAAAAAAAGTCTTTTCATGTGTTTTTATTTATTGATTTTCAGTAGTAACACTAGCCCGACAAAGTCCTTCTGGCGGGTGCAACATCCAAATAATCATTTTCCCCGTGTGTTTTAAACTAAACATGTATGTTTCATTTTTTAATAGAATTAATTAAAAGCTCTGGAATCAAAATTTTGCGTTCCTCCATCATGGATTTAAATGTTTTTTCATCCAAGTTCAATATTCCACGGACCAGGCCAGTCCCTACAAAGGAAAATGCGGTCAAGGAAAAAAGGTTTAGCAACAATTGTTTAGGGTCTATGGGCTTTAAAATTCCCATCTCAATTTCCTCCGCTATCTGCTTCTTAAAGCGCAAAGGGTTGGGTGCGATTTCGGAGCCAAAAAATAAATCCGCAAACTCCGGATTGTTATTTATTTCCTGAATAAGAAAGTTGGGGAGGTATGGATTCTCCATGACAAAGGAAATATAGCTATCCGTAAATTCAGTTATTTTTTCAAAAACGCTTTTATCGGAATTAAAGACCTGGTTGATATGGGGAGCAAACTTTTCAAAGGCCTGCCTAAATACCGCCTCGAACAATTTTTGCTTACTCTTGTAATAGTAGTGCAGCATGGCCTTGTTAATTTTTGCCTCATCCGCAATCTCCTGCATACGGGCTCCTGCCATACCTTTCTTTTGGAAGACGCTTATGGCTGCCTTTAATATATTTTCTTCTGTGCTCTGATCTTTCATTAACTAAATAGTTTAACCAAATGGTTAACAAATGTACAAATTTTTTTAATTCAAAAAGGATAATGACAATATTTCTTTGTTATTTAGTTTAATTACAACCATTTATAAAATATATTTTGGGATATGGTGAGGGCTATATAAGAAAAAAATTCTATACATTAAATGCTCTATAATTCTTATTTCTTCCTAAATATCACTACACCCGATATCGATATTAGGTATATTTTCTTCTCAAGGCAATAAGGACTTTCAACCTATATAAGGCCAAAAAAAATATCTACTTATTTTTATCAAAAACCACACTCCATATTCCACGGACCTCATTTACATTATAGCCAACGGCCTTATCTTCCGGGTATAATTTACTTAAAGTGGCCAGAGTAGAAGGCTTGACCTGTTCGTTGGGTTTCCCATGGCATTGGAGGCACATGGCGTTTGTAGTTATAGGATAATATACCGTTACTTCTTCATTACCAGGAACTACTACGGGATCCACTTCGATACCCGCGGCGACCTGCTCTTTAAAAGTAGCGATATATCCCAATTCCTCTTTGTTGGCTTTATTGCCCGGGTTTCTAGGTTTATCGGAAACCCTTTTAATCTGGGCATTGTTCATAACAGAAATACTATCTGTTAATTCTATGGCCCTAAGGTTACAAAATTCTACCGCTCCATCCGTACCTTTTTCCTGTATAGCCTTCATAAGGTTTTTCCCCAGTGCTGCCTTTGTAGCCAAGGCATAACCCAGACCTATATCCCCATAATCCGTTTGTACTCTATGTTTAGAACCTGGGCCCATTCCATTTCCCATACCTTTACCCTTTCCTTTACCCATTCCCTTTCCTTTGCCCATTCTTCTACCATGCTCCCTCTGAAAATGTTCATCGAACCATTCAGGTTGTGCAATTTCATAGTCGTACATATATTCGGCAATAAGACTTATGGTTTCTTCGGGATAGGGTTGATAGGGCATTATCCCAAATCGATTTATGGCACCTGGCATTTTGGATTTTTCCTCCTTTGGATCATTGATCCAACCCACAATAGCTTTTGTAAATTGTTCCTTGGTAGTTGTTGAATCAATATAATGCTTCTTAATAGCCACCATGGGAGGTGCAATCATGCTGACCTCTGATGCTTTAGGATTGTGACATAAATAGCACTCTGTCTCAATAATCTTTTTACCTGGATGCATCTTTGCCTGATCAACCGATGAGTTTTCTACCATCGTTTCCACAGGTATAGTTTCCGTTTTTTTAGCCTCCTTACAGCTAACCAGGGTGATTAAAAGGATTGTCAAGAAAGATAGATACTTCATAAAGCTAATTTTTTTTTGGATTTATTCCTTTATCATCCTTCCCGCCGCACAGCTAAGAAAGGATTTGGCCTTATCTCCCAATCCGTTTTTGGCATCCACTGTAGGATAGCCCAAAGCTTTAAGGGCATCCCTTAACCTTTGTGTGGCCGTAACGTTGTTCGATTCAAAAGATACCGTTCCCGAGTTTACATCAACCATAACCTCCGAGATATTCTCCAATTCCGATAATTTGGTGGTAATTGTTTTAGCACAACCCCCACATTTTATATTTTGAACACTGAGTGCTAATTTCATCGCATTAATTTAAGCTCAATTGATAAATTATTGTTATCTCCAAGACATATAGCCACCCCTCAGGTCAACTACTTTTTCAAATCCCATACCTATCAATTTATGCGCCGCTCTCTGGCTCCTTGCACCAGAACGACAATACAGGTACACAGGCTTGTCCTTGGACAATTTTTCACAGTATCTTTCAAAGCCTGCGGCATTGAAAAAGTCAACATTTACAGCATTTTTTATGTGACCGCCACCATATTCATTAGGTGTACGAACATCTATAAGCTGTACTTTTTTACCCGCTATGGCCGCTGAAAAGTCGGCCTGACTCAATATTTCAATTTTATCCGATTTCTCTTTGCTTGTTCCGAAAAGTGTACTAAAAATAGACATATTATTTCTTTTTTGAGTTAATTTATGATCCTTGTTTAAAAAAGGAAACCGTCACCTTTTACAATGACCGTTTCCTTATACAACCAACCAAAACATTTATTTATAGTGTAAAGATAGACCAAGCTTTTGTTGTCCACTGCAACTTTTGTTACACTCCCCCCTATTTTACGGAAAAAAGTTTTGCTTTTACAAACAGTTAAATTCCAGAGAATTAAAAAACAAGTAATAATGTAATCAACAAAAGCGTGTACAAAGTAAGCTACAAATAGGAGTCCCAAATTCGTTTTATTCCCCAATCCTATCAGTAAAAGATGAACACTTTACAATAGCAATATAATATATATTACTTAATATACATTATATATTAACCCTAACCAATATTTAATTGGTTTTAGTGATTAAAATGAGTTAATATTATTGCATTAATGAAATAAAGGAAGAATCATTTCCCCGAAAAATTTAAACGCACACAAATAGGAACTAGCCATGTTTAAATATTGTTTATTGCCCTTGGTTTCGGTTTTTACTTTTATAAACCATGGCCTGCTTGCCCAAAAAGTAAACGAATTCCCAAAGAAAACGGACCCCTTATACAAAAGGGTGGAAATGTTTGACCGTTTGATGCTTGGAAACCATTGGAACGAAGGCGCTATAATGCAACACGTTATTTTTCCTCCTGCGGGACTGGAACAACCAATAGTTGGTTCCCAGGCCGATTGTCTGGATCCCACTTCCGAAATGCTGGCCGCCTACTCCCATAAGTACGCTATTACAGGAGACCCAAAGGACAGGAAAATAGCCAATGACATCTTCGAGGCTATATTAAAACTGGAAAAAGTTACAGGCGTTGAAGGATTGGTGGCACGGAGTTTCAATAGGACCAACGAACCCCTTTGGCACGAAGAAGTCTTTTGGTACCATGAATGGCACCAATCCTCCTCCATGCCTGGTTACCGCTGGCTGGGCGATTTAAGCGCCGATAAGTTTACTTCCATATTTTACGGTGTGGGAACCTTCTGGGAACTATGTGCAGATGCGGTATACAAGGAGAAAGCAGCAGCCCTCCTCGACCGATTTATAGGAAGGGTGATGGACAATAATTTTAAACTTACGGATCTGGACGGAAAAATGACCTTGTGGGGCAACTTCTGCCCTAACCTTCCGCACCAAGAACTCAATTCATTGGAAATGTTGGCCGCCCTTAAGGTAACCCATCATATTACGGGAAAGGAACGGTACAATGCCGCCTACCACATGCTTATAGACCGCTATCATTATGACGACCACCAAATTAATTCCAAAATACTATTCCCTAAAGAATGGCGGAATGTGGGGGACGACTACCATGCGGCCCGTTCCCTCTATATGATTATGCGCCTAGAGGACGACCCCAACTTACTAAATAAATACCGTATGAATTTAAACAGACATTGGTACGATTGGAAGGATATTGAATTTACATGGGAAAGCAATATTTGGTTTTTGATGGTCTATAAGGTACTTACAGGAGAGGACATTTTTACCGAAGAGAAAAAGCAGGGCATTAAGGACATGTGGGGATTTGAACGCAATACTAAGGAATTTAAAATCCCACAAAAAGATGGTAGCTTTAAAATGGTACGTTCCGAGGAAGAACGCACCGCCGCTGCCATGATCAGAAATTATTGGTTTGGTAGGTATTACGGTATTATTGATGAAAAATGGTAATCACAAATAATAGGAAGCGTATGAAATCTTGTTTAACACTTCTCACTTTTTTAGTACATATATTTTATGTAGTAGGGCAAGAAAAGCCTACTCCTCCCGAGGGAATGGTTTATGTTCCTGCCGGTGAATTCATTATGGGCAGCGTCTATGGCGACCCGGATGAACGGCCTCAGCAAATTGCAAGTACAAAGGCGTTCTTTATAGACAAATATGAAGTTAGCAATACGGAATTTGCCAAATTTGACCCCACTTTTAAATTCCCCCCGGAAAAAAAGAACAATGCAGCAATAGTGACCTGGTCCAAAGCGGACGCCTATGCTAAATGGGCAGGGAAACGTTTGCCTACGGAAAAAGAATGGGAAAAAGCGGCGAGGGGTATAGACGGCCGCGTATTTCCATGGGGAGATACCTATGACAACACCTACGTTGTTTGGGACCAAAAAGAGACACGCGGCACTTCCATAGCCAAACCTGCAAGTCCGTACGGTTGCTATGATATGGCCGGAAGTGTGTGGGAATGGACATCGGACTGGTATAAACCCTACCCTGGCAATAGGGTACCTATGGAACAATATGGCGAAACCTACAAAGTAATGCGGGGCGGATCCAATTTTAACAACCACTCCTTTATTCGTACCTCACAGCGCTATTATGTGTTACCGGAAAAAATACACGTATATCCGGTTGGAATACGATGTGTAAAGGACATAGATTAAAACAACGCTCTCAAAAAACAGTATTATAAAAAATGTCTAACAAGATGAAAAGACAACTAAAATTTTGGCTGGTATTTATTGGAATTGGCAGTATGCTGTCTTGCGAAAAAGAGCAGCAGAAAACCTTGGACCTTTCCCAAGCAAACATTGTAATATCGGCCCAGATTAAATCTCCGATCCAAGAAACGGCCGCCAACGTTCTATTGGAAGAAATTAAAAAACGAACCGATCTTCAACTCGGATTAAACAATAATTGGGATTCCAAAACTACCATTGCCCTGGTCTTGGCCAATGAAAAGGAATTGTATGGAATAAAAGTACCGGCCCGTGATGGCGATAATACCCCCGAATTAATAAAAGAAGGCTATCGTATTTTACATCAAAATGATGCCGACAAAAATATCCTATGGGTCATTGCTGCGGATAAACGGGGCATCCTTTACGGCATAGGTAAACTCTTGCGAACGGCCAAAATGGAAAATGGTATAATAACACTGACCCCTAATATTGATTTCTCCGAATCCCCGGAATATGCCCTTCGCGGACATCAGTTCGGCTACAGGAATACCGCCAATTCCTGGGATGCCTGGACTGTGGAGCAGTTTGATCAACATTTTAGGGAACAAGTACTTTTTGGGGCGAATAGTTTTGAAAACATTCCCTTTCAAGAGCCCGATTCAAGTCCCCACTTTAAGGTAGATCCCCAGATAATGGAAGTGGAACTAAGCAAAATATGCGAGAAATACGATGCCGATTATTGGGTCTGGACGCCAGCTCCCCATGACCTCACCATAAAAAATGCGCATCAGGACGGACTTGCAGAACAAGAGGCGTTTTATGCAAAATGCCCAAGATTGGACGGAGTATTTGTTCCTGGCGGAGATCCAGGGGAAAATCATCCTGCCCAACTAATCCCTTATTTAAATGACTTGTCCGAGATATTGCACAAATACCATCCAAATGCGGGTATTTGGGTTTCGCTTCAAGGGTTTAATAAAGAAAAAGTGGAATATTTTTTTAATTACCTAAATTCTGATAGTCCAGATTGGCTTAAAGGGGTTGTATATGGCCCTAGTAGTCCGCCCATAGATTTGGAACGGGAAATGTTGCCGAAAAAATATCTGCATCGCTTTTATCCCGATATCACCCACACCGTTAGATGTCATTATCCAGTAGATAATTGGGATCAGGCTTATGGATTGACCTTGGGAAGGGAGCCTATTAACCCACAACCACTAATGTACACCCAGCTTTTTAGGAGGGATACCAAATATACCGATGGCTTTATTACTTATTCTGATGGTTCCCATGACGATGTTAATAAAGTATTATGGAGCCAATTGGGCTGGGATTCCATGAAAGATCCGAAAGATATTATCCATGAATACACACAATTCTTCTTTGGCCCAGAAGTAGCCGAGGAAGCGGCACATGGCATATTTGATTTGGAAAAAAATTGGGATGGACCCATTTTGGACAACAATTCCATTAAAGAAACCTTGGCATTGTGGAAAGACTTGGAGGAAAACAACCCCGATCTGGCAAATAATTGGAGGTGGCAACAACTCATCCTGCGGGCCTATTACGACGCCTATATTCAGGACCGTCTTGCCTACGAAAAAGGCCTAGAGGCCGAAGCTTATGAAATACTGGCCCAAGCGAATACCATTGGGGCCGACAAAGCCATGAGCGATGCCCTACAGCACATTAATAAGGCCGATACCGAATTGGTGTCACAAGACCTGAAGAAAAAGGTTTTTGAATATGGTGAGAAGCTATTCCAATCAATAGGAGCACAGACGAGCGTGGAAAAATATCAGGCACGTAGTGCAGAAAGAGGTGCAATTTTGGATTTTATAGATTATCCTTTGAATAATAGATGGTGGTTGGAAGACGAATTCAAAAAAATTGACGAATTAAATTCGGAAGCCAAAAAGCTAGAGCGATTGGAATTTATTAAAAACTATGAATCCCCGGGAGAGGGCAGTTTTTACGACAACATTTCCAGTGCGGATGCTAAACATGTAACCTCAAAAACCGATGATGCCATAGACTTCCTGTGGGAAAACAACGGTTTAAGTAGAAAGCGGCTTTCTACCCAATTGTTCCAATTTACCCCTACCTTGGAATACAATGATTTGGATCCGGATTCCAATTATTTAATTCGTGTTTCAGGTTATGGAGAGGCCCTTTTAAGGGCTAATGGAGAACTCTTAAAACCTACCAAATATGAAAAGGGATTTGAGGAATTTAAGGAATTTCCGCTTCCAAAAGAGTTGATCAAGGATGGTCACCTAAAAATAAGCTTTGACAAGCCCGATGAGGAACACCTCAACTGGAGAAAACAATCACGGGTAACCGATGTCTGGCTTATTAAACAAAAATAAGATGTTGACCCATAAAAAACTCTTCCCCCTAAAGGGAATTGTTACCGTGCTCAACACCCCCTTTACCAAGGATGATACCATTGACCATGCTGCCTTAAGGAACCATGTAGAGGAGGCATTAAAGGCGGGGGTTGCCGGTATTTTGGTGCCCGCCATGGCCGCAGAAGTATATAAATTATCCCATTTGGAGAGATTGGAAATGCTATCGACGGTTCTGGAAACCGCAGGGGACAAGATACCCGTAATTGGTGGTGCAGGGGAACAGGATCTATCCAAAAGCAGGGAACTACTAAAGGCCTATATAAATTTAGGCTGTAAGAATGTGCTATTCCAAATTCCTTTTATCGAGGAGCAACAGTTCCGGAATCATTTTATGGAATTGGCCGCCCTTGATCCAGAAATGATTGTGCTACAAGATTGGGATGCTACTGGGTATGGTCTATCGGATGACCTCATAGTTGATTTATTTGAAAAAGTGGATGCCTTTCGATGTTTAAAAATTGAAACCGTACCCGCGGGTCCCAAATATTCCAGAATTTTAGAACTCACCCAAGGGAAATTGAACGTTAGCGGGGGATGGGCCGTTACCCAAATGATGGAAGGCCTTCAAAGAGGTGTTCATGCCTTTATGCCCACTGGAATACATTTCATTTACACCAGCATATACCGTATGTTCACAGAAGGTAGGACGGAGGATGCCGAGGCCCTGTTCGGTAAAATAATTCCAGTGCTGGCCTTTTCCAATCAACACCTGGACATTTCCATTCATTTTTTTAAACGGCTATTATTCCGCCAAGGCATTTATAGTACCCCCAATGTCCGTAATCCTATTCTTCCGTTTGATGCCGTGCATAAAAAATTGGCAGACAAACATATAGATACGATAATTAGGCTCGAAAACCAACTTAAGGCCCAAAGAGCCAATAAACACTGACATTGGCTATATCCCTGATATTTGTGTCTTAAACTATTTCTGACAAAACTTTGGGATAAAATACACAAGGGTCAATATATTATCTATTTTAAATAATATAGTTGTGGTACACCCCTGCCTTTTAAATTTACTTTGTTCCTACTAAAGAAAATATATGGCATTAGAATTAAAAGGGATCATTCCCCCAATGGTTACCCCTCTTAACGCAGACGGTGGTTTGGATGTAAAAGGATTGGAAAAACTCATTGAACACCTTATTAATGGAGGTGTGCACGGTATATTCATTTTAGGTACCAACGGGGAAGCTCCCAGTCTTAGTTATGCCTTGCGTAAAGAGCTAATTACAAAGGCTTGTAAATATATCCGCGGAAGGGTTCCGGTACTGGTAGGAATAACCGATACCTCCTTTAGCGGTTCCTTGGACATTGCAGCACACTCCAAAGAAGCCGGTGCAGATGCAGTAGTGGTAGCCCCTCCTTATTACCTTCCAATTTCTCAGGAAGAAATGGTCGACTATTTGGAGCGTTTAATTCCACAATTGTCCTTGCCTGTTATGATGTATAATATGCCAAGCTGTACCAAACTACACCTTTCCTTGGAGACCGTAAAAAAGGCTAAGGAATTGGGTGCCATAGGTATCAAGGACAGCTCAGGTGATATGTCCTATTTCTACTCGTTGATTGAAGCATTTAAGGAGACTCCGGAATTTTCCATCATTGTAGGAACAGAAATGTTTTTACCGGAGACTATACTATATGGTGGTCATGGGGCCGTTGCGGGAGGAGCAAATTTCTTACCAGAATTATTTGTTGATCTTTACAAAGCCTCTGTGGTGAATAATTTAGAGGATATAAAAATACTTCGCAATAAGGTGGCCTTTGTAAACAGCAGTATTTATTGCGTAGGCAAGAATGCTTCTAGAATAACCAAGGGCATCAAATGTGCCCTATCGGTAATGGACATTTGTGAGGACCATATGGCCTTGCCATTGAGAAAATTTGAAAACGGGGAAAGGGAAAAGGTAAAAGAATATTTAGACCAGTTCGCAGGAACACAGGTCATTTAAAAAATTGATGGACAAAAAATTAAAATGGGGTATTTTGGGCACTGCCCATATTGCTACGGAGCAAGTAATTCCGGCAATGCTCAACTGCCTACATGGGGATGTTCATGCAATTGGCTCAAGAAACTTGGATAAGGCACAAGATATATCCAGGCGATTTAAGATTCCAAAATCATATGGTTCCTACGAGGAATTATTGGCTGATGAAGATATTGACGCCGTATACATTCCGCTGCCCAATCATCTACATGTAGAATGGGCCATTAAGGCTTTGCAGGCTGATAAGCATGTTTTGGTTGAAAAACCTGTTGGACTATCCAGTAAGGAGGCCGAAAAATTATTAAAAGCTTCCCAAAAATACCCACACCTTAAGGTTATGGAAGCCTTTATGTACAGACATCATCCCCAATGGATAAAGGCCAAGGAATTAGTGGACCAAAAGATAATAGGTGAAGTTAAAACCATTCAATCTTCCTTTTCCTTTTATGAAGATGACCCCAATAGTATTGTAAATAAAAAAGATTTTGGTGGCGGAAGTTTAATGGATATTGGCTGTTACCCCATTTCCCTTTCCCGTTATATATTCAATTCGGAACCTAAAAGTATTTCCGCAGTAATTGACTATCACCCAGATTTCAAGGTAGATATTTTAGCTTCAGGAATATTGGAGTTTGAAACCGGGACTTCGGTATTCTTTAGTGCTACTCAATTAGCGTACAATCAGCAAGCACAAATTTTTGGAACCAAAGGAAATATAAAATTTGAAGTGCCCTTTAACCCTCCCATAGATAGGCCAGCAAAAATATGGCTCACCATAGGCGAAGAGTGCCAAACCTTTCAATTTGATATCTGTAATCAATACACCATCCAGGCCGACCTTTTTGCCTTGGCCATACAAAATAATACCCCAGTGCCTACTCCACTTGAGGATGCCGTTAAGAATATGCTGGTCATTGAAAAGTTGGAAGAAAGTAATTTAAAGGGACAACGTATACAACTGTAAACATCAGGTTATCCCTATTTCTATTATTTCATGAGTTCCTTTAAAGTCCAATAGGCCTTCCTATCCGAATATTTTGCGCGAATATCCCTAACCTCATTTTCATGGACCATTGTAGTATCGTTCATGGCACGAATGTAGGTGGTTACATGGCCAATCCAATCATCATCGTTACTTCCCATGGGCGACATTATACCATACTCCTTTCCTTCAATAGGACCTGTAAGGCCGTTTAAAAGGATTTTTATAAGCACTTCTTTATCACCAATTACCCTAGGTGACCCAATTAAAGATGGTGCAATCAATGAATTTTCGCCATTGGGAACCCCTTTTAGATCAGGGCCATGACAGGTAACACAGGTCTGTTTATAGATATCGTATCCATCAATAGTCCTATATTTTTCCCCATTACTTTTGTGGGCAATCCTATTCTTCAGTTGCTGCAATTCGGAATCATTTGCCTTTAAACTTAAGGTAACGGAAGCCGCTAACAACTCATTGTTCCCGTATTCTTCTGAGATAGAACCCAACAGAGCGGAGCCATCGTCACTTTTGGAATATCTTAAACTCAATGCCAGTTGATTTACTACATTAATGTCGGTATCTTTTTGCAATTTGGCCAGGGCCTGTACAATGTCCTGATCCCCTTTCTTCAAAAACTCCTCACTTAACCTTATGGCAGTCATACGGACCCTTGGATCTACATCATTTAATTTTTCAAGAATAAGTGACTTATCCACAACACCTAATCCTTCCAAGGTCCATAGGGCATGAACCCTCTCACGGGGATAGTCTTTATCTCCAAAGTTTTCTGTCCAAAATGACTCATTATCCATTGCTATATCCTTTAGCTTGGGTACTACTGTCATATCTCCTTTTAAGATAATCAGCTTTTGGGCCGTATTTCTATACCATCCATTGGGATGACCTAAGTAATCTACCAGCTCCTTGGCGGATTTATCCAAAAGCTTAGGTTTTCCTCCAGGTTTGATCTCTTCATGGACAATACGATATATCCTACCTCTTCCAATATTCTTATCCAAACCTTTACGCAGAATAACAGGTCGTAAATGACTTCCTTCCCTTGTCCAGTTGCCCTCTTGAATTATACCACGGTACATATCCACAATATAAAGACTCCCATCCGGTCCCGTTTGAGCCTGCACCGGTCTAAAGTTCAAATCCGTAGAGGCTAAAAATTCTGCTTGGTCGTAGGCATTGTACAAAACTTTTTTACCGTTCTCATTTTTTATTTTCGCCCTACGTATCAATCGGCCCACAGGTTCCGGAATAAAAAGGTCCCCATAAGTGGATGGGGGTAATTTATCGCCCCTAAATATTTCTTGTCCGGCTACCCCGGTAAATTTATTCAAGGTACCATCTTCCTTCAACCTTAATTCTGCACCACCCTGTACATCAGGGGTGCCAACAATCGGCCATGGTTCCATAAATCCTTCCGAGATCTGCCCTTCCAGATCCACTTCCCCATAGATTGGCGGTACCTGAAAGCCATACGCAGCAGTTTCTCCTCCTGCAGAAGAATAGTACATATTTCCTAAATCATCTTGGGTCAAGCCCCATTGTCCACTGGATCCATCTACCAGGGAATCTACTTGTATTCCGTCCTTATTAAACCTAAATCGCAATGGATTGTAAGTTGTATACACCCAATTGTCCAAATTCCACACTAGGCCACTCTGTTGGTGCTCCAGGTTTCCCCCCCTTCTTTTCGGATTTTCATAAATCCTGATTTTTTCGTCCGCCACCCCGTCATTATCGGTATCCCTATAGCTCCATAAATCATAGGAATAAGTTTCATTTACTATAAGTCGGTCATCCAACGGTAAAATCATCCTAGGCAGTAGAAGACTATCTATGAATACCGTACTCTTGTCCATTTTTCCATCCCCATCCAAATCTATCAAGAGTTTTATCTGACTAATAGGTTCATCTTCACCCTCACCATCCACATTTTGCATATAGGTGTCCATTTCGGCGACATACATCTTGCCATTGCCATCCCAAGCAATAGCTACTGGTTCATTTACCATAGGTTCGCTGGCCACCAATTCTATCCTATATCCTTCAGGTAGATAAAACTTTTTCATACTTTCTTCCGGAGAAAGAAAATCGGAAGGTGCTTCCCTTACAATTTCTGGTTTTTCATAAATAATATCCTTGTATTCTTTTTTTTTGGCACAACTTGTAATGACCAGAAGAAGTAGGGTCACTTTTAATCCATTCAGATTCAACATAATACTATTTAGGTGTTTTTGGTTTGATCAAATTTAACTTTTAAATACATATTAAATACTGTCTTTTGGAGGTCTTTTATGCCAATAGGAAGCGAGTATGGAGCCGGTTATGTTCATCAAGGGGCCAAAGACTGCAGGGGCCAGACCCATGGTCGCTATTTTCCCCAATGAGTTGGCAATCCCAGAGGCAAGTCCCCCGTTCTGCATTCCCACTTCCAATGCAATGGTACGGGCATCCTTTTCATTTAATCGCAATAGTCGCGCGTACCAGTACCCGAGCATGTACCCAAATAAGTTATGTATAAGTACCAATAGCATTAAGATGCCGCCAATATCCAAAAGACTGTCCCTACCAGCTGCCGTTATGACCACAATTATTAGGGCAATGCCCAACATGGAGATGACCGGCAATGCCTTGTCCAACCATTTTCCCTTGTCCCCTCTCAAACGGTTAAAGAGCAGTCCGGCGCCAAGGGGTAAAATAATCATCTTTATAATACTCCACATCATGTCCAAAACATCTATTTCTATAAATTCCCCAGCCAATAATTTCATTAAAAGTGGTGTCACAAAAGGAGCTAGGATGGTGGAGATCGAGGTAATGGTAATGGATAGTGCCAGATTGGCCTTCGCCAAATAGGCCATAACATTCGATGCCACCCCACTTGGAGAACAACCGATCAAGACGATCCCTGCCGCTATCTCCGGAGGGAAATTGCTCATCTTGGCCAGCACAAAGCCCATTATCGGCATTATGCCCAACTGTGCGGTGACCCCGACCATTACCCCCTTTGGAGACTTGATGACCTCTGCAAAATCGCCAAGCTTCATAGAGGTCCCCATCCCGAACATAATAAGTTGGATCAAGGGTATGATCAATCCCGTAAGTTTAAAATCCCCTATCTGTAAAAAATGTTGGGGATAATACAGCGCCAGGGCCACCCCTGCAAATATAGATGCCGTAAAGACATAACTGTTCAAGGATTTATATCCGCTGAAGCCAAGGGCCAGAAGTGCAAAAAATGTCATTATAAAAAGTCCGGCATGTTCAATGTTGTTGGTAAAAACCATTCCCAGGATCAGCAGCAATAACAACGATGCAATCCCAAGGCTAATGGAGTAAATATTCAGTTTTTTCAAAACAGTTTGGTTTAGGTAGTTTGGTTTTAGTTGGGCAGCTTATAG
The DNA here is from genome assembly GCA_040216555.1 of Arenibacter sp. Taxonomy (GTDB): domain Bacteria; phylum Bacteroidota; class Bacteroidia; order Flavobacteriales; family Flavobacteriaceae; genus Arenibacter. The sequence goes on from JAVJOW010000020.1 coordinate 305,130, forward strand.
GCCTGTCTAGCCAATAGTTTAATTCCTCCATCCTTGTCTTTTTGATATACCTGCACATTTCCTATTCGGACATCTACAGCCTCCCCGGCATTGGTGCCCTTGGCCAAAAAAATGTGCCTGACAATTGCTGTATCCCCTGAAATATGGATAGTCTGTTCAGGGGCCTCCAAGGATATGAAATCGAATGGGCCATTGACGATATCATCAATAAATTCAGCCTTATTTTGGATCAATCCGCTTGAATGTCCATAAGTAAGTTCATCTGCGCAAAGCCCTTCCATAAGTTCCACGGTCGGGTCTACCATGGCTTTATTGAAGATTGATACAGCCTGTTGAACTTCTTCAATACTTAGTGATTCTTGCTGGACAGTACTAGGATTTTCAATGTTTTCCTTCTCAGATTTATTGGCATTTTGCTTGCACCCCATCAAAATGAACACCGTGGACAAAATTAAAATCGTTCTGCTTTTTACCATTTGAATATATTTTGTTTAATGTTCTTAGTATAACTATGCTGTCCCATTACCATGTCCTTTTGCTCAAGACCTTATCCAAAGTCTCCTTGGACATCTTTCCCAATTCGGGATGTTTGTCCAACCAGACCAAAAATCCTTTTTTGATCTCTTCCGTCCACTGGCTGTCTATCTCTCCCGTAGAATATTTCTTGGTCCTGACCATCTCAAAGCCAAACTGATCCTTAAGGGCCACAAACTCTGCCGTGCCCACTACCTGTTCGGCCAAATGCGCAGGAATGAAAAGTACCCCTTCCCTTTTGGCAAGGACAAGATCCCCGGGCAATACCATCACATGACCTATCCGTATCGGGGTATTGAGCCCCATAAGCACTTCCTCCTCTAAAAAAGAGGGATGAAAATCGCGGACAAAGGCGTTGAACCCTTCCATCTGGCTTATGCTCTCCAAATCCCTTGCACTGCCATTAAACACCACGCCGTTACCGGACTTGCTATAAATGGAAGTGGCCAGGGTGGCCCCCATAAGGGTACCCGCATCGATCTTTCCAAAACTATCGGCCACATATACATCGCCCTTGGCAAGCACCTCTATGGGCCAAGAATTGGTATTGCCCTTCCTCCCTTGGGAATTTATGCCCCTTTCCTTGATGTTCCTCTCCACATCCGGACGGCTCGGCATAAATAATGCGGTAAGTGCACGACCTACAACAGGAACATCGTCATGGACCATTTTCCAATTGCCTTCGAACTGGTTCTTATACCCTTCATTTTCAAGGACGGTCCATGCATCGTCTATTCCAATTTTTTTTGCCCTTTCCAAAAGTTCGTCCGGTATTTTTGGCCGGCCATCATCAAAGCGCTCCCCTTTCCATTCAGAGGTCAAAAAAATCAATTCTTCTTTAGGAATTGTCTGTCCATATACAATGGCGGTCAAAGCAAAAAAACAGAAAAATATCAGTATAAAATTGAACTTCATAATAAAAAATGGTTTTAAAAATGATGATGTTTTATCAATCAAAGAAATGCTTAAACTATTTAGATTTTAGGGATTTAACAAATAAAATGTACGTTCAGCATTATCGTTTTACGCTATTTGGTAATCCTTTAAATGCAACATCATTTTGCGTTATAACACTTACAAATTGGCTTTTTCTAAAATATCCTTTAATCGAATTGCAACAATATCAACCTGTTCTGGTTTCAATAATACAACACCGACAGTCAACATTTCCTTATTCCCTTCCTTTCTAACATTGGTAACAATACTGGGGGTTCCATTTTTGAGTTCGTTGTAAACTTCTGTTGGACTTATTTTGACTTTACTGAGGTCCCAACTGACCAACATACTTGGGAAAGCATTTGCCGGCCCAGGACTAATATGGGTTTCCCCTTTTACGCTAGATATGGTTTCCAACTTCAATTTTATACGTTCTATTCGATTTAACCAGTCTTGCCACTCTGCCTCATGGTCTCTTTCCAAGTACGATTTTAAGGCTACATACATGCCGAACATTTCCTCCTTATTCACTTTCATCGGCCTACCAATGGGGGCTTCATGTGGACTATGATTCAATTTGGCCGCCTCGATCAGATCTTTTCTTCCAAATAACAATCCTGTACTTTGTGGTCCTCTGATCATTTTACCACCAGAAAAAGTAACCAAATCAAATCCCATCTTTTGATATTTAAAAAGATTCCCTACCGGGGGAACGTCTGCCGCTGCATCTATAAAAGATGGGATATTATTACGTTTGGCAATGGCTACAAACTCTTCATGCGAAATACTGGATTTACCGGCCGCATTGAAGAATAAGGCCATTGCGGTATTGCTATTAATAGCTTGTTGCATTTCTCCTGGACCCTCAACTTCAACAATAACAGCTCCTGTAGTGGTTATGGCCTGATCAAATACATACCTATGGCTTTTCTGCATAATCACCTCTGGACGGGGACCTGGAAGATTGGGCAATAGCTTAATCTTGTTCTCATCTGTACCCGTTATCGCGGCTGCTGTACCTAAAACCATTGCGCAGGCGGCACCGGAAGTGACCATAGCAGCTTCACATTGCAACATTTCGGCAATCTTGTCCCCTATCTTATCCTGCAATTCGTGCATATTCGCAAAATCATGCGCAGTAGAATTAATGGCATCCATGACTTCCGGCCTCATCAAAGAGCCCGACAAAAAAGTCATAGTTACATTTGCGTTAATAACAGGGGTAACTCCAAGTTCCTTAAATAGATCTAGTGCAATTGGATTTACTAGAGGTTTGCCCATTGTACTTGCGGACAAAACTCCAGTTCCCATTAAACCACCCACAATAGGTAAGGCCGATAAACTCTTTAATAATTTTCTTCTAGTAACCATATTGCTAATCCAAGGCAGCTATACAGTCCATTTCCACCAATGAATTTCCTGGTACTCCCCCATAGGTGGCCACGGTGGTCCTAACCGGAGGGTTTGGTCCAAAACGGCCCCTGAATACTTCGTTCATCCCTTTGTAATCTGCCAAATCTGCCAAATACACATTCACTTTTAGCACTTTTTCCATAGAAGAACCATGTTTTTTCAGTTCCTTTTCCAATTCTTGCAAAACAATTTCGGTATGCGCCTTGATTTCATATGGTTCCACATGCGCACCTTTACCAGCAATATAAAGGGTATTCCCGTGTTTTACACCTCCAGAAAATAATGGAATGTCCTGATCCATGACAATGTCTCCCACGACTTCTTTTTTTGCTTTTGATTCACCGTCCATTGCCTTGGCAGCGGCACCTAGGCCAAACATAGCTGCCACTCCCATTCCTAGTTTCTTAAAAGATGCTCTTCTTGTTGTTTTGTTTTCCATGACTATTAAAATTATGATTATATATTTAGTGTTAAAAATTGATTTTTAGTAGCAATTAGGTAGCCAATACCTGTCCTTTTCAAAGACTTATATTATTATCTAAATTGATTGCCCAATGACTCCCGTAAAACTTTGAAATGCTTTATTTAAAATTATCTTTCGTCCACATCATGAATATAGGAAATTTTCGCCATCTTGAAATATTAGTCCATATAATTGTACTGACCCATCTAGGCCGCGAAAATTATTAAGTGCACAAAGTACACCCAACATTATCTTAAATCAAATGCATTAATTTTGGATTTAAATATTTAAAACTATTTATTCATTAAAAATTCCCTTCCAGGATGTTCTGTATCGAAGCTTTCAATATTACCATTGTCCTGAAGCGTAATAAAGGCCGTTGTACCATTGTTTCCGCCAAACGCTATATTGGAGGGAGTTTTACCCTTTAATTCAATTTCCTTTAAAATTTTGCCTTGAGGCGAAACTTTAACCACAGTGCCCTTGCCATGACGGGTTATGTATAGATTTCCCTTGATGTCTGTACGCATACCATCCATACCAAAATCTTCAAATTTAATAAGCAGGCGCTTATTGCTTATTTCACCCATTGGAGAAAGATCATAGGCCCAAACATTACGCTGAACCGATTCGTTAACATAAAGTATTTTGTTGTCCGGGCTAACCTCTATACCATTGGTAGTTCCCATATCTCCTTCCAAAAGGGTTATTTTTCCCCCGGTATCGATTCTCCAGATCTGTCCTTTGGAATTTTTCCAGTCAGGATCACTGGCAAAAAGAATATCGTTGTCCATTATTGCAATATCATTGGGCTGGTTCATATCCTCATTATGGGCAAAAACACTGATCTCCTTGGTGTCCATATCTACCTCTAAAATATTGTGCTTGGTATAATCCGCTATGAACATATCTCCCTTGCTATTGAAACGTATGCCATTACCTATACTGCCTTCGGGCAAATTCACAAATAAGGAGGCCGTTCCTTGGGGATCTACCTGTCCTATGGTTCCTGGTTTTTCAAAATTAACGGCATATAAGATTCCGTTGGCGTCTACTGCAGGACCTTCAATACCCGATGGGAAACCGGAAGGTTTGGTAAATTCCCTGCTTTGGTATAATCCCTGTTTTTGGGTGATCCCAAAATCTTCAGACCCTTGTATTGATTTAGATTCCTGTTTTTCTTTACATCCTACAATAAAGAGTACTAAAAAAAAGGCGGTTAATTTGCATTTAAATGAAGAACTTAAGTTGAAATTTATGTTCATTTGGATATTGAATAACGGTTACTAATTTATTTTTTCCACCCATTTGAAATCCTCATGCCGTAGGAGCTATATTTCCCAAGAAATATAAACCAGCTTTCAGTTTATAGGGTGGCTGGGGCTGCGATAATCCAGAAAAATTTCACTTTTAAATATACATATTAAATTTAGATAGGTTCAATAGAATTTTAATTCATGAAAAACAACCTAAAAAATAAAATTGAGGTACTTGTTTATTGCTTAATAGTCGCACGTCAAAAAAGGCCTCATAATATGGACCATAATAAATTGGGGAATCGTGGGGTTTTTATTTAAATGATATTTACAGGTCTCTTGAGGTGGTTAATATAAGTAGCCACAAATTTTAGTAAAGCTCCAAAAAATCTAGGGCAAGACAAGCTTACTCCCCGGAAATGAAAAACCCAGGTTTTGGACTTGATCCATAGACTTCTCGCCCAGGTTTTGTTCCACAAAAAAAGTCCTAGCTTTCACTAAGACTTTTTGTTACCACGTTGTGGTCCCACCTGGGCTCGAACCAGGGACCACCTGATTATGAGTCAGGTGCTCTAACCAACTGAGCTATAGGACCATTTCCTTTTTTGCTTCTACCTTCAAATACGCTTATCTGAAAAAGCAATAGGGAACCGCAAATTGCGGACCTGCCAACCGCAGGCGGGTGCAATATTACTATTTATTTTTCAACGCTGCAAACAAAATTACAAGCTTAATTGGACTTAGGTAACCCCTGGCCCGGCAAATATCATTCTTCTCCACCGTGGGCAGTTGCAGAGGAATCTTCCTGGCAAAGCTCTATCAGCACCCCATTGGTGCCCTTAGGATGTAAAAAGGCCACCAATTTATTGTCCGCACCCTTCTTGGGAATTTTATTTAAGACCGTAAATCCTTCTTGGGTCAGGCGTTCTAATTCGGCCACAATATCATCCACCGCAAAGGCAATATGGTGTATCCCCTCTCCTCGTTTCTCCAAAAATTTTGCAACAGGGCTATTGTCATCCATGGCCTGCAATAACTCAATCTTATTGGGACCTGCCTTAAAAAAGGAAGTCTTTACCCCTTCCGATGCTACTTCCTCAATTTTATAATGGGGCACTCCCAATAATTTTTCAAACAGGGCATTGGAAGCCTCCAAATCCTGTACCGCTATGCCCAAATGTTCAATTTTCTTCATATTCAACCTAATTATATGATCCCATATTCATTGGCTTCCTTAATGGTCTTAGCTCCTTTCTATCAAAAATACCACATTCCGCTATATCTAAGGCTATTCCGTAACCAATCATAGAATCTTTATAAATATATCGTATTTTTGTGCCATGGAGACACAAAGACAGAAGAAAATAGGCGGGGTTATACAAAAGGATATCGCTGATATTTTACAACGAGCTGCTACCGATGGCGGACTAAAAGGTACGCTAATTTCGGTATCCAAAGTGTCGGTCACCTCAGACCTATCCATCGCCAAAATATATGTGAGCATTTTTCCTGCCACCAAGGGTAAGGAATTAATGGACGGAATTAAATCCAATCAGCCTATGATTAGGCACGAACTGGCCCAGCGTACTAGACATCAGTTAAGACGGGTTCCCGAACTTTTGTTCTTCCTGGACGATTCCTTGGAATATATAGATGGTATTGAAAAATCGCTTAAGGGCGAAGAAAACCCTGTTAAGAATCCTGATCTATTGGAAAAAAGGAAAAAATCATAAGGTTGAACTTCCCTTTATACATAGCAAAGCGGTACTTACGTTCCAAGAGTAGCCAAAATGCGGTAAACATTATCAATTTTATAACCTTTCTAGTCATCGTTATTGGATCGGCAGCGCTCTTTATTGTGCTTTCCGGTTTCGCTGGACTAAAAACATTTAGCCTTTCCTATACCAATATGGTGGACCCTGATCTTAAGGCACTTCCGCTAACTGGCAAATTCTTTAGCGTATCGGAATCTCAGGACCAAGCACTTCAAAAACTGCAGGACATAGTAGCCTATTCCAAGGAAATTGAAGAAAAGGTATACCTGACCCATGACCAAAAAGCCCATATTGCCTATATAAAAGGAATTGATTCTACCTTTTTAAAAACTACACCCATAGATAGTAGCCTATACTTTTATGGGGATTGGGCCATAAATGGCCTACAAGGGGTTGCCGGACAGGGAATCGTTAATCTATTGGGATTAAGCATCAACAATTTTCGGAGTCCGTTGGTCATTCGTGTCCCAAAACCAGGAAAGGGCCTCTTGGGCCAACGCTTGCTAAAGGACAGTTATAATGAAACCAACTTGGTCATCAGTGGTATCTACCAAATTGAAGAGGAATTGGATAGAAAATATATTTTTGCCGATCTGCCCATGGTACAGGCCCTTTTGGAAAAGGACAGTACCCAGATTTCCGGTATAAACTTTAAATTGAAGGAAGGCTCCAATATTGCTGATCTGAGGCAACAAATTGAAGCTATTTTTCCAGGTCAAGTGGTTTTAAAGGACCGTAGGGAATTGAACAGTACCCTGCACAGAATGTTGAATACGGAGAACTTGGCCACCTATCTTATTTTTACACTAGTGCTAATTATTGCCCTTTTTAATGTGGTGGGTGCCATCATCATGATGATTCTGGACAAACAACAGAATTCCAAGACCTTGTATAATTTAGGTACGACCATTAAGGCGCTTCGAAAAATTTACTTTGTGCAGGGCCTATTGGTAACAGGATTGGGCGGCCTGATCGGCGTGTTTTTGGGTTCCATATTGATATGGTCCCAATTAGCCTTTGGATGGCTAAAAATAACTCCTAGCCTATCCTACCCAGTGGAATACAGCTTGATCAATGTTTTGATTGTATTGGCCACCATAATTGTCTTGGGCATAATTGCCTCCCTGATCGCCAGCAGTAGGATCAATAAAAAATTAATAGCACACTAGCCGACAAATTCGAAATCCCCGAATTTTTCCATTACCTCGTCAAAAGCCTCAAAAACATCTACCGAATGGTCACTGGTAACCATCTTCATACGGTACTCTTTAAAATTGGGTATTCCCTTGAAATAATTGGTATAGTGCCTACGGGTTTCAAAAACACCCAATTGTTCCCCTTTCCAATCTATGGCCATTTGTAAATGACGACGGGCGGCATTTACGCGCTCCTCCATGGTTGGTGGAGCGGCATGGGTCCCTGTTTTAAAATAGTGCTTCACTTCTTTAAAAAACCATGGATAGCCTATACTGGCCCTACCAATCATGGCACCGTCCAGGCCATATTCGTCCCTCATTTTCATAGCCATTTCAGGGCTGTCCACATCACCATTTCCAAAAACCGGAATATGCATACGCTGGTTGTTCTTTACCTCCGCTATAGGTCTCCAATCGGCCTCTCCCTTATACATCTGCACGCGGGTTCTGCCGTGAATGGAAATGGCCTTGCAACCTACATCTTGTAGACGTTCCGCAACCTCAACTATTTTGATGGAATCGGAATCCCATCCCAAACGCGTCTTTACCGTAACCGGTAATTGGGTATGTTCTACCATAGCCTTGGTCAAGGATACCATTAGGTCGATATCCTTTAGGATTCCCGCCCCGGCACCTTTACAGACCACTTTTTTTACAGGACAACCAAAGTTGATATCGATAATATCCGGACCCGACTTCTCCACTATCTCCACAGATTGGAGCATGGAATCCAGATTAGCCCCAAATATCTGTATCCCCACCGGCCGTTCCTTTTCGTAAATATCCAATTTCATGACACTTTTGGCAGCGTCACGGATAAGTCCTTCCGAGGAAATAAATTCGGTATATACCACATCAGCTCCCTGTTCCTTGCACAAGGCACGAAAGGGTGGGTCACTAACATCTTCCATTGGTGCAAGCAACAACGGGAAATCCGGTAATTGAATGTCTCCTATTTTAGGCACAATTGATATCCTTTAAATTTTGGGACTGCAAAATTACTGAAAAATTCTATAATCCTAAATTTCAGGGGATAAGAATAAATAAAAACCTGGTTATTACCCCAAATAATAATCAATCCAGTCCATATTTTTGCTTTTGAACTAGTGGGTTTCCCATAAGTATATAGAATTTAAGTGCTACAACCAAAGCCAAGCAGCTCTGTTATAAAATTGGTCTGAACGGAATATTCCAAAGGGACATTTAAATATAAAGTAAATTAGCACCTATGTTACTTCTTATTTCCCTGCCGTGCGAGCCAATTTTGTTTGGCATAAAGGTCAATGTACATTTAGTACTTGAATATCTGGCCTTTTTTGTCGGGTTTCAATATTATGTCTATTTAAGAAAACACACAACTGATACCATTTCCACCAATAACCGTTTGTCCATTATTATAGGTGCCGTTTTTGGGGCCTTATTCTTTTCAAGATTTATGGCCTTTTTAGAAAATCCGCCCCTTCACTACTCCCAAGGCATTATATCGGTCCTGAATAACAAAACCATAATGGGCGGACTCTTTGGTGGGTTATTGGGTGTGGAGCTGGTAAAAAAAATGATCGGGGAAAAGCAGTCTTCGGGCGATCTGTTTACCTTGCCCATAATTCTAGGTATCGCCATAGGTAGGCTCGGATGCTTTTTAACAGGAACAAGGGAGTTTACATTTGGGAAGGAAACTACTTTTTATTTTGGTATGGATTTAGGTGACGGACTATCCAGACATCCGATTGCTCTTTATGAAATAATTTTTTTAATAGGCCTGTTCTTCGTTCTAAAACAGCTTCAAAAGTCCACTTTTTACCTTAAAGATGGTAGCTATTTTAAAATTTTTATGATCAGCTACTTTATGTTTAGGTTTATAATAGAATTTTTAAAACCGAATACCTATTTTCTCTTAGGCCTGAGCAGCATTCAATATTTATGTTTACTTTGTTTGTTATATTATTATAAATCCATTGGAGAAGCCCTTAATTATGCCCGAAAGAAGCTATACCTACTATGATTTTACCCTAAGTCTTTGCCCCGAATGTCTAAGGCGGGTAGATGCCAAGATTGTCTTTGAGGATGAAAAGGTATATATGCTCAAAAATTGCAGGGAGCATGGAAAATCGAAGGTAATCATTGCCGATGATATTGCGTATTACAAAAATATACGGAACTACAACAAGGCTTCCGAATACCCAAAGACCTTTAACACCAAAACCCATTATGGTTGTCCTTATGATTGCGGACTGTGCCCCGACCATGAACAACATTCCTGCCTAACCGTCGTAGAAGTTACAGACCGCTGCAATCTTAGCTGCCCTACCTGCTATGCGTCCTCTTCGCCACACTACGGAAGACATAGGACACTGGAAGAAATAAAAAAGATGTTGGATGTTATTGTAAAAAACGAAGGTGAGCCCGATGTGGTGCAGATCAGCGGCGGTGAACCTACCATACATCCACAATTTTTCGAAATATTGGATTATGCCAAGTCGTTACCCATTAGGCATCTTATGGTAAATACAAACGGTATTGAAATTGCCAAGGATTTTGCCTTCGCGAAAAGGCTGGCCACTTACGCTCCGGACTTTGAAATTTATCTACAGTTCGACTCTTTGGACGATAAAGTTCTAAGAACGCTCCGCGGTGCCGATTTAAAACAGACCAGACTAAAGGCTCTTGAACATCTAAATGCACTTAACCTGTCCACCACCTTGGTGGTTACCTTGCAGAAAGGTTTGAACGACCATGAAATGGGCTCCACAATTGATTTTGCACTGAAACAAAAATGCGTACGGGGAGTTACATTTCAGCCTACCCAAATTGCGGGAAGGCTGGAAAATTTTCAGGTCGATGAAAATAGGATTACCCTTACCGAGGTTAGACGCAAAATATTGGAACAATCCCCAATTTTTGAGTCGGACGATCTAATTCCGGTTCCCTGTAACCCCGATGCCCTGGTCATGGGATATGCCCTAAAGATTGGGGAAGAGGTAACACCTTTGACAAGATTTATAAATCCGGACGACCTGCTAAATAGTGGTAAGAATACCATTATCTATGAACAGGACGAACAGCTACACGGAAAAATGATACAGCTTTTCAGCACAGGAAACTCGGTTGAAAAAGCTTCGGAAAATTTAAAATCCATCATGTGCTGTCTTCCCGAAATCGATGCCCCCAATATGGGCTACGACAATTTATTCAGAATTATTATCATGCAATTTATAGATGCCTATAATTTTGACGTTCGGGCCATTAAAAAGTCTTGCGTACACATCGTTAACAAAGATTATAAAATTATTCCCTTCGAAACCATGAACCTCTTCTACCGGGACGATAAAATACAACGTCTAAACGAACTAAAAGCGGAAGTGGACCACCAACATTGATCCATTCCTATATATTTATTCACTTTTACAACTATATGGACCTCTATAGCCAATCACCTCAGGGCAAGCCCTGAGGACATCGGAAGGAAACTATTTATAACATTTCAATGCCCAATCCAATTTTTGGTATATTTAATCTTCAATTTTAGCTATGCATATTATATCCCTTCCTCTAGAAGTAGGTAACCTTGACGGACTGGTGGTAATCCTTTTTTTGATTATGTTCGGTCCTGCCATTCTTTTATTGCTGATCGGCTTAATATTACGGTCCAAGCATAAGAAAAAGGCTTCTAAAATATTATTTATTTTGGCGGGAGTTTATATGCTGGTCAGCCTAGGGGTTTGTGGGGCCTTGTTGGGCGGTTTTTAGAGCCTGTCCCTTTCATCCGTATCTTTGGATTTGTAGTTGTCCCTAATCTTCATGTTGCCAAAGTTGTACCTAAATCCAAGTGAAAATACCCTCCCGTCCGGTTTATAGATAGATGTATTGTCCTGGTTTCCGTACTTACGGGTGTTTGTTAGTTTAAACTGCTTAAGAACATCGGTAAGGCCCATAGTTATGGTACCTTTTTTACCCCAAATATTCTTTTTCAAGGAAATTCCCCATTCATTGTAGTACTCCTGTCTGGAATTCCCAATAACGATAGGAGAAACGTAGCTGTAATTAAGGCTGGCCGTTAAAGAACGGTCTTCCAGCAGGGTAAAATTATTATTTAATTGAATTAAAAGCGTCCACTGGCCCTGGTCTAAGCTTTCTTGCGATAGAATATCGGTAAAACGCTCCGCTCCATAGTAGTAGGAAGATAGAAAATAAGTGTCCCAGAAATTGGATATCTCCTTCCTATAAATAAAATCCAGACCGTAGGCCAATTCCCTATCAACATTATCCGTAATAAATCTCAGTATATTGCTTTCATTGTCCTGAAAGGTCAACAAACGCATAATATTCCTATGATACCGATAAAAAAGCTCCAAGGTGTAATCCCTATCATAGGTATAGGATAAAATCACCGAATTCTTAAAGGACGGCTGAAGATTTACATTGCCCTCTACCACGGAATTATTACTTTGAAATACCTGAAAAGGATTAATCTTATTGTAGCTGGGCCTAATGATACTTCTTTTATAACTGGCACCAAATCTATGTTTTACATTGGGGTTAAATTGTAAAAATAGGGTAGGGAACAATTCCAAATAGTGATTTTTAATCTTGTCCGTGCTTAAACTAAAATCCCCTTCTGTATCTGTATACTCCGCTCTCAGCCCAGATTTTAAAGTCCAATTATTCCATTTTGCATCAAAACTGGCGTAGCCCGCAACAATTGCTTCGTCGTAAAAAAATGTTCCCTCCTGTGTAGATTCTATGCCTTCCTGATCCCGGTCAAATCCCTCTTGGGCAATATAACTTTCAGAATCTATTAATGCATACTTTATTCCTGATTCAAAATTGGCTCTCTTCCCGACAGGAGAGATAAAATCTGCCTGTGCACTGTATAAATGGGTATGCTGCTGATTATAAGTGCCAAAATTGTTCTCTCCAACAATGGCTCTGTTACCATCGTAAAAATCGGTTTCCAAATCCTGATTTTTATCATAATCATAATGGGTGTAATGTAAATTCGCCGCTAAATTGGAGCCTTGGTCATTAAAATTGTGTTTATAATCCAAATAAAAGGCCGCGTTGATCGATTCAAATTTGCCATTATTCAAGGTATAAAAACCAGAGGTACTGCCATCATTGGCGTCCAGTATTTGCGTGTCGGATAAATCCCTCGTCAAATAAGAGGGTGTTAAGGTGGCAATGGAAGAAAAACTGATAGTATTATTCTCGTCAAAAGCATAATCTAAAAAGGCACTGGTATTGTGCTTTTTACTTCTATAGATGACCTCAAGATCTGAAATCCAGGTATCCCTAATTTGGCCATCCTCAATAAAATTGGTGATATCCGTATAATTGGTTAAAATCTTGTTTTGTGTATAACTATAATTAAAGGAAGCTTCCAATTGCCTACTTTTAAAAAAGTGACTAGTACCAAACATTTGACGTGGAAATACGGCTTGACTATATTTATTATATACGGCACCGTTATAACCAGCAATTAAATTCTTTTTCATTTTAATGTTGATCAAGGTGCCACCTTCGGCATCATATTTCGCCGGTGGTGTTGTAATTACCTCGATAGATTGGACTCCTTTTGCCGAAGTACCACTTAAAAGGTTTAGTATATCCTCTGGTGGAAGATTCACTTTCTTATCGTTGATCATTATTTGGACCCCGCTCTCCCCTTTCACCTTAATCTCATCGTTCATTACAAAAACGGTAGGAGTTCTCTTGAGAACATCCCATAAGTCTGAATCTGAAAGCGCTGTGTTCTCAATATTAAAGACCAAGCGATCTACCTTTTGTTCCAATGTTGGTTTTTGGGAGACTACGACTACCTCATTCAATTCCAGGCCTTTGTCATCTATATAGAGTAGGCCTATGTCCAAATCGGAATTTACCTCTACCAATTTATAGTCGGAATTGCTCCCTATATAACTGGCGCGTATCAAGTATTGATTACTGATTATATTATTGAAAAAAAAGAAACCTTTTTCATCAGATGCGGAACCTTTAAAAAAACTGGTATCGGATACCTTATAAAGCAGTATATTTGCAAAGGCTACCTCGGCACCATCCGTTTGCTTAACATGGCCTGAAACTTTGTAGTCTTGCCCCATCATAGGGATGCAAAGTAGGAGAAAGAATAGGGTCGAAACCTTTAACATTGTCACAAACAGTGGCATATCCGTTATAAAAATTTTTAAAGTTAACTTTTTCTTAACTACTAGCAATATTTTCTTTGATTTTTGTAGTAAAAAACCGCAATTTAAAATTCTGCACAATTTAAATACTCCTTCTGTTTATAATTTTCGTAATATCCTTTTAGCTATAATCGGCCCCAGAGATTTTTACATTGATAATCGTGGATAAAGCCTATCTTTGCATTTGGTTTGATTTGCATTAGCATTAAATAAAATGCCGATCATGGGAAAAGGAATACTGAAAAGCCTTTAAGTGAAAAAAATACGCCAAGGTTAAATTCAGTTCAAGTAAATCTAAGCATAGATGAAAAACATTAGGAATTTCTGCATAATTGCGCATATTGATCACGGCAAGAGTACTTTAGCCGATAGGTTGTTAGACTTTACTGGTTCGGTAACGGAACGAGAAAAACAGGACCAACTATTGGATAGTATGGATCTTGAACGCGAACGTGGAATTACCATTAAGAGCCATGCGATTCAAATGGATTACGAGTATGAGGGCGAAAAATATGTACTCAATCTTATAGATACCCCGGGACACGTGGATTTTTCCTATGAAGTATCGCGTTCCATAGCTGCCTGTGAGGGTGCCTTATTGGTAGTAGACGCGGCACAGAGCATACAGGCACAGACGATTTCAAATCTTTATTTGGCGTTGGAGAACGATCTGGAGATTATACCAGTATTGAACAAAGTAGACCTGCCCAGTGCCAACCCGGAAGAGGTTACCGATGATATTGTTGATTTATTGGGTTGTAAACCAGAAGACGTTATCCCTGCAAGTGCCAAAACGGGATTAGGGATCCAAGAAATTTTGACTGCCATTATAGAACGTATTCCTGCTCCTAAGGGTAATCTGGATGAATCCCTACAAGCTTTGGTATTCGATTCCGTGTACAATCCTTTCAGGGGGGTAGAAACCTATTTCAGGGTTATTAACGGGGAAATAAAAAAGGGTCAAAAAATAAAATTTGTAGCTACCGACAAAAACTATTACGCTGATGAGGTGGGTACCCTAAAACTGGTACAGCACCCCAAACAAAGTATAAAGGCCGGAGATGTTGGCTATCTCATTACTGGTATAAAAGATGCCAGGGAAGTAAAAGTAGGGGACACCATTACAGATGCTGCCAGCCCTACGAAGAATCCTATTGGGGGTTTTGAAGATGTTAAGCCCATGGTATTTGCCGGGATCTATCCTGTAGATACGGAAGATTATGAAGAACTGCGATCCTCCATGGAAAAATTGCAGTTAAATGACGCTTCTTTGGTATTTACACCCGAAAGCAGTGCAGCCCTTGGGTTTGGTTTTCGCTGTGGTTTCTTGGGAATGCTGCACATGGAGATCATCCAAGAACGTTTGGAGCGGGAGTTTGATATGACAGTGATCACCACCGTACCTAACGTTAGCTACCATGCCTTTACCCGTAAGAATCCAGAAGTGCCCATTATAGTCAATAATCCATCGGATCTACCGGATCCATCAACCTTGGATCACGTAGAGGAACCGTACATTAAGGCAACGATTATTACCAAAGCCGATTTTGTTGGGAATGTTATGTCCTTATGTATTGATAAGAGAGGGCAGATTACCAACCAGACCTATTTGACCACGGAAAGAGTGGAATTAAATTTTGATATGCCCTTGGCAGAAATTGTATTCGATTTTTATGATAGGTTAAAAACGGTTTCCAAAGGATATGCCTCCTTCGATTATACCCCTATTGGTATGCGCACCTCCAAGTTGGTAAGAGTAGACATATTGCTCAACGCTCAACCTGTGGATGCCTTGTCCGCCTTAATACATGCAGACAACGCAGCCAATATTGGAAAAAAAATGTGCGAGAAACTGCGCGAACTGATCCCAAGGCAACAATTTGATATTCCCATCCAAGCCGCAATAGGGGCCAAGATAATTTCCAGGGAAACCATTAAGGCACTGAGAAAAGATGTAACCGCCAAATGTTATGGAGGTGATATCTCACGAAAGCGCAAATTGTTGGAAAAACAAAAGAAGGGTAAAAAACGTATGCGCCAGGTTGGAAACGTAGAAATACCCCAGCAAGCATTTATGGCGGTTCTTAAATTGAACGATTAAACCTAATAGGAATAAAATAGGGGTTATAACATCCTGGGGCAGTACCCCAAAATAGTTTGCAATATCCCTTCATAATAGGCTATGACAATCATGCGATTTCCTCCTTTCGTTTTACCAATAACAATCCTAAAATAGTTAGCCCGGCATTGACCGCAATATTGATAAATCCAAAGTCAAAATTATAGTTTTGGGCAAAGAAGACACTCAATAAATAGGTAAGAACTGGAGCCATCACACAAATGAGGGGTACCCATTTGTCCTTTACGGCAATCTTGGTAAACATCCCCAACATATAAAGGCCAAGTAGCGGGCCATAAGTATACCCGGCTACTTTGAAAATAAGTGAAACCACATCTCCCTTACTGTTTGCAAATAGCATAATTATTAGAAATAATACAGCCGAAAAACCAACTAGCACCCAGTTCTTAAGTCTTTTTTTATCAGCACTGGATTTATGTGAAATATCCAGAAAATCATAGGTAAAAGAAGTGGTTAGGGCGGTCAGGGAGGAATCTACACTGGAAAATGATGCCGCAATGATTCCCAACAAAAAACTGATCCCTGCAAAAACGCCAAGATGGTTCAAAGCCAGATCGGGAAACAGGTTATCGGTATCCAAAAGTGCCCCGTTTTCTCCCATGGACAAGGCAATTCCATTATTCTCTGCATAAATATATAATAGGATTCCCAGTCCCAAAAACAAGAATTGGGTTATGGCCAAAATTAAACTGTAGGTCAAAGTATTCTTTTGTGCGTCCCATTGATTCTTACAGGTCAATGTTTTTTGCATCATGTTCTGATCCAATCCTATCATAGCGATGGCCACAAGAATACCGGCAATAAACTGTTTGAAAAAATTATTGCTCGATTTATTTTCCCAATTAAAGACTTCAAAATACTTATGCTGCGTAACTTCTTGAATAGCCCCAGAAAACGACAGATTTAAGGACGAGGTGATGGTATAAATCGTAATTACTGCGCCTAGGACCAAGAAGGTCGTCTGCAAGGTATCTGTCCAAACAATGGTCTTTATTCCCGACTTATTGGTATACAACCAAACCAACAGTAAGATGATGATTACCGTTATGGGAAACGGAATATTCAACTTATCAAATAACGCAAATTGAAGAATTTTTGAGGCCAATAATAGCCTCAGTGCCGCTCCAAAGGATTGTGAAACCAAAAAGAACAATGACCCTGTCTTATAGGTTTTTACTCCATAACGCTGATCCAAATAGCCATAAATGGATACCAGCCTTAATCTGTAGTACAAAGGAATCAGGACAAAGGTAATGAAGAGATAGCCCACAACATTCCCCAGAATAAATTGATAGAAATAGAAATTGTTATTGCCTACCATTCCGGGAAGGGATACAAAGGTTACCCCCGAAAGTCCGGCACCCACCATTCCAAAGGCCACCAAAAACCAGGGCGACTGCCGGTCACCTGTAAAATAAGACTCGTCACTTCTATTTCTTGAAGTGAAATACGAAATGGTCATTAACAAAATAAAATAAATGGAAATGATCGCTAAAACTAGAAGTGGATTCAATACAGATGGATTAAATTATAACTTAAAGTATTCTTTCTATAGGTACTATTTAACTATTATTCATGGAAGAACTATTTTCGCAAGACCTCAAACTATTATCCCAGACACCTAATTTTTCTGTTGCTTATCTTGCTTGTCAGCCTCCAACAACTTTCCCAGGTACACCAACTTACACCCTTCATTAATATCTTCAAAATTTTTGCTAAAGGAAGAAATAATTTTCAAGTCTCCGTCCAAGGTCTTTATAAAAATTGGAACAATATCCTTATCTGCCTTGGTAATTTCTATAAGGCCCTCATAATGTTCCTTGCCTTTTAATTCTATTTCATGAATTACCGGATTACTTCTAGCGGCCTCCGTCAAGGTGATAAAATCATCAGTATGTGAAAATAGACCTTCAGGAGGACTATTTTCAGGGTCGCTCATCTCATCTGAATTTACTAGTCTAAATGAACCCTGTTCCCCAAATTCTTTCTTGAAGGTTTCTATGGCGTATTCGTTGATGTCCGAATTACCCGTCAAAGCCATTAAATAACCTACATCGTTCAATTCAATATTGTCCGTCAAGGCATCGGAATAGATGTTGGCTACAAAGGCCTCCAGACCAAGGTTTTTGGCCTTTTCTATATTGTTTTGGTTATTATCTATCAATACCACGTGCCTATTATTCTTCTTAAGATAGCTGGCTATGAGTCGGGGTACCTTGGAAGCACCAATAATGAGAATCCCTTCGGACTTTTCCAGAAATACCCCAAGTAATTTGGCCATGAACCTTGCGGTGGATGCATTGAGGAGTACGGTTCCCAAAACGATCATAAAGACCAATGGCGTAATATATTCCGCTCCAGGTTCTCCTCTTAGAATTAATTTGGAACCAAATAATGAGGCAATCCCTGCAGCAACGATCCCTCGAGGTCCGACCCAACTTATAAACAGCTTTTCCCTAAAATTAAGCTTGGAACCCGTAGTGCTCAAAAACACCCCCAAAGGTCTTACCACAAAAACTACAATAGCAAAGAGCAATAGTGTTTTGGAACTATACAACAATTCCAGCTCAGGTAAATTCATACTTGCCGAAAGCAAAATGAAAAGCATAGAAATTAAAAGGATACTGAGCGACTCCTTAAAATAGAGCAGCTCCTTAATATTGGGCAGCTGGGTATTTCCCATGACCATCCCCATAACCACCACGGCAAGTAGCCCCGATTCATGTGCAAAAAGTTCGGAAATAACAAAAACCGAAAGTACTACGGACAAGGATACCACATTTAACAAATAATGGGGTACGTAATTCTTTTTAATAGCCAAGGTCAAGGCATGTGCAAATGAGAAACCAAAGGTGAAACCCAATAACAGCACCTTTACAAACTCCAAAAGACCGGTTTGGGTATATCCTTGACCCTCCCCGATACTGATAAACTCAAAAACCAATACCGCTACAAGGGCACCTATTGGATCTATCAAAATACCCTCCCATTTCAAAACCGCAGACAGATCTTTTTTCATAGGAATATTTCTAAGGATAGGGGTAATTACCGTTGGTCCTGTAACAATTATGAGTGCTGAGAACAAAAAGGAGATTTGCCAAGGCAAATCAAATATAAAATGCGCCGCGGTACCTGCTAAAAAAAAGGTAACTGCACTACCTAAGGTAATCAACTTGGTGATAACTGGGCCCACTCTTTTTACCTCAGAACGTTTCAGGGTAAGTCCACCCTCAAATAAAATAACTCCTATAGCAAGGGATACAAAATGGTAAAGGCTCTCCCCAAGAAACAAACCCTCGGTTTTATTCCAAATAGGTCTTATTAATTTGGTGCCGTCCTCTGTAAACAAAGTAGATATTGGTCCTACCAATAAACCTATAAGAATAAGGGGCAAAATGGCCGGTAATTTGAAGCGCCATGCCACCCACTGTGCAATGATTCCAAGAACAATAATTCCCGCTAGTTCTACCATAAAAAAATTTGAAGCAAGATAAGTTTTAATATAGAAAAAATCCGTCTAAGGTAAAAAAACCTTGTCTCCCCATTAAAAAATGCCAGTTTTCCCTTTCTGAAATAGGCAATTCACTTTCAAAAATATGGTAAAAACACCCACTTTTGGGAGTAATAATAGAATTTTTCCGGTTTCTTTGGGATTTACCAATTTTTAGGTATTTTATCATCGGTTTCCCCACCAAAAATTTACTGCTATGGTAGAACTGAATATAGTAAACCTTTTGATGGTATTAGCCGCAGCATGGCTTGGGGGGATTTTGGCCAAACGTATGGGTTTCCCCTCCATTTTGGGTGAGCTTTTAATTGGAATCATTTTGGGTCCCGCATTGTTGGCCGTTCTGGAAACTTCAGATGACCTGAACATTTTGGCTGAAGTGGGAATACTTTTCCTTATGGCCTATATCGGAATGGAAATCAACTTTAAGGATCTGGGAAAAGCTTCATGGGCAGGCCTACTTGCGGCCATTGGTGGATTCGTAGTTCCTTTTGTCTTGGGCTATTATACCATTTTGTATTTTGGGGGTACTAATATTGCCGGACTTTTCGTGGGTATTGCTGTTGGGGTAACTTCCTTGGCCACCAAGAGTAGAATCCTTGTAGACCTAAAACTTTTGGATACGCGAATAGCCTATGTGTTGATGGCGGGAGCCCTAATATCGGACACCTTGGCCCTGGTCATTTTCGCCGGAATAATCGGTTATGTAGAAGCGGGAAGTATTGATACTGCAGGGCTGGTCTGGGTGGCAGGCAAAGCAATTCTATTTTTCTCCATTGCTGTGTTGATGGGTATCTATTTGTTTCCTCTTTTGGGTAAATTACTAACAAAGACCAAGCTAACCAACCGGACAATTCTCTTTACTATATTGATTCTGATGGTGTTGGGTTTTTCCGAATTGGCCGAACTTGCCGGATTACATGGTATTTTGGGAAGTTTTATGGCCGGACTCTTTATTAGGGATAGTGTGTTTTCTAGGCAAATTCTCAAAGACGTTTCAGCAGTCTTTCATGATATCTCCATAGGTTTTCTAGCTCCCATTTTTTTTGTAACCGCCGGCTTTCATGTTACTTTGGATGTCTTTCAGACAGACCTGGCCCTTTTGATATGTGTAATTACAGGTGCCGTGGTAGGAAAAATTTTAGGAACCACACTTTTTTATTTACCCAGCGGATATGGTTGGCGGGAAGGGTTCACCATTGGTACCGGTATGAACGGAAGGGGTGCAGTGGAGATAATTATTGCCGGAATAGGTCTACAGATGAACATTATTTCACAGGAAATTTTTTCAATTTTGGTATTTATGGCTATATCTACTACCCTAACGGTTCCAGTGTTCCTTACTTGGACCACTAATTGGCTTAAAAAACGCGGGGAACTGGTAAAACAGGACGCTAGACATGGATACCTGATACTCGGTGCAAATCCTTTGGGACTATACATCGCCAAGCAACTGGCAGAACAGAACGAAGTAATCCTCATAGACTACAACAAGGATTTAGTGAACGAAGCCAATGCACAAGGGGTAAAAGCAATCTATGGAAATGGTCTTAGGGAAGACGCGTTTGAGGAGGCGAACGCTATAAACAAAAATACCTTTATAGCACTAACGGGCAATAGCGAAATTAATCTTCTTTCCGCACAATTGGCCTACAACTCCTTTTATATCCCGAACAGAATAGTACTTGTCTCCCCAGTTGAAAATGGGGTAGGTGTAAACCTATTGGATCATATGGATGCCTCTTCTTTGTTTGCCAATAAAACCGATATGGTGCCTTGGTCCTACAAAATTACCACGAACAATTTTGAAGAAAAGTTCGAAAAAACAGAAAAGGAAATCTCTACCAGAAATTGGTTTAAGCACAGTGCCAAAAATAAGGACATCCTACCCATTTTGATTCTCGATGAAAATGGCATAAAGCGACCATTTCATTACAAGGACATTATAAAACCCAAGGAAAGTGTTGTTTACCTTCAATAGCTAAACGCCTATGATAAATTGCTGATAAAGTGTTAAAAAACCACTAATAAAACCAAGTTTCAAGAAATATCCCTAGTGCTTTTGTTAATTTGCACCTTCTTTACACTAGGTTTTCTATGAAATTATACCCTATTGAATCTGGAAATTTTAAGTTGGATGGAGGGGCCATGTTCGGTGTGGTACCAAAATCTATATGGAATAGGACCAATCCGGCAGATTCAAATAATATGATAGATATGGCCGCCAGATGTCTATTAATCGAAAATGGCGATCGACTTACCCTAATTGATACGGGGATGGGCAATAAACAATCCGATAAATTTTTTGGGTATTACTATAGGTGGGGAGAGCATTCTTTGGATAAATCCTTAAAAAAATACGGCTTTCACAGGGATGATATTACAGATGTTTTCCTGACCCATTTACATTTCGACCATTGTGGGGGAAGCATACAATGGAACAAGGATAGAACCGGTTATGAACCCGCTTTTAAAAATGCCGTTTTTTGGACCAACAAGGCCCATTGGCAATGGGCCACGGAACCCAATGTCCGGGAAAAGGCCTCCTTCCTATCAGAAAACTTATTGCCAATGCAGGAAAGTGGACAGTTGCGATTTGTTGAAAGAACGCAAAACCCTTTCACGGAAAAATCAGCATTGGATTTTGGAATTTTGTTTGTGGACGGACATACTGAAAAACAAATGATACCGCATATTCAGTACAAGGACAAGACTCTCGTCTTTGCCGCTGACCTACTCCCTACTGCAGGCCATATTCCACTGCCATATGTTATGGGTTATGATACAAGGCCACTATTAACACTTGCAGAAAAATCGCTTTTTTTGGAAAAGGCCGTTAAAGACAATTACTGTCTGTTTTTGGAACACGATGCCCACAACGAAATCTGTACACTGCAGACAACGGAAAAGGGAATACGTTTAAAAGAAATACATACATTTGCCCAGCTTTTTGAATAATATGATCAATTATAAATTCCAATACATGGCAGACCATGGCTGCACAGCAAGCTTTCAAGCAAAATTTCTTGGAAATCAATTTAATAAGACATTTTAATCTAACACTATAAATAAATGACACTAACATTGAACAGAACTATTTTGGCCGTGTCGGCCTCTATTTTACTTTATGGCTGTGGCAGTACTGCCCTAGTTTCCACCCCAATTGAAAATATTGATACCCTACCCCTAAAAATATCGGAATTAACCGAGACTCAAAAAAAGAATTGGGGACACACGGACCTGCTTACCGATACCATTCCAGGGATGAGCGTAGACAAGGCCTACACCGAAATAATCGGGAATAAAAAAGGGGAGAAAGTAATTGTGGCCGTGCTGGATTCCGGAATGGACCTTACCCATGAGGATTTAGTGGACGTACTATGGGTCAATAAGGGAGAAATTGCAGGAAACAACAAGGATGATGACAATAATGGTTATGTAGATGATATACACGGGTACAACTTTTTAGGGGAGTCCTACAACGAGCAATTGGAAATGGCCAGAATTGTAAGCAAAAAATTGGGGGATGCCTCCCTTCAGGCCAAGGCCAAAAGCAACTTGGACAAGGATTATCAAAAAGCCCTTCAAAACAAAGGACAGTACGAACAAATATTGCAAGCAGTCCAAAATGCGGATAATGAGGTAAAGGAGCTTTTGGGGAAAGATAGCTATACCAAAAAAGACCTGACCGAAATTAAAACGGAAGATGAGACCATGCAGAGAAATATAAGTATTTTAATGCAAATGTTAAGCATAAAGGATACTATTCCAGAAGTTCTTTCAGAACTTAAAGATGGCATTAAACATTTTTCAGATCAACTTAACTATAATCTAAATGTAGATTTTGATGGCAGAAAAATGGTAGGTGATGATCCTTATAATTTTGAAGATAGGAACTACGGTAATGGAAATCCTAAGAACAGGGTTGATGATGAAAGTCATGGAACCCACGTTGCCGGTATTATTGCCGCAAAAAGAAATAACGGTCTTGGAGCCAATGGGGTAGCGGAGAATGTAGAAATTATGAGTATCAGGGCTGTACCCAATGGTGATGAATACGATAAGGATATTGCTTTGGGAATACGTTATGCCGTGGACAACGGAGCCAAAATTATTAATGGAAGTTTTGGAAAAGCCTACTCCCCCAATGCAGTGTGGGTTTATGACGCCATTAAATACGCCGCGGACCATGATGTGCTTTTTGTGCATGCCGCTGGAAATTCTGGAGAAGATCTTGATGACCCCAATAACCCAAATTTTCCCAACGACCAAATCAATAATGGGCCAGAAATGGCCGATAATGTGATTACCGTAGGCGCTTTAACAAGCACATATGGTTCCGAAATGGTGGCCTCATTTTCCAATTATGGTCTTATAAACGTAGATATTTTTGCCCCTGGTGACGATATCTATTCCACAATGCCCAACAATGAATACGATTTTCAGGGAGGTACTTCCATGGCCGCGCCTGCTGTTGCAGGAGTTGCTGCCCTTGTTAGATCTTTTTATCCAAAATTATCAGCTTCCCAAGTAAAGGCAATATTGTTAAATTCCGGACTTACCACCAAATCGAAAGTAGTGGTTGCTGGTGATACCTCTATGGCAATGGATTTTCAAAAAATCTCCAAATCAGGTAAAATGGTTAATGCATATAATTCCTTAATTATGGCAGATGCCGTGTCCAAAGGGAAAATAAAACTGTAACGGATAAAGAAAACTCAAGGTACAACCGAAAAACTTTGGCTGCCCTTGAACTATAAAAAATAGATTTTACAAATTGTAAGGTATGAGACATAACAAAGGACTTTTTTTTGGTTTAGTGATTGCCATTATTAGCTTAACAGCAAAATTGGAAGCTCAAAACAATACTTCCTATTGGCAACAGAACGTGAATTATTCCATGGATGTAAACGTGGATGTTGAAAAATATCAATATAGCGGAACCCAAAAATTGGTCTATACCAATAACTCCCCGGATGAACTAAGCAGAGTGTATTATCATCTTTTCTTTAATGCCTTTCAACCTGGCAGCGAGATGGACATGCGTTTACAAAGTATTGCTGATCCGGACGGTAGAATGATGGCCGACGGGAAAAGTAGGATCTCAAGCCTTAGCCCTGAAGAAATAGGATATCTAAGAGTTACATCCCTGACACAGGACAACCAAGCCGTTTCTTATGTTGAAGAAGGAACAATTTTGGTAGTGGAGTTAAATAAACCCATTCCCGCTGGAGGAAAAACCACCTTTGAAATGACCTTCAATGGACAAATACCTATACAAATAAGGCGAAGCGGTAGAAACAGCAGTGAAGGGGTAGCGCTCTCTATGAGCCAGTGGTACCCGAAATTGGCGGAATACGATTTTGAAGGTTGGCACGCCGATCCCTATATTGCCCGTGAATTTCATGGAGTATGGGGCGATTTTGATGTTAAGCTTACCTTGGACAAGAAATATGTGGTAGGCGGTACTGGATATTTACAGAATCCCGAAGAAATGGGTCATGGTTATGAAACCCCTGGATCAAAAATAAAAAAGACCAAGGGAAAAACGCTTACGTGGCATTTTAAGGCACCAATGGTCCACGATTTTATGTGGGCTGCTGATCCAGACTACATTCACAATACCCTAAAGGTAGAAAATGGGCCAATGCTCCATTTTTTCTATAAAAACGATAAGGAAATTATAGAAAATTGGAAAAAGCTTCAGCCAAAAGCGGCCGAGGCCATGCAATTCTTCAATAAAAATATTGGCGATTATCCCTATGAACAATACTCGATAATACAAGGAGGCGATGGTGGTATGGAATACGCCATGAGTACCCTTATTACCGGGGGTAGAAATTTTGGAAGCCTAGTAGGAGTTATGGTGCATGAAATGGGACATTCCTGGTTCCAGCATGTGTTGGCAAGCAACGAGTCCAAACACGAATGGATGGATGAAGGCTTTACCACCTTTATCTCCAGTCTATGTATGGACCAGGTCATGGACCAAAAAAAGGAAAATCCTTTTGCCGATTCCTATCAAGGCTATTATAATTTGGTGGCTTCAGGTAAAGAACAGCCCCAGACCACCCATGCTGATAGATATGCGCTAAATTTTGCCTATGGGGTTGCCGCCTATAGTAAAGGGGCTATCTTCCTATCACAATTGGGCTACATCATAGGCCAGGATAAGCTTATGGAGACCCTGAGAAAATATTATCAGGACTTTAAATTTAAACACCCTACCCCAAACGATATAAAAAGAACAGCGGAAAAGGTTTCCGGGATGGAGTTGGACTGGTACCTTACAGATTGGACCCAAACGACAAACACTATAGATTACGGTATTAAGTCGGTGGAGGCAGATGGACAAAAAACCAAGGTAAGCTTGGAACGAATTGGTCTTATGCCTATGCCCATAGACATTTTGGTACTATACAATGATGGTACCCAAGAAACATTTTACGCTCCCTTGCGTATGATGTATGGCAAAAAAGAGAATCCATATGCTAATTTAAAAAGGACCGTATTGCAAGATTGGCCCTGGGCCTATTCCAACTACGACTTTATCTTGGATAAGGAGTTCAATAACGTTAAGGCCATTGTATTGGACCCATCCCAACTTATGGCAGATGTAAATGAAGAAAACAATGTTTGGCAGGCCCAAGAGTAAAAATCATTAAAATTTTAAATCCGTTTAAGATGGCTGACCATGGCTATTTTAAACGGATTTTTTATTTTGATACCACCATGTGCCACTATACATCTCGTTTTTGGCGTTTGCCTCCCTACTGGTCATTAAGATTTCATTTTTATTGATGAGCCTATTTCTATACCCCAGCAGGTGGAAAAGAGGTTTTGCCATAAATCTGGCAGTTCTTTCATTCACCAATAAAGTGCCCTTTTTCTTATCTGCCCATGAAACCCCTGGTAAAATGGGCAACAATGCGGGCATTCTAATTTTTCTCAACAGGACGGATATCCACAAGGCCAACTTAGGTATCTTGCGAATCAAAAAAAAACCATCCTCTCCTTGGCTTTGGTACAAAGGCATAAAAATGCTGGATTTTTGCAGTGCCAATACCGCTTTATCGTTATGTTCGGCCAATATTTTACCTTTGTTTACGACATCGAAACTCTTAAATCCTGGCAGCATATGAAATTTGTCCCCGGATACAATAGGATGTCTGTAAATAATCTCAAAAAAATTGGCGTTCTCTTGGGCCGAATTTTGAAGCAGAAGGTAATTACCTTCAAGCCCTTCAGCATCGGCTCTTTTAAGTGCTCCACCATAGACGAGGGCCAACCACATAAAAGCTATACTATTGTCCACCGCTTCCCGCTCCGTATGCTGGCCGGATTCGAAACCAAGGGCCAAGTAGCCCTGTTCGTTGATATAACTAAGTAGGGGGCCTTCTAAATACTCCTCAATCCCCAAAATTATAGGGACAGGAAAAAGCTTTGAAAATTTCCTGTTGATCAAGGCATCATTAATGGTAATAAACGGCAGGGTCTTACTGGACGTAGTATGGAAATCTATAAAGTAAAAAGGTCCGGATTCTGTTTTCAGGATATCCGATAAGACTTGGTGAATGGATAATAATTCCTTGTCCTCGTTAAGAAGTTCATTTTCCGCTTTGGCCTTAATTTTTTCAATTTTTTCATCGGTCCATAATCGGTTTAGGTCACCGTCCAAAAATCTTTTCCCGGCCAAAAGTGCCGCAACGTTTCCACGAATCCCATAGATGTTGCCATTTACAGAAATTTCATTTTCCTCTATACCAAGGAAAACTTCTTGTATTGCCTTCTCTCCAGAAGGCTCGTTGCCGTGAATACCCCCAAAGAATATCATGGTAGGACCACCACTGCTGCCTTTTAAATGACCAATGGTTCGGCTCTTGCCAATTTGGTTTTCTATTGTGGTCATAAGTCCTTGGTTGTAACAATACCTACCAATTTCTTTCCATGTACCACTGGTAGACAATTTATACCTTTAGATTCCATTAAGGCCTTCGCCCTCTTCATACTTTCCTCCTCGGTTATAGTAATCAGCTCCGTTTTCATCATATCCTTTATAGGCCCTTCAAATTTGTCCGGATGCTTCATATACTCTTTGAGGTCGGTCCAAGTCAACAATCCAACCAAATCCAAATCCTCATTAAGAATGGGTACATGGTGAATATTTTTCCACTGCATCATTTTCAAAACCAACTCCGAACTATCACTATCCTGGGCAGTAATGGTTCTAACGCTCATAATCTGGTGGACCTTCCTCTCGTTTTTGCCGATTACAAATTCATCACCCCTTGGCAATTGCCAGGCATCTATGGAATATCCTTTTTGTTGACCTTGATACATTTTGGCCGTTAATATGGTCAGGGCATCCGAAAGCCTAAACTCCTTTCTAAGTTTTCTATAACTTTGAACCGTCCATCGTGAACCGTTTTGGGTGGCAATCCTCTTTTCTATAATTTTTAAGTAATGCTCTGCATCTTTTGGTGCTACCCCCATACTGTACAATCCCTTAAAAGCCAATGGCAAAAAATGATCCAACAATAATTGTTGACTGGTGATAAGTTGTCCATCCCAATAAAATTGAGCTGCCATACCGTATCTGGCGGCATTGAAAAAATTGCTTTTGGCATCCTTAAAATCCATCTTGGTATGAATGGCATTAAACTTTTTAGGCCTTCCCATCATTACTCCCACCCACAACATCATATTGGCAATTTCGTCTTCCGTAGTCGGTCCGGAGGGAATATATCTATTCTCAATTCTAATATGGGGTCTGCCATTGGTAATACCATAGCAGACACGGTTCCACGTATATACTGTTCCATTATGAAGTGACAGTGCCTTTAACTTTGGCATTTTTCCCTGTTTCAATTCGTTTAAACTATCCACATTGGCATCTGAAGTAAGTAAGCTCCTAAAGCCTGTAATGGAGTCTTTATAATAATCCACAACCGTTCCTTTAGCCCAACTATTTCCAAAGTTCACCCGAGGTTCACTTTCATTCAATAGAAAGTTACTGGCCCTGGTATCCACACTTTGTGTAAATAAGGCAATTCTGGTCTCTTCCCACAATTCCCGGCCAAAGAGCATTGGGGAGTTGGTACAAATAGACAGGATGGGACCTGCAATGGCCTGGGACCAATTATAAGTATCCTCAAAATCATATGGATCTATCTGCAGATGGGCTTGAAAACTGGTATTGCATCCTTCGAACAACACGGAATCATGACGAATATTCAACTCATCTACCCCTTTTATATGTATTTCTATATCATTATTTCTTATTTCCTTAATAACCTCGTTCAAAATCTTATATCGGGGAATAGGGGTCAAATATTCAAAATTCAAATGCCTTTTAGAAATGGTCGGCAAAATTCCGCACAGTATAATTTTAGTAGCAGATTCCTCCGCAACCTTATTGGCCATGGCCAATAAATGATCTAACTGCAAGTGCATTTCAGAAAAGCAGTTCCCGGATAATGGAATGGGATCCAAATTAATTTCGAGGTTATAAAGAGCCAATTCGGTGGTGAAATGGGGATCCTCTATATTTTTCAGTACTTCCAAAGCCTTGTTGGATGGCTGCCATGATTCGTCAACCAAACAGAACTCCTGCTCGGCACCTATCCTAATCGGACTTTGTTCGAACATCTTATTTTCCTGTATCTGTTCCAAAGCCACAAGGTCTGCCAACAATTGTTTAATATATCTGGCCTTAAGTGGATTGTTCCGCAATTTTTCTACTTGCAATTCTCCCATAAATCCCTAATTTATAGTTTTGTAAAAAATATAACCCAAGATAATGGCTAAATGGATTTTGAACTATGATGTTTGTCATATCCGATAACTGTGCTTTTTATTTTACATTTACGGTCAAATGTCATTTAGCTTCCCAAAAAAAGAAAAACTAAAGAGCAAAAAACTCATTGAACAGTTGTTTGCGGAAGGAATTGGTGTTACCAATTATCCTATAAAACTTGTTTATCTTAAAACCAGCTTTGACGATGGTTCCATATGCAAGGTTGGGGTAACCGCGTCCAAAAGAAATTTTAAAAGTGCCGTAAAAAGAAATCGAATCAAAAGATTATTGCGGGAAAGTTATAGGTTGAACAAACACTTAATTTTTAACAACATAGAGAGTAACTTTGCGTTTATGTTTTTATATCTTGGTAAGGAGTTGCCCTCGCAATCCAAAATAACAGATGCCATGATTCCTTTGATGCGGAAATTTGTCGATGAAATTGCTAAGGCTGGCAAATAACTTATGAACAGATGAAAGAGATAATTAAAAAACGGGTACTTATTCCCATTATCGCTATTACCTTACTTATTGCAGGAAGTAGTTTTAAGGGCGATTTTTTTGAGATTGCCAAACAGATCGAAATTTTTACAACCCTTTTCAAAGAGTTGAACATGAACTATGTGGATGAAACCAATCCTGCGGAATTAATGGATACTGCCATTAAAAACATGTTGGAAGATTTGGATCCCTATACCAAATTCCTTAATGAGCAAGACGTAGAATCCTTTAAAATAAATAATGCAGGTGAATATTCAGGTATTGGTGCCGTGGTTAGGAGTTACAAGGATAAAGTGGTTATTGTTGAACCTTACAAAGGTTATCCCGCAGATAAGGCGGGACTTAAGGCCGGGGATGAAATCATTAAGATCGGTGATATTGCCATAGCGGATATACAGGATGATGCCGACGAACTTTTAAAAGGAGCCAATAACACCAGTGTGGGCATTACTTATGTTAGGCAGGGAGAAACCAAGTCTACAACGGTGAACAGGGAATCTATAGAAGTAGATGCCGTTCCCTATTACAAGATGATCAAGGAGAACACCGGTTATATTGTTTTGTCAAAATTCAATAAAAAAGCTTCTGAACAGACCAAGGAAGCTCTCCTTAACTTAAAAAACGATGGCGCCAAAAAAATTATTTTGGACCTAAGGGATAATCCTGGTGGACTATTGACCGAAGCCATCAATGTGACCAATCTTTTTATTCCAAAAGGGGAACTTGTGGTAACCACCAAATCCAAGGTAAAGAAATTCAACAGGGAGTATAAAACTACCAACCAACCCGTAGATACAGAAATACCCTTGGTTGTATTGGTCAATGGCAGAAGTGCCTCGGCCAGTGAAATTGTCTCAGGAAGTCTACAGGATTTGGACCGCGCAGTTATAGTTGGTGCAAGGAGTTTTGGAAAGGGATTGGTACAACGCCCTTTAAAACTTACTTATGGTACACAACTAAAGGTAACCATTTCCAGATACTATACAGCGTCCGGTAGGTGTATACAATCCTTGGATTATTGGAATAGGGATGAGAACGGAAATGCAGTTAAAAATACTCAGTTTAGGGATTTTAAAACCAAAAATGGGCGAAAAGTCCAAGATGGTGGCGGTGTTTTGCCAGATATAGAAATTGCTGCTGCCAAAACCAATACCCTTACCCAGGCCCTGTTATCCGGTAATGTTATTTTCGACTACGCCACCGATTTCTATTATAACAACACCGTGGAAAATGTATTGGACTTCAGTTATAAGGATAATGATTTTGCTTCTTTCAAAAATTATGTCTCCAAAAGTAATTTTAATTTTGAGACCAAGGCCGAAAAAGCACTAAAAGAGGCCATGTCCGGCGAGGACAGCACTATATTTGGCAACGATGTAACAGATCAGTATAAAGCGCTATTGTTGGAGATGGATAAAAACAAATTGATGGCTTTGGATAAATATAAAGCCGAAATCCAAAAGAATTTGGAGGATGAAATTCTTAAACGCTATTTCTACAGGGAAGGTCTTTATGATTACCATTTACAAAATGACGAAGCCATTATGACCGCCACCGTTCTTTTGAATGACAATGGCAAATACATGAATATTCTGAAATAAGGAAATCCCGACCGAATAGTGTCTCCGTATTAAACTACTATATCTTAAAATAAACTTTCTTCTGATCCAGAAAGTAGGTGATATACCAGAACATAAAGAGCACAAACAAGGAATTTATAACCAATATTAAACCTTCCTCTACACCTAAGGGAGCCAATATTCCTTCGGTAAAAATAAGCCCGAAACTCCTAAACCACTGTGCTCCTACGGTTTCTGCAAACAAATAAATAAATATGGAATTGGTTCCCACAACAGAAAAAATCTTCAGCCATTTGTTCTTATGGTCCTTAATGTCTATCCACCAGTAAAACAAAGCCAGGGCAAGCAAGGCCCATCCCCCCGAAGCCAAGGTAAATGAGGTAGTCGCAATTCTTTTCACAATTGGGGTTATTCCCAGTAGATCCATCCCGTAGCCCAAAAAAAGTAAAGCTGCTCCCCACATTAATAAGGGATTTAACTTCTCTTTGGCGGATTTGTTGGAAAGTAACATTTGTCCACAAATTACACCCATCACTGTGTGTACCGCAGTAGGTAAAAAGTTGATGAAAACCCATCCCCCACCGTTAATTTTACCCATTACCAACATATCTACCCATGACCCAAAACTTTGCCCTTGATTGTACGGGTCCTGTGGATTATAAACCCTATAGAGAAACTCGGTAAGTATCAAAATTCCAAGGCAAATAAGAATCTGTGTACGGTGCGGAAGGTTCATTATAGCATAAGCTATAAGGATAGTAAATGCCAATTGAACCAAAACGTTCCAAAGTTCCCAAACCAATGCATGACTATACACACAGTGCAGCAAGACCCCGAAACTAAAGAGCAAAAAACATCTTCTCAAAATATGTTTGGTGGCAGCCTTGCGGGATCCACTAGCCAAGCGCTTTCTCAATGAAAATGGCATGGCCACCCCCACTATAAACATAAAAAATGGCTGTATAAGATCCCAAAATCGCAACCCGTTCCATGGATGGTGGTGCAACTGTTCCGCCAATGGGTGTAAAACGGTATTGTTTTCTGTAAAGTCCCCGAAGCTACCATGAAAACCGGCAGCCTCTGCAATTAGTAAAAACATGGTTAGTCCCCGGAATACGTCCAAGGAAAACAACCTTTTGGAAAGGTTGGTGGTTTCGATTGTCATTTGGTATGTGGTTGATTATTTGGCAATAACAATGTAGTGAATTTCTTTAGACAATCATAAAATATTATTTAGGGATGCAAATTATCCAATCCATCTTAATGGGCAACTTGGTTTTCACTAAACAAAATTTACCGGGATTATGGCACCCTTGCCATTCCTTTTCTATATTTTTTAATTACTTTTCTCCTTTATAAAGATTAAAAGGATGCAGAACAAATTTTACTTCCTAATAGCCTTATGTGTTTTTCTTTGTCTGGGATACAAACCTAAAGAACCTAAAATATTAATAATAGGCGATTCTATTTCCATAGGTTATTTTTCAAAGGTAAAAGAAGCACTGGCGACTAAGGCAATAGTTATGCACAATCCTGGCAACGCTCAACATACCGGAACAGGATTGGAGAATATCAAAGATTGGATAGGTAAGGAAGATTGGGATATTATCCAATTTAATTGGGGATTATGGGATCTTTGTTACCGGCATCCAGATTCCAAAGTTTATGGTAATAGGGATAAAATTAAGGGAGCCATAACCTATGACCTACAAACTTATAGACAAAATCTGGAAGAGTTGGTGAGTATCCTCAAAGCCAGTACCTCGGCAAAATTGATATTTGTAACAACCACCTATGTTCCTGTTAATGAAGCAGGTAGATTTTCTGAAGATGTGGTCAAATACAATGCAGTTGCAAAGTCCGTAATGAAAAAAAATGGCATAATCATTAATGATATCTACAAAAAATCCATTGCCATCCACCACAATAATGGTTTGGGAGATCAAGACGTTCATTATAACAAGGAGGGATATAATGAACTTGGAGAGCTTATTGTTCCTTTGCTCAACAAAACCTTGAAAAAGTTATAGTGTAAATACAATGTTTTACTGAACCCCAAACCACTTGTCTTTTATGAGGTTTGTATCTATTAGGGAAAGAAAGATTGTATCCCATTCCAAAATACTAGATCATGGTACACAAAGAAATAACTCCTTAATACTTAAAAATTAATTAATTTAAGCGTTAAAACCACCGCCAATGTCGCTTAAAACCACAAAGTATTTATCGTTACTAATCATAGCGGCCATTTGTTTAATAAGTTGCCACCTTGATAATTCCACTAAAACCGACTCTGATAGATACACTACTTGGACCTCCTATTTGGGTGGGCCAGATCGCAACCATTTTTCTTCTCTATCACAAATTACCTTGGACAACGTGGCCCAACTCAAGATGGCCTGGTCCTACTCTGCTCCTGATAGTGGTCAAATGCAAATGAACCCTATAGTCGTGGATACCATTTTGTACGGGGTAACGGCAGCTTTAAGGGCAGTGGCATTGCACGCTGGAACTGGGAAGGAGATATGGAAATTTGGAGATTCACTACAGCTTACAAATTCCACGAGCAGAGGCGTAGCGTATTGGGCAAAAGATGATAATAAACGTATTCTCTTTACCCAGGGCTCCAATCTTTTTGCCCTAAATGCCATAACAGGTACGCCTATTTCTTCCTTCGGGGAAAATGGAAAAATTGACCTCCACTCCGGATTACCAACAAGCGCAAGGGATAAATTTGTAGTCTCGAACACTCCTGGAACCATTTACAGGGATTTAATTGTAATGCCTATCCGGCTCTCGGAAGGCAGTGGTGCCGCACCGGGAGATATCATGGCTTTTAATGTAATAACAGGCCAATTGCAATGGGCCTTCCACACCATACCACATCCCGGAGAACCTGGTAATGAAACATGGGAAGATCCGGATAGCTATAAGAGCGAAACTGTTGGCGCCGCCAACAACTGGGCAGGTATGGCCCTTGATGAAGCAACGGGAATGCTATACGTACCGACAGGTTCCGCAGCCCCCGATTTTTATGGCGGCGACAGAAAGGGCAGTAATCTTTATGCCAATACATTATTGGCTTTGGACGCACAATCAGGAAAACTGCTTTGGCATTATCAATTTACCCATCACGACTTATGGGATAGAGATCCACCGGCACCCCCTAACCTTTTGACCATAACCAGAGCCGGGGAAAAAATTCCTGCAGTGGCACAAGTAACCAAGCAGGGGTATGTTTTTCTATTTAACAGGATCACGGGAGAGCCTTTGTTTGATATTGAGGAAATACCGGTACCTCCATCTACTTTGGAAGGAGAAAAAGCATGGGCAACCCAACCTTTTCCCACCAAGCCCAAACCTTTTGCTAGACAATCTAATTTATTGACCGAAAAAGACCTTAGTCCGTACGCCGAAAACAAGGAAGAATTATTGGCCCTTTTCACTAAGGCGGACAAAAGAATCTATGCCCCGCCTAGTCTAGATCCTGTGCTTCTTCTTCCTGGGTATGATGGAGCCGCCGAATGGGGAGGTGCCGCCGCAGATCCTGAAGATGGTATTTTGTACGTAAATTCCAATGAAATGGCCTGGTTCCTTCAAATGGAAAAAGATACCCTAAACACCAACTTAGCTCCAGGGGAATTTGCCTATAACAAATATTGTGTTGTATGCCATCAAAAAGACCGTAAGGGTAATGTGGCAAGTGGATATCCTTCGTTAACGAAGCTAAAATCGACCCATGATAAAGAAGCCCTTGCACTAATCATTAAAAAAGGAAAAGGCATGATGACAGGTTTTCCACAAATTGAAAAAACCGAAATGGAAGCCTTGATACAATTTTTATATGGGGAAGAGATTGCACAAACTGTTGCCGAGAACAAAGCAGAACCTATAAAAACAACTTATAAACACAAGGGATATAAAAAGTTCTTGGACAGCAATGGACTGCCTGCCATACCCCCGCCATGGGGTACATTGCATGCAATAGACCTAAATTCCGGGGATTACCTATGGTCCATACCTTTTGGGGAAACAATGAGCCTGAAAGAAAAGGGATCTCCTCAGACAGGTTCAGAAAACTATGGAGGTGCAATAGTTACCGAAAACGGACTTTTGTTTATTGGTGCCACTAAAGACGGATATTTTAGAGCTTTTAATAAAAAAAATGGGGAGCTACTTTGGGAATACAAACTCCCCGCTGCCGCATTTGCAACGCCCGCCATGTATGAAGTAAATGGCAAACAGTATATTGCCATAGCCTGTGGTGGCGAAAAATTAGGTACTGAAAAAGGGAACAAAATTGTTGCCTTTTCATTGGAATAAAAAAATTAAGAAATTTTATACATTAATAATATGAACAAACTTAAAACCCTCGTTGTTGGTTGTGGAAATATGGGTGTTTCCCATGCCAGAGCCTATCACCAACTCTCTGAATTTGAAATTGTCGGACTGGTAAGCCGTAAACCGGAAAGTAGGGAAAAATTATCCAAGGAATTGGGAGGATTGCCTACCTATGCCAATTTTGATAATGCACTGCGGGAAGCAAAACCTGATGTGGTTTCCATAAACACCTATCCGGACACCCATGCCGATTATGTTAGAAAAAGTCTTAACGCAGGCGCACATGTATTCGTAGAAAAACCACTTGCCCTAACGGTAGAAGAGGCCGAAGAACTAGTGGCTTTGGCAAAGGAAAAAAACAGAAAAATGGTGGTCGGATATATTCTTAGGGTACATCCGTCGTGGACCAAGTTCGTGGAAGTTGCCCGTACCCTTGGCAAGCCCTTGGTAATGCGCATGAACTTAAACCAACAAAGTTCTGGGGACAAATGGTATACCCATAAACAATTAATGAACTCCATGTCGCCAATAGTGGATTGCGGCGTTCATTATGTGGATATTATGTGTTTAATGACCCAATCCATTCCAATTAGTGTCAGTGCCATTGGCGCTAATTTGTCCAAAGAAATTGATGCCAAAATGTATAATTATGGTCAATTGCAAGTACGTTTTAAAGACGGTTCCGTAGGATGGTACGAAGCCGGATGGGGACCTATGATGAGCGAAACAGCAGTCTTTATCAAGGATGTTATTGGCCCAAAGGGAGCTGTTTCTATTTCGGACAAACCCAAAGATAGTTCCCAAGACATAGAGGGACATACAAAAACAGGAAGTCTACAACTCCATTACAGCGCATTGACCAAAGAAGGACATTTTGTAAAAAAAGACGACTTTATAACAACCGAAGATGAGCCGGATCATGACGGACTTTGTCTACTGGAACAGGAGTATTTGTTGAACGCCATTAAGAACGATGATGATGTATCATCACATTTAAGGGATGCCATCAATAGTCTAAAAATTGTATTGGCTGCCGATGAGTCTGTACGAACTGGAAAAACTGTTATACTTTAGTTTAGATTGTTTAAAAATTCCAAAGTTCTTAATATTCATAACATTTAGTTATATTTATTTCTTTATTACCTTAATTTCAAGGCTTTGGGCAATAACTTTGAACTATATAAATACCAACCAATAAAAACGATTTTTGATCCCCCACAAAGAGCTAAAAATTTGTAAAATCATTATGAAGGAACAACAAATTATTGAAACAATTGAACTATTTAAAGTCCCTCCAAGATGGTTGTTTGTTAAGGTGACCACCAAAGAAGGGATTATTGGTTGGGGCGAACCGGTTGTGGAAGGTAAGGCAGATACTGTGGCCGCCTGCGTAATGGAACTTCAGCAGTATATTATTGGCAAGTCGGCCTCAAATATTGAGGACATATGGCAAATACTATACCGTGGAGGATTCTATAGAGGGGGTCCCATACTTATGAGCGCCCTTTCAGGTATTGATCAGGCACTTTGGGATATAAAGGGAAAATTTCTTGGTGTTCCTGTCTACGATTTATTGGGAGGGGCAGTCCGCCATAAAATGAAAATGTACTGCTGGATCGGCGGAGATCATCCGGAGGTGTTATTGGAACAGGCGCACGAAAAAGTAAAGGCCGGTTTCCAAGCGGTAAAAATGAACGCTACCGGAGGCATGGACTGGATTTCGACCTTGAAAGATGTGAAACAGGTGTCCAACAACATTAGATTATTAAGAGAGGAATTCGGGACCGATTTGGATATAGGACTGGATTTTCATGGCCGCGTACATAAAGGCATAGTAAAAAGGCTTATAGACGAGCTAGCTCCTTATGAACCTATGTTTATTGAAGAACCCGTACTTAGCGAAAACAATGACGCCTTAAAGCATATTTACGGCTACACGAGCATTCCTATTGCCACTGGCGAAAGAATGTTCTCCCGTTGGGATTTTAAGAAAATTCTGGAAGAAGGGGTGGTCGACATTATTCAGCCAGACCTTAGTCACGCTGGAGGCATTTCGGAGGTAAGGCGTATTGCCACTATGGCGGAAGCCTATGATGTAGCTCTGGCCCCCCATTGTCCGTTGGGGCCCATATCCTTGGCTTCTGCATTACATGTCGACTTTGTTTCCGCCAATGCCTTTATTCAGGAAAACAG
Organism: Arenibacter sp.; assembly: GCA_040216555.1. GTDB lineage: Bacteria > Bacteroidota > Bacteroidia > Flavobacteriales > Flavobacteriaceae > Arenibacter. The sequence continues at coordinate 342,944 of JAVJOW010000020.1, forward strand.
TATAGGTATCCACTATAATCAAGGTTTTGATTTACTGGACTATGTCCTAAATCCTGAAATTTTTGATATCAAGGATGGTTATATTGATCTTTTTCAGAAACCAGGATTAGGGGTTGAAATAAACGAAGAAAAATTAAGGGAAGGTCAGAAAATTGGACATAATTGGTCCAACCCCATATGGCGCGGACCCGATGGAAACTTTACCGAATGGTAAAATTATAACCGAATAATACCAATAACCAACCAAAAAAACCATGAGTTACCTTATAGCCTTAGTACTTTCCCTTGCCCTATTGATTGTAGGTATCATCAAATTTAAAGTGCATCCCTTTTTTGTCCTTCTTTTTTCTGCCATAGCCTATGGCTTTATGACGGGAATGGATATAGAATCCATAATCAATTCTATAAATAATGGTTTTGGTGACATTATGGGCAAAATTGGGCTTATAATCCTGTTTGGAGTTACCATAGGCAAGGTTCTGGAAAAATCTGGCGGAGCCTTTGTCATTGCCTCCAAAATTTTACAACTAATAGGTGCAAAATCCATTCATTTGGCCATGTTGCTAACTGGTTATATCCTATCCATACCTGTATTTGCGGACAGTGCATTGCTGATAATGAACCCATTGAACAAGGTGCTCTCCTCCAAGGCAGGTGTTTCCTTTGCAGGCACCACCGCGGCCCTGGCATTGGGATTAACCGCTTCGCATACCATGGTGCCACCTACCCCAGGGCCTATTGCTGCAGCCGGTATTTTAGGGGCAGATTTGGGAAGTGTTATGATATGGGGCTTATTGATCAGTAGTATTTCACTAATTGCCTGTTATTTCTTTGCCACCAAGTTTGCATCACGAATCAATATTCCTATAACGCTCGAGGCTGTGACAACACAACAAGAGCAACCGGCCCTATGGAAATCCTTATTGGCCATTGTAATTCCTATTGTACTCATTATTCTTAAGTCGGTCATGGATTATCCGGAATTTACCTTTGAACCCTCCCCGGTAAAGACATTTATAGCATTCATGGGCACGCCCGTAATTGCTCTTTTGATCGGAGTTTTATTGTCCCTTGTATTGCCCAAAAAATTGGACGAAAAGATTTTTTCCTCTACAGGTTGGTTTGGAGAATCGTTAAGAGAGGCGGCCCCTATAATTTTTATTACTGGAGCTGGAGGAATTTTTGGTAAAATGTTACAGAATTCAGGAATTGCAGATACCATCACCTCAGAATTTACCGGAATGGAATTAGGCCTGTTCCTGCCCTTTCTTTTGGCAGCCTGTCTTAAAACCACTCAGGGTTCATCTACAGTGGCCTTGGTAACCACAGCGTCCATCATAGCCCCATTAATGCCTGCTTTGGGTCTTAACGACCCCTTTATGGCCACAATGACTGTTTTGTCTATAGGTGCAGGTGCTTCTGTAGTATCGCACGTAAACGACAGTTTCTTTTGGGTACTTACACAACTTACCGGAATGAACGTAAAACAAGGCTATCAGATCCAATCGGCCGGGACCTTTGTCCTAGGTGCCACCGCAATGACCGTCATCACTATCATAGTTAAAATAATGCACTAAAATGAAAAAAATAACATCAATTATTGTATGCTCGGCTCTACTATTGGGAGCTTGTAGGGAATCGAATAAAAAAACCATTCCCGATGTAGCTAACCCTGAGCCCTTGTCGATTGAGATTTTGGACGATGAGGCACTTCAGATAATAGATCCGAAATCTAAAATTGAAACCCTTGCCAGTGGTTTCGCCTGGACCGAGGGGCCACTATGGATAAAAGATGGGAATTATCTCTTATTTTCGGATATCCCTAACAATAGGGTCTATAAGCTAGACCCACAAAACAATGACACGGTTACCTACTTAAATCCTTCCGGGTTTACGGGAAGCCATTTTACAGGCGAAGAACCAGGCTCCAACGGACTTTTGCTAAATAAAAATGGGGAGTTGGTGCTCATGCAACACGGAAATCGTCAAGTAGCCAAAATGAACGCACCTCTAAATTCTCCTTCATCCAACTTTACTACCCTGGTCGATTCCTATATGGGCAAAAAATTGAACAGCCCCAATGATGCCACATTTGATAATAACGGTAATCTCTATTTTACAGATCCGCCCTATGGCCTGCCAAAAAGAATGGATGATGAAGGCAAAGAATTGGATTTTCAAGGAATTTATTGCCTAATGACTAACGGAGAATTAATTCTGCTCGACTCTATTTCCCGTCCTAACGGAATAGGAATATCCCCGGATGGTAATGTCCTTTACGTTGCAAATTCAGATCCGGAACATGCCGCTTGGTACCAATATAAACTTCCGGAGCCCGGAAAGGTAACCGATAAAAAACTTTTTTATGAGGTAACCGACCTAATTGGTAAAGAAGGTCAACAAGGTTTGCCAGACGGATTAAAAATAAACAGCAATGGAATCTTATTTGCCACAGGACCGGGCGGAGTATGGATCTTTAATCCTAAAGGGAATGCTTTGGCCAGAATCCATACAGGACAGGCTACGGCCAATTGTGCTTTTGATACCGCAGAGAAAAGGCTCTATATCACTGCGGACGACTTTGTAATGGCTGTGGACCTAAAATAAGCTTGGGTCAGTCTTTAAAGACAGGTGTTTTGGCAAGCTCGATCAGTCCGTCCTTGGGTTCCTTGAGATAACGATTGGAGCGTAAATATCTATTGAGATTGTACTCGTCAAAATTTGGGGCATCTTTGTCCACACTACTTATATGTACCCTTCCTGCAGAATGGATGAATTCGTTGTTCCCTATCCACATTCCAACATGGATTACACGTTCCTTGGTAGAATCTGTTGCCGGTTTTCCAAAAAACAATAAATCTCCCGGCTCCAACTTATCAAAATCCTTTACCACATCTATCTCCTTGCCCGTATGTATTTGCTGGGAAGCGTCCCTTGGTAGGACAATACCGTTTAGAAAATAAATAGTTTTGGTAAAACCACTACAATCTACTCCTTTGGTAGAGGTACCCCCCCATAAATAAGGAACTCCCATTAAGGTTTTGGAAGTACTTACCAAGGATTCCTGACTGGGATCCAATGCCGCCAACCAAGATTCATAATCCATAGATGCTGTTTTGGAAACATAAGCCTTTCTTCCATCTGGAAAAGCCACATAATAAAAATCCTTTTCTTCTCCTATTCGTTCCAAAACACCTCCTGCAACCATATCGGAAATAACTTGGCTATCTGTATTAGGTTCTGTATAAGCATGACCTATAGTATTGGTGTATATAACTTTAGGAGTAGATTTCCACTGCGTGAACTTTTCTGCTGATAATGGCCTTATACCTCCCCTATCTACCCACGACAAGTATTTATCCGGAGTCTGAATCAAATACCAGTCATCTTCTTCCTTAAAAATCTTGACAGGAGTCCCCAAGGTAGCCTGGGTAACCAATTCCGATGAATGTGCAGGTTTACCACGTAAATTGGCCACTGATATTGTAATAAGACCTTGGGTATAACCATTTAAATTGGATGCAGGCAATAATTGAATGCTATCTATATAGTATATTTTTTGCTCAGCCAGCATTTGCTTAAAGTTGGCAACGGCCTCGGGTAGGTTGGACTCTCCCTTAAGAATGGTTTCATTACCCTTCCTAACATATTCCATATTAAACAAGGCTACCCTTTTGTCAGGGGCAAATTCCTGTTTTACTTCTTCCATCATCGTGTTGATGGTAAGCTCATCCTTACCAAGCCTTTGTTCACAGGATATGAATAGAATAACTCCTGTAATTAATATATAGTTTATTCCTTTTCGGCAGCGATTCATTAAAAAAATCTATGATTGTTAATACAAAATCTCATTTGGAACTTGGAAAATTATAAAAATTTAAGGAATACGTGACAGCTCCGTTATAAAATACAATTTATTCCCTGGTTTTTTAGGAACTGGTATCCAAAAAAATCTAATAAAATATAGTTCAATAAATTGGGGGACTTATTAAAATTGCTTTTCCTGATACCAATTAAAAAATCCACAATAAATAGCAATTGTCTTGAATTAAAATAGAATCGTTTCCTTAATACCCAGTAATTTGTTAAAATACACTTAAATAACTGTTAATCAGCGTATATATTTGCTTTTAATCGAATTTTTTTATAGATTACGATTATGATAAAAATTGAAAAATCAGCAAACGAGGAGTTTCTAAAGAAGTCCATTTCCCACTTGGAAGCGCACGGTTTTGAAAAAATCAAGGCGGACATTGAAGGTTATGATTGTCCAAAATCCTATTTAAAAAAAGGCAGCGACACCAAAATTACCCCGGATATTGTAGCCTTGAAAAATGGTAAAAAATATTATTTCGAGATTAGTTTAAAATCCGAAAGACCATTATTGCTGAAATCCAAATGGTTGTTTTTGGATACCCTAAGCCGGATGAATTCCAATCGTTTCAAAATTATCACCACTAAAGGACACTATAAATTTACCGATAATATGTTGGAGGATATCAATTTAAGTGATAAAACACCTATCAAAATATAAATTGGAACATTAATATCATTATACATTGAGAGCTGTATTTTACAGCTCTTTTTTTATGTTTTAAATTTCGGAAAGTAAATAATCCCCGGGGCAAGCCCACGGGGCATTATTATATATTTCAAAACAACCTCAATTGACCATCCTTATGTAAGACTTCATACTCCTTTTCCTTTCCTTGGTTCTTCTCGTACTCCGCAATAGTCTTTTCATTACCATGGCGACTCACTGAGTTGATATAAAAT
>JAVJOW010000021.1:0-168699 GCA_040216555.1 Arenibacter sp.
TCTTCATCGTTGATTCTTATATAACTTCGATCAACCCATAAAGGCATTTTTCCCGGCCCGTTATTTCGATTTCATTTTCTGTGCCCCATTACCGTTTCCAGTTCCGGGGCACGCTGTCTTTACAATATATCAATGAACTTATCTACTTATTTTTTACTGTCGCTCTTTCTCTAAGCGGGTGCAAATGTAGGATACTTTTTTTGTTTACGCAAAACCTTTTCCGGATTATTTTTAAAAGATTTTTTAATTCTCCTGTAACCAGCTGATTTGCAGCTGAAATATTTATATCTTTTTTTACGACTTAAAGAATCACCAAAGACAAGACCCCCAAAAACTCTAGAAATTTGAACTTGGAACTATGAAAAGAAATTCCAAACCAACCCAAATCGTATCACAAAATCCCTATAAGGATAATTGGGAGCAGCATAAAAATTATTACCAGAAAAAGAAGAGTTGAAGTGTTCGGCCTTTAAGAATATCCTGGTTTGCTGCACTCGGGCATTAATAAAAAAGTCCAACATAGGAAAACCGCCCAATTCCTCCTGGTTCTGGGAATAGAATTCGCCCAATACCGGATTATAGGCATCCGCATTATAGGATGTAAAATACTTAAGTGTCACCCCAGTTTGGAAGTATAGGGCCTTTTTAAACCCGAAGTTCGAATAATACAGGGTGTTTCTTGTAACTACTTCCGGTACATTTAAAACATTATTGGCCTGGGAAACATTCTGATACATTACCGTATTGTTGAGCGCAAAACCCTTCCACTTAAATTCCTTTCCATATTTAACCTTTATAATATTAATGGTACTACTCTCCTGGAACGGTTTAATAAACGCCTGTTCCGCACCTTCAACCACAGTTGCCGAGGGATCCGACGCAAAGTAGGTGTAATTGTCCAAAGAAGTGTATTTGGCCATTAAATTGCCGAAAACCTTGGATTCCAGATCAAATTGAAAACCATTGTTGTTTATCTTCTTAAAATCCCCCGTATGTTGCCAATTGTAATTACTGTAATCACTTTGATATAACAAGACGTTAAAATTGGGCATATGTGAAGATGAGTGTATGGAAAACTTAAGCTTGTTGTTCTTGTTAATGTCATAACTGGCAAAGGCATCCAATAAATTTCCGGACAGATCCCCTGATATATTGGCCTGTGCCGACCCGTTCAACTGAAAACCACCAATCATCTTTACATATTTGGCCCCGACAGCGATTTCATTTCCTTTTAGCTGGCTCTGGATTAGCTGGGTAGGTGTCTGTAATACCGAATTAAAAAAGTAGTTGTAACCGTAATGATTAATAAACCCCGTCAACACACCCAATGTCTTATTGGAGAATTGGGAATAGACCTGATTAAAAGTAGTTTTTAAACTGGCCTTATCCGATATACCGGAGTCATAGGCATCACCAAAATAATCGTTTTGCGAGGTTTGTTTATATTGATAGTATTTGGTCTCATAACTAAACTCATGCCCAAGTGCCAAAGAAGTCGTCCTGGGCTTACCCAAATCCATTTTATTGCCAAACAAAATGTACTGATGATCCAAATAGTACCTTTTTCCCAATAGCCGGTTGCTGGCATCTCTAAACAGTACATCCAACCTGGAACGGTCTCTAAAATCGGAGTCCCCTGATTCAAACTGCAATTCCTTATTGGACAATCCGCCATTTTCCTCAAACAAGGAATTTTGGGCAGCCCCATGCGCCCTTAAGTTATAACGCTTATCCCTGGATTTATAATTGGCCGTCATCTTAAAATTTCCAGACTCGGCTTCACTATACTGATATTTGCCCAATGACCTAAAGCCTTTAAATGCAATCGAAAAATTTAATCTAGGCGAGGTATTAAAAGCCAATAATGCATCCAATAGCTGTCCTTGCTCAAAAGTGGTCTTAAACATTAGGTCGCTCATAGGGGTCGCCACATTGTAATAATCAATGTCCCTAACCGCCATATAGTTATAATGCTTCGCACTGGCACCCAACTTGGGATAGGTATCCTTTACGTCAAAATTAACTCCCAATTTATTATATGGCTGCCCTACGTTGGCAAAAGGCATCAGCTCAAAATCGTCCTTCCTTAAAAAGTTGTATTTATACTCCTTCTGAATGGAGATAGTAGTATCCAAAAAAGTAGTGTCCCTATCGTAACTTATAATTTTGTAATCCCTAATGGTTACTTCCTGACCTTTCTCTTCCCCAATTTTTCTAGGCGGAAGATTTCTGACTTTACGATCCATACCGACCTCCCCTTCGTTCCTTGAGGAGGGAATTGAATCCTCCTGTGCACTAATGGCCTGACTAAAAATCACTATTAAAAGCGACAATAAATATCTCATGTTACAAACTTACGTCGACAAAGTTAATTTTTTTGTCCTTAATGAAATGTGAAAGTTTAAAAAACAGGGAAACGACGTCCTATCTGCTGTTCAAATATTGATAATAACGGCAAATTTTAAATCTTGGATATTGAATTAACCCATTGCAAAAACCATTTCAATCCCAGTATTAGAAACAAAAAAAACCTGCAGGGGATACCTGCAGGTTCTTAGACTTATCATTAATAATTTTTCTAGTTCAAATCCCAGAACAATTGGGTCTCTGCTTCATCTCCACCAATAGCGGAGGCAGCCGAACTATAATTGGCCCCATTTAAGGACTGCTCTATAATTGGATAGGTATATCTGTTCGGAAAACCGGAAACCGCATCAGCAGGAGTAGCCATAAGTGGATAATCCAACAATCTTATTGAAGTCCATGCTTCCATTCCCCTATTGTAAAGAGAAATCCATTTTTGGGTCCCAATCACCTCTTTCCAAGGCGTAGTAGCCGTACTAGCCAAAATAGACAAGTCATAATCTACATTAGATTGCGCCAAATAATCGGTAGCGTCTTCAGCGGTACCGCCCCAATATAGGATGGACGCTGTTATGCCCGCATCATAGTGTTCCTTTTCCGTACCTCCAACTTCAAATGAGCGCGCCCTTGCTTCTGCCAACAAAAAGCTTACCTCGGAATAATCTAAAATAATACCTGGGAAAGTCGCCTCTTCCAATTGAGCAGAAACGTGGGAATAGGATGAATAACTAGAAGGCTCTCCAATGCCACCTCCCTCGTAGATACCATCACTAGTTGGCAAGAAATATAGTGGCAATCTTGGATCGTCCAAAGTATTCATAGCGTCTATAATAGTAGCGGCCGCAACAAAATCATTCCTACCACTTAAAACCAAATTATCATAGACCGGATTTGTATTGGGATCGGAACCTAAATATTCGTAAGCTGCATTATCATCATTGCTTGTAAACACCCCAGTGGCGACGGCACTTTCCACGGTAGTTTTGGCGAAGGCCTCATCCACATCGGATAAAAGTATCCCCATTCTCAATTTTAGGGAAGCAGCGAACTTTTTCCACAGTGTTACGTCACCTCCATATATTCTATCAGCACTACCAAAACTTCCAGTACTCTCATCCAAAGCATTTATAGCAGCAGTCAATCTACCAACTAAATCCTTGTAGATCGTTTCGCCGTCGTCATACTTAGGAAGAAGGTTGTCTACATCCAAAGCTTCGGAATAAGGAACATCCCCAAAAGTTTCCACCAAATTGGCATAGGTATAAACATTGAGAATCTCGATAATGGTCAGCTTGTTAGGCTTTAATGCTTCCAGCTCAGGAGTGGAATAGGTTGTTGCCTCAATAACTATTTTGGCCTCCTCCAAATCCTTTAAAACATCTTTGTACATTACGCTCCAGTGTTTTGCAGGAATGGTTCTGGTAACCTGATCGTAGTTACTTTCGTCCGTATAGGTAGTTTCCTGTAAATACTGGGCCCAAAGTTTGGTATTGTTATTGTTTACATTCAAATCTACCACTTGGTCCACCAAGTTCTTCTGCGCCCCGGTAAACAAACTTTCACCCGGCACGGCCAATGGATCCTTGATATTCTCGTTCAGACTTTCCAAATCACTGGAACAAGAAGCAAAAATCACGGCAGTAATTAATATTGCTAGTTTTTTCATTTTTATTTTTTTTTAGAATTGTAATTTAAGATTGACACCAAAATCCCTCGTGGTCGGCAAAGACCCAACAGAATACCCTTGAAGGTTACCAGCAGACAAACCACTTTCTGGATCTGCGTGCGGTAATTTTTTGTCTATTATCCAAAGGTTTGATCCAATAAAGCTTAAACTAGCATTGGTCAAGAACGTATTGGCCAACAATTTGCTAGGCAAATTATAGGTAAGTGCCACCTCACGTAATTTTACATAGCTGGCATCATAGACAAACGCTTTGTCTGGCAAACCTCTTCTATATCCAAAGGCACCAAATCTGTCGGCCCTAATTCTGGAAGTATTTGTTGCCCCATCTGGGTTTACACCCTCATTAATAAATCCACCTCCATCGGCCAAGGTATTCCTTACAGGATTACCCAAATCGTTGATAAAGGCTGTTTCTGCATACAAACCAGTAGCAAGTCCATAATATTGGTCCAAGGAGAATATACTACCTCCTTGTTGAATATCGATCAAAAAGCTTAATGAAAATTCTTTGTAGTTGAATTTATTGGAAATCCCCATCAACCAATCTGGGTTGGTATCTCCAATATTTTGATCTGAGGTGGACGTTTTTATATATTGACCATCCGCTGGGTCAACTACCTTTTCTCCATTTAAATAAGTGTAGTCAGTACCATAGATTACTCCATAGGGCTGTCCTACTTCTGCATTAAGGGTTACCCCACCTTGGAAATCTCCCAATTGCAACGTCTGGATTCCATCTTCCAAGGATACCACCTCGTTTTTATTCTTGGTCCAGTTGACCATGGCAGTCCAACTGAAGTTATCCGTTCTAACTGGATTTCCAGATATGGAAAGCTCCACACCTTTGTTTTCAATTTCACCTGCATTCAATATCTTTTTCTCATAACCTGTAGCTCTAGAAACCGGAACTCCAAAAATTTGATCTACGGAATTGGTTTGGTAATAAGCAAGATCAAAACTTAACCTATTACGTAAAAACTTCATTTCCAAACCAAGCTCGAAGCTTTCTGTTTTTTCAGGCTTCAAATTAGGATTCTTTTTCTCATTATCAACAGAAGTACTTGGTGCTCCTGGTGGAATGTTTACGTTATATGTATCGTATAGAAAATCGAAAGGTGCACTATTACCTACTTCCGCATAGTTGGCCCTTAATTTACCAAAGGTGATGAAATCCGCATTCAAAAGATTAGTGAAAACAAAACTCGTGGCTATAGAAGGATAGTAAAAAGTACTATTGTCCTCAGGCAATGTAGAAGAGTGATCCCTTCTTATGGTAGCATCTACGAAAAGAATACTGTTGTAACCCAAAGATGCGCTCGCGTAAATACCATCTATACCAACTCTTTCATCATTTTCAACAGGAAGTGCAAGTGGACCTGTACTATTCTGCAAAGAATATAGTTTTGGCACACTCAAGCCACCGCTTGTCGCAGAGTAAATGGATTGAAATTCGCTCCTTCTAATGTTAGTACCCAATATCCCTTTTAAATTAAATTGATCGGAAAGGTCCTTTTGAAAATTAAACATGAAATCATAATTGGTCTCCGTAACTTCCAGATTTCTTCTTCCGTAACCAGAATCCACATTTCCTCTGTTTCCGGCACTATCTGGAATACCAAAGCTTGTTGGCACACTACCGTTGGCCCTTCTCTCCTCTTGCAACTCAGAATAGGTATCTGTCGCCGCTCTAGCAGTAAAGTTCAACCAGTCTGTAAACTTATAATCCAAGGACACATTACCTATAAAACGATTTCTAGAATCGTTCTGGTAATTCTCGTAACGGGTCCAATATGGGTTGTCCCAGTAAATCGGTGCCGAACCGGCATCTGTGCTTGCAGGGTTCCAAGTAACGTTTCTTTTGGTATCAAAATAGATATCCTTTAGATCTTTTAGATCAACGTTGGTTTGCCACCATTGTTTAAAATTACTGATAATGTTATCGTTATAACCTGTTGAGTTTCGACCCAATGCCTTGGTGTTGATATAATTGGCATAACCAGTAACGGTTAATCGATCCGTTAATGCAAAAGAACCGCTCATCGAAAAATTGTGCTTTTTAATAGTACTGTTCGGCATTAAACCGCTCTGATCAAACTGGGTATAGTTTAATCGAAAAGAACCATCATCATCGTAGGACCTTGCAAAAGAAACCGAATTGGTTGTTGTAACCGGAGTTTCAAAAAATGTTATTGGCCCGTTCTTGGCATTTACCCAAGGCGTAGCCGTTCTATAGTTTGGAGAATCTGGATCCAGAGCATCCCATTGGTATATCAATAGATTTGGATCGAACCTTCCTCCATAGGAAGCATCCTCTGTAAATGGCACAGTTAAATCGGCAATTCCGTCACCGGTAACATCCTCCATATTATAAAAATCATCTTCGTCCGGCCCGTAATAAGCTCCGTACCCAGCACCGTATTGGTTTTGGTACTTGGCAAAAGTACTTTTATCTATAGAACCTATTGTAATTCCCGAATTAACAGTAACCCCAATTCCTTGGGCATCCTTTCCTTTTTTGGTGGTTATCATAATAACCCCATTGGCAGCCCTTGAACCATATAAGGCAGAAGCGGCCGCTCCTTTTAAAACGTTTACAGACTCAATATCATCAGGGTTTATATCGGAAGCGGTATTTCCATAATCATAATAGTTACCACTTGCCTCACCTTGATACTTGGAATTTGTATTCGTATTGTTTACAGGTACACCATCAATAACGAACAGGGCCTGGTTGCTCCCGGTCAAAGAGGCGTTACCCCTAATAACCACGTTGGTGGAACCTCCAAGGTTGTTGTTCTTCCTGATCTGAATACCAGAAGCCTTTCCTGAAAGAGCATTTACAAAGTTTCCGCTTTTCACAGTATTCAAGTCCTCTCCTTGAACCTCTTGTGTAGCATATCCCAAGGATTTTTTATCCCTTGAAATACCCAAAGCCGTTACTACTACTTCCTCCAAGGCTTGAGCATCCTCCTGCATAATAACATCGATTGTGGACGATGCGCCAATTACCTTTGTAACACTCATTTGCCCAATATAACTGAACAATAAGGTTTGCCCTTCACTACCTTGAATGGTGTAATTACCATCAAAATCAGTCTGTGTTCCATTAGTGGTCCCTTCGACCAAAATGTTCACTCCAGGCAAGGCCAGACCCAATTGATCGGTCACCGTACCGGAGATTGTTTTTTCCTGTGCGTAGGAAAAACTCATTAATAACCCCATGATCGGAGCTAAAATCCAAGTTAGTTTTGATTTCATTTACTTTTTTTTAAGAATTAGTCAGCCGCAAACTTGTGAAAAATTCCTTAAAAAACCTAAAAAATTTAACAAAAGCATCGCTACTTGTTAAACTTACCCCCTATTATTATTAAATTGTTAATATTTTAGCTATTAAACAATAATTAATATCAAGAATTGTGCTAAATTCCTAAAGATTCTTAACCTAAGAATATTCCTACCACATATGATAAATAAATTTTAACAGATTTGAACAAGGCAATAATTCATCCAAAGGACCTTTTTTCTATAGGCAAATCCTTGACAATCGTTTTTAATGGCCAATTGCCGACTACTTCCTTAACTTCAGGAACACGGACCCACTCGATGACAAAACCATTACATACTTGAGAATTTGTTTCCAACGGGCATTATCCCTTTTATAAATTTTTATATTTGACATTAGTTGGAGAAAAGTATTGGCAATTGGCAGGTTTGTCTTCCGTACATCTATCTAAATTGATGAAGTATTTTCAATTCCCAACCACATTAGAACAATACATAAATGTTAAAAGCCTTTTACAAATATGATTTGGAAGCAGGAACTGATGAAGCAGGTCGTGGGTGTTTGGCAGGACCTGTTACCGCCGCAGCGGTTATTTTACCAAAGGATTTTACGAACGATACCCTTAACGACTCAAAAATTCTGTCCTCTACAAAAAGAGATTTACTTAGGCCAATCATTGAAACAAGTGCCACCAGCTTTGGAATTGCCCATATTTTTCCTGATGAAATTGACAAAATTAACATTTTAAACGCGTCCTTTCTGGCAATGCACAAAGCCCTTGATCAATTAAATACAGACCCGGAATTTATCATCGTGGATGGCAACAGGTTCAACCCGTACCAAAACATCCCCCATGCCTGCATTGTAAAAGGAGACGGTAAATACCTAAGCATTGCCGCGGCTTCCATCTTGGCCAAAACCTTTAGGGACGCCTATATGGAAAAAATCCATTTGGAATATCCTATGTACAATTGGATAAAAAACAAAGGCTATCCCACCAAGGAACACAGAGAGGCCATACGGAAGTACGGTATCACCAAATACCATCGAAAAACTTTTAGACAATTACCAGAACAATTAAGACTGGAAGTTTAAAAATCCTAAATTTGTTCAAAGCTTTATTTATGAAATTCAAATTACTTGGGGTACTCTTTTTACTATTGATCGGATGCACAGAACAAAGCTCTAAGACCTCACCAATGCTCTACTACGTTCCACAGAACAGTGCCATTATTATAAAAATAAACGACAAACCCTCTTTTTCCAGTGAACTGGAGAACAGCGACCTCCTCAAAACCTTATCCGCTACAACCACTTATGCCTCCGTACTGGAAAAACTAAAACCCTTACATTATATCCAGCCCAATGGAGAGAGTATTTTAGCCTTCGTGGAATTGGGAAAGGCAAATTTTGAACTGTTACTAATTGCCCAAAACAGCGATGATCTTTTTCAAATTGGGGATGGCAGTAATAAAGTGATCGAAAACATAAGTTATGAGGGGAAAAACTTTGACAGCTACAGCGTGGACGGGGCCAATTTCTTTTCCACGGTTTTGGATGACAAAATTATTATTAGCTCCGCGCAAATGCTGATCGAAAATATACTTCGCAATGAAAGGGACCTAGCAGCAGACGAATCCTTGAATAAATTGTATCAAATCGCCAATAATCAGAGTAGTGCCAATATTTTTATAAACACTAATAAAAGTAATCCCTTGCTTAACCACATTTTGTCCGATGGGCATAAAATTGATATTTCCAAATTTACGGACTGGATATCCTTGGATTTTAACACCAATAAGGACCATCTAAAACTAAATGGCATTAGCATGGCCAACGATTCTATTATCAATTATAGTAATCTTTTTAAAAATAGCCATGCCTTAACTCCAAAGACGCCCACACTGGCCCCAATGGCCTCCGATGCCATTATGGCCTTTACCTTTGACAATTATGAAAACTTTGCCCTAAACCAAAAAAGATATTTGGACAGATCCATTGTCATAGACACCACCTTTAAAGCTGTGGAAGAAATTGGATTTGTATACATGAACAAGGAGAAAGCGATTATTCTGCATACCTATGGTTCCGAAAATATCCTTAACTATCTTGATAAATTGGAAAAAACTTCTGAAGAATACCAAGGCAATGAAATCGTTGCGCTCTCTAAGTCCGATTTCCTTAATCATTATTTCAATCCACTGATACAGGATTTTGAGGCCAATTATTATACCATCATAGAAAATGCATTTGTATTCTCCCCAAGTCCGGAGACCTTAAAAACCTTTATCGGAAATTTTAAAAATGTATCCACTTTTGAAAAAACATCGGTTTACAAAACGGCAAAAGAACAATTGGCGGACGAATCCTCCATGCTTTTTGTTTCCAATGCCGATGGGGTTGAATATTTTTTGGACCAGTACATTGACAAGGACATTACCAAAAACGTTATAATCAAAGAACTTTCCGAGTTTTCCTTTTCCGCGCAAATGGTTGCGGATGATAATTTTCATCACACCAATATTCTTTTCCAAAAAATTGCCCATGAAACCACCCTGAACAAAACCATTCCTTATTTCACCCTGCAGCTGGACACAGAAATAGTGACAACACCTCAATTTGTTAAAAACCATAGGACCAATAAGGACGAAATTATAGTCCAGGACCAAGACAATAACCTCTATTTAATTTCTACTGACGGCAAGATAATATGGAAAAAACAACTTAATGGTAGAATCCAGGGACGTGTTGAGCAGGTAGACCTATACAAAAATGGAAGATTGCAATTGGCGTTCACTACGGACAATCAGTTTATGATAGTGGATAGAAATGGTAAGGACGTGCCACCCTTTACCTTCTCTTACGAAGGAGGTAATTTAAATCCCTTGGCCGTATTTGATTATGACCGCAAAAAAGATTACCGGTTTTTGGTCACCCAGGGAACAAATGTATTTATGTACAATAGTTCGGGACAGATTGTAAAAGGCTTTAAGTACACCAAGGCAGCAAATCCCATTCTGGGCACACCCAAGCATTTTAGGGTAGGGAAAAAGGATTATTTGGTCATGAAACAGGAAGGTGGCGAGTTAAAAATATTGTCCAGGACCGGTGATACAAGGGTGAATGTGTCCAATAAAATAAATTTTTCAGACAATGAGATTCTCCTGCATAAAAACAAATTTACGGTTACCGACACCAAAGGCCATCTATTCCAAATAGATGAAAAAGGCAAAACAACCACCGCAAATCTAAATCTACTCCCAGACCATGGCTTGGATGCCACAAGCAATACCTTGGCCATTATGAACGATAACGTACTGACCATAAGGAGCAAAAAAGTGGAATTGGATCTTGGGGTATATTCTAAACCACGGATTTTTTATTTGAACGACAAGATATACATCAGCGTTACGGATATACAAAACCAGAAAATTTATCTTTTCGACAGTCAGGCAGAAGCCATTTCCAACTTTCCCGTTCCCGGGAATTCAAGTATTGATTTAATTGATATGGACAACGACCATAAACTGGAGCTTGTAGCAAAGGATCAGGACAACTCGATCATCGTTTATAAAATAAACTAGGAAAACAGCAATCATTAAAATTCGCAATATCTAATATTAGATAAGATTTTTCTTTGAGTACCATCAGAAAAATCATAGTATATTATACTATTAATCCCTCATTCCATGGCCTTTCAGGGCCCGGCCGCACTTCTTTTGTTGCAAACTTTTTTTATGTAAATGTTAACCATTGGTTTTAAAGCACCATTAATACATAAAAACAAGCAAGATATACACCTCTGCAGGCGCAAGCCTCAATTTTTGTTAATTTTAGTTAATATATAGACCTAAAGTTGATTGAGGTAAAACACTGCGAGAACATTAAAAAAAAGAATATGAATCCTTTAAAAATTTTCCCCAGAGTAATTCCAGTTTTTCTATTGCTATTCTTCTTTTCCGGTGCCCTTGAAGCGCAAATTTTGAAAAAATTGGGCAAGCGTGCAGAAAGGGCCGTAGAGCGCACCGTAGAAAACAGGGTAGATAGGGAAGTTACTAAAAAAACCGATGCAGCCTTGGACAGTATATTGGAGCCCGGCAGTAATGGTCCGTCCACTTCACCTGTCCCCAACCCTACTAATGAGGGAGGAAGCAATAACCCTTCAGGCCAAGGCAATGCAGGAAATGAAAGCGAAAATTCGGGCAGTGGCACTACCGTTGGCACAGGTACGGCCAAAACAATTCAAGTATATAGTAAATTTGATTACGTACCCGGCGACAAACCTTTATTCTTTGATGACTTCTCGAAAGATTTTATTGGCGACTTCCCTTCCAAATGGAATACCAATGGTGGTGGGGAGGTTGTATCCATAAATGATTCGGGCGAAAAGTGGTTGGAGTTAATTTCGGGCTACAACATCTATTTTATTCCAGACATACCCAATTTACCTGAGGAATATACCATTGAATTTGATGTAATGGCCCTTGGATTGGACAACAAGACGTCTTCTACAGCATTTCTTAGAGTAGCATTAAGTGATGACGACAAATTTAAGGACGGTGCCAATTTTGTACATGCCCATATTCCTTTTTGCTTATATTCCCCAATAGGCATCACGATGGCCAATCACATTAATAATAAAAGGGAAATATACAGTGTCGTAAAGGCTGATCTTAGAGATGAAATTGTAGACAGACCGCATATTTCCATTGCCGTGAATAAACAGCGGTTTCGCTTATGGGTCAATGAAGAAAAGCATATTGATATCCCTAGGATGGTTCCCCAAGGAGCCGTATTGAGCAATTTAAAATTCCATATGAACAATTTTAAAGATGGAAAGGAGCGTATTTTTATCTCCAACTTGAAAGTTGCAGAGGGAGGGGTAGATCTTAGACGGAAATTGATTTCCGAGGGGGAAGTCTCCACCAATGGCATACTATTCGATTCCGGATCGGCCAATATCCAACCACAATCCATGGGGATCATACGGCAAATTTCCCAAGTGTTACAAGAAGAAAACGGAATGAACCTAATGATAATTGGACATACCGACGCCGATGGTTCGGAAGATACCAATTTAAGCTTGTCCCAAAAACGCGCTGCGGCGGTAAAGGAAGCCCTAGTAAACGTATATGGTATTGCCGACAACCGTTTGCAAACTCAAGGCAAAGGGGAAAGCGAACCCATAGGGGACAATAATACTCCCGACGGCAAGGCCCAGAATAGACGTGTCGTTTTCAAAAAAATATAACATTAAAAATATCCATCTTAAATAAAAATTATGAGAACTCTTATCTTAATTTATAGCCTGTTACTTGTAACCTCCACAACTTTCTCCCAGGACTGTAGCCAATACTACCCAATGGAGGAAGGCACAAGTTTTCAATATACTATGACCAACAAAAAAGGCAAGACCGAAGGCGTTACCGATTATTCAATAACAAATGTTGAAAATTCGGGTGGCGTTACCACCGCCACCATGAAAATGAAGTTTACCGATGAAAAAGGTAAGGAAATCATGATATCCGATTATAAAATGAGCTGTAAAGGGGGTTCGGTCAAAATAGATTACAATTCACTGGTGCCCTCAAATATGATGAAGCAATACACAGACATGGGGGTAGAAATGGATATCAGCGGAACAGATATAGAGTTGCCCAACAACCTTAGCGTTGGACAGGACTTAGCAGACGCCAATGTAGCCATGACCATTAAAATGACTGGCATGAAAATGACCGTTAAAGTAGACCAAATCAATAGAAAAGTGGAAAAAAAAGAAAGTATCACCTCCCCTGCAGGAACTTTTGAGTGTTTCGTACTAACCCAGGACAATATTTCTGAGACTATGGGTGCAAAACAAACAATGCAGTCCAAGTTATGGCTTGCGGAAGGTGTAGGAATGGTAAAGCAGGAAACCTACAATAAAAAAGGTGAGCTTATGAACAAAAGTGAGCTTACCTCTTTTAAAAAATGACGGTAGTAATGCTATTGGTTTAACATAAATTATGTTTTTAACTTAGCGAGACGACCTTAAAATTCCCCCATTGACATGTTTACATTATTTCCAGTTACCAAAAAGTTGCAACCTTATATTTCCTTTTTTTATGAAATGAAATGGGAAAGCAAGGATTATGATAATGGAATTCGTGAAATAATTTTACCCAGTGGCAAAGCATTTATGGTTTTTCAATATGAAGGAAGGTTTAGGGGAACCATTTATGGCCAAGAACGTTTTGTTCCCAAATATTATACTATAGGGCAGCAGAGTTCGAATTATACTGTATTCTCGGACCATAAAACCATGGGACTAATTGGTGCTGCCTTTAAGCCGACAGGCTTATATAAGTTGTTCGGAATGGATGTTTCCACTTTTACCAATATACCAACGGACACCACCACGATTTTAGATAAGGACATGAACTCTTTTGAAACCTTATTTGAAGCAGAGAGTGAAGCCATTAAAAGGGTAGAGCTTATTGAAAATTTACTTTTGGGCCAACTCGGGGACAAAGAATTCAAAGATAATTTTATTGATGTTTCCATAGATTTAATGAATGCTTCCCTGGGCTGCGGGTCTATTTCCTCCATCACTAAGAAATTGAATGTGAGTGAACGCTATTTCCAAAAAAAATTCAAATTAATGGTGGGTATAGCTCCCTCTGCTTATAACAGAATAATAAGATTCAATAATTTGTTTTCAGAACTGGACGAACACAATGAAAATGATTACCGTATCCTAAGCGCCCTTTTCCATTATTATGATTCTTCGCACTTTAGGAAAGATTTCAAAAAATACTGTGGAGAAGTCCCAAAACAATTTCATTTGGACAAATTTGAATTTGTCAAAGAGGCCTTTGTAAAAAATCCTATTTTTTTGAATAGCAACCCGTAAACCATCACCAATTTGCTGCTTGTTAAATATACTATTTATAATAATAGTTTGATAATAGGTAAACCATTGCCAGATATCAATTAGGACGGGTTTTTACCAATTTCATAAAACATTGTTCGTATCTTATTGGTAACAAAAAAAACCTTGCCCCTCCAATCTTATGGTTCATGGCCCATATTTACTTTTGGTATAACCTTACTGATATTTAAAATAGAGTATAAGGTCATACAGTTTAGCACCAAGTATTGCTTTAAAAAAATGATTATTGAGAATTAAATGGCCAATCATTACAAAACATATAAATGAAAAGCCTTCAGATAGGATTAATTGCGTTAGGCCCCGATGTTGTCTTGATACAAGCTTTAATCAGACACCAAACAATAATAAAAAATGTTAACCTTCTTAAGGAAATGTCATTAAAGGGTAACAATAAAAAAATAAGAACCATGAAAACGTTAAAAACAATACTATTATTAGCCTGTTTGGGCAGTATGGGCTTCATACAGGCCCAAACCGAACCCAAGCCAACGACTCCGGTTACCAATAACTTTTTGGATTTACAGGCCACTACCTTGGGCAACATCTTCGGAGATTCGCTAACGGGAGGCAAAGGCGAGGTAAGCGGATATTTAGATCTAGTAAACAAAAGTGATATGCCCGAGGCCGATAAGCAAAATCTAAGGGATGCCTATCTGGAATACTCCAAATCTTTGGACGCCCAGGGCAAAGATTCCTTAGAAAAGGGCATGGCCAAAGAATTTATGCTGCAAACAAAAAAAGATACCATTAAATAAAAAACGTTCCCATGAAAAATTTGTTTAATACCATCATTATAATGGCCGTATTATATTCCTGTGGGGAAACCGTTAAAAAAGTAGAGGACAGGGCAGAGAACGCAACTGAAATCAACCCAGAAAGCAAAGAGAAAACAGTGGCAAAAACAGCCGACAACTCCACCTATTTGTGCAAGATCAACGGGGAAGAATGGAGGTATACCTCGGCCGACGGTCTGGTATCGCGCAATAGCTCTACCAACGTACGGACAGCTACGATTACCTTTATAAAAAAACTTGCAAAGGGTAGTGAGTCGGTTCAGTTGGAATACGATGTAGATGCCAATACCCTGACCCGTGTCTTGGCAGAGCTAAAACGCCCGGATAAGGAAGGTAATTTATTCACCAACTTTTACAACCAATCCGCAGACCGTTTGGACCGGAATCCCGAAGCCAGTATGAGCGGGAGCATTACCTTGTCCGAAGACCAACGTGTTGCTGCAGGCAATGCCCTTTTCACCGTACAGAACGACTTTGAAAAAGACAAACTTGGCAATGCTTCAGACCTACTGATTACCATTTCTGATCTTAACTTTTCGGGGGTGCCCTATTCCGATACGGACGATTTAAAAAAATTGTTCAAGAAATAGTCCATTATAAAAACAATAAATATAAGCACCCATTACCGTGACCAATAAAATAAATTGACTATTGAGAAGCTCGTACAAATTATTTAAAACTATTACCACATAATAAATAGCAACATATTGTAAATACTTAAAACTAGAATTATGAAAAAAAAACCGATTATTATCATTGCATTTGCAGCGCTTCTAATAGCATCCTGCATAAAAGACTATGTTGGCCATGAGGGCGATAAAATAGAGCTTACCCAAGACAATTATTTATATGAGGGAGATCTTTACCGTGTTTACCTAGATCAAACGATAGCTAAATTGGACTTCACCATTGCGGCATTGAACGACATCATAGCTAATAATCAGGCCGATCAGACAACGTTGAACGATCTTAAGGCAGCGGAAGAAGCCAAGGAGAACTTTGTTTCTGAAATAGCTACAATCATAGACTTGGGACAAGTAGGTAGGACAATTCCGAGGCCAAGACCCCCTTGTCCAAAACCAGTAAGCTGTGATTATAGTCTTTTTGAATACCTATTGGCGCCAAATACCGTGGAAAAACTGCAAATACTAATCTTAAATGAGAATGGCAAAACCATTGGTGGGGGCACTATAGACGATTTAAGTCCCTTGTCCGGTACCGGAGGTATGATCCAATTTAGTAAATTAAAGATCGATTCCTACACAGATCCCATATCCATTTCAGTACAGGTTTTTGATGGAAACGGAATAGTGCGGAGCTATATAGTGGAAAACCAGTAGTCCTATTAAAAGGACCTTGTACATACAAAGGCTAATCTAAAAAGCGTATTTTTATTTCTCTGTCGCATCGAACGCTGTCGAGGTTACGTGAACTTTTTGGTTTAACGTTCTCCACTCTTCCTGAATTGATAGATGAATGGACTTTTTAGATTGGCCTTTTTGTATGAACCGGTATGCTTCACTTTTATTGATACTTTTTTCCATGACGGCTTTTGCCCAAAAAGCATCCTATGATACCCAATTGGATGATCTTTTTGCAAAGGCCTACGAGCATTTGTATGTCAACAAGGATTCTGCCTACCATTACTTCAATGCAATAGAAGTTCTCGCTAACAAAAACCAAGACTGGGCAACGGTTTTTGATGCCATTATTAGTTCTAATAGGAATGCCGGCGCTTTTTATGACCTTGACAAACTTAGCGATAATCTGAACCGTTTGGATTCCCTTTTTATAAAACATAAGGCCTATCTGGATACACTGTCAGCAAGGCCTCTTTATATTAATTCCCAATTGTACGACAAAGGCAATTACTATTTTCAGCTAAACGATTATAGGGCTTCCCGAAATACCTTTGGGCAAATTATTGATGCCTTGGAACCATTGCCTAATACGGAAATGGATGAAGAACTAATTGATCTTCTATCGGTTTCATATAGCTTTATTGCCAAGATGTATACTGATGAAGGTAAATATGAACTTGCCCAACAGTATTACGACAAGAACATAAGGTACATCCTCCAAAAAAAACCCAATGACCTCGCTTCTTTGAACACAAATTACAGTCTACTGGCGGAACTCTACGGTAAAAAAGGGCAATATGAAAGCTCCAACGCCTATTTCAAAAAGGCACTTGGGTTCTATCTAAAAGACCAAACTGGCATTAATGGCATTATTGCTACAGCCCATAACCTTTCGGAAAACCATCTAGCCCTTTCCAAAACAGATAGTGCCCAATATTATCTAAAATTGGCCAAAGCATATTTAAACGGAACCCATCATTTTGCTTCCTATCATCATAGAGTTCAAGCAAAATTGGAACAAAAAATGAACCATTATGAATCGGCTCTTAAAGAATTGTATTTGGCACTGCAATTGGAAAAGGATAAATGGAAAAATGCCAAAAATGAGAGTATCGCCCTAATTTACAATGAAATTGGATTGCTACAAACTGCATTTAGCCAGCATTTGCCCGCGGTTACCAATTATAATCTGGGATTGGAGCAAGTTGAAGATTTTGGCTCAAAGGGAACCTCAACCTTAAAGCTCCTCAAAAATAAATCTGTTTCCCTGAACAGCCTGGGCAATATTGATAATTATAAGAACACCTTGGAAACTGTAAATCTCGGCATTAAAATCCTGGACACCCTAAAACCTACTTTTAGGAGTAAGGCAGACCAATTGTTCCTTATTGAAGATGCATTTCCCTTATATGAATCCGGCCTGGAGGCTGCTTACCAACTTTATGCTTCCTCCAGTGACGATTCCTATATAGATCTCGCTTTCCGATATTCCGAGAAAAGTAAATCTGTCTTATTGCTGGAGGCCCTTTTGGAAGCCAAAGCCACTCAATTTGCAAATATACCCAACGACCTCCTGGAGCGAGAGAGTGAGTTAAAATCTGAAATCACCTATTTGGAAAAACAGATCAAAAATTCCGAAACAGACAAGAGCAACCTAAAGGATGTACTTTTTAGCCTAAAAGAAGAATACCGACAACTAGTACGGAAATTAGAGACCGACTATAAAAGCTATTACAATTTAAAATACAATGCTACTACCGTTTCGCTGGAAGAGGCTCAAAAATCGCTAACCAAAAACCACCTTTTAATTTCCTATTTCTATGGCAATAAGGCTATTTATGCGATTGCTTTGAATGGAAGTGAAAAGAAAATGTTTCGGTTACCTATTGATGCAGACTTGGAGTCCAACATTAAAAAAGTCTACCAAATGCTTTCCGATCCCAAATCCGATGTAATGGCATTGGGCAGCGCTACCTATAAAATATACGAACTTCTTCTAAAACCGATCTTAAATTTCGGCGATCATAAGAAACTAATTATCATTCCCGATGGCCTTTTAAATTACCTTCCCTTCGCAGTTTTGAACACCAACCCCGGAGGCATAGGATATTTGGCGGAAAACTATGCCATCAGCTATGTTAATTCGGCCACGCTGCTTTCGGAATTAGAGGAACGGCAACCTAAGGAACAGACCATTTTGGCCTTTGCCCCCAGCTTTGACGGTACGGTTAGTGTTAGCAATCCCGACCGGGGAAAATTGCTGCCTCTACCCAATAACAAAAAGGAAGTGGAGCAGATATTAAGATCTTTCCATGGCCGAGCTTATGTTGATGGGGACGCTTCCCTCCACAACTTTAAATCCCAATTATCCTCTTTTGGAATGGTACACTTGGCCACACACGCCATTTTTGACGATGCCGCTCCAGAATATTCCTATTTGGCCTTTGCACAACATGGAAATGCTGTGGAGGATCTACTCTATGTAGCCGATCTTTACAACCTAAGGTTGGATGCCGATCTGGTAACCCTAAGTGCCTGCGAAAGTGGAATAGGAGATCTTAAACGCGGTGAGGGCTTTCTGAGCTTGGCACGGGGCTTCTTTTATAGTGGGGCAGCGAGCATTGCCAGCACCTTGTGGAAGATCAACGATGCCAGTACCACCAAATTGATGACCAGTTTCTATAAAAATCTTTCCAAGGGGGAGTCCAAGGATATAGCCCTTCAAAACGCACAGATAGCATTTTTGCAAAACAATCGGGATAACGCTTTATCGCATCCGTATTATTGGTCGGCCTTTGTGATTTCCGGCAATACAGCAGCAGTTTCCTTTTCCTATAATTGGACCTGGTTTATACTAGGGACCCTAGTAGTATTGGTAAGTGGTTTTCTCTACTTCAAAACAAAAAAAGGAGTCAATTAATCCAATTCTGCAAGTAGGACCTGGGCCTTTTCCTTTTTATAGTCGAAATTTTCAATAAGGTTATGTAAAATAGCTACTGCCTTTAGCTCGTCCTTAGTTTTAATATAGGCCAGGGCAAGATACCAATGGGCCTCGGCCTTAAATTCCATATCGTTTAAGATAACTCTTTTCAAAGTCTCTATCGCCTCATTATCCTTCCCCATATGCATATAGGACTGAGCCAGATAAAAATCGGTATGGGCAGATCCACCTTGGGTTTTTAGGGCCAAAAAAGCAGTGGCCGCCTTTTCATAATCACTGGCCTCATAGGCTGCAAAAGCATTCCTTTCCAAGGACTGATCAGCATCACTTCTTGTAATTGTGTAGACGGTATTGGGATAGGTTTCAAAATTGGCCGCATATAAATTGTCGTAATCGGGGGCCGAGAAAGTGCTGTAGGCAATCCAACCCAAACCTATCAATAAGGCAATGGAGGCAGCAATGGACCAATTCTTAAAGATTGGTCTTGAAGGGTTACTTTTATTCTTTGCTTCAATTTCATTTTCAAAATCGATCAACTTATGCTTTAAACTTTCTTTTTCCTTATTTTGGATAACCCGCTTCAGATCGCTTTCAAATTCGAATTGGGCCTTGAACTCCAGATCCTTTTGCAACAATTCATCGAAAAGCAGTTGCTCATCATCCGTGAGTTGATCCGAGAAATAGTGATATAATAAAAGTTCCTTATCCATAATCAGTGGGCATTATTAGCTTGGATCCTTTCCCTCAAGGTTTTCATACAACGGGATTTTGCCGCTTTTACGACATTTTCACTATTGTAATTTTCAGCTTCCATGATTTCCTGTATAGTATAGCCGCGATAGTAAAAAAGGGTCAATAACTCCTGACATTGTTTGCCAAGGGCGCCAAAGTGCTTTTGTAATAATATTTGCTCTGTGGTCAACTCTTGTTCTTCCATTTCAAAACCGTTCACCAGTTCATCTTCTTTGCCCACTATTGATAAGTCAAATTTTGAGCTCACTTCTTTTTTATTTTTTTTCATGCGATCAAAAATCAAGTATTTGCCAATACCAAAAAGATAAGTTGCAATACTGCTGCTAAAGCCTTCGACCTTTCCACTCATCACATTGTCATAAAAAATAATATAGGCATCTTGATAAACATCTATATTTTCCTCATCCGATAAATGGTACCTCCGTGCAAAATTTAAGAATTTGTCACGGTTCTCTTCGTAAACCTGTTTCAACGCCTTATCAGAGCCTTTTCTTAGGTCTTCGAGCGTAATTTCGGTTTTTGCTTCTTTCACTTTATGGATGGGGATAAATAAGGTTAACACCGCGCCATGCTAATTTAACATTTTTTAAAAAAAGACGCCTATGAAAACCTTTAAATAGCTCGTACAACTTCCTTTTGTAGTATTAGCACTACAGAGAATGCCGCTACTCTACATCAAGATCAATGGATTGATAATAAAATCCCAAAGAAATTTTCATCATAACGTTAACCTTTCATTTTCAAACCTATAAAGGGTTAAATAATTAAAACTAAAATCATGAAAACAATCAAAATTTTATACCTGGCTTTTGTATTGATCTCCGCAATATCCTGTGATAAGGATTCCGTTGGCGACATCCCCAACGAACCTAAAGAAGTTGAGTCCATTCCCAAAGATGATGAACTTCCGGCCAAATCACTCTCCCTGGCTTTTACCGTTCAGACCCAACAAGACCAAATGGGCGATTTTGCAAAGAATGCCATGGTCGAATTCGATGGTAAAGTATGGTCCGTTGGCGGTATCAACACCTATTCGTCCCCCAATTTATCCAGCGATGTCTGGAGCAGTGAAAACGGCAAAAACTGGGTTTCAGTTACAAACGATAAGTTTAGCGCACGTGAGGGCCATACGCTTACGGTGTACGATGACAAAATGTGGCTCATAGGTGGTGCAGACGATTCGGGCACCCATTTAGGGGAAATATATTTTTCTGCCGATGGATTTAATTGGACCATGGCAACCGCCCTTAGCCCCACATTAAATGCCCCGGCCTTTCACAGTACGGTGGTCTTCAACAACAAACTTTACGTAATCCGGGATGGCTTTGATGACCATGCTATTGTATTGTCCTCCAGTGATGGAATTGATTGGAATCTTGAAACCGATCATGCCTTTTCCAATAGGGAAGATTTTGAAGCCGTGGTATTCGAAAATGCCATTTATGTCATTGGCGGCAGACATACAGACACATCATTTAATGAAATATGGAAAAGCACCGATGGCATTGAATGGAATTTGGTTGCCCCCAGTACCGACATCTTTAGCCCTAGGTATTCACATACGGCAACGGTTCATAATAATAAGGTATGGATAGTTGGCGGTGTCACCGGCCCTTACGATGAGATTCACATTGATTTTTGGTACTCCGAAAATATGGAGGATTGGACAGAATATGATGGTCCCTTACCTGCTACCGAAGGCCTTATTCAGCATGCGGCGCTGTCCTACAATGAGGAATTATGGCTCTTTGGAGGATTTCAGCCAAATGCCTCAGGCTCGGCTCCTATAACAGGTGAAATTAGAAGTCTTAAAGAAGAAGAATAAAGGTCAATGTTAACCAAAGGCAAGACTTAAACATAAAAAGAAAACTTTAGTTATGAAATTAATATCCACAATTAGACTCCAAGTAAAAAACATTTGGAAAATAGGACTGATCCTATTGGTCTCAGCAACCATTTTGGGTTGCAACAAAGACGACGATTCTGAAATGGAGGCAGCCCTACTGGCAGACAGTTCACAAGAACTACTTATTGGCAAATGGTTTTATAATGTTACCTCAAATGGTGATGCATCTGCCTGTGAAGCACAATCGTATTACAATTTCACAGATACCCGAACAATGGAATATCAACTTGTTATTGATGATTTTGGTCTTGTTGTAAGTGGTTACGAATTAATTGGTGATTGCTATGTTTCTCCTGAGACCTCAATCAATTACACCCTAAATACTGCCAACGAAATTCAATTTTTAAATGAATATGAAGACACCATTACCTTAAAAATTGTATCCATCAACGAAACCACACTGGTATTTACAAAAGGCACTTTAGACGAAACAGCCATTTATATTTTAACGAAAGAACTTTAAAATAATATCATTATGAATACTTTAAAAAAACTAGAAAAAGACTCAATATTTAAAAGAGTAACCAAATACACCCTAATAATTTTAGTATTGGGCACTTTGTTTAATTGTCATAAAAATGATGATAATGATGATAACTCTATAGAAAATCAATTATTGGGTAAATGGGAAGTTACCGGTGGCACCTTTTTAGAATCGCAACCTAAATATCTCATTTTCAATAGTGATAATACCGTAAATTTTTTAAGCGAGCATAGTTTAGGATTTAAAGCAAATGAAAATTTCGCCTACACCGTTTCAGGATCTGAAATCAAGATAAATGTGCAAGGCTTTTTTCCTTTTGAATTTATTTTAGAACAGAACACGCTACAGATTATTCATGGCGATAATGCTTTGGAATTAACAAAAAATAATTCGGCACCCGCTTCAGATGACTGGGTAAAAGAGCTTTCAATAGTAAGTAAAGGAGCCGCTCCTTATGGCGGTAATGTGGATATAGCGTTTACCTTCGATAAAACGAAAATTGTATATGGTATGGGCAGTGCTGCTACCTATATTCCACTTTTAGATCCTATAACATTTACAGAGCTTGGTTCCATAGAAACAACAAAAAAAGCAAAAGTTGTGGAAATTGAAAACTATGGAGTTCCAGATAGATTCCTTTTTCAAAGTGATGAAAACTCTAATCTAGTTAGTGTTTACACAATGAATAATGGAGTATTTCAATTTACATTACAAGTAGACAATGATATATCTGGTATGGCTTCAGCTAATTCCGATTTTCTATGGGTTGTATCAAACAACAATGAAGGGAGTATCAATTTGGTAAATGTAGCAGATAACACTATCGACCAGTCAATCTCATTGGGTTATTATAATCTATACGGGATGGACTATCAAAACAACTACTTATATGTTACCGATGGCAAATACTTACATAAATGCCAAACCACACCAACATTTAAAGCTATAATCTCTTATGAAGTGCCTAATTTTTCTTTGCAAGGTATTGCCTTCGATGGCACAAACTTCTGGGCAAGTGGTTTTGACGATTTAGAGAGTGACTATAAACTAGTTAAGACCAATCTTACCTTATAACCTTCAAAATAAAAACAGCACCAAAAACATTCCTTATAAACCTGTTAATTTAAAATAAGTAATTATGAAAACTGCAATTAAATCGTTAAGCTTAGTTATAGTATTAGTGGCTCTTACTTTTACATCATGCACCAAAGAAGGGGAAACAGGGCCTATGGGACCAGCGGGTATAAACGGAACCGATGGAACTGATGGGGAGGACGGAAACGATGGCAATGCCAATGTCATGGCCTCAGATTGGTTGGAACCTACCGAAAGTTCTTATAGCGTTAACAATCCAAGATATAAGGCCTTACCTCTTGCAACAAATCTGAGTTCAAGTTTATTGGAGGACGGGGTTATTCTTGTGTACTATGATAATGACGTAGATATTTATCTCCTACCCAATCATGTTTTCGCGCCGGACGGCACCATATTAAAATCTGTAGACTCAAAAATTAATCGTGCCGCGCGCACTATATACATTAACATCCGACGCTCAGATTCTGATCTAATTCCAGGTGAATACCTATGGGATCCAAGCAGTCCGATTTATAATAGGGGAGTCCGATTTAGATATGTAATCATACCCTCCAACGCTACATCCGGAAAAAAGGCTATAACCGACTTCAAGAAAATGTCCTATGAAGAAGTAATGGACCATTTTGGATTGGATTATTAATCCCCATTATTGGACAACATACTAAAAAACCGAGCATCACACTCGGTTTTTTTGTGCTCTGATGTTAACCTTTTGGCTAGGCCGCCATTAAAACATAGAAACCATAAAAATTAAGGTCATGAAAATCTATAAATCAATTTTGGGAATTTTAATATTACTTATAACAACTATGGGATGCCAGAAAGATGATGATGGTACCATTTATTTAAGTGATGCCAAACAAATAACAGCCTTCAAAATCTTGAAAACCGAAAACCCTTCCTTAACACAGGACATAATCGGCACCATTGATCAGGACACCAGAACCATATCCGCCATGGCTACAAATGGTACTGACTTAAATGGTCTTGTCCCCAGTATACAAGTATCATCAAAGGCATCCATTAACCCGATGGCAAGTCAAGATTTTGGCAACACTGTAATTTATACGGTTACCGCTGAGGATAAAACTACGGTAGCCTATGAAGTAAAGATACAAGTTGCCCAGAATAGCGAAAAGAAAATAACCTATTTCAATTTTGTACCCACCGATAACCCAACATTGACGGCCACTATAGTTTGTACAATTGACGAAGATTCAAAATTGATTACTGCAACTATTCCCAACAATGTAGACCTGTCCTCCATGACTCCCGAGATTGGGCTGTCTCCTAGGGCCACAATAGACCCTACTGGAGTCCAAAATTTCACGGGAAAAGTGAGGTACACTACAACTGCAGAAGACGGTTCAACCAATATTTATGAGGTTCAATTAACCAACCTCGCTACCAAACAAAAAACTGTTTTGGAAGATATCTTAAGCACAAATCCAGGAAACACTCTAGGTTGGGATTTAAGTACCTCAGATTTAAGTACTTTGGAGGGTGTGTATACCTGGGAAACTGGAGAAATATATAGGATAGACCTGTCAGGAAAGAACATCAACACAATACCTGTAGCCTTAGGCCAACTTAAGTACTTGAGCTTCCTTAAACTTTCCGATAACAATATTGAATTTATACCCGAGGAGATAGGATTATTAACCAATTTATCAAGTTTATATGTAGACAACAATATGCTTGACTCATTACCGGCTGCACTTTGGACCATTACAGGACTTAGGAATTTGGGGTTAAATAGCAATAATTTAACTTCCCTACCCAATGAAATTGGCTCGCTATCAAATTTAGGACAGCTTAATATATCAAATAATAATATACAATCAATTCCGGCAACACTTGGGAACCTTGCCCAATTGACCTATTTGAATTTTAGTTCCAACAACATTGAAGCCCTGCCCACAGAAATAGGACAACTTTCAAATCTGCAATATTTTTATGCTATGGACAATGAGTTGACCAATCTTCCCGAATCAGTTTGGGATTTAGGGAGCATTCAATATTTCTCGATAGGTAGCAACAATTTCTTTACCTTACCCAATGTAGTAGGACAACTTACAGCTTTGATAGAACTAAATATATCAGACAATAACCTAACAGCCCTTCCCTCTTCCATAGGAGAACTCATTAACCTGGATGAGTTGGATTTGCGCACCAACAGCTTTACCTCAATTCCTCAAGCTATTTGTGATCTGGAACCTGACCATGGCACCCTAATTCATAAAGATGAGAGTGTTAGCTGCGAATAATGGAACCTTAAAATTGTTGTAGAGGAAAAACCGAGGTTAACCCTCGGTCTTTTTTGCACTGGTGTTAACCTTTTCAACTCAGAATCATAAAAGGTAAAAAATCTCTAAAAAAAGAAATTATGAAAACTGCAATGAAATATTTAGGCTTAGTTATAGCTGTAATGGCCCTTACTTTTAAATCATGCACTAAAGATGGCGAAATAGGCCCAATGGGTCCTGCGGGGCAGAATGGAATAAATGGAACCAATGGTGAAGATGGGAATGCGAATGTGCGTGTTTTTAAATATGATATTTCCCAAAGTACGGGAGGCTCGTTTACCCAAGAAATACCGGAAATTACGGCCGATGTTCTTGAGAATGATTTGATATTGGGATATATAAGAACCAATATTCGAGAAAACAGCCCAATTCCAACAACTAGAGCTCGTATAGGAGGATTTACTGATGTGGATGTTGCTGTAAATATTGAAATTGGAAAATACAAATTTAGTTTATATAGGGAAAGTAGTTCTACCCTTTTATTACTTCCCAAAGGATCTTTAGAAGAATTAAAAATTATAATCGCTAAGTCTTCAAATATTTCAGCTAAATCCGGCGAAGAAAACATGCGATCACAACTTAAGAATGCAGATGTCGACATAAACGATTACCAAGCTGTTATGGATTATTTTGGGCTTGACTATTAGGCCTTTTGCTACATAAAAACAAAAAACCGAGGCTTACACCCTGGTTTTTTGTTTTATAATCTCCGCTTCAAATAGTTGGGAGAAATGCTTTAATAATTTTTCCTTCACCTCAATCATCGAGACTTCTTTTCGACCCAATTCAACATTCAACGAAGTTACCGCTTTGCCTTTGATCCCACAGGGAATCATCATATCAAAATAACCCAGATCGGCATTCACGTTCAATGCAAAACCGTGCATGGTTACCCATCGGCTGGCCCGTACCCCCATGGCACAGATCTTTCTGGCAAATGGGGTACCCACATCCAACCAGACCCCTGTTTCCCCTTTGGATCGCTCGGCCTTCAGCCCATAGTCGGCCAGGGTCAAAATAACCATTTCCTCTAAAAACCTGAGGTATTTATGAATGTCTGTAAAGAAATTATCAAGATCCAGAATAGGGTAACCTACAATCTGCCCAGGCCCGTGATAGGTGATGTCCCCGCCCCTATTTATCTTATAGAATTTCGCTCCTTTTTCGGCCAAGACCTGTTCATCCACCAAAAGATTTTCCAAATGCCCACTTTTTCCCAAAGTGTACACATGGGGATGCTCTACAAACAAAAAATGATTGGGGGTTTCCAATTGGGTGCCCTCCCTCCTATTCTTTATTTTTAAGTCCAAAATAGATTGGAACAATTCTTCCTGGTAATCCCAAGTTTCCTTGTAATCTTTATGCCCCAAATCTTCTAAGAGAATCCTTTTGTTCATCCTGCAAAGATACAAACTCCCTCAATACAGCAAACTGCAAGCTTTTAGTTCGGGTTGTTAAGGATGATCAAAGCGGCGATAACACCGGGCACCCACCCGCATAGGGTAAGGATAAATACGATAATAAAGGAACCGCAACCCTTGCCAATTACGGCCAAGGGTGGGAATATAATGGCCAATAAGACCCTAAAACAGCCCATTCTTTTTTCGATTTTTGATTGATGCCGTCCCTTGGAGGGACAGATATTGTTTTTTTGATTTACCAATAAGACTAAAAAACAGACATTTTGTTACAAGAAATTGGGAATAATTTGAATAGGCTATTTTGAAAACCATCAATTCTAATTTTTGGATTGATAGATTAACGCAGAGTGCCTATATTTGCAGCCTTAATTTATAAGAATATGCAACTTTCGGAACAAGAAGTAATTAGAAGGGAAAAACTTGGTAAGTTACGGGAATTGGGCATCGACCCCTATCCCGCTGCACTTTATCCAGTAAATAGCACTTCTAAAAATGCCAAGGAGAATTATGAAGAAGGCAAAAAGGTAGTTCTTTCCGGAAGGCTTATGTCCAGAAGGATACAGGGCAAGGCCTCCTTTGCGGAACTACAGGACAGCGAAGGCCGTATACAGGTCTATTTCAACAGGGACGAAATTTGTACCGGGGATGACAAGACCTTGTACAATGATGTGTATAAGAAATTATTGGACATTGGGGACATTATTGGCATAGAAGGGGAACTTTTCACCACTCAAGTAGGTGAGAAAACCGTAATGGTCAGGAATTTCACCCTACTGAGCAAATCTTTACGTCCCCTGCCCTTGCCAAAAGTGGATGCCGACGGAAAAGTCTACGACGAATTTAACGATCCGGAATTGCGCTACCGTCAGCGGTATGTGGATTTGGTAGTGAATCCAAGCGTAAAGAAAAATTTTATAAAGCGTACTAAGATCACCAATAGTATCCGTCAGTTTTTTAACGACGCAGGCTATTTGGAGGTAGAGACCCCAATACTACAACCCATTCCGGGCGGGGCCGCGGCACGTCCGTTTATGACACACCACAACGCATTGAACATCCCTTTGTATCTAAGGGTGGCCAATGAACTATACCTAAAAAGGTTGATTGTGGGCGGTTTTGATGGAGTTTATGAATTTGCCAAGGATTTTAGAAACGAAGGTATGGATCGCACCCATAACCCTGAGTTTACTGTTATGGAACTCTATGTGGCCTACAAGGATTACAATTGGATGATGGACATGACCGAAAAGCTCTTGGAAAAGGTGGCTATCGATTCCAACGGCACTTCCAAAGTAACCGTGGGCAAAAATGAAATAGAGTTTAAGGCCCCCTACCCCAGAGTACCCATTTTGGAAGCCATAAAAATCCATACCGGCTTCGATGTTGCCGGGATGAACGAGGTAGAACTTAGGGAAGTTGCCAAAAAATTAAATATTGAGGTCGATGATAGTATGGGTGTGGGAAAACTTATCGATGAAATTTTCGGTGAAAAATGTGAACACCACTATATACAGCCCACTTTTATTACAGATTACCCCAAGGAAATGAGTCCTTTGTGCAAGGAGCACAGGAACAATCCGGCATTAACGGAACGTTTTGAACTCATGGTCAACGGAAAGGAATTGGCCAATGCCTATTCCGAGCTGAACGATCCCATTGACCAGCGCGACAGGTTCGAGGAACAACTTCAGTTATCTGAAAAAGGGGATGATGAAGCCATGTTCATTGATCAAGATTTCCTTAGGGCCCTGGAATACGGAATGCCCCCAACAAGTGGTATAGGTATCGGCATCGATCGATTGGTAATGTTGATGACCAATAATGCCTCTATACAGGAAGTACTTTTCTTCCCACAAATGAGACCGGAGAAGAAACAGGTTGAGCTTAGCGAGGAAGAAAAAGAAATCCTTGCCCTATTAAAACCGGAAGGCAAGGTGGCCTTGGACGAACTTAAGAGCAAAGCAGGTTTAAGTGGCAAAAAATGGGATAAATCCATGAAGGCCCTTGCCAGCCACGAATTGATCAAAATTGCCACCGAGGGCGACACAAAAGTGGTGCTTCTAAAGAGATAGTCCCAAAAGGAATTAACAAAATCTACCAACTATTTTAGGCGGTTCTATTAGAAGGATAGAATCGCCTAAAATTTTTATACCCAAAATCCAGTATCTACTGTGGTATTTTTTTTGATTGACATTGCCTTTGTAATTTCATACTTTTATAATCGGCAATTTTCTGAAATAAAATTAATTAGGAAGTAATAATCAGTAAAATTCATAGAAAATATCTATAAGAATTAGCTATTTGATAACAATTGGAGTTTATTTCTCACATTATTGCCGAAAATATCATCGTTTTATTACCCTAAAAAAGTGAAATTTGGATTTACTGGATAATTGAATTTTTAAAAGAAGATGAATATTTAAGAACTAATGTGGGCATATGCTCCAGTATGGAACAAAAAAGTATTGAAAATCATCATAATGTTGGTTGCACATAATTCTTATAGGAAGTAATATTATTTCGCCTAGAATAATTAAATTAACTGCTTAGTATTATCTTAACGCAGATAAACACAAGAGTAAAGGATTTAAAACCCTTAATACAAAAAAACATTAAAAATATTAGCATGAAAAATAAAGCATATTTATTCCTGTTCATTTTGGGGGCACTTGTGCTTGTAATTTCAGCGTGGATGATGCTTAAACCTTCGGATACCGTAGATTTTAGTGTGGATATAAAACCCATCTTGAACAAGAATTGCATTACCTGCCATGGTGGAGTTAAAAAAAGTGGTGGTTTTAGTCTTTTATTCGAAGAGGAGGCCTTTGCCAATACCGAATCCGGAGTGCCTGCCATTATCCCCGGCAACGCTGCCAAAAGTCCATTCATCCAACGGTTAAAGGAAGATGACCCAGAATTAAGAATGCCCTATAAGAAATCGAAACTTTCAAAGGAGGAAATAGAATTATTGACCAAATGGGTAGATCAAGGTGCCAAATGGGGCAAGCATTGGGCCTATTCTTTACCGGAAAAGGTAGACATTCCGGAAGCCACCCAATCCGCAGGTATTTCTTCCAATGATTCGGAAGGATTTATCCAAAACAGCATAGACCACTTTATTTTAAGGACCTTGGAAAATAGCGACTTGGAACCTAGTCCTGCAGCAGAGCCAAATGTAATAGCCAGAAGACTTTCCATGGACCTTACAGGTCTACCACCGGACGATTCCTTGTTTAATGATTTTACCACAGGAAAGATTACCTATGAAAATATGGTGGACGAGCTGTTGTCGCAAGATGGGTATGGTGAAAAGTGGGCCAGTTGGTGGTTGGACCAAGCCCGCTATGCCGATACCAAAGGTTATGAAAGTGATATGGGAAGGACTATGTGGCAATATCGTGATTGGGTAATAAGGGCCTTCAACAAGGATATGCCCTATGACCAGTTTACCATTGAGCAGTTGGCCGGTGATCTATTACCTCAACCATCCGTTGACCAACTCATTGCAACGGCTTTCCATAGAAACACCATGAATAACGGAGAAGGAGGAACAGATGATGAAGAGTTTAGGGTAGCTGCGGTAGTAGACAGAGTAAATACCACTTTTGAGGTATGGCAGAGTACCACGATAGGCTGCGTACAATGTCATAGTCATACTTATGACCCCTTTAAAAATAAAGAGTATTACAATCTCATGGCATTTTTCAACAATTCCAGGGATGAAGATACTTCTGAAGATGAACCTACTCTAAAATTTTATACTCCAGACCAAAAAAAGGAGATAAAAAAGATAGTAGATTGGATTTCCAATCACGGAAGTTCCCAAATTGCCGAAAAATATCAGAACTTCCTCACCTACACCGAACCAATTTACCATTCGCATTTAATAAAAAAATTCGAAAATGGTAACGTAGAAGGAAGGCTTTCTTTAAGGGATAATGGATTCTGTTTTTTAAATAATGTATATACTCAAGGTGCGGGGTATATGTATTTAAAATATTCTTCAGGAATAGACGGCACGACTATGACGATAAGAAAGGATAATGCCGATGGAGAAATTCTATCCCAGTTTGTCATCAACAAAACTTCTGGCACCTTAGTACGAAAAGTTCCCTTTAAAAAAACAAACGAAAAGCTAAACCTTTATATCGAAACGGATAACAATAGTGTCTCACCTAAATCTGCCTTGGGATATTTTACATGGTTTGCCTTTCTTCCCGATATGCCTGATGATCCGATAGCCGAGTATTCTACTATTGAAGATAACTTATTAAAATTATTAAATACTGATACAGCCTCCTTACCTATCATGGTTGAAAACCCGGACTATAGAAACCGGATCACCCAAGTTTTTGAGCGGGGCAGTTGGCTTATGAAAACCGATACAGTACAACCAGGAACTCCCAAAAGCCTAAACGCTTGGAACGATGCCTGGCCAAAAAATAGGTTGGGACTCTCAAGATGGCTTGTTAGTAAGGAGAACCCGCTAACGGCTCGGACTTTGGTCAACAAGGTTTGGCAGCAAATTTATGGACGGGGCATAGTAGCTTCCTTGGAAGATATGGGCTCGCAATCCGATCCGCCTTCCCATCCAGAATTATTCGATTGGCTGGCTTTAAGATTTATGAACGAGCACAATTGGAGTATAAAAGCCTTGGTAAAAGATATTGTGATGTCCGGCACCTACAGACAAAGTTCCAAAAACAACGCCAAATTATACAATTTGGATCCTGAAAACCGACTCTATGCCCGCGGTCCCAGAATTCGTTTGAGTGC
The DNA here is from genome assembly GCA_040216555.1 of Arenibacter sp. Taxonomy (GTDB): domain Bacteria; phylum Bacteroidota; class Bacteroidia; order Flavobacteriales; family Flavobacteriaceae; genus Arenibacter. The sequence continues at coordinate 32,103 of JAVJOW010000021.1, forward strand.
AGAACAAATTCGCGATCAGGCCCTGGCCGTGTCGGGGCTACTGAGTACCAAAATGTACGGCCCTAGTGTTATGCCGCCACAACCTGATGGCATTTGGCAAACGGTATATAATGGTGGTAATTGGGTGGAAAGCCAAGGGGAGGACAAGTACAGGAAAGCCGTTTACACTTATTTAAAAAGGACCAGCCCCTACCCTTCTTTCCTGACTTTTGATGCCGGAAGTAGGGAAGTATCAACGGTGCGCAGAACGGTAACAAATACGCCTTTACAGGCCTTGGTTACCCTTAATGACCCAGTATATCTGGAAACTGCCTATCATTTGGCCAAATTTATGGACCAAAGCAATAATGTGGACGAAAACATACGGGAAGGGTACAGGAAGGCTGTTTTGGCAGATATTACTGAGGAAAAACTAAATGTCCTAAAGGAACTTTATAACAGCTCCCTTTCCGATTTCAAGGAAAAACCAAATAACATTAAGGAATTTATTCCTTTTGAAACCGATACAGATGCCAATATAGCAGCATTGACCGTGGTGGCCAATGCCATCATGAACTTGGATGAGTTTTTAACAAAATCATAGTTATGAACAGTTTAGATCGATTAATAAAAGAAAAGTTACAGCGGGAGCTCCAAGCAAAGACCCGAAGGCATTTTATAAAGGATTGTGTTGCAGGGATGGGAGGTTTGGCCCTGGGCTCCCTTTTTATGTCCTGTAATTCCTTTCTTGGCAATAATGACAAAGCTAGGATTACCCTGACAGAAAGGGACATCAACCCCTTGGCTTCCATGGCACCTCCTTTTCCTGCTAAGGTAAAATCTGTTATTTACCTGCATATGGCGGGCGCTCCTTCCCAGTTGGAAATGTTCGATTACAAGCCTACTCTTCATAAACTGAACAATCAGGCCTGTCCGCAATCCTTGTTGGAAGGGCGAAAATTTGCCTTCATCCGCGGAGTACCAAAATTACTTGGACCCCAGGCGGAATTTAAGCAGCATGGGGAATCCGGTAATTGGGTCTCCAACTTTCTGCCCCACTTTTCCAAAGTCGTGGATGAAGTGGCTTTCCTTAAAGCGGTAAATACAGATCAATTTAACCATGGGCCTGCCCAATTATTTATGCATACTGGAAGTCCTAGGTTGGGTAGACCAAGTATAGGATCTTGGGTCACTTATGGTTTGGGATCCGAAAATCAAAATTTACCAGGTTTTGTAGTCCTTACCTCAGGAGGAAAAACACCGGATGCCGGTAAAAGTGTGTGGGGCAGTGGTTTTTTACCCTCGGTGTACCAAGGGGTCCAATGCCGATCCAAAGGAGATCCGGTACTTTATATAGATGACCCAAAAGGCATTACCCGAAACCTTAAAAGAAGTACTATTGATGCTATCAACAACATCAACAAAAAAGAATTCAACGAATATTCCGATCCCGAGATCCTAGCAAGGATCAATCAGTACGAAATGGCCTACCGTATGCAAACTGCAGTGCCAGAGGTGATGAACATCAATAATGAACCAGAGCATATGAAGGAAATGTATGGAGTACAACCTGGAAAGGAATCCTTTGCCAACAATTGTCTCTTGGCCAGAAAGCTCGTTGAGGACGGGGTACGCTTTGTACAATTGTTCGACTGGGGATGGGACAGCCATGGTGACAGCCATTCCAATGCCGTTGATCTTGGGTTAAGAAATAAATGTACCGAAATAGACAGGCCCATTTCAGCATTACTTCTAGACCTAAAACAAAGAGGATTATTGGAAGAAACCCTGGTAGTCTGGGGCAGTGAGTTCGGAAGAACCCCTATGCAGGAAAATAGGGAAGGAAAAGAAATGGCCTTTAAGGGGAGGGACCATCACGGGGATGCCTTTACCATGTGGATGGCCGGAGGAGGCATAAAGAAAGGTGCCAGCTGGGGACTCACCGATGAAATTGGATTTTCTGCATTGGAGGGCCAAGTCTCGGTACATGATGTGCACGCCACTATGATGCACCTTCTGGGTTTTGACCACGAACAATTTACTTTTGATTTTCAAGGAAGACCCTTCCGACTCACCGATGTGGAAGGACATGTAATACACGAAATTCTTGCATAAAATACAAACCGACCAAACCAATAAAATGCGACTATATATCTTGTACTGTGAATCCTTGCTAATTTCCTACATCCAAGAACTGGTTTTATTCTTCAATACCTCTACGGCAACCCAACTATTTTGGGATACTTTTTGTGTAAACACACCATTTTACTGCCATAACGGAGTTGAAATTTGCATACCTATTAATTCCGTTAATCATGAAGCTTTAAAAGAACGCCTAAAATTGAACCAATAATTTATGGAAGTCATTCAACAATTGATAGGGCGCTTACATCCCATTGTAGTACATTTACCAATAGGATTTATTCTTGCCGCCTTGCTTTTGCAATGGTATGATAGAAAAAACAAGGAATGGTCCAAAGTAATTGGAATTTTGTTTCAATGGGCCTTTATTTTCGCCAGCATAGCCTGCGTTAGCGGCTATCTGCTCTATAAAGGTGAGGGATATTCCTTCGATACGGTAAAATATCATTTATGGCTGGGTATTGTTACCGCCATATTCTCTTTGTTGATGTATCTTCGATTGACGGACTCTTCTAAAATCGATATCATAAAGCGAGTCCCGATAGTACTTTTTTCGTTCTCATTACTATTTCTGATATCGTTCACCGGGCACCTTGGGGGAAATATTACCCATGGATCGGATTACCTCATTGAACCACTTCCCAACGGCATAAAATCCCTATTGGGTGTTGGCCCGGAGGCTTATGAAATGCCTGCCCTGGAAGAAGAAAATTGGGAAGAGGCAATTCTATATACAGACCTTGTACAACCCATCCTCAACAATAGATGTGTAAGCTGCCACAATGCCAAAAAAGAAAAAGGGGAACTGCAGTTAGAGGAGGAAAACGGTATACTTAAAGGAGGGGAGGACGGACTTGTAATTGAGCCGAACGATCCGGAGAAAAGTTCCCTATATGCCAGATTGATATTGCCTTTGGAGCACGAAGATCACATGCCACCAAAAGATAAGGATCAGCCCTCCAAAGAAGAAATGGATGTTATTAAAATATGGATAGCCAATGGAAATTCATTCAACAAGAGCATTGGTGAACTAGGCCTAAAAAAGGAATTATTCTATGCGTTTTTCCCCAAAGAAAAAGACGACACCTACCCTAACGTAGCGGTTTCCGAAATTTCAGTGGATACCATTGCATCGCTGAAGAAAAAAGGCTTTCACGTGGAACGGATAAGTGAAGAAAGCAATTTTATAAAAATCTCCTGTATCAATAAACCTTCCTTTTCCGATAAGGATTTTGATTCGCTTTCCTCAGTTAGGAATCAAGTTGTTTATCTTGATCTTGGCGAGACCCAAATTACCGATGCTATTTTTGAAAAAATAAGCACCTTGCCCAACCTTACCATTTTAAAGTTGGACAATACCGGGGTAACAGGGAAAAATATAGAAACCTTGGAAAAACTGGAGTATCTTAAAAACTTGAACCTTATGGGGACAAATTTTGAAGAGGCACATCTCCCAAAATTAAAAAAGTTTGAAAAATTGCAGATTGTGTATCTGTTCAACACACCTATTAAAAAACCAGACCATGTTGATAAACCAAAGGAAGGCGAATTGTTTGTAGATTACGGCGGTTACGACCTGCCCAAAATAGCCACGGATTCCATAGTTTTCTAGTTTGGCCACTATCTTGATACTATCAGCGTTAAAAGTAAGTCTTACTTCGAAATACTGAAATAAGAGTGGCATTTTCACGTTAGTACTAATAGATCCCAAATCTATTTAGTATGAAAAAATTCTACGCAATTATTTTCTTGTCATTTTTTGCGCTTTCCTGCACCAAGGAAGACAAGGGGGACATTACCGAAGAGGAGATAGATTTGACCGCTTGTTTTACAGTTAGCAGGGACACCTTAGTTATTGGAGAATCTTTACAATTGACAAATTGTTCCAAAGATGCCGTTATTTTTTCCTATGATTTTGGCAATAATGAAATAAGCAACCAAGAAAGTCCTTCCGTAACCTATGAGGAAGGTGGCAGTTATACCATTACCCTTGTTGTTTACGATGACCAAAAACATAGCAAAACCATCAGCAAAACAATTTTTGTGGAAACCCCAGTGGAATCCTATTATCTGTTCCCTGAAATTCCCCTAGGTTACAATGCGCTACCATTAGAGATGGGCATTGATCCTCTAAACGGCAATATTTTCTATCTAGAAAAAACCGAGGATCTTGTAAACCTGACCGTCCCCAAATTCTACTACAAAGAATTGGGTACCAACCTTATACCTACTTCCAATTATATTGCTGACCAACAGTTCAACACCGAAAATGCCTATGTCAATTTTCTTGGCAACGGTAATAAGAACATCCATTTTTCCCGTACCCTGCCAGAATTATACGGGTCTCAGGAAATAATCCTGAATAACAACTGGGCCTTGACATCGACTTTAAGCTCAGCAACCAAATACCTATATGGCTACCTAAAAGAAGGTGTAAATTCCATGTTCTTTGGAACACAAAAGGACAATGGCACATACAAAGCAGTTATTGAAAAAAGGAATGCCAATGGCGATGCTTTTGATGTCCAATTTAAAACCATTGGATCCAACAATACCTTGCTGGCCGATATGATCAAGACAACCAATGGTTATATAGCATTTGGTGCCACATTCGACAAGAACATTATCCAACCCTTTATTAGCAATTACAGCCCAGTTCTAGTGTTTTTCGATACTAATTTCGCCATTACAAAAACGGTAGAACTTAGTAACTCAGTATTGGGGACGCATATCACCGAAGCCAACCATTTAAATGGTGCTTACCACCTAATACAATTGTCCAACGGCAACTTGGCTACCTACGGCAATGGCGAGCTCAATATTACAGATTCGGACGGAAACTTTATCAAAACCCACTATTTTGATGTGGACAATAAAACCCAGGCCATAATCTCTTTGGGAGATTCTTTTATCATCTCAACAGGCGATGGCTATTTGCGTAAATTCGACCCTACTGGTACTGAAATAAAGAAACTTAATTACAAGGGAAGCTTTACTCCGGAAATATTGGAAATAAACAATAACCTGTTTATTGTTGCCGGCTACCGGACCAAGGATACGATCCTCAACATAGGAGAACTTCCTGTCGTAAAAATATTTTACGGTGCAGTGGATAAAGACCTAAATTTGATAAGCGTGGAGTCGATTTTCAACTAATTGGAATCAATATCACAAAAACTAAAACTACATATAAGTTTACATTTTTATAACTGCCAGAAATAGCCTAGTTTAGAACTCCATAAACCTCCCATATGGATTTGAGCAAAAAATTAGGATTATTATTAGGCCCCATCTTCTTTTTTATTCTTCTAAATCTACCAAATACCCTAGTCTCCGAAAAAGGCGATGCCGTAATCGCGGTGGCGGTTTGGATGGTAGTATGGTGGATAACCGAAGCCGTATCCATTTCCGTTGCGGCCTTGCTGCCCGTTATTTTATTTCCCCTCCTAAAGATCATGCCCATCAACGAAGTAGGTGCCAACTATGGAAGTCCCATCATTTTTCTATTTTTTGGAGGCTTTGTGATGGCTTTGGCCTTGGAAAAAGTGAACTTACATAAACGTATTGCCCTTAACATCATAAGGATTACAGGAACAACACCGAACAAGGTAGTCCTAGGGTTTATGATTGCTACGGCTGCCTTAAGCATGTGGATCAGCAATACGGCAAGTACTGTGGTTATGCTCCCAATTGCTATGTCAGTAATTGGGCTATTGGTAAACGATGCCGACGGCTTTACCAAGGATGATCGCAATTTTGCCCTCAATGTAATGTTGGGAATCGCATTCTCGGCAAATGCTGGAGGAATTGCAACCGTTATTGGGACGCCTCCAAATTCAATTTTAATTGGCTTACTGGAAAACGAGTACAATATCGAAATCTCTTTTCTTAAATGGATGGTTGTTGGATTGCCATTTTCAATCATCCTGGTAACCATTTGTTATCTGGTCCTTGTAAAATGGTTTTTTCCCAATAAGCAATTAAAATTTACAGGCTCCAAACAGATTATTCAGGAAGAATTAAAAAAATTGGGGCCGACGAGCGGCAAAGAAAAAATGGTACTCACCATCTTTGGAATAACAGTTTTCCTATGGATTTTTAGAACATTGATCAACAGTATTTTTCCTTCCTTAGGATTATCGGACACCATCATAAGTATGATAGCCGCAGTTTCCCTTTTTGCCATTCCCTTTAACCTTAAAAAAGGTGATTTTATTATCGGCTGGAGCGATACCGAAAAATTGGCATGGGGAATTCTAATATTATTTGGTGGTGGACTTGCCCTGGCCGAAGGAATGTCTACAAGTGGTATTGTAGATATGGTTGCAAACGCCATTTCCACTAGCGATATAAGTATATTATTTACGGCATCCCTGTTAATACTTTTAATGCTCTTCATGACAGAATTAATGAGCAATGTAGCCTTGGTTGCAGTCCTTGCTCCTGTAGTTGCAGGTATAGCGATAGGTCTTGGGGTTCCTGTACTCTATTTATTGATTCCGGTGACCATTGCCAGTAGCTGCGCCTTTATGTTGCCAATGGCGACCCCTCCCAATGCCATCGTTTTTGCCAGTGGATATATAAAGGTATATCAAATGGCAAGGGTGGGAATAGTTCTTAACATTATCTCAGTGGTATTGCTGATATTGTTGTTCCAATTCGTAATTCCCCTACTATTCTAATTTACAGGTTGTATTTGGAACATAAGTACAGGAAAAGTTATAACAAAAGTAAAGCCTTTGCTACCACAAAGACTTTACACATACTTCATTCAAATAAACTATGAAAAGAAATTCTCTATTCCAATAGACTAGTAAAATCTAAGATTGTTACAGACTATTTGTGATTTTTTTTATTCTGATATACTACTAGAATCGGGGTGCTAAGATTTAGAAAGACCTATAATTCCGTTAATTATTTCGTAATTGGGCAATAATCCAAATCCACTTCCAAAATTTAAATTATTTTTAGTTCTTTGAAAGATTACAAGAATTCATAAAACTTGCCCGAAATATGATTAAACATTTACTCGCGAAAGCGTTATTTACATTTTTGCTGATAGGAAGCTTCCAAGCTGCGGAAGCACAAATCTTTAAAAAGAAGGATAACAAAGCCGAATCATCCGACACCAAGGAAAAATCAAAAAAAGGAGAAATAGAATCCTATGAAAAGGTAATCACCAAAGATGCAAAAACAGATAAGGGCCTTTTTGATGTTCACATAGTAGATGATAGTCATTATTACGAAATACCGGACTCCCTTTTTAACAAGGAAATGCTCATGGTCAGCAGAATTTCCAAAACGGCTACCGGCATTGGTTTCGGAGGGGGAAAAATAAACACCAAGGTGCTTAGATGGGAAAAGTTGCCCAAAAAAGTCCTTCTTAGGGTAGTAAGCTACGATATTGTTGCTGCCGATTCACTCCCGGTAAATGAGGCCGTGGTAAATTCCAATTTTGAACCTGTATTGTATTCATTCGATATCAAGGCACTTAAGAAAGACAGCTTGCATCCCGCTACGGTAATCCAAGTGAACGATCTTTTTGAGAAAGATGTTAATGCCCTAGGCATGCCTGAACATTATCGCAAGGAATATAAGGTTTCACGTTTGGACGACTCCAGAAGCTATATTAGCACCCTAAAAAGTTATCCATTAAATATTGAGGCAAGACATGTAAAGACCTATGTGGCCAGCAATCCCCCATCCAATGGAAGTTTGGGGTCTATTTCCATTGAAATAAACAACTCCATGATATTACTACCGGAAGAACCAATGAAACGTCGTTATTTTGATAAACGTGTTGGTTGGTTTGCCAGAGGTCAGGTAGATTATGGCCTGGATGCCCAGGAAAGCAAAACCGTAAGGTTTCTTGACCGTTGGAGGCTGGAAGTGAAAAAAGAGGATATTGAAAAATTTAAAAATGGAGAACTTGTAGAGCCCAAAAAGCCCATCGTATACTATGTAGATAGGGCTACACCAAAAAGTTGGGTTCCCTTTATAAAGCAAGGAATAGAAGACTGGCAGATTGCTTTTGAGGCGGCTGGTTTCAAAAATGCTATTTTGGCCAAAGACCCCCCAACTCCCGAAGAAGATCCGGAATGGTCCCCAGAAGACGTACGCTATTCCGTAGTTCGCTATTTGGCCTCTCCTATTCCCAATGCCAATGGACCGCATGTAAGCGATCCTAGGACCGGTGAAATATTGGAATCCGACATTAATTGGTACCACAATGTAATGACCTTGTTGAGGAATTGGTTTTTTGTGCAAACGGCTGCTATTAACCCGGATGCCAGGAGTGTTGCTTTCAAGGAAGAGGTGATGGGCCGTCTAATTCGGTTTGTGTCCGCACACGAGGTTGGCCATACCCTAGGCTTGCCACACAATATGGGCAGTAGTATAGCCTATCCGGTCGATTCGCTCCGCTCCGCTTCCTTTACCAAAAAGTACGGAACGGCGCCCTCTATAATGGATTACGCCAGATTTAATTATATTGCCCAACCGGGGGACGAGGGCGTGGCCCTCATGCCCGAAATTGGAGTGTACGACAAATATGCGATTGGATGGGGATACCGCCCCATTTTGGACAAATCTGACAAGAAGGAAAAGGAAACCTTGGATAGTTGGATCCTAAAACACGCGGGTGATCCATTATATCGATTTGGCCACCAACAAGTAGGGGACGTAGTAGATCCAAGTTCGCAGACGGAAGATTTGGGGGACGATGCCATTAAGGCTAGTGCTTACGGTATTGAAAATCTTAAGAGAATTACTCCAAAACTGATTGAATGGACAGCGGAAAATGGTAAAGAATATGACGATCTAGACACCATGTACGGCCAGGTAATTTCACAATTTAACAGGTACATGGGCCATGTCAGCAATAATATTGGCGGCGTTTATGAGCACTATAAAACCTATGATCAGGAAGGCGCAGTATATACCCCTGTAGATAAGGATCATCAAAAAAATTGCTTGCTATTTGTGCAGGAACAATTGTTCCGAACCCCGGAATGGCTGATTGTTCCAAACATCTTTAACAAAATAGAATATTCGGGTTCCGTAGAGCGCATAAGAAGCTTACAAGTTAGAACGTTGGAGAATATTTTAAGTTTGGGCAAACTGGCCAGGATGATCGAAAACCAAACGCTCAACGGTGCAGAAGCCTATTCCCTATTGGAAATGATGGGCGACCTTAGAAAAGGGCTGTGGTCCGAAACAAGAAATGGGAACAAAATTGACACCTATAGAAGAAATCTACAAAAGGCACATATTGAAAGATTGGCCTACTTGATGACCGCTGAAAACGAAAGCAAAAAGGGAGATTCTGGAGGATATCAAAAATCCACCCCGATCAATACCGGTCAATCCGATATTCGCTCAGTTGCCAGAGCGGAATTGAATATTCTTAGAAAAGACCTGAAAAATGCCGTCAATAGAACATTAGATCCTATGAGCAAGTTTCATTTACAGGATGCAGTGGAAAGGATAGAATTAATTTTAAATCCGAACAGTTAAATAGATCATCATTTAAGATACATCTTAATTGTTATAAAAATAACATTCAATATGATTGGAAAGGGCTATTTTAACAGATAGCCCTTTTTATTATCCCATATTCCGGATTTTTCCGTTGAACGGATACCTTTTGACGATTAAATGTAAAATTTAACAATATTTATTTTCCAGCATTTAATATTTTTCCTACTTTCAGACCTTTATTAATACCCCTCAATCTATGTCCTATAAAATTAAAAGTTTATTGTATTTTGTTTGTTTTGTAGCCTCGGCTGTTTTGTACTATGCATTGGAGCCCGGATATAACAATAAAAACAATAGGGATTCGGCCGAAATCATTGAGCTTTCATCCAACAATTTGGATCTTGACAATAAGTTGGCAAAACTGGAAAAAATTCAGGAATAGGGCTACTTTTGCACTCTTTTAAAATTCACAACCACATTTATTGGTCTTTTTACAACAACTTTAAATAGGTTTCACAACATTGGCCACTTAGGAGGCAATAGATTATATATCTTAGAGGCATAATAAAAACCCCAAATCTATGTCCTACAAAATAAAAAGTCTCTTATATTTTATTTGTTTTTTGGTGTCAGCATTGGTTTACAATAATCTATCTGACAATACTGAAGCGAATAAAGAACTGATCTCAACAGATAAATCAAAAGTTACTATTGAAGCTTTGGCAGATAACTCAGAAAATAAGTTCATAAACGTACAATAACAACAATCCAATAATTTGTTTTGAAAAAGGGTATAAACCAAGGTTTATGCCCTTTTTTATTGATCAATACACTTTTCTCTATTCCATTTGATATTAGATAATATCCCTTAAAACATTACTTTTACTCCCCCTTCATCTATATTGCTCATCTGTTAAAATTGCCCTAAAACAAACTTTCCCGTTAAACCAATCTAATAACGTATTGTCCTATATACAAAACAGTAAATAATAAAAAATATGAAAAAATTAGTTGTATTAATTGTATTGATGGCCGGTATAACCGCCATGGCACAAAATCCGGAACGAGAGAGAGGCCACAGAGGCGATATGAAAGATATGAGTCCTGAACAAATTGCCACCCTGCAAACGAAGCAGATGACCTTGGCCTTAGACCTTACCGATGCCCAACAAAAAGAAATCCAAAGTCTAAACCTGGAAAATGCTGTGAAACGTTCAGAGAAAATGGATGAAATGAAGGCAAAAAAAGAAAGCGGTGAGGCTAAAAAATTAACTTCTGAAGAACGTTTTGCCATGAAAACAGCCATGCTGGATCATCAGATAGCCCAAAAAGAGGAGATGAAGAAAATATTGAACAAGGAGCAATATGAGAAATGGGATACAATGAAAAAAAACCGGGAAGGTCATAGAAAAGGCAGACGAATGCATGACAATGAAAAAAGGTCTGGAAAGAAATAAAACTTCTTCCCCTCTTTATTGCAGAAGGCTAAACAGGCATATTGTTGTCGATTTAGCCTTCTTCATTATTGATCAACGTAGATCTTTAGCAATATTTTCAAGCGCAGCGATGGTCTCATCCAAATCTTTATAACTAAGGGCATCGTTTAAGAAGTAACTCTCAAACGCACTTGGTGGCAAGTATATCCCCTGGTTGAGCATACCGTGGAAATATTTCTTAAAAACAGCATTGTTGCCCTTCGCAGAAGATTCAAAATCTACCACTGGTTCTTCTGTAAAATGTATCGAGATCATGGAACCGAACCTATTCATCTGAAAAGGAATATGGTTATCGGTCAATACCTGTGCCATTCCTTTCCCCAAGTATTTGGTCTTATCGGCCAAACTCCTAAAAACTTCTGGGTTATTGTTCAATTCAGTCAACATGGCCAGTCCGGCACTCATTGCCAAAGGGTTGCCACTCAATGTTCCCGCTTGATATACTGGACCATCCGGAGCCAAATGCCCCATGATCTCTTCTCTGGCCGCAAAAGCACCTACTGGCAATCCTCCCCCAATTACCTTTCCAAAAGTAACGATATCGGCATCTACCCCCAATACTTCCTGGGCACCCCCTTTTGCCAATCTGAATCCGGTCATAACCTCATCAAAAATCAGCAATATGTCTTCCTGGTCACAAAGATCACGCAATCCCTTTATAAAGTTTTCTTCCGGAATAATACATCCCATATTACCGGCTACGGGCTCAATAATTATGGCAGCAATTTCTCCTTTATTAGCCGTAGCCAAGGCTTTTACACTTTCAAGATTATTATAAGCCGCCAAAAGGGTATCCTTTGCAGTGCCCTGGGTTACCCCTGGACTATTAGGGCTACCAAAGGTAACCGCTCCACTTCCGGCTTGAATTAAAAAGGAATCTGAATGACCGTGATAGCATCCTGCGAATTTTATAATTTTGTCCTTTCCAGTGAATCCCCTGGCCAAACGCACAGCACTCATACAGGCTTCCGTACCACTATTTACAAAACGTATCTTATCAATATTGGGCACCATGGAAACCGCTAGCTTTGCCAATTGAGTTTCAATTTCGGTCGGCATTCCAAACGAGGTTCCCTTTTTGGCCTTCTCGATAACCGCATCTATTACGGGGGCATAGGCATGACCTAAGATCAGTGGCCCCCAAGATGCGATGTAATCTATTAGCCGGTTACCATCCTCATCGTACAAATATGCCCCTTTGGCTTCCTTCACAAATACAGGATTACCTCCAACGGCCTTAAAGGCCCTAACAGGGGAATTTACCCCTCCAGGAATATAACGCTGTGCTTCAGCAAATAAAGCACTGCTTCTTCTATAAATCATAGATTATCTAATTTTTTCAGATTTAACAGTCAATTTTTGGCCCTCGGCCAAATTGCTATTGTTCATATTGTTCAACTTCATCAATTCCGGGATGGAGACAAAGTAGCGTTTAGAAATAGAATATAAGGTATCTCCCTTTTGAACCACATGAATTTTATGTTCGTACTGTTTCGGTTCTTTTTTTACAATGGCGCCAGACTTTACAACAGTCCTATCATACTTATCCAATTCATATCGCTCTATAAGTGCAATCAATTTATGGGGATATTTACGGTCCGTTGCATAACCGGCCTCTTTTAAACCATAGGCCCATCCTTTATAGTCATCATGATCCAAATTGAACAAAAACGCATATCTGGCCCGGGAAGACAAGAATACACTATGGTCCCTAAAGGAATACATCGGATGATTATACTTCCTAAAACATTCGCCTTTTGCGTCGTCATCATGAAAATCATAATCTCCTTCCCAACCTGTATGACATTTTATTCCAAAATGATTGTTGGTTTTGGCGCCAAGAACACCTCTACCCGCACCACTTTCCAAGATGCCTTGAGCCAAGGTAATGCTGGCAGGTATACCATAAGCCTTCATTTCAAATTGGGCTATTTCCGCAAAGGTCTCTATATATTCCTCGGTAGTATTAACCGTGAACTTTACAAATTTGCCATTATCCTCAGGTAAGGCATAAGCGCTCTCACTTTTGGATTCGTTTATCGGCTTGGACTCTGGCCTGGCAGCAGTTGTAATAGTCCTTTGATCCGGCTTTTTAGCATAAGTGGTTCTCTTTTTAACACCGCAACTCACTAAGAACAAACCCAATATTGTTGTTATCGCTATTCTTTTTATCATACTTTTATTAATGGAAGATTCTTCTTTTTTAAAACTAAATTCATTCCTGCTATCCCCTGTAGACCACCACTGTGTATCGCCAAAATTTTGGTTCCTGGTTTAAAATAATCATTTTTTACCAAATCCAAAATACCATACAAAAGCTTCCCTGTATAAACGGGATCTGTAGGAATATTGGTCTTTTCCTTAAAATAATTAATAAACTCTATAAGCGTTTCAGAAACTTTGGCATAACCCCCAAAATGATAATCGGTATTAATTTCCCAGTTTTCTTTGGACGTAAAATTACGAATATCTTTTTTTAAAAATTCACCTTTTAGTGAAGGAAAGCCTATAATTCTCTGATAATGAAGGGAAGAATTGATAATCCCGGCCAAGGTTCCACCCGTTCCTACACTTGAACAAAGGACGTCAAAATCCTTGTCCTGCGGAGTCAATATTTCTTCACAACCCTTAACGGCAAGCAAATTAGTACCGCCCTCGGGAATCATATAATAAGGACCCAAGTCTTTGTTCAATAATTCCAAAAAAGAAGATTCCGCCTTGCGTCTATAAGCCTCTCTTGAGATAAACTTAAAATCCATTCCATGCCTATTGGCCTGCGCCAGCGTTGGATTGAGCATCCAATTTCGACTTAATTCCTCTCCCCTGATTACCCCTATCGTCTTAATCCCGTACAAATTTCCGGCATAGGCAGTCGCGGCAATATGGTTGGAATAGGCCCCACCAAAAGTTAAAATCGTATCCAAGCCTCTTTGTTTGGCCTCTAAAATATTGTACTTAAGTTTTCGGTATTTATTTCCGGAAATAAACGGGTGTATCAGGTCTTCCCTTTTTACCACTAGGGTAATCTGTTTTTTGTTTAAAATAGAAAGGTCTACTTCCTGATTTATTCCCTGCACGCCTAAGGCTTTTGGCCCCAAAGATATTTAATAAAACTAAAAGTCCTTCTCTCCTGTAGATAATATAAATTAGTTTCATTATCGTAGGCCTCCCTTTCAAAGCTGATATTCTGGTAGGCCTTATAAGCATCAAAATATATTAGGTATCTAATAATGCCTTCCAATAAATACAAAAAATAAAATGGCACAATCAATAATTCCCGTTGTTGCCTTAGATGTATTTTTTCGTGATTAAGTAGCGTAGCATCCTTTTTTAAAGAAGAGTTCTTCAAAATAATGAAGGGCCAAAAGGACAGTCCCACATAGTTCTTGTAAAATACATGTTTAAAAACTAAAATCATTCTATCGGATAAATATCACGCCTATCAAAGATAAAAGGGCATTACATAAAAACTTCCCATAATCGACTTACTACGAACAAAATAGGTTCAAATACAAAAAGTATGCTAAACTTTGTTAAATCGACCCCAACTTGATTGAACAGCTTAAATTATTTGATATAAATCCCATAAATTTACATCAATGAAGAAATATATACCACTGGAGGAAGGGGATTTTTACCTTTCAGAAGACGGATACAAAGTTTTTACAAAACAATATCATCTAAAAAGGGGATATTGTTGTGAAAGTGGCTGCAGACATTGTCCGTACGGTTATAACCAAAAAACGAACACACAGCGCCAAAACTAAGGTATTCGGCATGATTTTTGAGTTTGTTTACATTGAATATCACAAGTACTAATTCAAATATAATAGCTATGAAAAAGATTAAATTTTTAGTCCTTCCGATCGTGGTACTGCTCTTCGCCAGTTCCTGCACATCGGTACGTGTATTATCGGATTATGATAAAGAAGCAAATTTTAATTCGTTCAAAACCTATGCCTTTTATAAAACTGGGATAGACAAGGCCCAGATTTCGGATTTGGACAAAAAGAGAATACTTAAGGCCATTGATACGGAAATGAGCGCTAGAGGTTATGTAAAATCTGAAAATCCCGATATGTTATTAAGCATATTCACCAAGGAAAGACAACAGGTGGATGTGTACAGCAACTATTGGGGTGCCGGTTTCTATGGCTGGGGCTGGTCACCGTTCTATTGGGGCTCCCCATATTTCGGGGGCAACAATGTTAGCACCAGGACCGAAGGCTCTATATATATAGACATCATAGATGCCAAAAACAAGGAATTGGTTTGGCAAGGAAGGGGTGTGGGCACCTTGAACAACATTAGAAATATGGAAAAAAAGGAGAAAAGGATTCAAGAATTCGTTTCTGAAATTTTGGAAGCCTATCCTCCCGGAACCGCTATGAACTAAACATTTTATGTACAAAACATTCATTGTCCATAGTTTTTTTGGATAATTATTTAGATTAAATTCTCCCTAATTCCCTTCCCATTCAGGAAGGGAATTTTTTTTTGATCCCCATCCAAAAATATGTGGTCTTAAAAGTGCCTTTTTGCTTTCTTTAGCTATGTATTATAAAAGGTGGTTCTTGGGGGACATGGGCGCATTTTGTATCTTTAAAAGGAATAAAACACAAACTATGTCTTTTGAAAGCAATTTCATTTTGGATAAGCTTCCCGAGCATTTGAAGCAATATATTAAACCGCAGAATTATGAGGATTATTCCCCTATAGATCAGGCGGTATGGCGATACGTAATGCGAAAAAATGTAGACTATTTAAGTAAGGTGGCCCATAAAAGTTATTTGGAAGGACTAAACAAAACGGGGATTTCCATAGATTATATTCCCAATATGTACGGCATGAACCGTATTTTAAAGGAAATAGGGTGGGCGGCCGTGGCCGTGGATGGTTTTATTCCCCCTTCTGCCTTTATGGAATTCCAGGCTTACAATGTTTTGGTCATAGCATCGGATATTCGGCAATTGGAGCATATTGAATATACCCCCGCGCCCGATATTATACATGAAGGCGCCGGACACGCCCCTATTATAGCCAATCCCGAATATGCGGAATACCTGCGCAGGTTTGGGGAGATAGGGTCCAAGGCCATTTCCAGTGCCAAGGATTACGAACTATACGAAGCCGTAAGACATCTGTCCATTATAAAGGAGGCCGAAGGCACTCCCCTAAAAGACATAGATAAGGCCCAAAAGAAAATCGAAGAACTGCAATTGAATATGGGCGAACCCAGTGAAATGGCCCTGATCCGAAATCTTCATTGGTGGACCGTGGAATACGGGCTGATAGGAACTGTGGACCGACCAAAAATATATGGTGCTGGTTTACTATCCTCTATTGGGGAAAGCGCCTGGTGTATGACCGATAAGGTCAAAAAAATTCCATATTCCCTAGAAGCAGCACATACTTCCTTCGATATAACCCAACCACAGCCACAACTTTTTGTTACCCCCGACTTTGCATACCTCAACCAAGTATTAGAAGAATTTGCCAACACCATGTCCTTGAGACAAGGTGGCCTTAGTGGCTTGGAAAAGCTTATCAACTCTAAGGAAATGGGCACCGTGGAGCTAAGTACTGGCCTGCAAGTATCAGGGCATTTTGAGAGTGCCATTGCCCATGAAGGAAAACCGGTCTATTTACAGACCAAAGGCAATACGGCCCTTGCCTACCGGGAAAAGGAATTGATAGGACACGGCATTAAGCAAAATCCCCATGGCTTTGGTTCGCCCATAGGAAAATTGAAAGGTATAAATCTTGCAATAGAAGATATGAGTCCCCGCGATTTAAAGGCCTATAATATCTATGAAGGCGAAGCAGTAGACCTTGAATTTATAGGAGACATAAAAGTTTCTGGGGAAATTATTACGGGTACCAGAAACCTAAAGGGAGAAATTATTCTGATTACTTTGGCAAATTGCACGGTTACCCATAATGATAAAATCCTCTTTCATCCTGGCCAAGGTTTATACCATATGGCTGTAGGTGAAAATATTGTTTCCGTGTTCAATGGTCCAGCGGATTTAAAGAGTTTTGATCTGGTTACGCACAAAGTAACCGACACCACCATAAAATTGGCCAAAACTGAAAAAAGAAAACAATTGGAACAATTTTACAAGCAAGTCCGGGAATTTAGGGAAGGTAAAAATGTAACCATCTCTAGAAATAAAGTTTTCCAGGAAATAAAAGCCAACCACCCAGAAGATTGGCTGCTTTCCGTTGAATTGTACGAATTGGCAAAAAATAATGGTGATGGAAGTTTTGCCAAAGAACTGAAATCGCACTTGGAAGCCCTTAAACGCCAAAAACCGCAACTAGGCCATCTGATAGACGACGGACTGGAATTGGTAGATAAAAGTTTGGTAGCATAAGCTTGGTCATTAATTTCATTTGAATTCCCTATATTTATGCTGCTACCATTAATAGATCTGAAATGAAGCTTTTAACTTGTTTTGTGTGTTGCTTTTTTATTTTATCCATGTCTCCTCTACTATCCCAAACCAATTATGAAGAAAACAAGGTTCCTTCCTTTGAGGTGCCCGATCCATTACTGACTTTTAGCGGTTATAAAATTAAATCGGTTAAAAAATGGGAAAAAACAAGACGGCCGGAGCTTCTTCATTTTTTTGAAAACAATGTATACGGCAAGATTCCCAAGACCCTTAAGATAGACTCCTATACCATTTTGGAACAGGACGACAATGCTTATAACGGAAAAGCCAAGCGCAAGCAAGTAGAACTTACTTTTAAGAACAACGGCAAAACCTTGAGTTATACCATTTTGCTTTATCTACCGAAGAATAAAGTGAAGGCGCCCGTTTTTTTGGGCTATAATTTTTATGGCAACCACACCATCACAGAGGATAAAGCTGTAATAATTTCATCGGCCTGGGCCAATAACAATGAATCATTCGGGATCAAAAACAACACTTTGACCGAGGAGTCCAGGGGAAAAAGAACAAATCGCTGGGCAGTGGAAAAAATATTGGATGCCGGTTATGGCATAGCTACCATATATTATGGTGAAGTAGACCCGGATAAAAATGATTTCTCGGATGGCATTCATAGCCTCTTGTATCAACAAGGCCAGAATCAACCTAAACCTGCTGAATGGGGCAGTATTGCGGCTTGGAGTTGGGGCATGGTAAGGGCTTTGGATTATTTTGAAAAAGATCCTGACATAGACGCTTCCAAGGTAATTGCCTTCGGCCATTCGCGACTGGGAAAAACATCCCTTTGGGCCGGAGCCACGGACAAAAGGTTTGCCGGGGTAATTTCCAACAACTCCGGCTGCGGGGGCGCCGCTCTGTCCAAACGTAAATTTGGAGAGACCATAGCGGTGATAAACGAAAGGTTTCCACACTGGTTTTGTGATAATTTCAATGAGTACAACGAAAATGAGGAAGCCTTACCGGTAGACCAACATCAATTATTGGCACTTATTGCGCCGAGACCTCTTTATGTGGCCAGCGCCCAAGAAGACCAATGGGCAGACCCCCGGGGTGAGTTCCTTTCTGCTCATTATGCCACGCAGGTTTACCACCTATACGATAAAGAAGGAATAGAAACCATGGAAATGTCAAAGGTCAATGAGCCTATCCATAATACCGTTTCCTATCACATCCGTACAGGCAAGCATGATGTTACCGACTACGACTGGGAGAACTATATTAAGTGGGCAAACGCCTTTGTGAAATAACGGTCAACAATTCTATTCCGAACCAATTTAGTTCAGCAACTTTAATTCCTCAAAGTTTTGGATGTTTTTGTCCCCGTAGGTCAGTGTCCAACCCATGGAATTGGTAAGTACCAAAAATTTGGAAAGCTCGCTTAACAATCGGTTCTCTGCATTAGACTTTAAGGTAGAGGCCTCTATTTTTTTCAGCAGGGATGCATTAACATTCCGCTTAATTTTATTGTAATCCTCGGCATTGAACTGATTTAAATAGTCTGCAGTAACATCGTAATATTCAAAATCGGGGTTTATCTTAATTTCAGGTTCTGGGATACTTATTATCCGAAGGGTCTTGGCGGCCTCATCAATTTCGAATTTTACCAAACTAAGGTCATAGGCCACGGTCACCTCCGCATTTACCACCACCAGTGCCTTTTTATCAGCAGTAATCAAGGGACCAAATAACTGCTGGGAATCCTTATAATTGTACACTTCAGCAAAATGCCCTTCGGTAACGATCAATTTGGAAACGTTATTGATCTGCTCCTGTATGAGCATGGAATTCTCCTTTAAAATGGACTTCTTTTCTTTCTCCTCCGAACAGGAACGAAAAATCAAAACAACAGCCAACGCAAGGATTACTCCGATAAATACTTTCTTCATGCACTAAAATTTCATAAAAGGATACTCCTTTTGAAGGTACGTAATTTTTTTATCAAGTGCCTTAAGGAATTCCTGATGCTTAAGCGATTCAGGATTAAAAGGCCTGTGATTTAAGCCACTTTGCACAGCAGCCACCTTTTCCATAGTTGGCCACGCGTCTTGGGCAATCCATACAGAAACAAACTTTTCCCAGATATAGGTAATCGCCAGATCATTGGGATGCACCAGATCATTCGCGTAAAAGCGATAATCCCGAAGTTCGTCCATCATTAGTTCATAACTCGGGAAATATAAGGCATTAGCTTTTTTTATTATTTGGTGCACTGCACTGATCAAATGCGCCTTACTTTGTTGATTTTCTATAAATCCATCCTTTAAATGACGCACCGGGGAAACTGTAAAAACAATCTTGGCCTTGGTATTTATAGTTTGAATTTGACGTACAATAGCTTCTAAACTCCCTACTATCTTATCAATTGACAGTAATTGTTTTTTAAAGGCCAACTGTGGCACTTTATGGCAATTGGCCACTTCTTTTCCACTCTCTTTCAATTGATAGGCCCAGGCAGTCCCTAAAGTAATAAAGATATGGGAAGCCGTGGTTAAATAGAGTTTTGTTTCCAATAAGCCCGAGTTTAAGCTATCGAACAAATCTTCTTTTGTAACAGAGGACAAATCGGAATGTGCATCATAGCACTGCCAGCGCTCATTCAAAAAAAATACCTCTTCCCCGGTGTATTGCTTCTGATGAATAGCCCTAGAAATCAAGTTTTCGATAGCCAATGGATGGAATAAAATTCCAAACGGATTCTGAAGTACCTGGAACTTATAGTAAGCCAGCTTTTCCCCTATATTGTTGGCAAAACAAGACCCCAATACCACTAATTGACTGTTATAATCAATCTGATTTTCAGCTTTTTTTAGAGGTACCTGTGTTTGAAGTTTCATGATACAATTTTAAGCATTACCTTCCTTAAGCAACTCTAATGCCTCCTTAAGATGATACAACTATTCGGATTTTTATAATCGCCCTATAGTATATAATCTTTAGCTTTCTGGAGCACATCTCCAATCCCAGCTGGATTTTTACCTCCAGCGGTAGCAAAAAACGGTTGACCGCCCCCGCCACCTTGAATGTACTTTCCAAGCTCCCGCACTATGGTTCCGGCATTCAATTTCCTTTCTTCTACCAATTCCTTGGAGATATAACAGGACAAAAGTGCTTTCCCCTCGTTCTCCGAAGCAAAAAGTAAAAATAGATCCTTTCTATTTTGTCCCATCTCAAAGGAGATGTCCTTAATTCCTGCTCCATCCAAATCTACCTTCTTGGCCAAGAATTGAATTCCATTTACTTCAGTTAGTTCATTGAGCAACTCGCCCTTCAAATTTTTAGCTTTCTCTTTTAAGAGGTTTTCCACCTCTTTTTTCAACCTCAAGTTTTCCTCTTGCAAAGCCGTTAATGCCTTAACGGGTTCCTGGGAATTGTTCAAAAGCTCCTTAATTTCCAGCAGGGTATTATTACTTTCAGAATAGTTATCCTTGACAGCATCAGAGGTTATGGCCTCTATCCTGCGTATTCCAGCAGCCACAGCGCCTTCCGACTTAATTCGAAAATGCCAAATATCAGCAGTATTCTTCACATGGGTACCCCCACAAAGTTCTATAGATTGTCCAAAACGAATAGTTCTGACCGCATCGCCATATTTTTCTCCGAACAGGGCCATTGCCCCTTGCTCCAAGGCCTTTTCCATGGGCACATTGCGCTGTTCCTCCAAAGGCAGGCCATTACTTATGCGCGCATTTACAAAACTTTCTATTGCTGCCAGTTCATCCGTACTAAGTTTGGCAAAATGTGAAAAATCGAAACGTAGGTACTTTGAATGCACGGCCGAACCTTTTTGTTCCACATGCGTCCCTAAAATTTCACGTAAGGCCTGGTGCAATAAATGCGTGGCCGTATGGTTACATTCGGTTCTCTTGCGTTGCTTTGCATCTACAACCGCCTTGAATTTATCCCCAGTATCCCTAGGTAAATTTTTTGCAAAATGGACAATCTCGTTATTTTCTTTTTTAGTATCCAAGATATATACCACATCCCCATTGGAGGCTTCCAAATATCCCTTGTCGCCAACCTGCCCGCCACCTTCGGGATAAAACGGGGTTAAATTGAATACGATCTGATATTGCTCACCTTCCTTCTTGGAAGTAACCTTTCTATATTTTACAATTTTTACCGAGGTCTCCAAATTATCATACCCCACAAATTCCTGCTGAGGATCCTCGGCAAGAACGATCCAATCTTCTTTGGACACTTCGGATGCCGATCTGGAACGATCCTTTTGTTCCTTCATGGCAGTTTCGAAACCTTTTTCATCCAGTTCATATCCCCTTTCACTTAATATAAGTGCTGTTAAATCAATGGGAAATCCGAACGTATCGTAAAGCTCGAACGCTTTTCTACCGTCTATTTTTTTATCTTTGTTTTCGGCAACAATATTATCCAACAATAATAATCCTTGGTCCAAAGTCTTTAAAAAGGAATGTTCCTCCTCTTTGACCACATTTTCTATTAACTGTTGTTGGTCCTTAAGTTCCGGAAAGGATTTCCCCATGGTATCGGAAAGCACTTTTACCAATTGGAACATAAAAGGTTCCTTGGTGTTCAAAAAGGTAAATCCATAACGAATGGCCCTTCGCAAAATTCTACGGATTACATAGCCCGCCCCCGTATTACTGGGCAACTGTCCGTCCGCTATGGAAAAGGAAACCGCCCGTATATGATCCGCAATTACCCTAATGGCAATATTTGTTTCTTCGTCTTTTCCATATTTGGAATTGGTGATGGTCTCTATCTCCCTGATTATCGGGGTAAACACATCGGTGTCGTAATTGGACTGCACCCCTTGCATTACCATACACAAACGTTCAAAGCCCATTCCGGTATCCACATGTTTGGCCGGTAAGGCTTCCAATTGTCCGTTGGCCTTCCTATTGTACTGCATAAAAACCAGGTTCCAGATCTCCACGACCTGAGGATGGTCTTGATTGACAAGGGCAGCACCCGAAACTTTTGCCTTTTCCTCTGCCGATCGGATATCCACATGTATTTCCGAACAGGGGCCACAGGGGCCTTGGTCTCCCATTTCCCAAAAATTATCCTTCTTGTTCCCAAAAAGAATCCTTTCCTTGGCCACTATCTTACTCCAAAGCTCCAAGGCCTCTGTATCTTGGTCCAGCTTGTCAACATCTTTACTTCCCTCAAAGATCGTTACATAGAGGCTATCCTCATCAATCTTGCACACTTCGGTTAAAAATTCCCATGCCCAGGCAATGGCCTCGGCTTTAAAATAGTCGCCAAAACTCCAGTTCCCCAACATTTCGAACATGGTATGGTGGTAGGTATCCTTCCCTACCTCTTCCAAGTCGTTATGCTTGCCACTAACCCTAAGGCATTTTTGTGTATCGGCCACTCGAGTGTACTTAGGGACAGAGTTTCCCAGGAAAAACTCCTTAAACTGATTCATGCCCGCATTGGTAAACATTAATGTAGGATCATCTTTGATGACCATAGGCGCAGAAGGAACAATCTTATGGGTTTTTTCCTTAAAAAATTCTAAAAACTTGGCTCTAATTTCTTGGGATTTCATGTAAATTGGTAAGCTTTTTATATATTTAACGGTTGTTAGAAAACATTTTGCAAATTTGCAAGTTATCTATAAACAAGACCACAAAAATAGGATAAATTAGATACATGTCTAAGGTAAAATATTATTACGACCCGGACACCCTATCTTACCGTAAGATAGAACCCAAAAAATCCAGAAGATTTAGAAATATTGCTCTATTTTTTCTAGGGTCATTTCTATTTGGTTTTTTAGGTCTTATATTGCTTTTAAACACTAATTTGGTAAACACCCCGCGCGAACTATCCTTGGCCAGGGAAGTGAAAAACTACGAACTTCAGTTCGAATTGCTGGGCAAGAAAATGGAGCAGATAGAAAACGTACTGGCCAATATTGAAGATCGTGACAACAATATCTACAGATTATATTTCGAGGCCAATCCTATTCCTGAAGAACAGAGAAGAGCTGGATTTGGAGGGGTAAACAGGTACAAATCCCTTGAAGGCTTCAACAATTCCGAAATGATCATTGCCACTACCAAAAGGCTGGACATTATTCAAAAACAAATGGTGATACAATCCAAATCCTTGGATGAGATTACAAAACTTGCAGAGGAAAAAGAAAAATTATTGGCGGCAATCCCCGCTATACAGCCCATAAAAAATGAAGATCTTACGCGTATGGCATCGGGTTACGGTTGGCGTTCAGACCCGTTTACCAAAGCACGAAAAATGCACTGGGGAATGGATTTCACCTCCCCTAAAGGCACTCCTATTTATGCCTCGGGTGATGGAACCATTACCCGCGCGGACAATAACGCCTCAGGTTACGGGAAACATATAAGAATAGATCATGGTTATGGATATATGAGCCTTTATGGTCATTTAAGTCAGTATAACGTTAAAGCCCGACAAAAGGTAAAAAGAGGAGACCTTATTGGCTTTGTAGGAAGTACTGGACGTTCCGAAGCACCCCACCTGCATTATGAGGTATGGAAGGATGACGAACGCATTAACCCCATCAACTTCTATTACGGAAGTTTAACCGCAGAGGAATTCGAAAATATGTTGAAATACGCTAACCAAGAAAACCAATCCCTGGATTAATGCATATAGATCTTCCGGAAAAACGATATTATGGTATTGGTGAAGTAGCCGATGCCTTTGATGTGAACACTTCACTTATCCGTTTTTGGGAGAAGGAGTTCGATGTGCTCAAACCTAAAAAAAACGCTAAGGGCAATAGAAAATTCACCCCCCAGGACATTAAAAACCTGCAACTTATCTACCACTTGGTAAAAGAACGCGGTTTTACCCTGGAAGGTGCCAAAACCCATTTAAAGGAAGATAAATTAAAGACCTTGTCTACCTTTGATGTAATCCAAAAATTGGAAAAGGTTAAGGCAGAACTGATCAAAATAAAGAACCAACTATAAATAACCCTAAATACACTGATCATGAAAAAATGGTTAATTCCAGTAATTATCCTTGCCGTTATAGGAATAGGCTTGTACCAATGGGCCGTAGGCTTCAACAACACGGCTGTTAAGCTTAAGGAAACCTCTACCCAATCTTGGGCCAATGTAGAGAGTGCCTACCAAAGACGAAACGATCTTATAGGCAACTTGGTAAAGACGGTACAAGGCGCAGCTGATTTTGAAAAAGGTACCCTTACAGCAGTAATAGAAGCTAGGGCCAAAGCCACCTCCGTTAGCATAGACCCCACGAATATTACCCCAGAGCAACTGGCAAAATTCAATGAGGTACAAGGCGGACTTAGTGGTGCCCTGAAAAGTCTTTTGGTTACCGTGGAACGTTACCCTGACCTGAAGGCCAACCAAAATTTCTTGGAACTGCAGTCACAGTTGGAAGGCACGGAAAACAGAATAAACATAGAACGAAATCGATTTAACGAAAGCGTTTTGCCCTACAACAATCATATTAAAACCTTCCCAAATTCCGTATTGGCAGGCTTATTTAATTTTGATGAACTGGCTTACTTTAAATCTGAAACTGGTGCAGAACAGGCTCCGGATGTGAATTTCGAATTCAACTAAAATCAAGATGTCCAAAGTAGAAGATTTTTTAACGGCCAATGAGGAATTGGAAATAGTGAATGCTATTGTAGAGGCCGAAAAAAATACTTCCGGGGAAATAAGGGTGCATATTGAACCCAAGTCCAAAAAACCCCATTTTGAACGTGCCCAAGAAGTATTCCACTATTTAAAAATGGACAATACCAAAGAAGAAAATGGGGTATTAATATATATAGCCGTACATGACAAAAAGTTTGTTATTTATGGCGATAAGGGCATAAACCGGGTAGTCCCCGACAATTTTTGGGACAACACCAAAACGATTCTGGAAAATCATTTCAAAAAAGGAGATTTTAAGCAAGGTATCATAGAAGGAATACTCATGGCCGGCAAAGAATTGGAAACCCATTTCCCTTGGCGGCATAACAACACCAATGAATTAAGCAATGAAGTATCTAAAGGGTAGTCTCTTATTCCTGGTATTATGCAGCTTCTCCATAACTGTTGCCCAATTTAAAATTCCCGAAAAACCCAAGCTTCAGGAACAAACGAGTGTTTATGACTATATAAATTTACTTTCTGCCGAACAAAAAGCTAACCTGGAACAAAAATTGATCCGTTATTCGGACAGCACTTCAACCCAGATCGTAACGGCTATTATCTCCTCTACCCAAGGGGAAAATATAAACTTTTTAGGCGCCAACTGGGGACATGCCTGGGGTATTGGACAAGCCAAGGAGGACAACGGTATTTTAATTCTATTGGCCCGGGACGACCGGAAAATAGCCATCAATACAGGTTATGGAATAGAGCCCCTATTAACGGATGCCCTTTCCAAACGCATTATAGAAACTGTCATTATACCAGAATTTAAGCAGGGCAACTATTACGACGGACTCAACAAAGGGGCAGATGCTATTTTTAATGTGCTCAATGGAGAATTTAAGGAAGAACGCAGTTTTGACAAAAGTCCTGGATTTCCACTTCAGACCCTATTGCCATTCATCATTTTCATTGTAATTCTCATCATTCTTTCCAATAAGGGAAGAAGGGGTGGCGGTGGTAAGGGAGGTAATCGAAAGGGAATGGACCTATGGGACATTATTGTACTGAGCAATATGGGTCGTGGAGGCTACAGATCGGGGTCTTCCGGTGGTGGAGGCGGTGGTTTCGGAGGAGGCTTCGGCGGTGGCGGATTTGGTGGCGGTGGATCGTCTGGGGGATGGTGATGTTTAATGTGTGAATTTACCCATGGTTCAATGTAGCAATTATTCAATTTGATAATGTGGTAAAAAGCTAACCTGGGTTCGATGTAAAAACTCAAAAACCAAATGCCGTCAAATTGAGTGGTTTTTTATAGTGAAACAAAGAAAAATTGTATCGAAATTTGGCTTTCTACCGAAAATCACTCTGACTGACGTAAATTTTCTAATAGAGAACTCACCTTAAATCAATTTGATGATTTGAAAACCTTCGAACCAAAAACTCCTCAAACCTAAAACCCCTCAAACCAAAACATTAATTATAATAACGTCTTCCGTCTCCACTATTTGGCTTTTTGCCTCCAAACTGATCAAACTTATAGGTAAAACTTGCCATAAAATATTGTTGTAGTACGGTACCTTGAAAATCCTGAATAAAATCTTCCCCGGTAGTCCTTCGGGTATTAATGTTCTGATCTAACAAATCATAGGCCAATACCTTCAAAGTTCCTTTATCTTCCATCATTTGAAGCCCAAGGCTCATATTCCAAAAAAGAGCATCCTTTCTAAATCCTGGACCCACATTGCCATTATAACTATATTTCAGATCATTGCCCCATATTAAGTTTTTGGGCCAATAGGTGGTAACCCTTAGGCTGGCATTCTGGGAGGTAAATTTAATGTCATCTACACTTTCCAAATTATAGGTGGTATTGTTAAAGCCTATACCATATCCAGGTTCAATCTCTAACTGTTCCCTATAATTATAGGTAGTGGAAATATAGGGGGTAACGTCAAAACTTTTTGCCTTTAATTCCACGCCGTTGGTGAAACTTACCTGCCTTCCATAACTCAATCTTGGCCTAACATTGAATTTAAGGGTATAGAGACTGTCTTTCTTTATTTGCTTGGAATACCCTATACCCCCGTATCCACTATAATTGCCATCCACATTGGTATAACGGGTAGTTCTTAAAAAATTATCGTCCGTTGTGGAGATGGCGGACACCCTATCCTTCTGGATATCAAATCCGGTATAAAGAAAAACTCCGGTTCTATCCTTCCAGTTATAATTGTTGTAATTAAAATCTACGCCGTGGTTAACACTGGGCAACAAATTGGGGTTCCCTATTACTACGTTCAACGGGTCATTGATATTGGGAACAGGTTGCAATTGATTTACCGATGGCACATTGAGCCTGGAATTATACCTTAAATACAAGCGCTTGTTCTTGCCTATATTATACCTAATATTAGTTCTAAACAATAAATTTTTATAGGAATTGGAAAAAGAGGTGTTCTGTAGAAAATCCTGATTCTTAAGATCTGTCATTACATAGGACGCATTGGCCCTAATATTCAATTTTTCACCATTGCTTCGTATTCCAAAAGAAGGGGACTGTTGAATATTTCCGAAGGTAAAATCTGAACTTAAAGCCGTATTAAAATCGGTATAGCCATTAGTAGCAGCGTCAAAATCCATTACCTGCTTGGCATTGTCCCTTTGGTCATTTTTATATTCATAACCAAAATCCAAAAACAACTTACTGGTCAATGGCTGCCTATAATCCACCTCCAATTCATAGGAATTTGTTTGATTATCGATTTCCGACAGCTGATCCAGGTTTTCTACACTTGGGTCATCCCCATATATCTCCCGAAAGGAGTTTAGGTTGGAGGTGTTCACATTTTCAGAATTATTATTGGAGAAATTAATGCTTATCATTTTACCAATAGTATCAAGCTTTTTCATAATTCCAAGACGATTGGAAAAATTTCTTTGATGTCCATCACTGACAGTTATCCTATCATTTCTGTTGATCAAATCTCCATTTTCATCTGTGGAAGTCCTGTTATTACTATTGACCGAATTTGTCCTGTTGATACTCATAGAAGGCTGAACCGTAACCCGAAGAGTTTCATCTACATCATAGTCTATATTTGCCGCCCCTCGGTTAGAATTGGTAGAGCCCTCGAAATTGGATACGTTGTCTGTAAAATATCTACTGTCGGGCAAAATGTTTTCCCTACTTGTCCTTTGGTCGTTAAAGGAATCGCTATATCCAAAAAAGTAGTTGGCATCGATCTTATATTCCCCTTTTTCAGAATTGGCATAACTGGTCCCAAGATTGGATGAAGTTGTTATTCCATTACCGAAATTATTGATCAGACCTGATTCCCTGGCTCCGGAATAACCTCCATTGGTATTCCCTACCATATCGTAAATCTCATCAAAAGAAAACCCAGAATTGTTTATATTATTTGAGCTGGCAATAACGCTTACCCTCTTTTTATCATTAAAATAATTGAGAAGTCCGTTTAATTGGTATCTTTCATCGGTACCATAACCTGCCGCCATTCTCCCCAAATAGCCCTTATTCTTATCTTCCTTTATGGTCAAATTAATCGTTTTGTTTTCTCCATCACCAGCTTCCCCGGTAAACTCTTCAGTTTTGGTTTTGGTATCGGTAATTTGAATCTTGCTTATTATATCCTTGGGCAAACTTTTGGTAGCTACTTTGGGGTCGTTACTAAAGAATACCTGTCCGTTTACCAGGACCTGATTTACCTCCTTACCGTTTACGGTTATCTTACCATCACTATCTACCTCTACCCCTGGTAGCTTTTTCAAAACATCCTCTACAGTCGCATCGGGCTTTGTCTTAAAGGAATCGGCATTAAATTCCAAGGTGTCCTTTTTTATGGTGATGGGCACCCTATCGCCTACAACGAGAACAGCATCCAATTCCTGCGCTTGTTCCTCCAATTGCACATTTCCTAAATCTACTTTGGCCTTTAGTTTAACTTTTATGTAATGTGGCTTATACCCATTATAGGAAAAAAAAACATTCACCTCCTCGAGATTGGTATCCCCTTCCAATTCAAACACTCCTTTTTGATCGGATACGGTGTAGGAAACCAAGGTACTATCCTTTAAAGATTCTGCATAAATAGTGGAGGCTTCCAATGGTGCCTTGGTAATGGCATCGACAACCTTCCCGCTCAGCACAAAATCTTGGGAAAAAGAAAGGTTAAAAAATAAAATTGAAAATAGGATAGAAAAGTGAAATTTCTTCATCTGGTAAAACTGTCTTTGGATTCTTGATAGTTTGGTAAGCCACCAAAAATAACCCTTGACCCACTACGACCCAAATGGTTAACAGAACTTTAAGACCTAGAATTTAGAAATACCCCATTAACAATACAGATTCCTATTTCTTTCTCATAAATACCGTAACCGGTACCCCGGTAAAATCGAAATTTTCCCTTAATTTATTCTCCAAAAAGCGCTTATAAGGCTCCCTCACATATTGTGGAAGGTTGCAGAAAAAAGCAAACTGTGGATAAGGGGTTGGCAATTGGGTGCAGAATTTTATCTTCACATACTTATCCTTATAGGCCGGCGGTGGATAGTTTTCTATAATGGGCAACATAATATCGTTCAGTTTTCTGGTCACCACCTTTTTTTGCCTATTTTCATACACTTGAACAGCAGTTTCAATTGCCTTATAGATACGCTGTTTTGTATGCACGGAGATAAAAAGAATGGGCACATCGGTAAAAGGGGATATGGCCTCCTTAATTTTCTGGGTGTATTGCTTAATGGTATTGGTTTCTTTATCCTCAACCAAATCCCATTTGTTCACCAAGATCACTATTCCTTTATTGTTTCGCTGTGCCAACCAGAAGATATTTTCTACCTGCCCGTCAAAACCACGGGTAGCATCCAACATAAGTATACAGACATCTGAGTGTTCAATAGCCCTTACGGACCGCATTACGGAATAGAACTCCAGGTCTTCCCTTACCTTGGCCTTACGACGGATACCTGCGGTATCCACCAAATTAAATTCGAAGCCAAATCTATTGTATTTAGTATCTATACTATCTCTAGTAGTACCGGCAATATCGGTAACTATATATCTTTCTTCCCCTATAAGGGCATTGATAAAAGACGATTTTCCGGCATTAGGTCTTCCAACCACAGCAAAACGGGGCAAGTCGTCCTTCTCCTTTTCCTTTTCCGGTAATATCTTTACCAAATCGTCCAATAAGTCGCCCGTACCACTACCGTTTATACTGGCAATGGTATAATATTCGCCTAGGCCCAAGGAATAAAACTCCACGGCATCTTCAGCTCTTTTACCATTGTCCACTTTGTTCACCACCAAGAAAACGGGCTTATTTACACGTCTCAACAAATTGGCAACGTCCTCATCCATTCCTGTAACCCCGGCTTCCACGTCTACCATAAAGATGATGGCATCGGCTTCATCGATGGCCAATTCTACCTGCTTATCTATTTCTTTTTCAAATACGTCATCGCTCCCTAACACATATCCTCCAGTATCGATCAGAGAAAACTCCACACCGTTCCAATCACTTTTTCCGTAATGACGATCTCGCGTAACCCCGCTCACAGCATCAACAATGGCCTCTCTTCTTTGAATTAATCGATTGAAAAAGGTTGATTTGCCTACGTTAGGTCTTCCTACAATGGCTACTATAGCACTCATACTTTTAATTTGATGCAAAAGTACTATTTATATCCGAAGAAAAAACAGTATCTTTTATCCTAATTATCAGCCAAATAGTTTGAAAGCCTTACCCAACGAAATTGTATTAAGACCTAGGTTCCAGCTTAACCTAAAGGGTCCTGCCCAACCCATTCTACGATTGTTTCAAGAAGTGGACAAACCTCCTTTTAAGGTTAATATATCCGATCATCATGTTTTTATAAAATTCAATAGGGCGGAAACCCATTTTTGGTCGCCTCAGTTACAAATAGAGATAGTGGACCAGGAGGACGGCAACAGCATCATTTATGGATTGTTTGGTCCCAACCCCACTTTATGGACCTTTTTTATGTTTGTCCATTTTGGCGTAGCCTCCCTTTTTATCATTTTTGGGGTTTGGGCCTATTCCAACAAGGCCCTGGGCAAAGAAATAGGCCTTCAAATAGGATTAATGGCCTTAATGGTTGTAACCTGGATTGTTCTTTATGTATTTGGTAGGATAGGAAGAAGGAAGGGAAAGCCCCAAATGCATCAGTTGCATGAGTTTATGTTGAAGCATGTCCGGGTTGATAGCGATCTGTAGGATAGGCATTGGGGACAAGACTAATTGCTAGATGCTAGATTCTAGATGCTAGAAATAAAAAAATTCATTGCGTATTATTTAAGTCTCGATTTACCTGATTGCCGCCAAAAACCTAATGACGTAAAGAAAGGCTCCTTCCCCTGCAAGGGGAAGGTGGATTCTCCGGCAAATGACGGAGAAGACGGAAGGGGTACCTGCTAATGGCTCTGGAATAAGGTCCCCTCCCTAACCCTCCCCCTAAGGGAGGGAACTTGTTGTGAGTTATTAAAAATGTTCGTTGCAGGGATTTTCGTTGATAATCAATTAGCCCCCAAAGCCCATCTATCAGAAGGTAAGTTCACTACAGCTTCAAAAAAAGCTCCTTCCCCTACCAGGGGAAGGTGGATTCTCCGGCAAATGGCTCTGGAATATAGTTCCCTCCCTAACCCTCCCCCTAAGGGAGGGAACTTGTTGTGAGTTATTAAAAATGTTCGTTGCAGGGATTTTCGTTGATAATCGATTAGCCCCCAAAGCCCATCTATCAGAAGGTAAGTTCACTACAGCTTCAAAAAAAAGCTCCTTCCCCTACCAGGGGAAGGTGGATTCTCCGGCAAATGACGGAGAAGACGGAAGGGGTGCCAGCTAATGGCTCTGAAATATAGTCCCCTCCCTAACCCTCCCCCTAAGGGAGGGAACTTGTGGCGACATTTTAAAAATGTTCGTTGCAGGGATTTTCGTTGATAATCGATTAGCCCCCCAAGCCCGTCTATCAGAAGGCAAGTTACCTATAACTTCAAAAAAAAGCTCCTTCCCCTACTAGGGGAAGGTGGATTCTCCGGCAAATGGCTCTGGAATATAGTCCCCTCCCTAACCCTCCCCCTAAGGGAGGGAACTTGTGGCGACATTTTAAAAATGTTCGTTGCAGGGATTTTCATTGATAATCGATTAGCCCCCCAAGCCCGTCTATCAGAAGGCAAGTTACCTACAACTTCAAAAAAAGCTCCTTCCCCTACCAGAGGAAGGTAGATTCTCCGGCAAATGACGGAGAAGACGGAAGGGGTGCCAGCTAATGGCTCTGGAATATAGTCCCCTCCCTAACCCTCCCCCTAAGGGAGGGAACTTGTTGTTAGATATTAAAAATGTTCGTTGCAGGGATTTTCATTGATAATCAATTAGCCCCCCAAGCCCGTCTATCAGAAGGTAAGTTCACTACAGCTTCAAAAAAAGCTCCTTCCCCTACCAGGGGAAGGTGGATTCTCCGGCAAATGACGGAGAAGACGGAAGGGGTACCTGCTAATGGCTCTGGAATAAGGTCCCCTCCCTAACCCTCCCCCTAAGGGAGGGAACTTGTGGCGACATTTTAAAAATGTTCGTTGTAAGGTTTTGATCTATCATCTCCTGCCAAATAGGTGTGTCCTCTCTCCCGATATGTATAGGGAGTCCCAAAAAAGGGACTCTGTTGAAGTGACTATTACAAAAAATAATCCCCGAGTATACAAGGCAGATACTCAGGGACTACTTTCAATATAGAATTTATCTACTATTTTATTTCATAGAACGCTATAGTATTGGAAACCTCATTGGTCACTACCACCAAGGCATTTCCGGTAGGACTATCTTCCTTGGAAACGGCCAACAAACCTTCTGGAGCAACATCCATGGCATCGAACAACCAATTTACGTATTCCGGACTGTTGGGGTTGGTGATATCATATACCAAAACTCCGCCAGTGCGCTCCAAACCAACAAACAACAAGGTAGAATTACCCACCTTTAAAGTAGTTACAGATTCTGGCTCGGCACCTTTATCATCACTTCTTCCATCGGCTTCGCCCTCGTCGGCATTATAATAAGTCGGGTTAAGCTCCAAAGTCTTTCTTCCAATTTCATCCGCACTATCATACACCAAAGCTCCTGAAGTAGACCAGATAGTAAACGATCTGCCACCGTAGGCATAAATTTTATCAAAGTCACCATCACCGTCGGTATCTCCATTGGCGGTAGTAATTTTTAACCTTCCCAAATTTTCCTCCATTTGCAGATCGGCGGCATTGGGGAAAGCTGTTGGGTCCAAGATAATATCCCCTACCCTTTCCTCTTCGGAATATCCATCATAATCCCTGGAATCCCCTTCATTGGCCGTAATAATATAATCCATACCATCCAGCTCGGCAAAAGTAATGGCATCCGGCATATAAAAACCAAGTACCGGCCAATTCTGAAAATTCCCTACTATGCCATCCTTATTACTGGCGTCCATCTTATTTTCCTCAAAAGAATAATCCTTTACCCCTAGACCAAAAACATTGGTTATGGCCTTATTTTTTAAATCCACTACCGCAATACCATTATTTTCCTGAAGCGTAACATAAGCGAACTTACTATCGTCCGAAACCGCCACATATTCTGGCTCCACATCCTGGGCAATACTGGCCGAAGGACCAAATACCCTAAAGTCGCCACCAATAGAAGCCGCACTAAAAGCAGTGAAAAACATAGTGTTAACTTCATTCTTTTGAACGTCCACCACAGAAATAGACCCCTCCGGATCAACAGAATAATCAGCATTCGGTTCCCCTTCATTGGCAGATATAATATATTTCCCATCAGGACTAAAAGCAACCATATCCGGCAATGCCCCTACATTATATGTGTTTACCAAGGCTTGGGTTTCAGTATGGTAAGTCTGTACGGTACCATTCATCTGCTTATTGGCATTTTCGACAGCCACGGCCAAAAGTCCGTCGTGAATAGCAACACTGTTTGGAGTTCCGGATAATGAAATTGAAGTTAATTTTACCGAGGATGACGGAGTTGAAATATCCCAAACGGATACTTCTGACTGCACAGGGTTTACGATAAATAATTTGTTGGTCTTGGGATCAAAGGCACTTATTTCAGCAAAACCTTCCTCTCCGACACCGTTGGAAAACCCACCAATTTTGGCAAAAGTCAGGGTTGATACATCTACATCGTCATTACCGCCACCATGGCCGATATGATCTTTAATACAAGAGGTGAACAGCATTCCACCTACGAAAAGGGTTAAAAGTGATTTTTTCATTTTCTTTGGTTATTTATTTAAGAACCAAAGATGTAAACCCGCTATGAGCTAAGCGTAAAATAAATAATAACTAATTGTTAAGGATCCAGCTTAAATGTTATGGATAAAGAGAATAAACGGCCGGCAACACCACTTTTACAGTACTTATGGCCTCGTCCAATTATTTGGGCGTTTCCTCCTAGGTCGGTCGGGCCCTTGATTATATCCCTGGCCTTGCTGCGGGGATGCCACCGCTCCTTGCCTTCAGCAGGCAGGGCTAACACATAACAAGGCAACAGTTGCTCAACCTATGCTTTTAAAAATGAAACCTACAAAAACCAAGGGAAACTTAGCTCGCTAAAATTCTAACCCTGATTGTAGCCGAAGCGCTTCAACTGATTGGGATCGCTTCTCCAATTCTTGTTGACTTTTACGTAGAGTTCCAAATGCACCTGCTTGTCGAAAAATTTTTCCAAGTCCTTACGGGCTTCCACCCCTACCCTTTTTAGGGCACTTCCCTTATGGCCTATAATAATTCCTTTTTGGGAATCGCGTTCCACCATGATAACAGATCGCATGCGGATTATATCCTCATCCTCAAAAAACTCCTCGGTATCGATCTCCACGGAGTATGGGATTTCCCTTTTGTAAAATTGAAGGATTTTTTCCCTAATGGTTTCGTTTACAAAAAATCGCTCCGGCTTATCCGTTAATTGGTCCTTTGGATAATAAGGCGGGGCTTCCGGCAACAATTCCAATATCCTAAGAAAGACTTCCTTAACATTAAAATTCTGCAAGGCAGATATGGGATGTATTTCTGCTGTTGGTAATTGTTCGTGCCAATATTGAACCTGTTCTTCCAAGATACCTTGTTCCGAAACATCAATCTTGTTCAAAAGGAGTAAAACAGGGATTTTGGTGTTTTTTAGCTTTTCAAAAAACCGCTCGTCCTTGAGGGCCTTCTCCCCTATTTCTACCATATACAGAAGCACATCGGCATCTTCAAAGGCAGATTTTACAAAATCCATCATAGAGGACTGCAGTTCATAGGCTGGTTTAATAATTCCCGGAGTATCGGAAAGTACCACTTGAAAATCATCCCCATTGACAATTCCCAAAATACGGTGCCGGGTAGTTTGTGCCTTGGAGGTAATAATAGATAATTTTTCCCCTACAAAGGCATTCATGAGTGTGGATTTCCCCACATTGGGATTTCCTATAATATTTACAAAACCGGCTTTATGCAACATCTTCCCTTTTTAACTTTAATAGTTGCAAAGGTAGTGGAATCCTTCTATCTATATCAAAATAAAGCCTAAAATTACATAAAGCACTACTGTTATTAAGCCCCCGATTAAGGCATAGGGCAACTGGGTATTTATATGATCTATATGATCACTGGCAGAGGCCATGGAGGAAATAATGGAGGTGTCTGAAATAGGAGAACAGTGGTCTCCGAAAACCCCACCCCCTAAAGTAGCAGCAACCACTAAAGGTATTGGTGCACCATGGATTTCGGCCATGGGCATGGAAATCGCCATCATAATGGCAAAGGTCCCCCAGGAAGTCCCGGTTGAAAATGCGATAAAGGAGCTGATCACAAAAATAACTGCCGGTAAAAAAACAGGGGACAACCAATCTTTGGACCAGTTTGCGATAAATTGTCCGGTTCCCAGAGAATTACAAGCATCTCCTATAGCAAAGGCCAATAGCATTAATAAAGCCAGTGGCATCAATTCACTAATACCCTTTAGTGTCAGGTCTATCATTTCCTTAGTTTTCATGATTTTTTGAGATCGATAGAGCACCATGGCCACCAGAATCGCAGTAAGGACTGCGTATAGGACAGATGAAGAACCAGAACCTTGACCAATTGCCTCAAAAACATGATCGCCAAAAGAAGTTGCATTCTCCACAGCATCCCATCCAGTATATGACAGATAGAAAGGCATCATGATTACCATGGTTGCCAGGGGAACTATCATATTATAAGCCTTGGCCTTGATCCCTTCCTTGGACTCAAAGGAGGTTACCTCACTGGACAACATAGGTTTGGCATTATCATTGAGCAATTTTCCCGTTTCCCTCGTGCGCTTTTCCGCTTTTGACATAGGTCCAATATCCTTTTTGGTAATAATTACCACGAAAACAATGGCAATGGCCAGGATAGGATAAAAATTATAAGCTATGGACTCAAGCATTGTCCCAAACGGATTTTCTATACCCTGGGTAAGCAAAAGTCCCATTATAAATGCTCCCCATGCGTTGAAGGGAATTAAAATGGAGGAAGGAGCAGAACTGGAATCGGCAATATAGGCCAGTTTTTCCCTAGGAATCTTCAGTTTATCGAAAATAGGACGATATAGAGTTCCAACCGTCAAGGAACTAATACTAGTCTCCACAAATAATAAAATTCCCGTGAACATGGCCATCAGCTGTACCACCACCCTGCTATAGCCACTTTGCTTTTTTTCAAAATAGGCTATTACCTTGTTAAGCTCGTTTATAAAACCCTCGACTCCTTTGGAATACTGTATAAACAATAACAAGGCTCCCACCAGGGCACTGAACATTATGGTTCTGGTATTGCCAGGAGATTTAAAAACATCCACCAATCCTTCAATGGCGGCAAGGGTTCCGGTGAAAAAATTCCAATCATTGATGATCACCCAAGAGAACCATATTCCAAAAAGCAGGGCTATATAAACTTGTTTGGTTCTGAGTGCCAGTACAATAGCGATTACAGGTGGTAAGATTGAGAGAAAACCATAGTTATCCATAAATGATCGGGTAAATTAAAGGTGACGGATTTTACTTAAAATCGATACAAAATAGAAAGATTTTGGACAATGAGGACTACAACTTTCTATTTTTAAATAAAAAAAATCCTCGGAAACCGCTTATTCTACAATCAAGATATTATTGAAGCTACCTTGCTTTCTTTAGATTATTAATTTGACCACACCCAGAAATGCCGAAAATCGCATTTCTGACCCTGCCTACCGGCAAAGGCAGGCTCTCCCAAGGAGAGGTAAAAAGAAAACCTTATCCGACCGATAGACAGAGAAACTCAAGTGGACTGATACGTACTATATCGATAAAAATTTAAACCGATTTTTATTATTTAATTGAAAATAGATTTGGGAAATCACAAAAAGCATGTATCTTTGCAGTCCGAAATAATTCAGTCAACATTATGAACTGAGGGTTTAGAGCCAAGTTGAATGTTTTGGAAACGCACATCGCGGGATAGAGCAGTAGGTAGCTCGTCGGGCTCATAACCCGAAGGTCACTGGTTCGAGTCCAGTTCCCGCTACAAAGAAAACCAGCTAGAAATAGCTGGTTTTTTTGTTTTGCGCAAAAGCAATGCTCGCATTGACTTTGGAGCAAAACGAAAAAAAAGGGCGCGGAGCGACCCTTGTTTTCCTTGTAAAGCCACCCCAAAGGCCCTTTCCGAAGCAGAGCGAAGGAAAGAATCCAGTTGTATATACTAATCCTGAACTCAACCCCCTATTACATTTGGCAACCCTGGTTTTCCTTGCACAGCCAGACCCAAGGCACTTTCCGAAGCGAAGCGCAGGAAAGAATCCAGTTCTATTTACTACTCCTGTATTCAATCCCCTATTTCCTTTGCGACCCTGGCTTTCTTGCACAACCACCCACCTCTAAAGGCTCAAGGAGCAAAGCATTGCTTGCGAGTTAATCCAGTCCCCCAACTACTTTTAGGTTTAACACCACCTTAATTCTAGCCTGCTCTTACCAATAATATCAATTGACACTTCTTATAAATCCAAGGATTACCCAGAAAACATACTCTTATTGGTACGAATCAATTTATTAATCGATGCTGATAATTTCAAAAATGGTTTTTTCTACTTTTATATTATAAAGACATCCTTGTGGCATAACATAAAGATATTAGTAAGCAGCAGATTTATACAACAGTCTATTGAACAGATCAATTCTATTGAATTAAAATAAAAGTATAATGAAAAAAATATTCAGGGCACTCTTGGCCGGCTGGGGAGCCAAAAAAATAGGAGGTGGAAAATGTGGATGTATAGGAGCAATCATTGTATTTCTAATACTTTACTGGCTCTTAGGATACGTTTTCAACTAGGATTTTCCCTTAACACATATTACCAATTGAATAATGCCATGACCAAGTCAT
This sequence comes from Arenibacter sp., assembly GCA_040216555.1. Lineage (GTDB taxonomy): Bacteria > Bacteroidota > Bacteroidia > Flavobacteriales > Flavobacteriaceae > Arenibacter. The sequence goes on from JAVJOW010000021.1 coordinate 70,696, forward strand.
AGTAAGATTCTTTTTAGTTTACTCTCGTCGGAAATGTTGTCCCAACTAAGTTCTTATACAATTATATTAAGGGCCATTGGGCTACTGTCCCTTATCTATCTATGAGACTATGACTTTGCCGTACTGTGCCCGAATCTTTTAATTACAATGAACTGTTCCAGAAGATTCGAAAATGAACACCCTTTTTAAAATTGGAGCTTCTGTATCATAGGTTACAGCCCACCACTTAGCTTTTTTATAATTTAGCACAGAATTTAAGAGGAACAAAAAATGAAGGTAAAACAATTTGAATATAAGCCCTTGTCCCATTATTCCTATGCCCTAATAAGCGATGGGGAAATGGCCGTCATTGACCCGGAGCGCAACCCCATGCAGTATTATGCAATCGCAAGAGCCAATAATGCAAAGATCATAGCGGTAATAGAGACCCACCCCCATGCCGACTTTGTGAGTTCACATTTACAGATTCACAATGAAACCGGAGCCATCATTTATAATAGTGAGAAATTAGGCGCGGAATACCCCTATACCCCTTTTGATGAAGGCCACAGTATCAAAATAGGTAATGCCACCCTAAATGCCATCAATACGCCCGGTCATTCACCGGACAGCATTACCGTAGTTGCCACCCAAGGGGATGAGACCGTCTTATTCACGGGCGACACTTTGTTTATTGGTGATGTTGGGCGACCAGATTTGAGGGAGAAAGCAGGGAATATCAAGGCAAAACGCCAGGAACTTGCTGAAGCTATGTATCACACCATACAGCATAAGTTTACAGAGCTACCGGATAGTGCCGTAGTATATCCCGCTCATGGAGCCGGTTCATTATGTGGAAAGAGTTTAAGTGAAGCCAACAGCAGTACTTTGGGCAATGAACGAATAGGAAATTGGGCATTTAAGAAACAGACACAAAATCAATTCGTAGCAAAACTGCTCGATAGCCAACCGTTTATCCCATCATATTTCGGTTTTAACGTAGATGTTAACAAATCAGGTGCCGCTAATCTAAGAACAGCTATTGCTGCAGTACCTTTTATGATGAATACTTCTGTAGACGGACTGATCGTTGACGTACGTAACGAAATCGAATTTAAAAAAGGATTCCTAAAGGGAAGCATTAATATTCCTGCGACTTCCGAAGAGTCAAGGTTTGAGACTTGGCTGGGCGCCATCGTGGAGCCAAAGGAGAAATTTAGCTTGGTAATCGACAATCCAGAGGATTTGGACCACATTTTAAACCGTGTGGCAAAAATTGGCTATGAAAATCAACTGCAAGCGGTAGTGACCCTTCCAGAAGGGAATTTGATAAAACTCCCACAGATGGATATAAATGATTTTAGGAACAATCCCGAAAAATACACTATACTGGACGTTCGCAACAAAAGCGAAGTAGAAGAAGAAAAATTCTTTGAAAACGCCCTTTCCCACCCACTCAATGAATTGAGGAAAACGGCAAATAAAATCCCAACAGACAAGCCAATAGTTGTGCATTGTGCCGGTGGATACAGAAGTGCAGTGGGCAGCAGCATATTGGCCAAGGAATTAAAAGACATCCAAGTATTAGATCTTGGGGAACAAATTAATGAATTTAAATAAAAACATCATGGCGAACACAAATTTGAACATTATTGGACTAAACGAAAAAACCTCTATTAAAACGGCAGAGAAATTAAATGAACTTTTGGCCAACTATCAGATATTCTATATGAATCTGAGAGGGTTCCATTGGAATATACAAGGGAAGAAATTTTTTGAACTTCATTTAAAATTTGAAGAACTATACAACAATGCCCTGTTAAAAGTGGATGAAATTGCAGAACGAATACTTACTTTGGGGCAAACTCCATTTCATACTTTTCACAAATATTTAGAGATTGCCAAAATAAAGTCGGCAGAGAATGTTGCCGATGGTGAAATTGCCATTGAAAATATTCTTAAGGCATTGAAAATACTATTGGAGGAAGAAAGATCCATATTGAAAATCGCGGCCGATGCCAGCGATGAGGGCACGGTAGCACTGATGAGCGAATATATCGTAGAACAGGAAAAACTAGCCTGGATGTTTTCCGCTTATAAAAGTTAACAAAAAACACAGTCTTCCATGATTTTTAAGAGAGAGGGCCATATGTAAAAAGTGGCTCATTTCTCTTTTTTAACTAATAATCCAGATAAAAACAATCTCAACGACAATCCCGCTTGAAGCAAAATTGCTGCAATATATTGTTTGTGTTAACTGCCTTAACTGATTAGCGAATTTCCAGAGTATCCAATTCTTAAAAGGGGTATAAGAAGATTTATTTAGAAATATATGAAAGAACAACCAAAAGATTTTTGGAACGAGCGTTACAATGTTAGGGGATATGTATATGGTACCTCTCCAAACCATTTCTTAAAAGAGCAGCTAAGCCTTTCTGAACCCGGCAATATCCTTTTGCCGGCCGAGGGCGAAGGGCGTAACGCAGTCCATGCAGCGAAACAAGGTTGGAACGTGACAGCTTTTGACAGTAGCGGTAACGCCAAAAAGAAGGCCCTAAAATTGGCAGGGAACGAAAATGTAAAAATAAATTACCAAATAAGTGATGTCCTAAAATTCACGACCGCGGAACGGTTTGATGTGTTGGCCCTTTTATATGCACATTTCCCAATTAACATACGTCAACAGGCTCACCATCATTTACTTCAATTTCTAAAGCCCAATGGCAAAGTCTTCTTCGAGGCTTTTGCGAAAGAGCAGTTAAAAAACAGTTCGGGCGGACCTAAAACAAAAGAAATGTTATTTTCCGTCGAGGAAATCCAGGCAGAATTTTTGGGATTAAAATTTGAGTTTTTGGAACAGCGAACAATCCTACTGGACGAAGGCGAATACCATAAGGGAGAAGCGGAAGTGATTAGGTTTGTGGCCACAAAGAACGAGCAGAAACAACTGCAGCCAAATGTAAAATAACCCCCCTTTCTTCCACATAATTTCGTAAGGCCAATGGGCACCCACTTTGGTTAAAATTGAGACTTTGAAATTTCCGTCCAACAGCAGCATTATTGTAACTTTCCTGGGTGCTTTTGCCAGATTAGAGTAAGATTGCTACAACCATCCTTATGACGTCAGATATCGGCTTGATTCTGAAGGAAATGCATTTCAGTGCACGAAGGTACTTTCTATCTTTTACCCTATTACTTTGCTAAATTTGATGATTTGACACCTCTATAGAACAAAGCAAAAAGCCTATAAGAAAGAGTAACACTTGATGGATGGCCCCATAAGCGGCACAGTTTATTAGTTGCTTAAAAATCTGGCCAATAAAAATTCAAGATGAGTTTTAATTGTTAACTTTAAAAAGGTCAATAGTTAAATCACCGAAAATGAACCCACTGAAAATAGTCCTTGTTTGTTTATGTTTTACTTTTTCGTTCCATTGCCTTTGCCAAAATAGCACAAGTTCCATTAAGGTTACTATTACGGATCAAAACACAGGAAAGCCAACCGTGGTACGAGCTAAAATCACCGATTCTAAGGGATATGTGGCCGGCATCCCCAAGGAGGCTATATCTATTATGTATGGAAGGGACGACAAAGCGGAACGCTATGGTTTTCAACCAGATAGCACCTATTATATTGATGGCCATTTTAATCTTGATCTACGTCCTGGAAAATATATAATTACCCTATCAAAAGGGTTTGAATATCTGGATCAGGCGCAAACTATCGAAGTTAAGGAAAGTGGAGGTAACACTTTTAGTTTTGAGATGAAAAGGTGGGTTAAAATGTCAGATTTGGGTTGGTATTCCGCCGATGACCACATTCATATTCGCCGGTCTCCAAGGGAAAACCCACTAATCTTGAAATGGGTCGAAGCCGAAGGGCTAAATGTGGGGATCTTACTTCAAATGGGAGATTTCTGGGCAACCTATTTTTCCCAATATGCATTTGGGGAAGATGGAACATATGGACAGAATGAAAGCCTACTTTCTACTGGCCAGGAGGACCCAAGAACGCACCAAATTGGTCATACAATCGCCTTGGTAGCCGATGATTTTGTTCGGCAACAAAAAGACTATTACGAATACGATAAGATATTTGATAGGGTTCATGAATTGAACGGGATAACCGGGTATGCCCATCAAGGTATGTCCTTTAATGGCTCAAGGGGTATGACGTTGGATTTGCTAAGCGGCAAAGTGGACTTTCTTGAACTGCTCCAATTTTGTGTCCATGGGGGGCCTCTGCTCACCCAAAATTACTACCACTTTCTGGATTTGGGCTATAAACTTACGGCAACGGCAGGATCTGACTTTCCCTGGTGTGGCCTTGGTCCTTCATTTGGCACCGAGGATCCAAGTTGGAATGCCCGAATTGGCAATGTCAGGTTTTATACTTGGATAGATGGAAAATTTGAGTACGCATCTTGGAAGAAAAATCTAAAGGAAGGACACACCTTTGTCTCGTCCGGCCCTATGCTTGTTTTTAGTATCGATGATCATCTCCCAGGTGATGAAATTAAATTATCGGCACCGCAAAAAGTCTCCATTAAGGCAAAAGCTTTAGGAAATAAAGACCAAATTCCACTTTCAAAGCTGGAGATAATAGCCCATGGAAAAGTGTTGAAAGAAATAACGCCTAATGGGGATGTTCAATCTTTGGAAAACATGGAATTGAACTTTGATCTTGAAGTAGAAAAAGGGACTTGGATAGCCGCACGCTGTTTTGCAGGTCCAAATCAAGTCGCCCATACTACGCCTATTTATATTACAGTAAATGATGGGGGTTTTCACAACCCAGAAACATTCGATGACTATTTGTCATTAAACGAAAAGTATCTGGATGAACTGGAAGCGGAATTGAAGCAACCCAACGATCGGGTAGATATGCGCGCCTGGTGGTATCGTGACCCTCTAAAACAAAGAATTGCCGAAACACGAAAAATCATTGAAACATTGAGAGAAAAATAGTAGTCCGAATTAGAAATTATAAACCGGCATAGAATTCACAACACCAGTTTAAACTCAACTAGCCCAACTCTCTTAATTAATGGTCAATGCCCCTAATTATATATCCAGAAGCCACAATATTCAGAATTTGGTTAAAAGAATACTCCCAATTTCTTTTACATTTTCTCGTAAGGCCAATGGGTATCTACCCCTTGACTTCGAATGAGACTTTGAAATTTCCGCACGGCAGCGACATCCTTATAAACCTCTTGTGGGCTTCTGCCCGTTTCCATTAAAAAGGGCACAAACATCCCTATAGCTTCCCCTATACTCCATTCCACGGGGTGCAATCTGTAACATCCATTGGTAAGGTGGGTGGTCCCAATATTTTTATTAACCGGAAATATATTTTCCATCCTTTGAGGAATTAAGGCTCCCAATGGAATTTGAAATGGAAGGGAAGCAAAATCGATATAATTATCCCCTCCGCTACTTGGATGGAGATCAATATGATAATATCCTATCCCCACACTATCCTCAAAATCTTTGGCACGGGCTTCAGTTTCCGAAACGCCTTGGATACTTGCTCTTTGGGTTTTTCCCACATGATGTTCGGTGATCCTAAACAAAGGCTTTATTCTTCTAGCTTCCCTGATATAGGGATATTTTGCCAGTCCGTCCGTAGTTCCCATTACGTCCGGCCGCAATCTAATTCCTGGCCAGCCTTTTCCTCCATCTGCCCTAGGGGCTTCGGTTTGTAGCCAATACAAAAGGGACAGACTTAATTGTTTGGCCCTGTCAATATGATATTTTAGTTCTTCATAACTTACATCCACCACATTGCCCAGAAAATAATCGTTTTGGGGGTAATTCACCAGGGTGATATCTCCCGAAAGAAAACCTTCTTTAAAATTATCCTTGGCCAATATTCTGCGATAGTTCCAGAGGTTCAATACCTCCCCCAAGCTATTGCCCCTAGGATCGAACCCTAAATTCTTTGGCTGAAGGGTGCGCGGGTTGGAATAGTTGAGCTCTAACAGTTTCCCTGCCCAAGGTTTTTTCATTTCAGGCCTGTAGTCGCGCCAAAACCCGTACTCCTCAGGTTTGTCAATAGTCCAATCCTCCTTGGGCCTATAATCTAGTGCAAAACAGACCGTAAAGGCCTGATTATTGGTGGGATCTGCCATTTCCGAAGCGTGCAGTTCCCCGGTATCGGATTTGGCTTCCGCCCCGCACACATACTCGGTTCCTGTCATGGGCAATAAATCGCCCAATTCCGTTGCATCTGCAAAGTAAGGCGCCTCTAAATTCCGTATCGCTCCCCCAGGAAGAGTCTTAACACTTACCGATTGAACCCTGTTTCCAAGAACAACAGCCTCCATTGCCGCCGTTTCTTTTAAAAGCACCAGTTTCCCGGCACTGATATAAGGGTCGAACATGGTTTCCAACACCCTTAGGGAAACTTTTGGCTCATGACTAATTTCCGAAACACTGGCATTACCGGGATTAAATCTTTCGTTATCCGCAAATTGTTGTTTTATAGGATAGTTATCGTGATAATAACTTCTGACTTTTTTCCTGAATTCCCTATATAATGCTGTGGCACCAAAGTCGTTGATCCATTTATGCTCATCTGGTGGTACGCCCTGTTGTGTTAATTGTCCACCAATCCAATCAGTTTCCTCGGTCATTATAACCGTAAGCCCGTTGCGAAGTGCCCCCAAGGCAGTGGCACATCCACCCGTTCCTCCGCCAATAATTACCAAATCAGCCTTTAAGGTCCTCCCCTCCAAATTTATACTGTTGACCTTTTTGGAATTCTCCTTTATTTGGGATGCATAAATTGGATTTAAGACCACCAACCCACTACCTGCGGCCAAATTGCCTAAAAAGTTTCTTCTCTTCATAGTTATTAAGATATGAAAATGCCCTTCTATTTTATTTTGGGCCGCTTACCGTATTAACAAGAAAACTAAAATAGTCATTTTTCGTCTCCAAGAGAAATACCGTCGCCATTAACGCAAATTTCTTTAATCCGTATATCCCCTTTCATTTCAACCCCATAATCCATTCTTTAATTTAGGCTCAAAATTCTTATTATCGACATCAAAAAAAACAAAAAGGGACAACAGTTTCCCGTAGTCCCTTTTACATCTAAACCAACTCAAATTATGTTAAACTTGGATAAAACTAAATACCAGTTAATCATTGTTTCATTTCCGAGCGCACGGATTGTATCCAAGTAGTGTGCAACTGTAAAAGTTCGTTCAACTTTTTTGGATTGGATTTGGCCAAATTGTTTTTTTCACTAATGTCGTTATCCAAATTGACCAGGTACAATTTTTCCAAATCTATTTTCTCTCCATTGCCAACGGGTTCATTTACATTGCCTATAAGTTTCCAGGGACCCTGGCGCACTGCCCATTGGGCAGTTTTGTCATCATAGTCCCCAAACTGCCAATGTACCGCCTCATGTAAGGACTCCTTTTTGTTATCCAGAATAATGGGCATAAGACTTTTTCCGTCCAAATTATCCGCCACTTTGGAATTGGTCAATTCCGCAAGGGTAGGAAACCAATCCATCTCCATACTTAACTGATCCCTAACTTCATTTGCAGGGATTACTCCTGGATAGCGAATAATGGCCGGTACACGGATTCCACCTTCGAACAGACTAAATTTACTTCCCCTATAGGGTCCTGCATTACCCCCTCCCCAAAAGGCCCTTTCCTCCAAAGAATGTCCATGATCGGATTGAAAAACAACTATGGTATTATCCGTTAGACCCATCTCATCCAGATAATTCAGGACTTGGCCAATTTTTTCATCGGTATTGGACACAAATGCGGCATATTCCTTTCTTGGGGTTGGAAGATCCTTGTAGTGGTCCAACCACTTTGTAGTTCCCTGGTAGGGATAATGCGGGGCATTGAACGCCCAATAAATAAAAAACGGCTTGTCCTGTCTGTGGTTGATCACCTGCTTGACTTCTTCTACCATTAGATCGGAAAAATGTTGGCCATCATAATATACCTCCTCTGCATTTCTGTACAAGTCGTGCTTGTTGGGGCCAGCCCAATAAAAAGTGTGGGAATAATTATCGATACACCCCCGCTGATGCCCGAAGAAATAATCGAACCCCTGTCCGTTGGGCAAGTTCTGCTCCCTGTGCCCAAGATGCCATTTACCAATTAAGGCGGTGTAGTAGCCCTGAGGTTTAAGCATCTCCGCCATGGTAATCTGTTCTGTAGGCAGACCGTATTCTCCACTGCTTACAGCGTGTTCCGGTATAGGGACATTGCCCTCCAGACCAGCCCGCAAATTAGTCTTACCGGTCATAAGGGCCGCGCGTGATGGGGAACAGACCGGCGCTCCTGCATAGAATTGGGTAAACCTCACCCCTTCCTTCGCCAACCTATCCATATTTGGGGTATAAAGGTCCGTTGCCCCGTAAGAATTAAGGTCTATGGACCCCTGATCATCGGTCATAATTACAATGACGTTGGGTTGACTTTTTACGGAAGTTTGGGGAAAAACTCCCTGGAAAAGAATTAAAAAAAGCATTGTCAACGCAATGCCTTTAGGATTTTTAAATACGCTCATTTGGTTGATTTAATTATTTTAAGATTTAGCTGTCGCATAAAGATTGTAAAAAATAAATAAACTCTAACAATGAAATGAGGATTTGTTGTGGTGTTTGTCTCCTGTTTCAATATCAATGGAATTACATCTACCAAAATACGAGAGGCTTTTAAAGAAGACTATGCGCTTTGGTTTTTCCTTTTCAAGTGATTCCCAATCCGAAATTTATCTTTCTATAGTGAAGTGAACTTTGCGTTGACCCTGGGTGAGCACAACCCAACAATCGGAAGAAGCTAAATTTGCTCTGTTGTATGTTCCATACCGAGAAGATGTAGCATTAATTTTTTCCACACAAACCCAATATTTTATATCTTAGAAATCAGGAAGTTGACAACAAAAAATTGGTTGTAATTCTTCCCACTGCACCTACACAAATAGTGCAAGGAATTAATGTTCATAAGGTGTATGAAAATATATTCGAACGGTCTTACTTTAATGCAATATTGACTATAACATTTCAGCTTTGATTCCAAAATTATCCAAAGCAGTAATGATAGAACATAAAGAAAGTGCAAAATAAAAACCTAAAAACTGAAACCTTTGAAGATTGGGGAACAAAAAATTTTCCAGGAACAACAACAGGCATTTTAATTTTTGAACAGCCATTTAGAACAATTGATAAAGAGAAAATAGTATGACAACAACACCGGAACACGACGAACGAATCGCCACTCTGACCTTCGCCTCGGTATATCCCCATTATATTACAAAAGTGGAACGCAAGGGAAGAACTAAGGAAGAATTGCACCAGGTAATAACATGGTTAACAGGCTTTGATGACAAAAAGCTTCAAGACCTGATCAATGAAAAAGCAAACTTTAAGGATTTCTTTGCGAAGGCAAAAATGAACCCAAACGCCCCACTAATAACCGGCGTAATCTGTGGCTATAGGATAGAAGAAATTGAAACTCCCTTGACAAAACAAGTAAGGTATTTGGACAAGTTGGTAGACGAATTGGCGAAAGGGCGAAAGATGGAGAAAATTCTGAGACAAGGGTAAAAACTACTGATATGTTTAAACACGGGTATATAAGGACAAATCAACCGTAACCCAAAATCCCCCAGCTATACAAAGCCTCCAGAAATCAATCATCCCGCTGCGCGAAGTCTCCTGACTTCGAGCTCCAATCCAACATATGTACTTCCTACACTGCACGGCTACATTTCCAAAGGGCAATTTAATCCAAAGTGCTATCTTTAAAGTTTTATTTTTAACCTAAGTGCAGAACATTATTTTACAAGCAGTATCTCCTATGAAAAACAGCATCCTATTCGCCCTTCTATTACTTATTTGCCACACCTCCTTCTCGCAGGAAAAAGAAGAATCCAAAAAAGACAAATGGGATGTCAACACCCCTGCCCTTCCCTTTAAAAATGTTTCCATAACCACTAATGAAGGTTCTTGGATAAGCCTGGACGTAAGTCCGGACGGGAGCCAGATCGTTTTTGATATGTTGGGCGATATCTACACCATGCCCATCAGCGGGGGCACTGCCACCCTAGTAAGAGGTGGACATGCCTTTGAAGTGCAGCCCAGGTATAGCCCAGACGGCAAACACATCAGCTTTACCAGTGATGCCGGTGGGGGCGATAATATTTGGGTGATGAACACGGATGGTTCCGAAGCCGAACAAATAACCAAGGAAGATTTTAGATTGGTTAACAATGCGGTATGGTCGGTGGACGGAAACTATATTTTTTGCAGAAAACATTTTACGTCTACCCGCTCCTTGGGCGCTGGTGAAATATGGATGTACCATAAGTCCGGTGGTAAAGGTATTCAGCTTACCAAAAAGAAAAACGACCAACAGGATGTTGGGGAGCCATGGGCCTCGCCAGACGGCAAATATGTTTACTATAGTGAAGACGTTTATCCTGGAGGGGGATTTCAGTACAACAAAGACCCCAATAGCCAGATATACGTTATAAACCGATACAATCTGGAAGATGGGGAAATAGAAAGGGTAACGGGCGGACCTGGAGGGGCCATACGCCCAGTAATTTCGCATAAGGGAGATGTAATGGCCTTTGTAAAAAGGGTAAGGGAAAAAACAGTGCTCTATCTGCACGACCTTAAAACCGGAAGGGAATGGCCCGTGTACGATCAACTCAGCAAGGACCAACAGGAAGCTTGGGCCATATTTGGACCCTATACAGGATTCAATTTTACCCCAGATGATAGCTCCATCGTTATTTGGGTCCAGGGAAAAATTAAAAAAATTGAACTCAATTCCTTAAAGGCTACGGATATTCCTTTTAAGGCCTCGGCAGAACACAAGATTGTAAATGCCCTTAAATTTAAAAACGATGCAGCACCGGATACCTTTACCGCAAAAGCTATCCGAAATGCCGTAACCTCCCCCGACGGAAAAACACTGGTTTTCAATGCAGCAGGTTACCTATGGAAAAAATCACTTCCCAATGGTATCCCTACCCGACTTACGAACGGTACGGACCTGGAGTATGAGCCTGCCTTTTCCAAAGACGGAAAATACCTGGCATACGTAACTTGGAACGATGAGCATATGGGAGCCATTCATAGGTTGGACCTCACCTCTGTCAAAAGCCGACCTGTTAAACTGACCTACGAAAAGGCCATTTACAGGGAGCCCAACTTTTCCCCTACCAACAACAACCTTATTGTTTACAGGGAAGAAGAAGGCAATCAACATCAAGGATATGTACACACCAAAGAGCCCGGAATCTATCTTTTGGAAGTAGATTCATCCAAGAGATCCGGTATTACCTCCAGCAAAAAATTAATAGTGAAGGAGGGTGAATTTCCCAGTTTTAACAAGGGCGCCACTAGAATCTACTATCAAACCGGGGGTTATCTTTTGGGAGAACTTACCAAGACCTTAAAGTCCGTTAACCTGCAGGGCAAGGAAGAACGAGAAATTGTAAAATCCAAATACGCACAACGGATCATTCCCAGTCCGGACGACAATTGGTTGGCCTTTACCAATTTGTACAAAGTGTATATTGCGGCCCTGCCCAAGACGGGAAATACCATTGATTTGGACGGCAAGGCCACCAATGTTCCCGTGGCTCAGGTTGCACGTGATGCCGGCATAAACCTACATTGGTCTCCCAATAGCGACAAGCTAAATTGGACCTTGGGCGATGCCTATTTTAATACCGCCATCAATCAACGGTTCAGCTTTTTGGAAGGAGCTCCGGATAGTATTCCGGCGATGGACACTCTAGGCCTTAAAATCAACCTCAGCCTGTCAACAGACAAACCAAAGGGAACGATTGTCCTAAAAGGGGGCAGGATCATTACCATGAACAATGATGAAGTAATAGAAAACGGCACCATCATCATCAACAACAATAAGATTACGGGCATTGGCCCGAGCGATGCGATCACCATCCCTGCCGGTGCTAAAATTTTGGATGTTAGCGGCAAAACTATACTACCTGGTTTAGTGGATGTACATGCGCATTTAAGTCATTTCAGGTTTGGATTGAGCGCTCAAAAACACTGGCCCTATTTTGCCAATTTGGCCTATGGGGTAACCACTACCCACGATCCTTCGGCCAATACGGAAGTGGTATTCTCCCAGTCGGAAATGGTAAAGGCCGGGACTATGGTGGGTCCAAGAATATTCTCCACCGGAGTTATTCTCTATGGGGCAGATGGCGACTTCAAAGCTACGGTAAACAATTTGGAAGATGCAAGATCGGCTATTCTAAGGACCAAGGCCTTTGGAGCTTTTTCGGTAAAAAGCTACAATCAGCCCAGAAGAGACCAGAGACAGCAGATTATTAAAGCCGCCCACGAGCAACACATAGAGGTAGTTCCGGAAGGGGGCTCTACTTTCTTTCACAATATGTCCATGATTTTGGACGGACACACTGGTATAGAACATAACATACCGGTAGCTCCTGTATACGATGATGTGCTGCAATTATGGTCGGCCAGCGAAACTGCCTATACCCCAACTCTGATCGTTAATTACGGTGGGTTGAACGGGGAATACTTTTGGTACCAGACCGCCAATGTCTGGGAAAACGAAAAGCTTTTAAAGTACACCCCAAGAAGCGTTATAGATGCGCGTTCCAGACATCGTACCATGGCACCCATTAAGGAATATGAGAACGGTCATATCCTGGTTGCCCAAGCCACCAAAAAATTGGCCGATGCCGGAGTAAAAATAAACCTCGGTGCCCATGGGCAATTGCAAGGCCTTGGCGCGCATTGGGAGCTTTGGATGTTCGCTCAAGGAGGGATGAGCAATATGGAAGCCTTAAAGGCAGCCACAATTAATGGGGCCTCATATCTTGGAATGGAGGAGCAACTGGGATCTTTGGAAGAAGGAAAATTGGCCGATCTGATCGTATTGGACAAAAACCCGTTGGAAGATATTCAAAATTCCAACTCGGTTAAATACACCATGATCAATGGACGCCTATACGATACGGAGACCATGAACGAGGTTGGAAACTATGACAACCCTAGAAGCCCTTTCTATTGGGAGATGAGCGACTATGCCCCTGCTTTTGATTGGCATGGGGAAACGCATACGGGATGTACTTGCGAGGTAGGGCACTAATATTGTAGGTATAGGATGGGCTTTGTATTGGGTTGGTGTCGGCACGAACCTAACTGAGCCAGCAATTGGTTATGGCCAAAAGCAATCCATTATAATAAATAAAAGTTTGCGGGTCCCACCCCTGCCGGCTTCTCCTTTGTCGAAGCCACCTTCCCCTAACAAGGGGAAGGAACAGTTTTTACTTTTCTACCTATTAATGGAACTAGCAGTTTAATATTAAGAAGGACCCTTCGCCAGCAGCGGATGAGACAGAAGGGATTGCAAGCCAAAGATAAATGCATATGCCAATTGTCCCAAAATAGGAACTCTGTCGAAGTGACCAATTCGGTCATTTCGAACGAGCGACAGTGAGGAGAAATCACACACCTAACTCAACCAAAACATGATATATTCTCCATACTTCTCAACAAACTGATACCTCGCGATTACAGCCAATACTTTAGAAATCCTCTATTTCCAAAAATTTTCAATCCCCAAATAGGCTACATCCTTCTTTTTCAGTAATTTAATAGAAAACATTTTGTAACATGGCTACCTTTCAACTAGATATTAATAATTCAAAACATAAAGTAGAAGTTGCCGAAGGTACCTCCCTACTCTGGGTATTGCGGGAACATTTAGGCCTAACCGGCACCAAATACAGTTGTGGCATAGGTCAATGTGGAGCCTGTATGGTGCATATCGACAATCAGCCTGTGAGAGCCTGTCTTCTTCAAGTGGACAATTATGCGGACGGACAAAAAATTAAAACCATAGAGGGTTTGTCCCAAAATGGCGACCATCCCGTACAAAGGGCATGGATCGAAGCCCAGGCACCACAATGCGGCTATTGTCAGTCTGGACAGATCATGCAAGCCGTAGCCCTCTTGGAAAACAATCCCAATCCCACAAGGGAGGAAATAAAAACCCATATGAATGGTATACTTTGCCGTTGCGGAACCTACCTACGTATTATTAAGGCTATTGAACTCGCCGCAAAAACCCCAACATCCATTGAAAACTAAAGCCATGGTCCAAACGAAAACCGAAATCAGTAGAAGGAAATTTCTTAAATCATCCTCTGGGGTAGCACTCTTCATTGGAGTATCTGGTATTCTGCCGCAGTTGATATCCTGCAAAGACCCCAAGAAAATCAAGGAACAACTGGCTCAACAGCCACTTACAGCCTGGGTAAAATTGTCCGAGGATGGTCTAATCACCATTTATAATCCGGCCGCCGAAATGGGGCAGGGATCCATGACCTCCTTACCGCTTATTTTTGCCGAAGAGATGGATGCGGACTGGTCTATGGTGAAGGTGGAATTTTCACCCCAGGAATCGGATATATACGGCTCCCCGGGATGGGCCCCTGGAAGTAAGCTTATGTTTACGGTAGGCAGCAGAACAACAAATAGTTACTACAGTGTTATGAGAAAAGCAGGCGCCCAGGCCCGCTATGTTTTAATGAGCAGTGCCGCCAAACATTGGGAAGTGCCGATTTCGGAACTAACCACATCCAACGGTCATGTGCTTCACGGAAAAACAAATCAAAAAATCAACTATGGAGATTTGGTCCCATTTTTGGAAATGCCCGAGACCCTACCCGAATTTAGCGACGAACAATTAAAAAACCCCAAGGATTTTCAGTTGGTCGGTAAAGACATCCCCCGTACCGAGATCCCTGCCAAGGTAGATGGCAGTGCCATGTTTGCGATAGACATCCGTTTGCCTGGAATGGTTTATGGCGTATTGGAAAGAGGAAAACTGCACGGTTCCAAACCCAGCCTGACCAATGAAGCTGAGATCCTGGCCATGGAGGGGGTATTAAAAATAATCCCCTTGGATTATGCCATTGGAATTGTAGCCAAGACCCTGGAACAGGCCTTGGATGCCAAACAAAACCTTAAAATAGATTGGAGCGAGTCCAAGGCAAGCGGACACAATTCTCAAGAAGTATACGCTACCTATGAAAAAATAGCCTCACAAAATGAAAAGGGCAAGGTGATCATCGAAATTGGGGATGTTGCCAAGGCAAAAAGAACCGCCGCCAAAACCTATGAGGTGGACTATAAAAACGATTATGTATACCATGCCCAAATGGAACCTCTGAATGCAGTAGTGCAGGTTGCCGAAGATGTTGGCAGTGCCGAAGTTTGGGTAGGCAGCCAACAAGGAACGGATACCAAGTTAGGAGTACCTAAAATACTAGGTATAGCCTCGGAAAAGGTAAACGTACACCTACAATATTTGGGAGGTGGATTTGGCAGAAGAAGTATGAACGATTTTGTTGAGGAATGTGCTGTTCTTGCCAAAGAAATGGCACCACTTCCCGTTAAGCTTATATGGACCAGGGAGGACGATGTTACCTATGGGGCATTCCGCCCACTTTCCCTGCAGCGACTAACGGCCAGCACAGATCCCGAAGGGAATATAACTGGATTTTCGCACTCCGTGATAGGGGACGGTGGAAATCTGGTGGCCAGTGCTGTGGCCAATGATCATTACGACATTCCCAACCAATTTGCGGAATGGAGAGAAGCCTCCAATGGCATTCGCCTAAAACATTGGCGTGCCGTAGGCCATGGCCCCAATAAATTTGCCATTGAATCTATGCTGGATGAAATTGCTTGGAAGCAGGGGACAGATCCTTTGGAACTTAGAAGAAAATTAATGGCAAAGGCCCCCAGGGCATTGGCTACTCTGGAAAAGGCCGCTGAAATCTCCCATTGGAATACCCCTTCCGTGGAAGGCAGGGCCAAAGGAATGGCCTTTGTAGAACATGGATCTTTGGGAACTGGAGTTTGTGAAATATCTCTAGACCGCAGTACTGGCAATATCAAAGTACATCATTTTTGGATCGCCTTGGATGCTGGAGTGGTAGTACAACCGGACAATGTAAAGGCACAAATGGAAGGCGGTATCATTATGGGCATGAGCAGTGTGCTAAAAGAACAAATTACCATTGTGGATGGCCAAGTGCAACAATCCAATTACCACGATTACCAACTACTTAGGATGCAGGACATCCCTGATAGTATTGAAACTGTAGTTCTGGAATCCTCAGAAATTCCCGAAGGGGTAGGCGAAACGGCCACACCTATGGTCGCCTGTGTCATAGCCAATGCCTTTATGAAATTGACAGGGAAACCGCTACGCCATCTGCCTTTCTCCCCAGAGCGTGTACTGCAGGCCTTAAACGGTTGAATTGTTTCTCCTAAACCACGAAAAGGCCTATAGTTATTAACACATCGGTTTATATTTTAATATTTAAACGAAATATATCCCTCTACAATCTGAAGTCTTTTTGTATTTTCGAGAGATGAAATTTAAGTCTGGCCTGCACCTACTTTTTACCCTTACCTACTTGTTCTGCCATGCAGGTTCAACCCTTGAAAACAATTTTGGCTACAACGGCTACAAATCCTCCATTCCGATAAAGCAGACCAATGATTCCCTGGCCCAACTTAAAATGCAAATTAAATTTTTTGCCAAAAAAAAAGACTATAAAAATGCAATTGCCCAATCCAAAATATTACTCGCCAAGGCAAGCGCATCATCGGATAGCAGTAATATAACCAATGCCTATTGGAGACTAGGGTATTATTTCACAAAATTGGATCAATTGGATTCGGCCTATTTCTATTTTGACAAAGCCTATGCGCTTAATCTAAAATTAAATGATAGGATAGGGTCTGGGGACCGTCTACTGGACATGGCCAACATTCAGAAAAGCCTGGGCGACTACAATGGAGGCATGGTTACCGCTACAGAAGGACTAAAATATCTTGAGGGTTCCAATGAACTGGAATCCATTAGCGGCCTATACCATAACATCTCTGTTTGCCAAAAGGAGTTGGGTCACCCCAAGGAAGCCCTACGTTGGAGCAATAAAATTATGACCCTCTTAAACAAACATCCCTCACCTGATATCAGCATCGAAAACCTATACAACATCAAAACCACTAGAGCCAATATCCTAGCCGAACTTAAGGACTATCCTACCAGCTTTAAAATTTTAGATAGTATAGCCACAAACACCCAAGAGAGCAATCTATTGCAATATGCACGGGCCATATGCAATAGAGGCTATTATATGTGGCTGGAAAACAAGGACAACGGGCAAAGCGAGTCCCTGCAGTTGGAAGCCTTAAGAATACGGCAAGAACTTAACACGGTTCCCGGATTAATATCCAGCACTATCCATTTGGCAGAATATTACTTTGAGACCAACAAACCCTTGGCGTTGGAATATGCCCAAAAGGCACTGGGCCATTCCAAAAAAACCAATAATTCTGTCGCCATTTTGGAAGCTCTGGATTTAATATTGCCCCTTAAAAAGACCTTGGGCCAGGATGTTTCCGATGATGCCATATATTATTCCAATGTGCAGAATACCCTTGAAAAAACTAAACAGGCCGTTCGGGCTATCTATGCCGCAACAAAATATGACAATGACGCGTTGGAAAAAAAGAACCTTCTACTTTTGGCGCAAGTCGCCATAAAGGAAAAACAGAATATTTTGGCCGTTTCCGCGGCGATCATTTCGTTGACCCTGATTGTTTTTGTGATCTTTTATAAAAATCAGCAAAAAAAGAAGAAACAATTGGAAATGGCCTATAAGACCGAGTTGCGCCTTTCCAAAAAATTACATGACGAACTCGGCAACGATATTTTTTACCTTATGACCCAGGTCCAAAAAGTCGGCCTTGATTTGACTACAACCCAGAACCTTATTATTTTGGAGGGTTTGGATAGCCTATACCAAAGAATAAGGGATATTTCCAAAGAATATATAGCCATTGACACTGGCGAAAACTTTGGCAGGGAATTCTTCTCCCTCTTAAATTCTTACAGTAACGACAATATTAAATTGATTACCAAGGAATTAACCTCCAATTTCTGGGACAATGTTTCGGCAGAGACCAAAATTGAAGTGTTTAGGATTCTACAGGAATTATTGGTGAACATGAAGAAACACAGCAATGCTACTTTGGTTGCCATAACCTGTTCCAAGAGTAATAATCAGGTAATTATAAAGTACGTGGACAATGGTGTGGGATTTTCTCCAAAAGAGAATTATTTGGGAAATGGACTTAAGAATGTGGAAAACCGCATAAAAGCTATAAAAGGAAGTATTATTTTGGACTCCAAACCAAACGAAGGTGTAAATGCTACCATAACGTTTGCCATCTAAGATTTATATGCAAATCAGTAGGATATTTGTTTCGGAGGACATAGACAGTAATAATCTGGGCGTTATTACCATGCTTCAAGGCTTGGGATTTACCCAAATTGGACAATCGCAATTCTGTGATGAATCCCTGTTAAAATTAAAAAGGGCTCTTATGGATGGGAATCCATTTCACCTTTTGATAACAGACCTATCGTTCGACAATAACAGGGCCAAAAAAACCTTGCACAACGGGCATGAACTTATAGCCGCCATAAAGGCGGTCCAACCCGAAATAAAGGTGATTGTTTTTTCTGTGGAAGACAACCACAGCACCATAAAATCCTTATTTGAGGATCAGAAAATTGAGGGCTATGTCTGTAAGGGATTGAACGGACTTAAGGAATTAAGGAACTGTATTGAAGCTATTTCCCAAAACAAACCATATACCTGCCCCATTGCCACAACTGTATTACAACAGAAAAACTTCTTGGAACTGGGTGATTATGAACAGCAATTGCTCTTTTTCTTGGCCCAAGGACATAAACAAAATGAAATAAGCGTCTTGTTAAAGGAAAAGGGAATTACGCCCAACAGTATACGATCTGTAGAGGCCAATATTAGTAAGCTGAAGGACCATTTCAATGCCTCCAACACCACCCAATTGGTTTATATAGCTTCAAGTATGGGGATTATTTGATAAAAATTACTTTTTTCTTTTAGTGTAGGATGCTTGATAAAAGTTTCATACTCGCCATGTAAAGAACAAGGCAATCCTGATTGAAGTGCAATCATCAAAGATTCGTTTGGAGAAAAATGTTTTCATCAGTGATACCTAAAGTATTATAAGGAACACGGAAGTCACTAATAGGTGGTTTCGAAATCTTACTTTTAGAAATCAATTATTTAAACTAAAAATAAAGAATTATATAAGCGTCAATATCAACTCGATTAGCCAACAAGCATTGAGCTTGGATCATCTATTAGAACATAGGGTTACAACCTTTGAGAACACTAAAAGAAAAAAAGTTGATTTACGCGTAATGTGCTTTCCGTATTGGGCTGCCCTACTACCTTATAGTATTTTGCGGTTGACTCCGGAAACTTTATAGAGATTTCATTAAGTTTATCAGGATTAGCCACCTTGGCCAGGTTCAACTTTTTTAATAGAGTCCAATTCTCCTTATTATTGGAGGACCAAACCTCAACATACATCACGGAGGATTTCTTTGCCCCGTTACGACTACCACAACTAAGCACCACTTCCTTGATTTTAGGATTTGACGCACTAAAATCAGCAATGGCAATGAGAGGTTTACTATTGAAAGCAGCATAAAATTTCGAATAATAATAAGTATTGGCGTCATATTTGGCATCGTCGTTCAATATTCTTGCTGCCTCCCCGGTGTAAGAACTTAGAATTCCGGGATGCACCACTTCCAGTCCGTCGGGAACTAGGCCTTTATCATAAAATACAAAGGTTGAAACCTCACTTGGCAGCCAATTATCCTTGTAAGCTATTGCCTTGACTGTTTTAGATCTTTCTCCCTGCAAATCCATAGTAATTCCTGATTCATAAAGTTCAGATTTTTCATTGGGTTCAGTTTCATCCAAGGTATATCGAATACTAACTCCATTCATTTTATGCCCCAGAGAAATACGGTCTCCGGAATTAATAATATTTCTTTCCCCTATTAATGTTGGTGGTGTCAGGTTCATTTTTTCTTCCGGGTCCGGAATATACCCCTCATTTATGGTAGCGCCAGGTAATTCCTTAGCCAGTTGCGAAATATCGGCGTCGGTCAATTGGGTGTTCCAGACAAACAATTCCTTCAAACTTTTAATCTCCTTTAAATACTTTAGTGCGGCTACATCAACCGAGGTACCTGCCAAAGAAAGCGACTGTAATTTGGTGTTGGCTACAAGGGCCGCCAAAGCCTCATTGGTAACCTCTGTAAAATTCAATACTAAATGCTCTAAATTTTTAAGCTCCCCAACAAATTTTAAGCTGTTATCATCCAGAGGCAAATTGGAAAGATTTAGGTATATCACCTGCTCCTTGATTTTAGCCAAATCGGTTAAAAATTCAGCTTTGTAACTACTTCTGCCATAAATGGCTACTTCAATAGCTGGCGAAGTGGGGGATTTTTGAACTACCGTCCTGTAGGGGTTATTTAAATCATCAATAAGCTTAGTATCCACAAAATCAAACGCATATGCCTCTTTCCCACTATCTCCTTTTAGCCATTTTTCGGTTAGCAGTTGCTTTAAACCGTCTTCAATGTTCAATTGGGCGAACGAAATTTCAGTATCCGCACCATGGCCAATCCAGCTTTCTATAAGCTCAATTTCGCGACTGGTCAATTGGACCTTACCATCTGGCGGCATATGCTCTTCATCTTCCAACGGCAGTGCTACACGCTGCAGCAACAAACTTTCTTCAGGATTATGTGCCAACCAAACCTCACCATTCTCTCCGCCCCTAGCTATAGCTTCAACATTTGTTAAGTCCAACTCCCCCTTGCTTTTCTGTGGATTGTGGCAACCAGTGCACTTTTTTTCTAAAATAGGTGCAACGTAGGCTGTATATATCGGCGTATTTTCATCAATTTTTTTAACCGCTGCACTGGTTATGGGTTCCATTAAAAAATGACTACCATGTGTTAGCCCGGCCCCAAAATGTCCACCAAAAACAACTCCCACAAAGCTGGTGTACAACAAGATTTGGTACACTTTTTTGTGCAAATACGTCAAAACCATTGCATACACCGTAAAACTGATCCCTATTCCAATCCATTTATGCAAGGTCATGAGTTCGGACTCATACCCTTCCAGGGAGAGCAATAGGCCCATTATGGTTGCCAGTACAGTTGTAAAGGAGGTCAGTAATAATAGAAAGTAGTTGATCTTTTCAAAGGAAGCGGGATCTATTTGTTTTCTAAACAGGTTTAGCAATACCATAAGCGCAATAAAGGCTACGGGAAAATGTAACAGCAACGGATGCATTCTGCCTAGCGGCTGTAACCAAAATGGAATTTCCAGATAACTTTCAAAAACCACTAAAAAGGCTAAAAAAATATGCAGAAAGAACAGGGTGTTCAAAAAAAAGGGAACGGATTTTTTCATGTTTTTATGCCAAAATATCATTTACTACATGGCCATGTACATCGGTCAAGCGAAACCTTCTGCCCAAGTGTTTATAGGTCAACTTCTCATGATCTAGGCCCATTAAATGCATAATGGTGGCATGTAAGTCATGAATGTGTACCGGGTTTTCGGTAATATTATAACCCAATTCGTCGGTTTTGCCATAGGAAATCCCTGATTTTACACCGCCTCCGGCTACAAAAATACTGAAGCACCTCGGATGATGGTCCCGTCCATAGTTATCCTTGGTCAATTTTCCCTGGCAGTAGTTTGTCCTCCCGAATTCCCCGCTCCAAATGACAAGGGTCTCATCCAATAATCCCCTTTGTTTTAAATCGGTAATCAATGCTGCAGAAGCCATATCAACATCTTTGGCCTGACCTTGCATTTCACCTACCAAATTGGAATGCTGGTCCCAACCTTGGTGGTACAATTGTACAAAACGGACGCCAGACTCCGAAAGCTTTCTAGCCAATAAACAATTGGCGGCATAGGTGCCCGGCACCATACAATCCGGGCCATACATTTTTTTGATATGGTCCGGTTCTTTGGAAACGTCGGTAATCTCAGGTACCGCGGTCTGCATTCGAAAAGCCATTTCATACTGTTTTATCTTTGCCGGAATTTCTGGGTCCCCAAACTCATCATAACCTAGTTGGTTCAATGAAGCCAAATGATCCAACATGGTACGGCGTGTTTTTCTATCCATCCCATCAGGATTGTTCAAATACAAAATAGGATCCTCACTGGCACTTAATTGTACTCCTTGGTGGGAACTGTCCAAAAAGCCGTTAGACCACAGTTTTGAATATACGCCCTGTCCGTTGCCCTTGCCTTTTGACAGCAATACGCAATAGGCAGGTAAGTTTTTATTTTCACTACCAAGGCCATAGCTGAACCAAGACCCTATACTGGGGCGGTTGCCCACCTGTGCACCCGTTTGCATAAATGTTAGGGCGGGATCGTGGTTAATGGCATCGGTATGCATACTTTTTATGACGCAGATATCATCGGTAATCTTGGCTATGTTCGGAAACAGATCACTTACCCAGGTTCCTGAATTGCCATATTGCTTAAATCCAAACTTTGAGCCTACCAAGGGAAATGATTCCTGCCCAGCCGTCATGCCTGTCAACTTTTGATCTCCCCTTACAGAAGGAGGCAGGTCTTGCCCGAACATATCGTTCAACTTGGGTTTATAGTCAAAACTTTCCAATTGGGAAGGGGCACCATTCTGAACCAAGAGGATAATCCGCTTTGCCTTGGCGGCAAAATGTTTTAAACCCAAGGGCAATTGTTCTTCGACGACTTGTTTACCGGACAACAAATCCGGCATTAACAAGGACCCCAAAGCCACCCCCCCAAAGCCCAGTGCCATTTTACCTAAAAAATGCCTTCGGTTAGTGTTTAGATGGTGTTCAAAAATTTCCTTTTCCATTAGTATTATTTTTTGAGAAGTTGGTTAACTTTTAACTATAGTTTCCTCCAGGTTATATATCGTGTGAATAATTTGCATGAGGGCGGCTACCTTTACGACATCCCTATCTTTAGAGGCCGGAAATTCCCCGACATTTATAAATGCCTCAGCCTGTTCCGTCTCTTTCGTGAAGGCGGATTCCTGTTCATTGTAGTAGCCCAATAACATTTCCTTTTCTTCGGGCTTGATAGTCCTACATACTATTGTACCAAATGCTTTCTCAATTTTTTCGGCAACCGTACTTTCCTCTTGCATTAACTTTTCGGAAAACACCCGTGCAGATTCTAAAATAGTAGGGTCGTTGAGCGTAATCAAAGCTTGTAAAGGAGTCATTGTAGATTGTCTTTGTACCTCGCACTGATCACGTGTAGCAGCATCAAAAGTAAGCTGTACCGGCGGTAAGGTGGTACGCTTTATAAAAATGTATATACCTCTTTTATAAAGATTACTTCCGTGATCCTGTACATAATTGGCCAAAACACCTCTTCCCGAACTGGCAGCTTCCCACAATCCGTCTGGTTGGTACACTTTAACACTTCGTCCACCTATTTCAGGGTTTAGCAAGCCACTGGTAGCCAAGGCATGGTCACGTACCATTTCCGCATTAAATCGCAAGCGCGACATTCTTGACAGGTATTTATTCTCTGGGTCAACAGCCAGTTTATCCTTACTTATTACCGATGATTGCTTATATGTGGCAGACATGACAATTTTCTTGATCATGCGTTTCATATCCCAGCCATTCTCCATAAAATCTGCCGACAACCAATTCAACAGATGGACATTGGTAGGCAAATCCCCTTGCATACCAAAATCCCCGGATGATCTTACGATTCCTGCCCCAAAAATCTCTTGCCACATTCGGTTTACGAATACCCTACTGGTCAAAGGGTTTTTCGCATCGAACAACCACTTTGTCAAACCTAAGCGGTTGC
Source organism: Arenibacter sp. (assembly GCA_040216555.1). Lineage (GTDB taxonomy): Bacteria > Bacteroidota > Bacteroidia > Flavobacteriales > Flavobacteriaceae > Arenibacter. The sequence continues at coordinate 94,528 of JAVJOW010000021.1, forward strand.
GCTCATAAGCACTTTCATCAAACGGTAAAACCGATGCAGGAGTTTGGGGCGTTACCTCCTCGCCAACATCGTCATAAACACCACGATTTAGTACATGTGTAGTTCTCACATCAGGCCTTTCTTCAATGACCATAACGTCAACATCCTCTTCTTCCTTTTTATTAATGAAAGGAAGTTCTTTCTCAACAACCTCATCGCTAATCGTTATTAGAGGTGCCTCAGCCAACACTTCGCCTTTGTTTTGCCTAGGGGGCATTCTATCAAAAAATGCAAATGTGCTGAAATAATCCTTCTGTGAAATAGGGTCATATTTATGGTCGTGACATTTGGCACATTCCAAGGTCAATCCCAAAAATGCCTTTCCAAAGGTATTGGTTCTATCGGTTACATTTTCGACCCTAAATTCTTCTTCGATGATACCAGCTTCCTGGTTAATTTTATGGTTTCTATTGAATCCTGTAGCCAAAATTGTCTCCATATTCTTCTGGGGAACTAGATCGCCTGCCAATTGGTAGGTGACAAATTTCTCATAACTGTAATTTTCATTAAAGGCGTGAATCACCCAATCCCGCCAAGGCCACATGGTTCTCAACTGATCGTTTTGAAACCCGTGCGAATCGGCGTAGCGGGCAACATCCAACCAGTGGCTAGCCATCTTTTCACCATAATGATCGCTGGCCAATAGCTCGTCGACAACTTTTTCGTAGGCATCGGCAGCATCATTCTGGATAAATTTTTTCTGCATTTCGGGTGTTGGAGGCAGTCCTGTTATATCCAAGGAAACTCTTTTTAAGAGTCGTTCTTTATCCGCCATGGGATTGGGAGTCAGGCCCACGTCCTGTAATTTTTGTAGAACAAAATAATCTATTTCATTATTGACCCAATCTGCATTTTTCAACTTGGGCAGCTCGGGTTTGTCAACGGCCACAAAGGCCCAATGAGGTTCATAGGCCGCCCCTTGCTCTATCCACTTTTTTAAAATTTGGATTTCATAGGAAGACAATTTCAAATTGGAATCTAAGGGAGGCATGAGCTCGGTACTGTCCTTTGCCGTTATTTTTTGATAGAGGACCGACTTTTCCAAATTATTGGGAACAATGGCGAATTCGTTTTTCCTGTCCTTGAGCGCCTTAAAGGCCCCTTCAGGAGTGTCTAACCGCAAATCTTCGGCTCTTTTATTGACATCTGGCCCATGACAGGCAAAACATTTATCGGATAGTATGGGACGGACATCAAAATTATAATCCACTACCTCAGGAATTTTTTTCGATGGAATTGCTGCATATTCACCTTCTTGTTTGCATGAAATTAAAACAGTGCACAACAAAACAAGGTAAAGTATTTTTTTCTTCATACGGATATACAATTAAATATTATTTAATATCATGACTCCGACAAAATTTGTTACTTTTTTTACTGATAGTCATTATTTAGTTTTCAGGGCTATAATATCGCCATCCAATTTGTATTTATGTGAACTTTCAAATTCCTTTGCAAATGGATTTTTTAGTTTTATAGCTCCCCCTTTTAAAGATTTTATCAAGACGGTATTGACATTCCCAGATTCCATTTCCGCAGAGACCAAAAATGCTCCTTCAGTACGCAATTGGTCAAAACCGACATCCTTCCAATTTTCCGGAATGGCTGGAAAGATAAGTACAATTCCCGTATGGCTCTGAATCAACATTTCCTGTACCCCTGCGGCAAAGGCAAAATTGCCTTCAAGGGTAAAGGGGCGGTATTTAAATTTCGAAAAACCACGATTATACTGCTCACCATTAACATGGAAGGAATTTGGAAGAATAAAATTTTCCGCAAATATCCGTAAGGTCTTTGCCGCACCTTCACCGTCGAATGCCCTGGCCTGTAAGTTCGCCATCCAACTGAAGGAGTATCCGGTCCACCAATCGGTTCCCATATTTTCCAAGTTCTGTATGGAGTTGCTGATTATTTTCCGTGCAGCGGTGCCATCGCACCAATCAATCGTACCCAGCGGGTGTATGGCCATCATCTGCGAAAAATGGCGGTGAGATTCATGAGCAGGTGTGCCGGGGGCATACATTAGTCCAGTTTCTTGGTCCACGGCATATTCAGGTAAATTCACTAGCAAACTTTGCCATCTTTTGCTATCATCAGTTTCTTCTAATTCCATTGCCATTTCTGTGGCCTTTTCGAATGTCCATCGGATAAGGGCAAGATCATAATTGGTGGTTTCGTAAAACCAGGCTCGGGCATCATTGTTAAAGATTTCCGGACTCGAACTAAGTGGTAATTTGAGCTTACCATCCTCTCCTTTTTCCATAATATTCTCTAGAAAAATAGCCACGTCCTTAATCCATGGGTAAGCTCTTTGTTCTAAAAAATCACGGTCCATGGAATAGCGCCAGTGAAGATAAAAATGATGCGCCAACCAGGCCGATGCAGTGGGCGTATAAGCGTATTGGGACCAGCCACCCATAGCGGCCCCATCGAGGGAGGTAGTACCAGGAACATTGAGGCCATCGGCCTCAAAAAAATCCTTGGTAAATTTTTTGAAAGTATTCCGATTATCCCATAACCAATTAATAAAGCCTTCTTCCAGCTCCAAATGATTGCCGCTGTAGGCTGGCCAATAGCTCAATTGGGTATTCAGATCGTGGTGGTAGTCCCCCTTCCAAGGCGGGATGGTCCCGTTATCGGCAGTCCATACGGCCTGTAGACTAATGGGTGGAGTATTACTTCGGGCTGCGGATCCAAATTTATACATATCCAAGTACCATTGCTTTTCAATGACTGGGTCGGGGAGACTAATATTGGCCATGCCCCAATAGCTCTTCCACCATTGTTTGTGTTTGTCCAATTGCACTTTATAGCCTTCATCCAATCCTTCCTTAACAATTTCCACAACGTTTTTCTGTTCTTCCCATATGGGATAATCAGTACCTATAGTCCAACACCCTGTCAGTCCACCGGATTCGTAAATCCACTCCACATAGACATAGTACTTGAACCCTCCCCAACCTTCTTGAAGGTAATATTGGCTGTTTTTGGTTCTTGTAATCTTACCCTGGGTATATCCCAAAGTGATTAGATCTTGGGTGTTTAGGGAATTTGCGGTCTTGTTAAGGTCTCCCTTATCATAACCAGGCGGAACGATAACCGGATTAAAATTCTCATCTACACCTTCAAAACGGAACCATCCCAAATCTTTCTCACCGTGTACAAAGGTTGTTAAAGAAATTTCATTGTTCCAATTTACCTCACAAACGGCATATTCCACGGAGAGCGATACATTTTTGGCCTTACCAAATGCATTGATATTGAATTCCAATGCTGCCCCGGGAATCTTGGTAGGTGCCGGATTGTCATCATACATTCTATCCAACTTATCGATAACTTCTTTAAATGTATCATTTTTGCGCTGCTCTATAATCCATCTATAATTCCATTCTTCCCTGTTCTTGATTTTCATTGGCCTTAAGTCCCACAGGTCGGACCTATCAATTGAAAAACGCAGGTTTCCGTCTTTCTCCCATACCAACGCCCCTAGCATACCATTGCCCAAGGGAATCGCTTCGTCCCATACTACAGCCAATTCATCAAAATGGAGGTCGTTCATGGTCTTCAACAGGCTATCCGACTGGAAATTATTTGATTTTTCCTTAGAAATAGATTTTTGTTTCTCCTCCCGGCACGCCAATATGACGAAAAAGAATATTATAATTGTTTTCTTCATTTTGAAATTATTTTGAAATTCTCCTTTTGAATAACCTTTAACTTCAGTCATGCCAATGGCCATGTATTCAAGTACGAAATCTTAATTCACAATTACTATAAAAAGATAATGCACTCTTTCAAGTGCATTACCACAATTAACTCAAACTAACTCAACTTTACAAAAAATATACAATTTATTGTTCTGAATATTAATACCCGGGATTTTGCTGCAAATTGGGGTTTACATCCATTTCAGATTGTGGAAATGGCCATAAATAATGTTTTGCTGGATTAAAAACACGTGGCACACCACTATCAGGTTCAACCAACGTATTAAGATAAGTCTCGGCCAATTTCCATCGCTTGATATCTCCAAACCTTCGTCCTTCCAATGCAAATTCCACCCTTCTCTCGTTCCAAATTCTAGTTCTCATTTCGTCTTTTGTCAATCCGTCTGGGAGTGGTGGCATTTCAATTCCGGTCCTTCCACGTACAGCATTGACCGCATCATAAACTGCAATCGTAGGTCCACTAATTTCGTTTGTTGCTTCAGCGAAATTCAATAATACCTCTGCATACCTTATTAAAATCCAATCCTGTTCGCTCAAAGTAGAATAATCTACTGGAAGTTCTTCAACATCAGCTCCCTTCGTCGGCATAAATCCTGTGGACGAGGGTGTATTATAGGAATAAGGAACAACTTCTCCCGATGCTTTTATGGCAGGGTCGACGAATGGTTTTAAGGTCAATTCCAGCCGTGGATCACGGTTTAATTTGTAATTGGCAGGGTCATATAAGGGAGATTCGTTAATCGGCAGACCATCTGTGCATTCGAAGGCATCCCTCAATTCCTCGCGAGGATGCCAGGCTCCCCACCATTCCATTTGAATATCCTGTTGGCTAGAATTATCAGGATTTAGATATCTCGTTGAAAACATAATCTCAGGATTGGCATCTTGCCCGTACACCAAGAACATGTTTTTAAAATCATTGGAAAGACTAAATTTTCCATCGGTCATAACCTGATTTGCAGCTGCAGCTGCACCTGACCAATCCTCTTGATAAAGCAATACCCTTGATTTCAGTGCCAATGCAGAACCTTTTACGGCATGTCCGGTACTACTGTAATCCGTATTGGGCAGTTGGGCGATGGCAACATCCAAATCCGCAATAACCTGGGCAATTACCTCCGCCTTTGAACTTTGAGCAATTTTGGCCTCGTCAATATTTTCAAAAGGTTCCGTATATAATGGAACTCCTCCATAATAATCGGTCAACGTAAAATAAAACAACGCTCTTAAAAATAACACCTCTCCCTTATATGTATCTATGGTACCGGCTGATATAGGAGTCTTATCGATATTAGCCAAGAAAAAATTACATGAGGCAATTCCCCTGTAACAATCGGTATAGACAGATGAAATAAGCCCGCCCGATGTAGCTTCTATAAGCCCTAAAGCCATATTTTGCGCATTCCCGTCACCCCTACTGGCCTCCCCACCAAGAACATCAAAACTCAGGCTATGAAAATTGAATGTACTTGTGTTCAATCGGGAATAACAACCGGCCAAGGCCATGTCCGCATCATTCTGTGTATTCCAGAATGTAGGGCTGGATATTTCCGTCAAAGGGTTTTTATCCAAAAAATCATTCTCACATGAAAGTGTAAAAAGTGTTAATAGGACAATTGTGGATCTTAGAACCTTGCCCCTATTTATATATATCTTCATTTTATTGTATTTTAAAATTAAATTTTCAATTTAACTCCCATAGTATATGTTGTCAGCTGAGGGTAGGCCGTAAACCAACCCGTATTGGCTTTTTCAGGATCGGATCCCGGCCACTTAGTGAAAGTAAATAAATTGTCACCGGACATATATATATTAATGCCTTGTAACCCTATCGTTTTACATAATTCTTTAGGTACATTATAGCCGATAGACAAGTTCTTCAATCTGAAATAGGACGAATCCAATAACCAGTAGGTGTTTGGTGTTCCAGTAACTGGTCCGTATCCCGTAACAAACATGGCAGGATGAGAATTGGTAGAACCTTCACCTGTCCATCTGTTGTTCACAAAATCAACTGTTGGGGGCGATCCCTGCATGTATGGCGTAAGACCCCATGCCAAGGTCTGGACATGTGCTTTGGATCCTTCGACTCCCTGGAAAAATAACGAGAGATCAAAGTTTTTCCAAGTAAGATCAAGTGTTCCCCCGTAAAAGAATTTGGGGTAAGCCCCTTCGACTACGACCCTGTCGTCAGCATTTATGGTTCCATCACCGTTTGCATCTCTATATTTCAGGTCTCCCGGCTTTGGATTGAAAGGATGTACGGCAGCTGCATCAATTTCAGCCTGGTTTTGAAATATTCCGTCGAATTCTATCAAATAATGGGAATTAAAAGGAAGACCTACCTGAGTAGTGGTATTTCCATAAGTCGGGGATAAAATCTCCAGAACTTCATTTTTATAACTGGAATAATTAATACTGGCGTTATACGAGAAATCACCAAAATTTTTCTGGCTACCCAGGACAAGATCGATTCCAGTGTTCTTCATTTTGCCAAAGTTCACTGTGGGTGCAGATAAGCCAATACTTGCCGGTACTGGGATCTGGTAAAGGATATCATCGGTAACTTTGTCATACCAGTCGAAAGTAAAGCTGAACAAACCGTTGAGCATACTAAAGTCAACTCCAATGTCGGTCATGGTGGTAGTTTCCCATTTTAGATTCCGATCCACCATTCGGTTCTGAATTACGCCCGGTTGTGAAGATATAAATGGGTACGAAGTGGTAGATAAAACCTCTTGATAGGGGTAAAGTCCCACATTTTGGTTGCCCAATTGACCCCAAGACGCCCTTATTTTTAAATTGTCCAACCAATCCACATTGTCCATAAACGCTTCTTCTGAAACCCTCCATCCAGCAGATAAGGAAGGAAAGAATCCCCATCGGGTGTCCGGTGAAATTCTAGAAGTGCCATCGTATCTTGCATTCGCCTCTAGTAAGTATTTGCCCTGATAATCATAATTAAGTCGCCCAAAATATGATTTTATCGCCCATTCGGTTGCACCACCTCCGGTAGATTGGCCGTTGGAAGCTCCGGCATCCAATTCTTTTAGGTCATTGGTCGGAAAATTAATTCTCTGACCTCGAAGATATCTGTCCTTAAAACCTTCTTGATTATAACCAGCCAAGACATTAATGTTGTGATCATTAAAGGTCTTGGTATAATTCAAGGTCGAATAAAATGTAGATAATTTGCTCGTAGTCCATCTATCCTCTACGCCTAGACGCCAAGTTGCATTATTATGGGCATACGCACCATCTTTAAAGTAATAGTTATCAACCGGATGCTCGTGATTCTTATACTGATTGTTGTCTATGGTAAGGGCGTATTTGGAATTCCACGTCAGATCTTTTGTTAGATTAACCTCACTGTAGAATTGAGGCAAAACATTGTACCGGGTCTCTGTCATAAGACCACTTGCATCTTGTGCATCAGGGTTTCTTACTGTCCATTCCGCAATATCGGAACTATATCGGGCGACATATCCCGTACTTCCATCTGGTAAGGTCATCGTGGGTGTATAATTAGGTCCTGCGCCATATATGGCGAGTATTTGATAATCCACATTATTATCCCAGTTACTTCTGGTTATGTCCTTGTTGACAAACTGAATGTCACCCCCAATTTTGATCCAGTCATTCAACCTTGAGTCTACAGTAACTCGTCCGTTAAATTTTTGATACTCGTAATTACTGGTAATACCAGGTTGGTCAAGATAACCAAGGGAAGCACTAAACACGGTATTTTCATTTCCACCACTTATACGGAAGGACTGGTTATGAGCTATAGCAGTATTAAAAGTATGGTCGATCCAATTGAAATTGGGATAATTCACCGGATCGTTAGGATTGTTCCTAAACCCATCTATTTCCGCCTGGGTAAAGTGAGGTGCTTGACCATTCCTTGCCCTAGCTTCGTTCCAATATTGCATATAGTCGGCGGAATTATATAACAAGTCAGGTAATCTGCTAGCGCTCTGTGCCTGAACATTTCCGTGATAATCAATGACAAGGCTGCCGGCCTTTCCTTGCTTAGTAGTTATAAGGATAACCCCATTGGCGGCTCGGGCACCATAAATAGCGCTTGATGCAGCATCTTTTAATACAGATACCGATTCGATATCATTTGGGTCCAAATTGGTCATATCGCCACTAATGCCATTTATTAGCACCAATGGATTACTTCCTGCTCCACTAAATGTACCTATTCCCCTTATGCGCAAAGTATTTCCTTCATCACCTGGTTTACCAGAAGAAGAAGAAACTTGAAGGCCTGGAACTCTTCCCTGAAGTAAATTCTCTACGTTGGATGAAGGCCTCTTGATAAGTTCTTCAGAACTAACCGTTGCAACAGAACCTGTAAGGTTCTCCTTTTTTTGAGTGCCATAGCCCACTACAACCACTTCTTCCAAACCAGCGGCATCTTCATTTAGGCTAACAACAATATTAGGCTGCCCATTAATTGGCACTTCTTTGGTTGCAAAGCCTATATAGGAAACAACCAATACTGCATCTTGGTTTGCTATTTCCAATGAGAATTTTCCATCAAAATCAGCCGTAACCCCATTACTAGTACCTTTTTCAACAATGTTGGCTCCTGGTAAGGGCATACCTTCATTATCCGTTATGGCACCACTCACTTGAAATTGTAATTTCTTGTCCAAAGTATTAATTGAACTACTTTCCAAGTAATTCGTTAGACTTTTTTTTACTATGATTGTTCCGCCATCTGTGAAATTATATGTAAAACTTAAAGGCGCCAGTGTTTTATCCAATAAATCCCCTGCCTTAATCACTCCCTTCTTTAAGTCGATATTCGGTGCGGTTTTGAGCAGGTCGTGTCGATAAATAAACTTGTAATCGGTCTGCCTGTTGATGAGCCGAAAGACCTGTTTAACGTTTAAGGTCACATCTGAATCGACAATAATCTCCGCATTTTGGCCTGTCCCATTGAGAGGGTTTAGTGCTAATGAAATCGAACAAAATAGGAAAATTATGGATTTCATAATTAGGTGTAAGAAAACTTTGCCAAATGGGCAAGGTGGTCGGTTGATTAATTTAATTTTCATAAATTTGTAATGGTTTAGTTAAACATTGTTTTAATTGATCTACTGGGAAAAAGGCTATTGCTGTGGAAGGTGCTGGCCTTTTCCTTTTTTCTTAATTGATGTTAATTGTTTTATCGTTAATTTCAAATTTTAACTGGCCCTCACTGGTAGCTTCAATAAGTTTAAGAATATCTTCTACCGCATTGGTTCTTTCCAATATTCACGTAAAGACAAAATTCTTTTGTTTGGCATTCTCAAAAATAACCTCAGTATCATACCATCTTGAAAGTACCGTCATTATTTCCTCCAAGGGTTTTTCATTAAAGGCAAACAAACCTTTTACCCATGAAATTTCCTGGGACACATCAATTTCCTCAATATCTATTTTATCACTTTCATGGCTAATTCTAGCCTGTTGGTTGGGCATTAGGGTTTCACTAAACTCACCTTTTTTTATTTTGATTTTCCCTTCAACCAAGGTGGTAGCCATAACCGGGTCATTATTATAGGCCTTAATGTTAAATTCCGTACCCAAAACATCAATCTCTTGGGATTTTGTAAGGACTTGAAATGCAGCGCCTTTGTGTGCGGTACTTGGCGAAACCTTAAAATAAGCCTCACCATACATTAGTTCTACCTGGCGACTAATGCCATCGGTGAATTCTACTGGATATTTCAATTTAGTTTCTGAATTCAACCAAACTCCAGTGCCATCCGATAATTTTACAAAAAATTGGCCGCCTCTTGGGATGGTCAAATAATTGTAAAGATTTACTTTTTCACCAACCTCGCTTTGCCCCTTATTGGCATATACTAATTCTTCCCCATTACTACTTACTTTTCCGGTCTGAAAATTTTTCCCTTTTTCCAGCGCCACCTCATCTCCGTTTTCAAGGGTAAGTATGGCCTTATCGGTACCCGATACAATTAAATTAGTTCGTTTTTCAGGTTCAAGCGTTTCTACTTGGCCGCTATTATAGAACAGGCAAAAGGCCATGCTTAACATCAATATAACCGAAGCTGCAACGGCTATTTTCTTATATAGATATACCCTTCTTGTCCGTTTGACCTTTTTCAACCTGGTTTTAATGGTCTCCTTGGCCTTATTAACATCGTATTCTGTCATGGAAAGTGTACTTATATATTGTGTTTTAACATAACTATTGAAGACTTGTTTGCCCTCCTCGTTCTTAAGTAAATCTTCCAATTTTTCCAACTCGGAATGATTTGCTTCTTGATTTAGAAACTTAACGATTATTTTTTCTATTTCGGCCATTTGTACTTCAACACTTATGCATCTAATACGTTTAAATTTTTCATACCCCTCTATTTTTTAGGAATTTTTTTTCGATATTTATCAATATTTTTTAGAAATATTGATAATAACCTATTTCAATGGATCCCCTAAAAAACCAACAATTAGCCCAGAGATTAATTTTAGGTGATTGCAAAGCCTACGATTTCTTAATGAATTCTTACTACCAACGTTTGTGCGTCTATGCCCAATCTTTGTGCCATGAGCATGCAATGGCTGAAGATATAGTACAGAACGTATTTGTTAAGATTTGGGTTAAGCGAAAGAAAATAAATCCAGACTTATCCATCAAGAGTTATTTATATAAATCGGTCTATAATGAATTTATTAATCAATACCGGAAAAATAAACCCGTAATTTATCTGGAGAAAAAATATTTTGAAGCTATTGATCTGGTAGTCGACATAGAACCAGAAGAACTGGAAAGTTTAATTAAATTGATTAATATCGAGATCGAAAATTTACCATCAAAATGCAAGGAAATATTTTTAATGAATAAAAAAGAAGGCCTTACTCATACGGAAATCTCTGAATACCTGGATATTTCCATAAAAACAGTAGAAGGCCACATTACACGAGCCTTTAAAATCCTAAACGAAAAATTGGGTTCTAAAGTGGAAGCCGTGCTTTTTCTACTTTTCGATTTCAAAAAACAAAAAAGAAGGTCTTCTTTGGAGTAAAGTCTTAGCAACCTTTATAATTTGCAGCCGGAAATCAATGAAAACCCGGCATTGGAAAATTAAGATCGGCGTTTTCCAAGATCAGGATCCAATCCTGCCCTCTTCCAGAAGTAGGAGGCTGGTAGGTCTGAATACCATCAGTGTCGGAAGTGCCCAAATGATAGGATACGCCATATCTGGGATCATACCAAATTGCCTTTTTATAAGTACCAGTAATCATTCCCTTGTCTACTGTAAAAGCCTTCCCCCTGGGGGTATAGATCATTGCAAAAGAGGCATCCACTGCCAATACCGCCCTTATGGGCTCACCATTTATTTCCATGCTATTTTTGATCAACTCGGGCTTGGGAGTCAATTTAGCAAAGGAACGTGCCTCCATTAAGGTTCTAAGATGTTTCATTTGAAAGGCCCCAGGATGGTCCAAGGCATCTTTCCACGGTATTGCGGCCCCAATAATTGGACTATTGTCCGGCGAATACATCTGCCATATATTATTATTCCCATAGGTATGTCCGCAAGCCCCTGCGAAAACAGACCAATAGGCCGCCTGCCGTGTGTCATAGTCGTCAAAGCGATCCTTTGGATCCGTACCTTTAAAATAAAAGCCTACCGGTATACTTTCGTATCTCGGTTCTCCGTCCAAGGTCGGTTTTATAGGCTCCAAAGCATAATCATGCTCCGCATAAAGTCCGTTGTCATGACCATGCTGACCATGGGAAGATTGATACATATTAAAATCCAACCATTCGGCATCATGAAAATAATCCGAAGACATTCCGGGTCCCCTGGGATGGAAAGTGATAAGCTGCTGCCCATTACCTCCCTGCTTCAGTCCTTGCGCCATTGCCTCCACAATCTTGCGATCATTTACCGTTCGTATGTTTCTATCTCCACCCAATATCCAAATAACAGGTTTATCCTTATATCTTTTCCCTAAAAACAGCCCAAATTCCTCAGCACTTTCTGCGGTAAAAATGATGTCCTCTTCACTTAGGGAACTCCAATAACTGCCCCAGGTGGGAAGCATTCCCATAACCAATCCCAAAGAACTTGCCTTATCCACTATGGCGTCTACATGTTTAAAATAAGCTTCATTGGGTCTTTTTGGGTCTTTATTGAATAAGGGCAAGTCCCCATTGGCATTAGGAACGGAAATACCGTTCAGTTCTGATAAAATAACTGCCTGTATAACCGTAAAACCTTTATCGGCCCTATTTTTTAGATAATAGTCCGCCTCCTTCATTTCTAGTCTATGGAATAACTCCCAAGCAGTATCGCCCAAATAGAAGAAAGGTGTTCCATCTTCTTTTTCAATATACCGCCCATTTTCACTTATTCCCAGGGACTGCTGCCCAAAAAAGGGTTGAAAATGTAAAAACACCAAAATAACAATTAAGTAAAAAAGTAGTTTTCTCATTAGATTAAATTATAAGGATTTAGGAAACGCTCCCCCAATATCTAAAATTATTACTTCAATTTAAACTAAGTAATTGAAAATTAAATATTTATTCCAGAGAAAAAATGCCTAGCCCTTATTAAGCCAAAGCACATTATGGACGTAGAGCTCCTAAAGGTACTAATGGCGTACCTTCCAAAAAATAAGTAATACTTAAACCCATATCTACTTATCAATTGGGGATAATGGTTAGAATTAATTACTGCCCCTTCTATGTATTACCCCTTCCCATTTCATTAGGTACAAGAAAACGGTTGCCAGAATGATTTCCATAGCGGACCATCCGCCAATAAAAATAAGTAAGGCACATAAAGATAAAAAGAGCCCTAAATATAACATTAATGGCCTTTTTAAAACTAAACCAATCTAACTACTAACTATTTTTATTCTACACTCAAATAGGTGCCTTGATCAAAAGTAAACACTTCAGAAGGTGTCCTAGCTTCCTTAAAAAGCAATTTCATTTCGGCTACAATTTCAGGATAATCCATAGCAATATTATTTTCTTCCCCTATATCGGTATCCAAATCATAAAGTTCCATCTGGTCCTCGGTTGATGCAAAAACATTATATTTCACGGCTTTCCAATTGCCTTTTCTAATAGCTTGTCTACCACCTTTCTCATGAAACTCCCAATACAAATATTCATGTTCTTTTTGCTCTTTTTCTTCTCCCAAAAGGGTAGGCAAAAAGGAAATACCATCTAAAGTTGGTGGCACTTCCATATCAACAATACTTGCAAATGTTGGAAATACGTCCCAAAATGCAGAAACCTGATCTGTTCTGGTATTTGGTTTAACATGTCCTGGCCACTTAACTATAAGGGGAACCCTAATTCCACCTTCATAGAGATCTCGCTTGGTACCTTTAAATGGACCGTTGCTACTAAAAAATTCCGGATCGGCACCTCCTTCAGTGTGGGGACCGTTGTCCGAGGTAAACATTACTATGGTATTGTCGGCAATGCCCAACTGTTCCAATTTGGCCATAATCTCACCTACCTGACTGTCCAAAATATGGACCATGGCTACAAAGGCGGCATGGGTGTCTTTCTGCGATTCATAGGGGCCATTTCTGTATTCTGGTCCATCATCCACACCCTTATAGGCTTTTTCAGGAGAAAATTTGCCTCTAAATTCTTGTAATATTTCCTCTGGGGCAGCAAGTTCAGCATGCGGTATAATCGATGCCACATAGAGAAAAAATGGATTGTCCTTATTGAATTCTATAAAATCCAAGGTCTTTTCATGAATAAGTTGGGGCGCATAAATCCCTTTCTTCATTCCTGAATTTTCCTCCAACACCAAAGAATCCGTATTGGCCCACAGATGTCTGGGGTAGTAATTGTGACCTAGGCGCTGACAATTGTATCCAAAAAAAGTATCAAAACCTTGGTTCAATGGATCTCCTTCCGACCCTGGGTATCCTAGGCCCCATTTACCAAAAACCCCAGTAGCATATCCGGCTTTTTTCATGGCCTCCGCCAAGGTGTAGGTATTGTCGGGTATAGGATACTGCCCTTCGGGCTGTACTTCCTTATTGCCACGTACAAAAGTATGGCCAGTATGCATCCCTGTCATCAACGCAGATCTGGACGGGGCACATACAGTACTACCGGAATAGTGTTGGGTAAAAAGCATTCCTTGGCCGGCCAACTTATCTATGTTTGGTGTCTCAAACTTCTTCTGACCATAGGCACTTAGATCCCCATAACCCAGGTCATCGGCCAAGATGTAAATAATATTGGGTTTGGCAACATTTTCCTGAGCGCTGTCAGTTTTGGATGCCTCTGTTAGCTGTCCTTTGTTTTTACAAGCGTAGGATCCTGATATCATAAGCCCAAGAAACCCTATATAGAAAACTTTTTTAATCATTGTTTTAGTATAAATAACTTTTGGCAAGGTCTCCTTGCCCAAAAGTAATTTCAAAAATAAGCTATTATCTGTAACCGCTATTAGACGGGTCCGAATTTAAAAGATTTCGATTTAATAATATCTCGTCCTGTGGAATTGGCAATAAAACATGATGAGGCTTTATATTATCTCAATGTAATTCTCATTATGATTACCACTTGGAGATGAATTATACAAATACGTTTAAAAAAAGCCGCCCAGCTCCTCAAGAAAAATCAAATGTACATTTCAGAAGTGGCCTATATGACTGGGTTCAGCAATCAAAAATACTTTAGTAAATGTTTCAGTAAGGAGTACGGCAAAAGTCCAACAGAGTATGCAAAGCAGTTTTCAAAGGATGTGGCAACAAATAAAAAGGACTTGGTGCCTTAATGTAAGGCCGCTTTTGAATTATTTTTAACATAAATTAGAACCTATATCCTCTAAAACACCAAATAGCTATAGAATCATGAATCGCATAATACCATACCTCCCCGCCATTACTTTGGCAATAATGTGTACATTACACTCCTGCAAATCCCCCAAAGAGAACGAGCCAAACAAGGCACTTCCCAATATAGTTCTAATAAATGTAGATGATTTGGGCTGGAAAGATTTAGGGTTTATGGGTAGCGAGTATTATGAAACGCCCAATTTGGATGCTTTGGCCAAAGAGGGTATGATTTTTTACAATGCATACGCTGGTGCAGCAAATTGCGCTCCCAGCCGGGCCTGCCTGCTATCCGGACTAAATACTCCACGACATGGCGTTTATACGGTAAGTCCATCGGACAGAGGGAATCCCAAGACACGAAAACTTATCCCTATACAAAACACAGACCACCTAAGTGACACCATATACACTCTCCCACAAATGCTAAAATCGGCCGGATATATCACAGGAAATTTCGGAAAATGGCATGTAGGCAATGACCCTAAGGAACAGGGGATAGATGTAAATGTTGGTGGAAGCACTAAAGGCCATCCCGGAAAAGGAGGGTATTTTTCCCCTTATAAAATAGACCATATTACCAATGGGCCAGAGGGTGAATATTTAACAGACCGCATTACCAATGAGGCCATCTCTTTTGTTGAAACATATAGGGACACCACCTTTTTTCTTTACCTCCCCTACTATACGGTACATACCCCTATAATGGGAAAAGAAGAGCTGATCGAAAAATTTAAGAACAAAAAGGGTTCCAATGGTCAGAATAGACCGGACTATGCCGCCATGGTGGCCTCGATGGACGAAAATGTAGGCAAACTACTTTCCTCATTAAAAGCAAATGGACTGGAGGAAAACACCTTGGTAATATTTACTTCGGACAATGGAGGAATTAGGTCCATATCCGAACAAAACCCATTACGCGCCGGAAAGGGTTCTTATTATGAAGGGGGAATCCGTGTGCCCTTACTGATCACATGGCCGGGAAAAATAGAACCTAATTCCAGCTCTAACTCCCGTGTCAGCAATTTGGACTTTTACCCCACCCTACAAAATATTACAAGTCCGGATAAAAAGGCTACCCTACTGGACGGAATTAATTTAGGACCCATATTCGAGGGAGATTCCCAGCTAGAGAGATACCTATTCTTCCATTTCCCTATCTACCTTGAGGAATACCAGGGCATGCAGGATGGTAGCCACGACCCATTGTTCCGTACCCGCCCAGGTTCAGTAATTATTTCGGGCGATTGGAAACTGCATGAATATTTTGAAGACGGCGCATTGGAACTTTACAATTTAATATCTGACCCTGGTGAGGAAAATAATGTTGCCGAACAAAATCCGGATAAAGCACAGGAACTCCGTAAGAAATTAGTGGAGTGGCGCGCAGCAACCAACGCCATGGTTCCAAGCCAAAGCAATCCAGAATACGATGCCGCTTTTGAGCAACAGAAGATCAAAGAAAAAAGTCTGCGATAATAATTCTAATAAACATGTTAATACAGAAGTCCTTTGTATTCGAAATGCACAATAAATCCATGGCAGGCCTACCATGTGGATAATTATTATGCTTCCAAATAGCGTGAGTTCGTTTAATTTTAATGGTTTAAGAGTGGTTTAAGGTTAGGGTGTACGGTCGAGCCTATCTACCACTAGGTAGGTGCAGTCGAGAGGTTTGGACAATTATAGCTTTACCCTGAGGTCCCTCCCGATGCATATCGGGATGTGCTACCCCTTGTCGTCTATATTAAATATCTAAATATCAATCGTTTGAGAAAATATCATTGCACCTATCTGGAAATTTTTTTATCTCTATTTCTCATTGAACAAAAGTTAGTCACTTCGACAGAGAGAAGCATGAGCGACGAGAAACCGATGGTTCACGAATACCCCTAAAATAAAAAGGCCATGAGCTAAATAGCACATACTGGTCGGGAGCAAGATGTGTGACTTCTCTCCCGATAATCATCGGGAGTCCCAAGAAGGGACTCTGTCGAAGTGACCATTGAGTAGGCACGAGCCTGACCCTCGCGCCAGCAAATGGACATTGGTAAGGGTATCCCGATAAATTGACCAATCCAAAAATTCTTGCTTTCTAGATTGCACAGTCATTTGTTTTAGAAAAGCAATTCATTATCTTAGAAGCTAAACTAACTTTTATGCCAACCTACCACCTCAACGTCAATGGCTCCAAAAAAAAAGTCGAGACGGAAGCCGACACCCCAATGCTTTATGTATTGAGGGACTATCTGGAACTTAATGGTCCCAAATTTGGGTGTGGAATTGCCCAATGTGGGTCGTGCAATATCCTCATAAACGGAAGAGCCACCAATAGCTGTTTGCTTCCAATATCCTCCATTGGGAATGCAGAAATAACCACCTTGGAAGGACTTTTAGCCCATAAAGGCAAGTTACACGCCGTGCAGCAGGCATTTATAAATGAGCAGGCCGCCCAATGTGGTTATTGCCTAAATGGTATGGTGATGACTGCAGTGGGCCTTTTAAATGCCAACTCAAACCCTGATGAGATGGAAATCAGAATTGCCATGCAAGGCAACCTCTGTCGGTGTGGCACCCATGCCAGGATCATCCGAGCTATTAAATCCGCAGTCAAAAACCTGTAATCCCAACCCGCCATGAAAGTCATACCACTTAGAAGCAGAAGAAAATTTCTCAAAGACCTGGGCTATATCAGCGTGGGATTTACATTGTTAGGGGCCTGTTCAGGTGAGAAAGACCCCATAATCTCCGCTAGAGTGGATTATGATGGGAAACTACCAGGAAGTATGGGCCGTGCCAAAACCGTAAACGCCTGGTTACAGATATTGGAGGATGGCAGCCTAAGGATACTATCTGGAAAAGTAGAACTGGGACAAGGCATCCGCACTGCCATCCAGCAGGTGGCCGCCGAAGAACTGGATATGGATCTGGAGAAGGTACAAGTTCATCTGGCAGAGACTGGCGTAACCCCAAATGAGGGTTATACCGGGGCCAGTGCTTCTATCCAAAACAGTGCTATGTCCGTTCGCTATGCTGCAGCTGCAGCTAGACAAGAATTATTGACCCTAGCGAGTAAACAACTAAATACTGGCGTTGATGATCTGCTGCTTTACAACGGCATCGTTAAATCCATACGGAACAAAAAATCCTTGACTTTTGGGGAGATCCTTGAAGGCGTACAAATAGAAACGGAAGTAATCCTTCCAGTGCCTATTAAGGACTACAGGGAACATCGCTATGTTGGAAAAGCTATCCCAAGAAGGGATATCACCGACATGGTTCGTGGAAAAGCTAATTATATTCAAGACCTGCGCTTTCCCGGTATGGTGCATGCAAGGATAGTTAGACCTATGGGATACACTTCCCAACTGATTTCTTTGGATGAAACCGGTTTAAAAGCAGAAGTTTCAGGAATCATTAAAACAGTAATAAAAGGAAGTTTTGTGGGTGTAATTACCGAAAAGGAACATCAAGCTGTAAAAGGGGAACAATTCCTGAGGAACCACTCTAATTGGACGGCCCCCTTACCCTTCCCTAAATCCGAAAATCTCTACGCACATATTAAATTGATTGCCTCCAGCCCGGAAACAGTGAAAAACGAAGGTGATGTGGCAAGAGTATTTGAAGGCGCCGAAACCTTTAAAGCAACATATACCAAACCCTATATTAAACATGCCTCTATGGGTCCCGCCTGTGGCATAGCAATGTTTGACGGTGAAATATTGCATGTCTGGTCCCATAGTCAAGGAATTTACCCCATGAGGGAAGCCCTGGCGAACATGCTTTCCATGGACGCCGATAATATTCATATTACCGCTGTTCCAGGAGCTGGGTGTTTTGGCCACAGCACTGCGGATGATGCCGCCGCCGATGCAGCACTATTGGCCCTGGAACAACCCAATACCCCTGTTAGGGTACAATGGTCCAGACAAGATGAGCACTTATGGGACCCCTATGGTCCGGCCATGATCACCGAATTGGAAGCCAGTCTGGATGAAAACAATAAAATAAACTCGTGGAAAACTGAGGTATGGACCGACTCCCACAGTACTCGCCCCAACAAGGATGCCGGAACAGTATTAGCGGCCAGATATTTGGAAAACCCATACGAGATGAAGTCGAGAGGGTATTTGGGAGGAGGACATAGAAATGCAGATCCGTATTACAGCATTCCCAATATTACCGTGAACGCACACTACTATGACGGCCCCTTCCGCACATCCTCTTTGCGTAGCTTAGGATCATTTGCCAATATTTTTGCCTTAGAATCCTTTATGGATACTTTGGCGGAAAAAGCTGGCCAAAATTCCTTAGAATTCCGAATAAATCATTTAGAGGATGAAAGGGCCATAGCGGTAATCCAAAAAGTACAGGCCCTGACCAGCTCACAAAATACAGAGGACGGTGAAGGGATTGGGTTTGCCTTTATGAGATACAAAAATACGGACGCCTATATTGCCGTTGCGGCCAAGGTTTCGGTAGATAAAACTAACGGCAAGATCGGTCTGACCAGAATGTGGGCAGCGGTAGACGTAGGAGAGGTAATCAATATGGATGGACTCACCAATCAAGTAGAAGGTGGGATAATCCAAGCGGCCAGCTGGACCCTAAAAGAGCAGGTGACGTTCAATACAACAGAAATAACAAGCACAGATTGGATGAAATATCCCATTTTAAAATTTTCTGAAGTCCCTGAAGTGGAAGTGGCCATTATAAACCGTCCAACCCAAGACGCCAAAGGGGCAGGCGAAGTCCCAGTGCCGCCAACAGCTGCGGCAATTGCCAATGCCATTTATAAAGCTTGCGGTAAACGGGTGTATGACCTTCCGATTACACCGGAGAAAATATTGAATGCATAGACCCAGAGTTTACAACTAAAGCAGCAAAATAACAACTACTTAGGCACGAGCGCGACGCTCGCGCCAACATAAGCAGGTAACTTTCAATACACGAGAAATTACCAGCACTGACTGGCAAAAATATCACCGAAGGTTCACGAATACCCATAAAATAAAACGGCCATGAGCTAAATCACACTAATTACTCAACTTATAGACTAATTGAACTTTAAACTTCTGAAAGAAACATGAAAACTAAATAATCTTCAACAAAACCCAACTTGTGTGACTTCTCCTCATCCCGAAAAAAAAGGACTCTGTCAGATTGACTCCCACAGTCGCCAACAAGGGCCTACCCCTTCCGGCTTCTCCCCTGTCGAAGCCACCTTCACCTAATTAGGGGAAGGAGCTATATTTTTAGTTGTTTCGGGGCTCCTTCTTGGAACTTCCAGTTTAATAAATGCTAATAACAAGCTCCTTCCCTTGGACCTGTGCGTATAAGGGAAAGTGGAGCCTCGGCCATAAGCGGAGGAGACAGAAGGGATTGAAAGCCCTAATATTTTTTGGACTGTTCAATATATTTATCATCCAATTCTTTGGAATCCTTGTATTTTACCCTAAGCTGGGCGAGTTTTTCCTTGAGTTCTTTCACAATATCGGCATATTCCGGATCATTATAGACATTGTTCAACTCATTGGGATCCTTTTTGCGATCATACAATTCCCATTCGTCCACATCATAATAGAAATGGGCAAGTTTGTATTCCTTGGTCACTATGCCGTAGTGACGTTTAACCATATGCACACTTGGATACTCATAATAATGGTAATAAACGGCTTCCCGGTTCCATTCGTCCGATTTGCCTTTTAATAATGGTATAAGACTTTCCCCCTGCATATCTTCAGGAGCCTCTATTTGCGCCGCCTCTAAAAACGTCTGGGCAAAATCAAGGTTCTGCACCATTTCTTCCTCCGTGGTTCCCGGTTTTACTTCATTGGGCCAGCGGATCAACAATGGTGTTTTAAAGGACTCATCATAAATAAAGCGCTTGTCGAACCAACCGTGTTCGCCTAAATAAAAACCTTGGTCCGAAGTGTAGACCACAATGGTATTTTCGGCCAGGCCGTTTTCATCCAAATAATCCAACACCCTCCCTACATTGTCATCCACGGAGGAAATACTGCCCAAATAATCCTGCATATACCGCTGGTATTTCCAAATCATTTTTTCCTCGTCGTTCATAGTAGGCCATTTTTCCCTGAAATCTTGGTTAATGGCATCGATAATGGGCTTGTACTCTTGCCTTTGTTCTTCATTTCCACGATTGAATTCGTTGTAAACATCTGCCTGAGAACCCTCTACAAACGGCTCCGCACCTCCCATAGATTCCAGAGTTTCGGGCCAAATCTTGCTATCATGGCTATACTGCATATGATATAAAAGATTCATTTCAGCCGTTTTGGCCGCAGTGCCCCTGTTAGAGTAATCGTCGAATAAAGTTTCCGGCAGGGGAAAGGTTTTTTGGGTGTACTCCTTAAACTTATCTGCTCTTGGCCACCAGGGTCTATGGGGCGCCTTATGCAAATACATTAAAAAAAATGGTTTATTGGGATCCCGTTTTTTATCCAACCATTCCAAACTCATGTCTGTAATGATATCCGTTACATATCCGGTAATGGTGGTATCGCCCTTATGGGTGATAAAATCCGGGTTAATATAATGTCCTTGGCCCGGTAAGATCATAAAATCGTCCACCCCCTTGGGATTGTTCCCAAAATGTAGCTTCCCGAACATGGCCGTTTGGTAGCCTGCCTTCTGAAAGATCTGAGGAAAGGTCACCTGGGTGGTGTCGAAAGGATTATGATTGTCTATTTTTCCATTAATATGGGTATGCTTCCCTGTAAGAATAGTGGCCCTTGAAGGAGCACAGATTGAATTGGTAACGCTGGCGTTTCTGAACAACATGCCCTCTTTGGCCAAACGATCAATATTTGGGGTTTGGATTAAATGGTCACTATAGGCACTTATGGCCTGATAGGCATGATCATCGGACATTATAAACAGGAAGTTGGGCCTCTGTGGCTTCTGCACTTCTTTCTCAGCACAACTGTACAAGGTTAAAAGACAAAGGGTAATAAAGGAAAATAACGGCAATACTTTCATATAGTTGGATGGTTTAAATAAGACTACTAATATAGGGAACAATAAATATATAAGGTTTATGCATAAGCTTCAAATAAATTTGAGTCTCCGATGTCCTTTGGAGCAGGCAAAAGCCTTAGCTGACTCTAAATAGGAAAAGCCATTCTACACGAATGTAAAATGGCTTTCTTTAATAGTAATTTGAAGTTTTAGAAAAAGGGTTCTATCTATCCCAGCCTCCTCCTAAGGCTCTGTAAATACTTACCTTGGCCAACATTTGGTCCTTTTTGGTCTCTACAAGTTCTTCGCTGGATTCGAGGGCATCGCGCTGGGTCAAAAGCACCTCCATATAATCTGCCCTGGCCGACTGGAAAAGCCTTGTGGAGATATCAATGGATTCGTTCAGCGCCTGTACCTGTCCCACTTTTAATTCATAACTCTTGTTAAGATTATCTATATTGGACAGTTGATTTGCTACCTCAATATAAGCATTTAAAATAGCCTTCTCATACTCATACACCGCCTGAATTTGTCGCGCATTAGCGTTGCCGTACTCCGCTTTGATCGCATTTCTATTGATCAACGGGGCCACTACATCGCCCACAGCGTTATACAGCAAGGATTGTGGTGTAGAAGTCAAAAACTTTGGTTTAAAAGCCTCCAATCCAACACCGGCCTTTATTCCGAAGGAAGGGTAAAAATTGGCTTTGGCCACTTTAACATCTAACTTGGCCGCAGCCAGTTCATATTCCGCCTGCCTTATATCTGGTCTGTTCTGCAACAATTGAGACGGTATGCCAGGATTAATGGCAGCAACCTCTTTATCGATAAAACCTACCGAATTTCTTAAAATAGGCTGGGGAGACCTCCCGATTAAAAAATTAATCTTGTTCTCAGTTTCTATGATTTTCTGTTGTATGGCGTATTTTTGACTTTGGTTCTTTAGCACCTCTGCCTCAAACCTTCGAACGGCCAACTCCGTTGCCCTGGCCGCTGTTTTCTGAAGCTTCACCATGGCAAGGGCATTCGTTTGAATGGCCAGGTTTTCTTCAATAATTGCCAACTGACTATCCAAGGCCACTAGCTCATAATAGGAAGAGGCTACTTCGGAAACCAGATTGGTCACCATGAAATTCTTTCCCTCAATGGAGGAAAGATATTCGAAAACAGCAGCTTTTTTGGCGTTTCGCAGCTTTTTCCAAACATCAACCTCCCAGGAAGCGTAAGCTCCGACCATAAAATTCGATAGAGATTCCGGGAATTCCTCCCCTTCCTTAATTTCAAGTTGCTCCTCTACAGCACCATTTCTAGTATAAGCACCCACTTTTTCAACTTCAGCTCCGGCCTGAATATTGACAGAAGGTAGATATTCCCCTTTTCTGGTCCTGATCTCATTTTTGGCCATCTCCACCTTTTGCAGTATAATATTCAGCTCCTGATTCTTAATCAAGGCCGTATCTATCAACGCACTTAGTTGGGGGTCTGAAAAAAACTCTTTCCAGCGGACGCTTGCACTGTTCAAGCTGTCTTTCAATTGATTTTGATACCGATCTGGCACATCTGAATTTTCCTCCAACAGTGTTTTTGAAGGAACACAGGAATACGTGACTACCAGAGCAAATAAAGCCAGCCAATACACCCTGCTCTTTTTTATGGATAATATTCTATTATTTTTCATCATCTTTTCCTTTGGTTAGTTTTTTCAAAAGTTTCGTAATCTCCCTCAATTTGGCCCTAGTCTTACTTTCCCCTTCACTGGTGCGCATCAATTCTTCGGAAAATGGTTCACTGGCCTCATCTTTGATAAGATTCCTTCCTTCTGCCATACTACCAAAAATGTAATAAAGCCCTGGTATGACCAATACACCGAAAAGTGTC
Source organism: Arenibacter sp. (assembly GCA_040216555.1). Classification (GTDB taxonomy): domain Bacteria; phylum Bacteroidota; class Bacteroidia; order Flavobacteriales; family Flavobacteriaceae; genus Arenibacter. Next base: position 117,996 of record JAVJOW010000021.1, read on the forward strand.
CCTATAAGCATTCCGCCCAAAGCAGACCCTCCGATGGTCCTGTTTCCAATGGCTCCAGCTCCTGTTGCAACAACCAGGGGAATCAAACCAGCAATAAACGCGAAAGAAGTCATCAAAATGGGTCTGAACCTGGCGCGGGAACCTTCTATGGCCGCTTCAAGTATTGTGGCGCCCTGTCTATGCTTTTGAACGGCGAACTCTACAATAAGTACTGCGTTCTTGCCCAAAAGACCAACCAGCATAATCACCCCTATCTGAGCATAAACATCATTGGCCAATCCCATCATTCTCAATAATGCAAAAGAACCAAAAACACCTACGGGCAACGAAAGGATAACGGCAAAGGGCAATAAAAAACTCTCATATTGGGCCGCTAACACGAAATACACGAATATCAATACAATGATAAAAATATAAAGCGATTCATTTCCTCTTTTGGCCTCATCGTACGAAAGCCCTTCCCAAGCAATGTCGTAACCCCTAGGCAGGGTTTGGGCGGCCACTTCCTTAATGGCATTTATAGCGTCCCCAGTAGTGTATCCAGCTGCAGGAAGCCCATTGATGGTAGCAGAATTATACAAGTTGTAGCGGGTAATCTCATTGGGACCCAAACGCTTTTCCATAGTCATAAAGGCAGAATACGGTACCATTTCCCCTTCTTCATTTTTTACGAACAATTTTTCCAAATCAGACGGAAGTGCCCTATACTCTGGGGCAGACTGGGTATAGACCTTAAAGAACCTTCCGAACAGTATAAAGCCCTGCTCATAAGTACTTCCGATCAGAATATTCAAGTTTTCCATAGCCTTACCTATAGAAACCCCTTTTTGCATGGCTATCTTATTGTTGATTTTGAGTTCGTATTGCGGATAATTGGCCGAGAAAAAAGAAAACAATCCTGTTAATTCTTCCCTTTTGGCCAAGGCGTCCATAAAATTATCGTTTATCTTTCCAAAACCATGATAATCCGTAGAGTTGGTCTTATCCAACAAACGCATGGAAAATCCCCCTGAAGAACCAAAACCAGGCACTGCTGGAGGCTCAAAGTATTCTATCCTAGCCCCTAAATTTTGTGTTTCCTCTTCCAATTCCTCCATTATCTCGTGTACGGAGTGATGACGCTCGGACCAAGGTTTTAAATTAATTAGACAGGTACCTGCATTGGAACCACGCCCTTCGGTCATAATCTCATAACCGGCCAATGAGGAAACAGATTCCACCCCATCCATCTCTTCACAGATCTGCTGTAATTTTCGGGCAACATCATTGGTCCTTTCCAAAGTTGCTCCCGGTGGAGTCTGTATAATGGCATATATCATCCCCTGATCCTCATTGGGAATAAATCCTGCCGGCAGCGATTCGTTCGTAAAAAATATCCCGGCGCAAAAGGCTATTAGAATACCAAAGGTGACGATCCTTCTCGTTACTATTTTATCCAATAATTTTACATAGCTTCCCGTAAGGCGTTCAAAACCCTTATTGAACCAGGCGATAAACTTATCAACCGGCGATTTCTTTTTGGGCTTCCCATGATTATTTTTAAGCATTATAGCACATAATACCGGGGTAAGGGTAAGGGCCACAACAGCCGATATTACTATGGATCCGGCCATAGTTATCGAAAATTGTCGGTAAAACACCCCAACCGGACCGGTCATGAAGGAAATAGGAATAAATACGGATACCATAACCAAGGTAATGGCGATAATAGCCCCACCTATTTCGCTCAACACCTCTGTGGAGGCCTTATAGGGTGTTAGATTCTCTTCCTCCATTTTAACGTGGACAGCCTCCACCACGACAATGGCATTATCCACAACAATACCAATGGCAAGTACCAAAGCGAATAAGGTAATGAGGTTAATGGACAGCCCAAAGAGCTGCATTACGAAAAAGGCTCCGATCAATGAAACAGGTACCGCAATGATAGGAATCAGTGTTGATCGCCAATCTCCCAAGAAAAGGAAAACAACTATAGCAACCAAAATAAAGGCGTCCCGAAGTGTGTGGAGCACCTGTTCAATAGAGGCATCCAAGAAGTTGGCAACGTCGTAGCTGATCTTATAATCCAATCCTGGAGGAAGATCCTCTTTAAGTTCCTTTAATTTGGATTTAACCTCATCAATCACATCCTTACCGTTACTGCCCAAAGTCTGCTTTAGAATAATTGAAGCAGATGGCCGACCATCCAAATTGGAATAAATATCGAAGAACTCGCTACCAAGTTCCACATCGGCCAAATCTCCCAAGGTAATAGTCTCCCCCTCCGCATTGGCGCGAACGATAATATCCTTATACTGTTCGGGCTGATTGTAACGTCCTACATAGGTAAGCACATATTCCAGAGACTGGGATTTAATTCCGGAACTTTGCCCAATCCTACCAGGCCTGGCAATTATGCTCTGGTCCTGCATAGCCTCCATGATTTCTTCGGCAGATACATTGTAGGCGCGCATACGATCTGGTTTTAACCATACCCGCATTGCGTACTTTCGGCTACCCAATATCTGGGCGCTGGCAATACCATTGATACGTTGTATTTCTGGTATTATTTTGGTGTAGGCATAATTGTAAAGAAACTTTTCATCGTTATGCTCGTCTTCGGCAAACAGGTTTACGTACATCAACATACTGGGTTGCACGGGAGTAATAATCACCCCTTCTTTTTGCACCAATTCGGGTAGGTTCGGCATTACCTGATCTACCCGTGTCTTTACCATTACCACTGCAGTATTGGGATCCGTTCCCGGTTCAAAAATGACACGTAGGGTTCCTTCACCTGCACTAGTGGCATCAGACGCCAGATAGCGCATTCCTTGGACACCGTTAATAGCCGTTTCCAATGGAATAAGTGTTGAGTTTACCAATACATCCGCACTTGCACCCGGGTATGCTATAAATATGTTTACTGTAGTAGGCGCAATTTCAGGGAATTGGGAAATGGGCAATTGTTTTATGGCCAAAAGGCCCGTAAAAACGATCATGACTGATATGACAATGGCCAATACCGGTCTTTTTATAAATTTTTTGAACATCTTTTGTGAAATTATGTTAGGTTCAAAAATTAACTACCCATGAATTTTTCTTGTCTTCCCTTCACCATGAAGGGGGGAAAACGATCAAAAGTTTGAGCACTTAATTTTGAGATTTCCGATAGGCTCTACTTACTCGGCGTAGAGTGCCAAGTTGTTTACAACCGATTTAGGTTCTATATATTCGGTTTCTATATGGTCACCATCCTTTACCATTCGAATACCGTCAAGTATTATTCTATCTTTCTCGGTAATTCCATGTTTTACAATAAAGAGGTTTGGTAATTCGCCCGACAGGGTTATTTCCTTCTGTCTAATTACCTCCTTCTCATCAACTACAAAAACATATTTCTTATCCAAAACCTCGAACGTGGCCTTTTGTGGAATGATCAAGGCGTTCTTATGGGGCACTTCCATAATTATGCTTCCTGTTTCACCATGTCTTAAAACACCATCAGGGTTGTTAAAAGTTGCCCTAAAGGCAATGTTACCGGTCTCATGGCTGAATTCCCCTTCTATGGTCTCAACAATACCGGTCTGACTGAAACGCTTGTTGTTGGCCATTAAAAGGCTTACCTCTTTATTACTCTTTCGATCAACACTGGTAATATAATCCAGATACTCCGCTTCGGGAACATTAAAATATATCCACATCTTGCTGTTATCGGATAAGGTGGTCAACAATTCCCCCTCATCCAAAAGGCTACCTTCCCTAACATGTAGGTGGTCCATTATCCCATCAAACGGAGCCTTTATATTGGTAAATCCCAAATGGGTCTCGGCAAGCATCACTTCTGCTTTTGCCTTTTCAAAATTGGCCTTTGCCATGGCCAGCTCATTTGCCGAAACTACATTGCCATCGGCCAATAATTTAGTATTCTGAAACTCGATCTCCGCTACCTTCGCCTCCGCCGTAGCCTTTTGAAGTTCTGCCTCATAGATATTGGGCATAATGTGGAACATTTGTTGGCCCTTTTTTACAAATTGGCCTTCATCTACGGAGATTTCCTGCAAGTATCCTTTTTCCAAGGCGCGGACCTCTATATTTCGTATGGAATGTATTTGGCAGACGTAATCTTTTATAATAACTGTATCCTTTTTTATGGGACTGGTCACGAGGTACTTTGTCTCTTCTCTTTTTTCATGTTTTTCGGTATTACAGCTTAATTGACTGAGTAGTATAAACGCGCCAATTATCATGGGGAACTTCCTCATAATGTTATATATTTTAAATTATTTAATTGATTTTTAACAAAACAAAATGCAAGGCAAGTCCGTTTAAAGCAAACATGGACTTACTTAGTGTTAATTGAAAACGATTTTGTAGATAGAGGGGTAGCGGACCCTATTAAACAATGGCCCAAATGCAGAATCTTAAATCCTGAAAACCTGGAATCGGATATACCGTTTGTAAGGTGCGGTAAAAGTGTAGGGTTTAGAGTAGGCCGAGTAATTTTTAATTTCACTGGAAAAATGCTCTGACCTAAGGGTAGCATAAATGGCAATTGAAAAATCACCGTAAACTAAATTTTTATTTGGAGAAAATAGAACTTCCTCACACTCTTCCTCTTCTTCCTCAATATCCGCAACTTCGGCTACAACGGGTTTTTGAATTTCAAATTGAGAAGGATCCTCGAAAACGATGGTGGGTAATTCTACTGCAACCTCGCAAGTAGCATTATCCGAGGCCGCCAGATTTGAATTTAAAAAATAGCCAATTACATTGGGAAAAGAATGAGCATAGACATTACCGTATCCGCTTACACAAAGGATACAAAGAAGAAACATATATTTTTTAAATGCCCAATTCATTCGGGAACCAAAACTATGCCTTGGCTTTAACTCTTACAAATAGTAGTTGTTAAAATTAGTTAAAACCAATATGAGAAATTTAATTTTTGCGAAATACCCCAATCTTCCAACCAGAAAATCAATTAATAATAATTTAACTGAGTTTCCTTTGGCAAATGCTCAAAACACTATTGCCCTATTTCCATAAAAATCCTTTCGAAAACCTATTCTTTCAGTTATTTGATGTAGTTGTTACTCCCCACAAGGGCTACATAATAGGACAAAATCTGCAATAGGAACCCAATCTTTTTTTAAGAAACCTAGTTCATAAGCGTTAGATCTAAGGATAATCTTTAGATCCTTAGACCCATTTTCTGGCGCTCGATAGTCCGTCGTCAGGGTCCGAAAAAATGGCGGCGTTAGTTTTCTCCTACTAGCCATACCCCCTTATTTGTAACAGAAATGCTGCAACCTCTATTCATGAAATGAATATTGTGGTATTTCTTTGTTCTATAGGACTCATCCTATAGTAAATAACGATATGCTATCCGATTTCCAATTCTCCAACGTGCATTTGGTTTAAATGGCACCCCCAAGATCTATTATAACATTGGCAGTATTACTACTTTCATCTACCATATCCTGGGTTACATTGGTTTTCCACAAATATAACCTTCTCAAGGAGTCCATTTCCAATAATAATTTTAAACCCTCCTTGGAAACCTCGGTATCATAAAGATTAATTACTTCTAGGTGCTTGTATTTATGCAATTGCTGGATAGCATCATCAGAAATTGAATTTGAATGTAGATCAATTTTAGTTAAATTTTTTAATTCGGGCAACTGGGCCAGTAACTCATTTGTTAATCCACAATCGGAAAGATTCAAAGTGGTAATATTATCAGCTATTTCATTCAATAGATTAATCTGTTCCCCACCTATATTGGCCTTGTCGTAACGCACATCAAGCAAAAAGTTATCTTCTCCCAACCTGTCGACAGAAAATCCATTTTCGATCAAGATACCCACTTTTTGTTCCTTAGCCTCCTCAACTACAATAGTTTCTATATAGGGTTTAGGATGATAGTCCAAATTATAATCCCGGATCATTAGCTGCAATAATTCTGGCGTCATATTTTTATGGTCGAAGACTGCCAGGCTATCCGCTCCCATATTTATCCAATATTCAAGAATTTTTATTTCACTATAACTTAAAGGTTTTCCCTTTGTAGGCATAAATTTTTTATTGTTCAAGGGTAAACTTACGCGCTTAAATAGTTCACTCTCCTTTAGAACGCTTTTTACAATAGGATATCCACTTTCCGCCTCGGTAAATAAATTCTTATACACCATAAGATTAAGACTTCCCTTTTGTTTCTCATTATTATGGCATGAGGTACATTTTTGTACAAACATAGGTTGAATAATATCCTGATAAATAAGAACAGAGTTTTGATTCTTTTGTTGGATTCCTTTTTCTGAATTTGCCAATTCGATCCCAGCAAGATTCTTTATCACATTCGGGGCATAGGCAAGAAGGTAATCTTGACCATGGGTAAGTACACCCCCTTGGTGCCCGGTTAAGCCAACAAGGATTATTAATATGGACGAAATAAAAATAGATTGCCTGTTATTATACGTATGGACTTTCATTTTAAGCGCGTAGGCCAAGGCAGAAAATACGACCACCCCTATCCCAAGCCACTTATGTTGCCAAAGGGTATCCGCATCGTAGTCACCTCCTTGGGAGAGTAAAAGTCCCGTGGCAATAGTAATAAGCCCTGACACCATTACGGCTATTAGCGAGTATTGAACAACACGATCGTAAATCTTCCTATCTTTCTTAAAAAGGCCAATAATTTCAATAACCACGGTCAATACAATAAAACCTATTGGTAAGTGCACTAGTAATGGGTGAAATCGTCCAAGAAATAAATCCATTTCCATAATTAATACTACGGTGTTAAAATATCCTTTATTACGTTGCCGCTTACATCGGTTAGTCTAAAATCCCTTCCTTGAAAATGGAAGGTAAGTCTTTCGTGGTCCAATCCCAATTGGTTCAGGATTGTAGCCTGAATATCATGTACATGAACCTTACCTCTAATTCCCGAATAGCCTATTTCATCGGTTTCGCCAAAAGAAAATCCTTTTTTAATGCCCCCTCCGGCCATCCACATGGTAAAGGCTTCCCCGTGATGATCTCGTCCAAAAAAACCTTGGCCCGATCTAGCTTCCATCATTGGGGTTCGTCCAAACTCCCCTCCCCAAACAATTAGGGTTTCCTCTAAAAGCCCTCTTTGTTTTAAATCCATCAGCAGTGCCGTCATACTTTGATCAATACGGCTACATTTATCCTTTAGTCCAACATCTACCCCACTACCAGGTCCTACCCCATGGGTATCCCAACCTTCATCATAAAGCTGAACAAACCGCACCCCATTTTCTACCAACCTTCTTGCTAGAAGGCAATTATTCGCAAAGGAACCTTCGCCGGGAGTTACGCCATATAGATTTTTAATATAATCTGGTTCATCATCAATACTCATAACACCGGGTACCGAAGTTTGCATTTTGAACGCCAACTCATATTGTGACATTCGCGTTAGAATTTCAGGATCACGGGATTCTTGATACTCCTGTTCATTTATTTTATTTATAGCGTCAACAGTTTGTTTTCTCAATTTTGCGTCCACGCCTTTAGAGTTTTGTAGGTTCCTGACCGCAGGCCCTTTGGACTGACATTGTACGCCTTGATATACGGTAGGTAAAAATCCACTTCCCCAAAGACGTTTCCCCCCGGTGACCACCCCTCCGGAAAGTAAAACAATAAAACCGGGCAGATTTTCATTGGACGAACCCAGTCCGTAAGTTGCCCAACTTCCCAATGAAGGCCTACCTTGTCTTGGTGAGCCCGTTTGCATTAAGAACTGTGCCGGGGCATGATTAAATTCTTCCGTGGAAACTGCCTTTAGAAAACTAATTTCATCAACTACGCTGGCAAATTTTGGCAAATAATTGGATATCCATGTTCGGGATTCCCCGTATTGTTTAAAAGTAGCCTGTGATCCAAGCATTTTAGGAGTACCCCTAATAAACGCAAATCGCTTACCTTCCAACAAGGATGGAGGGCAATCCTGTCCATTTAATTTGTTTAGAACAGGCTTATGATCAAAAAGCTCCAATTGCGATGGTGCCCCTGCCATGTGCAAATAGATCACATGCTTTGCCTTGGGTAAAAAATGTGGGATACCATGACCTGCCATTGGTGCGGGCAAATTATTGGCAAACAAATCCCCGCCCAGCATAGAACCAAGGGTTAAGGCTCCCATACCGGAAATGCAATTTTTTAAAAAGTGCCTCCGGGTATTATATTCGCTCTCTCGATAATGTGCCTCATTGAAAATATCCATAATAATATATTATCCTTTTACAATAAATTCATCCAGATTTAGGAATACGTTGGCCACCATGGTAAGTGCTGCCAACATTGGCTTATTTTTATCTGAATACTGCAGCGCCACATCAGGGAACTCCAAATTATCCCTACTATTTTCATAATGCATTAGAGCCTCCTTATAAAGCTGGGTCAAGTGCTTCAATTTTTCCCCGTTCAGAGTTTTTCCCATCACCTTAAAATATCCAAATTTAATTTGATTCTCCAATTGATCATCCGCCTCGAACATTTGTTTCGCCAATAATTGGGATGCCTCAAAGAAAGTTTTGTCGTTAAGCAAACTAAGGGCCTGCAAGGGGGTATTGGTCAGTACCCGACTTGAAACACAAGCCGACCTATCCGGACTATCGAATACGATCATGTTCATTGGTGGGTTCACCCGTTTCCAAAAGGTATATAGCGAACGCCTATACTTGGCTTCATCACCCTTTATAACATAATCCGGAAGAGTGTTCCACCCGCCTGCAATTTCAACATCTGAATTTATGACACTTGGTCCCCCGATCGTTTTATTCAATAAGCCGCTCACCAACAAAATCTCATCCCGAATCTGCTCCGCGGAAAGACGTTTACGAGATCCTCTTGAAAGCCAGCTATTACTGGGGTCCAATTCTAACCGTTCTGTGCTTGCATCTGATGATTGTTGATAGGTAGCCGAAAGGACAAAGTCGCGCAACAAGGGTTTTATCTTCCAATTGTATTCTTTCATGAATTTTACAGCCATCCAATCCAACAGCTCCGGATGACTTGGATTTTTTCCCTGTGAACCAAATTCCTCCATAGATTCCACCAAACCCCTTCCAAAAATTTGTTCCCAAAAACGATTTACTGCAACGCGGGCAGAAAGAGGATTTTCATCACTTACCATCCACTTGGCAAATTCCAACCTATTGCTAGGCTCCTTGGATTCATCCACAGCATAAATATTGGGAATCCCTACTTGTACTTCTTGCCCTAAATTTTGCCAGCTGCCCCGATCAAAAACATAGGTTTTACGAGCTTTATGTTTTTCCAATTCTTGAATTATCGGTGTACTTGTAGTTGGGATTTGTGCAAGTTGCTCCAATTTTTGCTTAAATTCCTTGTCATAATTCGCCAAAAGAGGTTCTTTTTCATAATAAAAAATCTTATCCAAATAGAAAAGATGCCCCTCAAAACTTTCCCCTTTATGGAATTGCAAAAAAATATCGTGCTTACCCGTAATCTCAGGAATTTGGGTACCAACCTCCTTAATTTTCAACCCGTGTTCCTCGAGTTTGGAATCTTCGGTACTGTTTATTCGGACTTGACCAATTTTTCTTCCATTTAGAGAATCCAAATGAATGGAAATATCACCTGCATATTTCAGAGAGGCAGACACCAAAAAGCCCATTTTATTAACTTTCCGTAAATCAACATCATTGTAACTCGCCCATGAGCTATCCTGAATCTGCCATAAGAAATTTAAACCTCCATCCAACTCTATAAAGGGACTGGTATTATCAAATGCTTCTGCTTCCGTGAACCGATAGCCCAAATGCGTTAACAAGGCCTCTTTTTGATCGTATAAAAAACGTGACTTTGTCACTTGCCCGTCACCGGGGAACAAATGACCATTAATGTAATCCAAAAGCTTTTCTACTTCCTTTTTATTCTCCTTGGAATAAGTAAAAAGTTTAGGCTTTTCAAAATAAGAATCGTCATCGACCGCATTGTTAAAAAAAGCCATGGATTCATAAAACTCCTCGTGCCTGAACGGGTCGTAAGGGTGACTATGGCATTGGACGCAGGCCATGGTAGTTCCTTGCCAGACTTCATAGGTAGTTGCCACCCTTTCCACAACAGAGGCCACCCTAAATTCTTCGTTATCCGTTCCACCCTCATCATTGGCAAGCGTATTCCTATGGAAGGCCGTGGCAATCAACTGGTCCTCGGTGGGCTCAGCAAGCAGATCCCCAGCCAATTGTTCAATGGAAAACTGATCAAAGGGCATATCATTATTAAAAGCCGCTATTACCCAATCCCGAAATTTCCATATTTCCCTGTTGGTATCCTTTTCAAATCCTTTGGAATCCGCATACCGTGCCAGATCCAACCACATACTGGCCCATCTTTCCCCGAAATGGGAAGACTCTAACAAATGATCTACTAAATTTTCGTAAGCCTCGGGAGAATTATCCCCTAAAAAGGCTTCGGCCTCTTCAATGGTCGGCGGCAACCCAGTAAGATCCAAATAAAGCCTTCTCATCAAGGTATTCTTATCCGCCTTTATTGAAGGAGATAATCCCTTTTCATTTAACTTGGAAAATATAAATTGATCGATTGGATTGTTGGCCCAACCACTATCGGCTACCACAGGGGGTACAATATTTTCTATAGGGGGAATATAAGCCCAGTGTTTTTCCCATTTTGCCCCCTGATCGATCCACTTGGCCAATATTTCAATTTCCTCCTGGGAAAGTTCTGGAGACTCATATGGCATCCTAATCTCTGGATCTTTGGACACCAATCTCCTATAAAGTTCACTTTTTTCATGATTCCCACGCACTATGGCAGGTTTACCGGATTGCGTTCTACTAAAAGCGTCCTCTTCAAAGAGTAAACTAAACTCTCCGTTAGCTTTAACTCCTCCGTGACACCTTAAACATTTGCTATTTAAGATAGGGCGGACATCGCGATTGAAACTTATTTCAGTATTGGATGAGTCATTGCACGAACCCATAAATAGGATGGTCAAAATCCAAAAAAGTCTATAAATACTATTTGTACCAATAGATTTCACCATATTAATTGTAGTTTATGGAATTACTAAGCTTTGAATATACACTATGTAAAGGTGTATGTTGTTTCAATCTTTTTTCGCTACCCATTTTATACCTTCTATAAGATGTTGTCTACCAAAATCGGTATCCAATGAACGGATGTCATGACCTAATTCCGTATAGAAAAATCTTCCTCCACCCCAATCTCTGGTCCACGCTATAGGATGATCTTTTCCCATTGCTACGCCTCCTCTAGTCTTAAAGTACTCTCTAACCGGTTCATAAGTAGATTCGTCCACCCTTAACAAAACCTGTAGACCTGGTAAACCGGTAACCACTTTGGTATGGTTGGTCCAATCCGCTTCGTACCAAAACTCTTTACCCATCCCTTTAACCGCGGGATGATCCATAGCCTCGGAATCAACCACCACTTTCGCTTTGAGAAATTCAGAATCACTGTTAAAATCACAACCTCCCAGTTCCATTATCCAGGGCCAGTTATCCTGATGCACCAACAAAGCATGTAAACCAACAATAGCTCCTCCGGCTTTATACCATTCTTCAATGGCCTTTCGCTGTTCTTGATTAAAAACTTTATCCAATACATTTGCATTGTTGAACAGCAATACATCATAATAGCCCAGTTTTTCCTTAGAAATATCACTCCCTGTTTCACTTACATCTATCTGCATATTGTACTCGGCACCTAAGCGCACAATCCATCCATTTACAATAGGGATATCAGGGTGGCGAAACCAACCTGTACCGGAAAAAAGTAAAACTTTCAACGATGTTCCGTCTCCCATCGCATTTCGCTCATGCATTTTCTTTTGATGGTCAACATCAAGATGCTCCTGAGCCATTAATTGAAAGCTTGATAAGGATATTAAAAATAAAAAAATGGTGGCAACAATTTGGATTCTTTTGTTTTTCATAATTGGTTATAAATAATTCTTTAGTGGTCAGCTTAGATCTACTTAAAATATGTTTCAATAAAAATAGGGGTTTTATAGGTATTTTTATGGGTCAAAACCTTCCAGATACGAGCAAGATTCAATCACTATGGTTTTTATACGGCTATAACGTCTAATATTAAACCTATTAAAATATTGATTTTCAATTAATTATAAGCGATTTTAATGATGATTCTTACAGCCTTAATTCTCAAAATATTCTGCTCCATAGTTGATTTTTATCCAGTTAATGAACCTGAATCTATGAAAAAACAACCTCTGGCTGTCAAAAATAAAAGAAGAGGTTAGTAAGGAAATTTAAATCTATAATTAAAGTCATTTGCATGAAAAATGTATTAAATAAAGAGTTTATTTACATTAAGGCACTTCATACAAGGACGGTAAAACTACTAAAAAGACCGTATGGGCATAGAAGATTTGCTATATTAGGAACTTTATTTACAATATTTTGTCAAAAATCGACTTCCATAAATCCAAACCAACTATTCCAATGTTAAAAAATAACCAGTGCATAATTTTAAAGGCTTGCTCTATCATAATTTGTGTCTTTACTGTTATAAGTTGTCAAACAAAACAGAAAGAGGAGTTGCCCCCAAATATTGTTTGGATTACCTCCGAGGACAATTCCAAACACTACCTTAAACTTTTTGATGAAAATGGCATTCCTACCCCTAGTATCGAATCCCTGGCGAAAGAAGGCTTGATCTTTAATCGTGCATTTTCCAATGCCCCCGTATGTAGTGTTGCCCGTTCCGCCATAATATCCGGTTGCTACGGACCCCGTATTGGCTCACAATTCCACAGAAAGATGGCCGTTGTTCCTATGCCCGATTCATTAAAGATGTTTCCGGAATATTTAAGACAGGCCGGTTATTATACTACCAATAATAGCAAGGAAGATTATAATATGAATAAGAGCGAGGGTGTTTGGGACGAATCGTCAAAAAAGGCCAGCTGGAAAAACAGAGGTAAAAATCAGCCCTTTTTTCATGTTTTTAATATTGGGGTTTCCCACGAATCCAGCATGCACTTTAATGCCCAGGACATGGATACCATTGCCACTGAAACTGATTTAAACTCTTTTAAAATTCAACCCAATCATCCCAATACAGCTTTATTTAAATACACCAATGCCTTGTATCGTGATAAAATTAGAGAGATGGATCGCCAAGTTGGGGAAATTATCCAGGACCTAAAAGAAGAAGGCAGACTAGATGATACCTTTATTTTTTACTACGGTGATCATGGTGGTGTATTGCCAGGAAGTAAGGGATATCTCTACGAAACCGGACTCCATGTTCCAATGGTGGTCCATATTCCCAAAAAATATAGGCATCTAGTGAGCAATAAGGTTGGCAGCACGATAAATGGATTTGTCAACTTTATAGATTTGGGACCAACGGTTTTAAATCTTGCTGGAATTGATATTCCCAAAGAAATGGACGGAACCGCATTTTTAGGCAAGGATATAGACCCTAAGGAATTAAATTCCCGGGAGGAGACCTATAGTTATGCCGATAGGTTTGATGAAAAATATGATATGGTAAGGGCCGTACGTAAAGGGAAGTATAAATATATTAGAAACTATCAGCCCTTTAATTTTGATGGATTAATGAACAACTATCGTTACAAGCAATTGGCTTACCAAGAATGGCAGTCTCTGTATGACAAGGGAGAGCTTAACGAAGTACAGTCGGCCTTTTTTGAAAACCGTGCACCGGAAATGCTTTTTGATATTGATACCGACCCCTATGAAACCAAAAATCTGGCCAATGATCCAGATCATAAGGCTACACTATTGGACTTGCGAAACAGACTCAACACATGGGTAAAGGGAATGCCAGATCTTTCCTTCTACCCTGAACACTATCTGATTGGGAAGGCGTTTGACAACCCGGTGGCCTTTGGACAAAAACGCAAAAAGGAAATTGAAAAATATATAGAAATTGCCGATCTGGGCCTTTTAAACTTTCAGGAGGCCAAAAATTCCTTGACCAAGGCCCTGGAGTCTTTAGATTCTTGGGAAAGATATTGGGCCATTATCGTCTGTAGTACATTTGGAGAGCAGGCCAATGGTATGGAGTCCCAGATAAAATCAATAGCAACTAATGACCCGGAACTAATAAATAGGGTGCGTGCGGCAGAATTCTTGGCAATTTCAGAACAAACGGATCCGTCTGCAGTGATGACCCAGGCGCTGTACGAATCGGATAAGCCAAGTGAGGCCTTGCTAATTTTAAACTCGATCGTGTTGATGACATCGAGCAATTACAACTATAATTTTGATATTGAACTGGAGAAAATATCAAAAATGGTCAAAGAAGATTCTGAGGTAATGCGCAGATTGGAATACCTAAACGTCCTTTAATAAATCAATTCATTTTGATGCCTTGTTAAATTAATATAAAGACCTGATCAAGGTTTTTCAATTGATCTAAATGCCGCCAAAGGACAGCTTACGGTAGTCATATAAAGAGGATTTTGTGTATGCCCTGAAGGATGAAAACATTCATAGGGAGCTCCGTATTCCGGTCCCTTTCTAAAATCGTTCTGGCGAAGATCATCTATGTATTCTTTAGCAAGCCTTTTGGCAAGTTCAAAATTGGTTTTGGCTATGGCATTACATACCCATCCGGTTGGAGTGCCCCAATAGGCCCCATTCTGGTAAGTATTTTTCATTGCCAGCGAATATTCCCAGGCCGTGGACTCGCTAAAATCATCCGTGGTTAAGATATGCCTAATATTGCCTTTATAGGACAAATGACCATTTTCGTAGGCTTTGGACAAAAATCGGCTAGTTCTATCGGTATTTTCCTTACTTAAGACATCGTAGTAAATGGCCAAGGCCGTAGACCAAACATCCGCTTGATTACCTTTCCCTGTCGATGCTTTAAGCATGCCTCTTTCATCCATAAAAACTAACGGTAATGCCTCTTTGATCTTAGAAGCGATCAAACTGTATTTTTCCACCTTGGTTTTAATTTCCAATTTTTGAAACATTTCCGCAAGCTCCATAGCCGCCCTAAATTTCAATATGGATGGATAGCAAAGATCACCAGTAATGGTCATAACATCCCTAAAACCAAAATCGATACCCCTAAAATGGTCCGTGGTAGTAACAATATGATTATCCAATCCGGAGGGTGGCACATTAAAGGCAATTTCTAGTCGGTCTATAAGTTTTATGCCATTTATTTCCTTATCCAAAAGAGATAGGTCTGCTGTAGTCTTTACATAATAATAGGCCATATGAATAAACAGGAACTGATCACCATAGGGTGGAGTCCTACCAAATTCCGGAGTTCCTTGTTCCTCGAAGCTATAGGTCCCTGGAAAGTAAATAGGCATACTGTCATCCATTCGTATGTGATCCGCTATAGCCCCAAAGGGGATCAAGGCTCCATTTTTGGTGATCCATGTTTTATCGGCCTGTGTTGTAGCCGTGAGTATTAACATGTTCCTTTGTTCGTCCTCGGTTATAAACCCGGATTCCAAGGACATGGCGTAATCACGAATCCAAAAAGCAGGATAACTCCCCCTCCCTCCGGGCTTAACCAAAATTGACCCAGTATTGTTAGTACCCATTTGATCAGCAACCTTCTGTCCTGGATAAATACGGGAACTATCAATTATGGTTGCGGTTAGGTTTTCCAAAAACTGATAATCCTTACCACTTAAAATAGGGTTCTTTGGTGAAGATACAGATTGCCCAATTCCCGTTGCCGAAACGGCAATGGTGAATAAGGTTATTACCGATTTCTTAAGAAAATTCATTTTATGTTTCAAATTTAAAATACCGCGTCTTTGATATTTAGAGGCACTTCTAAAATACAATTTTATACTTGACAAAGTTCCAAACTTAAAACACGGATGTAAATCGCTAACCATAAGATAGTTAAAACCCAATATAGCTTTATTTGAATAAGGAAAATTATTAATTTTAAACAAGTTATTCAGACGGTGAAAAAATATTAGCAAGAAATTTGTGTAACTAATACACAACAAAGTCAACCAATAACAAACGAAAGATCCAAAATATCACATTAATCAATTTAAAGAAACAGCTATGCAAACTATATTGGGCGCAGGTGGGCCAATAGGCATCGAACTGGCCAAGGCTTTAACAGCATATACCAGTAAAATAAGATTGGTAAGCAGAAATCCTGAAAAGGTGAATGGAACCGACCAACTATTAGCCGCAGACCTTCTGGATAGGACCAACGTTTTTGAGGCAATACAAGGCTCGAGCATTGTTTATGTCACTGTTGGATTTCCATATAATCTTAAAGTTTGGCAACAGAACTGGCCAAAATTCATAAAATATGTAATCGATGCCTGCATAGAATATAAATGTAAATTGGTATTTTTTGATAATATCTACATGTACGACCTCAATTATTTAAATGGTATGAATGAGGAAACACCCATTAATCCCCCAAGCAAGAAAGGTAAAATTCGTGCAGAAATAGCTACCATGATTATGAACGTAATCAAAGAAGGAAAACTTGAAGCCTTGATCGCCCGTTCTGCAGATTTTTATGGACCAAAAATTAAAAATTCGAGCATGTTGACAGAGATGGTTTTTAAACCTTTAAGTAACGGAAAAAAAGCAAATTGGCTGTCCTCTCTAAATTTTAGGCATTCCTTTACCTATACGCCAGATGCTGGCAGAGCAACCGCTTTGCTTGGTAATTCAGCAAAGGCCTACAATCAGGTATGGCATTTGCCAACAGCAAACAACCCTTTTACCGGTAAGGAATGGATTGAGACCATTTCAAAAGAATTGGGCGTAAAACCACGCATTCAGGTTGCCAGCAGATTAATTATAAAGATACTTGGTCTCTTTATGCCGCTTATGAGGGAAATGCCCGAAATGATGTATCAATACGACAGGGACTATGTTTTTAATTCGAATAAATTCGAAAGTCATTTTGATTTTAAAACCACTAGCTATCTGGAAGGTATCAAAGCCATTGTAAAATCGGATTATTAAAGAACTCCTAATAAATTATTCCCGGTTTTATGCTTTTTGACAAGTTTGAAGGAAGAATAATTACGGTGCCATTCACTTATATGTTTGGCTCTCAATTTTTCAACAATTGTAAAATGGCACCGTTGCAATCCAAAAAGATGTTTAAAATTTATGGCTGAAAAATAGCCTATATCCCTGGTAAGATTGCCTGTGGCACTATATTCTTAACGGGCTTTATACTCTTTAAATAGGCGTATATGGCCTTTAGATCCTCATCTGGCAATTTAGAATATCCTTCCCATGGCATAGGTGGTAATAGCGGCCTACTATTGTCCAGTCCTTTGTATTTCCCCTCTTTTAAGGACTTCACAAATTGCTCCTCGGACCAAAATCCTATTCCCGTAGCATCTGGAGTTAAATTACCGGCAAAGGAGGTGCCCCAAGGTCCAATTGCTGCGGTTCCGTTCATATTAAACAGCACATAGCCCCCTACCGATTGGGGATCATATTCAGGTAAAATTTCGTTGGAATCATGACCGGACAGCAATCTGTTGGGATCGGGCGCAGGACCTCTGGGGGTCATCACTTTAGGGGAATGGCAATCATTGCAACCCATGGTGGCGACCAAAAATTCCCCTCTTTCTATCCTGTCGCCGGAACTGGGCATATCTGCTTTTGCCAGTTCCTTTTGTTTTGGTGAACCACATGCACTTATCACTAAACCGGTGATTGCAAATGCAAAAAATGTTTTTTTCATAAACTTTTAAATTAAATTTTACTTTAAGGATTTAAGATCATTTAGTTTTTAATCCGATACCCATATAAACATGACACTGAGATTAAAATATACTTGACAAAGGAAAGCAGAAACCGCGATGCCGGCAATCACATAATTATGTGAAATATTGTGAAGCCATTTTTAAAATTGGACAAAGTATGTTAAGGCAATGCTCTCCTCTAGGCATCTCTGAACGCCGGATAAACCCAAAAAAAATCAAATGAAATTACTAAGGATGGTAAGTATTCCTAACACTTGATACAGTCTCTTGGATAGGAAAAAAAATATTTGAAGTAAATGTGTAACTTTCCATATACGATGTATGAGACCAAAATAATGATGAAAACAATGACTATTATTTTTACGGCAGCGTTCCTTATTTTTATTAATAATGAAATTAGGGAGTTTAAAAGGCGCCCTATAGCAAGTCCCAAAGGAATTCTTGTTTCTACATTACAGTTATCCCACATTAAGGAAATGGCCACCTCTGGAATTGAACCCCATAGTACCAATGTTACGCTTTTCTTAAAATATATAGATAGTTTAATGCAGGCTTCACTTGCTTGGCCGCCATTGGAAAAAGATGTTATTATAGCCGGACGTAGTTCCAAAGACCCAATGCAGCTCAGCTCCGATGGCGGTAAACTGGTCTATGGTACCGCTATTGCTTGGCATTTAACAGGCAATAACAAATATGCCCATAAAGCAAAGGCCCTTATTTTGGATCTTACCGACACTTATGGATATCGGAATGAAGAACAGAACGATTTTCATTGGGGAGCACAGGGAATACTTAATCTTGCCCGGGGAGGCACACCTTATATTTATGCAGCCGATCTCCTAGAGGGTTGGACGGGTTGGACACAAAACAATAAACTCAAATATCAAATCTGGCTAAGGGATGTGATGTACCCAAAAGTAGCCTGGGCAAGTAGAACAAGGAAAAACAATTGGGGCGTCGCAGGATCGTTTTCGGCAGCACTGATTGCCTATTACCTCATGGGCCAAAAACAATGGCAGCTAACGGAAATAAGTCCGATTCTGCAGAAAATGTCTCCCAGGGAAGCCTTTAAATCGCACAACGAGTACCAGCTTGGCCGTTTAAAAACATCCTTGGATTGGAAAATGGATGCCAAAGTAGCATTATGGGGAATCTTGCCCAATGGGGCTATCCCAGAAGAAATAAGGAGGGGAGAAGACCCTATTGATGGGGACTATTTACCTTCGAACGGAAGCGGCACTAGTTATACCATGACACATATTGAACACCTTACCGCCCATGCCGAATTTTTAAGGCGATTAGGGGATAATTCGCTTTATGATCATGTGGAAAATGATGGGTCAGGCTCACTTTTCCAAGCCTATATGTATGTTATAAACAACCCAATAAAATCGCACTGCTTTACGGAAAATCGGATAAATGCAATGTATATGGCCTACAACCATTATAAGGATATGGCCATGTTAAATTCGTTGAAGGAGTGTGGACCGGGAAATATTTCAGGACAGCGGCTAGCACTATTTGGACGATTGACACATCCGCTAAACATTCCATAAAATAGCTATCATATAAATGCCCAAATAGATTGCCCCGAGTAACTTTAGGTCAATACTTCTTTTAAACCTTTTGGGTTATTAGAATATGATTTGTAAGCATTTCCTTTTTCCAAACTCATTAAAAGCCTCAATAATTTACTATCTTACCCTACCAATTCCATCTTTAAAGCAATGAAAAAGACTACCCCATTTCTACAAGATAATTTCAACGGACTGCAGCACCTTGGACTACCTGTTTCCAACTTAAAGGCTTCTTTAGAATTTTACGAATCCCTTGGCTTTAAGAGGGTCATGGACTCTCATGTAGATGTTCCGGAAGAAAATGATACCATACTCGTGGCCATGATGGAACAAAAGGGTGTGATTATTGAACTATACCAGGTTACCAAAAACGACCTATTGGAATTAAAATCGCGCAAAGATGGTCATGTGGACCATATCGCCTTCGATGTGGCCGATGTTGAAAAAGCATTTAACGAACTAAAAGAAGCTGGTTTTATAATGGTGGAGGAGAAACCCGTATTTCTCAATTTCTGGGAAAAGGGTTGCAAATATTTTGCCGTTAGGGGACCGGATGGCGAAAAACTGGAATTCAATCAGATTATGTAGGGCTATTGATCTCTCAGAATGGACAAAAACCATACTCCACTGGTTCTTGATTAAAATACCATTGATTTCCCCAGATGAAATTTTGCTAATTCACTGGCTTTACCCCTGTAATAAAAACTTAAAAAGAGATTTTGAGTTCTATTCGTATTGGCACAAATAGGAAGTCTGACCCACAGATTTTACCTTAAAAGAAGTGTTGGCACCAACCTTAAAGGAAGTTCCGGCCTTAAAGGATTTCCATTCGGTTTCCCCGGGCAACAAGGCTATTAATTCCCCTTCGATCACAATCATGGTTTCCTTGGCCGAGGTGCCAAATTCATACTCACCAGGTTCCATTACCCCTACGGTGGACTTCCCAGTAGCCGAAGTGTAACCAAGGGATTTTACGGTTCCATCAAAATATGCGTTGCTAGTGATCATAAAATATTCTTTAGTAATAGGCACAAATATAAAAAAGGAAGTTCAGAAAAGTTATATCCATTACACTTTTAAATCCACTTAACCCTTAATTTTTGTCGCCCCAATTATTTCACCAAAAAGACAACCTATTTAAAAACCTAGCACATAGTTATTACTATACTCAAAATAAATATGGACAATGGAGCATTGCCATTCGAGTCCAAGAAAAATACATTAAATTGATTAACCCCTATTTTATTTTAGCTTTACCGCGTACATCATTGTTTCTGGCTATTGTATAGGGTCACCAAAATAAAAATAAGGGCCATTTACTTCCTGTGTAAATGATTATAGGCAACTTTGAAGTATATTTAAGTAAATTTGAATAGGTGGTAAAATGAGAAAAATAAGAATAACTATTTTCTTTTTGGTGTTAATTTCATGGGAAGCAAAAACGCAAAATTTGATTGCCCCCCCTACAGACTATTTAAAGGAAATTAAAGAAGAATTTACCAAAAAATGGCCCAATAACAGGACAATCAATCTGGTTTTTCACGGGCATTCCGTTCCAGCAGGATATTTTAAGACCCCAATTGTCAACACCTTGGAATCCTACCCTTTTCTTGTATTAAAAACAATAAAGGAACACTACCCGTTTGCAGTGGTCAACATAATTAATACATCTATAGGCGGGGAGAATTCTGTTAGCGGCGCGGAACGGTTTGAATCGGAAGTATTAATACATAAGCCAGATGTTCTCTTTATAGACTATGCACTAAACGATGTTGGAGTTGGACTGGAGAAATCCTACGAAGCTTGGAACAATATGATACGAAAGGCCTTGGATAAGGATATTAAAATAATACTTCTAACTCCTTCTCCCGACCAAAGAGTAAATATATTGGAAGTGAACAATGTATTGGAACAGCACAAAAATCAGATTCGCCAATTAGCCAAAGAGCACCGTGTTGGACTAGTGGACAGTTACTTACTATTTAAAGAAAAGGTAATAGCTGGAGATAGCATTTCAAAATATATGTCACAAGTAAATCATCCAAATAGGGAAGGACACCAACTAATTGCAGATGAAATTATTACATATTTTCAATAGCCCAATACGGAATTAGACAAGCCTTTTTAAAGGAGAAAAAAGATTTTAAAAAATGGCGAATTACATTTTGGCTAAATAATTTTTCATGTACTATTAATATTGAATCGACAAATAATAAATTTCTTGAACAACATGAATGATAATCGCAATGCATCACTGGAAATAACCAAGGAAGAGTTTAAAAATATTGGTTATCAACTAATCGATAGGATAGCTGGATTCTTGGAAACAATTGATGAAAAACCGGTTACCCCGGGAGAGGGACCCCAAGCCCTACAAAAAATACTGGGTATTTCTTCCCTTCCGGACAACGGTAGTGACGCAAAAGATATTATTACCAATGCCACCGATTTATTGATGAACCATTCCCTGCTCAACGGGCATCCAAAATTTATGGGCTATATTACCTCCTCTCCAGCACCTATTGGCATGCTGGCCGATTTATTGGCGGCTTCCGTAAACCCCAATGTGGGTGCACACATATTGAGCCCCATGGCCACAGAAATTGAAAAGCAAACCATACAATGGCTGGCCGAATTTATTGGAGTTTCCCCAGATTATGGTGGAATATTGGTAAGTGGAGGCAACATGGCCAATTTTACCGCATTCTTAGCAGCACGCACTGCCAAGGCCCCAAAAAATATTAAGGATGATGGCCTTACCTCCACTTCAAAAAAATTATTGATCTATTGTTCAAAAACTACCCATACTTGGGTAGAAAAGGCGGCTATTCTTTTTGGCCACGGGTCAAAATCAACCAGGTGGATCCCAACGGATGCCTCAAATAAAATGGATAACGATCTTTTGGAAAAAGCCATAAAAAAGGATCTGAAAGATGGTCATCAACCTTTTATGGTCGTTGGAACTGCAGGAGATGTAAGTACGGGAGTTGTAGACAACCTAAATGGCATTGCTTCTATATGCAAGACCTATGATTTATGGTTTCATATAGATGGGGCCTATGGCATACCCGCCGCTATTATACCTGAATTAAAGCAGATCTTCCAAGGCATTATAGAAGCAGATTCCATAGCACTGGATCCACACAAATGGCTTTATAGCCCTCTCGAAGCTGGGTGTACTTTGGTAAAAAACCCCAAACACCTCACTGACACCTATAGTTCACATCCAGAATATTATAATTTTAGTAAAACTGACCATGGGCCTGCTTTGAATTTTTATGAATATGGCCTTCAAAATTCACGTGGCTTTAGAGCTTTAAAAGTTTGGATGGCCTTAAAGCAGGTAGGTAGAAATGGCTATTTAAAGATGATCCGTGAGGATATTGGGTTATCACGATTGTTTTTTCAATTGGCAAACAACCATAAGGAACTGGAAGCTGTAACCCAGAATTTGAGTATTACCACCCTAAGGTATGTACCTATGAATTATGGAGATAAATCCGATAAGAATGAAAAATATTTAAACACCTTAAATGAGGCCCTTTTGGATAACCTACAACTAGGTGGCCAGGTATTTCTATCGAATGCCATAGTAAATCATAAATATTGTTTACGCGGCTGTATTGTAAATTTTAGGACCTCAAAAAAGGATATAAAGGAAATAATTGAAATAATAGTTAGGGAAGGAAAGAAAATGCATCAAAAGCTTACTTCCCACTAAGTAGATTAGGGGTAGGATGGTTAAGATATTAGGTAGAAGTTTAATTGCTCATGAGTCGTTCAGGATAATGTTGCCCGTTAGAACCTGCCTAGTCGGCAGAGGAGCCCAGTTGTGCCCTCGATCAAAAGATATAACTGCCAATAAATTGGTGACTAGGAAAACTTAAGTGTACAGAAACATTAATTTTAATTGATCGTCCATCAATTTTTGAGTTTAATTTTAAATCGAAATCACCTTATCCAAAAATCATTTTTTCCGCCACATAATTTTGTATATTATAAGGAAGGAACCTTTTACACAGTAAAATCAATATTTATCTAAACAATATAGTCTATGGGATTTTATCAATTTAAGAGAACGCAGGAAATAAATGCCTCGATCGATGAAATATGGAAATTTATTTCCGACCCTAGCAATTTAAAGCTCATTACACCAGATTATATGGGGTTTGATATTACTTCAGAAGATATTCCCTCCAAAATGTACGAAGGAATGATCATAAGTTATAAAGTTTCACCCTTGTTGGGAATTAAAACTACCTGGGTTACTGAAATTACCCATTTAAAGGAAAATAGCTATTTCGTGGACGAGCAGCGGGTAGGGCCCTATAAAATTTGGCACCATCAACATATGATACAGCCCACTGAAAAGGGGACCCTAATGACAGATATTGTGAGCTACCAACCTCCTCTGGGTTTTTTGGGGAGTATTGCCAATGAATTGATTATCAAAGGAAAGCTGAACGAGATATTTGAGTATAGGACCAAGGCTTTGGATGAAATATTTTAAAAAGTATATAACGATTTTATAGTGTATTAAGCTAAATTTGGGGTAAGTCATTATAAAATTTCCTGTAATGAAATCTTGGTTAAGAGACCTTGAAATGGAACGTGTTTATAATAATTTTTGATTTTCATAAATATCACTTTTTTTAGGATGTAAAGAAATGAATGGAAAATCCACTATAAAAATCCATGAAGGCAAAGTAGGAATGATCGGCTACGGCATGTTATCCTCTTTGGAGAGCCTTGAGGAAATTCTAGGAAGAAAATATCACGATCCTATTTATTGGATACATCTTAGCGGCCTACAGCGAGCATGGAATTTTGTAGCCCCCAATAACGACCCAAATTTTCCTGCAGAATATATAAACTATGAGTCCTTTTATCTTAAAAATAACAACGCCATACCTTACGAAAAGTCTATTTTTTTAAATATTATAGAGAATAAGGATATACGATTAAACTGTACTTTATATTTCGTAACTCATGAAGAATTGGCATTGTTTGATGAATTTGAATTAGGATATACCCGAATTGATGTCACCGATCGTGTTGAAGAATTCAATTTTGAAAACGGTAAAGTCTATGCTTACAAGGCGCTACCGGAATATGAGTATGATGCCATTAATGATGTGGACAAAAGTATCATAGAAAAACGCTATTTAGATTTGGTATTGGCATCTTACGAAAATATGGGAAAGGAACACAAACTGGAATATGAACAATCCACAATACCCCATGACCCCAATTTGGTGGCACCTGTAATACATAAAAAGGTAAGGGAATAGTTTAAACATATAGTTCTAAATAATGCGCTAAACAGATAATTAATTTCTTTTCCCAAAAAACAACAACCCCCTATGAAGTTGTCTTCATAGGGGGTTTGTCCATCTAATTTATGAACCAAAAGAAACTGAACTAACAGGATACTTTCAAATTAACCAGCCGCATCATTTACGCTTTCTAGTCTGCTGGGCTTCTAATTTTTGCTTTATTTTTTCTTGCTTCTTTGTTTTTAAATCAACTTTGCGGGCATTTAATTTTTTCCCTCTAGCCATAATCATAATTTTAAAAAATTAATACTTAATAAAACATAACATACGGCAATCCTAGAGTGCTAAAACCATTACCTACGAGTCGTGGCAATTACAAATACAATTGTTACCAAAAATGTATAGGGGCAAGGTTTATAGGATTGTTTTAAGCACACTCGCGGGTGCTTAAAAATTCGGGAAGATAATTTTCGATTTTCTTATGGAATAAGTGGAAGAGCATACCTGAGCAAAAAATCCTAATAAGCAAATATTCCCTAGGTCTGTACCAAAGTTATATTTTGCTACAATATTAAAATAATGGCCTTCCATAATGGACAAGAAATATTGTTTTATTCAACAATATCAGAGCAAATAACACCGTATTGGTTCCTTTCCAAACATACTTAATATAAGTATATATGTCAAATTTTTAACGCTCCCTAAATTCTAAATAATATTTGTACTGCCTATATCCAGATAAAAGGTAAATGACCTTCACCCAAGGTAGACTGGAAGATTGAAGTACGTAAAAATACTATTGGATAGTTTTAGCACTTTTTCGCAAAAAGTTGCTAAGCACAAAGTGCAACGACATAATCAATAGAAGCACAAATAGATATTCGTTAAAAAAATTATCCTTGGTAGGGAAACTGGGAACATAAAACCTAAATGCAATTGCGTAGATTATTAGGGACAAAAGCAGTAAAACCATACTATACCTCCAATTCCTTAAGCATTCCAAATACAGGCTGGGCTTAGTTAAAAGCGTCAGTTCCTTACCAAACAATTGCCCGACCAAAGGCCATAAAAAAATAAGTGGCAAGGCAAACAATCTCGCTTCCCTGGCCAGGGTAGCTACCATTACAATAGGTGTATTAATGACCAGGGCAAGTAAAAAAGCCTGAACGTACTTTTTTTCCAAAGCAGAAAATATCTTGGGCTTATTGCTCATATAAAGAAAATATAGGCCGGGACCCAATACCAAGAAAAAAGAGACTATCGATTCTACAGAACTGGCATAAGTACCAAAATTCTGAAAATAACAGCTTAGCCTGTTGGCAGCCACCTCGGACGTTTCTTTCCAAATGCCTGTAGCCCACAAGAATATCCCTAAATAAATAACATATAAGGGCAGGGGAGCAAAAAGCAGGAGCAATTTTCTTTTAATCCCGAAATTCCACATATTCTTGGACTTTAAACTAAAACCTGAAAAAATAATGGCCAATCCGGGCATAAGAAATAAAGTACTTTCCCTTGCAATAGTTGCCAATAAAAATAAAGGGATGTAATACAACCACTTTTCACGGATCAAGGCCAACATACCGAGCATGATCAAACAATATTGCAAAGGCTCATCATAACTGAAGACCGGTGGAAAAAAAGCGAATAGGATAGAAAATGTCAAAAAATAAGACACTTGGTTGAATAGTGACTGGCCCCGAGTTGCATTTAGTTTCAATGAAATTTTATAAATCAATAATCCACTGAAAAACAATAACAACAAATTTACGAGTACAAAGGACTCCCCTAGGGTAATTCCAAAAATACCTGAGGAACCCTCAATTAACAAGGAAGTCAATGGGCGTCTCGCAAAGGGCGCAAATTCCTGATGATATCTAATTTGGGATGCCAAAAATACATTGGATAGTTCAGTGTTGTTTTCATTCAACATGCTATCCGATATAGGCAGCATATGAATGCCGTAAATCAGCATTACAAACAAAAAACTTATAAAATACTGCAAATAGCCTTTCATACGTCGTTCCCTATGGTAGGCCTAAAAGTAAACAAAACATTAGTTGGTTCCTATAAAGCCATTTGTTAGTTCCTAGAAAGGAAAAGTTAATCCATTCTCCCCATTATTTTCATTGGTCAATTCTCATGAAACTTCGGATGTTATCCTCTATATTTTTCTACCGTCCAATAGATTTATGATTCGCGAACCATATGTAGCGTTCTTTTCTGAGTGGGTTACCTGAATAATGGTAACCCCTTCATTATTCAATTGCTTAAAAAGTTCCATAATCTCCTCGCCCTGTTTGGAGTTTAGGTTTCCGGTTGGCTCATCGGCCAAAATAAGTTTTGGAGATGAAATTAACGCCCGCGCAACACCTACCAATTGTTGTTGCCCACCACTCAGCTGTGAAGGAAAAAGATCTTTCTTTCCAACAATATTAAAACGATCCAAGGTATCCGCTACCAGAGATTTACGTTCGGAACTGCCCACTTTCTTATACAGCAAGGGCATTTCCAGATTTTCCTTTATGGTAAGGTCATCCAATAAGTGGTAGGATTGAAATACAAAGCCTATATATTGTTTGTACAAATTGGCACGGTGTTTTTCTTTTAGGGTATGAACAGGCTCATCCAAAAAACTATATTCCCCTTCATCAAAATTATCCAACATCCCAATAATATTGAGCAACGTTGATTTACCGGAACCGGAGGGTCCCATAATCGAAATAAACTCCCCTTCCTCCACGCTTAGGTTGATATCCTTTAACAAGAAGACACGTTGCCCTCCTGAATTTACCCATTTAAAAATGTTGTTCAATTGTAGTAGCATATAGCATTTCTTTTTATTCGGTTGATGTACTTTCCTTTAATCCTTTTTAAGAAGAAGTGAATGTTTCTCCTTGGCTTTAACTTTCTTCCTTTTACATTGTTCTCCTTAGGGGTAAACTCCAGACTGATGTCACGAAGTGAACATTAATTAATACTTGATGTTTACTCTGTTCTTAAACTTTTTAAAGGTTTGATCAAGGCAGCTCCCACAGACTGATAACTAATAGTCGCGACCGCAATAATCAAAGCTATTCCGCCAGCAATGACGAATATTTCCCATCCAATTTTAATCTTATAGGCAAAATCCTCTAACCATCGGTTCATCATATACCATCCTAAGGGTATTGCAATAACAATGGCCAAAAGAATCAATTTTAAAAAATCCAATGTCAACAGTTCATAGATACTTTTAAAGGGAGCCCCCAAAACCAACCGTATGCTTATTTCCTTTTTCCGCTGTTCCACCATAAAGGCAGAAAGAGCAAAGAGTCCCAAACAAGCCACTAGAATTGCGAACAAGGCAAAGCTGTTGAATATTTTCCCCATGCGCTCCACATCTTCGTGCATTTGGCTAAATTTTTGATCCAAAAAGGAATATGCAAAGGTTTGGTTGGGCACATTTTTATTCCAAATGGCTTCAATGGAGGCCAGGGACGCCCCGATATTGCCCGACTTGATCTTTACTGAAATAGCACCACTATCATTATTGGCAATAACAAGACTAAGCGGAGTTATATCTTCTTTCAGGGATTTAAAATGAAAGTCCTGTACGACCCCCACAATGGTCCAATCCATTCCGTTATTTATATGCTTTCCTATGGGATTTTCATAACCAAGTTCATGCGCCATTTGATCGTTGATTATCATGGAATTAAGAGAGTCAGAGGCAAATTCCTTTGAAAAATTACGGCCCTCCTTCACTTTAATTCCCAAAGTTTTTATATAATCATAATCCACGCGCCAAATCTGTGCAGGAACCCCACGATCTTCGATGCCCTCCCCTGTCTTTTTAAAAGTATTGCCATTTCTTTTGGCACCCTCTATCGGCAAATAATCGCTCATTGTTACAGTTTTTACTTGGGGAAGCTGTAAGAGTTGTTCCTTAAAACTCTCCGATTTGTTTCCTAGGATATTGGCCCCTTCCAAAACAACCACCTGCTCCTTGTCATAACCCAATTCTTTGTGCTGTATATAATCCATTTGCTTGTAAATGATCAGTGTCCCGATAATCAGGATTACCGATGTGGCAAACTGAAACACTACCAACCCACTCCTCAGCTTCCCGCTTTTACTGCCAACACTTAGGCTGCCTTTCAGCACACTTACAGGTCTAAAGGCAGAGAGATAAAATGCAGGGTACATTCCTGCCAAGATTCCGATAAACAGCGCAGAAGCTACCATAAGCGGTACAAACCACCACACCTCCCAGGGAAATAAAATAGATTTTGCCGCAATAGAATTAAAGGCGGGCAACAAGGTCCAGGCCAACATAAGCCCCAACATAAAAGAGATTATACTGAACAACACCGATTCGGTAAGAAATTGCGCAATCAAATTACTCTTAAACGCTCCCACTGTTTTGCGCAAACCAACTTCTTTGGCCCTATTGGCCGATTTGGCGGTAGAAAGGTTGATGAAATTAATGCAGGCGAGCAATAAAACAAACCCTGCAATGGCTCCAAAGAGCCAAACAAAACGAATATCGCCATGTTTTAGACCATCACCCATGGCAAGGTCCGATCTTAAATGAATATCAGTTATAGGCTGTAATTTATATTCTATCGTCTTAAGAATTTCGATAAAATCGGGTGCACGACCACGGGCCAATTGGGCAGGAATTACGTAGTTTTCCATAATGGAAAACATTTTTTTCTCCAAAGCCGGAATATTGGTATTTTCATCGACCAGAACATAGGTAAAGTAATTCTGATTGGTCCAGCTCATGTTGGTATCCTCTATGGGTAATAAATAACTAAACTGGAGGTGGGAATTCTTGGGAAAATCTGGCATTACGCCTGTAACAGTATAAGGTCTTGAGGGATTATCATCCAAAACAATGGTCTTGCCCAATGCATCACCCTGAGGGAAATATTTATCTGCCTTGGATTTGGAAATTACCATATTTCCAGGTTGGTTCAAGGCCTCCTCAACATTGCCTTGTTCCAAGGAGATCTCTAGAATTTCAAGGATGTTCTGGTTGGCAAATACAAATCCGTCCTCAAAATTGTTCTGGGATTCGCCAGCCAGGCGCAGCCCCCTTTTACCTGCCCCAAAGAGCTCGCTCATATTAATTTTCCCTGCCTTTTCTATCTCCGGAAAATCGGATTGTAGGGCATCAGCAAAAGGCAATTGAAAATGAACACTCTTTCTTAGCTCACCATCCATTATACCTTGTAAGACAACCCTATAAATGCGATCCTTATTTTGGTATTGTTGGTCATAGCTGAGTTCGTCATTAATGAATAATGCAATTAATAGACAAGCAGCAATACCCATAGCAAAGCCCCCAACCTTTATGAACGTGAAGAGCTTTTCGCTTTTAATACTTCGCCAAGCGATTTTTAGATAGTTTTTTAGCATAATGCTTATTTTTCTTCCTCCCCTATTCCACATCCTTGGGAGGGGGAACGGGTTTGGATTTTGATTTATTTTTTAATGTCTACGGTATTTATCGCACATCTATAGTTTTTCTTTCTACTACGATAATGTACAGTTCACTGCCACTGTGCACTTTCTCACTCCGTCCGTAAACTTTTCACCGGATTCGAATTTGCTGCCTTAATGGCTTGAAAACTTACCGTAATAACCGTTACCATCATGGCACCGAAAACGGCCAAGGCGAAAATCCACCATTCAAGAAGCATGTGATAGGGATAATCTTGCAACCAGCCGTTCATTACATAATAGGCAATAGGTATTGCAATGAAACAAGAGATGATGACCAGTTTAAGGAAATCCTTTGACAGCATACCCCAAACGTTGAACACGGTTGCCCCCAATACTTTTCTAACCCCAATTTCTTTGGTGCGCTGCTCTGCAACAAAAGAGGTTAGCCCAAATAAACCAAGACAACTGATTAAAATGGCCAAAGCAGTAAAAATTCCGGATAGTGTCCCAATCCGTTCCTCTGAGGCAAATTTTGCTCCGTATTCGCTATCCACGAAATCATACTCAAAAGGAAGATCCGGAAAATGTTCTTTGAATACCCCTTCTATGATGGCAATATTCTGGCTGGCACTTTGATTTGGATTCAATCTTAAATTATAGAAACTGGAGTTCCCATGTTTGTCAAAAACATAAAGGCCTTGCTTAACTGGCTCATAAGGGGATTGTGTAATCATATCTTCTACTACTCCAATAATTTTTAATGGTGGTCCCGGGTCTTCTTCATCATCATCTTTTAAGAACTTGCCAACGGGATCCGTGATGCCCATATATTTTACTGCCGTTCGGTTGATCAACACAGCGTTGGAATCGGTAGCGAACTCTCTGGAAAAATCACGGCCTTCCACAATTTTCATCCCCAAAGACTTGGCGTATTCGGGCGTTACTTCTGTCCATGCCAAATCTTCCTGAAAACCATCGGGCTTGCCTTCCCAATCAAATCCACTACGATTGGACCAGATCTGCGTGGTTGGACTACTGGAAGCCGACATTTCAATTACAGCGTTCGAGCTTAGAAACTCACTGCGCATTAAATCGTATTTACCTTCGAAATCTTGACTGAAAGTAGGTATTTGAATCAGTCCGTCCTTATTATAACCAATAGGACGGTTTTTAGCATGGTTGATCTGTTGCATAACGATTACGGTACCGATAATGAAAGCCACCGAAACCGTAAATTGAAGTACCACCAATATTTTTCTTGGCAATCCTGCGTACTTGCCAGCTTTAAAAGTTCCCTTTAAAACATCAACAGGTTTGAACGAGGATAAATACAATGCCGGATAACTACCCGCTACCAATGCAGTAAACACAATAAAGACCAGCGAGGTCAACCAAAAAGTACCATTTTTCCATGGAAAGGAAATTTCCTTTTTGGAAAGGTCATTAAATCCGTTTAAGGATAAAAGAACGATTACGACAGCAATAAAAAAAGCGAACAATACTACCATAAAAGATTCGCTCAAAAATTGATTGATCAATTGATTTCTTTGTGAACCTATGGATTTTCTTATCCCCACTTCTTTCGCCCGTTTTTCCGATCTTGCCGTGCTTAGGTTCATAAAATTAATACAGGCCAAAAGCAAAACGAACACCCCAATTATTCCGAAGAGCCATACATATTTTATTCTCCCTCCGGACTGCTTTCCGTTTTCGAAATTACCGCGCAGGTACCAGTCTTTCATGGGAAATAGAAATATTTGTGGATTGAATTCAGCCGTATCTTCGTTCAGATCTTTCTTCACGTTCAAAATAGCCTCGGTAACTTTTTCCATATCGGTATTATCGGCAATCTGAACGAACATCTGAAAAGAGTTGTTTCCCCATTGATCTTCCGCATTCTTCATCCATTCTTGTGTCGCGATCATTTTGTCCCAAGGCATTAAGAATTCCGCATCATGAAACGAATTGTTAAAAGGGATATCCTCATATACCGCAGTCACCATTACATCATATTGATTGTTAACCTGTAAGGTCTTGCCAATGGGTTCCTCAGTTCCAAAAAGTGCATAGGCGACCGATTCGGACAGCATTACTGAGTTTAGCTCGCGCAAGCCATCTTTCTCCCCCTTCAGAATATTAAGATCCAACATTTCAGGAGCTTCGGACTGCATGAAATTTCCGGTTTTGGAAAGGCTCTTGTCCTTGTACTTTAAATATCTTGATATGTTCCAGGATGACATGACCAGATATTTGAAATTGTCTGCATAACCATCCCTTAAAGCCTTTTCCAAAGGTCTGGGGATAGCTGGACCCGTACCCGTATTTCCATTAAAAGTCTGTGATTGAAAAACCTGGGCGATCTTCTCCTTTTTGGAAAAGTAATTGTTGTGGGACAGCTCGTCCTGGATCCAAAGACCTATGATCAGGGTTACGGCCATACCCATTGCCAGTCCACCTACATTAATGGCAGTATATCCCTTGTTGTTCCAAAGGTTCCTCCAAGCGATTTTCAGATAATTCTTAAACATGGTTTTCGTTTTTCGATTTGATGATGATTGATGATATGCGTTTAAATTTTTAGCCTTTCACTGTTGAATATATTCTGGTTACTATTCATTTTAAATTAATTGTCCACTTCTCAATGCCAATTGATTACTGCTTACTTTTTACTCTGATTTTAAGCTTTCTACTGGATTAACAATTGCTGCCCTTATAGTATGAAAACTAACGGTAATCACTGCTACCACTGCAACCATAGTGCCCACCCCTAGGAATGTGAGCGGATCGATCCTAATACGATACTCATAATTCTCGATCCAAGTTTGCATGGCATACCAAGCCAAGGGTATCGCAATTAAAAGACTGAGCAATACCAATTTTAAAAAGTGTATTGATATCATGCCAACGATACTTTTTACCGATGCCCCCATAACTTTCCGAATACCAATTTCCTTGGTCCTCAATTCTATAACCATTAGTGAAATGGCAAAAAGACCCAAACAGGAAAGGAATATGGCTATGACCGATGCAATACTGAAGACTGTGGTCATAATAATTTCGCCCTCGTACCAGGCCTGCAGGTTCTCATCCAAAAATGAAGCGTTGAAGAGGGAATTGTCCGTAAGTTTCTCCCAAACTGAAGCGACATGGTCCATTACCAACTGTGGATTATCCGATTTGACTTTTAGGAAAATATAATTTATACGTTCAGTTGCCGATAGATGAATGGCAATTGGATATGCTTTTTCGGACGGGGAATAGGCATTGAAATCCGGTATTACACCTATGATCCTATTCCCCAATCCTGCTTCTTCCCCTCCAAAATATTTGCCAATAGGGTCAGGTTCCCCCATAGCCTTTACAAAACTTTCGGTAACCACAAAAGCATTTACAGTATCTGTGGCAAAGGCAGGATCAAAATCCCTTCCTTTGATTATGGGAATTTGCAAAGTCTTTAAAAAATCATAATCTGCCAAGAGCCAATCGGCCGAAACCTGGTTCTGTTTATAGTCGAACCCCACTGTGGACCTAACGGTAACCCGATCCAAGCCCCTGCCTAAATTACCGCCTGTTCCAGTAATGGAAACAATTTTGGGATCATTTACAAGTTCGTTCCGCATACGCGCCAATATTTTCCTACCGTCTTGTTGGAAACCTACAGGAATACTTATTACTTGCTCCTTTTCAAAACCTATGGGTACTTCCCGTAAAAAATCCAATTGTTTGCCCGCTATCCAACTTATGGAGATTAGTAGGCTGGAAATAGCAAACTGACTTACCAATATACCATTGCGCAGGGCTCCCGGTCTCCTGGTGGAGATCTTGCCCTTTAAAACGCCAACCAAATTAAAATCGGCCATCTTTAAGGCAGGGTATCCACCGGCAATCAGGGTTACCAATAAAAAGACCCCGAAAATAATTACCAAAAAAGTGGGCTGGAATAGGGCTGTAATTTCTATACTGCCACCAAATTGGGCATTAAAGGCTGGTATCAATTGGGAAGCGAGGCCCAGTCCCAGCATAAATCCAATAAAATAAAGCAAAAAGGCCTCTCCCCATAACTGCATAAAAAGTTGCCCTTTATATGCTCCAAGTGTTTTCCTTACTCCCAGTTCACGACTTCTTTTAAAGGAGTTGGCCATGTTAAGGTTCACAAAATTAAAACAGGCGATCAACAGAATAAATGCCCCTAAGGACATGAGGGCATATACCAATAGCTTGGGAGCACCTCGGTCCCCAGAAAAATGAACCTCATTAATATTGGTGAGATTTATACTCATTAACTCAGAGGGTTGCTTTACTTCTGGATGGTCGGCCCTAAGTTGTTCCAATTGATCGGGATAGTATTTTTCCACAAAAGGTTCGAGTTTCATTGCAACTTTTTGTGGGTCGCTATTTGGGGAAACCTTTATAAAAACACTTGATCCGTTGGAGCCCCAATCATTTTGAAGCTTGCCATAATTGGGAAGCGATTGGATCCGGGCAATGGCATCAAATCTAATACTGGAATTTTTTGGGCAATCCTTTACCACGGCGGTGACCGTATAATATGCCACTTCCTCCCCCCTGCCTATTTTTAACTCCTTCCCAATGGGGTCCAAATCTCCAAAAATAGCCTTGGCCGTACTTTCACTTAGAGCGATGTCCTGAATACCGGAAAGTGCCGAACTACCATTACCACTAAGTACTGGAAAATTGAATACTTCAAAAAAATCGGGATCGGTCCTAATAACCACCCGTTCAATATTTTTTTCCTCATATGAAAAGTTCTCAGGCATCCCCATATTTACTACAATGGCATTCTCCACTTCCGAAATATCGGCCTTTAAAGCAGTAGCGGCAGGCAAAGGCATTTGGGAACTCATTTCGATACCTTGGGAACTGTGTATTACACGGGAGGTTCTATACAACTGTGCCTTATCCTTGTGGAATGAATCAAAACTCAGATGAAAATAAGCCGTTAAAAACAAAAGGATACAGACGGAAAAAGCTATCGCCAAACCAAAAATATGAATTGCCGAATGCAATTTATTTCTACTAATATTCCTCCAAGCAATTTTTAGATAATTCTTAAACATGGTTTTCGTTTTTTGATTTGATGATGATCGATGATATTCGTTTCAATATCTAGTCATTCACTGTAGTCTGGATATGTTCATTTCCAAATAACTTTACACTGCTCTCCATTCATTGTAATTGCTTATTGCCTAGGGACAACTATTCATGGTTATTTAATTATTCTGTTCGCAAACTTTTTACTGGATTCACTATTGCCGCTTTAATACTTTGATAGCTAACTGTAAGTATTGCTATCCCAACTGCCAAGAATGCCGCCAGAATAAATACCCACCAACCAATTTCTATTCTATAGGTAAAATCCTCGAGCCATTTGTTCATGAGGTACCAGCCAATGGGCAGGGAAATAACAATTGCAATCCCCACCATTTTTAAAAAGTCGGTCGTAAGGCGATAACTAATTTGGCCAACACTTGCCCCTAACACTTTTCGTATGCCAATCTCCTTGGTACGCTTTTGGGCATTAAAGGCCGCAAGGCCAAATAGCCCAAGACAGGCAATCAAAATGGATAGTATGGTAAATACTACAAAAATACGTCCCAATTTTTGCTCTGCTTGGTAAGTCGTGTTGAAAGAATCTTCCATAAAACGGTAGCTGAACAACTGGCCAGGTGCCACTTTGTTCCATATATTTTCAATATTGGCTATAACATTTGAAAAATCGCCAGCTTTTAACCTAATGGCCAAAGAACCTGTAGAATTTCCGAGAAATAAGCCCAAAGAGCCTATATCTTCCCGGAGAGATGCGTAATGAAAATTTTTGACCACCCCAATCACGGTATAGAATACTGGGCTTTCTACACCAAGATCACCAGAAACCCGTGTCCCCAATACTTCTTCAGGCGTTAGCCCCAATTTGGCAACCGCAGACTCATTAAGTATAGTAGCGGTGGAATCAGTTGGGAAGCGTTTATCAAAATTCCTTCCTGCAATAAGCTGCATGTCCATGGTCTTTAAATAGTCATGGTCTACCACCCAATTCTGCATTTGCAGGGCATTTTCCTGTTCTGTTGAACCTTCCTTGAAAAAGGAATTGTCATTGCGGAAAGAAGGTGTGGGCAAATAGCCGGTCAAGGTTGCAGTTTCCACTTGGCCCAATTGCATAACTTCCTCCTTAAAGGATTGTACCTGGTTACCCGCGGCATGGACATCCTCGATAAGCAAGACCTGATCTTTGGCAAAACCAAGGTCCTTGCTTTGAATGTATTTCAACTGCTGAAAGACCACTAGGGTACTAATTATTAATAGAACGGAAATGGCAAATTGGAATACGACCAAGGAATTTCGGATCTTTCCCCCGCCAATGCTATTCTCCCCCCCGCCTTTGAGAACTTTGGCAGCCACAAACCTCGACATAAAAAATGCAGGGTAACTTCCGGAAAAAAGACCTAGAAAAGTTACGGCGACTATCAGGATTATCCAGAAAACAGGATTTACGAACGGTATCGAAATGGCCTTTCCAGAAAGGTCATTGAAAAAAGGTAGGGCCATTATGGCGATACCAATAGCCACTATCAATGAAATAAAGGAAATCAACCCTGCTTCGATCAAAAATTGCCGTACCAGTTCCGACTTGTTGGAACCCAACGTTTTTCGGATGCCTACCTCCTTGGCCCTTTTTAGGGAATGGGCCGTTGACAAATTCATAAAATTGACACTGGCCAAAAGGATTAAGAACAAACCAATAAAGGAAAGAATATAGACATTTTGAATACTGCTGTTGGCACTTAGCTCTATCTCCCGGTTGGAATACAAATGGATATCGGTCAAAGCAATGGTGTTATACTTCAAATAATTTCCGGATGCCTCAAAAGATTCCGCAGTGATACCCGGATAGAAATTCTGCACATATGGGAAGATATATGTTTCCAACATCGATTGTAAGGGAGCTTGAAAATCAGCAATATCCGCCCCCGGCAACAATTTTATAAATGTGAAGTAGTTATGACTGGTCCATAGCATTTGCCGTGCGTCATCGAACCCAGCCATGGCCATTAAAACGTCGTGGTCTCTAAACATTGAGTTTTTAGGGAAATCGGCGATAACTCCAGTTACGGTATAGGTGTCGGTGTTATTCAGCAAAAGCTGTTGACCCAAGGCATTATTTACACCAAAGTGCTTTTCCGCCGCCGATTTAGTTAGTACCAAGGTATTAGGTTGGGTCAAGGCAGAGTTTACATCACCTACAAGCAATTCAATGCCAAACATTCTAAAGAACGTTGAATCCGCAAAAGCCACATTGGATTCTTTGGTATTGGCTTCAGTACCTTGCTTTCTTAACAGCAGACTCCCTCGATTTCTTATTCTTGTTACAGACTCTATTTGGGGAAAATCATTTTTGATGGCAGCGGCCATAGGAGCACCAACTTCAGCGGACATCATCGTTTTACCACCGAACTTTATATCCGAATTTATTCTATAAATACGGTCGGCATCTTTGAACATGGTGTCAAAATTCATCTCATCATAGATGTATAATGAGATGAGCAGCCCTCCGGCCATACCTATGGCTAGTCCAAAAGTATTAAGGAAGGTAAAAAAAGGTTGCCTTTTTAGACTCCTCCAAGCTATTTTGAGATGATTTTTAAACATAATACCTCATTTTGATGCGGATCATATCCTACGTGAATTGATTGATTGATGAATAAACTCTCCCTTTCATATAAACTTGCCGGGATTCCAAGTCTTGATAGGTTTCATTTTTGTACTCGTATCTCACTTATTCTATCGCATTGCGCCAACTGCCCTATTGTGGCTCTCCGTGGCTATCTGTCCATCAAAGAGGTTAACTATACGATGGGCATAGTGAGAATCCCTGTCCGAGTGGGTTACCATGACAATGGTAGTTCCCTCCTGGTTCAATTCAGTCAACAGATTCATTACCTCTATCCCATTTTTGGAATCCAGATTTCCGGTGGGCTCATCTGCTAAAATCAATTTTGGATTGGTAACAACGGCCCTAGAAATGGCAACACGCTGTTGCTGTCCTCCTGAAAGTTGCTGTGGAAAGTGCTTTTCCCGATGAGCTATCTTCATTCGTTCCAATACCTCCATTACCTTTTGCTTGCGTTCACTCTTGTTCATTTTAAGATAGATCAACGGTAATTCCACATTTTCGTAGACAGTGAGTTCGTCTATCAGGTTGAAACTTTGAAAGACAAAGCCCAAATTGCCTTTGCGCAATTGGGTACGCTGATTTTCCTTTAAATGTCCCACCTCATGGCTTGCAAATTGGTAGCTCCCCGAGGTTGGGTTGTCCAGCATGCCTATTATGTTCAACAAGGTAGATTTTCCACAGCCGGAAGGTCCCATAATGGCCACAAATTCCCCATCTTGAACTTTGAGGTTAACGTTGTTCAGCGCCAAAGTTTCTACCTCTTCGGTCCTAAAACTTTTTTTAAGATTCTGTATTTGTATCATTCTAAAGGGTTTATGCGTTATATAATTGACGTCCTAAACTGCCCATTTGTGACAGTTTTGGTTAAATATTTTTTAATTTTATTTTAAAACTATATGGTCGGCCTCACCAAAATGGTCATAATTGGAGGTAATAACTTTTTCCCCATTTTCCAATCCGTCCAATACTTCGTAGTATCTGGAGTTTTGTTTTCCTATCCTGATATTTCGTTTTAAGGCCTGATTGCCATCCGAATCCACAACAAAAATCCATTGTCCCCCAGTACTTTGAAAAAAGCTACCCTTGGGCAATAGTAAGGCATCACTGGATTCACCCAACTGTAGTTTTATATTATAGCTTTGACCCGCACGAATATTCTCGGGCTTGTCCCCCGAAAAAACCAAATCTACCTTGAACTTACCATTTCGCACTTCGGGATATACCTTCCGTAACCTTAGAGTATACTCCGTTCCATTCCGTTCAAAAGTGGCATTTAAGTCCCGCTTCACTCGATCTATATAATGCTCATCTATATCCGCCTCTACCTTATAGTCCGTAAGTACATTGACCTGCCCAATACGTTCACCTTGGCCAATATTCTGCCCTATTTCGGCATCCAAAAAACCCAATTGTCCATCTGCAGGCGCCCTTACGTTTAAATGGTCCAGACGTTCGTATACCATAGTCAATGTCTTGCGCATACGCTCCAAATCGGTATCCAAGCCTGCCAAGGAGGTACTACGCATTTCGTCATCGTGTTCAGTCTGTAATTTGACTATGTCATATTGCTTCTTGGAAAGCTCAAAGTTTTCTTTTGAAATTAAATAGGCTTCCTTCGAAATTAACTCCTCA
Organism: Arenibacter sp.; assembly: GCA_040216555.1. GTDB lineage: Bacteria > Bacteroidota > Bacteroidia > Flavobacteriales > Flavobacteriaceae > Arenibacter. The sequence goes on from JAVJOW010000021.1 coordinate 157,353, forward strand.
TCGAACAATTCTTGGTTTTGTTCAAAATTTCGCTTCAACTTTGTGAGTTCGTACTGCGCATTGGCCAATGACTTTCTTCCTTCCACCTGTCTGGAGTCGAAAGTTAGTTTCGTAGACCTAAGATCGTTCTGTTTTAAGGCTAGATTACTTTCACTATTCAAAATTTGTTCGTAAAGGCCTATATTTTCCAATTTTAGAATGATATCCCCTTGTTTTACCATGGCCCCTTCCTCAATCAATTTTTCAGTAACCCTCCCACCTTCGTAGGCATCCATATAAATAGTAGCAATAGGCGCTACCGTCCCATTAATGGTTATGTAATCATCGAATTTGCCCTGGATTACCTCCGAAATTGACAATTTGTCCTTTTCAGTCCTAAAGGTACTTCCCGCAGTTCCGGATATCATTCTCCAACCTACAAAGAGCAGTAAAATCCCAAGAGCTATGTACCCATAGTGTTTTGGTCGAAGTCCTTTCTTTTTTTCTAATTGTATATCCATTTTAATTGATGCTTTTTATGTTAAAAATAGGCAGGCCTTGGTAAAATGACAGCGTATTCTGGTTGATTTGAAGTAGTTGTTTTACCTGTAAATTTTTATTTTGCGAGGTAGCGAACATGGATTTGGCAAGGTTTAGTTCCATTATCGTGAACAAGCCTTTTTCATATTTCTTTTGTGCCACACCAAAAGCCTGTTCTTGTGCCAGAATTTGTTTTTCGCTTTGGATGAGTTCAACCTGTAGTGCCTTCTCCTCCTGTACCAATTGTTGTATGGCCTTAAATATTTCCTGCTCCTGTATTTCCAAATTATTCTGCTCCCTTTTCAAAGCAATCTTTTGTTGTTTTATGTTGGATCGGGTAGTCCAGGCATTAAAAACCGGAACACTAAGTGAAAAACCAACAAATCTGGAGGCGTTGTCCTTAATCTGGGTTTTGAACGGAATAGTAACGCCAAGGGTGTCCCTTGTAGTTTCATAGTATCCGGTACCGTAGCCCGTTGCAAAAGAGAGTGAGGGGTAAAGCCTTCCCCTGGCAATGCCAACTTCCTTTTGGGCAGCCTCCATTCTATATCTTTGTGCTTTTAGCAGGGGAACAAAGTCCTTTGCCTTTTCGTAGATACTATCTGTGTCCTTTTGGGTTTCTATGCTTGTATTGGTAGCTACCGGGTTTAGTTGAATGGTATTCGCGTTTTCCAAATTCATTTCCTGTATCAGGCTAAGCTTGGCTGCCTGTAATTGGTTTTCACTTTGAGTAACATCCAATTGGTCGGAAAATAATATGGATTCTGCCTCATATAGATCCGCGCCGGCTTTCAGTCCAAGTTCAATTTGTTTCTTGGCCAATTTAAAGTTCGCTTCCGAGATGGACAATTGCTCCTTGGAGATTGCCAAAAGACCTTCGTAATACTGAATATCATGAAAAGCAGTCATGACTCTAAGTGCCAATAAAAAACGCTGTTGTTGTGCTGTTTCTTGGGTGGCCTTAAACACAAGCTTTCTTGCCTTGATCGTATTGATCTTTTGGAATCCCTGAAATAGATCGATAGAGGCATTAAGGGCATAACCATTGGAGAAAAAATCGGTATCTACTATATCATTGGTATAGGGGTCCGTAGATCTACCATATCTAATATTATAATCGGCGAAACCGTTTACCCTTGGAAGCAGGTCCCTTATAGCCTGATTATAACTCTCCTTAACAGAACTTTCTTGATATTGATAATCAAGCAAAGTAAGATTATGCTCGAAAGCATAAGAGATGCAATTATCCAAGGTCCAGTTCTCTTGTGCTTGGAGATACATGCTGAACAACATCAATAGAAAAAATAATTTTCCTTTCTTATAACCCATAATACCATTACATTTAAAAAAGTCACTGGCAGGTAATCTAAAAACCTTCGGACCATTAGCTGTATTCTAAGTTCGTGCCATTATTGTATATTGCTGATTTTTAGATGGTTAAAAATTATATGCTATATTTATGATATTTAACCGTAAAATATATGTACACAAAGTGTCCAATATCTTGACACTTTTTGTGTTTTAAAAAGTCTGTTTTGTAGTTTTAAATCTCCAAAATTGATAAAATTATGGTAGATGCAAAGATCCTTGTAATAGACGACAATAAAAGTGTCCTGAGCGCTTTGGAAATACTATTGCAATTTGAATATTCCAACGTTAGCACCATTTCCAATCCGAATCGGATATCATCCTTTCCAGATTTGGAGAAAATTGATGTGGTGCTCCTGGATATGAATTTTTCGGCAGGTGTAAATACGGGTAACGAGGGTTTGTTCTGGTTAAGGGAAATCAAAAAAAAAGCCCCATTGACCGCAGTTATCATGATGACCGCTTATGGTGCCGTGGAATTGGCAGTCCAGGCTTTGAAGGAAGGAGCATCTGACTTCATTTTAAAACCATGGAACAACGACAAGTTTTTGGCCACTGTGAAGGCGGCATATATGCTTCGCAATTCTCAAAAGGAAATAAATCAACTTAAACAAAAGGAAAGTAATTTAAAACAGGTCATTAATCAGGACAAGAATTATATTATTGGTAATTCCAAGGCCTTGAGCACCGTATTGAACCTCACCAATAAGGTTGCCAAAACCGATGTGAATGTTCTGATTACGGGTGAAAATGGCACTGGAAAGGAACTCATTGCCCGTCAGTTGCACAAAATGTCCCCTAGACAAAATGAGGTTTTTATTGCTGTGGATATGGGCTCAATTTCAGAAAATTTGTTTGAAAGCGAGTTGTTCGGCCACCAAAGAGGATCTTTTACCGATGCCAAGGAGGATAGAATTGGCAAATTTGAAGCAGCCAATGGAGGAACACTGTTTCTGGATGAAATTGGAAACCTTTCACTGCAAATGCAGGCTAAATTGCTTTCGGCCATTCAGAATAAGGTTATAGTGCGGGTGGGCTCCAATGTGTCCATTCCGGTAGATATTCGCTTGGTTTGCGCTACCAATTGCAATTTGGAACAAATGGTAACCGATGGGCTGTTTCGGGAAGATCTTTTATATCGAATTAATACCATACATATAGAGGTACCTCCCTTACGCGCCAGAGGGAATGATATTTTGGTATTGGCAGATTTCTATTTAAAGAAATTTAGTTCCAAATATGCCAAGCACGGACTTCGAATAAACCATATTGCAGAAGAAAAATTAAAGCAATATTCTTGGCCGGGCAATGTACGGGAACTGCAACATACCATGGAAAGGGCAGTGATCTTATGTGAAGGAAATATTCTAAAACCTACTGACTTTATATTGAATACAAAGTCGTCCACGACTTTAGAGGTTGGGCCAAAGACTTTGGAGGAAATGGAAGAGATTATGATCCAAAACGCCCTGCACAATAATGATGGAAATTACAGTGCCGCTGCCGCACAATTGGGAATATCCAGGCAAACACTCTATAACAAAATTAAAAAGCAGGATAATAATGCTGAGTAAAAATTTTTATTTCCAGACCATAGGCAGGGTAATCTTTATTGCGGCTACTGCCTTATTGTTTGCTTTTCTCATGGTTGGGAACAATTATGTTTATGCTATTTTAATGCTAATTGTCCTAGTATTCCACGCGTATTATTTAATTAAATATGTAAATGAGACCAATAGAAAAATAGCATATTTCTTTGATGCCATAAAAAATGAAGATTTCACCCTTAGGTTTCCCGAAAAATTGAGTGTCAAGTCCCTTGAAGAGCTTAATCACAGCCTCAATATGCTCAATGAAATGATTCAGAGGATACACCTGAAAAACCAGACCCAAGAAAGGTTTTATCAAGAAATTTTAAAACAGGCGGACATAGGCATACTGGCGATCAATGATAAAGGACATATTCTGTTTGCCAACCCCAGATTGGAGCTTATGTTGAATTATACTCCCCTTAACCACATAAAGCAATTATCCCAAATTGATGAAAACCTATATCTACTGTTTAGTGAATTAAGGCCTTTTGAACGCCGAGTGTTCCCATTGACCAATGAGCGTGAAAAAATTGATTTGGCAATTAAATCCTCATCTTTTAATTTGGATGGACAAGAATTGCTATTGGTAGTTATACAAGATATACACCAGGAGTTGGACGAAAAAGAAACGGAATCTTGGACACGACTTATTAGGGTGTTGACACACGAGATCATGAATTCCATTACCCCCATAACTTCTATTTCCGATTCCATTCTAAAATATCACGAAAAGGGAGGAACATTGGCCAAAAGCGACTCTGAATATCAAAAAAGGATGGAAACGACCATAAAAGGTTTGGAGGTTATAAAAGATCAAGGTGCCAATTTAATGGGTTTTGTGCAATCTTATAGAAGCTTTTTAAACGTTCCTGTTCCGGACAAGAAAATTGTTCGTGCAATTGAATTATTGGAAAAGGTCAAATTACTCGTTGGGCAAAATCAGGAGTTTTCAAATACTACGATTGAACTAGATTTGGAAATCCAAGACTTGGAGCTCTTCATTGATGAAAAACAAATAACCCAGGTTCTGATCAATTTGTGCAAAAATGCCCTACAATCACTCTCCAATCGCAAAAATAGTTATATAAAATTGATGGCTGGAACCAATTCCGAAGGGCAAAAATATATTGAGGTGAAAGACAATGGCCCTGGGATACCCCCTGAATTGATGAATGAGATCTTTGTCCCTTTTTTTACTACTAAAAAATCAGGTACAGGTGTGGGACTTAGTCTTTCGAAACAGATTTTACGTATGCACGGTGGTGGGTTAAAGGTAAAATCCATACCAGATATGAGCACTTCATTTACCTTATTGTTTTAAACTGCAATAATCCTAAAACAATAAGTGCCCCCTATCCCTGTAGAAACTTTACACTAATTAACGGACTAGACCAATGTTTCCATGGCCAGCCATGCCATTAACCCCCCGCCTGTTTCCAATGCCGATTCATCAATGTTGAAGGTTGGGGTATGTAAGCCGGAGGTAATTCCTTTTTCCGTATTCCCTACGCCCAACAAATAAAAGCAAGCCTGATTCTGTTGTGAATAAAAGGCAAAATCTTCGGCGGCCATCCACAAATCCAGGTCAACCACATTTTTAGCTCCAAGGTATTCCATTGCACTCAACTTCATGGCATTCGTCAATTCCGGGTTATTTTTTAAATGTGGATATCCCCTTGGTATATCTACAATGCATTCTGCTCCCATCCCTTCGGCAATCGATTTCACCATCTTTGTGAGTTTTTCTATGGCCTCTGTCCTCCATGCTTCGTCATAAGTCCTAAAAGTACCCTCAATAATTACCTTGTCCGGGATAACATTATTGGCCCCATCCCCAATAATACGACCAAAGGACAATACGCTGGGTGTTTTGGGTGATGCCATTCTGCTCACCACCTGTTGGGCCGCCACAATAACATGGGATGCAATAAGAATAGGGTCTATGCATTCTTCGGGTACCGCGGCATGACCGCCTTTTCCAATAATGGTAATATAAATTTCATCCATACTGGCCATAAACAGTCCAGATCTAAAACCTACTTTTCCGGCAGGAAGATTTGGTATAACATGCTGTCCTAAATGAGGTATTGGGCCCATAGCCTTGTATGAGGTTTCTTTCAGCACCAAGGTGGCCCCACCGGGCATAAGTTCCTCCCCGGGTTGAAATAATAGTTTTACCGTTCCAGAAAATAATTTCCTGAGCTCCCAAAGAATTTTGGCGGTCAGCAAGAGGGAAGTCATATGTACATCATGTCCACAGGCATGCATAATTCCTGGATTTTGGGAGGCATATTCCACCTCATTTTCTTCCTGTATGGGAAGGGCATCCATATCTGCCCTTAAAAGGATGGTCTTACCTGAAGTCTTTCCATTTATAGTAGCCAATAAACCCGTTTTGGCAACAGATTCAATTTCGGCAATCCCAATGGCCAAAAGCTGTTCCCGTACATAGGCACAGGTGTGATGCTCATTAAAGGAAAGTTCAGGGTGCTGGTGCAGATGCCTCCTTACCTTAACAAACTGGCCAAAATGTGCCTGGGCCAATTTTTTTATTTTATCCTTACTATTCATATAACTTCTGTTATGCCATAAAATTACAACTTAAATCCGTCTACCTTTTTGGGACAAAAGACGGAAGAGATCCAGTAATGTACATAATTAAACCTCCGTAAATCACCCTTTCCGTCCCACTCCACTAAAACGTGGACCGGTCCACCTTCCCCTACTAGGGGAAGGAACCCTTTATTCTATTTTATTTCTAAAATTATTCCGTATTTCCTAAAAACAAAAATAACTTTCGCTCCTTCCCTTGCTAAGGGAAGGTGGCTTTTGGACCTTTTTCAGGGGCAAAAGACGGAAGGGATCCAGTAATGTATTTAATTAAACCTCCGTAAATCACCCTTTCCGTCCCACTCCACTAAAACGTGGACTGGTCCACCTTCACCTGCTAGGGGAAGGAACCCATTATTCTATTTTATTCCTAAAATTCTCGCGTATTTCTTGTAAAACACTTGGCAGGTTTTCAAAAACCATTTTATTTTCACAACGCACAACATTGAAACCGTTTTCATTAAAAAAGGCAGTTCTTTTCTCGTCATAAACAATGGCTATTGCATTATTATGTACCTCCCCGTCCAATTCTATTATCAAATTCTCCTTTGCGCAATAAAAATCTATGATAAAGTTCCCAATACTATGTTGTCTCCTAAATTTTCTGCCTTCCAATTTTTTGCTCTTCAATTCATTCCAAAGAAAGGCTTCTGCAGAAGTCAGGTTTTTTCGAAGTTGTATTCTTTTGATTTTGGTTTCAGGTCTATTATGTATTTTTCTAGGCTTCATATCACACCCAAATATAATAATCATTTGGCTCCTTCCCTTGGCAAGGGAAGGTGGCTTTTGGACCTTTTTCTGGGCAAAAGACGGAAGGGATCCAGCACAGAACATAAATTTTACCTCCATAAATCACCCTTTCCGTCCCACTCCACTACAACGTGGAGTGGTCCACCTTCCCCTTCTAGGGGAAGGAACTCTATTACATTTTCTATTCCTTTAACTATAGCTCACTTCCTCAATTTAACAATAGCTCTTGCTCCTTCCCTTGGCAAGGGAAGGTGGCTTTTGGACCTTTTTCTGGGCAAAAGACGGAAGGGATTTAGCTCCTAGCACAAATTGACCCTCCCAAATCACCCCTTCCGTTCCACGTCACTTGAGGTGAAGCAGAACACCTTCTGCTAACAGGGGAAGGAGCCCGTAATTATTTGTAATCTTATTTCAATCCTCAACTATATAATTTAAAAATCCAGAACTGTTCCACTGTTTGTATGCCCCTGGGATATCTTCCACCATAAACACTTCTAAATCTGTTGTTTCCTGAACAATTTTCCTACCTTCCTCAATTCCCAAAACACTTAAGGCCGAAGCATAAGCATCTGCCATGGTCCCATTGGGAGCTACAACCGTCACTTGGATATTATTGCTCAACGCCATTCCATTTTTAGGATTGATGATATGCGAGTAGCGCTTCCCATCTATAATGGCATACTGATATAAATCCCCTGAGGTAGCTACGGCCTGATTTTTAAGCTTTATTTTTTGGAATACTTCTTCCCCGTTTTCATTGAAATAACTAAAACCCAAAACCCAAAACTCCTTATTGGGCGGGGCTTCACTTACAGTAACATCTCCTCCCATATCTACCAAAGCCGCATTTATACCATTCCTCTTCAACAGGCTAATGGCCTCATCGGCAGCAAATCCCTTTCCAATCCCGCCAACGTCCAATTGCATTCCTTCTTGCTTTATCCTTATGATATTTCCGTTCAGGAATTCCAGGTTGCCATAACCGGTACTTTGTTGTGCGGTCTTTATTTCAGCTATTGAAGGTACTTGCCTATTTTCCCTAGCGTTTTTCCACAGTTCAATAAGTGGACCAAGGGTAATATCAAATGCACCATTGGTGCTTTTGGCAAGGTTCACTGAAATATTCATGAGACGAAATAGATCCTCACTTAAAGCCACATTCATATTTGGCCTTTTGCTAAGCTGGTTAATTTCGCTTTCTGGAAGATAATTACTTAATGTTCTATTCAATTCATCAATCCTTTTGAATACCAATTGCGCTATGGAATCCGCCTTTTGCCCATCTTTTTCATAAAACACCAAACCAATTTGAGTACCCATTTGCTGATGGGAATACTCATACCTTGATTGGGCTGTAAGCAAAGAATGAAAGATAAAAAGACTAATGAAAAAATGGAGGTGCAAAGCTCTAGACATGATTATGATGATAAATTGTAAATCCGTTTACGAAATTACTCTTTACTCTCCACAATAGTATCTTTCTCTATAAATTGAATTTTTAGTTCTGGATCAATTCCATGGTCTAAATGTAAATTGGGCAATGCTTCCTTCAGCTCGACAAGTCCCCCTTCAGAAATTTGTGTCTCCCATATATAAAGACTTTTAAGGTCCTTGAAATCCTTTAGAACAGCAACACTTTCATCGCTAATGCCCGTTTCATATGCCTTTAGGACCCTTAAGCCTGTAATACCAATTAACTTCTTGAAATCGGTGTCAGTTACAGGAGTTCTATCTATCTCCAACCATTCCAAATTCTTGCACATGGCCACTAGGTCCATTTCCTTTTCGCCAATTGGGATTCCACTCAAATCCAATTCAACAATATTATTGGAAATCCGATTTAAATCCGTAATATTTTTAGGATCGTATTCTGGAGGTAAGTACACGGATACGCTCAGTGCCTGCGAATTACTGGAAATCCTCTTAATGGTAACATAATCTGAGGCCAAATTCTGCAAAGTACTGTCTGCTACCTTGGGAAGTTTTGCCCATGAATTTATTGTTCCAGGGTCCATCATTTTTCTGACCATTCCCACCAATGGTTCATCGTTATCCAAATGACTTAATTTTAAGGTATCGGAAGCCCCCAAAGCAATCCAACGTTCCAATATTTGTATTTCGTTCTCGGATAATGGTTTCTTGCCCTCAGGCGGCATATGCTCCTCGTCTTCCACTGGCAAATGTAAACGTCTGATGAGCTCACTGTTTCCAGGATCCCCAACCACCAAAGCGGGTCCACTTTCACCCCCTTTAATAAGCTCGTCTATATTGGTCATTAAGAGCTCTCCTTTTGTTTTGTTTGGATTATGGCAAGCTATACAATTATTGTCCAACACCCTGTATACTATATGCTCATAAATCAATGGATTTTCAGGAATCTTTTCCAATTTCTTACTTCTGGGCAAAGCCAAAAAGTCTTCCCCATGTGTAATCATCCCCCCATAATGTCCCGTGAATCCAACCAATAGAATCAAGACTACCTGTATTCCTTTCACCAAATAAGTCTGCTGTAAATGATTGGTACTCACCCAATACCATACAACTGCCAAAATAGCTACCCCGGCCCCCATCCATTGGTGCCAAAAAAGAAGGTCGCCCTTAGGTACGGATTCCGTTCCCAAAAAGAATCCCGTAATAGCGGTAACCAGCGCGGAAAGTGTGGCAACCGTAAGCAAAAGCTTAGGAACCATTTGATTGAAAAGGCCAATAACGGCGGCCATCAGCAATAGTACAATGGGAAAATGCAGGATCAAAGGGTGCCAGCGTCCCAACCAGGCTACAAGGCTTGGAAGATCAATAAAAGATTCAAAAATTAAACAGAAAACAAGAAATACAGTAAGACCGAAAATAACATAATCGACCCAAGGAGAACTATTTTTTTGAGCCATATACTATGTTAAGATATCGTTTACAACATTACCGGCGACATCTGTAAGCCTAAAGCGACGTCCCTGATATTTATAAATTAATTGTTCGTGATCCAGTCCCAGATTATTCATAATAGTAGCGTGGAAATCGTTGATATGAACGGGGTTTTTAACAATATTATACCCAAATTCATCGGTTTCCCCATAAGTAATGCCCGGTTTTATACCGCCTCCAGCCATCCATATACTAAAGGCTCTTGGGTGATGGTCCCTACCGTAGTTTTTAGGATCAAAATTTCCTTGGCAATAGTTGGTTCTTCCAAATTCCCCACCCCAAATAACCAAGGTATCCTCCAACATGCCTCGTTGTTTTAGGTCAAGGATAAGGGCTGCAGATGCCTGATCCACATCCTTGGCCTGTCCTGCCATTTCATTGGGCAGATTGCCGTGTTGGTCCCAACCCTGATGGTATAACTGTATAAAACGCACCCCATTCTCCGCAAGCCTACGGGCCTGCAAACAATTGGCCGCATAGGTACCTGGGACCTGGGAATCCTCCCCATATAATTTTATAATGGATTCTGGTTCCTTCTTAATATCCATAACATCGGGTACCGACATTTGCATCCTATAAGCCATTTCATACTGGGCAATCCTTGATTCTATCTCGTCGTCCCCAGTTTCAACATGATGTATTTTATTAAGTGAAGATACATGGTCCAACAAATGGCGCTTATCGGAACGGGAAAGTCCATCGGGATCGTTCAAATACAGCACCGGATCCTTCCCTGAGCGCAACAAGACCCCTTGATGCTTGGAGTCCAAAAATCCACTGGACCAAAGTTTGGAATATAATCCTTGACTATTCCCCTTCCCTCTTGAGGTAAGCACCACAAAAGACGGCAGATTCTGGTTTTCACTTCCCAACCCATAACTCATCCAGGAGCCCATACTTGGTCTTCCCGATTGCTGACTCCCCGTTTGAAAAAAGGTAATAGCGGGGTCATGGTTTATGGCCTCGGTGTGCATACTCCTTACTATACAGATCTCATCGGAAATTTTGGCAATATGTGGAAAAAATTCGCTTACCCAAGCTCCACTTTTACCATGTTGTGCAAACTTGGCAGCCGAAGGCATTAAAGGAAATTTATCCTGACCAGAGGTCATACCGGTAAGCCGTTGCCCGTTCCGAATAGATTCTGGCAAATCCTCTCCCATGCGCTTCATAAGGGTAGGCTTATAATCAAAGGATTCCAGCTGTGACGGAGCCCCGGATTGAAACAAATAGATTACCCTTTTCGCCTTTGGGGCAAAATGGGGAATTCCCAATGGCTGACTCGCTAAGGGTTTGGGGCCACCTTTAAAAAGGTCCGGGATTAACAAAGAGCCCAAAGCCAAAGAACCGATTCCTACACTTAATTGCGAAAAGAAGTGTCTACGGTTTACTTTAAGCGGATTTTCAGAATTTGTTTTGTCTTCTTCCATAATCGTTATTCTTTGGTAATTGTTTCATCGAGATTGTAGATTACCTGGGCCGTCAACATCAGCGCGGCCGTTTTTGCCGGATCGGTATCCAATCTTTTATATTCTCCCTGTGCTATCAATTTTTCGGCATTCTCCTTGTTGTTCAAGAACTTGCCC